>NZ_JBXENU010000001.1:0-1375734 GCF_059383715.1 Paenibacillus sp. J31R34
AAAACTGCGCAGCGAGGAAGGATATGCGCTGTCGGTAAGACGAATGATTGAACCCGAAAGTGTATTCGGGCAGATAAAAAATAACCGGGGATTCCGGCGTTTTCTGCTTCGCAGCTTGCCTAAGGTAAGTCTGGAGGTCGGGTGGCTTTCGCTTGCCCATAATCTCATGAAGCAAGCACCCATATACCAAAAGAGAAAAATAGCCGTACAGGAATAGACACCCTGTACGGCTATTTTTTCATGTTTTCAAGTATTTGGGTTGAAAGGGAGCTATTTCTCCAGCGAACTTCATGCTTTTGGGACAGCCCCTTTTTTCTCTTCTGAATCTCCTAACCTAAAAGGTAAATATTGTGTTATTATAAAAGAGTTGGGCACTTTCCAGGTAAGGATTGAATAGTTGAAACGATTATTGAAGTTGTAGAAAATAATGACGATTAATTAATAAGGATTTTGAAAGAGGAACTTATACATATAATGGAGGAAGTTAGATGCTAAATTCGGAGATGAAAAAAAGTGCATTAAATCAATTGAAAGAGGCCAGTGAAAAATATGCTACAATTGGCACGAATGTGCAAAACGACGCAATCCTGCTTTTAGAGATTAGAAATAAAGCATCGGTCCTCATAAAATTAGTAGAGGAGTACGTTAATACTCTTGCTCATACACCTAAGTCATTCGCAAGTCAGATCGAGAAGGTAAAGATACTTCTGAATAAGTTTCAAGCTATTCTTGATATTAAGTACGATGAGAAAGCGGCAAACATTGTGTCTGGAGGGATCTCCGGAGCTGGTGTTGCTGCAGGGATTGGAATCGCAGCGTTTGGACCAACAGCTGCCTTAGCCATCGCTACTACTTTTGGAACCGCTTCGACTGGTGTAGCTATTTCATCTCTTGCTGGGGCAGCAGCTACAAATGCCGCATTAGCTTGGTTAGGTGGTGGAGCAATAGTAGCTGGTGGGAGTGGTATGGCTGGTGGAGGTGCTCTTCTAGCACTTGCTGGACCAGTAGGCTGGGGAATTGGCGCTGCAGGCCTTGCTACAGGAGCGATAGTCGCGAATAATAAGAATAAAAAAATAGCGATTAAAGCGCAAAAAGAAACTGTAGAGATCGTGAAGCAAATCGCAGTATTACAAAGTGTTAGTTTGGAAATTAGGAAGCTGAAGCTCCTGACTAAGAAGCATAGCACAGGATTATTTACTTCACTTGATAGTCTTAAGAAAACAGATATAACCGATTATTTGAAATTCGATGAGAAACAAAAACTAGAGTTAGGTGCGTTAGTCAATAATACATATTCGCTATCAGAACTCATTAACAAAAAAGTGAGTTCATAGGATATGAAACGGATTTATGAGGCATCCGTTGATCAGACAATTGGTTCCTTGGTTCACTACTGGAATGAGGAAAGACAGGCTGAGCTCCGAGATCAGTTGCTAAGGTTGAAAGAATTGGAGCATTTCCAACTGCAGGGTCAGGATGAAGCTTTGATAAAGGCTATGGAACAAGTAGATAAGATTCGTGAATTCCTGAAAAAACCTGGAAATATATTAGGTAGCGATTTAACCAAACATGGAGAAATTGCCGAGAACATCGAGGTTAATATCCGGAATGCCCGTGATATGCTGGAGGGTAGGCAAGCCACGGCAACATTTGACAACGTTGGTCGGACTGCGCCAGAAGACTACTTAATCGACGGTATCAAAGTACAATCGAAATTCATTAATGGTCTCAATAATAATTTGGACCACATTCTCGATCATATGGGTAAATACGACATTTTTGGGAAGGATGGATCGTATTGCAATATTCCAAAAGATCATTATGAGCAAATCAAAAAGATTGTGGATGGTAATAAGCCAGATGGGCTTAGCGAGAGAACTGCTAAAAAAATTCTCGAGAAAGTACGCGAAATTGAAAGAGAAACGGGACAGTCATTTGATCAAGTCGTTAAACCTTCGATATCTAATTACGCTGAGGTTCAACAAGGAACGGCAAATCAGACGATCAACGAGAATGGAGAAAATCTGAGCCAACGAAATGAAGAAATAAAAGAGAGTATACGAGAAAAAACGAGTGAAAAGAAGGATCAGGCTCAGCAGGCGAGCAAGCCAAGCTGGAAAGATGGGATTAATGCAATGTTACTCGGCGCCCTAATCGGCGGTAGTATCAGTGTCATTGCAGGCGTTTACAAAAAGAACAAGGAAGAAGGCAAGAATCTTTTCCATTTCACCTCAGAGGATTGGAAGGATATCGGTATTGATTTTGCGAAAGGTGGCGGACGCGGCGGTGTTTCAGCCATGTCTATTTATGCATTGACGAATTATACAAATATGGGCGCGCCATTGGCAGCTGCTTTTACATCTGCTGCTTTTGGGGTTGCCTCATTAGCGATGGATTTTAATAACGGAGTAATCGATATGGGAGAACTTATTACTAATGGGCAAATGGTATGCATGGAATGTGGACTGACAACCCTTGGTGCAGTCGCGGGACAGTTCCTTATTCCTATTCCGATTATCGGTGCATTGGTGGGGAGTTTTACTGTTGGAGTACTAGCATCATTTACAAAAAAATATTTAGCTGAGGAAGGTAATAAGGTCAAACAGCACCTTGACCAAATATTTAATGATGCATTGTCTAATATCAGTAAGGAATACAAGAGTATAGTTGAAAACATAATGGTCGAGTATGAAAAGCTAGGATCGATAACTCAAATGGCATTTAACTTTGATAGTAACGCTGCCCTTAGATTCGATTATAGCCAAAAGCTTGCTGAAGTTTACAGGGTCGAGAAAAGCAAAATAATAAAGAGCATTCATGAAATAGATAACTTCTTCCTTGTTTAACAATTCTAATGGAAACCAAACCCAAATGAAGAAACCCCTTATAAATTAAGGTTATAGCCCGCCGTGGAATAAGAAAACATAAAAGCCTATTTTCTATTTTCCCACATTCGATATATATGTTTTTACTTATCATTTGCTTGACTACATGTTGATCACGAACGAATCATATTCACTTGGATTTATAACATTAATTTTTTTGTAATATCGAATAAAAATCCAAGAAGAGACTCGAAAACAGTAATTGTATTATAGCCTCGTAGCTTATAAACAATAAAGGGCCTTCTTACGTTTCTGATCAGCATGATGGAAACGTAAAAAGGTCTTTAAACTATTAAAGATATAACATGTTAATTATTCAATATCATAGTCCGTACGATCAGGATCAAATTCAAGATCTCGAATAACTTGTTCAATATTAAAGTAATGCTTTCCTTGATTAATCTTATCCGTAAGATCTTTCCCAGTCTGCTCATCATAAACACTAATTACTTGGAATGCTCCTAGCATACCAGAATGATCTCTTGTTTCATAATCTAAATTAAATAAAAGCAAACAATATCCCTCCCCCATAGCGTCTAAATATGGAAATAATATCATAGTTCTTGGTGAAATAGAATCGCTTTAATTTATTCAAAATGAATATTACATTCTCAACTTCAATACTATGAATTATTCTATTTCAAGATAGAATCTGTCTTAAACAGATTAAAGACATGAGTCAATAATAAAGGGCAAGAGTATTTCAGAATCACAATTAAATTTTCCAAGGATTTCACTTCATTTGAAAATATTATCAAGGATTGATTACTAACATTGGTTTTGGTCACAGTTTTTCTTTTGTGGGTGCATGGGTCCACTTGAACTTAGAAATCTAAAACCCAAATAGGGTATATTCTTAAAGGCTTTCCTCCGTGTTTTCCTAACGTACAAAACCCCACCTCTCCACTGGCAGCGATGAGGTCATCTAGAGAAAATACTGTTAGTATAAACGCATATTGGGTATTTTTTAAACTAAAGATGAAGTCGAAAAGCCGCATCAACAGGCATACTGTTCATGTGGCTTTTATCGTATGAAATTCAAGCTAGAAGGAGTATGGGCAATTAAGCTCAAATTCGCTCAATCTTTATTGGACTGTCAGATTTAAAGCGCAGTGCAGCGAAAAATGCGCTCAGGCCGTCTAATAGGTGGAGGTGATGATTCAGTGAAGCCGGCCGGCTCGAATAACAAGGAAAATTTCCCGAAAGATCCCACTCAAGCTCTAGAGCAGCTGATGGAAAGCTTTGGCTCGACGATCATGCGCACCGCTTATTTTTATACCGGAGATCAGCATCTTGCCGAGGATATCAGTCAGGAGGTATTTCTTCGCGCTTATCGCAACTGGAACTCGTTTCGTGGAGATAGCGCGGTTAAAACCTGGTTGACCACGATCGCTATCAACATTTGCCGGGACAAGATGGGCGTGCGGATGTTTACGGAACAGCCGACCGATCCGAGCCTGATGGAGCGGGGACGGATATTCAACGTGGAAGAAGAAGCGCTTAAAAGATTGCAGAAAAGCGAGATTTTGCGGCATATGCTGCGTCTGCCTCTGCCGTATCAGGAGGCTTTGTATTTATATTATTATCTGGACTTGGACACACGGGAAATTGCGAAAGCGACGTCGTCGCCTGAGGGTACCGTGAGAAACAGACTGCACCGGGCGCGCGAGGCGTTGGCTCGGGAAATGCGCAAGGAGGAGAAAACCGATGACGGACATGGAGCGTAATTTACGTCAAGATTTGAAAAAGGAGTTGGATGATATGTTGTTTTCTAGAATGGAAATGAGCGATAGCGTTAAACAGAAGATTAGGAAAGAAGCCGCCGCGGAGCAGAGAAGCCACCGCCGATTCGTTCTTCCGAAAGCCTGGACTGCAGGAGCGGCAGCGCTGGTCGCGGCGGTCGTCATTGTGACGGCATTGCCGATGCTGCAAGAGCCCGACGCAGTCCCGACGCCAACGGATCATTCGCCCGGAATCGTGCTGCCCGGTAACGGAGGAGCCACAGGTTCGGAGCTGTCCCAATTGATCACAACTCCGTTAGGAACGGCGGAGGCAGCGAAAGCAGCTTTCGGTTCCGGTGTGCTTGTTCCTCAAGTCGCCCCGGAAGGCTTCAAGCTGGCTGAGATCGTCGGCGTGGGAATGAAGGACCAACCGCTCAGAGATTTAAACTTCACATACGGCTCGGGTGATAAGACGGTGACGTTCAGCGCGAGCCGCATGCCGGCGGCGTTCCCGACGGAGCTGTTCACACAGACCAAAGTGGGCGGAGCGGACGGCTTTATTTTCGAGCAAGCCGAGTTCACGGAGCTGTTCTGGGTGGTTGACGGCATTCAGTATGGCGTGTCCGGTCCGATTTCGGGCGATGAGGCCATGAAGGTAGCCGAATCATTGGAGCCTTAATGAGTTGATGCGTGTATATCGTGAATGAATGGAACGCCCCTCCCGTCGAATGCTAGATAAATTAGGGTAGTGTAATATCCCCATACGGGAGAGCGCATTACTTGCAGCGATGAGGTCAGGGGTGAGGGTCCCCCTAGGTTCCACCATGATATAAATGTAAAAACCCTTGAGGAATCAAGGGTTTTTACATTTTTTAGAGGTATACCATTAAAGCAATATCATCAAAATATATATCTTGGGGACGAATAGGGGACGAAAAAACGGCATGCCATTACGTAGCGTTTCTTTTGAGATAATTTCTGCTTTCGGAGACATTATAGGGTTGAATGTATTGGCAGCGGCCTGATCTATCGATTGTAGAGCGTGACCGTAAATATTCATTGTAGTACGGATATCTGCATGCCCAAGTCGGCTTGAAATCTTTTTAGTAAGGGCCGAGCACAGTCCATACATCGTATAGATTACTATTCAGATCTGGAGGTTGATTTTGCGTCCACCATTTGGCTTTATACTTCACTCCGTTATAAGAAACAATGTCATATTGAACATAAATGGAGGAAGCGCTCCATGGAGTAATGGAATCGTCAACTTGAACCGTCACCGAGTTATTTTCCGTAGACAAATTACTAAAGCCATCCCGAGCCTTGACAGTAAATGTATATGAACCACTTGTTAATCCACTAATCGTAGCGGAGTTGCTAGTCGTTCTTGCTTTAGCAAATGGATCGTTATTCACATAAATGTCATAACCGATCAATCCAACATTGTCCGTAGAAGCTGTCCAATTCAAGGTAACTGTGTCAGTGATCGTATTAACAACTAGATTGGTTGGTGCTAGTGGTGCTTCTGTGTCGTTAGGTACGGCACCTGGCGTAGGTAAATTTGATATAATTTGTTTCAAATTCGGTAGGGTGCCGATTCTATCATTAGCCATATCGGAAGTCGGGGTATTGAACGGTAACCATCTCAGTATTCTACGAATTTCAGCTGGCGAATACGGTTCGCCGAAATTAGCCTTAGCAATCCCTTGCAGTTGTAGAATCGCGCCTACAACGACAGGTGAAGCGGAAGATGTTCCATTGAAATAGTCGGTATAACCAGTTGTCGAAGCCGTACTTGTTGCACCTAAGGTAGCAACGTTCTCACCAATACCGAAAACGTCGATTCGATTGCCATGGCTACTAAAGTCGAGTCTGTAGTGAGGTGCAGTTGATGATCCCGCTCCTACAAGTATTGCTCCAGAATCTTTAAAATCTGGGAGATCCCGATTGTAGATGTATTTATTATCCCAATGCTGGTACTGATCGAGATCAGCACCTCCGTTGGCTCCCGCTTCTACAACGACAATACCTAAGCTTGTTGCATATTGGATTGCATCAAACTCTGCTGGCTGTGTTTCGATAGGTAACCAAGGACCGCCAAAACCAATCTGTATTTCGAGCAGAATAACGTCACCCGGAGATAATACTTGTGTGGCCGCTAAAATGGCTTCTGCTGCGCCACCTGAACGAACTAAAGAGGATACATAGGGCGTTGCTTTGTTAGCTAGCCCGATATTGCCGATAGCATTGTCAACCGCGGATACAACTCCGAGTACAGCCGTACCGTGACTACCATCTCCATCATTAATGCCACCTGGCAAAAGCTGTATGTTATGAGCGGCTAGATCTTCATGATTTAATGCCCAACTCCACTCGACATCGGCCCACTGGGTTCCTTTGCCATCGCCACCTTCAAATTGCCAAGCATACGGAGCGTTAATACCTAGAGGATCTGCTTGCGCATAACGCTGTAATGAGAAGCGTGGATCGTTATCTGGAAGGACAGCTGTTGTGTTCGGAGTAGGTGTATTGGCTAATTCTGGTTTTTTGCTTAAATATGCTTCCTCAACGAGCGACAAGCTTCGCAGCTTTTGTAACAACTGTTCGACGTCAGCGCCCGCAGGAATTTTGGAATAATAATAGCGATCAAACACGGATGCTAACGGATTAGCAGTAATGCCTTTGTTAGCTGACGGTAAAAATTGCTGCGAGATTAGCGGGTCAAACGATAATTCTGGGATAGCAGATAGCGGCGATACTTCTTGTTGCAATTGAAGTTTTCCTTCTTTACTTGGAAGGAAGGCTTGTTGTTTAAGTTTGACAACAATTTTTTCTTCGAATATTGAAGTTGCAGGGTTTGAGAATGATGTACTTGTCGGAAAGGATTGTCCACTCTCTGAAGCGTAGGCTCCATTTGACAAAGTACCTAATGATAAAAGCAAGGTCGAGGCTAGAGCGACGGACAACGTTTTTTTATATTTGGAATAAGTATGTAAAATCGTAATCTCTCCTTTGTAATCGTTTCTTTTTCTAGTTCCGAGCACTACCGTTTAGAAGCCGAAAATAATCAAAAAGCTGAACGCTAGTAATAAAGAGTAGACGAGTGCGATAGGTTACGTTCTGATTAAATGCGAATACAAGTCTATCATCTCCTCTTATCCAATATATTTAATTTTTTGCTTCTATCTGGATGATTAGTATAATGATTTACAGTATAAGTTAAGAGAAATATTGGATCAAATCTGAGGTAAGCGTAAACAACGACAGTAATGTACAGATATCAGGTTAAAACTTCTATTTACTCTATTTCCCATAGGTTCAGTAGGAGATAATGTCGAATAATTCCCTTTTAATGTAATTTATCCTTGTGAGCTGTTTCTAAAGTCCTAATTTTCGAAAAAGCTGTTACTAGTTAAATGCTGCCGCACATAATCTTTTAAATAACGTACTAGAACCCAAAATATCTCGTATGTTTATGGTTCAGTCTATTAGGCCAAATACAACAAAAACGTCACCACATTTATGAAGTGCTCCCTTCATAGTAGACAGTAGAAAAAACAAAAACTTCTACGACTACAAATGATGGGAGTTTTTCTAATGTCTAAAAGAAGTCCCGTATCCTTAAAAAGGAAATTACAAGTCGTACATTGGTGCCTGGAGCGCAAGTCCAATCCTCATCATGAAGCCAAACAATTAGGATGTAGCACACATACGGTCAGACAATGGATCAGGAAATATAAAGCAGATGGTGTAGGCGGGCTCAAGGAATCAAGAACATGGAACGCCTACTCCAAGGAGTTAAAGCTTGCTGCTGTTCAAGATGTATTGTCTAGACAATTCTCGGTAGAAGAGGCGACAAAAAAGCATCATATTTCAAGCAGAAGTGTGTTGACGAAGTGGATTTCCAAGTATACTCAGGAGATAGAATTAAAATCTACCCTTAAAGGTAAAGGACTGTCTCCTATGAAAAAAGGACGTAAAACCACTGTTGAAGAACGGATTGAAATCGCACAATATACCATCGCGAATGAATTAATCTATCAGAAAGCGGTTGAGAAGTACGGTGTGTCTTATCAGCAAGTGTACGCATGGGTTCGGAAATATCAGGCGGGCGATGAGCAGGCTCTTCAAGACCATCGGGGTCGCAAAAAGCCTGTAGAAGAACTGGACGAGCATGAACGACTCAAGCTAAGGATCAAAGAGCTGGAAGCGCGAAATGAATACCTAGAGATGGAGAATGCCTTCGCAAAAAAGTTGGCAGAGATCAAGCGACGAAAACCACGCTAACCCTTGTTCGGCAATTAGACTTGTATCAAGCGATTCAAGAACTAAACCAAAAAAAGGTTACGCTATCACGAAGTTGTGTACGTTAGCTGGAGTTGCTCGATCTGCCTATTACAAGTGGTTGAAGTGGACACCATCTGCTAGGGAACTTGACGTTCGTGCGTTGGCTAAAGAAGTGAAGCTTCGTTATGACAAGCGAAAAGGGATACTTGGCTATCGTCAAATGCGTATGCAACTCAATCGCAAGCTCAAAAAGAAGTACAACAAAAAGCGTTACTACCGCATAACGCGAGCTCTTGGACTTCAAGCAGTCATTCGCAAGAAACGGGCACATTACGTGAAAATCATGGAGAAACATGTCGTTGAAAATGTAAGGAATCGCCATTTCGATGCCCCTGCTCCGAATATAAAATGGTCTACTGATGTGACAGAACTGAAGTACGGAAATGGGCGTAAAGCCTATTTAAGTGCGATTATTGATGTATATGACAATTCCATTGTCTCGTGGGTGTTAAGCCATTCCAACAACAATAAGCTGGTCATGGATACGCTGAAAAAGGCGTATACTAAGCATCCAGGAGTGTCCCCTCTCCTCCAAAGCGATAGAGGCTTCCAGTACACGTCTCACGAGTATAACCGACTCCATGTAAAATACGGATTTATGAAAAGCATGTCTCGTGTAAGTCGCTGTTTGGATAACCAGCCTATTGAACGATTTTGGGGTACGTACAAGTCAGAAAGCTATTATCTTACGAAGTATGACACATATGAAGACGTCCTCAAGGACGTTAAAGAATATATTCGTTATTACAATAATTACCGCTACACTGAGCGTTTGGTTGGTTTGTCCTCAAGCGAATACCGAAGAGCGGTATAACAAAGATACCCCAGCTTTATTCCATACAAGCTGAGGTATCTAAATGAACGAACTATTTTTGTTTTTTACACTGTCCGCTTGACAGGGAGCATTTCAATCCCCCTAGGCCCCATCAAATTAGACATTTTACGCAGCCTGATACAGGTTGCGTTTTTATTTTGTATCGCCTGTAATAGCGAATCCAAGGTAGCCAAAGAAAACATGGCTTTGATAGGTTGAAGCCTATTCAACTGCGAAAGTCATGAATATAATGTTGGCACCTGTAGAAAAATGCGATTGAAGCAAGGAGACAAAAATGACTATACGCCGAATTTTGTTTCTGGAGACCCACCCCATGTGGATTTACGGTTTGCCAAAAGGCTTCCAAAAATTGGGGCACAAGGTCAAAACATGCGCTCCAGGCCAGGGAGCCGCGCGCTTGATTAAACAATTTAAACCGGAGCTTATTTTTGCAATGGGCTGGACCCCTGCTAACAATACCCCCCGTAAGCAGCGGCTCATTGCCAAGCTGGTTCGAATGTCGGGTGCCCCTTTCGTCTACTGGTCCACAGAAGACCCTGGCTATTCAGATATATTTTCTCTCCCGTTAATTCGCCGAACACATCCTGATTTTGTTTTTTCCATCCATCGACCAACCGTTCAACGCCTCAAAAAGCTGTCTCTTCATGCCGCACATTTGGACTTCGGGAGTGATTCGGATACTCACCGTAGAAGTAAGAGTGTTAGGCGGTATAAAGGAAATGCTGCTCTTGTAGCCAATGGATACACGAGGCTATACCGCGAGAAACCCGGCCATTATCGTTTCAAGTCCCTAAGGCGGCTAGTTAATCCTTTCTTGGATGCCGGGTTGAAAGTGGATTTGTATGGCCGGGATTGGAAGAAAATGAAGAGCTTATTCAAAACAGCGATACCAGCCAAACGCGTTCATGGTTATCTGCCCTACAAAGAAGCCGTTAAGGTATACAGCTCCGTTGATTTTGTTATCGGCCCTCAAAATGCAGAGGATAGACTTACTCAAAGAACCTATGAAATTCTCGCATCAGGTGGCCTGCTGATTACAGATGACACACCTGAAGTACGCAGGTGGTTCCGTCCAGGCAAGGAACTGCTCGTTTCTTCTTCAGAGAAGGAGACCAGGCACCTGATTGCGAAATATCAACGCTCCCCGCAAAAATGTGAACAAATACGGCAGCATGCTGTGCGTGCAGCAGCCAAGCATTCCTATAAGAAAAGAGCGGCCAATGTGCTGGACATTTTGCAAAAAAAGGGAGTTATCTAGTTCCCATGCTCAATAATTCCGATACGGTCACAAAATCGAATCCTTTTCTTCGCAGCTTACGGATGATAAAGGGAAGCGCCTTAGCTGTCTGCCGAGCCGAGTCGCTTGCATGAAGCAGCAGAATGTCACCAGGTTTTACGTTTAAGGTAGAATTCCGGATTATCGAGCGAACCCCCGGATTCGTCCAATCCATGGAGTCCACACTCCAGTGAATCGTATAGTATCCTAGTGATCCAAGCAGATTTGTAACACGGTGATTCATATCTCCATTCGGTGTACGGATAAGCCGGCATTTTACGCCTGTAACTCTACGTATAGCTGAACCAGCTGCTTTCACTTCACGGGTGATCCATCTGTTGCTGTGCTCTGTATAATTCTCATGAAGCTGTCCATGCGATCCGATTTCATAACCCATTGTTTTAATTTTCCGGGCTAAACGGGGGTGTTTTAATACCCACGGGCTGGATAGAAAAAAGGTTGCTTTCTTCACTTCATTCGCTGACAGTGCATCAAGTACAGGTATAGGTACCCTGCTGCCCCAACCAATATCAAATGTCAGAGCTATGAGCTTCCTTTTCGTATTGACACGATATACCGCTTCAAATAATGGCTTCATCGAATGCCCCCTTTTCCACATATATATGTCAACCGCGAAAAATTGATTATGCAACTGTCATTGTTATTACAGGATGGTGGAAATAATTGAAAATATTGTTTTTGGAACGAGGAAAGCTTTGGTCATACGGGCTGCCTGACGGTTTAAGAGACCTCGGACACCAGGTGCGGGCATCGGGCCCTGTGCATAAACGCACGCTTATCCGTCAGTTGTCGTCTTTTAAACCTGATCTGCTTGTATCCGTAGGCTGGGGGCCTGATCATACCACGACCAAGCAGCGCTTAGTGAGAAGCCTTGCTACCCAATATAAAATTCCACTTGTCTATTGGTCCACAGAAGATCCTAACTTTACAGAGGTCTTCACCCTTCCGCTGCTTAGGCGCATGAAACCGGACCATACCTTTACCATTTCGGCAAAAACGGCCAAGCGATTCCACAAGATGGGCTATCCTGCTGAACACCTGGACTATGCCTTTCATCCCAAAGTACACTACAGAACCAAAGCGAAAAAGCAATACCAAGCGGATATAGTCGTTGTTGCCAATGCCTACCCTGATGTTTTGCGTAAATATCCAAAGCTTTACCGCAATAAATCGATTCGTATTCTGGTGCGTCCATTGTTAAGGAACGGTTACCGAATTGACTTTTACGGACGGAATTGGTCCCGTATGAAGCCCTTTCTTGGATACTCGATTCCTAAGAAATCAATAAAAGGTTCTATTCCATACAAAGCTGCGAATAAAGTGTTCAGCTCGGCCAAAATTGTTCTAGGATTGCAAAACTATACGGATATGTTGACGCAGAGAACCTACGAAACGCTTGGTTCAGAAGGCTTTTTCCTGACGAATGATACACCTGCTGTCAGAAAAATTTTGAAGCCGGGACGTGACGTGGCAGTCAGTTCGAGCCCGAAAGAGACCTTAAGGAAGGTTCGTTTCTATTTGGATAATGCAAGCGAAAGGGAGAAAATCAGGAGAAACGGACGGCGGGCCATTGCCATGTATAATTACACCACACGCGCCCGGTTCATGTTGTCCACCTTAAGGAGGAGGGGATTGATCCCGTGAAATCTTCTGCATATAAAAAAAAGGATAAGGTCAAGGTGGCTTACTTAACCTTTGATGATGGTCCTTCCAAGAACACGGATCAAATATTGAAGATATTGAAACAGCACCAGATCAAAGGAACTTTTTTTGTGCTGGCCAATAAGAGCTCCTACGGTATCCGGATGTACAGGAAAATGGTGAGGTCCGGCCACAGTATAGGAAACCACACCTATTCACATGACTATTCCAAAATTTATAAAAGTAAGAAAGACTTTTTCGCCGATTTTTATCGAATGGAACGCTTTCTTCACCGTATTATTGGAAATAAACCTCGTTTGTTCCGGTTCCCCGGCGGCTCTAATAATCGTTTGGGCTATGCCATAGGTGGCCCAAAGACCATGATGTCTATTAAAACCGCACTTCGTTCAAGAAAGTACCGTTATTTCGACTGGACAATTGATTCCCAAGACTCTTCGTCTCCTTCTCCTGCTTCGGGGCAAATAATCCGAAATATACTTCATGAGAGCAGACTGAAACGGAAGTGTATTATCCTGTTTCACGATTTTTCTGATGCGAGCTTAGCTGCTTTGCCTGCAGTTATCCGGGGGTTAAAGAGTCAAGGCTTTGGCTTTGATGTGCTATCAAAAAGCTCCTACAATTATCAAATCGCGGAGGGTCAATAATGAAAGTATTGTTTCTAGAAAGCCATCCGATGTGGATTCATGGTCTTCCCAATGGGTTTCGGGACGCAGGACATACTGTGAAAGTTTCGGGACCACTGACTAGAAATAAGCTTCCCCGTCTGCTCAGGCAGTTCAAGCCTGATCTGATTATTAGTATGGGCTGGACCAATGAACACAGTGGTCATAAACAACAGTTGATTAAAAGATTTGTCGGTTCAACAGCTATTCCACATATTTACTGGGCGACTGAAGATCCCACACATCACGAGTCCTTTTCTCTTCCCTATGTCCGTACAGTCAAGCCTGATTTTGTCTTTACCATTTGCCGCTCTATGATTAAGGAATATAAGAAAATAGGAATTAAGGCAGCCCATATGGATTTTGGTTATCACCGCAAAGTACACCGTGAAGGTAAAGTCGTCAAGCATCTCAGAAGTAATATTGGAGTAGTTGCCAACGGATATTCCCGCATATTAAAGATATATCCCCAACACTTCCGTCTCAAATCACTCGACCATCTCATTCGTCCTTTAGTGAAGGACGGCACCCGAATTGATTTTTGGGGAAGGCAGTGGGATGAAATGACGCCTATTCTCGGAGCACGTATTCCGCGCAGCTGGATCCATGGCTATTTGCCCTACACTGAAGCCCGTAAAGTCTATAATTCTGCCAAAATTATAATTGGCCCTCAGAACCAATTATCCCAGGTTACTCAAAGAACCTATGAAATTCTCGGTTCAGGCGGCTTCCTTATTACTAGTGATACCCCTGAAATTCGCCGTTTGTTCAAGCCGGGGAGGGATCTTGTTGTCTCCAGCTCCGCGCAGCAAACGCGAAAGCTTGTCCGTTACTATATGAATCGTCCAAAAGAACGTGAACGTATTCGCAAGCGAGGCAGGCGTACCGTTCTGAAGCATAATTATAAACGTCGCGCTCAGTATATGATCCAACAGCTGAAAAAAAACAAAATTCTTTGAATATACAGCCGCTCTTCAAGGAGGAATAAATCCGATATGAGTACGGTTCTGAGCCGAATTCCAACGAATAAAAAGGTCGTTGCTCTGACATTTGATATTGCTAACGGTCGTAAAGTGCCGCTGCGAATGTTATCTGTCCTTCGAAAAAACGGTATAAGCAAAGCGACATTTTTTCTTACGGGCATATGGGTCGGATCGAATCCCGATATTGCCAGGCGGATTCGCCAAAAGGGATACGAAATTGCGTCTCACGGATACCAGCATAAGGATTACAGGAAGCATTCGAATTCATGGATTGAACAGGAAGTGAAAACAGCCAAGAAAATCATTCTTCAAACCACTGGTGTGAACACCAATTTGTTTCGTACACCAGGTGGTGACATGAATGAACGTGTCATTAATAAGCTAAAGTCCATGAAACAGACTATTGTTCACTGGGATGTGGATTCTCTGGATTGGAAGTTGAAGGATATCAGCACAATTGTGAAGCGGGTTGTGCCTCATACACGTGCCGGCTCCATTATTTTGCTGCATGCATGCGATCCATGGACTCAAAGCCTGGCGTCTGTACCAATAATCGTAAGGAGACTGCGTCAAAAAGGCTATAGCTTTGTAACGGTAACTGAGCTTCTGCGTGGACAGAAACGCCGCAGAAAATTAGGAGCGAACCCTTGAAGACAGCAGCCAAATCAAAGCGTGCCTATCAATCTGACGCTGTAACGATTATTACCTGTACGAATCGTCCGGAGCATTTTAAACGACTAATGGCCAATTATAACCGGCAGCGGTATAGATCCAAAGAGCTAATCGTAGTTCTGAACAAGGACTCCATGAAGTTGAAGAACTATATAAGAAAACACAAACAGCGCAAGGACATCCTCCTTTACCAGCTTCCCGAAAAAAAATCACTCGGATATTGTCTGAATTATGCGATAATCAAAGCTAAACATGCATATATTGCCAGATTTGATGACGACGACTATTATTCGCCGTTTTACTTGAACACCATGATGCATGCATTAAGGAAGTCTAAATCAGATATTGTGGGAAAAAGAGCTTGTCTAATCTATCTTGAATCCAACTCCCGGCTGCTCCTGCGTCATCCGAAGGAACAGAACAGATATGTGGAGCAAATTGCGGGTGCCACATTGCTGTGCAGCAAAAAGATTTTTAATAAGGTCCGGTTTAAACCTGTATCACTGGGGGAGACCGTTGGATTTTTAAGGCGCTGCAAGCGTAAAGGCTACAATGTTTATTCAACAGACTGCTTTCATTACGTTACCAGACGCCGAGCGCGGAAAGACAGCCATACATGGAAAATCAGTGACCGCAAGTTAATTAGCCAGAGCAAACAGATAACCGCTTGCGGCTCCCGCTACCGGCGTTATGCCACTAATAAAAAGCCGGGCATAAACTTAAGAGGAGCGAAAACATGCGCAGGCCCATTATCGCAGTTAAGAAGGAGAAGGATTGGATTCAAGTCGCATTTTTGATTGAAAAGGGGCAGTGAAACTTTATAAAAAGCCTACGCAACCAGCGCGTGCCGATACTCAATCGGTGCGCGCTGGTTGCGTAGGCTTTGGCAACGGTGATCATTATAATGAAACAGGATATCGGCTTTTATACATTAATCTATTTAAACCAGCCCTTGCGCCATAACCAGAAAATCATGATAGACCCAACTCCCAACAAAACCCATAAGACCCCAAAATAACCCCAACGCCAAGTAAGTTCTGGCATATACTCAAAATTCATTCCATAAATGCTCGCAATGAAGGTTAAGGGAATAAATATGGATGTCATAACGGTTAGTGTCTTCATGATCTTATTCATTCTGTTTGCATTTATTGAAATGTAGCTGTCCCTCATATCTGCGGTCATTTCTCGATTAGATTCAATCATTTCGGAAAGCTTCAGCAAATGGTCGTAAATATCGGTAAAGTATACGACTTGTTCTTTTATTCCATCAATTTTCTCAGAATTAATTACTCGGTAAAGAAGCTCCCTCATAGGTAAAACGGTTTTTCTGAGTTTGAGCAAATCAGAGCGGATATCGAAAATGGTATCCATTAATTTTTCAACGCTTTCATTTTTAACATTGTCTTCAATTTCATTTAATTGGTCTTCTATTTGATACAAAGTTGGAAAGTAATTGTCAACCAATTTGTCCATGATTGAATAAGCAACAAAAATATGACCTTTCTCGGATAAACTTTTATGTTCAATTATGCGGCTCCAAGCCTCATCTACCTCTCTGCAATTGGATAAATGGAATGAAACCACGAAGTTTATGCCTATAAACAAATCAATTTCTTCAGCTTGCAAAGTTTTTTGGTCAATGGAGTGCAGTACAAAAAAGTGGTCAGCATCATAATGGTCTAATTTTGGACGCTGTAAAAAGTGCAGACAATCTTCAATAGCTAAGGGGTGAAAATGGAAAAAAGTTTCCAATAAATTTGTTTCTTCTTCTGTTGGAGAATTAAAATCAACCCAAAACCATTTAATGTTTGAATTAGTAAGGTCAGTTATGGAAATATCCGTTATCACTTTCAAGTCATTGGTTACAGCAATTGTTCGAAGCACAAAACACCATCCTCATGTGAAATCCTGATTAAGGATAGTATAGCATCTCCCATTTTATTTTACTTGCTCATGTCGTTTTGCTTGCTCATGTCGTGCAGCTGAAGTCGTCATGGATTTTTTCCATTTTACACTTTTGCATTCACGTGGTTTCATTTATCCCACACGAAACCAAGCATGGTATAGCGCATGAACTCCCTCTATGATATCCTCCTTGCTCAAACCGCCGAATCCGATCTGCACCATGGATTTCTCTGCAGCAGCCCGTTCTGCCCAAAAGGGAGATACAGGGTAGACCCTGACGCCTTCTTCCTCCGCAGCGGCAATCAACTGATGTTCATCCATGCCATTATGCACACGCAACAAAATATGAAGTCCGGCATCCTGGCCGATTATGGTTGCTTGAGCGCCCATCACTTGCTGAAGCGTTGATATCAGCGTGAATTGCTTCTCTCGGTATACATGGCGCATCCGGCGAATGTGGGCTTCCCAATGTCCATTTTTCATAAACAGCTCCAACGTTTTCTGGTGAAAACGTGATACCGTTTGGTCATACAATGGGTAGTTTTGCTCACCGTGCAGCTCTATTAGCTCCTGAGGCAGCACCATGTAGGCGATGCGCAGGGAAGGGAGCAGGCATTTTGAAAAAGTCCCCAGGTAAACCGTGCGATGATGGGTATCGAGGCTCTGCAGGGACGGTATTGGTTTGCCGACATATCTGAATTCGCTATCGTAATCGTCCTCGATAATAATCCCATTCTGGTCGGCTGCCCATTTCAGCAATTGCATTCTTTTGGGGAGCGGCATGACCATTCCATAGGGGAACTGGTGTGACGGCGTCATGTACACGATGCGGGATTTGCTTTCATAAAGCTTCTGTATATTCAGCCCATCCGTTTCCAGCGGAATAGGGTGGATGTGAAAACCATGATGCGCAAAAATCGTCCTCACTCCGTCATATCCCGGCTCTTCCATTGCCATGCCGTTGCTGTTGTCGTTGCTTGCCCCACCTATTAAGCGGGATAGCACGCCAAGCAGATACTGCACACCAGCTCCAATCATAATTTGATCAGGTGTGCAATTGACTCCCCTGGAGCCGTGCAAATATGTGGCGATTTCTTCTCGAAGCCCAGGTTCTCCAAGCGGATCGCCATATGAACACAAGTCCTGTTGATCCTGGTGCAAGCTTAGATTGGATAGCTTTCGCCAAGTGGCAAATGGAAAATGCGCAGCATCAACATCGCCATAGCGAAAATCGTAGCGGATCGCCGAGCTAACCTGTGCCCTATTTTTCAACTCCATCTTATTTATTTGATGCGACAAAGGCAACGACTCCAGCTCCAGATCAATAACGTATAGGCCGCTCCTTGGCCTGCTTTGAACATAACCTTCGGCTAACAGCTGCTGATAGGCTAAATCCACCGTATTGCGGCTAATATGGAGGTGGGCAGCCAGCGACCGAATAGAAGGCAGCCGTGTCTCAGCGGCCAGCTTTCCTCTCAAAATTTCTTGCTTAATATATTGATAAAGCTGGGAGTATAATGCCTCTCCAGACGCTCTGTTCAACAATACCGTCAAATCGATCATTCATATCCTCCTCGCCATCATGACTGGCCCTATGATCTAGTTTAGTTTTGTCACTACTTATGGGGTCAATTGCCGTATACAATTATATCACTTCCAGTCAGTCGAATTTGGATGAATGCCAGAAGACAGGAACACTATCGCTTTAGGAGGAGAAGGAATTGAATAAACAAATAGACTCCAATGAAAAAATAGATACAGGCCACCAGTCAGCCTTGGCGATGAAGGCCTTTAATGACCACCCGGGTTTCCGCCGGATGTTTGTCCCAGACAAATTGACAATCGGATTATTTTTGCCGCTTAAATTTTATACAGGTCAGATGGATGTTTTACAGGGCCAAGCTGATCTAGTTGAAAAGATGGATCAAAGCAATTTTGCTGCCGTCTGGGTACGGGATGTCCCGCTATTTGACCCCGGATTCCGGGATGCAGGGCAAGTATTCGATCCATTCGTTTATCTGGCCTATCTTGCTGCAAGGACAAAAAACATATCCTTAGTAACAGGAAGCGCGGTCTTCACGCTTCGCCATCCCATTGATTTGGCCAAGGCGGCTGCATCCATAGATGTGCTTTCTGGCGGGCGGCTTGTGTTAGGGATTGCTTCCGGAGACCGTGCCGCTGAGTTTCCAGCTTATGGACTAGATGCGGATCATCGAGATGGACGTTTCCGGGAGACGGTACAGTTTTTTCGGGAGCTGATTCATCAGAGAAGTCCCGAAATCCAATCTTCGCTTGGTAGAATGGAGGGGCTTGAATTGCTCCCTAAGCCTATCGCTGGCGGTATTCCACTTATCGTGACGGGTTCAAGCAGGCAGTCTCTTGATTGGATTGCGGAGCACAGCGACGGCTGGCTCACTTATCCCGAAGCGACGGCAAATGAGGCAGGTCCCCGAATGCTTGGCCGTAAGATCAAGGCTTGGCGGGAAAAAATCCCCGGCGGGGTATTCAAGCCGCATATGACCAACGAATGGATTGATCTTGTGGAAGATGTTGATTATCCTCGAACGCCGCTTCGCGGCGGATACATATTGCGTACAGGGCGTGCAGGCCTGATTCAGCTGTTGGAGGAATGGCAGGCAGTTGGGGTCAATCATGCTGCGCTCGGCATCCAATTTTCGAGCCGGCCACCTGCCGAAGTCATTCAGGAGCTGGCAGAGGAAGTATTGCCGCTTTTCCCTACGCATGCTGGGCCGAAGCCGCTGTTTACTGGGTGGTAGAGGATGAAGGGGGCTCAAACGGAAATTTACTGGACAACCTTTACCCATTCCCTGTTTAGTGGCATACCGCTGCAGGTAGCGGCGACCGAGCGAGGGTTATGTCTAATCGCGTTGCCGGATGACACCCATATGAACCTGAAGCTATGGGTCGGCAAGAAGTTTCCTAATGCGAAGCTGATAGAACATCAGAGCAGGCTTTCTCCATATCTGGAGCAGCTGCAGTCCTATTGTGAGGGGGAAAGCACGTCATTCGAGATCCCTCTTGATTTACAGGGGACTAATTTTCAGATTTCTGTTTGGACAGCACTGATGAAAATTCCATATGGGCAAAGCCGCAGTTATTTTGATATTGCGAAGATGATAAATAATCCCCAGGCCACACGCGCAGTGGGAAGCGCCAACGGGGCCAATCCGATTCCTATTGTCATTCCATGTCACCGTGTTATCGGGAAGAACGGCACATTGACGGGGTACAGTGGAGGCTTGCAGGCGAAAGAAAAGCTGCTTCGATTAGAAGGTTATTTTGATTACACGGTTTCGGGCCATGCTCGTTTTGACTTTTGAACGGATCTTCATCGTCCATTTCCTGAAAATCGATATCCAATGCCTCGCACGGTATGAATATGGCGCGGAGCATCGGACATGTCTTCGAGGATGGAGTTGTGCTCCCAGGCAATGCATCCTCAACTGCCTCTACAAAGGCCATCTATATTATGAATGACGTACGCTGTTTCTTACGGATAGCTCTTAATAACGAGCAGTGGAGCGTGTCGCCAGCAAAAAGCTGAAGCCCATAAAGAGGCTCCAGCTTTTTTGTATTATTTACCTATCTTTTCCGCCAAGCTCATTTCCACGCACATGAGAATAAAAGCGCCTGCGCCATGCAGATCATTTTCGCTGGTAGGACGGGCGATATAGTGGGCGTAATCACCTATTCCTGTGCCGATACAGATTTGGCCAATGATGACGTTGCCATTCTCATCAAGCTTCAGCGTATCAATAACGCCCTGATAGCCCTTCCAAGCATATTGCAAATACTTGGCATCCAGATAACCGAATCTTACCGCTTTGGCAATGGCATGAACGAACAGGGCGGTACAGGAATTTTCCAGCCAATTATCCGGCTGCTCTGGCTTGTCGACAACCTGATACCATAAACCGGTCGCAGCATCTTGGAAGTTAGTCAGTGAAAGGAGCAGGTCCTGTAGAATACGGACTAGCGCTGCTTTATCCTTATGATCCTCAGGCAGGTATTCGAACATTTCCAGCAAGGCGACAGGGTACCAGCCGATCGCTCTTCCCCAGAATTCTGGAGCAAGTCCCGTATCCGGATCAGCCCAAGCGGCTTCCTTCGTTTCATCCCACCCGTGGTACAATAAGCCGGTTTTCGGGTCCTTGGTGTGTTTTGCCATCATAAGCGCTTGGAAGGTCATCAAGTCAAAATAGTCGCTTTCCCCAAACGTCTTGCCGAACTGGACGGCAATAGGGCCCGCCATGTATAAGCCGTCCAGCCACATTTGATTCGGGTAATGCTCCTTATGCCAGAACCCGCCCGAAGGATTCGTTTTCCATGACTTTAACAGCGGAACTAGAGTATGCAGCGCTTTTTTATACCGTTCGTCGCCCGTTTGCTCATACAATCTAAATAGAAGAACACCAGGCTGTATATCATCCAGTTCATCCGGATTGTATTTCTTGATGCTTCCGTCCTCGAGAATTTGGCTGTCTACCCAGCGTTTAATATAATCATTGTATTTGTCCTTCTTCGTTTCCTGCCAGCATTTCTCCATACCTGACAGAAATACGCCCTGATGATAGTGAAACCGGTCTGGCGGAAGCAATTCCGGCTCAAATTTATCCATTAACGCCTCGCAGGCCTTCTCGGCCCATTGGATGGGGGAAAGGGTGTCTTGCACTCGATTTTCAGACGTAGTATTAGCATTCGAAGCATTCATTGCATTCATTCCTCCTTCTTGTATTAAGTTTAGTTTAGCAGAGGATCATGTACATTTTTTGCGAAAATACCTTTATTCTTCTTATATCTTGCAGAAAATAAGCTGAGGCGTATAATAAAATGACATAACAGATGAGGGGCGGAGCCTAAAGATGGGAGATTTTCAATATGAAAATAAGGACGGGACTTTATTGGTTTCCCACCGGAAGGCACTAAGCCACAATATGCCAGCCAGCCATTTTCACAGCACCTATGAAATTTTTTATTTAATGTCGGGAAAACGGGAGTTTTTTATTAAGGACAGGACCATGGTGATCAATGAAGGGGATGTGATTATCATCTCTCCCAATATTTTGCACCGGACGACCAATACGGAAACGCCTCAGCATGAGCGGCTTATTATTAATATTCATGAGAGCAACATGGCCTCGGCTAATGGCTCCTATATAGACGCGCTGCAGCCGCTGTTTGAGCAGGAGTACATCATTATTAAATGCTCCTTGCAGGACAGGCTATCCATCGAGGCGCTATCCAAGCGGATCATCGAGGAGATTCAGCATAAAAAAGCAGGCTTCGAGATGTATGCGCAAACTTTGGTTTTGCAGCTGCTTCTGGTTTGCTGCCGGCATATTAGACAAAACAGCATCGAGCCCCTAGAATCGCCAAGTCCGATGCATGAAAGAATTTCGGAGGTTGTCCGCTATATCAACAGTCATTATATGCAGGAGCTGTCGCTTCATCCGCTAGCAGAGAGATTTTATGTCAGCCCCTATTATTTAAGCCGTTTTTTTAAAGAGGCAACAGGCTTTACGTTCGTGGAGTATTTGAACAGCGTCAGGATCAAGGAGGCGAAAAAGCTTTTGGAGCAATCGTCGATGAAGGTCAATCTGATTGCGAGGAAGGTAGGCTTCGGCAGTGTGACGCATTTCGGCAGAGTGTTCAAGTCAACGACGGGACACAAACCATTATTTTATAGAAAGGGAAAGTGAGCGATCGTTTCGGCGGGTTTATAATGGATGTGACACTAACCCACAGGAAAGTAGCTATACTTAAAGTGCGTACTTATATAATGACAGCGTGCGCTTTATACTCAAGAGGCCAATCACACTTTAGGAGGAGCCTTCATTGAAAACACTCATTATTGTCACACATCCCAGCTTAGAAACATCGGTCATCAATAAGCGATGGATAGAGGAGCTTGCGAAATATCCGGAAAAATATACGATACACGAATTGCATAAAGCTTACCCAGATGGAAACATCGACGTGGAGAAAGAACAGCAATTGGTTGAAGCACATGGAAATCTGATTTTGCAGTTTCCTATTTATTGGTTTAATTGTCCCCCTCTCCTTAAAAAATGGTTGGATGAGGTTTTAGCCTATGGATGGGCCTTCGGTTCCAAAGGTGGGGACAAATTGAAAAATCGCAAAGTGGCGTTAGCTGTATCCGCTGGAGCAACAGAAGAGAATTATCGGGAAGAGGGAACATATCGCTACACACTTGCCCAATTATTAGCTCCTTTTGAAATTTCCTTCCTTTATTGCAGTGCTGATTATCGCTCCTATTTTGCTTTTTATGGTACAGAAGCGGAGCCGGGTGAAAATGAACCCGGTGCAGCCGTCTCAACGTCTGCAAGCAAGCTAGAAGCAAACGCATTGGCTTATTTAAATTTTGTTGACAGCCTGTGACCTTTCCGCTGCAGCAGCTGCGCTTGAAATCTGCTTAGGAATCCTTCATCCAACAAACAAGCTGGAGCCCGTAAAGAGGCTCTAGCTAACCGCCTGCCTGACTCATTTTTCTCTATTTACAAACCGATGGTCGGTTTGTATAATCAGAATATATACATAAATCGCTACATTTAAACGGGAGGCAAACGATGAAGAATGAAGAACGCCGGAAGCAGACCATCCGGCAATTGCTGGATGCAACGAAGGAACTGCTGCAGGACAAAAGCTGTCATGCGATTACTTTGAAGGATATTATGGAGCAATCGCAATTATCCAAAGGCGCTATTTTTCATTACGTGAACAGCAGGGATGAGATTTTTGCCTGGGTGCTGCAGGATCGACTCGAAAGCATCAATGAACATTTTAACGCCGAAGTTGCCAAAACCACGGGTAAATCGTTCGAAAGACCGATGCATATTATTTCCAAAAACCTTGCAGGGTTGGAAGACAGTGATGAAGTGACGAACAAAGTACTTCTATATTTGCTGGGCAGGGAGGATGAACCCGCTATTGCGGAAGTGCTCCAGCATTTTTATGAGCGATCGGTGTTTTTATCTAAGCAATGGATTGTAGCGGGTCAGGAGCATGGGGTGATTGAGGAGACGGTGAATCCAGATATAACGGCTGAATTGTTCGTTCTGCTGTCGTTAGGGCTGCGTGTCCGGGCGTCCTTCCCCTTATCATCAGCCTCACTTGCTGTGAAAGAGCTAACGGACTTCATGGCCGGCATCCTCAAGAAACAGTAGTTCCTCGATAAAAACAAGGTATCACTATCGATTATTTTTTATATTATGCTTGCAAAAAAACTTCTAAATGATACGGAGGAATCATCATGGCACCATTTATAGCCCTTGTCGCATCTTTTTTGTTATTCAGGATCATAGGTTTGCTGGGCTTATCCTATTTCGATGATTGGCATACAGCCTTGCAGGCAGCGGTAGCCATTATGTTTTTGCTGACCGCTTCCGCTCATTGGGGTAAACGCAGAAAGGATCTCATACGTATGGTTCCGCCTGCTTTTCCAAAAAAAGAATGGATCGTGACTGTAACCGGATGCCTGGAAATTGCCGGAGCAATCGGTATATGCCTGCCTGCATTTTCACTTGCTGCTGCTATAGGCTTGACGTTGATGCTCGTCGCCATGTTCCCGGCCAATATCTATGCGGCACGCGAAAAAATGACGATTGGCGGCAGGCCTGTACCAAAGCTTCCTTTCCGTGCCTTGCTGCAGCTTATCTTTATTGCAGCGATTGTGCTAGCCTCCCCGTTGTTCGGGCAGTGAGCTTGACCAAGAGACAGAATAGTGATCAAGCGCTGTGATATCTAGTACAGGGCTGACTAAGCCTACAAGCCATTTATATGATAACTTATAGGCATAGGCTGCCTTTCATTTACTGTCCGCTAACCCCTATTGATTTAATTCCCAAGTACTACATTGTCCACATAAACAGCAGTGGTTCCGGAAGCGTTGCTGGCACCGATGAATTGAATGCCATATTCCTTAATATCGGCCAAATTTACACCTGCCAAATCCAGTGTCAAATTTGCCTGGCCACCCGCACTAATAGTCACCCAGCCGCTATCCTTCCAAGCGTAGCTGCTGCCATGCTTGACAAATAGCTTTACACCTAACCCAGAGCCGTAGCTGCCCCAGCTCGCGCCTTTGACTGTAGCCCTAAGCTTCGTATATCCTGTGAAATTGGTATTGCCGCTTTTAAATAAATAATGCGCGCCGCCACCGGACATGGTAATATCGCCTTGCAGCGAACGAGAGCCCTGCGAGCTCCACGCGGTAGTAGACCAAGGGCCTCCAGCTAATGAAGTACTGCTCCATCCCTCTGTTCCGGCTTCAAATGTAGCGAGTACGCTGCCTCCGCCATTGCCACCATTGCCGCTCAAATATTGCCGCAGCCATTGCAGGGCGGGACGCTCAACGCCAGAGCTTGTAATAAGATGACTTCCAGTTACCCAAGTCTGGTTCTGGATATATCCCCATAGCGTAATGCCTTTGACCGCTGGATGCTCCCACAATACCGGGAACTTCTGCTGATATCTGGCCAGCTGCGTGGCGTCATCACCTGTCATGTCAAGCTCTGACACATAAATCGGCAATCCGGTTGCTGCCAATGTATTCAGAACTGAGTTCATTGTGCTTACGGACACCGTGTCCATATTAAAGTAGTGGGATTGAATTCCGATTCCGTCGATTAACCCTCTGTTTTTGAGAAGATTAATAATTTGAACGTATGTTGCGGCTTTGCTAGGATCACCAATGATGCCATATTCATTTAGCAGCAGCTTCGCATTTGGAAAAGCAAGACGTGCTTGCTCGAACGACCAGATTACCCAATCCCATCCGGTTGCGCCATCTCCTCCAATGGCATTGCGGAAGGATGGTTTGGCATGCAAGGGCTCATTGACCACATCTACATACTCCGCATTTGGATAACGCTGGGCAGCCGCCTGAATCCATTGAATAACCTCTGCCCGCTGATCAGCTGCGGAAAGCCCTCCTATCCATCCAGGTTCCTGGCTGCCCCAGACTAGCGTATGGAACTTGAAGGGGAAGCCGTTATTTTTCGCGTAATTATAGGCGGTATCTGCCGCGCCCCAGTTCATGCTGTTTCTTGTTGATTCCACGGCTCCCCACTTGGTCGAGTTTTCTGGCGTCACTTGGTTCCAGTAGGTGCCAAAATTTGATGGAGTACTGCCCGCAATAATATTTCCCAAAAATTTGTTACCCGAGGCTAGTCCAGCCGAAGCTTGATTGCTCCAGGCAGATGGTATTAATGATACGACAAATGCAAACACGGTACACCAAATAATGAGTTTTGACCTTAGCATAACTGATAGCTCCTTCACAATGAATGATTTCAGTATCGTCTCATCTCTCTATCATCCTCTCGGGGTTCCACAGCCTCCTTCTTCTTTGGGATATAAAGCGCTTACAATTTTATTATATCAGCAAATGGATTAAAAAACAAAAAATAGTAAATTTTAGATGGATAGGAATTTCACAGCTCTGGCTTGCGCTCTGGAAAATTTTTTTGATAATGAGAATGATTCTTACTATAATGAAAGAGTTGGAAGCGATAAAAAGATGCGGTAAACAGACATGGAAGGTGAACATAATGAAGTTGCAGGAACAATTGCCCTTATGGAATCATGCGGCTATACGGGTGCTTGATGTTCGTCGGTCTATGCTGCGATTGGGTGACGGGGTGCACGGCTTCCGTTTGCCGGCGAGCGCCTTCTTGGTAGCTGTTGCTGGAGAGGCGAGAGTCCTCATTGACGGCACCGAGCATATCGTCGACCGTTGTTATGTATGCCACGCTGGAAAAGGAGCAACGATTGACATTAAACAAGTTGCTGAGCCATTCGATTATTATATGATTTTTTATAAAGCCGTTCTCGCTGTGCCCAGCCGCAAGGAGCTGCTGAATGTGTATAGGGACAACAATCCCTTCCAAATGCAATATGGCTTCGCTCCTAACTATCCCCTCGGTGTTCTTGCGAAAATAGAGCAAATGCACACCTATTGGCTGCTGGATGCCCCATTGGAAAAATTCCATGTGAGAGCTATTTTTCACCAATTGGTGTACGACCTTCTGCTGCAGCTCCATGCGCATGAGGGAACGCCAATGGCTCAGCCGAACTATGTAAGCCAGACGATTCGGTTTATGGAGGAGCGTTATGCCGAGCCCATCAGCCTCCAGGATATAGCAAGTACCCTTCATTGCAGCGAAAGGCAGCTGCAGCGATTATTTAAGGCGAAGCTGAGTATTGGACCGCTGGAATATTTAATCCGAATTCGTATGGATCATGCGCAAGCGATGTTATTGAATACGAATTTACCGCTAAAGGTAATCGCGGAATCGGTAGGCTATGGGGATAGTTATTATTTTAGCCGAGCTTTTAAGAAGCATTGCGGCGTTTCCCCGCTTTATTTTAGGCAAAACCGTCGCATAAGTTCATCCTATGTGTCGGGATATTCCATTGGCTCTCGTTCTAATCTCTCCTATAATAATGAAGGTGATAATCATTATCAACATATTAGCGGGGGAGTTTTAGGAATGAATAGGAGCAAGGGGTCTATTTTAGCGGTCAGTTTGATGTTGAGTTTAATCTTGTTATTGAGTGCATGTGCAACTGCGCCCGGCAATAGTTCAGGGAACAATACAGGGGGAGCAAGCCCAACGAGCACCGTTTCATCCAATACAAACGCTGCGCAAACGGCACAACAAGCTTATCCGGTCGTTATTAAACATGCTAAGGGTGAAATAACGCTGGAGCAGCATCCTACGAAAATTGCGGTGCTTGATACTAAGTTTGTGGATCAGCTGGTGACGTTAAGCGAGCAGCCTGCGGGCAGTGTGAAAGCTGCGGCAGATAAAACCGATTTTCCGGAGTATTTATCCGAGAAGCTGACGGATGTTAAATTGCTCGGTACGAGGGATGAGCCGAATTTGGAAGCTATTGCTGCCATGGAACCGGATTTAATCATTTGTACAGAGTTTCAGGAAAAAGTATATGATAGCTTGTCTAAAATTGCGCCTACCATCATGCTCGATTTTGATGAAAATTGGCGCGATACATTAACGACCTTCGGCAAAATTACAGGGAAATCAGAAGAAGCGAGTGCTGTTCTGGAAGCATATAACGAGAAAACAGCTAAGCTGAAGGAAGAGCTTAAGGCCAAGCTGGGAGACCAAACCGTTGCGCTTATTCGCCCACGTGATGAAGGCATTCGCATTCATACGCCAAGCCACCGCACAGGAGACATTCTATATAACGATCTAGGCTTGTCCGCTCCACAGCAGGTGCTGGATGAGAAGGATACGGCTTATCAAATTTCGTTTGAGGCTTTTCCAGAAGTAGGGGCAGACCATTATTTCCTCGTGCATGACGACATGTTCAAGGAGGTCGTTGAGGAGTTTCAGCAGACTGAAACTTGGAAAAGTGTTGCAGCCGTGAAAAACAATCAAGTTTATGAAGTAGATTCGAACATCTGGATTGCTTATTATGGGCCGATTGCGATTAATATGATTGTGGATAGAACGGCAGAAATTTTCCTTGGAACGCGATAACATGCCGATCAATCTTTCACCAGCACAGTGGAAAGAGCTTGAAGTGAGGTTCAAGTTTACGCCTGAAAAAAAGGATCTGCCTGCTGCTCTCTCCATTGTAGCCCAAGATTTGCTAGACCTAGAGAAATGCGAGTCTTATCTGGATCAATTAGCAAATGAAATAGGGGCGCCATCAAGAAGGGTAGCAGCGTCCATGCTCGCAAAGCGATATGCTTTTTTATTCGTTGCACCTATCTTGTATGCGATGACCGTGTACAACAAGGGCTTACCGTTAACGGTAAATAACTGCCGACTGGCTTCGCCTGATGAAAGCGAAAGTAAGGTGAGCGGCTCCAAGTTTCCTAATTTAAGCGTTGATGGACTGGAGGTTACCGAGCCGGAGGCGGGAAAACGGCTGGAATGGCGGGAGCAAATGCTGCGTCAGCTATTTGCGGAGCATCTTTCGCCCTTATTTCGTTCATTATCCGCAGCTGGCAAAGTTCCGCTGGCGATTTTGTGGGAAAATGCCTTTGTCCGCATAGCTCCGCTGTATGAGGATGGTTTGGAGGAGGCAGAGGGCGATCCATCTGTTATACAGCGTCTTCATGACGATTTCAAGTTTATGACAGAGACTGCATCAGCGGACTTGTTTGGAGAACGCCGCAACCCGCTTGCGAGGTTTATAAAACCCAGTCACGCTAGCATTGCCGGGGAAATGATCGCTTCCATTCGGCAAACCTGCTGCTTTTATTACGAAATGTCCTCCGAATATTGCAGAGCTTGTCCGAAGCCTCTCTAGCTGTCATTGACAAAAGGGAGGGAGACACGCCCTAGACGATTGTAAATTCAATCGTTTAAGAGACCCGCATGTAAGCTATGGATACGATAATACGTTTCAGCAGAAAAGCAGCTATCGGTATGATGCCGATAGCTGCTTTTCCTTTTTTTAATTTAACTTCCTTTTTTAATTCAACTTAATCGCAGTAAGACTGCCATTTGTTTTAAAATCCGTTGTATAGGAAACGGTAGCTGTGGCGGAGTAGGTGCCAGTGGGTCCTGTGATGGATATCGTGGGAGCGGAGGAATAACCTGCACCTGCATTTATGATTTTAATTCCGGTCACTTTGCCGTTCGCTAATACGGTTGTAGCGGTCGCCGCCGTATGCGTCCATAACTCACCCTTGCTGCCATTGTAACGATAGTAGTTTGAAACCTCATCGAGACGGTCGTTGGTAATGCCATAGGGAGCAAGCACCTTCAGCAGAGCTGCTTTATTAGATTGTGCCTGCTCAGAGGTAGGTCCATCGCTTCCGGCGCCTGCTGGTGTTACACCGCTGAAGGCTTCCCTGAATACTTCGGCAGATACGTCAAGCGCGGCTGCAATGAGTACGACGGGTCTGCCATGATCCACGGAATCAGTGTCAAAACCGCCTGTGATCGAGAGTGTATAACCGTTCTGATCGGTTACGCTGGTGCTAGCTCCTGATCGAGGCCCCGCATGTGCAGCTGGCTTAGAATTTGCAGAAACCGGAGAGGAGGGGGGATTTTTGTCCGGTTTTTTTTGCTTATGGACTTGGGGTTGGACTGTTTCGTTGGCAGTGGTCAATTGAATGGCACCTGCACTCACCGCAAGCAGAATCAGCAGGGTGACAATCGTTTTTTTGGCTTTCATTGGGGGAAGCTCCTCTCAAATGGGGGGATGTTGTTCTATAGCTAGATTAATATAGCCATGTGTCAGGAAGATGTTGAGGGAGCATGGCGGGGAACTAGGATATGTATGCAAACGTGAACGAGCCAGATCCTGATAGAAGCCAGCGTCACACGTATGCCCTTTCTAGCCAACCAATCATGATTTTTGAATTAGCTTCCACATAAAAATACACCCTCGCAAACATAAAGCGCGAACGTGTATTTTATGATTAAGCAGAACAGTGTTCGATTCTATTTCGGACGATGACTTTACTTATTAAAGATAGGTATTTCGCCGAGCAGCTTCTTCAAGTTAATTGCATCCCATGGCATATGCTCCGTTATGCCTAATCCAACTACCTCTGTTTCTTCTGACAGTTCTTTAATCAGATGAAGTAGCTGAGGCATTTGCATGGTTCCCGCAGGAGAATAAGTATAAGGCGCTTCAGGGTTCGCGAACAATAGGGAACGAAATGCTTTTGGATCGAGCACATCTAAATCAAGATGAATAGCTAGGTGCTTAATTTTGCTTTCTTTAATCCACTTTTTTATAGATTCCGTGCTGCTTGCTAACTCTTCAGTCCCTGCCGTTCTAATTCCTAATCTTTGAATGACTTCGGAATCTGGTTCTGTAGGAGCAATGCCTAGTCTTTGAAATGCTTCTGAAATCACTTCTATTTCTTGTGCTGTAGGAGCTGCAAGTCCCGCAATAAAGACATTTTCAGGCTTTAGAGGGATTTTCACATGTTTTGCAAAATCCGCATCTCCTTCTCCGAGCAGATTTCCGAGCGGTAAGGTATGTCCGTTATCGTAGCCCGTATATCTAACTAAATCACTGTGAGCATCAATCCAAATTAAGCCTAATTCCCCGCCGTAGCGTTCGTTTAAATAGGCAAAGGGGGCTTGCTCGACTAAGCAGTCGCCACCAAACATGATGATGCGGTCTGGCTTATGCGCCTTAATAATATGCTGAGCAGCCTCTAATTGTTCAATCAGCTGCTGTCTCCCATTCATACCGTCCACGTGTTTAAGTGGAGTGCCGTCATAAGCTTGCACTGGCACATGAATAAGAGGTTGATCATTGCCTGGAGCTAACCAAGCAAGCAATTCAGCTCCAAAAGAGTAGTTAGGGTTATCGCCCCCTTGCCATTGTGGCATTAACAGGCGTATTGTTTTATTAGTCATGTTTTGCTCTCCCATACATCAAAGTAAGGCTAGTATAAACTGAACGCAAATTAAAACGTAGTACGCACTTTATTGATAGGTACTACCTGAGAGGATAGTGTAAATATGAGTATGGCTGAATATAAAGGTAAAGTTAAAAATATTCAAGATACGCCTTTTGGTTACACCGTGTCAGTTATTGGTGGTAAATGGAAAATGGTTATTATTTATCTCCTGGCAGAAAATCAGCCGATTCGCTTTAATGATCTGAAAAGACAGATAGGAACGATTACTTATAAAACATTGAGTTCACACCTTAAAGAATTGGAAGCGGATGGTTTGGTGAATCGGAAAGAGTATCCTCAGGTTCCGCCTAAGGTCGAATACAGTCTCACAGATAAAGCGGAAACGCTATTGCCTGTCTTAGAACAGTTATGTGAGTGGGGAGAAAAAAACCAAAATATATAATATATAGGCGTAAAAACGAGGTGTGTCTGTATGCGGGAGTCTGCCTGCTGCGCCTTGCTTAGCGCTTACTCTAGGCCAAGCTCATCGGACGATTCAAGGCTTACGAAACCGCAGCATGCCATGGTGGCTGAAAACATGGTTACAGCGAACACTTTTGCTTAGAAAACGCAGTCGGGGACGCTCAGCTCCTTTTTGAAGGACTGAGGGTCCGCTATTCTGGATTTTAACCCCATTTCTGGTCTTATGCGGACAGGGGAATCGCTATTGCCCACATAATCACCTCAAAATGGCTTTCGCCAGCCCATTAGCGTCTCCTGAGTCCGCAGCCTGTACCAAAACCCATGCTTTTGTTGAAATAGCTGCCGCTGTGTCCGCCAAGTCGATCATTGTGCAGGTTAGACACCTAGACACCTAGATAACTAGACCCGAAACGGCCTCACGAACAATTACGGCTGCTTAGGGAGTAATAGCTGGAACGTCGTTCCCTGCGGTGTGCTGTGCTTCAAATTCAGTTGTCCTCCCATGGCGATGGCAAGCATCCGGCTGTAGGTTAGACCAAGGCCGAGGCCGCCGACAGAAAGCTTATTACGCTCACCGCGAAAGTATCGCTCAAAAATATTTTTCTGCTCCTCATCCGGTATGCCGGGACCGTTATCCTGAACAATCATTTCATAGCTGCCAGCTGATGATTGCGATAGGGATACATGGATGAGGCCGCGGCCTTGCAGCGCTTGTCTGCTATTGTTTAGCAAATTCACAATAATTTGCTGAATGCGGCTGGCGTCCCCGACAGCTAGGAAAGCTCCGCTCGGAATATCGGCTGTTAGCTCGAGCCCCTCTACAGGATCAAGCAATCCCCATTGGTACACAATTTCTCCAACCAGCTTGCCGAGATCAAGCGAGTCCTGCCGAACGCTGATTTTGCCGGAAGCAAAGGCATTGAAATCCAGCAGGTCGGTGACCATATGCTGAAGCCGGCGTGTCTGCTGCAAGGAGATGTCGAGAAATTCCTCAGCCTCCTCCTCCGAAACCACTTGATCGCGAACAGCATGAATAAGGCCATGAATGGAGGAAATCGGTGTTTTCAGCTCATGGGTCACGCCAGCAAGCAGCTCCGTCCGCAGCTCTTCCAAAGTGCCGAGGCGTGCAGCCATCGTCTGGAACGACACCAGCAGATCGTGTATTTCCTTTTCCTTCACATGGTTGGGGACGACGACCTGATAATTGCCAGCCTCCATCTGATTAAGTGCTTCGGCGAGCTGCTTGATCGGCCTTCTTAAATTTCGAGATAGAAAGAAAATGATGAGCCAGCCAAGCAAGCCTGAGCCAAGGAGCAGAGAAGCAATGAGGCGATAGTTCTGATTAACATGGACTAACTCCTTATAGGCGTAGGAAATGACAATCGATCCGATCGCCTCCTCTTTATTTTCGCCCCATATGGGAGTTGTCAGCGTGTATTGATCATTCGATATGGTGACGTTCAACTCGCCCGAAAGTGGAGGCACAGCCGGAGCAACTTCACTGTCTCTGGGACCCTGTTTAAGAAAAATAATGTTCCCGCTATGATCAAATATGCGCAGCGAAAATTGCCCTGGCAGCGAGTAACGGCGCTGGGTGCGGTCGATCCATTCATAGAAATTGCCCGGAATGTACCCGTTCTCATTGCTCACATACTGTGAGGCGACCATTGCAAAGGCTTTAAGATTTTGCTTTCGCTCATGCAGCGTTTCCTGGCGAATCCAGAAAATCGATACCAATCCTATGGCAAGCAGTCCAATGAATAAGGTGAGCACGTAACGAAAGGTCCAGCGGCTGAGCAGCGTTTGGCGGCGATTATTGGGTGTTGGCATAAAGCATATACCCCGTCCCCCGCAAGGTGCGGATTTCTCCTTCTTCTGGCGGCCAATGCAGCAGCAGCTTGCGCAAACGCTTAATGGCCAAATCTACCGCGCGGTCGCTGCCCTCATAATCCATGCCCCATACTTTATCTATTAACTGCTCGCGGTAAAAAATCTGGTTCGGATGCTCGGCGAGGAACATGAGCAGCGACAGATCACGGGGCGTGATCGAAAGGCTGGCGCCATTTAAATAAACCGTATGTGATTTAAAATCAATGCGAATGCTGCCAAAAGTGACTTGTTCCGAGCTGACGAGTGAGCGGGGCGGCCGTCTGAGCACCGCATGGATGCGGGCAACAACCTCTTCTGGCTCAAAAGGCTTTGTCATATAATCGTCCGCCCCTTCATTAAGTCCAAGAATCCGGTCGCTTACATCGCCTCTGGCCGTCAGCATAATGACGGGACAAGCGCTTTTGTAGCGGATATGGTTCAAAATCTCCCAGCCATTCATTCCCGGCAGCATGACATCGAGAATAATGAGCGTGGGCGTTGTCGCATCAAAAGCTTTAATAGCCTCCAAGCCATTTCGATATATGTTGCAATTGAATCCCGCCTTGCGTATATAAGCAGCGAGCACCCTTGAGATGGCGTCTTCGTCTTCGACAATCATAATCGTATTCATAAGCAATCCTCCGATGTGGCGGTCTAACATACAGTCACCTCTGAAAAAAGTATACCGCCTGTGCTAGGGAATGACTATACGCTGCACTTAATGCTGACACATATTTTAAATGGTTATTGAGTCAGGGGGATGTCGGACGAGGGGAAGGGCGAGGGTACGCAGCTGAATGGCTCACATAAACGCATAATGGAGAAAAACGGCATTTCAGATAAGCGCTTCTGAAATACCGTTTTGAATCCCGCCTAATTCGTATTTATTTGATTGACCCGACTGTCTTGATTTATTTAGCTTAGCATATAGGCGGCAAACTCCGTCAACTGTTCACGATTAAATTCCGACTTATCTTCGATGCCGCTGTATTCATTCAGCGAGCGCTCTATAATCGGGTGATATTTGGAAGGCAAGGCACGCATGCCCCAGTCTCCACCTTCTTTTTTAGAAGATACGGCACCTTCTCTTAAGAAGAACAGAACCCGGCACAAATTTAGGGAGATATACATAGGTGTATTAATAATATCCGTTGCTGCATTTTGAACATCGTAGAGGATTGACTTGATATAAAATGACTCATCAATGGGTTGGAAAACTTCACGAATGGCTTTGCCATATACAGCAATACCGCGATGATAGGTTACTACAATATGGGCCGCTAAATCTGCATCGTCATATCCGCCACAAATATAATCGTCATCGGATTGAAAGTTTCCGCGATGAAGATCAGAGTAGTGGAATTCAAATGGCGTTGGATACACAAAATGCAACAGGTAATCTTCCAGTATAATGCTTAATTCAATTCCACGATCATTAGGTATGGTTTCGTGGAGCTTTAAAATCTTTTTTGCAATACGCTTATTTTTTTCAGTCGATAAGGCATCTTGTACGACGATTAATAAATCAATATCACTTTTATTTGGGTTAAAGCATCCCATTGCTAATGAGCCATGTAAATATATCCCGACCAAATTGTCGCCCATGTCTTCTTTAAACAACTCTACCGCTCTATCTAAATAATATGCAGTGTCCAATTGAAACCCACCTTTGAATAAATATATAATCCAAAAATTGTATGCGCTCTCATTTTAGCGTGATTTATGAAGTTCGATGAATTATAGGCAGTCTTTTCGGCTAAAAGGATGATATCATACTTGCAAAACGGCGTACTTCTAGGTCAAACTCAATATAGATTTGTTCAGTGCCCTTGTTGTTCCGTGTTCGAACCTGTCAACGAGTTTTGAAGAGTCCGCGAACCATTTCACCGTGGGTGCAGCTCTCATCACTCGTTTTTTCTTTGTTTACTTGCCATAGCGAGATCTTGTTTGGCCATACGAAAGAAAACCTCAATACGCCAGCGCTTGCCGTAAAATACCATCGGTCCATCGCCACCCAAAGTCGACAGGTCACCGATTCGCGTAGTTGTAACAACATCTACTTGGCTAAATCGTATTTTGTTAATCCAGAATTATCTTTTGTATGTGTCCAAAAACGATGGGATAGCGGGTATTCCAGGCCATTTTGAAGGACAGCTTGAATCACAACCAGATCATACACCAGCTGTACGTTTTGGATGGGTATTCAAATAACCAGCATAAGAAGGGCAATTTCTTCGCATAAGGATGTGCAATATGGACAATATTTCGAATCTATGGATTTCCAATCATTTGGATCGTACTGCATAAGTCATGAACACCATTGTGCTGTTATAAAAATACTAATACGGAACGTGTGTTACTCATGCAGGAAATTGTCTTTTAGGAAAATATTTGAAACTTTTTATCCAATGAACGCGTTGTTATTGTAAACCCCATTTAATTGTAAGTAGGAGACCGGCAACATCCGGTTTTCCTGTTTCAATAAATAAGGAGCCGAGCAGATTGTCGTATCGATCACACATGCTCACAACTTCTATACAAGAATGGAGAAGGGATGAAAAAATTCAAACGGGACTGCGTCTCCATTAGTTGTAATTCGTAAAAATCAACAATTTCTCCAAGGTCAAAAAGAAATTCTTTTCATTTTCTGTCCATCTCGACAAAAGTTCTGATTAAAATAAAATAATGATCGGGGAGCGTAACTTATGTCACTAAAAAAGGTTATTACCACTTCCTTAACTGGCGTATTATCTCTTGTTGTGGTTGCTAGTGTCTGCTTGGCTCAAGGGGCTACCCAAGATGTTGCTGCCCAAGGCACTCCAAATTTGGAGCCTAAGGTTTATACCCATAACGGCAAGGAGTATCGTGCGATCCCTGTGACTCCAGATCCCAATATACAAACTGCCTCTCAAAACCTGTTCGGTGAACAAACAAAAAAGATGGATGACCGAGCAAAGCTGAAAGATTGGGTAAAAAAGAACCATGTAGATGAATACGGCGGTGTATACACCGAAGAAGATGGAACAAATGTAATTTTACTTACTGAGGATTCGAAACTTGAAAACACTCTCAAGAAACAAAGTGCTTTCCCTGAAAAGGCAAAAATCAAGTATGTAAAATAAAGCGAAAAACAGCTGCTGGAATCTAAAGAAAAGCTTTCGGCACTGATGCGTTCTGGGAAATTAGATTTATCGGGTGTAGGAAAAAACAATCAAATAAACAAAGTCAACGTATATGTTTCTGAGCAGAACTACAAGGATCATAAAGAAGAAATACTGACGCATATTGACGAGGATATGGTTAACTGGATCATTGCTGATATTGAGACCACGAATGATGCCTATACTTTGTATCCAGGAGAAGAAATTAATGGACCGAGTGGAGCTACATGCAGCGGTGCTTTTAATGGCACAGCAAATAGCAAGGGTGTCTTTGTAACTGCCGGTCATTGCGGTAATGGGGCTTGGTATGACAATTCCGATGGTACCGCTACAATCGGAAGCATGTCGAATGCGACATCTGGTAACGGTAATGATTACGATGCAGGGTACATTACGTTAGCGAGTGGCGTCGATCGAAGTGTTTATCTCAATGGATCATTGCTGACAATTGGTACCTTCGATTATAACGGGTCGCGCCGTGAGATCGGTGACTATGTAAGGGCAATAGGTCGTTCAGGTCATAAAACGACATCAGTTAAAGTTACTGATGATTCATACGATGATCCTACTGGTCCGGATGATGCGTTTGTTACAGCCGCTACCGGTATGACTAGCGGAGACAGCGGTGGCCTTTTCTATTCAATCATAAATAACGGAACTAAAGACTATGCTTGCATCGAAGGCGTGTACAAAGGTCGCATACTTTCTGGTGGGGTAGCAATTGGAAACATTGTTTCAAAGTTTGACTTGGTTTATGATGGCTTAGGCATGTCAGGTGTTAACATTGATTCCACCTATTAATCCGCTCGCATTTCCGCACATATTTTAAATTCCAACATGGTCTCTTTTGAGCAAATGTCCAATGGGACCATGTATTTCTATAATGCTATGAAAGTGGGAATTAAAAATGAAGCAGATAATAATTATTCCAGTAGTGTTAATGATAATGGTTATTTCAGGTTGTACGAAGTCATGGGATTATACGAAAGGATATATCATTGATAAAAAAGATCAGAAAGTTCTTGTTGTAAGAAATATAACTGACCAAGATGTAAAAAATTTAAATGACCAAGAATTGAAGGTAAACTCAATTCAAGAAATATTGAAAAAATCCTCTCCAGATGCGATTTGGCTTACTGTTCAAAATGAAGAACAGTATAATTCCCTCAATATTACTGATAAGGTCGATATAGTCATTAATGGATCGCTAGGAGACTCCTATCCTATGCAAGCTGAAGCGAAAGAAATTACAAAAATCAAATAAATTCTTTTTTAACATATATTAGTTTTAAAATCAATCACGCATGACTTATGCAGTTCGCTGAATTAATTGGAAATTGTGAAATCCTATGCTTGAATAAACGGGCCATAACGTCATAGGCAGTCTTTTCGGCCAAAAGGATGACTTCATACTTGCAAAACGGCGTACTTCTAGGTCATACTCAATATAAATTTGTTCAGTGCCCTTGTTGTTCCGTGTTCGAACCTGTCAACGAGTTTTGAAGAGTCCGCGAACCATTTCACCGTGGGTGCAGCTCTCATCACTCGTTTTTTCTTTGTTTACTTGCCATAGCGAGATCTTGTTTGGCCATACGAAAGAAAACCTCAATACGCCAGCGCTTGCCGTAAAATATCATCGGTCCATCGCCACCCAAAGTAAACAGGTCACCGATTCGCGTAGTTGTAACAACATCTACTTGGCTAAATCGTATTTTGTTAATCCAGAATTATCTTTTGTTTGTGTCCAAAAACGATGGGATAGCGGGTATTCCAGGCCATTGTGAAGGACAGCTTGAATCACAACCAGATCATACACCAGCTGAGCCCAGTCATACGAAGCTGAGAAAAATCGGCTCATCGTATACTGAGTCACCGTGAAAGACTTAAACATGATGGCAAATAGGGCATCTTTCGAAGCTAGTGACGCCATCTGATTAACGGAGAGACAATTCGAAACCAGCCCAATGACATACATAAAACAAAGTAACCATGGTGGAACGTCACTACGATTAGAGATTCCTGACTGCATGAGAAGTAAAGACAAGTCGAAGCGATCCCATAACTCTCGTAAAATGGGAGCACCGTAACATGACCCCGATTTAGCTTGCGAAACCGCGGTTGTTCAAGTGTTTCTTTTATAAAATTCTCTAGGATATACCAAGTTTAAAGGGTATTCTCCATAACTATTGAATCTTCAGAATTCCTTTAGTTTCCCCCTCACTTTATATTCAGATTTTTTGGATAGCATAAGGACAGTGAAATAAAGGGGGATACGATGATGATAAATGTAAACGGTTGGAAACAGGGGAAACTGCTTTTTCTAAATAAGTTTTTGCGCTCGCCCAGACAAATCGGCAGTGTAACGCCAAGCTCAAAATTTCTTGCGAAAAAAATGCTGGAATCAGTCCCATGGAACAAAGCAACGAGTGTTGCGGAGCTGGGAGCCGGTACTGGTGCGATAACCAAATACATTCAATCAGCCAAAATGAAGGCCACCAAGGTTATTCTTTTTGAAAAAGATCCTTATATGCGTGAACAATTGCAGGAGCAATATCCCGGATTTTCAAGCTATGAGGACAGCTGCTATCTCCAGGCGTCGCTGCATACTGAAGCGATCAAGCAGTTGGACTGCATTATTAGCGGACTGCCATTTTCCAACTTCCCACAAACGATGCGAGACAAGCTGATGGAGCAAATTATCGTATCCCTTAAAGATGACGGTCTATTCATTGCTTTTCAATATTCCTTGCAGATGAGATCGCAGCTTAAAGAGCATTTTGAAATTGAAAAAATTACATTTGTGCCCTTAAACGTGCCTCCCGCATTTGTGTATGTTTGCCGTAAAAAGTCGATGGGGTAACAGGCAAGATACTATGAAGAGCGAGCTGGGAGCTTAAAGCTGCTATGGTTGTTTAAATTCGGCGTAAAACGCATAATGCCCCTGATGATGGTTAAGCCAGATTCGTCCATTGTGCAGCTCGACGATATGTTTGGCAATCGATAAACCGAGGCCAAAGCCGACAGGCATATGGACATGGCTGCGGGAGGGCTCCAATTTATAAAATCGCTCAAACAGTTGATCCTCCTGCTCCTTCGTAATCGGTTGGGCCACATTCTCGACGCTTAATGTAATTCTTCCATCTTGAACAAAAAGCTGTATGGTGATTTCTCCGGGCTTTACGGAAAATTTCAAGGCATTCATTAATAAATTGTCGATTGCTCTGACTATTTTTCCGGTATCCATGAGAGCTATGACAGGTATATCAGGCAGCGCTTTTTTGATTGCAATGTTCTGTTCCTGAGCTACAGGCTCAAATTCAGTAACAAGCTGCGCCAATAATCTGTTAAAATCGATTTTCTGAAAAGTTAAATGGACATCCGGGTCGCTAAGCCGAGTATATTCGAATAAATCGTCAATTAGCTTTTTCAACTGCTGGGTTTTGTTATAAGCATTATCGATATACCTTTCTTGCTCCTGAGCATTTTGGAAGGACTGGGTTTTCAATAAATCCAGATAGCCGATAATGCTGGTCAGCGGTGTACGCAGGTCATGCGAAACAGAGGTGATCAGATCCATTTTGGATTTTTCCAGCTGTCGCTCCCACTCTAGCTTGCTTTGCAATTGTTCCGCCATATCATTGATATTTTGTGCTACATGACCTAATTCATCCTGGCTGGATAACGGAATCCGGTAGCTTAAATTCCCATAGGACATCGCTTTCAAGCCGTAAGTAATTGTTTTGAAATAACGGATCGTACGACGGGTCATTAATAAGAAGCTGATCCAAAAAGAGAGTACAAAAATGCCAATAGGCAAAAATTTATAAATAAAGCCTGATTGGGGACGCTGCATGGAATAGATCGTACTGAATAAAGCAGCAAGTATAAGACTGAAAATAAAAGCCCAAAGCATCTGGACGCGAATGCTTTTTTTACCGTCTAAATATGTCCATAGCTTATTTTTCAATTTTGTATCCCACTCCCCAGACCGTTTTAATATATTGCGGCTCTCTAGGATTGACCTCAATTTTCTCTCGAATATTGCGTATATGAACCATAACCGTATTTTCGGAATAAAAGGCGGTATGTTCCTTCCACACGCTTTGATAGATTTTATCGACGTTAAAAACCTGTCCCCGGTGCATCGCTAACAATTCCAAAATGGAAAATTCAATAGGGGTAAGCGATTTTTCATGGCCGCGCACGACAACGCTATGCTGGTCCCGATTAATAACCAACTCATCCATAGCTATTTCAGAGTCATTTATGACGGGCTTGCTGGAAGTGAATTGCTGCCGCCTGATTTGGGCTTTTACCCGGGCAATCAGCTCCAGAGGGTTGAATGGCTTCGTTACATAATCATCTGCGCCCGTGGAAAGACCCATAATTTTATCGAGATCCTCCCCTTTCGCAGAGAGCATAATAATAGGCGCATTCGATATTTCACGGATTTTGAGGCAAGCTTGAATGCCATCTAAATGAGGCATCATAATATCGAGAATAATTAGGTCAATATTTTCTTGCTGAACCATTTGCAAAGCCTGCGTACCGTCCTGTGCTTCCCGCACCTGATAGCCTTCATTGCGCAAATAAATGTGAAGGACGTCGCGAATTTCCTGTTCATCTTCAGCTACTAATATGGTCATTGTCATGCTTCTATCTCCTTTAAATCGCTTTCTGATTGGGCAGAAATAATCGGATGAGGGTGGCTGCCGTCTGTGCGAGGGTGCTCCACAGCAAGCGTATTCCGTAAGTATAGACGATATTTCCTGCAGCATAAACGTGACCCAAGGCAAAGCATCCTTCATGGTAAGTACTACTTCTAGCATACTTGATAAATCTTCGGATTTTAATAATGTATTTCTGAAGTATTTCTGAAGTAATTCTGAAGATTGAATTCAGAAAGTCCCACCATTATCTGAGACATTCATTCGGTAAGTTCAATCAAACGTGACAAATTCGTTACTTATGGTAGGAAAGTGGCGGCACGCCTATCGTTAACACTGGCTTTATGCAGGGCAAATCCCTTATAATGCTAGATAGAAATGTTATGGGGGAGTGTATCGCGTGAGTTTAGTTGATGTCAGCAATGTCTCGGCAACATTATTTATATTGGGCGTTGTTTTTTTGCTGCTCATTTTCGGATTGCTGAGCTTTGGCATTATGCGTATGTTCGGGCAGCGGTTCCGTTCCGGTTGGATGTGCATCGGTGGGGCAGTTGTCAGCTTCGTTGTATTTATGTGGATATTAAATCGATGGTTCCTGTAGCCCAGGGATTTTGCGGTTAGAGGAGGCGTCGATATGTTTTGGACAGCAGTATGGTTTATTGTTAATATGTTTTTTGTAGCTTCATTAATTTTATTTCTATTTATGCAGCGCTCTTATACGCTCGCCAAGCTGGAAGCGGGTAGCGGCGGCAAGCTTCGCAAGGCGCACAAAATGCGACTGACATTTGGAATTATCAGCCTGATTTTGTTTGTCGCGATGGTCGCCAGCTTCCTTATTAATATGCGGTTGAACGGTTAAAATAGCAGCGGCAGGAAGGCTCTCATTGACGAGAGTCTTTTTTTTCGGCATTATTGGGAGAGAGAGAATTTCAGAAGCAGGAGGTTTGTCGCATGAGTACACATGCACATTCACATACGAATACGATTGAGGATATTGTGAGAATCATGTCGAGCCAAGGTTTGCGTATTACTGACCAGCGCAAGACGCTTGCTAAGCTATTTGCAGAATCGCCAGGCTATTTGGCTCCTAAGGACGTATATGAATACATGGGCAAGTCCTACTCCGGACTTAGCTTTGATACAGTATACCGCAACCTGCGCGTCATGGAGGAGCTGGGCGTACTGGAGCAGGTGGTGTTCGAGGAGGGTGTGAAGTTCAAGCTTCATTGCCGCGAGCATGATCATCACCATCATATGATTTGTCTGAACTGCGGCAAAACGTACCCGATTATGTGCTGCCCAATGGAACAGACAACGGCGCCCGCTGACTTCCGAATCGTCAAGCACAAGTTTGAAGTATTCGGTTATTGTAAAGACTGTGACCAGGAAGAAGCAGCAGCGGCTCAAAGCTAATGGAAAAAAGACCTGTTGCCAGACGCGTATTTCAGGCGCCGATTCATTTTTACCGCAAAGCGATTTCACCGCATTTGCCGCCTTCCTGCCGCTTTGCTCCAACCTGCTCCGCCTACGCATTGGAGGCCATCGAGATGCATGGCGTGCTAAGAGGCTCATGGCTTGCAGCTCGGCGAATTAGCCGCTGTCACCCGTTTCACGCCGGTGGCTATGATCCGGTTCCCCCTGTAAAAGGCGGAAAGCAGAGCAACGGGGATCGGCCTACTTGACAGAAGGGCTGGCGGTTCGGTATATTTTGTCATATATGAGTCTGATGAATGGATAAGTACAATGGAAGCTGCGTCGCAGAGAGCCGGGCAATAAGGTGCGAGCCGGTACGGGCAAAGTTGGAATATGGTCCTGGAGGATCTGTCTTTGAGCAGCGCGGGTGGCTGGGCTTGACCAGTCGGCAGCGGGTAAGAGGGCAGCGTTTGACCGGCGTTAACGGTATTGTCCGCCTTCAATCGGCGGCACACGAAGCCATTGCATTTTTCTGCAAATGAGGAGAAGATGCAAGGGGAATTTGGGTGGTACCACGTGAGTTTTATACTCTCGTCCCATGTTGGACGGGAGTTTTTTGCGTTTTTATGTGTTTTTGAATCGAAAATTTGGAGGCTGCTGAAATGGCGAATGACAACAAAACGTTTTATTTGACAACGCCGATTTATTATCCGAGCGACAAGCTGCACATAGGGCATGCGTATACGACGGTGGCGGGCGACGCGATGGCAAGATACAAGCGGCTGCGCGGCTACGACGTCTGGTTTTTGACTGGAACCGATGAGCATGGACAGAAAATCGAGCGCAAGGCACAGGAGCAAGGCAAGACGCCTCAGCAATTCGTCGATGATATCGTTGTCGGCATTAAAAGCTTGTGGTCAAAGCTGGAAATCTCCAATGATGATTTTATTCGCACGACGGAGGAGCGCCATAAGAAGGTCGTTGAGAAAATTTTCGATCAGCTGCTGAAGCAGGATGATATTTATAAGGGCACGTATGAAGGCTGGTACTGTACACCGTGCGAATCCTTTTTCCTAGAGCGCCAGCTTGAAAATGGCAATTGTCCGGATTGCGGTCGTCCGGTAGAGCTGGTTAAGGAAGAAAGCTATTTTTTCCGGATGAGCAAATATGCGGATCGTCTGCTTAAGCTTTATGAGGACAATCCTCACTTTATTCAGCCGGAATCGCGTAAAAATGAAATGATCAACAATTTCATCAAGCCGGGCTTGGAGGATCTTGCCGTATCGCGTACGACCTTCGATTGGGGAATTAAAGTGCCTGGAGATCCGAAGCATGTCATTTATGTGTGGATCGATGCTTTGTCCAACTATATTACGGCGCTTGGCTATGGCAGCGATGATCCCGAGGCTGTCGCTAAATATGAGCGCTTCTGGCCGGGGGATGTCCATCTTGTGGGCAAGGAAATCGTTCGCTTCCATACGATTTATTGGCCGATTATGCTCATGGCGCTCAACCTGCCGATTCCGAAAAAGGTATTTGCCCATGGCTGGCTGCTCATGAAGGACGGCAAAATGTCGAAATCCAAAGGCAATGTCGTAGACCCTGTCATGCTAATCGACCGTTATGGCCTCGATGCAGTCCGTTATTATTTGCTGCGCGAGGTGCCTTTCGGCGCGGATGGCACCTTTACGCCGGAAAACTTCGTCGAGCGCATTAACTTTGATCTCGCGAATGACCTTGGCAATTTGCTTAATCGTACCGTTGCGATGATTGATAAATATTTCGACGGCGAGATTCCAGTTTACGCTGGACAAATCACGCCATTCGACGCTTCGCTTGAAGCGCTGGCGCAGGATACGATTGCTTCTGTGGAAGCTGCGATGGAAAACATGGAGTTTTCCGTTGCGCTCGCAGCGATCTGGCAGTTCGTCAGCCGGACGAACAAATATATTGATGAGACGCAGCCGTGGACGCTGGCGAAGGATGAAGGAAAGCGCGCAGAGCTGGCTGCGGTTATGCAGCATTTGGCAGAGGCGCTGCGCATCACGTCGATCATGCTCCAGCCGTTCCTGACGCATGCGCCGCGCGAGCTATGGAAGCAGCTCGGCATTCAGCCGGGCGAGCTGACGTCATGGGAGAGCATGCGTACGTTTGGACAGCTGCCGGCAGGTACGCGGGTGCAGAAGGACAGCCCGCTGTTCCCGCGCCTGGAGACGGCGGATGAGGTTGCTTTTATCGCAGCCGAGATGGGCGGCGGCGCAGCCAAGGCGGAAGCGCAGCCAGAAGCTGCGCAGCAAGCGGCTGGCGCTGGAGCGGAAGGAGCCGCAGCAGACGCGGCTCCGGTGGAGAGCAAGGAAGAAATCGGCATCGACGATTTCGCCAAGGTAGAGCTGCGAGTGGCACAGGTCATCGCTGCCGAGCCCGTGAAGAAAGCCGACAAGCTGCTGAAGCTGCAGCTCGATCTCGGTTATGAGCAGCGCCAAGTCGTATCGGGCATTGCGAAATTTTATACGCCGGAGTCGATTGTCGGCCGCAAAGTGATTTGCGTTACGAACTTGAAGCCGGTGAAGCTGCGTGGAGAGCTGTCGCAGGGGATGATTCTTGCTGCGTCGCACGGCGACCAGCTAACGCTGGCGACAGTGCCGGACGATATGCCGAACGGCGCCGTTGTGAAATAAAAGGGAATGCAGTATAGGAGGGAACCGTACGGAGCTAATCCGCTGCGGTTCTCTTTTTATCCTATGAGGGAAGTGGGGGCGGAATAGACACATAACGGCCATACTCGCTTGGTGATCTGCTTAGAAGAGACAGGGAACCTACGAATAGCAGTTGACAGTGATGCCAAGCACTCGTATAATCTGAACGTAATCATAACGATTAGCAAGGTGAAACGGCTGTCGCCGTCCTTTGGCGGCGCAGCGCGTTTCACTACGAGAAATATAAGCCTAATGATAAGTGTAAAACTTATAAATTCTTATATTTTAAAAGAAAACGGTTTTTACAGAAATGGAGCATTTGCGAAATGAAAAATTTATTTTCAAGCAAGAAAATAACGGCTATGGCCGCTTTATTCATGTCTGTTGTACTTGTGCTGTCCGCCTGCGGCAGCAATTCGAAGTCTTCTATCGTAGAAGGCAAGACGAATGTCGTGACTAGTTTTTATCCCCTCTATTATTTTGCCTCAGAAATTGGCGGAGAATATGTCAATGTCGTCAATCTAATTCCGGCAGGTGTGGAGCCGCATGACTGGACGCCGAAAAGCCAGGATCTGAGCACCGCCTCCAAAGCGCAGCTGTTTCTGTACAATGGCGCAGGGCTGGAAGGCTGGACGGACAGCTTTCTGAAGGGATTGCCTAACGATCAAACGATCATTACCGCCGAAATGAGCAAGGGCGTAGAGCTGATTCAAGGAAATCCAAAAGAAGAGCATGACCACAGCGGAGAAACGGCAGAGGAGCATGCCGAGCATGAAGAACATGCGGAGCATGACGAGCACAGCGATGAGGCAGAAGGAGCGGCTGCGGATGAGCATGATCATGAGCACGCCTTGGATGTCGATCCTCATACTTGGGTCAGCCCAAAATCGGCAATCATTATGGCTGAAAATGTGAAAAACAGCCTCATTCAAGTGGACAGTGCCCACAAAACCGAATATGAGGCGAACTATGAAGCGCTGCATAGCAAGCTTGCAGCACTCGATGCGAAGTTCGAGCAGGAGCTGTCCAAGACATCGATGAAGGACATTGTGGTATCCCATCAGGCATTTGGTTATTTGGCCCGCGACTACGGCTTGACGCAAACGGCTATAATGGGATTATCGGCTGATGCAGAGCCTAGAGCGCAGGATTTGCTTAACATCGCCAAATTTGTGAAGGAAAATGGCATTCGCTATATTTTCTTCGAGGAGCTTGTATCTCCAGCGCTTGCTGATACGCTCGCGAGTGAAGCGAAGGTAGACACCTTGATGCTGAATCCGGTAGAAGGGCTGACGCCAGAGCAGGAGAAAAACGGCGATACCTACATTACGCTCATGGAAGCGAATTTGCAAAATCTTCTGAAAGCACTGCAATAAGGAGCTGCGAGGAAATTAACGGTACTTTATTTCGTCGCAGTCTCTAGGTATACGGTGCTGTATAAATGATATAATCAGGGAAGTATAGCAATATAGTAAAAGGCAAGGGAGGTTGACAGGATGCAACAAATGACAGAGATGCGACCGGAAACGGACTTGCTGCCTGGCCCAGCAGGAGACTGCCATCAGGATATTATTTCGCTGGAGGGCGTTACCTTCTCGTACCAGCAGCAGCGCGTCATTACGGGGCTTAATCTGAGCGTTCGCGAGCGTGATTTTATCGGGCTGATTGGCTCGAACGGTGCGGGAAAAACGACACTTCTCAAAATGATTGTCGGCTTGCTGAGGCCTGAGAGCGGCGTCATTCGTTTATTCGGCGAGCCTGTAGGCCAGTTTAAGGCATGGGAAAAAATCGGTTATGTGCCGCAAAAAAATGCATTTAATCCGCTTTTTCCAGCTACGGTTCGTGAAGTGGTGATATCCGGTCTATACGGCCGCAATAAGCTGTTTCGCCGCATAACGAAGAGCGATCACTTAAAGGCAGATGATGCGCTGCATGCGATGAAAATTGAGGATTTGGCGGACAAGCGAATCGGCCAGCTATCCGGCGGCCAGCAGCAGCGTGCTTTTTTGGCGCGGGCGCTCATTAACAATCCGTCGCTGCTCATTTTGGATGAGCCTACAGTGGGGATCGACGCCGAGACGCAGGAAAGCTTCTTCCATATGATCAAGCATATGCATCAGCATCACAACATCACCTTTCTCATGGTGTCCCATGATATGGAGATGATCCGCACTTATTTGGGGCTGCATCAGGCGGCGCAAAGCGGCAAGCTGAAATTTTATAAAAAGCATTCGCATGATTTGCAAAATTGTGCGCAAGATGATCTGACTCACAGCCTGCGCGGGCTTCGTCAGGAAATGGATAGCAGAGAAGAGGTTGTTCAGGTTGGAGATCGTTACTAGCGAATTTTTTCAAAGGGCGCTGATTGGCGGCTTGCTTATCGGAGTGACAGCACCGCTGATGGGCATTTTTCTCGTGCTGCGCCGTTTGTCCATGATTGGCGATACGCTGTCGCATGTATCCATTGCAGGTGTTGCGCTTGGTTTCTTAATTGGGGTATATCCAGTTGCAGTAGGCTTGCTGTTCGCTGTTGCGGCTTCATTCGCAATCGAAAAGCTGAGGAAAGCTTATAAATCCTATGCCGAGCTGTCAATTGCGATTATTATGTCGGGAGGCGTTGCGCTGGCTTCAATATTGTTTACAATGGGCAAGGGCTTTAATGTCAATGTCACCGGCTATTTATTTGGCAGCATTTATACGCTGAGCAATATCGATTTAATTACGATTGCCGTTGTAACGGTTGTCGTTCTTGTAGCCATCAGGCTGCAGGTGAAGGAGCTGTTTTTGCTCACATTTGACGAGGATGCAGCAGCGGTGAGCGGGTTGCCGGTCCGTTTTTATAATGTTATGATTAGCGTGCTAACCGCGCTTGTCATTAGTGCTTCCATCAAAATTGTTGGAGCGCTGCTTGTGTCTGCGCTGCTGACGATTCCAGCGGCTTGCAGTCTTATTATTGCGCGCAGCTTTCGGCAGAGCATTATTACCGTCGTCATTATTGGTGAAATTGCCGTTATTTGCGGCTTGATGATTGCAGGGATTTGGAACTTGGCTCCTGGCGGCACGATCGTGCTTCTGTTGATTGTTATTTTGCTGGGCCTCTTGCTGTTCAAGCGGGGAATTAGAACAGGGAGTTAATCAAAATCGAGGTGCTGTACGGTGAACGATATTAATATTTGGCTCGCACTCGGGGCTGGCTTTGCCTCCTTTATCTCTCCATGCTGCTTGCCCTTGTATCCATCTTATTTGTCTTACATAACCGGTATTTCTGTCAGCGATCTCAAAAATAATGAGCATACGAGCAAGCATATGCGCTCCCGCACGATGCTGCATACGCTGTTTTTCATTATCGGTTTTTGTACGGTGTATTACACGCTTGGCTACGGCACGAATGTGTTCGCGGAAACCTTCAGTGAGTATGAGCCGCTCATTCGCAAATTATCGGCGATTTTGATTGTGCTGATGGGGCTGTTCCTGCTCGGTGTTTTTCAGCCGCAATTGCTAATGAAGACGCGCAAGCTGCCTTTCGATCCTTCGAAAAAAACGGGCTATTTGGGCTCGTTTATTTTTGGTATCGGATTTTCGGCCGGGTGGTCGCCATGCACAGGTCCTGCCTTAACGGCCATTCTGGCATTGGCGGCATCCGAGCCGAATACCTGGTTTAAGCTGACAACGGCATATGCTCTAGGTTTCGCCATTCCTTTTTTCGTATTAGCCTTTTTCCTTGGCTCAGCGAGATGGCTGCTGAAATATACGAATACGGTGATGAAGGTGGGCGGAGCGATTATGATTGTGCTCGGCATTATGCTCTTCACGGATCAAATGACGCAAATTACGTCGTGGCTTAACCTCATAACGCCGGATTGGCTGAAGTTTTAAGTCTAAAGCTTTAATTCTTAAGTGAAATATTCAATTTTCGCTTGTGGAAAATGCTCAAAGATGCGCTCTGATATAAACAATCGGAGCGCATCTGCTTGTTCTGTAGGATAGACGTATTTTCCTTGTCCCCAGCGACCCCATTTGTATTTGCGCTTCTCAATATCCATTTCCAGCTTCGTGCGCGGATAACGGCGCTCTATTACATTTTTTGCTGTTTTCGTAAAGCGGTGCTGGATGAGCTCAAAGGTCAGATCGGCTTGCTTTGCCTCCTCAGGCAGAGCCTCTGCTAGCGATGCGAGCAGCTCGGCGTAGCCTTCCTCCCAGCCGTCATACCAGATAATCGGCGCAATGATAAAGCCGAGCGGATAACCGGCTTTAGCTACCTTGGCTGCGGCTTCAATCCGCTGCTCGAAGCGCGAGGTGGCCGGCTCGAAATTTTTAATCACGTATTTGCTGTTGACGCTGAAGCGAATGCGAGTATGGCCATTATGCTTAACATCCAACAGGGAATCCACATGATGAAATTTGGTGACGAAGCGCAGTCTGCCAAGAGGCTGCTCCGCCATAAATTCAATGAGCTCGTGCAGACTGCCTGTAATCGGCTCCAGCCCGACGGGATCGGACGTACAGGCTGCCTCGAAGCGAGTGATTTCCGGTGCTCGCTCGTCGATGTATTGCTTGGCCGCGTCCATAATATCATCGATGTTGACGTAAACGCGAATATAGGGCTTGGCGCCAAGCGTCGTCTGCAAATAGCAATAATGGCAATGCGCCATGCAGCCGGTGGCAATGGGAATAGCATATTCCGCTGAAGGCTTGGACGTGTCGAAGGTTAACGTTTTGCGAATGCCGACGACAAGTGTTCGTTTGGCAATCCGGTATTTTTCCAGCTCGGTTTCACCGGGCAAATTGGTAATCCGGTTATGCGAGCTGGTCATGCGGAAAGGAATGCCTTCCTTTTGAACCCAGTCATAAATGCGCTTGCCTTTCGGATAATTGAGCGCATCCGGCTCAAAATAGACGAGCTCGGGAACGAAGGATAAGCTTTTCAGCACTGCTTTCGGACGCTCCTCTACGGTGGAAGCCATGGGCCGCACCCTCCTTTGCTTTGATGCTTCAAAATAAGAAGCTTACGCTATAATATGCGACAAAGGAAAGGGCTTCAAACTGGGAGTTGCAAGGTGAAACGGCCGAAAGCCGTCCTCTGGCGGTGCAGCACGTTTCAGTCCGAGAAATATAAGCCTAATGATAAATGTGAAACTTATAAATTCTTATATTTCAAGAAATGCCGCAATCGCTAATGTCATTAATTATTGTGTACCCCGGATTGTCCTTAAGGTTGCAGACAGGTTTCAAAACAGTGTATGATACTAAAGTAACGCCGAGGAAACAAGGTGAAAGAAGTTGGGTTAGGGGGTTCTTCAATGCCGACACCGAGCATGGAAGACTACTTGGAACGAATTTATAAGCTCATAGACGAAAAAGGTTACGCGAGAGTGTCGGATATTGCGGAAGGGCTGGAGGTTCACCCTTCGTCAGTGACGAAGATGATTCAAAAGCTCGATAAAGATAACTATTTAATTTATGAGAAATATCGTGGTCTTGTATTAACGACAAAAGGCAAGAAGATGGGCAAGCGGCTTGTGGAGCGCCACCATCTGCTGGAATCATTTTTGGCCATTATCGGCGTCCAAGATGAGAATATTTATCAAGATGTCGAAGGCATTGAGCATCATTTAAGCTGGGATTCGATTACCTGCATTGAGACGCTCGTCGCTTTCTTTGAACGCGATCCCTCCCGATTAGACGCTCTTAAAGCGGTTCGCGCTGAGCTCGATAATGAGTGATTATGCAAATATGTTGTGAAACGCAAGCTGATGCAGGTACCTGCAAAAAGAGCGTGACCCCCGTAAAAAGGGAGTCACGCTCTTTTTAATTGTCTGCTAGTTGCTAGTGCCCGCTAGAACGGCCTAATGATACTTCGGCAGATCATCATCTTCCTTGCCGCCTTCGATAACGCGGAACGGCGTACGCTGCGATTTCGGGCGTTTGGCAGGCTGTGAGCGGTTGCCTGGGCGCGCCTGAGGCGAAGCAGAGCCGGAACGGCCTCTCCAGCGGTCAGGCGGAAACTTGTAGAGCACATAAATGAGGCCGAATACGATAATGGGGATAAGGAATGAACGCATATCTGTCAAAACGCCATAAATAACTCCGATGCCAAGCAAAGACATAATAATAATAGCCGGCACGCTCCATTTTTTAGGCCTGTTTGCCATAATCATTCCGCCCTTACGCTTTAATATTGGACATTTGTTGATCGAGCTCGCGCATCCGGTTGAAGGAAGCGATCGATACGGCAACCTGATCGTCCTTTGGCTCTTTCGTTGTCAGCAATTGCAGCCATAGGCCCGGGTAACCGAGGTAGCGCAGCACGGGTATGTTGCGCAGCGCATTTGTAATGCGCAGCACCTCATAAGAAATACCAAGAACAAGAGGAAGCAGCAAAATACGAATATAAATTCGTTCCCATATGGAATCCCAAGTGAAGAAAGGCAGTGAATAAATAATAACGCCGACAATGACGGTGAAAATAATAAAGCTGCTGCCGCAGCGATAGTGCAGGCGGCTGTATTTTTGCACATTGCTGATCGTCAGCTTCTCGCCAGCTTCATAGGCGCTAATTACTTTATGCTCGGCGCCATGATATTGAAACAGTCTTTTGATAATCGGCGTCAGCGACATCAGGTACAGATAAGCAAGCAATAAAATGATTTTGATAAGTCCTTCTAATAGGTTATGACCAATTTTGCTCTCAAATACGTTGCTGAACAATAGTTCTTCCAGCGCAGCGGGAGCTGCGGTGAAAATCAGCTTGCCGAAAATAAACGACAGGACGCCAGCCACGGCAACGCCGACTATCATGCTAAGGCTGAAACCAGACTTTTGCTCCTTTTCAGGCTTCGGCTGTGCTTCGGGATTTTTAGCGGCTTCTTCCTGCGCCTCATCCTCCGCGTAATTTTCCATGGAAAAATTCAAATGCTGCGAGCCTTTGGCGCTGGAATCTATTATGCCGACAACCCCGCGCACAATCGGAATTTTTTTCAGCTGCTGTATCCAGCGCTTCGTCGTCCGCGGAACCTCATAAAAGATAATTTCGTCATTTTTGCGGCGAACAGCTGTAACATTGACATGGCTTCCTGCGAACATGACGCCTTCAATGACAGCTTGTCCTCCATAAATGCTTTTGGATTTTTGCGACAAGTGTTGGTCACCTTCCTTAAAAGTGTATCGTCCCGATCAGGTGACGAATCAATTTGTTTCATTTTCTTGCGAATAGTTCTATTGTACTTGATCAGTGCGGCAATTGCCAACGTTTGAGCTGCACGGGGCATCCATAAACAGCTGCCAAGCGAGGCGGTTACTTCTATGCTTTTTTTCACATACTAAATCATGGCTTCTTTTAGTTAGGAAGCGAAGGATGATCTCAAGTTTGGAGGCGAAGGAAACGATGGCAGAAAATAAACAAAATAGACGTACCGCCGGAGATGAAGGTAATCCATATGAAGGCAAGCATCATACGAATATTTGGACGTATTGCTTATCGACGGGCTTTTTTGCCGGACTGATTTGGGGCGTTTTACGCTGGTTTTTTTATGAAATGAAATTTACGCTGGAGCTGCCAGGCATTTTGGCGGACCCGTTTTTCCGCTCCTCCTTTTTGAAGTCGGGCTGGGGCCTTGTGGTGGGTATTGGCAGTTACATTATTTTTTCAATGATTGCTGCTCTGCTATACGGACTGTTATTCCGCAAGCTAAAAGGCCCGTGGCCTGGCCTGCTCTACGGGCTTGTCTGGTGGGCAATCATTTTTCTTGCTTTAGGGCCGCTTCTCCATGTGACCCGATCGGTGTGGAAATCAGGCTGGAATACGCTCAGTGCCGAGCTTTGTGTCTTTTTGTTATGGGGTGTTTTTATCGGCTACACCATTGCTTTTGAATTTACGGACGAGGCGTCCCGAGAGCCTTTGCAAGCAAGCTGAATAGTTGTCCCTTCTCAAGGGGCGGGCATATGTGGTAAAATGGCAATTGATCTTTGTCTTTAGCATGAATTTGTCCGTTAGGGAGGTGTGCAAATGCTCAAAATTCTGGTGCTTAATGGCCCGAATCTGAATATGCTTGGCGTTCGGGAGCCAGGAATTTATGGATCGGCTACGCTTGCTGATATTGAGGCTAATTTGCTGGAGCAGGCTAAGGGTCTGAATGTACAGCTGGATTTTTTCCAATCCAACCATGAGGGTGCCCTTATTGATCGGATACATAGCGCTTATGGCGCAGAGGATGGCATACTTATTAATCCCGGTGCGCTTACGCATTACAGCTATGCGCTGCGCGATGCGCTCAGTACGGTAGCTCTTCCTGTAGTTGAGGTGCATTTGTCCAACATACATACGCGCGAGGCATTCCGTCACGTTTCGGTTATTGCACCTGTAGCGGTCGGGCAAATTGCCGGCTTCGGTCCACAGAGCTACGAGCTTGGCCTTGCGGCGCTTGTCCGCAAACTGAAAATTTCTTAAATAAACGGAAAGGGGATGAACATAAATGTCAAAGGAAAGAGTGAATCGCTTGCGCAGCGCCCTTGCGGAGCTGGGTCTGGATGCTATTCTTATTAACAGCGAATATAATCGCCGTTATATAAGTGGATTTACAGGCTCCTCTGGTATGGTCCTCATTACGTTAAGCGACAGCATTTTGCTGACCGATTTCCGCTATATGACGCAGGCTCCCGAGCAGGCGATCGGCTATGAAATTGTTGAACATGCGCCTAAAGCGATGGAAACGGTGAAAGAGCTGTTGAAAGCGAGAAAAATCAGCAAGCTGGGCTTTGAGCAGGAGCATGTCGTTTATGGCGAATTCGCCGATTGGACGGCTGTGCTTGGCGATATCGCCCTTCATCCGGTATCGGGTCTAGTTGAAGGCTTGCGCATGATTAAGGATGAAGCGGAGCTGCAAGTGATGCAAGAGGCTGCTGATCTGGCGGACGCGACGTTTACGCATATTCAGAAGCTGCTTCAGCCTGGCGTGAAGGAAAGCGATATTGCGCTGGAGATGGAAATTTTCATGCGCAGCCACGGTGCTCATTCATCCTCGTTTGAGACGATCGTAGCGTCCGGAGAGCGCTCGGCATTGCCGCATGGCAAGGCAAGCGAGCGAATCATTGGCAACAATGAATTCGTGAAGCTGGATTTCGGCGCCTATCTAAAAGGATATTGCTCTGATATTACGCGTACGGTTGTCGTTGGCACGCCAACGGACAAGCATCGCGAAATTTATGACATTGTGCTGGAAGCGCAGTTGAATGCCCTTGCTCATATCCGTCCGGGTATGACAGGACGTGCTGCGGATGCGTTGACGCGCGATGTCATCACAAAATACGGCTATGGCGACAAGTTCGGTCACGGCACCGGACACGGACTCGGCATGGAAGTTCATGAAGCTCCGCGTTTGTCCAAGCTTAGCGAAACGATTTTAACCCCCGGTATGACGGTAACGGTTGAGCCTGGCATCTATCTCCCCGGTTTCGGCGGAGTAAGGATTGAGGATGACATCGTAATTACGGACACCGGTATTAAAATATTAACCGCATCGACTAAGGAGTTTCTCACTTTAGGCTGATTTGTGGTAACAGTGGTAAAAGGGCACGATCAAGCATGCTATTTTTCTAATCCCAGGAGGTAATCAGCAGTGATTTCAGTGAATGATTTTAAAACAGGATTGACAATTGTAGTAGATGGAGATATTTTCTCCGTAACCGATTTCCAGCACGTTAAGCCAGGCAAAGGCGCGGCATTCGTACGCTCCAAGCTGAAAAACCTCCGCAACGGCAACGTTGTTGAAAAAACATTTCGTGCTGGCGAGTCGCTTGCTCGTGCGATCATCGAAAACCGTGCTGTACAATACTTGTACAACTCCGGTTCCGAGTACACGTTCATGGACAACGAAACTTATGATCAGTTCGAACTGAATGAATCGCAGCTGGAATGGGAAATCAACTTCCTGATCGAGAATATGACGGTAAACATCTCGAGCTACCAAGGCGAAATCATCGGTATTCAAATGCCGAACAGCGTTGAGCTGAAAGTTATTGAGACGGAGCCAGGCATTAAAGGCAACACGGCTACCGGCGCAACTAAAAATGCTAAGCTTCAAACGGGACACAACGTACAAGTTCCATTGTTCATCAATGAGGATGATGTGCTGTTGATCGATACACGCGAAGGAAAATACATTTCCCGCGCATAGGAGATGGCAAGCAGCTGCTTCAAGGGGCAACACCCCTTGGAGCAGCTTTTTTCAAAATTGGGCATAACTTCACACGAACTTCTCATTTTTCTCGTAAAAAGCATTGATGGATAAAGGCTTGCTATTGTAACATTCAATATAATAGTTAAGCTCATGCATCTAGCGACGACGTAGAGGAGTAGAGTGAATGGCAAGAAAAAGCTTTGTTTTTCTGCTGCTGGCCTGTTGGTTTGTGCTGGTGGCATGCGGCACGGGGCCGGAGCGGCAAGAAATGATTAGGCCGGTTGCAAGTGCGGAGGCGGCCGCGCCTAGTGGACAAAACGCCTTGGAGGCTGTTCAAGCAAAGGGCAAGCTGCGTATTGGAACGGAAGGAAAGTATGCCCCATTTACTTATCATGACGAAAACGGCAAGCTTGTCGGATTCGATGTAGAGATAGCTGAGGAAATCAGCAAACGTATTGGCGTGGAGCCTGAATTTATCGAAACGCCATGGGATGAAATATTTACGGGACTGGATGCGAACAAATTTGATGTTGTTTTTAATCAAGTCAGCATTCGGGAGGATCGACTGGAGCAATATCAGTTTTCCGATCCTTATATTTACTCCCATATTGTGCTAATTGTGAAGCGGGATAATACGGACATTAAGAAGCTTTCGGACTTAAACGGGAAAAAGGCGGCGCAAGCGCTGCGAAGCAATTTGCTTGATATCGCACAGCGGTACGGCGCGGAAATTGTGCCTACCACAGGCTTTGATGAGGCGATATCTTTGCTGCTGACAGGAGAAGTAGATGCAACGGTAAATGATGGTTTAACGTATTTGGATTTATTGCATCGCCAGCCAGAGATGCCGCTCAAAATTGTGGATGAAATGTCGGAGGCAACGGCAAGCGGCGCTCTGTTTACGAAAGGGCATGATGAGCTTGTTCTAGCCGTCAACGGGGCGCTTGCAGATATGAAAAAGGACGGTACTCATTCGGAAATTTCAACGAAATATTTCGACACCGACGTTTCCAAATAGCATGCTTAAGCTGTGAAGGTTGCTTGTATTTTTGTGATGGGATATACCCAGATGTGTTGTGGTTGTGCTATAATATTGACTTGTATGTATATGTCAAGGTTGGGAGTGAGTCCGCTTTGTCGTTGATAGTGATGAAGTTTGGCGGAAGCTCGGTGGGAACGCCGGAGCGGATGCAACGGGTAGCAAAACGAATTATTGAAAATAGGCAGGCGGGAAACCGTGTTGTTGTTGTCGTATCAGCAATGGGGGATACAACGGATGATTTGATCGACCAATCGAAGCTGCTTAATCCTAATCCGCCAGCGCGCGAGATGGATATGCTGCTTACGACTGGCGAGCAAATATCGGTAGCGCTTTTGTCGATGACGATTCACCAGCTGGGACACCACGCCGTTTCGTTGACAGGCTGGCAGGCGGGAATTCGTACAGATGCTGTTCACAGCAAGGCGAAAATTACAGATATTCGTACGGATCGCATGTTCAAGGAATTGGATGCTGGTCATATTGTCATCGTAGCCGGTTTTCAAGGCATGTCAGAGGATGGCGACATTACGACGCTGGGACGCGGCGGCTCCGATACGACGGCGGTTGCACTGGCAGCTGCGGTTAAAGCGGATGTGTGCGAGATTTACACCGATGTGGACGGCATTTATTCGACCGATCCGCGCGTTGTGAAATGCGCTCGCAAGCTGGATGAAATTTCGTATGATGAAATGCTGGAGCTTGCCCATCTGGGAGCTGCTGTGCTTCATCCGCGCGCGGTTGAATACGCAAAGCATAACAATGTAAAGCTGGTCGTTCGTTCAAGCTTTACCTACAACGAAGGTACAAGTGTAAAGGAGGAAGTAACGATGGAACAAGGCGCTGTCGTTCGCGGTATTGCATTCGATAAAAATGTAGCTAGAATCAGCATTCTGGGCGTTCCAGATTTGCCAGGCGTGCTCGCGACAGTATTTGGCGCGCTTGCAAACAATGGCGTGGATGTAGATATTATTGTGCAAAGCGGCGTACAGGACGGCACAGCCGACTTCTCCTTCACGCTTTCGCTCGATGATAAAGACAAAGCGGTTGCAGTCATTGAAAATCTGCACGGAGAGCTCCCTTACAGCAAAGTAACTTCCGAAGACAATTTGGTTAAAGTTTCAATCGTCGGCGCTGGCATGGTCAGCAATCCAGGCGTTGCTGCTACGATGTTCGCAGCGATTTCGGGTCTGGGCATCAGCATTAAGATGGTCAGCACGTCTGAAATCAGACTTTCCTGCGTTATCGATGCTGAACCACTGCAAGAAGTGGTTCGTGCGCTGCATACGGCATATGGTTTGGATACAGCTGAGCAAGCTTTCGTTGGCGGGCCGCAGGATCGCCGTTAGACGACTTGCATAAACGCAAGAGACATAGGGGAAAAGGCAAGGAGCAAACGCTCTTTGCCTTTTTTTGCGTCTTGGGGGACATATAGAGTAGTACGATCAGCTAGGATCAGATATGATTAATCTAAAGGAAGGGGTGATTGGATTGGAATGCTTAAGTGAGATGATTTGGGCTGACAGCACGAGCTTCATGAATGAGCTGCTGAAACAAGAACTAGCCTGCAGCAGCATGCCGGGTGGACTGGAGGCTAATGTGTGGAAATTTTCGTCTGTTGCGGACAGCTTCGTTCTAAAAATATGGAACAAGGATTCCGATCCAGATGTGCATTTTCAATATATTCTGCTGCAAGTGCTTCGAAATATAGGCATTTCTGTTTCTACTGCTTACGGATGGGGTTATACCGCTTCTGGGCATAAAGCGCTGTTAACCAGCTATGATGGCAGCCCGCTTTCCCAAGTAAAAAATCAGCATGTAGAGAATTTGGCTCATTTATTGTTGGACATCCATAAAGTATCCGACCAGAAATTAGATCCTCGGCTTCATAGAAAATACGATTTTATTAGTTATTTTTACCCGCAAATTGAAGAGCATCCAGATATCCAAGCGGATTTAATAGAGCTAATTAATGGCTCGGATTTGCAGCAAAATACATTTATCCACGGTGACTTCAACTTAGGCAACGTAGTAGAAAATCAAGGGAAGTACACGATAATTGACTGGACCAATGGACAACTAGGGGATACCAGATATGATTTTGCCTGGACGAGCTTTTTAATTTATTTATACAATGGGGAGCAACTAGCCGCGGTATTCCAAAAAACGTATTTGTCACAAAGTGAATTTGATAAGGAAGAATTACTAATCTTTGAAGCTATTGCGTGCCTCAGATGGCTGTTGCTCTATAGATTCGCGCCAATCCCTAAAGACGAGTCAACGATCGAACGTATGAATTGCAAAATAATAGAAAATAAATATATCAATAAGTCGCTTGTGCTGGAGTAGCAGTATACAGCGAGAATAGGGCAGACTAGCGGGTGATTTTCTCGCCGTAGTCTGCCTTTTTTTTATGGTGCAATCAGCGCGTCAGCAGCACAAGCTTCTCTCCTTGCAGTATGGGAACATCTTTAAAAATATCGACTTCTGCGCATGCCTCAATGTCCCGCTGGAGACCAAGCTTAAGCAGCCGCTTGCCAGTTGCGCCAGAGGCGAGTGTTTCGAGTGCGAAAGCACTGCGGCTGCGATAGAAGCCCAGCATAGCGAGTGCGAAGTCATCCAGTTCCAAAGCGTTCATGCCTGCCTGCGTCATCCGTTCAAGCAGCAGCCCGGCGCCAAAGCCATCCTCGGCAGCAAACGCATCATTATAGCCCGCGCATAAAATGACGACATCGCGCCGCAGCGCTAGCGCCGCACGGGCACAGGCAGCGGCGTTCATTAGCGCTGCTGTCAATACGTAATCGGCACGGGCGGACTTTTGCAGCGCGCGTGTTCCGTTCGTTGTAGTTAATATAATACGGCGGGCGCGTACCGCAGGGGCTTCATATTCGTCAGGCGAATTGCCAAGGTCAAAGCCGGATATTTTTCGGCAAAATCGTTCTCCCCCTAATAAATCCCCCGCCATCTGTGCTGCTTTGGCCTCCATGACCGTTTCCACCGGAACGATGGCTTCGGCCCCGGCCGCAAGCGCCGTCACAATCGTGCTGCCAGCCCGCAATACATCAACAACGATGGCTGTTTTATGATGAAAGCGCGCCTGGCTGGCTTCATTCACGCTTGATATGACCTCAACCTGCATGTCATTATCCGCCTTTCTTACCTTAACTTCTCCTAGCCTTATGCCTGCAATATATGCACATCCTTCTGGGCATGTGTCCCGGGCTACAGTGGTTATGAACGCAGAGGTCTGCTGCATAAGCTAGAAACAGGTCGGCTGGACAAGGGTGGAGGTGGATTTTTATGCTGAATAAAATCGTGCTGGCAATGGCCTCCTTGCGCCTTGCCTCGGGAACCATCGAAATTTGCGCGGCAATTATTATGCTTAAACTCAATCAGATCGACAAGGCGCTGGTCGTCAATTCCTCTTTGGCGCTTGTAGGGCCGCTTATTTTGATTGCGACTACGACGATTGGTTTGGTAGGGCTCGCAGACAAGCTGTCCTATAGCAAATTTCTCTGGGTAGCGGCTGGCATTCTATGTCTAATGATTGGTATTTTGAAAAAATAACGAGAATTGGCGCCGTTCCGAGTACTAGGGCCATTTCTATATTTTGCTGCTGACCTCGTAATAGGAGTCGCGGTACTCCTAGTTAAATAAATCTAATCTAGCAATTTCGATCCAGTTGGACATATTTTAGCTGGCCAAGCATACATATTAAAGGACTAAGGACAAACATCCGGGAGTGATGAACGCATGCTTAGCCGCATTACGCATTTGCTGCCGCTAGAGCTGAAAGCGATATTGGAACGGCTGCCTGCGGAGGTTCAGGAGCAGCTGGAAGAGATACGGATTCGCGAAGGGCGCCCGCTGGAAATTGGCATGGCAGGCCAATCGCGTTTCGCTGCAAACGATGGCACACTCTTAACCCAAGCAGGCGGAGCGTATAAGCCTACTGCTGACCTTTGCCGCAAGCTGCTGGAGCGGATGACCAATTATTCCTTGTATGCGATGGAGGAGGAGCTCAGGCGGGGCTTCATTACAGTCGCAGGCGGACATCGGGTTGGACTTGCAGGGCGTACCGTTCTCGATAACGGCAGCGTTCGCGGCATTCGTGAAATAGGTGCCTTTAATATTCGGATTGCCAGGGAGGTTCCCGGCTCAGCAACTCCGCTCATGCCGAAGCTGCTCGACCGATCGCGCAAAACGATTCGCTCCACGTTGGTGCTCGCCCCGCCCCAGCAGGGCAAGACGACGCTCGTTCGCGATATTGCAAGATCCGTCAGCTACGGTTTATGGGGAGGCGGGGATGCGGCAAGCTGGCCGGGCAAGAAGGTTGCAATCGTGGACGAGCGCTCCGAAATAGCCGCTTGTGTGCGAGGTATTCCCACCTTTGATATTGGACCGCGCTCCGACGTCATGGATGCTTGTCCCAAGGCGGAAGGAATGATGATGCTGCTGCGCTCGATGTCGCCGGATGTCATTATTGCGGATGAAATTGGAAGGCCTGAGGATGGCGAGGCGATTCGGGAAGCCAGCCATGCCGGAGTCAGCGTCATAGCGACAGCTCATGCGTATGATGCTGAGGATGCTAGAGGACGGCCTGTATTGCGCTCGCTGCTAGAGGAAGGGGCGTTCTCCCTTATTGTTGAGCTGCGCCGAACGCCTTCGGGCATTATGCACCGGGTGCTTACGGCGGAGGCTTGCATAAGAGGCTGGGCGGCGCGCGAGCCAACAACAGCAGTGCCGCGATTAGCCAAAGATGCTGCGCCGCTGTTTTCCGGGCTGATGCGAGGCGATGCCATGTGCTGAAGCTGCTTGGCGCGCTGCTGATTTTGTTCGCCGGAACGATGCTAGGCTTCCAGCAGGCGGCGCGTTTTGCTGCAAGGCCCCGGCAGCTTCGCCAGACCGCTCATGCGCTGCAGAGGCTCGAAACCGAAATTGGCTACGGGCATACACCGCTGCCGGAGGCGCTATCCCGAACCGCAGCATTTGTTCCAGATCCACTTAACCGGATGCTGATGCTTGCCTCCGAAGGGCTTGCGAGCGACGAAGGGCTTTCCTTTCGAGAAAGCTGGGAACGGGCTGTTCGAGAGATTTGGGGAGCAACGGCCATGCGGGCAAGCGAGCAGGCGGTGTTGATCCGTCTTGGCTCGACGCTCGGTATAAGCGATCGTGAGGATCAGCTTAAGCATTTGAAGCTGGCGCTCATTCAACTGAAGGCGGAGGAAGATTCGGCACGGGAAGATCAGGCGAGGTATGAGACGATGTGGAAAAGCCTCGGCGTTTTAATCGCCGTGCTGCTCGTTATTTTGATGGTTTAATGGGGTGCCGCGGAAATGAATATGGATGTGAGCGCCATTTTCCAAATAGCCGGTATCGGAATTATCATTGCGATGATTCATACGGTGCTTAAGCAGATGGGGAAGGAAGATATGGCGCATTGGGTGACATTAATCGGCTTTGTTGTCGTGTTGTTTATGGTCGTACGCATGCTGAACGAGCTGTTTCAGGAAATTAAAACGATTTTTCTGTTCCAATAGCTAGCTTGAAGAGAAGCCGCAAGTAGGTGAAGCGAAGTGGAAATCATTCAAATCGTCGGTCTTGGGCTGATTGCAACAGTCCTCATCCTTGTCGTTCGAGAGCAAAAGCCGCTGTTCGCTTTCCTGCTTGCGGCATTTACCGGCCTCTTTATTTTTCTGTTCCTGCTTGGCAAAATCGATTCCGTTATTGCGGTGCTTTCTGATTTGGCGAATCGCTCCGGCATACCCTCTATTTATTTGAAGACGGTGCTGAAAATAATAGGTATCGCCTACATTGCTGAATTTGGCGCTCAAATTGTCAGAGATGCCGGACAGGAAAGCATTGCGTCGAAAATCGAATTCGCTGGAAAAATATTAATTCTCGTCATGGCGGTGCCGATTATCAGCGTCATTATCGAAACAGTTATCAACCTGCTGCCGACAGGGGGAGGAGCCAGTTGAGAATAAAGCTTGCTGGCAGCTCCTATCCGACGAACGCCATTTGGCTCACGGTGCTTACAGCAGTTTTGTACTTTTTGCTGCTTGTGCCAAGCTCCGAGGCAGCAGCGCAAGGTACGTCAACGTCAGACTGGCAGTCGGAGCAGACTTCCTATCAGCAGCTAGCTTCACAGGTGGCGTCTTCTCCTCAGTCGCAGCAGACTCCGCAAAGTCAGCAATCGCAGTCTATGCAGCAGCAAACCCAGCAGGCCCAGGCGCAAGCCGCACTCGGGCAGTTGACCGGCAGCGGGCTGAACGATATGGATACGGATGCGGTGGAGAAATACTGGAATCAGCTCAAAAACGAATATGGCGGTTTTTTCCCTGAGCAGAAGCTGCCTAGCTTTGCCCAGATGCTACTGCCGGGCGGAGAAGGGCTCAAGCTGGAAACGGTGCTGAAAGGGCTGCTGTCTTATTTTCTGCATGAGGTGCTGTACAATGGCAAGCTGCTAGTCACAATCGTCACGCTGACCGTGTTCAGCATGATGCTGGAAACGCTGCAAAACGCCTTCGAGCGCAATGCAGTCAGCAAGGTAGCTTACTCCATTACCTTTATGGTCATCCTTATCATCACGGTCAACAGCTTTAATGTAGCGATCGGCTATGCCAAGGACGCGATTGAAAGCATGATTCAATTCATGCTGGCGATGCTTCCGCTGCTGCTCGCGCTGCTGGCGTCGATGGGCAATGTCGTGACGGTGTCGGTGCTGCACCCGCTCATTATTTTTATGATTCATGTTGTAGGCACGCTTGTTTATACGCTCGTATTTCCGCTCTTGTTCTTCTCGGCCATCTTACACATCGTCAGCGCCATGACCGAGCGCTTCAAGGTGACCCAGCTGGCTAATCTGCTGCGCAGCATCAGCATTACAATTCTGGGTGCGCTAGTTACGATTTTCCTCGGTGTCGTTTCTGTGCAGGGGGCGACGGGAGCGGTAACCGATGGTGTGACGATGCGAACGGCGAAGTTCGTCACGGGCAACTTCGTTCCTGTCGTCGGTCGCATGTTCTCGGATGCGGCGGATACCGTCATATCGGCTTCCATGCTGGCGAAAAATGCAATCGGGCTTGCAGGCGTCATTATGCTGCTGTTTATAAGTGCTTTTCCCGCGATCAAAATTTTGACGCTGGCGCTTATTTACAACGTATGCGCTGCTGTCATGCAGCCCCTTGGAGATTCGCCGATTGTAGCCTGCCTGCAAACGATTGGCAAGACGCTGATTTATGTGTTTGCCGCACTTGCCGCTGTAAGCTTGATGTTTTTCCTCGCCGTCACAATCGTGCTGACAGCAGGAAACGCAGCAATGATGGTCCGGTAGATCGGCTGTTTGAAAAAAGGGGGCGAATCGCATGGTAGCTTGGCTGGGCGATTGGCTGCGTGACATTATCGCCGTCATTATGCTCGCTGTATGCACCGAGCTGCTGCTGCCCAACAAGGCGATGCTGCGCTATGCCAGACTAGTTATCGGTCTTCTCGTGCTGCTGACGCTGCTGTCTCCGCTGCTTCGCCTGGTGCAAGGCGACGTAACGGCAGGACTGAGCGCAGGCATCCAGCAATGGGAGATGAGCACGGCGCAGAAGCAAGTGAAGATGCCAACGCTTGCCGACATTCAGCGTCAGTCGGAGGAGCTTAAACGCAAGCAGCAGCAGCAGGCGGCTAACCTTACCGGCAGTACGCTCTCCAAAGCGATGGAATCCGCAATCATCCGCTATACCGGTCAGACGGCAAGCTCGGTTGAAGTCAAACTGAAATGGATCAAGGAAGGAGATGTAGAGATGGTTGAAATGGATACGGTGACAGTTACGTTTCCGCAGATGCTTCCTGAAGAAGAGGCTGCTCCGCCGAGAGGGTCCCCTACCAATTTGGGCGCGAATCCGACTCAGGATGTGCAGCAGGATAATAGACAGATCGAAGCAGTGGAGCCAGTAAGTGTGGAGGTCATGGTGCCTGAGATAGTCGAGTCTGGGCCGTATCAAACATCAAGTGAACAGAGTACGGCTGGTGAACAGTTATGGCAGCCCGTGAACGCAGAGCTTGATAAGCAGACGAGAGCTGTGCTCGCCGAGGGCTGGGGCTTATCGCCCGAGGCTATCATTATTCGCCAACCGGCAAGCATTCGCGGACAAAAGTAAAGCGAAAGGAGTGGGTAATGACAGGTGGCGAAGTGGCTGGAGAAGCTGGAAGCGATGGCGGGCGGAGGCCCTGGGGGACCGAAGCGAGTGAAAATGCTGCGCCTCCTGCTCATTATCGGCTGTGTTGGAGCGCTGCTGATGCTGATTAATTCTTTCCTCACCTTTAACAAAGTTGAGCCTTCCTTACAGGGGCAGGGGCAAAATCTGCAGTCAGTAGATGACACGGCCTGGACCAGCCCAGGCTCGCGGGAAGGAGCCTCATTCGAAACGGTGGAGCAGCCGCTGGAGGCGAGGCTTAAGGAAATTTTGGAGAAAATCGTTGGTGTTGGCGAGGTGGATGTTCTGGTCACTATTGATTCAACAGAGGAAATCGTCGTTGAACGCAATGAGAAGGAGACGCAGTCGGTGACAGACGAGAATGACAAAAACGGGGGCAAACGGCATATTACGGCGATTAACAAGGATGGCGAGGTTGTACTCGTCGAGGTGTCCGGCGATCAGAAGCCGATTATCAAAAAGACGATCAACCCACGCATTCGCGGCGTCCTTATCGTCGCCAAGGGTGCGGAAAATGTAACCGTCAGACGTTTAATTATAGATGCGGTCGAAAAAGGCATAAATGTCGCGGCAACTCGCATTTCTGTTGCACCGAGGAAGCAATAATCCAGCTTTTATACCATTTTGAGGAGGGTGTTCACATGAACACGAAAAGACAAACGATTTGGCTCGTATCGATGCTCAGCTTGATGGTGGTACTGTCCGCCTATTATTTGTTTACGCAGGACGCAAGCTCGCCAGAATTGCTGACAGACAACACGCAGCTGGAGAAGACGGTGGGACAGGGAGCGACGGAAGCTGCGGGCAGCGGCATCGTCGTGGATGAGGTGCAGCAAGGTGCAGACAATGGGGTGAGCGAGGCTGATAAAGAGGTGCTGGAGCAGTATGAGCAAGGGGGAGCGGCAACGAGCGTATTCGCAGATATTCAGCAGAAGCGGACGCAGGATAATAACGAGGAGCTGGATAAGCTGATGGCGGATATCGCAAATACACAAGTAGATAAAGAAAAATCTACTGAAGCGGCTAAACAGCTTTCCTTGCTCGAAGAAAAAAATGTAAAGCTGACAGAGCTGGAAGAACAGCTGATGCAAAACTATGAATCCGCAATCGTGGATGAAGAAAACAACGTTTATAAAGTCGTCGTAGCCAGCGAGAAGCTTGAGAAAAATCAAGCAGCCGATATTGTTGATCTCGTCATGAAAAAAATGGAAATCAATGCCGATCAGGTATCCGTGCAGTTTGTACCTTAATGAGGCCTTGCAAGAGCATAAAATCCCGGACGTCAGCTATGCTGGCGTTTTCGGGATTTTTCCCATGTCCAATGATGCACAGTAATAGGGTTTCGCCTATATAATGCAAAAAAGGATAAAGGAGCAAACCATACGCTATGTATCGCTATTATCCCGCTCATCCCCATCAAATGGTCAAACCGGCTCATCCTGCATGCTGGACAGCGTCCAGTATAGAATTGAACCGCAAGCTTAGGGCATTATGGGTGCAGCATGTGTACTGGACGAGATTGACGGTGAACAGCATTGTTGACCGTCTTGCCGACGAGCAAGCAACGACTGCTAGACTGCTGAGGAACCCTACCGACTTTGCAGCGGTGCTTGAACCTTTTTATGGAAAGGCTATTGCGGCAAGGTTTGCCGAATTGCTGCGGGAGCATCTTGTTATCGCAGCCGAGCTCGTCAAGGCGCTCCAGGCTGGAAATAGCTCGGCAGCAGCGGATGCCCAAAAACGCTGGTATATGAACGCAGAAGACATTGCCGATTTCCTAAGCCGGATAAATCCTTATTGGTCCAAAATGGAATGGAAAAAGATGCTTGATGAGCATCTAAGGCTGCTTACTGGCGAAGTGGCAGCCCGGCTTGCTAAAAACTATGAGCAAAACGTTGCCTTGAATGATTTAATTGAACCGCAGGCGGCTGAAATGGCAGACGTAATGACGAACGGAATTATCCAGCAGTTTCCTTCTTTATTTTCCATTTGATCAAAAAATAGCGGAGTTCAGGTTTTTGTATCACCTGGGCTGCCGCTATTATTTAAATTTAAGCAAGTATAAGTTACCCCCTAATAATCGGCTTATATTTCACCCGCGAAACGGTAGCTTTGCTTCCAGAGGACGGTGACTGCCGTTTACGCTTGATACGCTGCTTAATTGTGACTGAGGATAAAGAGTAATCAGGACGTTTTTTGTAAAGGGGGGCAGGCAGCTGTTTAAGGGGTATTTTATGCATTTGTAAAAAATAATTCGTGTTCCTGAGCGTTTATGATATAATGTTAAACGTTATTGTGCCAATTATAAAAGTGAACAATGCAAGCTAAGCTTACTATGCGGTTTTACTGCCGCAATACGAAGCGGATGCCTACGAAGCGGTTTTGCTACCGCAAAACTTTAAGGAGTGAAAAATTCATGTTCAAATTGAGCGAGATTAAAGAATTGATCAAGCTGGTCGATCAAACCTCCGTTCATGAGCTGGAAATCGAAAACGAAGGGACTCGCCTGCTAATTCGCAAGCCCGGGAAAACGGAAGTCGTCAATGTGCAAGCAGCCCCGCTATCGCATACATATTCACAGCAGCCTGTTCATGTTTACACACAGGCGCCAGCTACTCAGCCAGCTTCGCAGTCTACAGCTTCTGAGGCACCTGCAGCGCGTGCTGCAAGTGAGAATTTGCACCAAATTACTTCCCCAATGGTTGGTACGTTTTACAGCTCGCCAAGCCCTGATGCTGCGGTATTCGTAAAACCAGGCGATCGCATATCCGAGAAAAGCGTCGTTTGCATTTTGGAAGCGATGAAGCTGATGAACGAGCTGGAAGCGGAAGTACGCGGTGAAATCGTCGAAGTACTTGTAACGAATGGCCAATTGGTGGAATACGGGCAGCCGCTATTTCTGGTGAAGCCGGAATAACAGCATTGCTCCTTCTGGGAGGACTAGCCATTTGAAAGGAGTAACAATGTGAATTTCCAAAAAATTCTTATTGCCAACCGCGGCGAAATCGCCGTGCGTATTATTCGCGCTTGCCGCGAACTAGGCATTACAAGCGTAGCCGTTTATTCGGAGGCGGATCGCGATTCGCTGCATGTGCGCCTTGCAGATGAAGCTTATTGCATCGGGCCTACTTTGTCGAAGGACAGCTATTTGAATTTAACGAACCTGATGAGCGTAGCGACCATTACGGAATGCGATGCAATTCACCCAGGCTATGGCTTTTTAGCTGAAAATGCGAATTTTGCTGAGATCTGCGAATCCTGCAACATTACGTTTATCGGCCCATCACCTGAAGCGATTAGCAAAATGGGCGACAAGGCGGTAGCCAAGCAAACGATGCAGCAGGCTAACGTTCCGGTTATTCCAGGCTCTGAGGGCTTGATCGAGACCATGGAAGAAGCGGTTGTAGTCGCACGTCAAATTGGCTATCCCGTTATCATTAAGGCGACTGCAGGCGGAGGCGGCAAAGGTATCCGTATTGCTGACAGCGAGGAAACGCTCGTTTCGCAAATTACGACGGCGCAGCAGGAAGCACAGAAAAATTTCGGCAATGCAGGCGTCTATTTAGAAAAATATTTGACAGGTATGAAGCATGTCGAAGTTCAAATTATGGCGGACAAGCATGGCAACGCTGTACATCTTTTTGAACGCGATTGCTCGGTTCAGCGACGCCGCCAGAAATTGGTAGAAGAGGCGCCATGTCCAGTTCTGTCTCCCGAGCTTCGTGAAGCGATGGGACAAGCGGCTGTTCGCGCAGCGCTTTCCGTTCAATATTCAGGCGCAGGAACGCTTGAGTTTTTGCTAGGGCCGGACGGCCAGTTTTATTTTATGGAAATGAATACTCGTATTCAGGTTGAGCATCCCGTTACAGAAATGATAACGAATGTCGATCTGATTAAAGAGATGATTTCCGTAGCGGAAGGCAATCCTCTTTCCTTTAAGCAAGAGGATCTTGCGATTAATGGCTGGTCGATCGAATGCCGGATTAATGCAGAGGATCCGGAGCGTAATTTTATGCCGTCTCCTGGACATATTCCGTTCTATCTAGCTCCAGGCGGCACAGGCGTGCGGGTCGACAGCGCGGTTTATCCGGGTTATACGATTTCGCCGCATTACGATTCCATGATCGCCAAGCTGATCGTTTGGGGAAGAACGCGTGAGGAAGCGATTGCCCGCATGAAGCGAGCTTTGTCAGAATTCGCGATTGAAGGCATAAAAACGACGATTCCTTTCCATCAAAAACTGCTGGAGCATCCAAAGTTTATTGAAGGGAATTTTGATATCAAGTTCCTCGAGGAATATGATGTTTACCATCCAGAGCAGGATGAAGCAAAAGCTGCGGACAATCTGTAATGGTTTGTCATATTTCATGGCGAATGATATAGTATAGAAATAAGATGCGGAAGCTTTACCCGTTCGATGCAGGGCGGGACGCGCAACTTTAGGGAGGTGTAAAGCTATCATGAGTACAACAGCAACGGAGTATGAGAAAACGGACATTGGCGTTATTCAGATCGCACCCGAGGTTATTGAAGTCATTGCTGGACTGGCTACAGTTGAGGTGCCTGGTGTAGCTGGCATGAGCGGCGGTTTCGCAGGCGGAATCGCAGAGATGCTTGGCCGTAAAAATTTGTCTAAAGGCGTTAAAGTTGATGTTGGACAGCGTGAGGCGGCGATTGATGTATCCATTATTGTGGAATACGGCAACCGCATTCCAGAAATCGCTTCGGAAATTCAGCGCAATGTGAAACGTTCGATTGAAACGATGACAGGACTGCATGTTATTGAAGTGAACGTACATATTCACGATGTTCATTTCAAAGCTGCTGAGAAGCCGGTAGAGGAAGACCAACTGCTGCGCGTCAAGTAATAACTGCATGGAAGAGAATTGACTATAACCCCCTCGTGATCGGCATGCCGCTCGGCGCAAGGGGGTTTTCATTCGGTCTGCCCGGAGGAGGCATTTGCATTGTTTAGAATTGTGGACAAGTTGCTATTGTTTATTTATAGCATCGTAATCGGTGCCGCTTCCATTATGATCGCATGTATTGGCTTTAATTGGATTTCGAAGCGAACGCTTTTAACGGCTTTAGACCGTCTTTTTGAGCAACCATCGCTTCAGATTTCCGTTATTATTGTTGGGATTGTCTTGTTTTTGCTCAGCTTGAGATTTTTTATTGTTTCCTTGCATCGCGGCTCTGCCGCTCCGCCTTCAATTGATCAACGGACAGATTTTGGCGACATTCGCATTTCCATTGAAACGATTGAAAATCTAGCCCTTAAAGCAGCTTCCAAACGCCGTGGGGTTAAAGATTTGCGTGCGCGCATTCGTACTTCCGACTCTGGCCTTGACATTGTGCTTCGCGTGTTTGTTGATGGAGAAAGCTCTATCCCAACACTCACGGAAGAGATTCAGCTTGCTGTCAAAAGCCATATTGAGGATATTACAGGCATACCGGTTTCGAATGTGACGGTATTCGTGGCGAATGTCATTCAGACAGGCATGTACAAGAGTCGCGTGGAATAGAGGTGGGCTAGCGGATGTGGAGGGAATTTTGGGTTCATTACGGAAAGCGAACAATTGGCGCAGCAGCAGGACTCTTTTTCGGCTTCGTGTATTTGTTTGCTGGTTTTTGGGATATGCTGATTTTTATGCTTCTTATTTCAGTCGGTTATTGGATAGGCAAAAAGAAAGATTTGCGGCAGGATCCGGTCGCTCCATGGCAGCAAGTTTGGAGCGTACTAATGGAAAGATTTCGCCCGTTTAGATAATCCTGTGGTCTCCTCCGTTCTCCGGAAGCCGGATTGCCGGTTGTTCGAGGCAGGGAGGAGATCATAGGTTTTTTTGAAATTCTAAGACTTTATAAGTGATGTGCTTATATTGGGCTTCTATTTTAACGCGAAATAGGCTCTGCCGCTATCTTAAGGGCGAAAGCCGTTTCACTTTGACGTATAGGAAAGGATATGAATGTTCTCATCCTTTCTCTATACGTTTCGCCAAAACGATGGCGTCTAATAGAACGGACGCCGCCAAGCGTTTTTCTTAAAATATAAGAATTTATAAGCTTCACACTTATAAATGGGCTTATATTTCACCCGCGAAACGGAAGCTTTGCCGCCAAAGGACGGCTTCAGCCGTTTACGCTAGCAATAATAAATTTCAGTAAGCAGTGCAACTGCTGTGGAGGTCCCATGAAACGTAGATTAGCGAGAGAAATTGCAGTATCAAGTTTGTACCAAATGGAAATGAATGAAGTCACTGCTGATGAAGCGGTGGACATGCTTCTTGAAGAGGCTCATTCCGCTAATGAGATCGGCGCAGAGCCAGGAGATATTGGCAATGCGGATGATGATTTTGTAAGACAGCTCGTCATGGGCGTCGCGGAGCGGAAAGCGGCGATTGACGACATGCTGCAGGATCATTTGACCGGTTGGCAGGTTGACAGGCTGTCTCGGGTAGACCGTCAGGTTTTGCGTCTGGCATGCTTTGAGATGGTATTCAGCGACGATGTGCCGCCGAAAGCGGTTATCAATGAGGCAATTGAGCTAGCGAAGCATTTCGGCACGGAAGAGTCGGGCAAGTTCGTAAATGGCGTGTTAGGCAAGCTGATTAGCGGACTTGATCAGCTGAAAGCCGAGCCTGATCATACAAACTAGGAAACCGCCGGCGCGAAAGGCCGGTTGGCAAGAAGGGGAGCGACACATTATGAGCGCACATATCATTTTAGGCAAACAGATTTCGGATCTTATTCGTGAGGAAATTGGGGCAGATACGGCTTCGCTTAAAGAAAAGGGTGTTGTTCCGGGTCTTGCAGTTGTATTGGTTGGTGAAGATCCCGCTTCTAAAGTATACGTCGGTTCCAAGGAAAAGGCCTGCCAGCAGCTTGGATTATATTCCGAGGTTCACCGTTTGGCCGAATCGGCAACGGAAGAGGAAGTTTTGGCGCTGATCACCAAGCTTAATGAGCAGGATAGCATTAATGGTATTTTAGTGCAGCTGCCGCTGCCTAAGCATATTAACGAGAAGGCCGTTATTGATGCAATTCGTGTGGAAAAGGACGTCGACGGTTTCCATCCTGAAAGTGTGGGTAATCTGGTAATAGGCGATGATAGCTTGCTGCCATGTACGCCGGCAGGCGTTATTGAACTAATTAAACGCAGTGGTGTTGATATTGCAGGCAAGCATGCAGTTGTCATAGGACGAAGCAATATTGTCGGCAAGCCTGTCGCAATGCTGCTGCTTAGAGAGCATGCTACGGTGACGATCTGTCATTCCAAAACAGCGAATATGGAAGAGATCGCCAAGCAGGCGGATATTCTTGTCGTAGCCATCGGCAAAGCGAAAGCGATTGACAGCAAGTTCGTGAAGCCAGGCGCAGTCGTTATTGATGTGGGCATTAACCGTCTGGCTGATGGCAAGCTGGCGGGCGATGTGGATTACGAGGATTGCCTGGAAACTGCTGGTTATATTACACCTGTGCCAGGCGGCGTGGGTCCAATGACGATTACGATGCTGATCCAGAACACCATTAAGGCAGCTAAGCGCGCAAACGGAATCGGAGAGTAAGGCGATGAAAGAACAGCCGCGGGTTTATTCGATAAAGGACATTAACCGATATATCCGGATGAAAATGGATTCGGACGCTGTGCTTGGCGATGTGTGGCTGCGCGGAGAGATTTCTAATTTTACGCATCATTCCAGCGGTCATATGTATTTTACGCTTAAGGATAAAGACAGTCGGTTGAAATGCGTCATGTTTGCTTCGCATAACCAGCGGCTGCCTTTTATTCCTCGTGAAGGCGCTAAAGTGATGGCGCGCGGAAACATTTCTGTCTATGAGCGGGATGGCAACTATCAGTTTTATGTGGCCGCCATGCAGCCAGATGGTATTGGAAGCTTGTATCTCGCTTTTGAGCAGCTCAAGAGCAAGCTGGAGGAAGAAGGGCTGTTTGCCACTGAGCGTAAGCGCCCGATTCCACGCTTTCCTAGAGCGATCGGGCTGATTACTTCGCCGACAGGGGCAGCGGTTCGCGATATGATGATTACGCTGCAGCGCCGCTATCCCGCTGCTCGTATTTATGTTTATCCGGTGCTGGTGCAAGGAGCGCAAGCAGCACCTTCCATTTCACATGCGATAGAAGCAATGAATCGTTTTGGCGAAATCGACGTATTAATTGTAGGACGCGGCGGCGGCTCGCTTGAAGAGCTTTGGGCGTTTAATGAGGAGCAGGTAGCGCGCAGCATAGCTGCATCCGCTATTCCAATCATCAGCGCAGTCGGCCATGAGACCGATTACACGATTGCTGATTTCGTTGCAGATTTGCGGGCAGCGACGCCTACTGCAGCAGCTGAGCTGGCTGTACCGCATGCAGCCGAGCTGGAGAAGCATTTAAGCAGGCAGCGCCAGCAGCTGGAGCAATCGCTGCGCCAGCTTATACGCAGCCGCAAGGAGCAGCTTGCACGTGTGCGCCGTTCGCCTTTTTTCCTTTATCCTCGCAAATATTTGCTGGAGCAGGCGCAGCGCCTTGATTTGCTGGAGGAACGCTTGCGCCAGCGAACACTTAATGCAGCGCAGCGCGGGCGAAGCAGGCTGGAGCGATTGCATGCGACGCTTGTCGGGCATCATCCGGGGCAGCGCGTGCATTTTGCCGCAAGCAGGCTTAAAGGAACTTCGAAACGGCTGGAACAGATCATCCAGCAAACGCTGCAAGAGAAGCAGCTTAGGCTCCATAGCTCCATACGTCAGCTTGATGCGCTTAGTCCGCTTAAGGTGATGGCAAGGGGATACGGATTAGTTTATGAAGAGTCGGAGCAGCGCTTGGTCAAGTCAGTAGCAGATGTGAAGGTAGGGGATACCGTACAGGTGAAACTAGCCGATGGTCAGATGACCTGTGAGGTATCGTCGTTGGAGGGAGAGGGCAGCAGTGGCAAAGAAAGAAGCAACGGAGCTTAGCTTTGAGCAGGCGATGGAGCAGCTTGACACGATTGTAGAAAAGCTTGAAAACGGTGATGTTCCGCTGGAGACAGCGATTGATCTATTTCAAGAGGGCATGCGTCTGTCAAAGCTATGCAGCGGCAAGCTGGAGCAGGTGGAGCAGAAGATCGAGACGCTCATTGAAACAGAGCAGGGCTTTCAGAAAAAAACGTTTGCTCCACCGAGCGAAGACAAAGGAGAATAACGCTTGAGCGACACGGTTTTGATAAAAACTTATTTGGCGCAATGCGCCGCCATCGTAGAGCAGTCGCTAACCGAAGTGCTGCCTTCGCAGTGGGAGGTTCCGGATAAGCTCCGTGAATCCATGATGTATTCCCTGGAAGCAGGTGGAAAACGCTTGCGGCCAGCTCTTGTGCTTGCTGTAGCTGAGGCTATTAGCGGTGATGAAGATACGGTGAGCAAAGCTTTGCCTGTAGCTTGCGCGATCGAATGCATACATACGTATTCCTTAATTCATGATGATTTGCCAGCGATGGATAATGATGATTATCGCCGCGGCAAACTGACGAACCATAAGGTTTACGGAGAGGCTATGGCGATTTTGGCTGGTGATGCGCTGCTGACCCATGCGTTTCATTTAATTCCTAAAGCGGCTAAAGCTGGCGGTGTCAGTGCGCAGGTTGCACTCGATATTGTGGAAGATTTGGCGATGCTTGCCGGAGCCAGAGGTATGGTCGGTGGGCAAGTAGCAGATATGCTGGGTGAGCAGGGCATCACGTCGCTTGCAGAGCTTGAATATATTCATTTGCACAAAACCGGCGATCTGGTTGTGTTCTCTGTTACAGCTGGCGCACGTATTGGCGGTGCAACGGAAGAGCAGATCAAACTGCTGGAGCAGTATGGCCGCAATATTGGGCTAGCTTTTCAAATTCAAGATGACATTCTAGATTTGATCGGTGATGAGAGCAAGCTTGGCAAGAAGACGAACAGCGATGTCGAACAACAAAAAGTAACATATCCTTTTCTGATGGGGCTTGAAGAGAGCAAGGCTCAAGTAGAGCGTTTGACGCAGGACGCGAAGTCAGCGGTGCTGAGTGCGGGACTTGCAGCACCTGACAGACTGCTGCAAATCGCTGATTATCTGGTGCAGAGGGATCATTAATCCGCTCTAATGTCTTAAGGATTGGGAAAAAAATAAAGCATATGTTATAATAGTTTAAATATTTTGACGTCTATTGAACAGTGATGGCTGCTGTTCGCGAAAGCGAGGAAGTACTGTGCTGCTTGAACATATAAACGGTCCTCAGGATTTAAAAGGGTTTTCCAAGAAAGAGCTGGAGCAGCTTGCAGGTGAAGTGCGCCAGTTTCTCATTGAGAAGCTTTCCGTTACGGGTGGTCACCTTGCTTCCAATCTAGGAGTTGTGGAGCTGACGCTCGTTCTTCATTATTTATTTGACAGCCCAAAGGATAAATTTGTATTTGATGTAGGTCATCAATCTTATGTGCATAAAATTTTAACAGGGCGCATGGATCGCTTCGATTCATTGCGTCAATATAAAGGCATGTGCGGGTTTGTGAAACGCGATGAAAGCGTGCATGATGTTTGGGAAGCTGGACATAGCAGCACATCACTGTCTGCAGCAATCGGTATGGCGATGGCGCGAGACTTTAAAGGCGAGGACAATCGGGTTGTTGCCGTCATTGGCGACGGTGCTTTGACTGGCGGGATGGCCTTTGAGGCGCTTAATCATATCGGTCATGAGAAGAAAAAAATGATTGTGGTACTGAACGACAATGAGATGTCCATTGCGCCGAATGTCGGTGCGATGCATCAATATCTAGGGAAAATCCGTTCTGATCGCCATTATCAGAAGGCGAAGGAAGAACTGCAGCATTTCTTGAATAAAATTCCTGCTGTCGGCGGCAAGCTGGCCAAGACGGCGGAAAAGTTTAAAGACAGCCTGAAATATTTGCTTGTAACCGGTATACTTTTTGAGCAATTTGGTCTCACTTATTTGGGACCAGTAGACGGGCATGATATGGAGCAGCTTTTGGATATTTTCCGCCAGGCAGACTCCGTGCCAGGACCTGTTCTTGTGCATGTGGTGACGGTTAAAGGCAAAGGCTACTCGCCAGCGGAAGCAGATTCACACAAATGGCATGGCATCTCTCCTTACAAGATCGAGTCGGGTCAGGTTGTCAAGGCCGTCGGCTCGCCAATGTATACGCAGGTATTTGGCGATGTACTAATTGAGCTGGCCGAGAAGGATGAGCGCATTATTGCCGTTACGCCTGCTATGCCGGGCGGATCAGGGCTAATGGAATTCGCAGCTCGTTTTCCAGGGCGCATGATCGATGTTGGCATTGCTGAGCAGCATGCGGCGACGATGTCTGCGGCACTGGCAATTGAAGGAATGAAGCCGGTATTTGCCGTTTATTCCACGTTTCTTCAAAGAGCGTATGATCAGGTTGTGCATGATATTTGCCGCCAAAACCTGAATGTTATTTTTGCTATCGACCGTGCTGGCTTTGTTGGTCCCGATGGGGAAACCCATCATGGTGTGTATGATATTCCATTTTTGCGTCATGTGCCAAATCTCGTCATTATGATGCCAAAGGATGAAAATGAGCTGCGCCGGATGATGAAGACGGCGGTTGATTATAATGAGGGTCCGATTGCGGTCCGTTATCCGCGGATCAACGGTCTTGGCGTAACCATTGATGCTGAGCTGCTGCCGCTGCCAATCGGTTCATGGGAAACTGTGCGCGAAGGTGATTCGGCAGTTATTATTGCTATCGGACCCATGCTGCAAGTGGCGGAAGAAGCGGCTGATCTGCTGAAGCGTGATGGCATGAATGTCCGTATTATAAATGCTCGCTTTATTAAGCCTATGGATGAGCAAATGCTGTTGTCTCTTGCGAATGAAGGCAAAAACATCATTGTGCTGGAAGAAGGAGCAGAACTTGGCGGTCTAGGCAGTGCGATTCTTGAGTTTTATTCACTGCGCGGCATTTATGGCCTGCCAATCCGCATTGTCGGTATTCCAGACCAATTTATTGAACATGGTTCCATTAAAGAGCAGCGAGCTGAAGTGGGCCTGACGGGCGAACGGATAGCGGCTGAGCTCAAAAATATGCATCCTCGCAGTAAAATGCGCGTAACCGGACAGCATTAGAAGGCTAGGTAAAAGAATGACGACACCTAAAGAACGAATAGATGTGCTGCTCGTCGAGCGTGGTTTTTATGAAAGCAGGGAGAAGGCGAAGAAAGCGCTAATGGCAGGCCTTGTTCTGGTGGACAACGAACCGATCGATAAGAGCGGAATGAAAGTAGCCCGCACGGCGGATATAAAAGTAAAAGGCGCTATTCATGCCTATGTGAGTCGTGGGGGCCTAAAGCTGGAGAAGGCCATTCGCGCCTTTGAGCTGGATCTCGCTGGACGTACGATGCTGGATATTGGAGCTTCTACTGGCGGTTTTACGGATTGTGCTTTGCAAAATGGAGCGGAATACGTTTACGCCATTGACGTGGGCTATAATCAGCTGGATTGGTCGCTGCGCCAAGATCCACGTGTGAACGTCATGGAGCGTGTTAACTTCCGTTATATAAAGCCTGAAGAGCTGCTAGGGCCCAAGCCTACATTTGCCACTATTGATGTATCTTTTATCTCTTTGAAGCTCATTTTGCCTGCGCTTGCTGGATTAATTGATCCAGGCTCAGGCGTGATGGCGTTAATCAAGCCGCAATTTGAGGCAGGGCGCGATAAAGTAGGGAAATCTGGCGTGATAAGGGACTCTAAGGTACATGCAGAGGTACTGCGTAATGTAACGCAGGCTGCTGCTGAGATGGGTTATACGCTGCGCGATCTATCCTTTTCACCTATTACAGGCGGAGAGGGCAATATTGAATTTTTAGCTTACTGGATTTGGGATAACCAGCCTAATCAGCAGGTTCCCGATGATGCGGCAATTATGGAGCTCGTCAAGCAGGCGAGCGGTACCTTTTCCGCCGAAAAACAGTAACAAGCTGCGAGGGGAATGCCTGCATCGCTAAGGCGATCAGGCGTTCCCCTATTTTTTACTTTACAGAGTTGGGTCTTTTTTGATACACTGGACTCAACCAAACATGCGTTCGCTTTATAAACATTGACAGGAATATGCCTCGTCCATCACGAACCAATACATATAAGGATGTTTTGGATGGAGGGTTGCATATGGACAAATACGGTGACTGGTTAATTATGCTAGTTGCCTCCGCCTTGTTAATCCTGTGGTTGTTTCGATTGTTTCATCGCTGGCTGCATGAGCCAGCCTCCTTTAACCGCTTGAAGCTCGGTAAAGGTGTTCCGCTTGATCCGAATGATGAGAACGTTCTGTTTCTTGAGCAGAGTGGATATCACGTCGTTTCAGGCAAGCACCGGATCCCCGTTCAGATTGACTTGGATGGTCAAGAGCTGGACAGCCGCTTGTATATTGATTATATTGCAGAACTTGACGGAGAGTTATACATCGTGAAGACTGCAAGGGATCGTATGCCGATGGATTGGACGGGAAGCGGAATAAGGGACAGGCTGCTTGTGTACGCGCTGTTGCTGCCGAAATGCCAGGGCATCCTGTTTATTAATGTGAAGGAACGCTCCATTAGAAAAGTTGTTTTTCAGTTGTAGAATAGCATGTTTGGGAGGCGCTTTATTTATGAAAGGAATACGTCAATTTAAAATTAAGGAAATTATTACGAATCAGGTTGTGGAGACGCAGGAGGAGCTAGTTGAAGCACTGCGCAATACCGGATTGCAGGTAACGCAAGCTACAGTATCACGTGATATTAAGGAGCTTATGCTCATTAAGGTTCCAGCAGAGGATGGCAGATACAGATATTCGTTGCCGCAGGAGAAACAACGGATCAATCCGATTCATAAGCTCAAGCGGGCACTGCTCGATCACTTCGTAAACATCGATTTCACAGACAATTTGGTCGTAATGAAGTGTTTGCCGGGCACAGCCAATACGATTTGCGCGCTGCTGGACAATATGGAGTGGCAGGAAGTAATGGGAACCATTTGCGGAGACGATACGATTTTGATTATTTGCCGCACGAAAGCTCAGAGCAATGAAGTTGTAGAGAGGCTGCTGGAGCTATTGAACTAACACACCAATTTTAGGAGGCATCAGTTTATGTTGCGAGAGCTGTCCATTCGAAATTTAGCTGTAGTTGAGCAGGTGACGGTTTCGTTCCACCATGGCTTTCATGTTTTGACGGGGGAGACGGGAGCGGGTAAATCCATCATTATTGACGCACTTAGCTTAATTGTTGGAGGACGGGGCTCCGCAGATATGGTCAGGTATGGCTGTCAGAAGGCGGAAATGGATGCGATGTTTGATTTGCCGCGGATGCATCCTGTATGGCATGTGCTGGAGAGACTAGGAGTAGAGGCATCACATGACGAGATGCTCGTCATTCGTCGTGAACTCACCTCCCAAGGCAAAAGCAGCAGCCGAGTGAATGGACAGCTGGTCACCATGACGATGCTTCGTGAAATTGGAGAATGCTTAGTTAATATTCATGGTCAGCATGAGCATCAATCTTTGCTGCGTACAGAGAGGCATCTGGAGTGGCTTGACATGTTCGCAGGTGATTTATTGATTGAGCGCAAGCAGACTTATAAAGCGGTATATAAAGAGCTGCAGCAGGCAAGAGCGGCGCTGCGAGAGCTTGAAGATTCAGCACGCCATAATGTGCAAATGCTGGACTTGTACCGTTTTCAAATCGAAGAAATTTCCAATGCCCAGCTGAAAGTTGGAGAAGACGAAAGCTTGGCAGAAGAGAAACGCAAGCTGCAATACGCCAGCAAACGGATGGATAATGTAACAGAAGCTTATTCTTTATTGTATGGCGATGCTGGCTTGGATGCTTTGAATAAAGCGATTATTAAGCTATCGGATATTCAGACGTATGATCCTAATATTGTCGGGCCGTTGCTTGAACAGCTCCAATCGGCTTATTATCAAGCTGAGGATGCTGCTTTTCAACTTAGAGATTACAGAGATACCATTGAATCAGATCCGGAGCAGCTTGCGACTATCGAAGATCGTCTAGACCTCATTCATGGTTTGAAACGCAAATATGGCGAGAGCATTGAGGATATACTCGTTTATTATAAAAGCATCGTCGTGGAGCGCGACAAGATCGAAAACCGCGATGACTATTTAGAAAAGCTGCGTACTAGCGAAGCAACGCTGTATAAATCGGCACTTGAACTTGCTGAGGAGCTGTCGAAGCTGCGCAATCATGCTTCAACACGTTTGGCGGAGTCCATTGAACGTGAGCTGCGTCAATTACAAATGCCTAATACGATTTTTTCTGTTCAGATGGATAGAATCAAGCAGCATGATCAAAAGGAATCAGCTGTAGTGCTTAATAGCAATGGCTGTGACGAAGCAGTGTTTATGCTGGCTCCCAACCCTGGAGAGCCGCTTAAACCATTGAATAAAATTGCTTCAGGCGGCGAGATGTCGCGCGTTATGCTTGCCCTGAAAGCGATATTTGCTGAGCATGATCAAATACCAGTACTCATTTTTGACGAAGTAGATACCGGTGTAAGCGGACGTGCGGCACAATCAATTGCAGAGAAGCTTTCCCAACTATCGCGTCGCTGCCAAATTTTCTCTATTACGCATTTACCGCAAGTAGCTTGTATGGCCGATCACCATTATGAGATCCGCAAGCAAGTTGTTAATCAGCGTACAGCGACCTCCATTAAAGAAATTATGAGCAGTACCCGGATAGAGGAGCTGGCGCGTATGCTGGGTGGTGTCGAAGTCACCGAGAAAACGAGACATCATGCACAAGAAATGCTTGATTTGGCATTGCGACAGAAAGGAGCCTAATGGAGGGCATTCAGGGAAGTTTTTTGTGGTCATAAAACGGTGGGGGCGGGGTAAGTTAAAGGTACGCCAATGGCGATTAAACCTTTATCGTCATGCGATGGAATTACAGGGAGCGTGAAATCATTGAACTCCAGCAAGAGGAAGAGATGGTTCGGTCTGGTTCTCGTGATTTTGATTTGCATGGTAGGCTTCTCCACACCGTTTCAGCACTTAGCCTCAATTCCGAATGAACTGCGTTTGTTCACAGGCCAATCGAAACGATTACAATATGGAGTTCCTGTTCATGCTCAAGTTACGGTGGACCCGCGTATGCTTCAAGTGAATGGCTCATCGACCCGGTCTTTATCAGTCAATTTGAACGAACCGCTATCCTTGCATTCGCAGCAAAGCGGCGAGACGAGGATGAAAGTGAAATTATTCGGTAAAATTCCTTTCAAGACGGTGAAAGTCAATGTTGTGCCTGATTTAAAGGTCATTCCTGGTGGTCAAACCATTGGGGTTAAGGTGAAGTCAGCGGGGATTTTAGTCGTCGGTCATCATCAAGTGACTAGTCAGAATGGCAGTAAACAGTCTCCAGGTGAGCTTGCAGGATTGCGTCTTGGGGATTTGATTGTCAAGATCAATGGGCAAAAGGTTACCGAAGTGAGGAAAGTAGCAGAGCTCGTTGGTCAGGCCGGCAACAACAAGAAAGCGCTTGATATTGTATATAAGCGTAGCGGGCAATTAAGCAAAACCGTTTTGAATCCTTCTTATGATGCTGAGGATCGAACGTGGCGGCTAGGGCTTTATATACGCGACTCTGCTGCTGGTGTAGGCACACTGACGTTTTATGCTCCTGATCAGGGCGTTTACGGAGCACTTGGACATGTCATTACTGATATGGACACGCAAACAGCTATTGAAGTTGGCGATGGTCAAATTCTTCAATCCAGTGTAACGTCGATTAACAAAAGCCAAAATGGCGAACCGGGCGAAAAAAGGGCCCATTTTGTGAAGGAAAGTAAAGTGCTGGGCAACGTGGAACGAAATACACCATTTGGCATTTTCGGAAAAATGAATGAAAACCCTACCCATAGCTACAACAGCAGTGCTGTGCCGGTTGCTTTTGCTGAGGAGGTAGCTGAAGGTCCTGCTCAAATTTATACCGTAGTAAACGGGCAAAAGGTTGAGAAATTTGATATTGAAATTTCCCATGTTATGAAGCAGAACAGTCCGGCAACTAAAGGAATGGTTATCAAAATAACGGACAAGCGTTTGCTTGATAAAACGGGCGGCATAGTACAGGGTATGTCAGGCAGCCCAATTATTCAAAATGGCAAGCTGGTTGGTGCGGTGACCCATGTTTTTGTAAATGATCCCACATCGGGTTATGGATGTTTTATTGAATGGATGCTTCAAGATGCAGGGGTGTTATTGAAATCTACATTGCAGCAGGGCAGTCAAACAGCAGCATAAAAACAACCGCCAGCGGCAGGGAGCTTATAAGCTGCAGGCGGTTGTTTTATTTTTGTGGAAGGCCTTCTTTTGTCGAAACTCAGCGAAACGAAGCGCTAATTGTAAATAAATAATCAGTATAACGGTATTGCGAAAAAAAATAAAGAAAAATAATTTTCGACAGAAGGAATTTATATCGACGTGTCGAAAATGTTACACAAGACAACTAGGGGAAGGTTCAAGAGTGAAAATTGGATTATCATTTGAGGGAGGATAATATCTTGCAAAAAATTGATGTATTATTGGCAGATGACAACAGAGAATTTACAAATTTGTTATCGGAATACATATCCGATCAAAGTGATATGAATGTGAGCGGCGTAGCGTATAACGGTGAAGAAGTGCTGAGGCACTTGGAAGAATCCCGAAAAATGCCGGATGTACTCATTCTTGATATTATTATGCCTCATTTGGACGGACTTGGCGTTTTGGAGCGCTTGCGGGAAATGAACATTTCTCCAATGCCTAAAATCATTATGTTGACCGCTTTCGGTCAAGAAAATATCACACAAAAAGCAGTTCAATTGGGTGCTTCTTATTATATTCTCAAGCCTTTTGATATGGATATATTGGCTAACCGGATTCGCCAGCTGTTTGGAAATTCTTCATACTCGGCATCTTCTTCTTACAATTCGAATTCATCAACAGTGAAATCGAATGTCGTGCCGCTTGCTAAAGGCAAAAATCTGGATGCCAATATTACAAGCATCATTCATGAAATCGGTGTGCCTGCTCATATTAAAGGCTACCAGTATTTACGCGAAGCGATCACAATGGTGTATAACAATATCGAAATTTTGGGTGCGATTACAAAAACGTTATATCCAGCAATCGCCGAAAAATTCAAAACGACACCATCCCGCGTCGAACGAGCGATTCGCCATGCTATCGAAGTCGCTTGGACGCGCGGCAACATCGACAGCATTTCGCACTTGTTTGGCTACACGATCAATATCAGCAAATCCAAGCCGACGAACTCGGAATTTATCGCGATGGTTGCTGATAAACTGCGGATTGAGCATAAGGTGTCTTAAACCTACGTTGTTGCTGGGTTTTCGCCTCTCAATCGGTTGCTGAATCGGTGAATTTCCGGCCGGTACCGCTTGATTATTCCAATAAACAATCTCGTTAAGATTGCGATAAACTCACACAGTTCCGAATAGTTAACGTAGACGTAGATTCCACGATAAATAGATACTGACGCTAACAGCGGTCACTTACGGGATTTATCCCGTAATGTGGCCGTTTTCTTTTCATATTTCGTTACATATATCTACGACACACGTATTAGCTAAAAAGAAAGTCGTAGGGGGTTTAAGCAATCAAAAAGGTAAATATCGCTCTTCTAGGGTTCACTATAATTACGATGTTAACAACAGGATGCTCAAGCGAAAAAGACGTTCCGGTAGAAGGGAGTACCAGTTCTATGCAGGCATCAGACATGTTTCCGTCTTCTAGTCCGTCAGCAGAGGAGCCTCCGGAGCCGTCACCAAGCGCGGGTCCATCCGCTGCTCCATTTGATTGGGCGACCGCTGAAGTGTCAGAGGGAAATGTCAAACAGGCACTAAAGAGCAACGTAGGAGCTGCATTTGCTATTCCAGTAGAGGACGAGACTTTCCGTAAATTCGTGTCTAGTTTCGATGATAAAGGTGAATACCTAGCGATTACGGTTAATCCGGGAATATTTGCGGATGAAAAAGATTTTGTCAAGAAAGCAGGTGGATCGTTAGTCGCGTACTCTAAGATTCTGTTTGAGAATCCGGAAGTATACGAGATAACCGTAAACGTGCTCATCAACGATGTGGCTGGCGGAGAAAATGAGGGTGTGTCCATTTCGTGGAGAAGAGAAGAAGCGGAACGCATCAATTATGACATAGTGTTGGAGAGCATGTTCGGGGATTACTCGATACCGTATAAGCTAGCACGTAAGTATTCGGTACAGAAAGCGTTATACGAAGGGTTAACGAATTTTGAGCTTCCGCAATATAACAATTTATAGAACGCACCAAATAGCGAGCTCATTGCGAGGGTGGCAGATAAGCTGCGAATTGAGCATGCCAATACCATTTGTTATTGGATTTTAAAATTCCAATAACAAACGGTATTATATTTTTCAAAACCATCTTGCTAGTGGTCGTACAATTCATCCATTGTTATAATGACATTGCGGACATTTAGGACAATTGTGCCTGCGAGAGGTTGTGCTGTAATGGTGAGGCCAAACGATTTGATAGATCATATAAAGACAAAAGAGGATTTTATCCAATTTGTTTCTTTACTCAGAGACAATCTCGCTCATAAACCGGAAGAGTGGGAGAATAGAGCATTAACCGATTATTTTGATGCAATTGAAAGCTGGATGCAGGATATGGATGGGTTTTATCAAAATCAAAACAAAGAAGCACCGGCAGATGCATCCTGGCAGCTTTTCGCTTCCATTCTAATGGCTGCTAAATACTACGAATGAACCAAAGGAGGGTATTCATGACTTGGACGCTGGACAGCATATATGATCGTAACAAAGAAGCACCTTACACTTTTTATTTGCCTAGCCCTCAAATGTTAAAGCTGCTGCAGGTTGGGGAATTTGTGAAGTTGATCTTTTTGTCCGATGAGGAGCACGAGCAATTTATTGGCGAAAGAATGTGGGTTGAAATTGTGGAGCGAAATGAGGACAACTTCAAGGGCTTGCTCAGAAATATACCATCTTACATAACTGAACTGAGCTATGGGCAAGAAATTCAATTTACTTATGAGCATATATGCGATACGAAGCTGGAAGACCCAGAAGCGAGCAAATGGCATTATTATATGGATACAAAAATCGTAATGACCCGAGATGCTCTAGAAAAGAGAAGCTTCAATCTCATGTTGAAAGATGAACCGAATGAAGAGAATCATTTAGGGTGGATCTTTTTTAGCGGCTATGAGCCTGAAGGATACAATGGAAATCTGGAAAATTACCAAGTTGTATCTCTTGGAGCGGCGCTTAATATTGACGATTCTTTTTTAGCATTTGTAGATGACGAACCATTTTCTGCCTATGAAAGAGATAGTAAATCGGGAAAGTTTAATAAAGTAATGGATTATGATTGGGGTTGATTCACAAATTGAATAATTATTGTTACAGAGTTTAATAGCGGGAAAAAGCCCATGCAGGTTCGAATAGAACGCAGGTTGCCCTGCAACAAACAAGTATTAGTAGAACCCTGCATGAGCTGCTCCCTTCTAAGTGAAATTCAATTTGCTTAACTAGTATAATGAGCATTCCGCGTGCTTGTCACTTTCAAAGTTGGATTTTTTTCACTTAGCATGATAATCTATCTTATTCATAAAATCGTCTAATGCGAGATGGAAGCGTTCAAACGGTAGTGATAAAAATTGGATCCGTTTTTTAATACGGGCTTGTTTTCCAGTATCATCATGATAAAACATGAATTGATCTATATTTTTATCCAGCTTCTCTCTAAGTGTTAAAATAAAACCGATCGCGATATGCGTTTGGGCCAGTTCCTGCAAATCAGCAGCAAGTGCTTCGCTTAAGCTCCGCATGTTTGGAATATTTAAAGATTTTTGGATGTAAAACGAATCTGGCGTGAAATCTACGCGGAAGTCCTGTCCAGGCACTTGCTCCCAAAAATCGTTCCATTGCTGCAAATATCCCGTTTCATAAAGGACGTATTTAATAAACCCGCATAACCATGCGGTACAGCTTGTATTGCGACTCTGGCAGCCAACCCGATCTGAAAGATGGCGGCAGCCACTGCAGCACGAACCGCTATTTGAAATGCAAACTTTGCAAATATGCTCTGATCCTATAGATTGCAGAGAGGCCATTCCAAGGTCAATGACCACTTGCTTGCTAATTTCATGCGGTTTTTCATCAAGGATTAGCGAATTTTCTCTTGATGGATGATCAATTGTAAATCCGGGCATTCGCATCCTTACCTTTCTTGTGAATGAATTTAAAATCAAATATTCAAAAGTATGAATATAAGGAGTATTATACCCGTTAAGAAATTAATCAACAAGCGTACGGATCGTTTTCAATCATTTCCGGATGTGTGCTATGATATTCATATATTCAAAAGTTTAATAGTAAGGGGAAGTTTAACGTTTATGAATCAGCACATTCAACAGTTTAAAGCCGATTTTTATAAGGCATTGGCCCATCCCATGCGGATTCGCATTCTTGAAGTGTTAAGCGAAGGGGAGAAGAACGTAAACGAGCTGCAAAGCATTTTAGGATCGGAAGGTTCAGCCGTATCGCAGCAGTTGGCTGTTTTACGCAATAAAAACGTTGTCCACAGTGTGAAAGAAGGCACCTCCGTCATTTATTCCTTGCGTGATCCATTAATTAAGGACTTATTGTCGGTAACGAAACAGATTTTTGACAATCATCTCGTTGATGCCATTACCCTACTGGAAGATATACGTAAAGAGCCATAATTGAAAAAACAAGGGAATCCGTGAGCAAGATTTAGGAAAACCTTGTTTTTTTGCTTTTTATAAGGACTTATTCGAAAACTCGACTGAATATTGTGTTTGACATAAAGGAAGCGTAGGAGTATCTTTTCCTTATATTCAAATAATCAAATATATGAAGAAAAGAAGGTTATGGCGAATGAAGGGAAGAGGGAGATTTGATGGATATCAATTATCTGCGCTTCGCAAGGATATGGTTTCGGGCCTCATTGTCGGTATTATCGCCATTCCACTCGGAATGGCGTTTGCTATTGCTTCAGGCGTCAGGCCTGAATATGGCCTCTATACGACCATAATAGCGGGCATTCTTATCTCGACTTTCGGAGGTTCAAAATTTCAGATTGGTGGCCCTACGGGTGCTTTTATTCCTATTCTTTTCGCTATTGTACTGCAATATGGCTATGAAAATTTATTGCTTGCTGGTTTCCTGGCGGGATTTATGCTTGTTGTGATGGGTCTTTTTAAGCTGGGCTCGTTGATTGCATTTATACCTCGGCCTGTTACAATTGGGTTTACCGCAGGAATTGCCGTCATCATCTTCAGTGGGCAAATCGCTAACTTTTTAGGTTTGAAAGGGATCGAAAGGCATGAAGATTTTTTGTCTAATATGAAAGAGATTGGGTTTCATGCTTCGAGTTTAAATAGCTACAGTCTGCTGACGGCTGGTATTTGTTTGGTGATTATTCTGCTGGCACCGAAATTTGTGCCTAAGCTGCCTGGGGCATTGCTGGGGCTCGTTGTATCGAGCGTCGTCGCAGCTTTATTTTTTAACGGAGAGGTTGCAACTATTGGTTCTGCTTATGGAACGATTCCGAGCACACTGCCTGACTTTCGCATACCCGACATGACTTGGGAGCGGATAGTGAATTTGCTTAAGCCTGCTTTTATTATTGCCATGTTGGGTGGGATTGAATCGCTGCTGTCCGCTGTTGTAGCTGACGGCATGACTGGCAATCGCCACAACAGCAACCGCGAGCTTATTGGACAGGGGATCTCCAATATGATCACTCCGCTGTTTGGTGGAATACCGGCAACGGGAGCGATTGCACGCACAGCTGCTAATATTAAGAGCGGAGCAGCCTCGCCCATTTCCGGCATCATTCACAGCATCGTCGTCCTGCTGGTGCTTATACTGTTTGCGCCTTATGCGTCCCATATCCCACTTGCCAGCATGGCTCCCATCTTAATGGTAGTTGCATGGAATATGAGTGAACGAAGCGCATTTATCCATGTTTTAAAGACGAAAACGAGTGATTCCCTTTTACTTGTCATCACTTTTATTCTTACGGTATTTACGAATCTAACAACGGCAGTAGAAGTTGGATTATTAATGGCACTGCTTTTATTTGTGAAACGGATGAGCCAATCTTTAACGGTCGAGAAGGTGCTGCCAGATCCAAATCATAAACATGAAAAAGTCAGAGCAAATATGGTATACGAGGGACATGATTGTCCTCAGATTAGTATATATACGATTGACGGGCCTCTGTTTTTTGGGGCGATGAATAAGTTTGAACAGGTTATGAAGGATACGGCTAAACAGAGGTCTGAAATTTTGCTGCTGCGCCTTGGGAAGGTGCCTTTTATGGATACGACAGGAGCAGCCAATTTGACTACGTTAGTCAAGGCATTCCAGAAATCCGGGGGAATCGTGCTGCTGTCAGGAGCCCAACCACAGCCACTGCAGATGATGAAAAAAACAGGTTTATATGAGCGCATGGGTACTCATCACTTCTTTAATCATACTGGTGTAGCAGTTGGCTATGCCTTGCTCCATCTGGATACAAATAAATGTTTGGGATGTAAGCATTTTGTATTCCGTGAATGCACGGCGCTATCCAATGGAGAAACGCAAAGCGTTACAAATCGAGGGGGAAATGATCCTATCCAAAAAAACGCTTCTTTATTGGTTACAGTGAACCAATAAAGAAGCGGAATGATCCATTAATATCATGGAATTTAGTTGCGTCTACATTGTTATATCCGAATGTCAATGGATTGCGCTGCTGCCGCTGACTGTACGTTCGGTTTCTGAACAGAAGCCTCAGGCTCTTCCTCTGTCTGCCTGTTGTTGCGTTCTCTTACCTTGTCACTATTTGCGACTTCACCTGTGAGTACTTTGCCGCGAGCGGCTTTCTCATCACTTTCTGAAGAGCTGTCATCCGTAGTGTTGATGTCATTGACAAGCTCGCCCATTTTTTGATCGACCGCATGAATTTGGCTGGTTGTTTTCGCCATCATTTCACGCTTCAGCTTGAAGACGGTTTGCTCGGCATTTTCCAGCATTGCGTATTTCCCAGCGTCAGTGTAAGGGTTTGATTCAATGACCATACGATCGAACCGGATGCCGCTTTCCATGGTGACGTTGGAGCCTTGCAACTTCTCCCGAACGCCGGCGAGCTTGCCGAGATTATCATAGGTCATGCTGTTTTTAACAGCCTTGTCCAAATTTTTCTCGGGATTGTCCGAGTTGTTTTGTTTAGGCTGATCGTCCTTTGAGGCACCGATCTTGGTCTTTTCCTGAATTTCTTCTGAGCGAATCTGTGAGATTTGGGCGTCTATTTGAGAAATAGAAGCAGTTAATGCTTTGACACGTTCCATTTTTGTCTTTGTGTCGAGCTTTTCATTCGTTTTGACGGATTGCATTTCTTCGTTTAATCTAGTTTTTTGCTTCATGAGCGCCTGAATTTCTTTTTCGCGTGGCGAAGCGGATACGGCGCCTTCCCTCGAAGCAGCAGCAGACGTTGAGCGTACTGCTGATGAGGCAGATGATATAGCAGAAATGGCAAGCTCCCCCTTTTATTCATTATGATGATTGCCTAATGGTTATATCGGAAATAATGGAAACAAAAATAATATACGTTTCAGCAAAAAGAAAAATTATTATAGATTTTTACAATCCAGATGCTTTTTTCATTCGAGTTTACATATTGTGGCATGGAAGATCCCGATACTCTAAAAAAAGAAAAAGCCCCCACGAGCCACTTAAATGAAGTGTGGCATTTCGGCAGGAGCTTGATGCAAGGCAGCGATCATGTGAGCGAATAAGTGACTAAGCGGTTGGCTTTGGCGGCTTGGGACGCTTCGGACGGAAACGAGGAGCGACATAATTGCGCTTGCGGTCGCGGAAAAAAGTCCAGCCTCCGATAAAGCCGACACCAATGGCAAACAGCAGCAGGCCCAGCAGGAAGGGCAGCCATTCAAAGTTAGGCTGCATGTCATCATAGCCGAAGGAGACAAAGTAGTTGTAGACGGCATTTTTCATTTTTAAAAATCCGATACAGGCAAGTATGCCTGGAATGACAAGCAGCAAAATAGCAATCAGCCTTGCTGTAACTAGCTTCATAATTGAGTAACTCCTTAATGATAGTGAGATGGGCTTGTGCTAATATGATACCCTTTTCAGCGAAAAGTGTCTATTTCAGAAAAGTTTACGATGAAAACCGCTGCTAAAAAGGTTACAATAATAATGATGCAAACAAACGACGCTCATAAATATAGCATACATATGGAATACAGGTGGAGGTTAAAATAGATGGCGGTAGAAGTAGATGTAGCTGTGCTGGGCGGCGGCCCAGGAGGGTATACGGCGGCAATTCGCGCGGCCCAAATGGGGAAAAGCGTAGCGATTGTCGAAGCGGACAACCTTGGCGGAACATGCCTGCATAAAGGTTGTATTCCTAGCAAATCGCTGCTTAGAAGCGCGGAAGTATACGCCACTTTGCTGGAGTCAGATGCCTATGGCATTGCAGTAGCTGAAGGAGCGATCTCGCTGCAATTTGATAAAGTGCAGAGCCGTAAGGAACAGACGGTGGAACAGCTTCATAAAGGGCTGCAATATTTGATGAAAAAGCATAACATTCAAGTCATAAAAGGCAGAGGGCGCGTCATTGGGCCATCGATTTTCTCGCCTCGCAGCGGATCGCTCGCTGTCGAGCTTGCCGATGGAGAAATGGAGCAGGTCGTTTCCAAAAACCTGATTATTGCAACAGGCTCTAGACCTCGTTCTTTGCCTGGCTTAACGCCAGATGGCGAGTATATTCTCACAAGCGATGATGCGCTTGTTTTAGAAGAGCTTCCGGTATCGATTCTGATCGTAGGCGGCGGCGTAATCGGTGTGGAATGGGCATCGATGCTGCAGGACTTTGGCGTACAGGTGACGCTTGTTGAAGCGGGAGCGAGGCTGCTTCCTGGCGAGGATGCTGAGGTGTCGGCTGAGCTTACGCGGCTGCTTAAGCGCCGCGGCGTTCGTATACTAACAAGTATGCAATTGAACACGGCTGAGCTAAGCGTGGGAGATGGTGAAGTTTCCATACCTGCTGCAACTGCGGATGGCGATGTGCTGCTAAGTGCAAGCAAGCTGCTGCTGGCCGTTGGCCGTCAAGCAAATGTGGAAGCAATTGGGCTTGAAAATACCGATATTCGCACGAAGGACGGTTTTATTCAAATCAATGAATTTGGCCAGACGAGTGAGCCGCATATTTATGCAATCGGCGATTGCATCGGCGGAGTTCAGCTTGCGCATGCAGCAGCACATGAAGGAATTGCGGCGGTGGAGCATATTGGCGGCCAAGGGCATACGGCGATAGAGCCGCATCTCATAACCCGCTGCGTATACTCGCGTCCGGAAATTGCCTCATACGGATTGACGGAGGATGGCGCGAGAACGAAAGGCCATGACATTAAGACGAGTAAAGTCCCATTTCAAGCGATTGCTAAAGCGCTCGTACTTGGAGATGCGGACGGCTTCGTGAAAGTGATAGCCGACCGGGCGACCGGCGATATTTTGGGTGTTCATATGATAGGTCCGCATGCGACCGATCTTATTTCGGAAGCTGCGCTTGCTGGTTTCCTCAATGCAACGCCTTGGGAAGTCGGGCAATTGATTCATCCGCATCCGACGCTGTCCGAAGCGCTCGGCGAGGCCATGCTGGCGATAGACGGAAAGGCGACTGCGATGTAGCAGCTGCCCATGCTTGCTTAAAGCATGGGTTTTCTTTTTCCGCAAAAAGAGGTTATAATGGGTAATATCAAGTATTAGTACCTGGTTTTAATTTTGGTTAGGCGCAAACGGTAGCCCTCGTACTTAGGCGGCAAAAGCACGTTTCGCAGTGAAGTATAAGCCGAGTATAAGCGCGTAGCTTAAACACTCTTGCATTTTTAAAGGAGGCCGAATTCTCATGGGGAAATCCGGTTCAATTGAGCAGCAATCCCGTCATGCCGCAGTTGGCTTGTCGGATGAGCAAGCTGTCGAAATGTATGCCATGATGCAGCTGGCGCGCAAGTTTGATGAGCGCAATTTGCTGCTGCAGCGGGCAGGGAAAATCAACTTCCACGTATCGGGTGTGGGTCAAGAGGTCGCACAGGTTGCTGCGGCATTTGCTCTTGATCGCTCAGTCGATTATTACTTGCCTTATTATCGGGATTACGGTTTTGTGTTGTCCGTCGGAATGACGGTGAAAGAGCTGATGCTGTCTGTATTTGCGAAAGCGGAAGATCCGAATAGCGGCGGCAGGCAGATGCCTGGGCATTTTGGCAGCAAAAGACTGCGTATTGTCACAGGCTCAAGTCCTGTAACGACCCAGGTTCCGCATGCAGTAGGCATTGCACTCGCTGCGAAGATGAAGAAGCAGAAGCTGATAAGCTTTGTAACCTTTGGAGAAGGCTCAAGCAATCAGGGCGATTTCCATGAAGGCTGCAATTTTGCTGGCGTTCATAAGCTTCCGGTCATTTTTATGTGTGAAAATAATCAATATGCGATTTCTGTTCCCGTTCACAAGCAGCTTGCAGGCCGCGTTGCGGATCGGGCGCTTGGCTATGGCTTCACAGGCGTGCAAATTGACGGCAATGATGCGCTGGAAGTGTTCCGCACTGTAAAGGAAGCGCGTGAGCGTGCGATTGCTGGCGAGGGGCCAACGCTTATTGAGGCGATGGTTTATCGCTTGTCTCCGCATTCGACGTCGGATAATGATCTGGCTTATCGGACAAAGGAAGAGGTCGATGAGAACCGTGCGAAGGATGGACTTCCGAAATACAGGCAGTATTTGATGGACTGTGGACTCCTCACGGAGGAGAAGGATGCCGAACTGCTTGCTGGCATTAAGAAGCAAATCGACGAAGCGACTGAATACGGCGACAAAGCGGCATTCCCATCGCCGGAATCGGTGCTTGACCATGTGTATGCAGGAGATGCTGGGCAAGGAGGGGACATCTAGTGGCAGTTATCGAATATATTGAAGCGATCAGACTTGGCATGAAGGAAGAGCTTGAGCGTGATGAAGACGTGTTCGTGCTTGGCGAGGACGTTGGCGTCAAGGGCGGCGTTTTTACAACGACAAAAGGTTTGATTGACCAGTTCGGAGAGCAGCGCGTCATGGATACGCCCCTTGCGGAATCGGCTATTGCTGGTGTAGCTATTGGTGCGGCCATGTACGGAATGAAGCCCATTGCAGAAATGCAATATTCGGACTTTATGTTTCCGGCAACGAATCAAATTATTAGCGAAGCGGCTAAAATTCGTTACCGCTCCAACAATGACTGGAGCTGTCCGATTGTCATTCGCGCCCCAATTGGCGGCGGGGTATTTGGCGGGCTGTATCACTCCCAGTGTCCGGAGTCGGTGTTTTTCGGAACGCCTGGCTTGAAAATTGTAGCACCGTATCGGGCATACGATGCCAAAGGGCTGCTTAAAGCGGCTGTGCGCGACCCGGACCCGGTTCTCTTTTTTGAAAACAAAAAATGCTACAAGCTGATTACGGGCGAAGTACCGGACGACGATTATATTGTGCCGATTGGCAAAGCGAATGTATTGCGTGAAGGCGATGATATTACCGTCATCAGCTACAGCATGCCGCTTCTGTTCGTTGAACAGGCAGCGCAGGAGCTAGCCCAAGAAGGCATCAGCACTCATATTCTAGATTTGCGTACGCTGCAGCCGCTTGATCAAGAGGCTATTTTGGAGTCGGTTCGCAAGACGGGCAAGGTTTTAATTATTCACGAGGATAACAAGACGGGCGGCGTAGGCGCCGAAGTATCGGCGATTATTGCAGAACAGCTGCTGTATGAGCTGGACGCTCCTATTATGCGTTTGTGCGGCCCGGACGTTCCGGCGATGCCTATTAATCCGCCTGGCGAGAAGTTTTTCCTGCTGAATAAAGAAAAAGTGAAAGAGGCTATGCGCAATTTGGCTTTGTATTAAAGCTTGCCCGAAGGAGACATTTCGCCGCAATGCGTTAATTTGGACGAAAGCCAGTCCACGTAGCACAAGCCTTTAGGGAGATGGATAATTGATGAAATCGGTGACGGAGATTGTTATTCCGCAGCTGGCGGAATCGCTCGTATCGGCAACAATCGATAAGTGGCTTAAGCAGCCTGGTGACCACATTGACATGTATGAGCCTATTTGTGAGCTTATTACGGACAAGGTAAGCGCGGAGCTGCCTTCTACGGTATCGGGTACGATGGTTAAAATTTTGGTTGGCAACGGGGAAACCGTTCCTGTTGGGACGCCTGTTTGCCTAATCGAAACGGAAGGCGCAGTAGAAACGCAGGCTGCTGGCGGGGCCCCATCGGGTTATAGCGCAGCAGGGCAAGGCGCGGGATCATCCACAGCCTCGCAAAGCGGTGCACAGGAGGCGGAAGGTGATATGTCGATGCGCAATCGCTTCTCTCCAGCTGTTCAGAAGCTGGCAGCCGAGCATAATATTCGTTTGAGCGATGTTCCAGGTACTGGTCTGGGCGGGCGTATTACCCGTAAAGACGTGCTCACCTTCGCCCAGTCGGGCGGAGCGGAAGGCAATTCCGCTAATAAAGGAAATCCGCAAGCCGGGCGAGAGCCGATTAATGAGCAGGTTCGTTCGTCTGGCTTGCATTTGACAGAAACACCGCGCTTGCCAACGATTCAGCAATATGATTCCCCAGTTTCCGGGGTGCCTGGGCGGGGTGAAGACTATATTGAGGTTACGCCGATTCGCGGCGCAATTGCACGTAATATGAAACAGAGCGTCACCGAAATTCCGCATGGCTGGATGATGATTGAGGTTGATGTCACGAATCTCGTCGTGCTGCGCAACAAGGTGAAGGATGAATTTATGAAGCGTGAGGGCATTAATTTGACTTATCTTGCTTTCGTGTTGAAAGCAGTCGTTAATGCAATCAAGGAGTTCCCAATTATGAACGCCATGTGGGCGGTCGATAAAATCATCGTGAAGCGCGACATTAACATTTCGCTTGCGGTAGGTACCGAGGAATCGGTTGCAACCCCCGTCATCAAAAACGCCGATCACAAAACGATCGCCGGTCTGGCGAAAGAAATCGACGACCTTGCTCGTCGTGGACGCGAAGGGCGCCTAACGCTTGCTGACATGCAGGGCGGTACGTTTACCGTCAACAATACGGGCTCCTTCGGCTCGATTATTACGCATCCGATTATTAACTACCCTCAAGCGGCCATTATGACGTTTGAATCGATCGTGAAGCGTCCGGTTGTCATTAATGACATGCTCGCCATTCGATCGATGGCAAACCTCTGTTTGTCGCTGGATCACCGTATTTTGGACGGTATTATTTGCGGCCGATTTATGCAGAAGGTAAAGGAAAACTTGGAGAGCTTCAACAACGATACGAAATTGTATTAGAAATGAGGGACGCCGCTATGACTGACTCTACTCATGTATCTAATGGGAAGAAACCGCTAGAAGCCCGTTATATTTCCATGCTTGGCTATGCGGAGGCGTGGGAGCTGCAAAAATCGATGGTAAAGCAGGTTGACCAGGAGGAGCGTCCAGAGACGCTTCTCCTTCTTCAACATCCGCCGACCTACACGCTTGGCTCAGACCGTCATCCCGAGCATTTGCTGCTTGGTGAGGCGGAGCTTGCGGAGCGGGGCATTTCTGTATTTGAAATTGACCGTGGTGGGGATATTACCTATCATGGGCCTGGGCAGCTTGTCGGCTATCCGCTGCTATATCTCGATGCGGTGGGTCTCGATCTGCATGCTTATTTGCGCAACGTCGAGCAGGTCATCATCAATTGGCTGAAGGATTATGGTATCGAATCAGGCAGAAAGCCCGAATACACCGGAGTGTGGGTAGGGGATGAGAAAATTGCGGCTATCGGTGTGAAATTTAATCGGGCGCGGAGGCGCGGCGGATTTGTGACGAGTCATGGATTTGCGCTGAATATAGAAGCGGGCATAGCGGAGAGTGGCTTTAGCGGCATCGTGCCGTGCGGCATTGAACAGTTCGGGGTCACTTCATTTAATGCGCTGACGGGCCGCGAGCTGTCGGTAAGCGAAGCGGCGCAGCAACTGCTGCCGCATTTCTGCGATGTATTTGGTTTTGCGCCGGATGCTGCTCTAATAAGAGAACAGCATCCCGATGCCGGCTACCAAGCTGGATAACAGCATGGCGGCAATAACAACGATGGCAACAATTCGAACATACTTGGAAGGATTCACAAGGCAGATCTCCTTTCTAAACATTTCTATAAGCCCTATTATAGTCGAAAATGACGAACGGAGGAAACGTTAATGATTAATGAGCAACGGTTAGTAGATGAATTTGTACAATTGGTGAAAATTGATAGTGAAACGAAGCATGAGCAGCTCATAAGCGTGGAGTTAAAAAAGAAATTCGGGGAGCTGGGACTATCGCTGGAAGAGGATGATGCGGCAGCCAAAACAGGTCATGGCGCGAATAATCTATTTGCCTTTCTTGAGGCAGCCGGTGTGGAAAACGCTCCGACTATCTTTTTCACCTCCCATATGGATACAGTAACGCCTGGTAAAGGCATTAAGCCGCAACTGGATGCCGATGGGTACATACGCAGCGATGGTACTACGATTCTTGGAGCGGATGACAAAGCGGGTCTTGCGGCCATGTTTGAAGCGATTCGCGTGCTGAAGGAGCAATCGATTCCTCATGGCCCCATTCAATTTGTGATAACAGTAGGCGAGGAATCGGGACTGCTCGGAGCTCGCGCGCTGGATGCGTCCAAGCTGAAGGCGAAATTCGGCTACGCGCTCGATTCCAACGGCTCGGTAGGCGAAATTGCGGTTGCTGCTCCAACACAAGCGAGAGTAACGATTGAGTTTCATGGCAAGTCGGCTCATGCTGGCGTTAATCCAGAGGCGGGCATCAGTGCGATCCAAGTGGCGGGAAAAGCGATTTCAAGAATGCCGCTCGGCCGCATCGACAAGGAAACGACAGCGAATATTGGCTCTTTTGAAGGCGGCGGCGCTACGAATATCGTAGTGGACTATGTGAAGCTGAATGCGGAAGCACGCAGTATTGTTCAGCATAAGCTGGATGCCCAGCTTGGCGCTATGCGCGAGGCAGTAGAAAGTGCGGCAGCGGAGTTTGGCGCCAAGGGCGTTTTCAACAGCGAGGTCATATACCCGTCGTATTCGTACGATGAGAGCGATGCTGTCGTGCAGCTTGCACAAACGGCGATTAAAGCGATTGGCTTGACGCCAAAAACCTTCCACTCTGGCGGGGGCAGCGATGCCAATGTATTCAACGGACTAGGCGTGCCGACGGTAAACTTGGCAGTTGGCTATGAGCATATCCATACGACGCAGGAGCAAATTAAAGTAGCCGATCTAGTTAAAACGACGGAATTGGTCGTTGAGATTATGAAGCAGGCTGCAAAAGCTTAATAGGGACTGCGACATAATAGCAGAACAGCAGAGAAACCAAACAAGCGATAGGTCAGGAAAAGAGCATTTTCCCGGGCGTATCGCTTGTTTTCCATTTAGTCAAGAGGGCAAGCTGCTGGCTATTGGCGTTCTTTTAAAAAGCTTGCTAATGGCTCAGAAGCTCCGCTCGCAGCCTTGCAGGACATCATGCGCAGTTGATGGCGAATCTCCCATGCTTTGCCGACAAGGCGAAGATGGCTGACGCTTGTATAGGTTTTCATCGTTACCTATGCTCCTTCCCTATTAAAAATATTTGGATAAGGATAGGTATGCGGATATCGGACAAGTTATGCATGTTACCATATTCTTACACGCAAAGGGGAATATTCATTCATGAATCAGGAAATTAATCGCTGGAAAGAAGAAACTACCCACACCGAACCGATTTTCTCTGGCAAAATCATTTCGCTGCAGGTAGACACGGTCGCCTTGCCGGATGGCAGTACGGCGACAAGGGAAATCGTCAAGCATCCGGGCGCTGCGGCCGTTATCGCTCTATTAAATGGCAAGCTGCTCGTCGTGGAGCAGTACCGCAAGCCTCTTGAGAAATTCCAGATCGAGCTTCCGGCTGGCAAGCTGGATGCTGGTGAAGATCCACTTGAGGCGGCGAAGCGCGAGCTGGAGGAGGAGACAGGCTACAAAGCGGATACGCTGCAGCTTGTGAGCGCTTTTTATACGTCGCCGGGTTTTGCGGATGAGAAGCTGTACGTTTATTTCACGGATCAGATCGTTTCCGGCAAGCAGCAGAAGGATGAGGATGAGTTTCTGGAAGTGATGGCGATTACGCTTGCGGAAGCGGAAGCCTTCATCTCCGAAGGTCGCATTAGTGATGCCAAGACAATTATGGCTGTCTATGTATGGAAGCTGTATTTGCTAACGGGCAAACTGCCTGTTTAGAAAGGAGAACGATATCAGCGCCTTCTCTTCCGTCATAGGTGTGCTTGAAGGAACATACACTTTAGCACATGGGACAAGAGGGGGAAGGCTATGCGTTCGCGAATGGGGAAGGGGCCCGCAGGGAGCCAGCTGACGCTGTATGTATTTGTGGGCGTGCTGTTTGTCGTGGGCGTTATTTTTGGCGCGTTGATGGTGAATGCACTGACCTTTGAGCAGCAGCAGGACTTGGCAACGGACATGGGCCAATATGTGCAGCTCATGCATGGCGGGACGGCAGCGGGTAGCGAGGCTATGTTTTGGGAGCGCGTTTTTTTTCATGGAAAATGGCTGCTGGTGCTGTGGTTTCTTGGAATTACCGTTGTCGGAATACCGCTGGTGCTAGCCATGGATTTTCTAAAAGGCGTGCTCGTCGGCTTTGCGCTCGGAACGCTTATTACGCAATATTCATGGAAGGGCGTGCTGTTTTCGCTCGTCTCGATTGCGCCGCCTAATTTAATTATTGTGCCGGCCATTTTGATGGCGAGTGCTTCTGCGCTTTCTTTTTCGATTTATGTGGTGAAAAATAGGTTGCTGCGGCAAAATGGCACGCTTGCCCCGCAAATGCTCAGCTTTACGACGACAGCGTTGATGATGCTGATGGTTTTAATTGGTGCCGCTTTGCTTGAAGCTTACGTCTCTCCACTATTAATGAGCTGGGCAGCACCGATTTTAGACGCTTCTGCCGCGGCAATCTGATGCCCATTCTATGCCAAAATGTTTGACTTTCACAAGGGTTTGAATCTATAATGAAAGCAAACGTTTTCTGATGTTGGCGCAGACATGTGTGGTAGGGGGGAAATCATGGAAGCCCGGATTGATAAGATTAAACAACAGTTGCAGTCGCAGGGCTACAAATTAACCCCGCAGCGTGAAGCAACAGTACGTGTATTGCTTGAGAATGAGGAAGATCACTTGAGCGCTGAAGATGTGTTCATGCTTGTGAAGGACAAGGCACCCGAAATTGGCCTTGCAACCGTGTATCGGACACTTGAGTTATTAAGCGAAATGCATGTAGTGGAGAAGCTTAATTTTGGCGACGGGGTTGCCAGATACGATCTGAGAACGGACAGCAGCAAGCATCATCATCATCATCTTATTTGTGTGCAATGCGGATCGATGGATGAGATCAAGGACGATTGGCTGCTGCCACTTGAGGAGCGATTGGAAGAGGAATTTGGTTTTTCGGTTCTCGACCATCGTTTGGACTTCCAGGGCATTTGTCGTAAATGCAATGAGAAGAATGCGAATGCGAAAAAAGATGAATCATAAACGGCTTTGCTGCCCAGTGCTTCTGGACGGCGAAGCCGTTTTGGCGTTTCGTATGGCTAGACGGTTTGGGCTATATAGCGGATACCCACTGCATCAGGTTTTTAGATTGCCAATGCGTCCGAGCCGCAGCAAGCCGGAGCCCTGAGCAATGGGCAAATAACCCTTCAGAGGTACGGACCATTTTCGGAAAACAGTTGTTACGCGGGCGGAGCTTAGCTTTGGCCTTACAGAGAGCAATAAAGCAGCACCGCCAGCCACATGGGGAGAGGACATGCTCGTTCCTGACATGATGGCATATTTGCCATTCAGCCAAGTTGAGAGAATTTCTGTTCCCGGCGCGGCAACATCAATGCCCATTCCTCGATTGCTGTAATCGGCAATTTGATTCAGCCGATTGGTAGCAGCGACTGCGATCGTCTCTGGAAAGGAAGCTGGCTCGTCGATCGTCGTCGTATTTGGCCCCTCGTTGCCGGCTGAGGCTGAAATGACGATTCCCTGCTTCGCTGCCCGCTTGATCGCCTGGCGCAGCAAATCACTATGCTGGCCGCTGACGATGCCAAAGCTCATATTAATAACGTTCATTTTGTTGCGGATGCACCATTCAATGGCATCTACAATATCCGACACGTAGCCAGAACCGTAACGGTCGAGTGCCTTTACGGCATACAGCTTTACATTGGGAGCTACGCCGTACAAGCCTGTTAAGCCTCTGCCTGCGGCAATGCCAGCAACATGCGTACCATGACCATTATCATCGTAATAGCTTATGCCCCCCATCGTATTGACACCGCCTGCTATGCGCAGATCGGGATGCTTGGCAATGCCGGTATCAATAATGGCAAGCTTGACAGGCCTGCCGAGTGTGCGCTTCCAAGCAAGCGGCGCCTGTACTCTTTTAATATTCCAAGGCACCTTATTCGCGTCTAGGGTCGTTTTTATAATGGGAAGATTTGGTTTTATAGTACGGGTTGTCATACGGGGAGTGGTATCATGCTTGCGGATCTTCACATCCCGCTCCATCACCTTGACATCAGGATGCCGAACAATATTTTTCCACGAGCTGCGCCGATCCAGCAGAAAGCCAATCATTTTGCAGCCGGGCATCGTTTTGAATGGATGAATGCCGCGCGATTCAAGCAGGCGCAAGCAGCGTTTATAAGAGCTGTGCGTAGTAAAGCTGATGAGCTGGCGTTCTGTATGTTTAGATGGTTTATAGGCAGAACAGGAAGCGATCAGGTTATCCAATCGAGGCATGATGGGCTCCTCCTTCATGTTATAGGCAGACATGAGACTACTTGTGTAGTGTATGGAGGAGGGGCAGGTGTGGACTGGGTATTCGTCCCCATGTACATATTTTTTGCAGCAGTTGGAAAATGTATCGCTTAGGACAATCAGTTGACGTACAATATGGCTATATCCCCAATATTTTCTTTAGGAGGTTTTTTCATGATCATTGGCGTTCCCAAAGAAATAAAAACGAGTGAATACCGGGTGGCATTGACGCCAGCAGGCGTCACCATGCTTAAGGCGGCCGGACATCAAGTGCTTGTACAGACAGGGGCAGGAGATGGCAGCGGCTTTCAGGACGGCGACTATGCAAGCGAGGGTGCCGTAATTGTAGACTCGGCTGCTCGAGTATGGGAACGCGCAGAAATGATTATGAAAGTAAAGGAACCTCTCTCAGAGGAATACGGTTATTTCCGCAAAGGGCAGCTTTTGTTCACTTATTTGCATCTTGCAGCTGCGCCGGAGCTGGCGAAAGCTTTAATGGACAGCGAGGTAACAGCCATTGCCTATGAAACGATTCAGCTTCAGAATGGGAGCCTGCCGCTGCTGACGCCGATGAGCGAGGTTGCAGGGCGAATGGCCGTACAAGTTGGCGCACAGTTTTTAGAGGCGTTTAACGGGGGACGTGGCGTTCTGCTAGGCGGTGTACCTGGGGTAGCACCAGCCGAGGTCGTCATTATCGGGGGCGGCATCGTCGGAACGAATGCTGCGAAGGTTGCGCTCGGCATGGGAGCAACCGTCGTGCTGCTTGAGCGGAGTCTTGATCGAATGCGCTACCTCGATGATGTATTTGGCGGTCGTATTCAGACCGTGATGTCGAGTACGTATCATATTTCCGAGGCGGTGGCGAAGGCGGACCTGCTCATTGGTGCCGTACTGATCCCGGGGGCCAAAGCGCCTCATCTGGTGACGGAGGATATGGTCAAAACGATGAAAAAAGGCGCAGTCATCGTCGATGTCGCCGTAGACCAAGGCGGCTCCATAGCTACGGTTGACCGAGCTACTACGCATAAGGATCCGATTTACATCAAGCATGGCGTCATCCATTATGCGGTAGCGAATATTCCAGGTGCTGTACCACGCACCTCGACCTTTGCGCTGACGAATGTTACGATGCCATATGCGCTGCTGCTCGCAAATGATGGGCTGGCGGCAATAAAGCTGAGCGAGCCTCTGCAGAAAGGCGTCAATACGCATAGCGGCAAATTAACTTATGAGCAGGTTGCTGCTGCACTGGACTTGCCATTTACACCGATCCAAACACTGCTGTCGTAAGCAAATGATGCTAAGATGGTTAAGGATACCTGGCTGCTTTTGAATGGGCATAAACACCGCCGCAAATCGGCGCACTAGACCCTTTCCTTCCGCATATAAGCCCCTCTCTCATCATATGGTAAAGTGGGCGGGACAAACCTGCCTGCATGTCTAGAGAGGGGCGAGGGGCAAATGGTATTGTCTGCACGCAAATGGTTCAGCCGCTTCGTATTTATGCTGCTATTCATCGGCTTGTTCGTAGTTGCAACTGGCGGCTATGATTGGCTCGTTGATGTCGTGTCGCCAAGCAATCCTTATGAAGTTCCGCAGGGCGAGGCTGTAAAGGCTATTTGGCATAGTACATATGAGTGGGAAAATGGTAATATAGCGGATAGGCTGCGTTTTTTCTATTGGTACGGCGAATAGCGGGGCGGGATAAAAAGCTTGCCAAGCAGGATTTATGATCCTGGGTGTGGAAATACCGAAGTACGCATGAATCGCGTGCAGAGGCTGGAAGCATGAAAGGAAACAGGATGAAATCTTTGGTGGACTCTTTTATTCGTTTTTTAAGCGTAGAACGCTCCTTGTCGAAAAATACATTGGAGTCGTACGGGCGGGATTTGCTGTATCTGCTGGATTATATGGAAAGCCAGAAAATCGAGGAAGCAGCGGCCATTCAAAAGCATCATTTGGCGCATTATTTGCTGCAGTTGAAGGAGGAAGGGCGCAAGCCGTCCACTTTATCGCGGCACATCGTGTCGATACGCGCCTTCTTTCATTACTTGCTCGTTGAAGGTTTCATCGATCGCGACCCTTCCATCTATATTGAATCGCCGAAGCAGGAAACGAAGCCGCCGCAAATTTTATCGATGGAGCATACAAGTCTGCTGCTGGACACGCCGCAATGCGTAACGACAGCAGGGAAGCGGGATAAGGCGATGCTGGAGCTGCTGTATGCGACAGGCATGCGCGTGTCGGAGCTCATTTCACTCGATGTGTCAAGTGTCAATCAGCAGCTCGGTTTTATCCAGTGTGTAGGCAGCAACCGCAAGGAGCGCATCGTTCCATTTGGGAGAAAAGCTGCCGAGGCGCTGAAGGACTATTTGGATCATGGGCGAATTGGGCTGCTGCGGCACGGCAAGCAGGAGGATGCGCTGTTTTTAAATCATTTGGGAACTCGGATGACGCGGCAGGGCTTCTGGAAAACGGTCAAAAAGTATGCAAAAGAGGCGGGCATTGAAGCAGATATAACGCCGCATACGCTGCGCCATTCGTTTGCCGCTCATTTGCTGGAAAACGGCGCAGATGTGCGTACCGTACAAGCTTTGCTTGGCCACGCCGACGTTGCTACAACCCAGAAATACTCCAAGCTGACAAAGGTGAAAATGAAAGACGTATACAACAGCGCGCATCCACGCGCTTGAAAGATAGCGAGATCGCCGGTTGCTTAAGACTAGGTCAGGCAGAGCGGATGCGCACCGAATGCTGGTGGAAAGTCAAACCTTTCACATAAGCCTATTGTTTTTCACCAGATCTAACATTAGAAGGGTTGGGACTACATGAGTAAATTTGATCGTATTGCCGTTATTGTGCTTGACAGCGTTGGAATTGGCGAACAGCCGGATGCAGAGGCGTTCGGTGACCTCGGGTCGCACACGCTTGGTCATATCGTGGAAAGAGTGAAGGGGACAAGCCTGCCGAATTTGCGCCAGCTTGGTCTTGACCGTATTGCGCCACTGGGTGATTGGAAGCCCGCAGACGGCCCTTCTGGCGCCTATTATGGAAAAATGCAGGAGGTATCGGTCGGCAAGGATACGATGACCGGGCATTGGGAGCTGATGGGGCTGAAGCTGACGGTTCCATTTCAGACGTTTCCGGATGGCTTTCCGGATGAGCTGATCACTTTATTCGAGGAGCGCACTGGGCGCAAGGTCATTGGCAATAAGCCGGCAAGCGGTACGGAAATTTTGGACGAGCTGGGCGCTGAGCAAATGGAGACGGGGGCATGGATCGTCTACACTTCTGCTGACAGCGTTTTTCAAATTGCAGCGCATGAAGGCATCATCCCGCTAGACGAGCTGTACCGTGCTTGCGAAATTGCGCGCGAGCTGACGATGGATGAGCGTTATACAGTAGGCCGGGTCATTGCAAGACCGTATGAAGGGGAGCCAGGTGCGTTCAAGCGGACGCCTAACCGCCATGATTATGCAGTCAAGCCGCCAGAGCCTACGGTGCTAAATGCGCTTCAGGATGGGGGACTCGACACGATCTCCATCGGTAAAATCAATGATATTTTTGACGGTGAGGGCATTAATGCTTCTACGCCGACGAAGAGCAACGCCGATGGCATCGCCCGTACGATTGCTGCTTTGAAGGAGCCGTTCAAGGGATTGCTGTTTACGAATCTCGTTGATTTCGATTCCTTGTACGGGCATCGCAGAGATCCAGAAGGCTACGCCGCTGCACTCGAAGAGTTTGACCGCGCCTTGCCTGAGCTTGTCCAAACCATTGGCCCGCGCGATTTGCTAGTCATTACTGCTGATCACGGCAATGATCCCGTTCATCCGGGTACGGACCACACGCGGGAGTATGTGCCGCTGCTGCTTTACAGCCCGGCTTTCAAGCAGCCAAGGCAGCTCGAAACAAGAGCAACCTTCTCGGATTTGGGAGCGACGATTGCTGACAACTTTAATGTACAAGCTCCGCCAAACGGCACAAGCTTTCTCGACTTGCTTGAAGCTTAATTAAATGTACGCACGAACTAATATGCGAATTAATGAACGAACTAACGACTTGGAGGATATCACTATGAGCGTAATTACAGCAGCACAAATTAAAGAAGCGGCAGCTTACATTGCCGGACGTACGAACTTGTTGCCAGAGGTCGGCCTTATTATGGGTTCTGGACTTGGCGTTCTCGGCGATCATTTGGAAAATCCAGTGACGATTGCGTACAACGATATTCCCCATTTCCCAGTGTCCACAGTGGAAGGTCATGCAGGCGAGCTGCTTATCGGTACCCTGTCAGGCCGGCCAGTGCTATTGATGCGGGGCCGCTTCCATATGTATGAGGGCTACGGCCCTGAGCTGACGGCATTTCCGGTGCGCGTAATGAAGGCGCTTGGCGTATCGACGCTGCTTGTGACCAATGCAGCTGGCGGTGTCAACCTTGCTTTTGAATCCGGCAATCTGATGCTGATTTCCGACCACCTGAACATGACAGGCAAAAACCCGCTAATTGGCCCTAATGATAACGAGCTGGGTGTTCGTTTTCCTGATATGTCGGAGGCTTACAGCAAGCGTCTGCGCGGTATTGCCCGTGAACTTGCGGCAAGCCAAGGGCTTGCACTGGCTGAAGGGGTATATGCCGGACTGCTCGGACCAACGTATGAAACACCAGCGGAAATTCGCATGCTGCGCGTTTTGGGGGCAGATGCTGTCGGAATGTCGACCGTTGCGGAAGTGATTACCGCAAGACATGCGGGGATTGAAGTTCTTGGCATTTCTTGTATTACGAATATGGCTGCGGGCATTCTGGATCAACCGCTTAATCACGAAGAGGTTATGGAGACGGCAGAGCGCGTGAAATCTGAGTTTTTAGACCTCGTAAAAGGTTTGGTCCCACTCATTTGAAGAACAGATTATTGCTAAAATAGATAAAAAAAGTAAAATAGTCGTGTTATTTTGTCCGCGTATTTGTAACACAATTGTAATATTTGGCTCGACTCATTGTGACAGTATTTTAAAACGCCATCGTCGTATAATGTCCGTAATTATAGAAAAATGGAGTGGAGTGAAATGGACAACCAATTGCTCTTGGAGATGGAGAAGTTGCGCGATAAAATGGTTGAAACGGCGCTCATCAAGCAAACTTTTCTGAACCGGGAGGTACTGCGGCTAAGCCAATCGCTAGACGTTTTAATCGTGCGTGCGCAGGAAGAGCGACGGACCGTTTCCAGCCATAAATAAACAGAGCAAATGGCATGAAACGTATGATAAGAACGGTCATATGATGCTTGAGCGAGGGCGAGAGTCGCATTACAAATTACAAAGGGGTAATTAGATTTATTAAGCAAGTGATAACGTGAAAAAAATTCAAAAACCGTGCTTGCGGAAGCGAAAGCTTCTGTGAGGGCGGTTTTTTTTGTGAATATAGGAACTTTGGAATAATTTACATAAAAACAGGCGACACTGTGGAAGACAAGCGTAAACGGTTGAAGCCGTCCTTTGGCGGCAAAGCTGCCGTTTCGCAGGTGGAATATAAGCCCATTTATAAGTGTGAAACTTATAAATTCTTATATTTAAATATAGCCGAATTGCGGCGACTTCCCGTGAACCGAACCTTTTTGCGAAATCCGGGCTGCCGCAGCTTCATAGGAGGGAATCTGTTCTTGAAAAAATTACGGAATAAACTTTGCTTATGCATCTTTGCGCTCGCTGTCTCTTTGCCAACTGCTGTATTCGCCGAAGAAGCAGCGGAGATACCGCCCTTCCCATCGCTGCCAGCAGCGGAGCAGACCGGAAGCGTGGAGCCTCATCTGGCGCCATCAGCCCGGTCTGCCATTCTTATGGACGCGGACAGCGGAACGATTATTTATGAGAAAAACAGCCACGATCAGCTGCCTCCGGCAAGCATCACTAAAATTATGACCATGCTGCTTATTATGGAAGCACTGGCTGACGGCAAGCTCAAGCTGACCGACAAGGTACAGACGAGCGAATATGCTTCCTCCATGGGCGGCTCACAAATTTTTCTGGAGCCTGGAGAGGAAATGAGCGTGGATGACATGATTAAAGGAATCGCTCTGGCTTCCGGCAATGACGCCTCTGTTGCGATGGCAGAAAAGCTCGGAGGCACTGAGGAGCAATTCGTGGCAATGATGAACGAGAAGGCGAAGCAGCTCGGGCTGAAGGAAACCCATTTTGCCAATTGCAATGGCTTGCCTTCAAAGGATCATTATTCGTCGGCCCATGACATTGCGGTTATGTCCCGTGAACTGCTGGGGCATACGGATATTACGAAGTATACCGGCATGTATCAGGATTATTTGCGCAAAACGTCAGAGAAGCCATTCTGGCTCGTCAACACGAATAAGCTTGTACGGTTCTATAGCGGGGCAGACGGCCTGAAAACCGGATTTACGAATGAAGCCAAGTTTTGTTTGTCGGCAACGGCAAGACGGGATGGGCTTCGCGTCATTGCGGTCGTGATGGGTGAGCCGAATACGAAGACGCGCAACACGGAAGTGTCGCAAATGTTTGATTATGCGTTTGCCCAATATACGACGCATCCGATTTTTAAAGAGGGCGATGCCATGGGCAAGGTGCATGTAGAGAAGGGCGTTGTGTCCGAGCTTGAGCTGGTCGCTCCCCATGCTTACAGCATACTGCTCAAAAAAGGGGCAAACACAAGCGATATCCGCTACGAGCTGAAAATCGACGGCTCGCTTAAAGCTCCTATTGCAATTGGTGCGCCGATCGGCCAGCTGCTCGTGTATCAGGGAGATAAACTGCTTAAGGAATTCCCAGTTGATGCGCCGCAGACGATTGAACGGGCTGGCTGGTGGAAAATGCTGAAGCGCTCGTTTGGCGGATTGTTCGCTTAAATCGGGTTATCGGAGCAAGGTTTTGCCGGAAAATAGCGAGCTTAGGCTGAATATTTTGTCACCTCTTAGGGCTCTGCTTCTAGTTTTGTCGCCGTGCAGGAAACGTGTGTCCCGCTGGAGAAATGCTAGTTCTATCCAAATGCACAGCTTAAAGGAGATGAACAGCAATTATGAATTTGCAAGCTGAACTGGAGCATTATCGCAATGTGCTTATTGTACGTCTGCGCGGAGAGCTGGATCATCATACAGCCGACGTCGTAAAGGTCAAGATGGAGGATGCGATTTTACGCGGAAGCAGCGACCACATCATTCTCAGCTTGAAGGATTTGCAATTCATGGACAGCTCGGGGCTTGGCGTCATTCTGGGCAGGTATAAGCAGGTTAAGGCAAGAGGCGGGAAAATGGTTGTATGCGCCGTTAGTCCAAGCGTTCACCGGCTGTTTGAAATGTCGGGCTTGTTCAAAATTTTGGAGATTCATGATAATGAACGGATGGCGATTTCAAGTCTGGAGGTGGTATCGTGAATGGACGCAATGAAATGACGTTAACCTTCAGCGCCCGCTCAGAGAACGAGGCTTTTGCCCGCGTAGCGGTGTCAGCCTTCGTCTCCCAGCTCGATCCGACCCTGGGGGAGCTGAATGATTTAAAGACAGCAATCTCGGAAGCGGTAACCAATGCGATTATTCACGGCTATGATAGCGACGCAGCCGGCAAAGTGACGATAGAGGGTTATATTGAAGGAGACGCGGTTTCCTTGACGGTTATTGACCATGGACGCGGTATTGAAGATTTGGACTTGGCTCGCCAGCCGCTTTACACTTCCAAGCCGGAGCTTGAGCGCTCGGGCATGGGCTTTACGATTATGGAAAATTTTATGGACCGATTCGAGGTTGTCAGCGAGCTTGGCGGCGGTACGCGCGTCAGCATGCTGAAACGAATTGAATCGAAAAAAGCGCTATACAACTAGCGCATAGGGGTTGAACCTCATGGATTCCGGGTTGAAACAAACGGCTCAGCCGTATTTGGATGATGCGGAAGTAAAGCGGCTTATTGCATTAAGCCAGTCTGGCGACACGTTGGCAAGGGACACGCTTGTAGGATGCAATATTCGTTTGGTATGGTCAGTCGTTCAACGTTTCATCAACCGCGGCTATGAGCCAGATGATCTGTTTCAGATCGGCTGTATCGGCCTGCTCAAGTCGGTTGACAAATTCGACCTTTCCTATGATGTGAAATTTTCTACCTATGCCGTGCCGATGATTATCGGTGAAATTCAGCGGTTTTTGCGCGATGACGGTACGCTTAAGGTTAGCCGCTCGCTCAAGGAAACGGCCAATAAGGTGCGCAAAATGAAAGACGAGCTGTCCAAGGTGCTGGGAAGGCTGCCGACCATTAGCGAAGTGGCAGAACGACTGGGTATTACGCCGGAGGATGTCGTATTTGCGCAGGAAGCGAATAAGCCGCCAACTTCGATTCATGAGACGGTATTTGAAAATGACGGCGATCCCATTACGCTGATGGATCAAATTGCTGATGATTCCCAGGAGCGCTGGTTCGACAAGCTTGCGCTGACCGAGGCCATTGAAGGCCTCAGCGAGCGGGAGCGGCTCATCGTATATTTACGTTATTACCGGGATAAGACGCAGTCAGAAGTAGCGAGTCGTTTAGGCATTTCACAAGTACAGGTGTCGCGTCTGGAGAAAAAAATATTGCAGTCCATCAAAGATCAAATCGCCTTATAGGGCGGTTTGATCTTTGAGATTGTCGAGAAACCCTACGTCTTGTTCCAAGACGCCTCGGGTTTCTCTTTGTTTTGGGGATCTAAACGACATGGGTCGAATCGGAAACCAGTACACGACCGCCGACCATATTCGGTTAATCCCAGACCTAAAAACCAGCGATAGGCGAGATTCGTTTGCACTTACAGCAGGCACTAAGCCTTCAATGGATACGAACTCGTAATTTTGTTGTTTATCTCGATTAGAACGCAGCATAGGGCGATACCTTCCGTTCGTATAAGTTATCATTATTACACCATAGTAACGCGGTGTCGTATTAAATTAAATACTTATAAAGAGGGCTGTCGAGACTTTCTCGACAGCCTGAACATCCTAGTTCCTAAACGGAACGGGGATGTTTTTTACGTGACCTTTTGTAGCTGCGGGATGCATGGGGAGAGGATCTCCACACCTACGTCGATGAGCTTCTCGGCACCCATGAAGTTGAGGTGGATCTTCGCCCGCTTTTTGCGACGGTCTATTTTGGTGATGATGCCTTCCATGCCCTGCAGCGGGCCGGAGGTTACGGAGACACGTGAATTTTCTATGTAGATGCCCGAATAGCCAACGATCTCTCCGTCTCCGATCAGCTGCAAGATCAGCGACATCTCGCGTTCGTCAATTTTGGAGTAATAGGTTCCTTCATCTTTGGAGTAGAGCGTGCCTTGGCTGAGCAGTTTGTAGCACTTGGGGACTTTTTTCAAGGTGTGAAAAACTTCATCGGTCATGCGGGTCTTGATCAACACGTAGCCGGGGAATATTTTCTTCAGCACGTGCTTGACAGCGCCTGCCTTCTTCTCGGGGACTCTGCGTTTCGGTACGACAGAGTGGAGGGAAGTTTCATCAAAGTACAGGTTCAGGAACTTTTGCACCACTTCTTCTTGACCGGTTTCTACGAATAGTACGTACCAATTCAAAATAGACATCCCCCAACTTGTGTATTATGTTGAATAAATATCCAAGCAAAAAATAGTATATTTTACAACATTATACCATGTCTTATTTTACCATACCATACCATACCATACCAAGACCTGGGGATAGAATAAATAGGTTTCTGGTAAGTAATCCTTGACGAACAAAGTTGAATGAGGGTAGTATTAAGCTGTATTCGTGTAATGGGTTATGTTGTTCAATTCGTAAGTTCGTTGATCGGATATTTGGTTGAATCTAAGAAAATCCCTAAGCTAATTTAATCGATGTTTAGGCACGTTGAAGGAACTTAGGGTATCATATTGAATCGCATTGAGAGGAAGAAGCATGGGGGAAGTGTGTCCTCCGGAGAGCTTCGTGCAGGGACTTGACGTGAGCCGTACAGTGCTTGGTTGAGCGTTTGCTGTGCGCAATCGGCGGCGGCCTCTGTGCAGGAAGAACGTCTGGATCGATCGGGGGATTCTTCACCAGCCGCTGATCGTACACCCTGCTGCTCTCAATCTGCAGGTTAGCATCTCTCATTGTGACGAGTTGGGGGCGGAGCTTGTGCTGCCGATGGGGTTGGATGTCGAGCAGATCCGACCGGCTCGGCAAGCCATGCTGGCGGCTTACTCTCATTTTCTGCGCTTCCGAGTTGCGGGCTGGGGCGTGGGGGAGCGCGTCTTTGCGATCGCCTATCCCAAGGACTGCCGTTTGAACTTGGAGGCCGTGCAGGATCTGTTGTGCAAGGTGGAAGAAGTTATACAAAATAGCCAAAGCAAGCACAAAAAAGTAGAGGAGATCGTTCCTCTACTTTTTTGTGCTTGCTTTTTAGGATTTGAAGAGAGGGGAGGAAGGATGAAGCGGAGCTATGAGCTGTACCCATTGAAGGTTGAGTTTTTGTTCATGAAAAATTATGCGTACATACTCGTAGACAAAGCCACCCGGCAGGCGGCTGTGGTGGACCCGGCTTGGGACTTGGAGTTGCTCGACGGGATGCTTCACTCATTGGAGGCGGAGTTGGCTTGCATCCTGCTGACACATTCGCATCACGATCATGTCAACAAGGTGGAGCCGCTGCTCCAGCTCTACCCGGCGGCGCGGGCGTACATGTCGGTCAAGGAGATCGATGCCTACGGGTTCGCATGTCGGAATCTGCATCCGTTTGAGGAAGGGGAGACGATCTGGCTGGGAGAGACGCCGATCAGTTGCATGCTGACGCCAGGGCACACGGCCGGCGGGGCTTGTTTTCGGCTCGCAGACGATCTGATCACGGGGGATACGGTGTTTATTGAAGGCTGCGGCGTCTGCGATGGGGCCGGAGGTTCCCCGGAGCAGATGCATGACAGTTTTCAGAGGATTCGCAAGTCCACTCCCCCTCATGTGCGTGTGTATCCGGGTCATTCTTATGGCAAGGAGCCGGGCATGGCGTTTCGGGATGTGCTGGAGCACAACATCTATTTTCAGATTGAGCAAATAGAGCATTTTGTCCGGTTTCGGATGCGCAAGAATCAGGGGCAATTGTTCAATTTTAAATAAATCAAGGCAGACGAGTCGCGTTCAGGAGGGACATGGATGGGCAAGCCGATAGTGTTTCTTTTCTCCGGGCAGGGTTCTCAGTTTTACCAGATGGGTCGAGGGCTCTATGAGGAGGTATCTGAGTTTCGCAAGTGGATGAACAAGTTGGACGAGATGGTGACGCCGCTCGTCGGGGAGTCGGTGCTGGCGCGTCTGTATGCGGAGGACAAGCGCCGAGACGAGCCGTTTGAACGGACGCTGCTGACCCACCCCGCGATCTTCATGGTGGAATATGCGCTGGCGCAGGCGGTGATGGCCCGCGGGGTCAAGCCAGATGCGGTCCTTGGCAGCAGCATGGGCGAGTTCGCGGCGGCGGCTGTGGCAGGTGTGCTCGATGTGGAGGTCACGCTAAAGCTGGTGGTGGAGCAGGCCAAGGCATTTGAGGCTACGTGTCTCCCCGGCGGGATGATCGGGATTCTGCAGGAGCCGAGCCTCTATGACAGGATGCTGCTCTTGCGTCAGAACACGGAGATGGCGTCGATCAATTCGGAAGCGCATTTTGTGGTGGCCGGCCCGGCGGCGATGCTGCCGAGCATCGGGGAGGCGCTGCGGGAGAAAGGCATCACCTATCAGATTCTGCCGGCCTCCTTTGCATACCATTCCTCATGGATTGATCCGGCTGCCGCTTCCTATGTGGCGCGGCTGCGCGGGCTAACGTATCGCCAGCCTCGGGTACGATTTTATTCCGGGGTGACCGGGCGGCGGGAGACAGCGCTGAGGAGCGAGTATTTCTGGGAGGTGGCGCGACAGCCGATTCGCTTTTCCGAAGCGATGCAGGCGCTGGAGCGGGGAGACGATTGCCTGTACGTGGACTTGGGTCCTTCGGGAACGCTGGCTAATCTGGCCAAGCGGAATTTTAAACAGGATTCGCTCTCGCAAAGCTATGCGGTCCTCACGCCGTATCAGCAGGATCTCAAGAACTTCAACAAGGTTTGCGAGCAACTGGAGCAACTCATTTCATCGCGCATCAGAAAGGGAGGACAACCTATGAAAGCATACGTGTTTCCTGGACAAGGTTCTCAGCACAAAGGCATGGGTGGTACGCTGTTTGACGAGTTTGCAGATCTGATGGCACAAGCGGATGAGATCTTGGGCTATTCAATCAAAAGGCTGTGCTTGGAGGACCCGGACAATCAGCTGGGCCAGACGCAGTACACGCAGCCGGCTCTGTATGTGGTCAGCGCACTGAGTTTTCTAAAGAAGGTGCTGGAGACGGGATGCAAGCCGGATTATGTGGCCGGGCACAGCTTGGGTGAGTACAATGCGCTGTTTGCAGCAGGGGCTTTTGATTTTGCTACCGGTCTGCGGATAGTCAAGAAGCGTGGCGAACTGATGAGCTTTGCGAGCGGTGGGGGCATGGCGGCGGTGATTGGGTTTACGATGGAGCAGATCGACCGGGTGCTGATGGAGAACGGGTTGGATGGGATCGACATCGCCAACTACAATTCGCCGGGCCAGATCGTCATCGCTGGCTCAAAGATGGACATCCTGCGCGCGCAGCCGTTTTTTGAGGAAGCGGGCGTGCGCATGTACATTCCGCTCAATGTGAGCGGGGCTTTCCATTCCCGGTATATGGCGGAGAGCAAGCGGAGTTTTGAAGCGTATCTGGAATCGTTTGAATTTTCAAAACTGGAGATTCCGGTCATCTCGAACATTTATGCGCGTCCGTACAAGCAACGGCAGGTGAAGGATAATTTGGTGCAGCAGATCGTGTCTCCGGTCAAGTGGACGGACAGCGTGCGCTATCTGATGGGCCTTGGCGAGATAGAGATCGAAGAGGTCGGGCCGGGCAATGTCCTGACCAAGCTCGTCACCACGATCCGCCGCAAAGCGGAACCGCTCGTGATCGAGCCGGAAGCGGATGACGTGGAGGAGGCGGTGCCGGTGGCTTTGGCGACGTCTGTGACTGTGCCTGTAACTGAGGTGACGAAAGCGTCGGTCGCGGTCGCGGAGGTGGCAGTCGCTGTTGAGGCGCTTGCTCCCGCTCCGGTGGAGGTCGTGCCGGTGAGGGAAGCTGTGAGCGAGCCGGTCGTGCGTGTGTCGAGAAGGGCGAGCACGGCAGAATCGCTGGGCGATGAGGAGTTCAAGAAGGATTATAACTTGAAGTACGCCTATGTCACGGGCTCGATGTATCGCGGCGTGGCTTCTGAGCGCCTGGTCATTCAGGTCGGCAAGGCGGGTATGCTGGGTTTTTACGGGACCGGCGGCATGAAGCTGGAGCAGATCGAACAGGCGATCCGCACGATTCAGCAGGTGTTGACGCGCGGTGAGGCGTATGGCATGAACCTGCTGCATAACCAAGGCAGCCCATCGATGGAGGAGATGACGGTCGATCTCTTCCTACGCACCGGCGTGCGGAACCTGGAGGCAAGCGCCTACATGGCGGTGAACTCCGCATTGGTCCGCTACCGAGCGAAAGGGCTGAAACGCTCGGCAGAAGGCGGCGTGATTGTCGAAAACCGCATCCTCGCCAAAGTCTCGCGCCCGGAAGTTGCTGAGGCGTTTCTGAGCCCGGCACCGGAGCGCATCGTCGACAAGCTGTTGCTGGAACAGCGGATCACGCGCGAGGAAGCAAATCTGCTCCGCGAAGTTCCGATGGCGGATGACATCACCGTCGAGGCCGATTCCGGCGGACATACCGATCAGGGTGTCTCTTCCGTGCTGCTTCCGTCGATCGTTCGCCTGCGCAATGAGATGATGGCCAAATACGGATACAAGAAGAAGATTCGCATCGGAGCGGCCGGCGGCATCGGAACCCCGGAAGCGGCGGTGGCGGCGCTCGTGCTCGGGGCGGATTATCTCGTGACCGGCTCGATTAACCAATGCACGGTGGAAGCGCAGACGTCCGAGTCGGTGAAGGATCTGCTGCAGGAGATGAACGTGCAGGACACGGCCTATGCGCCCGCGGGCGACATGTTTGAGATCGGCGCTCGCGTGCAGGTTTTGAAAAAAGGCGTCTTTTTCCCGGCCCGTGCAAACAAGCTGTACGATCTCTACCGCCAGTTCAACTCGCTGGAGGAGATCGATGAGAAGACCCGCCGCATTTTGCAAGAGCGTTACTTCAAGCGCAGTTTCGACGAGGTCTACCGCGAAGTGCAAGCCTATGTGGCCCCGCAGGAGATCGAGAAGGCGGAGCGCAATCCCAAGCACAAGATGGGGCTGATCTTCAAATGGTATTTTGGCTATTCGTCGCGTATGGCGCTCAGTGGGGACGCTGAGCACACGGTGGATTATCAGGTGCATTGCGGCCCGGCCTTGGGGGCGTTCAACCGCTGGGTGAAAGGCACGTCGCTGGAAAGCTGGAGAGCGCGCCATGTCGATGTGATCGGCGAAAAACTGATGCGCGAAACGGCAAACCTGCTGAACCGGCGCATCTCTGAACTGGTCGGATTGTAAGCAAAAAGTCCAGCAGTATGATATCAAGTCCCTGAGTCGGTTGAACTTGAAATTTTCTTGGCTGTAACGGCTGGGAGTTCCGAAAAATAGGCGCATCAAATTAGACCTAGTAGAAAATCAAGTAATATCCAGATTTTAACTAGGAATTCGCAAAGGACTTTAGCAAAGGGGCGTTATTCCTTCGCCGTGTTCACCTTCCTTCGAGGCGTGTAGAGTTGGCCGTTGCGCAGCAGCACATCGACCAGACGCACAAGTTTTCTTGCCGTTAAGACGACGGCGCGTTTGTGTTGGTACTCAGGGACTTCCATGTATTTCTTCAGGTAATGCTCGCCGAATTGTTCATCGCGGTTCTTCACTGAGTTGGAAGCTTCAACCAATTGTCCAGAGGCATGCCGAAAAGTCCAGTCCCTAATTCAGATTTCAAGGAGCAAACTTACTCGAAGTTTTGAAGGTCGCCACCAGCTCCCAAGGACGCTGGAAAATGGCTTAGAAATAGATTCAAGAAATACTAAACGAGGAGCGGAGCTGGATGACTCAAACGCCAAAGCGAGAAGTTGCCATCGTCGGAATCGCCGGTCGTTTTCCGGGGGCAAAGAACACGCAGGAATTCTGGAACAACCTCAATGCAGGCCTCAACTGCATCTCTGTCATTCCGCAAGACCGCTGGAAGTGGGAGGATGTGTACGGAGACCCGCAAAAGGAAGAGAACAAGACGAACAGCAAGTGGGGCGGATTCATCGAGGAGGTCGATCGATTCGACCCGCTGTTTTTTGGCATCTCGCCCAAAGAGGCGAATTTTATCGACCCGCAGCACCGCCTGTTCCTAGAAACGGTCTGGCAGGTGATTGAAAACGCTGGCTACAGCCCAAAGAGTCTGTCGGGCCGGAAGATCGGCGTCTATGCGGGCGTTTCGAAAAACGACTATGCCGAGCTGTTGGGGGAGAACATCAGCGCCTTTGTTTCCACAGGAACGGTACACTCGATCCTCGCGAACCGCGTGTCGTATTTTTTTAACTTCAGAGGGCCGAGCGAAGCCATAGACACCGCGTGCTCCAGTTCTCTGGTCGCCCTACACAACGCGGTGCGCGATATTCGGGAAGGGGAATGCGAGGCGGCGATCGTCGGGGGCGTCAATGCGCTGCTCAGCCCACGGATGTACATCTCCCATGCCAAGTCCGGCATGCTGTCGGTGGACGGGCAATGCAAAACGTTTGATGCGTCGGCGAACGGCTATGTGCGCGGTGAAGGCGTGGCGGCCCTGTTCCTCAAGCCGCTGGACAAGGCGGTGGAAGACCGTGACAACATCTTGGGTGTGATCAAGGCGACGGCGATCAATCATGGTGGGCGCTCGAATTTCCTGACGGCCCCCAACGTGACTGCTCAGTCTGAGGTGATCTACACGGCGCTGCAGCGCTCCGAAGCGGACCCGCGCAACATCTCCTACATAGAAGCGCACGGCACAGGCACGCCGCTGGGCGACCCGATCGAGATCAATGCGCTGAAGAAAGCATACGGGCAGTACTATGAGGAGCGGGGCCTGCAGCCGCGCGAGAACTCTTGCTTGCTCGGCTCGGTCAAGACGAACATCGGCCATCTGGAGAGCGCGGCCGGGATGGCTTCGATCATCAAGGTGCTGCTGGCGATGAAGCATGGCGTGCTGCCGGAGCTGCTCAATTTTACAGAGATCAATCCGTACATATCGTTTGAGGGGTCGGCGTTTGGCCTCGTCACGGCTCCGACCGCGTGGAAAAAGCGGCGTATCGAAGGCAAGCTGCTGCCGAGACAGGCGGGGGTCAGCGGGTTTGGCATGGGCGGCGTCAATGCGCATGTGATTTTGGAAGAGCCGCCGCGCAGCAACAGACCTCGCGCCAAGAGCGCGTCGCAGAAGCGGTTGGTGCTTTTGTCTGCGAAAAAAGGGAAGTTGCGGGCATCGGCTGAACGACTGCTCACATTTTTGCAAAGCGAAGCCGGACAGTCTGTGCATGTGGATGATCTCACGTTCACGCTGATGTTCGGGCGCGAGGAGTTCGAGGAGCGTCTGGCGATGGTCGCTTCGTCGGTGGAGCAGGTGGTGGAGGAACTGGAGCGGTATGTGAGCGAGCAGGCCTCGCTGTCGCTGTTCCAAGGCGTCGCGGTGACGAAGCCTGACGTGCCTGTGCAGGTCGCTACGTCGACGGACGATCTGTTCCTGCTCGCCGAGGCTTGGGTGAAGGGAGAGGGGATCGAATGGGAGCAGGCGAGCTTCCACGGTTCTCGCATCGAGGTGCCGGGGTATCCGTTTGAGCGGTTGCGCTGCTGGTTTGAGCCGAAGACGGTGAAGGCGGATGCGAATACGGCTTCCGGCGATAAGCAGATCCTGCTCCCTGCTACGGAGCGTATGGTGCAAGACCATCTCGTTCAGCGGCAGAAAGTGCTGCCGGGCGTGGGCTATCTGGACCTGATCGTCGGAGAGCTGAAGGAAGAGTGGACAGCTGGTGTAACGTTCCAAGATGTGTACTGGCTGAAGCCGCTGGCCGTTCTCGACGAGCCGCGCACCCTCCTCTTGAACGTAAAGGAGGAAGGAAGCGACCGGGCTGTGCGCATCCGTTCAGGTGCGGACCTGCACTGCCAAGGCCGACTGCTCAAGCAGGTGGCGCGGACGGAAGAGCGCATCGAGGTGGAGGAGATTCGCATGCGCTGCGAGACGAAGGAATCGAAGGCCGAGCTGTATGGTCTCTTTTCCGAAAACGGTCTGGTGTATGGGCCTTCGTTCCAGGTGATCGAGACGCTGCACTGCTCGGCTGATGAGGCGATTGCGGAGGTGGACGTCCGGAATCACGGGCGCATTGCAGCCGGCATTCTGGACGGGGCGCTGCAGACGGCGGTGTGCTTGAGCGTGCGAAACGGAACGGCGAGCGAATCGCAGTATGTGCCGTATTATGCAGAGAGCTTCACGGTTGCGGGAAGCTTGGAAGCTGTGCGCTATTACTATGTTAAGCAGCGTCAGGTGCAGCAGAGCGGTTCGATCCAGTTCGATCTGTATCTTTGCGACAGCGAAGGTCGCGTGCTGGCTTCGGTGAAGAATTTTACGAAGCGGGCGTTGGTGAGAAAAGAAGAAGCAAGGAACGAAGAAACGAGAAAAGAAGCGCCGAGCGAACAAGGTCTGCTCTATTACACCTCGAAGTGGCGGGAGGAAGCTTGCGGTCCGGAAGCGGAGGCGAAGGGCTTGCTCCTCCTCAACGGTTCGGAGTCGCTGGCCGATTGGATGCGCGGCAAACTGGGCGAGGAGGTGCCGTTCCGGCGCTTGACGATCGCCGAGCAGAACCCGGATCGCTATCTGGAAGCGCTGCAGGAAGTCAAGGCGAGCGGGTTTCCCGTGCGGCAGATTCTCGTGCCGGCCGTCCATATGGGGGTGGAAGACCTGCGGGGGCTGCTCGTGCTGGCAGGAGCTCTGATTAAGAGCCGGTTTAAAGAGCCGATCAAGATCCTCTACGCCGGCGAGAGCATGTTGTCCGAGGCGCTGCCCGCCCTGTATGCGGCCGGCGGGCTGGCTCGCACGCTGAAGTATGAGTACCCGCGCCTTCAGCTGGAGGTGGCGGCGTTCACAGATCACTTTGAAAACTGTGGCCGGGCGCTTCTAGAGGAGCTGTTTGCGAGTGCTCCGTCCCCGCTGCATGAAGTGAGATATGTAGGTGGGACAAGGCAGCTGCGCGAGATGGTGACCGTGGCGGGCGGCTTGCAGAAGCAGGCTTATGCGCTGCGTCAAGGCGGGGTGTATCTGATTGCAGGCGGCACGGGCGGCCTGGGGCAGATTTTTTCCGACTATCTTGCCAAGGAATATAAGGCGAAGGTCGTGTTGCTCGGGCGAAGAGAGCAGGATGAGAGAATCGCGGCACAGCTTGACAGGCTGGCAAGTCTGGGGGGCTCTGGCCTGTACATTCGGGCGGGCCTCGGCGATGCCGGACAAGTGCGTGCGGCGGTGGAGCAAGCGCGTGCGACCTATGGCTGCATCCACGGCGTTTTGCAGGGAAGCGGGTTGATTGAAGACAGCTTCATCCTGCGCAAAACAACCGAGTCTTTTGAAAAAGTCCTGCAGCCCAAACTCGCGGGGACGCTCCATCTGGACGACGCGACGGCCGGCGACGAACTGGACTTTTTTGTCATGTTCTCATCGATTGCAGCGCTGATGCCCAATCAAGGGCAGTGCGATTATTCTTCGGGCAACAGCTTCATGGATGCGTATGCGGTGCACCGGCAGCAGCTCGTCGCCGAGGGCAGGCGCAGCGGTCTATCGCTGGCGATCAACTGGCCGCTCTGGGCGAACGGCGGGATGACCGTGGAGCCGGAGGAGAAGGAGCACCTCTGGAAGGTGTTCGGGATGCAGCCGCTGGAAACGCCGCAGGGCTTGGTCCTGCTCCGGGAAGCGCTGCATCTGGCAAGTCAGGAAGGTTTCGCTCACATCGTAGGGATCGAAGGTGACCAGATGAAAATCAACCAGCACTTTGGCATACGCAAGAAGGTGGAGACAGTGCGAGAACTGGATGTGCCGACGATGATTCGTCGGGATCTCTTCAGCATCCTCGCACAAGCGCTGCACCTGGCTCCGGCGGAGATCGGTGCCAGCCAGCCGCTGCAGCAGCTCGGGGTGGCGTCGCTGTCGCTGCTGCAGATTGCGAACCTAATCTCGCAGTATTTTGGCGTCGATTTCAAACCGCCGTTGCTGTTTGAACATGGAACCTCGCAACAGATTCTGGACTATCTGCTGCAAGACAAGCAGCGCGCGGTCATCGAGGCGCACTATGCCGAGCTGGGGGCTCTGGCTCCGCTGTATCGCAGCTCGGGGCTGATCGATCTGAACAAGGTCGCTGGCGAGCAGGGGCTGTACCAGCGACGTTATGACAACACGGAGTTCTATCAGGTCGATCATGTGGTGGACAACAAATACAATGTGCCAGGCGCGTGCTATGCCGAGATGGCCAGGCAGGCCGGCGCACTCGCTCTTCCGGGTCGGCGGGTGAGCAAGCTGCTCAACTGCTACTGGGCGAAGCAATTGTCTTCAAGCGGAGAGCCGTTTGATGTGTTCATTCAACTGCTACCAAAAGGGGAGCGCACCGACTACGAGATCTACAGAATGGAAGGGGCCGAGCGCGTAGTGCATGCGACCGGGGCGCTACAATATGCTCCGTGGCAGCTGGCGCAGAGCGAGGTGGAAACGCTCGATCTCGCAGCGATTCGAGAGCGCTGCACGGCGAGCTGGACGCGGGAGCAGGTCTATCAGCAGATTCATGCGGAGGGCTTGATAGTCGGGGAGAGCTTCATGCCGATGCAGGAGATGGTGCTGAGCGAGCAGGAAGCGCTGGCGACGCTGGAACTGCCGGAGATGATCGCAGACACGTATGAGGAGTACCTGCTGCACCCGACGATGCTAACGGGCGTGTTCCAGACGGCGCTGATCAACAACCGCTTCCACGGCGATGACGAGCGCGATTTTATCCCGATTGCGATCGAAAGCTTGGAGATGTGGGGGATCGTGCCGCGCAGATGCCACGTCTACAGTGAAGTCAGCCCGAAGACGAAGAACAATCCGGACATCAAGAAGTTTAACCTGACCGTTTGCGACGAGGAGGGGCGCGTGGTGGCGCGGCTCGTCAATTTCTTGATCAAGGCGACGAATTATGAAAAATCGGCCTTGGTGCAGGTGGCAGCCCCGGTGTCGACGGCCCAAACGCAGGCGGCTCGCGACCGTGGAGTGGCGGTGCTGAGATCTCGTGCACAGGAATTCGTGCGGGGTCTGCTGTCTGAGGCGATCGGGCTGGAGCCGTCGATGATCCGGACGGAGGAAGCGTTCGAAGCGTATGGCATCAACTCGGTGATGATCTTGGAGCTGAACAAGCTATTCGAGGATGCGTTCGGGACCGAGCTGTCCAAGACTCTGTTCTTTGAGTACCGCAACTTGGAAGATCTGACGGGTTATTTCCTGGAGGAGTATGAAGAGATGCTGCGTTCGCTGCTGCAATTGCCGGAAACGGTTGAAATGGATGAGGTTGTAGAGGTGGCAGTTGAATCGACAGTAGCGGCTGTGGCGAGTGCTCAAGAAATCGCGCGTTCCGCGGATGTGGTCGAGACGGTCGCGATGACACCGCACGCTCCGGCTGTGCGGGATATCGCGATCATCGGCCTTGCCGGGCGCTATCCGCAGGCCGGATCGCTGGCGGAATTCTGGGAGAACATCCAAGCGGGCAAGGACTGCATCGAAGAGATCCGACCGAATCGATTTGATTATGTGCGCTACTATGATCCGGACAAGCAAAACGACAAGCTGTACAGCAAATGGGGTAGTTTCCTCGATGATGTGGACAAGTTCGACCCGATGTTCTTCAACATCCCGCCGCGTGAAGCCGAGCTGATGGACCCACAGGAGCGTTTGTTCCTTGAGGTGGTCTGGCATACGCTCGAAGATGCCGGCTATACGAGACAGAGCCTCAGCGATCAGTCGGTCGGCGTGTTCGTCGGGGCGCTGTGGCAGCCGTATCAAGAGCTTGGTGTGCTCGCACAGGCGCAGGGCCATGTGCTCAGCCCAAGCACGCTGCTCTACAGCATCGCCAACCGCGTTTCGTATTTCTGCAACTTCAACGGGCCGAGCCTGACGGTGGATACCGCGTGCTCTTCGTCCCTGACCGCGCTGCATCTCGCCTGCCAGAGCCTTCTGAACGGAGAGAGCAGCGTCGCCATCGCCGGCGGCGTCAACCTGTCGATCGGCGCGGGGAAATATCTGTTCCTGAGCCAGTACAAGTTCCTGGCGACGGATGGCAGATGCAGAAGTTTTGGCGCGGATGGCGACGGGTATGTGCCGGGCGAAGGCATCGGCGCCGTGCTGCTCAAGCCGCTCGAACAAGCGGTGAAGGACGGCGACCACATCTACGGTGTCATCAAGGCGACCGCTGTCAATCACGGAGGCAAGACCAACGGGTATACGGTGCCGAACCCGACGGCGCAGTCGGACATGATTCTGAAAGCGCTGGAGCGGGCGAAGATCAACCCGCGCGCGATCAGCTACATCGAGGCGCACGGCACCGGCACGGCGCTGGGCGACCCGATCGAGATCACCGGGCTCTCCCGCGCGTTTGGCAAGTACACGCGAGACAAGCAGTTCTGCGCGATCGGCTCTGTCAAGTCAAACATCGGGCATCTGGAAGCGAGCGCCGGCATCGCCGGCCTGACCAAAGTGCTGCTCCAGCTCAAGCACCGCAGAATCGCTCCGTCCTTGCACTCTCAACAGCTCAACGCAAACATCGACTTCCGGAACAGCCCGTTTGTCGTGCCGCAAGAGCTGATGGAATGGAAGCGCCCTCTGGTGGAGATCGACGGTCAGACAATGGAGTTCCCGCGCCTTGCGGGTCTCTCGTCGTTCGGGGCCGGCGGTGCGAACGCGCATGTGATCATCGAGGAATACCAAGCGGTAGAGCAACAGCGTGACCATTTCGGAACGGCTCCGCACGTCATCGTGCTCTCGGCCAAGAACGCAGACCGTCTGCAAGAACAGGCACAGCGCTTGCTGCAGGCTGTTGAGAGCGGTGCATACAGCGACGCGGACATGCCGGCGATCGCCTACACCTTGCAACTGGGCCGCGAGACGATGGAGGAGCGTCTGGCCGTGCTGGCCTCGTCGCTCAAGGAACTGAGTGCCAAACTGCAAGATTTCCAGTCCGGCAAACGAGGAATCGACGGCCTGTTCCACGGACATGTCAAGCACTACAAGGACACGCTGGCCCTCTTCGCGCAGGACGAGGACATGCAGGCGGTGATCGAGGTATGGCAGGCAAAAGGCAAGTTCGGCAAGCTGCTCGACCTGTGGGCTAAAGGGCTGTCGATCGATTGGAGCCGGCAATATGCAACAGGCAAGCCAGGTCGCATCTCGCTGCCGGGCTATCCGTTTGCCAAGGAGCGCTACTGGCTTCCGATCGACGGAGCTGTGCAGAGCGGGACGGGCGTAGGACGGGCCGCGATGCTGCATCCGCTGGTGCACGAGAACACGTCCGACCTGACCGAAGTGCGGTTCCGTTCGACGCTGCCGGGCCGCGAATTCTTCCTCCGCGATCACGTCGTCTATGGCAACCCGGTACTGCCGGGCGTCGCAGAGCTGGAGCTGGCGCGAGCGGCTGCCTTGCTGGCGACGGGTCTTGAAGCGAACGATCCGACATCCATGCGTTTGAAAGATGTCGTCTGGCCGCAACCGATAGTTGCAGCAGGCGAATCTATACGTCTGCATGTCGGACTCCATGCGCTGGAGGACGGCGAGATCGCCTATGAGATCAGCGGTGACATCCCACAAGGGGAGGAAGCTCCGACGCTGTATAGCTATGGCGAAGTCGAGATCTGCGCGTTCGATCCAGCACCGCCGCTCGATCTGCACGCCTTGCAGGTGCAGTCGGAACTCGGCGTTCTGACGGCTGAGCAATGCTACGATGCCTTCCGCGCGATGGGGACGGCCTATGGGCCGAGCCTGCAAGGGATCGAGACGCTCTATCTGGGAGAGAGCCACGTGCTGGCCAAGCTCGCCCTGCCGTCAGCAGCTCTTGCCACGGAAGCGGACTATGTGCTGCACCCGACCTTGCTGGAAGCTGCGGTTCAGGCCGTGAACGCTTTTACGCTTAAACAGACCGATCGCAAGCCGACCCGTCCGGTCTCCCTGCAGTCGCTGGATATCCTCCGTCCGTGCCCGTCTGCGATGTGGGCGCTGATTCGAAGCGGCGAGGCCAGCTATGACCTCGACCTCTGCGACGAAACGGGTGAGGTCTGCGTGCAGATGCGCGGACTGATGCTGGAGCCGGTCGAAGGCGAGTGGCAAGGAAACAGCACAGCGGCAGAGCGCAAGATGTATTTACTGAAAAAAGTGTGGGAGCCATGTTCGGCAGCTCCAAGCCGCAGCGTCAACCTGGCGGTTGCGATCCTGACCACGCCGGAGACGCGCAGTTTGGCCACCGAGCTGACGAAGAGACTGCCGCAAAGCCGCCTATTCGATGTGGCGCAAGAGCCGCAAGAGCTGGATTGGCAGGCGTATGATGGCCTGATCGATCTGGTCGGCTGCGGTCAGGAGCGCAAGGAGTCGGTGGAATGGATGAGCTGGCTTCAGCTGCTGATCGAACACGGCCGCCGCGAGGGGTTGATGCTTTTGGGTGTCACTAAGGGGCTGGAAGGGTATCAGAATGCGATGGTCAACCTCGCAGGTGCCTCCCGTGCGGCGCTCTATCCCATGCTGCAGAGTGAATATGGCCATGTGCAATCCCGCCATCTCGATCTGGAGCCGGTCTCTGATGAGATGAGGCTGGCCGAGCAGATCGCCGCTGAGTTCCTAGTCGAAGATGAGGAGACGGAAACGTGCTGGAGAAACGGGCTGCGTTATCGCGCGCGGCTCAAGGAATGGGAAAAAGGCGAGCAGCAAGCGCGAACGCCGTTCCCGGAAGATCAAGTGCTCTGGATCACCGGGGGCACGCGGGGCCTTGGGTATCTGTACGCGCAGCATTTTGTCAAACACTATGGCGTCAAGCGCCTGGTGCTGACCGGACGGGAAACCTTGCCGCCGCGCGAGACGTGGGCGGCGCACCTTCTGGAGCAGACGCCTGTTTCCCGGAAGCTTCAGGGTATCCAAGCTCTGGAGCGAGAAGGGGCGCAGGTGATGGTTCTGTCTGTGCCGCTGTCCGATGTTCAGGCAGTCGAAGAGAGCGTGCAGGCGGTTCGCCGCAGCCTCGGCCCGATCGGGGGGGTGCTGCATGCGGCGGGCCTGCTCGATGAAGAGAACTCGGCCTTCATTCGCAAGACGGTCGAAGGCATCGAGAAAGTGCTGGAGCCGAAAGTTGCGGGACTTGACGCGTTGTACCGCAGTCTCCGCGCAGAGCCGCTGCAGTTCTTCGTCGCGTTCTCGTCTGTGTCGGCCACGATCCCGTCGCTCGCGGCGGGATTGAGCGACTATGCCGTGGCCAATGCCTATATGGATTATCTGGCGGAAGCGAAGCGCCCGGAATGTCCGATCGTCAGCGTGCAATGGCCGAGCTGGAAAGAGGCGGGCATGGGCGAAGTCAAGAGCAGAGCCTACGAGCAGACAGGCCTTCTGACGATGACCAACGCCGAGGGGCTGGAGTTCCTCGATTATGTGCTGGCGAGAAAAATCGGCCCGGTCGTCATGTCCGCCGTGGTCAACCCATCGCTCTGGAATCCGCAAACGCTGATGCAGCGCAAAAAGCAGACGGTGGCGCTCCCGACAGCCCCTGTGGTTCCTTCACAGCGTCCGGCGGCCCCTGCGCAGAAAGCAAACGTGGTGGCAGGCGGCCAAGGGCAGACAGCGGAGGCTTGGGTTCGGTCGATTTTTGCAAAAGAGTTGAAAATGGACCCGGCCAAGATCGAGGTCGATGCGCAGATTGCAGACTACGGGGTCGATTCCATTTTGCAAGTGCAATTGCTGCGTCAGATCGCGCAGGCGTTGCAAGTGAAGTTCGACCCGTCTCTCCTGCTGGAGTTCCCGACGATCGAATCACTGGCGAAGCATTTGGAGGCTCTGCATGGGCCAGCCCTCGCCAACGCGACGGGGGCCACGCAGGTTCAGCAAGAAGAGCTGGCGGCACCTTCTTATCGTGCGCCGAGTCGTCCTGCCAAGCCGCGTGTCGCGAAGCAAGGACAAGCAGCCATGCGCAAAGCGGCCCCGGCCTCTGGGGCCGCTGATCTGGCCGTCGTCGGCCTGTCTTGCCGACTGCCGGGGGCGGCTTCTCTGGAGCAGTATTGGCAGTTGCTGTCCGAGGGCCGTTCCGCCATTCGCGAGGTGCCGCAGGGGCGCTGGGGGTATTCGAGCGGCTTCGATGCCGGATTGCTCGACGACATCACGCAGTATGACCCGTCGTTCTTCCATCTCTCGGAGGAAGACGCCAAAGCGATGGACCCGCAAGCCCTTCTGGTGCTGGAAGAGAGCCTCAAGCTCTTGTGCCACGCCGGCTACACCCAGCAGGAGGTCAAAGGCCGCTCGGTCGGCGTCTACCTCGGGGCGCGCAGCAAGCACTCGCCGAGCACGGCGGATTTGGGCCAGATGTGCAACCCGATTTTGGCTGTCGGACAGAACTATCTGGCGGCGAACATCTCGCAGTATTTTGACTTGCGCGGCCCGTGTGTCGTAGTGGACACCGCTTGCTCCTCCGCTCTGGTGGGGATGAACATGGCAGCGCAGGCGCTTCAGAGCCGGGAGATCGAGTCGGCGATTGTCGGCGGGGTCTCTCTGCTGACCACCGATGAGACACACCGCATCTTTGAACAGCGCAACATCCTGAACCGAAAAGGGGCGTTCCACCTCTTTGACCGTCGAGCGGACGGCATCGTGGTCGGGGAAGGGTGTGGTATGGTCTTGCTAAAGACGGTGGAGCAGGCTTTGCGCGATGGCGATGCGATCTACGCCGTCATCAAAGCGGTCGCTGTCAACAACAACGGACGGACCGCCGGACCTGCCACCCCGAGCCTTGAGGCACAGAAACAAGTGCTGCAGGCGGCGCTCCGAAAAGGCGGAGTATCGCCTGAAGCGGTTCGCTATATCGAAACAAACGGTTCGGGCACGGAAGTGACCGACCTCTTGGAACTGAAGACGATCCAATCGGTGTATCGCGCTTCCTCGAAACTCCCGCTGGGATTGGGGTCGATGAAACCGAACATCGGGCATCCGTTGTGCGCGGAAGGGATCGCCGGATTTATCAAAGTCGTCTTGATGCTACAGCGCCGGCAGATGGTGCCGTTCCTGTCGGGCGAAGAGGCGATGACGCATTATGATCTGCAGGCGTCGCCGTTTGAGATGGCTCGTCAACTCATGCCTTGGACGGACACGGCTCGCATCGCGGCGATCAACTGCTTTGCCGACGGCGGCACCAACGCGCACGTGATCCTCGAAGGCTGGGAAGAGTCTGAGGAGCGTTCGATCCTTCGCAAGCCGATTCCGCTTCCTGTCTTGCAGCGCCGCGATGTGAGCGGGTGCGGACAGGACGAACGGGCAGAGAGCGCGATGAATATCTGGAAGCAAATTGGAGTTGAGGTGTAACATGGAAGATCAAATTATAATCGGCAAGGATCATCCGGTCGTCAAGCATCACAAGGCCTACGGTCAAGAGCTGTTTCCGGGATTTGCGTACATCGATCTGCTCTATCAGCTGTATCGAGAGCGGGGCTATGATTTCGCACGGCTGGAGCTTCTTAATCTTTCCATTTATAACCCGCTGGTCGTGGAGCAGGATCTGAACGTCCTGCTCCGCGTTCAGTGTGACGAGACGGAAGCCGGCCGCTGGCAGATTCGCGTGGAAGGGCAGGAGCAGCGCAAGGGGGTCTTGTCCCCGGAGCGCAAGTTGCACATCACGGCGGAGATGCATCTGTGCGATCCGCTGACGTTCGACGAGGTTCTTGATATCAGCCAGATTAAGCAGACGGCCGCGCGCTCGGTATCGCTTGATTCGTTTTACGCGCAGTGTCGCCACCAAGAGCTCGTGCATACCGGGTTCATGCTGGCGGACGGCGTGGTCTATGAGGGCGAGAACGGGGCGTCTTACATTGAGATCGCGCTGGGGGACGAGGCGCGCCGCAGTGCGGAGGGCTTCATGTTCCACCCGACGCTGATCGATGGCAGCGGCGTTGGCACCGGTGTCTTGTTCGACAACACGAACGAGGAGGAGCAGCGGCTGTTCCTGCCGCTGTTTTATGAAAAATTTCGCGCCGCCGCTCTGCTCGGAACGGAGTGCTGGACGCGTATCGCCAAGCCGGTTGAGCGGAAGAAAGAGCTCAATTTTCTGACGATGGAGTTTTTTGACACGAACGGAAAGAAGATCGCGGAGCTGCTCAATTACAAGGGCAAGCTGGTGCGCGGGGCAGGGCTGATCAATCCGGCCCGCAAGGCGGAGGCCACCGTGCAAGAAAAGCCGAAGCCAAAACCACAGCCCCGACCTTCCGCACCGGTCGCACCTTCTGCGTATGCGTCTGGAGGCGGTTCGGCGGTCGAGGAGGCGTCCTCATTCCTGCGCCGGTTGATCGCCGAAAGTCTGGGCAAACCGGAAGAGCAAGTGGCGACAGATGTCGGGTACTACGAGATCGGCCTCGACTCGTCGATGCTGCTGGAAGTCGTGACGGCGATCGGCAGCAAGCTCGAAACGCAGCTCATGCCGACGCTGTTGTTCGAGTACACGACGATCACGGAACTGGCCGAGTACCTCGCTGAGCATCATGCGGATCGCTTCGGCGGCGGTGCAAGCGGAGCGAATCAGGCAGAGGCAGAGTGGAGCGAGCCGACGGACGAGCTGTACGAAGCTGAGCGCGAACTCCCGGAGACCGGCAGCTATGGCGTGCCGGATGCTGGAGAGGACATCGCGATCATCGGGATGTCCGGCAAGTATCCGCAATCGCGCGACCTTCACGAGTTCTGGGAGAATCTTCTGGCTGGCAAAGACTGCATCACGGAGGTTCCGGAGTCGCGCTGGGAGCGGGAGCGGCTGGAGGGCGTCAAGTCTCCATCCGGCAAGCCGATGTCGCGGTGGGGCGGTTTTATCCATGATCCGGACCGCTTCGACCCGCAATTCTTCCGCATCTCGCCACGGGAGGCGGAGACGATCGACCCGCAGGAGCGCTTGTTCCTGGAGACGTGCTGGGAAGCGGTGGAAGACGCCGGCTACACCCCGAAGACGGTGGTGACGCCAAAAGGGCCGAACAAGCGCCGCAACGTCGGCGTGTTCGTCGGGGTGATGCACAAGGACTACACGCTGATTCAAGCCGAAGCGGTGCGCGACGGACAGCCGCAGCCTTTGTCGCTCAGCTATGCATCGATCGCGAACCGCGTGTCGTATTTTTGCAATTTTCACGGACCGAGCATGGCGATCGACACCGTCTGCTCGTCTTCGCTGATCGCCGTGCATCTGGCGCTGGAGAGCATCAAGCGCGGCGAGTGTGAAGTGGCGCTGGCCGGCGGGGTGAACCTGTCGCTGCATCCGAACAAGTACATGACGTATGGCATGATGGACATGCATTCCAGCGACGGGTACTGCCACACGTTCGGCAAGGGCGGCGACGGGTATGTGTCGGGCGAAGGCATCGGCGCGGTGCTGCTCAAGCCGCTGAGCAAGGCGATTGCGGACAACGACCACATCTATGCGGTGGTCAAAGGAAGCACGACCAACCACGTGGGCGCGGTGAGCGGGATCACCGTCCCGAGCCCGGTGGCCCAAGCGGACATGATTCAGACATGTTTGGAAAAAACGGGTGTCGATCCGCGCACGATCTCGTATATGGAAGCGCACGGCACCGGGACGTCGCTCGGCGACCCGATCGAGATCCAAGGGCTGGTCAAGGCGTTCCGAAACTTCACGCCGGACAAGCAATACTGCTCGATCGGGTCGGTCAAGTCCAACATCGGCCACAGCGAATCGGCGGCCGGCATCAGCGGTCTGCACAAAGTCGCCCTGCAGCTTCATCACAAAAAGCTCGTGCCGTCGCTGCATTCGGCGGAGCTCAACCATTATATCGATCTGGAAAATTCGCCTTTTTACGTCCAGCACAAGACCGAAGAGTGGCAGCGTCCGACGCATATCGAAAACGGTGAGCGGGTCGAATACCCTCGCCGTGCCGGGCTGAGCTCGTTCGGGGCGTACGGATCGAACGCGCACGTGATCTTGGAGGAATACATCCCGCCGCAAGCGGTAACGAGTACGGAAGGGCAGGGTGCCGCGCTGATTCCTCTGTCCGCGAAGAACAAAGAGCGCCTGGTCGCCTATGCGGACCGCTTGCTGGCGGCTCTGAACAAGAACGAGGAGGCGCAACGTCAGAATCCGGTGCGGGTGGCTGTGCAGGCTGTTGAGCCTGTGCAAGCGCAAGGGATTGAACTGCGTTTGGAAGCGGTGATGCGGGAGATGCTCGCGGAGCTGATCCACGTGAAGGCAGACGCAGTGGAAGCGGATGTCGAGTGGAGCGAATATGGCATCGAACCGATTCACCTCGCCCAGCTGAGCGAGCGTCTGCAAGCGGATTTCCAACTGGAGGTCGATCCTAAAGAACTGCTGGAGCAAGAGTCGATCGCGGCGGCGGTGGCCCACGTGGCAGGGCTTGAGGGAGCGGTACGGGAAACGGTGGCGGCTGGCCTGCATCTAGAGTCTGACCCCCCGGCTGCGGAGGCTCTTCAACGCCTTAACCTGATCGACCTCGCGTACACGCTGCAAGTCGGTCGGGAGGCGATGGAGGAGCGCGTGGCCTTTGTCGTCCGCGACCTCTCGGAGCTGAAGCAAAAGCTCGAAGCGTATCTGGCAGACCAGGACGGGCAGGCGGGCGTGCATCGCGGCTCCGTCAAGCAGAACAAAGAGACGGTTGCGCTCTTCAGCGCAGACGAGGACTCGCGGGAACTCCTGAACCGATGGTTCGCCAAAGGCAAGTATGACAAGCTGGCAGACCTCTGGGTCAAAGGCGTGGAGATAGACTGGAATCGCCTCTACCGTCAAGGGCGTCCGCGGCGCATCAGCCTGCCGACTTACCCGTTTGCCAAGGAGCGCTATTGGGTTCTCAAGGCTGCAAACAGAGCGACGGAACAGGTCGCGGCTGAAACGGCGTGCGTGCAGAGCGTGCTTCATCCGCTGCTGCATCAGAACACGTCCGATTTTGCCGAACAGCGTTTCTCATCGACCTTTACCGGCGAGGAGTTCTTCCTGAGCGATCATCGGGTGCAAGGCAATTGCGTCCTGCCGGGCGTGGCTTATCTGGAGATGGCGCGGGCCGCAGTCGAGCATGCAGCCGGCGGGCTGGTTGAAGGGCCGAGCGAGGTGCAACTGCAGAATGTCGCATGGGTTCGCCCGATCACGGTAGGAGAGCAGCCTGTGCAGGTGCACATCGGACTGTTCCCGGAAGAGAACGGCGAGGTCGCGTATGAGATATACACCGTGGGGCAGGACTCCGAGCCGGTGGTGCATGGCGAAGGCCGCGCGCTGCTCGCTTCTGTCACGGCTCCTCCGACGGTCGATCTTGCCTCGTTCCAGAAGCAAGCGTCCTCGCAGGTGCTGACTTCGGCAGCCTGCTATGAAGCCTTCTCGTCGATGGGCATCGAGTACGGGGAAGGTCATCGCGGCATTCAAGAGCTCTACGTCGGCGCAGGTCTCGTGCTGGCTCGACTGTCTCTGCCGTCCGCGCTGTCAGCGTCCGCCAGCCGGTATGTTCTGCATCCGAGCCTGATGGATTCTGCACTGCAGGCGTCGGTCGGCTTCCTGCTCGGCGCGCGCGGAGACCTCTCGCCGAACCCGATTTTGCCGTTCGTGCTGCAAAAGCTGGAGGTCTACCAAGCCTGCACCTCTGAGATGTGGGCGGTGCTCCGCCACAGCGAAGGCAGCCAAGCAGGCGGCGCGGTGGAAAAGCTCGACATCGATCTGTGCGACGAGGCAGGCCGCGTTTCGGTTCGAATCAAAGGCTTCACGTACCGTGAGCTGGATGCGAAAACGCCGTCCGGGCAGGAGGGCAAAAACGACCCGCTGGTCGGCAACTTGACCTTGGCACCGGTATGGGATGTCGTCACGCCGGAACGCGTGCCGTCTTTCCCGGCTTCTGCCGATCGCGTGCTGGTGGTCGGAGGCACTTCGGAGCAGCAGCGTTCCGTGTGCTTACACCTTTCAAACGTGGAATCGCTCGACCTGCAGGCGAGCGATTCCATCGCAGAGATCGGGGACAAGCTTCAGAGCCTGGGCAGCTTCGACCACATTTTCTGGATCGCTCCGGAGCGCGCTCTCTCCTCGGTGACGAACGAGGCGCTGGTCCGCGAGCAGGAAGAAGGCGTGCTGCTGCTCTTCCGCACGGTCAAAGCTCTTTTGCAAGCGGAATACGAATCCCGCCCGCTGGGCTGGACGGTACTCACGACGCAGGCCCAACCGTTGCACGCGCAGGAGAAGGTCAACCCGACCCACGCCAGCTTGCACGGATTAGTCGGCTCTCTGGCGAAGGAGTACCCGCGCTGGAAAATCCGCCTGGTCGATCTCGAAGCGGGCGCCTGGCCGCTGGTTGACTTGCTGCAGCTCCCGACGGATCGCCGTGGTCGTTCTTGGGTCTATCGAGGCGGCGCCTGGCACCGCCAACAGCTAGTCTTGCTCCAAGCGGCGCGGGCTGACGGCACGCTGTACCGACAGGGCGGCGTTTATGTGGTGATCGGTGGGGCCGGACGGATCGGAGAAGCATGGACCGAGTACATGATCCGTCGCTACGAGGCGCAGGTCGTCTGGATCGGTCGCCGTCAACTGGATGCCTCCATTCGAGCCAAGCTCGAAGTCCTCGGACGGCATGGCAAGGCTCCTCACTATGTGACCGCCGATGCGACCGATACCGCGTCGCTCCAGCGGGCGCATGACGAGATCAAGCAGCGATATGGCCGAATTGACGGGATCATCCACTCGGCGATGGTGTTGCAGGACACAGGACTGGATCGCATGGATGAGGCGCAATTCCGCACCGGATTCTCGGCGAAGGCGGACGTCTCTTTGCGCGTGGCCCAGGTGTTCCGCGACGAGCCGCTTGATTTTGTCCTGTTCTTCTCTTCGATCATCTCGTTCATCAAAAATGCGAACCAGAGCCACTATGCGGCTGGTTGCACGTTCATGGATGCTTTTGCCCATCAGATGGCGCACGAGATGTCTTGCCGCGTGAAGGTGATGAACTGGGGCTACTGGAACGCCGGAGAGATCGTGCATTCTAAAGAAGGGGAGCTGTTATCGCAGGTCGGCATCGGATTTGTGGAGCCGAAGGAAGCGATGGAAGCTCTGGAGACGCTGCTGACGCGTCCGATCGCCCAATTAGGGCTGATGAAAACCACCAAGGCCGTGCAGATTGAAGGGGTGAACGCGACCGAAACGATGCAGATCGGGACGGACGTTCTGCCTGCGCTTGCAGAGTCGCTGCAAAAGCGCCTGCCGGATCAGAACGGTCGCGTGGCGCGCATGAAGGCGGACGAGAGCTTGGACAAGACGGACATGGAGGAGTTGCTGGTTCGTCTGCTCGGCGCGCAGCTGCAAGCGCTGCAATTGCAGGACGGAAATGCGGTGCGCGGATTTTACCGCAAATGGCTGGCGGAGAGCATCGCCGTTCTGGAGCGCGATCCTGCGCTCAAGTTCGATACGCCGCCACAGGTGCTCTGGCAGGAATGGGAAGCGAACAAGCCGCACTGGCTTACCAACCCGAACCTGAAAGCCCAGGTGCAGCTCGTTGAGGCCACCTTGCACGCCTTGCCGGATATCCTTACCGGCCGCGTGCCGGCGACGGAGATCATGTTCCCGAACTCCTCGATGGCGTTGGTGGAGGGGATCTACAAGAACAACCAGATCTCCGACTACTTCAACGAGGTGCTCGCCGACACGGTGGTGACCTATCTGCAGGAACGGATGGCGGACGATCCGGCCGTCTCCCTGCGCATTCTGGAGGTCGGCGCCGGCACAGGAGGCACGAGCGCGATGGTTTTCCGCAAGCTGCGGCCGTATCAGGATCGCATTGTGGAGTACTGCTACACCGACATCTCGCGTGCGTTTCTGCTGCATGCAGAGCGTGAGTACAGGGCTGACAATCCGTATCTCGCACCGAAGATTTTCAACGTCGAAGCACCGCTCGCCGGACAGGACATTGAAGCGGGGGCCTACGACCTTGTCATCGCGACCAACGTTCTGCATGCGACCAAGAACATTCGGCAGACGATTCGCAACGCCAAAGCCGTGCTTCGACGGAACGGTCTCCTTTTGCTGAACGAGATCTCGCAAAATGCGCTGTTCACGCATCTGACGTTCGGCCTGCTCGAAGGCTGGTGGCTATACGAAGATGCAGAGTTGCGCATTCCGGGCAACCCGGGCCTGTTCCCGGAGGTCTGGGGCAAGGTGCTGGCGAGCGAAGGCTTCTCCGGCGTGTTCCATCCGGCAGAGCAGGCGCATGAGTTCGGCCAGCAGGTTGTTGTCTCCATGAGCGACGGCGTCGTTCGCCAGAAGCAGGCGGCGAAGAAAAGCAAGTCGGTGGCCAAACAGGCGACCAAGCCACAAGCAGCAAAACCGCAAGCGGTATCGATCAAGCCGGCCTATGTGCAGGCGACGGTCGCCGCGCTTTCTCCTGAATCTCTGCGCGAGAAGAGCGTGACGTATCTGAAAGAGCTCGTCAGCGACACGCTGAAGATTCCGGTACACAAGATCGACGAGACGGAAGCGTTGGAGGAGTACGGCATCGACTCGATCCTCGTCGTGCAGCTGACCAATGCTCTGCGCGAGGTGTTTGGGGAGATCAGCAGCACCTTGTTCTTTGAATATCAGACGCTCGGCGAGCTGGCCGAATATTTTGTCAAGGCGCACAAGGACGCTTTGCAAAAGGCGATCGGCTTCGAGCCGGAACCGGTGAGAGCAGAACCGATTGCGGTTGTGCAGCCGGCATCCGTCGCGCCTGTCGCGCAGGCTCCTGTTACGAAAGAACGCCTGCGTGAAAACGTCATCGCCTACCTTCAAAATGTTGTCGGTGACACGCTTAAAATTCCGAGTGACCAGATCGACCCGTCCGAATCGCTGGAGGAGTATGGCATCGATTCGATCCTCGTCGTCCAGCTGACCAATGCGTTGCGCGAAGGGATCGGGGAGGATATCAACAGCACGCTGTTCTTTGAATACCAGACCTTAGACTCGCTGGCCGATCATCTGGTCGACACGCAGCGCGAGGCGCTTTTCGCAAAGCTTGGGCTGGCCGGGCAGACGGAGGTGCAGCAGACGCCGCGCACGGAGACTTCCGTGCCTGCACAGGCCGTGCAAACACGCACGAACCTGACCTTCCGCACGTCCTCCAAGCGCTACCTGCAGCGGCAAGAAGAGGCACCTGTCCCCCGTGAAGTGAGAGCTGAAGAGCCGCCGATGCGCCTGCAGGACATCGCGATCGTCGGGCTGGCCGGGCGCTACCCGGGCGCTGACGATGTGAACAGCTTCTGGAACAATCTGAAGCAGGGCCGCAGCAGCGTGGGCGAGATTCCACAAGAACGTTGGAACTGGCAGGACTATTTTGACCCGGAAAAAGGAAAAGCGGGGACGATGTACACCCGATGGGGAGCGTTCCTGAAGGACATCGACAAGTTCGATCCTTTGTTCTTCCAGATCTCCCCTGCCGAAGCGGAGAAGATGGACCCGCAGGAGCGATTGCTCCTGGAGACGGTATACGCGAGCATCGAAGATGCGGGGTACACGCCAGGCACTCTCGCGGAGAGTGGCAAGGTCGGGGTGTTCGCCGGGATCATGAACGCTTTTTACCCGACGGGTGCGAACTTCTGGTCGCTGGCGAACCGCGTCTCGTATCTATTTAACTTCCAAGGACCGAGCATCAATGTGGACACGGCTTGCTCGTCCTCTTTGACGGCGATTCATCTCGCCTTGGAGAGCTTGTACAGCGGCACGAGCGATTGTGCGATCGCAGGCGGTGTCAACCTGATCTCTGATCCGGCGCACTATCTGCGGCTCTCGGCGATGACCATGCTCTCGGCGACCGATGCGTGCAAGGCGTTCGGCGATGGGGCCGACGGCTTTGTGGACGGAGAGGGCGTCGGCGCGATCCTCCTAAAGCCGCTGCACAAGGCGATCGCCGACGGCGACCATATCTATGGCGTCATCAAGGGCAGCATGGTAAACGCGGGCGGCAAAACCAACGGATACACGGTGCCTAACCCGAACGCGCAGTCTCGCGTCATCGCAGACGCTCTGCAGCGGGCGGGCGTTCGCCCGCGGACGGTTTCCTATCTCGAAGCGCATGGAACCGGCACATCGCTGGGCGACCCGATCGAGATCACTGGCCTGACCAAAGCATTTGAAAAAGGCACGGAGGACAAGCAGTTCTGCGCGATCGGCTCGGCCAAGTCGAACATCGGCCATTGCGAGAGCGCTTCAGGCATCGCAGGCGTGACCAAAGTGTTGCTGCAGATGATGCATGGACAGATCGCGCCAACCCTGCACGCCAAGACGCTTAACCCGAACATCGACTTCGGCAAGACGCCGTTTGTCGTCCAGCAGGAACTGGGAGAGTGGCCGCGTCCGGTTCTGGAACTGGATGGGGTCCGCCTGGAATATCCGCGGATCGCAGGGATCTCGTCGTTTGGCGCCGGCGGTTCGAACGCGCATCTGGTGATCGAGGAATATATCCCGAGCGGAGCACGCCAGACCAAAGGCACGGCGCCGGAGCAGCCGGTGATCGTCGTGCTGTCGGCGAAGAATGAGGAGCGCCTGCAGGAAAAGAGCCACCAACTGCTCGCCTTCGTGGCGGAAGGACGCCTCACGGATGCCAATCTAATGGACGCGGCCTACACGTTGCAGGTGGGACGCGAAAAGATGGAAGAGCGGATGGCCCTCGTGGTCCGTTCCTTGCAAGAGCTGACAGACCGTTTGGAAACGTACGTGCAAGGGCAGGAAAACATCGCCGGGCTGTACCGTGGTCAGGTCAGACGCGGCAAGGACAAGCCGAGCCTTGGCCACATCGCATCCGAGGCAAACGATTGGATGCAGAATCGTCAGCACGACAAGCTCGCCGAATTCTGGGTCCTTGGTGGCAGCATTGACTGGAACGAGCTGTATCAAACCCTACCGCAGCGCATCAGCCTGCCCACCTATCCGTTCGCCAAAGAGCGCTACTGGATGTCCAAGGAGGAGGGGACGGCGGGCAGCGGACGCCGTTCGTCGCACGCGATGAACACGGCGCTTCACCCGCTGCTTCACCGCAACACGTCCGACCTGACCGAGCAGCGATTTACCTCGACCTTCACAGGGGAGGAGTTCTTCTTGGCCGACCATGTCGTGCAAGGCCAGCGCATGCTGCCGGGCGTGGCGTATCTGGAGATGGCGCGCGAAGCTGTCGAACTGGCGGCCGCTTCTCTGAAAGATGGAAGAGACGGCCTGCGCCTGAAGCATGTCATCTGGGCAAGCCCGCTCCTCCTCGGGGAGCAGCCGCTGGATGTGCATCTGAGCCTGTTCCCGGAAGCGGATGACGAGATCGGGTTTGAGGTCTATCGCGAGGAGGAGGCAGGTCAGGAACTGGTCATTCACTCGCAAGGGCGTGCGGTCTGGAAGTCGTTTGAAGCCATGCCAAGCCTTGACCTCAAGACTTTGCAGTCTCAGTGCTCCCTGAAGACGCTTGATGCCTCCGCGTTCTACTCGATGTTTGAGTCGCTTGGCATCGACCACGGGCCGGGACATCGCGGCGTCGAGCGCGTGCATCTGGGTACGGATCGAGCGCTCGCCCGCCTTGTGCTGCCGGCTTCCGTTGAGCAGGAAAGCTCGTTTGTGCTGCATCCGAGCCTAATGGATTCGGCCTTGCAGGTCACGCTGGCCCTGCTGTCCGACGGTGCCGACATCAAGCATCCGGCTCTGCCGTTCGCGTTGGAGGAAGTGGACATCCTCGGTTCATGCACGGACGAGATGTGGGTGCTCGTGCGCCGCAGTGCTGGCAGCCGTCCGGTGGACAAGGTGCAGAAGTTTGACCTTGACCTCTGCTCCGCAGAAGGCGATGTCCGCGTTCGCATCAAGGGCTATTCCGCACGACAACTGGACGATGGGCGCGGCCGGGAAGGAACGCTGATGCTGCTCCCGAACTGGACGGAGCAACCGGTCGGCGAGCCGGCAAAACAGCCGAGCTACAGCCAGCACTTGGTGCTCCTCTGCGACATGGAGGCAAACGTGCACGACGCTCGCTGCATAACTTTGCGCTCGGAGACATCCGATCCGGCAGCGCGTTATGAAGCGCACGCGACCCAAGCGTTCCGAGAGATCAAAGCTCTGCTCCAGCAGAAGCCTAAAGGCCAAGTGCTCGTGCAGATCGCAGTCGGCACCGATCCGGAGCATCGCTTGAGCGCAGGACTCTCCGCTCTGCTGCGAACGGCGTCGCAAGAGAATCCGAACCTGATTGGGCAACTGATCGAACTGGAGCGCACGTCCGATGCGACGGAAGTGGCCGCTCGCCTGCAAGAGAATCTTGCCCGCTTGGAAGACCGTCACGTTCGCTACCAAGACGGCAAGCGCAGGGTGGCAGGCTGGAGCGAAGCGGAGGTCTCCCGGCAGGAGGTGCACATCCCGTGGAAAGATGGCGGGACGTACCTGATCACGGGCGGCGCAGGCGGTCTCGGCCTAATCGTGGCTCGGGAGATCGTGCAGCAAGTCAGCAACACGACCTTGTATCTCACCGGCCGCTCTGCTCTTGGAGCGGTACAGCAGACCGCGATGCAGGAGCTGCAAGCGACAGGTGCTCGCATCGAGTACAAGCGTGTGGATGTGACCGATAGAGCACAGGTCGCGCGCCTATTTGACGCCATCCGCGCCGACTCCGGCAAGCTGGATGGACTCGTCCACAGCGCCGGCGTGATTCGCGACAACTTCATGCTGAAGAAAACGGAAGCGGAACTGGCCGAGGTGCTGGCTCCCAAAGTGGCGGGTCTGGTGAATCTGGATCAGGCGAGCGGCGATATGCCTCTCGACTTCTTCGTCACCTTCTCGTCGATCGCCGGTGTGCTCGGCAATCCGGGCCAAGCGGACTACAGCATGGCCAATGCCTTCTTGGATGCATATGCCCAGTATCGCAACGGGCAGGTGGCAGCCAAGCAGCGCCAAGGTCGCACGCTGTCGATTAACTGGCCGCTCTGGCAGGACGGCGGCATGCGCTTGGATGCCGAGACGGAGCGAACCTTGCAAGAGCAGCTAGGCATAACCGCCATGCCGACCTTGAGCGGCGTACAGGCGCTGTATCAGAGCCTTGCGGTGGAACAGGATCAGGTTGTCGTGTTTCACGGTGACATGAGACAGCTGCGGGCTTCCTTGTTGGAGCAGCCGCAAGAGACGGCAGTTCCAACTGCATCGGCTTCTGTGCTGAGCGCGTCTTCGGTGTCGGAAGAGATCCTGCGGGACAAGTCGATTCTCTTTTTTAAAAAATTGCTCTCGACCATACTGAAGATACCGACGGCCCGCATCGAAGCGGATGCGCCGCTTGAGGACTATGGCATCGATTCGATCATGGTCATGCAGATGACCAACCAGCTGGAAAAAACGTTCGGTTCGCTGCCGAAGACCTTGTTCTTCGAATATCAGAACATCGAAGATCTGACCGGGTACTTCATCGACTCCTATCCGGAGCCGATGAAAAAGCTGCTCGGGGTCGAGGTGCCGACAGATCAGCCGGCTCCGGTAGCCGCTGAGCCGGTAGCCGCAGCCGAGCCGATCGCAGAGCGGGAAGCGCCCTTGCTCAGCAAGCGAGGGAGAGGCCGTTTCGTACAAGCTCCTTCAAAGGTGCGTGCAAACGTACCGACCGTTGAAGCAACTTCTGATGCAAAACCGCTGGATATTGCGATCATCGGCGTATCCGGCCGCTACCCGGAGGCGCAGAACCTGCGCGAGTTTTGGAAAAACCTGTGCGACGGTCGGGACTCGATCACGGAGATTCCAGCTGATCGCTGGGATCACAGCCCGTATTACGACGCCGACAAGCGCAAGCCGGGCAAAACGAACAGCAAGTGGGGTGGCTTCCTCCAAGATGTGGACAAGTTCGATCCGCTGTTCTTCAACATCTCCCCTCGCGATGCGGAGTTCATGGATCCGCAAGAGCGGCTGTTCCTGCAAAACGTCTATGAAGCGATGGACGATGCGGGGTACACCCGCGATGCGCTCGCCAAGCACAGCGCCTATGGGCTCGACGGCAATGTCGGGGTGTTCGTCGGAGTGATGTATGAGGAGTATCAGCTGTACGGGGCGCAGCAGACGCTGCTCGGTAAGCCGATGGCGCTGGCCGGCAACCCGTCTTCGATCGCCAATCGCGTGTCCTATTTCCTGAACCTGCACGGGCCGAGCCTGGCGGTCGACACGATGTGCTCTTCGTCCTTGACCGCGATTCATCTGGCTTGTCAGAGCTTGCTGCATGGCGGGTGCGAGGTGGCGTTTGCCGGCGGTGTCAACGTGTCGGTGCACCCGAACAAATACCTGCTGCTCGGGCAGAACAACTTCGCGTCGAGCAAAGGGCGCTGCGAGAGCTTTGGCGAAGGCGGCGACGGATATGTGCCGGGCGAAGGCGTGGGCGCTGTGCTGCTCAAGCCGCTGGCCAAAGCGCTGGAAGACGGAGACCAGATATACGGCGTGCTGAAAGCGACTGCCATCAACCACGGTGGCAAGACCAACGGCTATACCGTCCCGAACCCGAACGCGCAGGCGAGCGTGGTCGGCCGCGCCTTTAAAGAGGCCGGCATCGATCCGGGCACGCTCTCCTATGTGGAAGCGCACGGCACCGGAACGTCGCTGGGCGACCCGATTGAGATCGCCGGTCTCACCAAGGTCTTCCAAGAATCGCGTGTCGGCGGGCAGAGGTGCGCGATCGGATCGGTCAAATCGAACATCGGGCACTCGGAGAGCGCCGCGGGCATCGCCGGTCTGACGAAGGTGCTGCTGCAAATGAAACATCGTCAGCTCGTGCCTTCTCTGCATTCAGCTGTGCTCAACCCGCACATCGACTTTGACCGCACGCCGTTCGTCGTCCAGCAGGAGCTGGCGGAATGGAAGCGGCCGGTGATTGACGGGCGGGAAGTGCCGAGGAGAGCAACTGTAAGCAGCTTTGGCGCGGGTGGTTCCAATGCCTGCCTCTTGCTGGAGGAATACGTTCACGAAGCGGAGGTTCGCTTGCAGCGGAAGGTCACCGCAGAGAACCCGGCGGTCGTTGTGCTGTCGGCCAAAGAAGAGCCGCGCCTGATCGAGCAGGCAAGGCATCTCCTGACCGTTTTGCAAGAGGAAGCGTTCACCGAAGCCGACCTCATCGATCTTGCCTACACCTTGCAGGTCGGACGAGAAGCGATGGAGGAGCGGTTGGCCCTGACGGCTTCGAGCGTCGGCGAGTTGGTGGAAATGCTGGCGGGCTTCCTGAATGGGGAGGATGGTATCGACGGCTTGTACCGTGGTCAGCTCAAAGGCAACAAAGAGACCCTGTCCTTGTTTGCGGCCGATGAAGACTTACAGGCGGCGATCGAGGCGTGGGTGAGCAAGCGCAAATATGCGAAGCTGCTCGACCTGTGGGTCAAAGGATTGGCGTTTGACTGGAGCCGGTTCTACGAAGAAAACAGACCGCGACGCATCTCCCTGCCGACATACCCGTTCGCCAAGCAGCGCTGCTGGGTGGAGCCGCTGATGGAGAATCCGGGAGTGGCTTCCTTTGCACCGCAGACTTCAAGCGCAGTAGCGAACCTTTTGCACGATGAGCAAGGCGAGGTTGTGAGTCTGGTTCCTGTCTGGGATGCGGTTCCCTTGGAGCGAGGCCCCTTGCACCCATCCCCGCTCGATCAGATCGCCATCGTAGGCGGCACGCCGAAGCAGCAGCAAGCGATCCGGCAGTATCTGCCGAACGCGCGCGAACTTGACATCAAGCCGGGAGAGAGCTTGGAGGCCATCGTCAGCAAGCTGCAGGCGCGCGGTGCGCTCGATCACATTTTCTGGATCGCGCCCGACCGTTCTTCTGACGGACTGGAGCTGGAGGCGGTGATCGCCGGGCAGCACGAAGGGGTTCTGCTCGCCTTCCGCCTGATCAAAGCGGTGCTCGATCTCGGGTACGGAGCTCGAAGCCTTGGCTGGACGGTGCTGACGACGCAGACACAGGCTCTGCACCGCGAAGAGATGGTCAACCCGGTTCACGCCGGCTTGTATGGCCTGATCGGTTCGATGGCCAAGGAGTATCCGAACTGGAACATTCGCCTAGTCGATCTGGACGCAGAGGAGGCATGGCCGCTGCCCGACCTGTTCACGATCCCGGCAGACCCGCAAGGGGATGCATGGGTCTATAGAGGACGGCAATGGCATCGCCAGCAACTGGCGGAGCTGAGTTGCCCACAGCCGGATCAGACGATCTACAAGCCGGGCGGCGTATACGTCGTGATCGGCGGGGCCGGCGGCATCGGCGAAGTCTGGAGCGAGTACATGATCCGTACTTACGCGGCGCAGATCGTCTGGATCGGCCGCCGTTCGCAGGTTGCCGCGATTGAAGCCAAACGGATCTCCCTGTCCAAGCTGGGGCCTGCACCGTACTACATCGCGGCGGATGCGACGGATCGACAGTCGCTGGAGCACGCCTATGAGGAGATCAAGGCTCGCTACAGACGGGTCGATGGGATCATACACTCCGCGATCGTGCTGGCCGACAGCAGCCTGGCCAACATGGAGGAGGAGCAGTTCCGTGCCTCGTTCGCAGCCAAGGTGGATGTTAGCGTCCGCTTGGCGCAGGTTTTTGGCGAAGAACCGCTCGACTTCGTGATGATCTTCTCATCGGTGAACGCGTTTCTCAAAGCGGCAGGCCAGAGCAACTATGTGGCCGGCTGCACCTTTACCGACGCGTTTGCGCACCGGCTCGCACAGGAATGGCCTTGTGCCGTGAAAGTGATGAACTGGGGCTACTGGGGCTCGGTCGGGGTCGTCGCATCTCCGGCTTATCAGGAACGTATGACCCAGGCGGGGATCGGCTCTATCGAGCCGTCTGAGGGCATGCAGGCGCTGGAGACGCTGCTGGCAGGTCCGATGGATCAGATGGCACTGATGAAGATTTTGAACTAGATGAAAAGCGCTCCTCTTCCTGTCCGGGAAGGGGGCGCTTTTTATTATGCAAAACATAGGAAAGCAAATCACCTGACTTGAGGGGGCAAGAACATGATTCGGTATCTAGGGACAAGAGCAGGAGACATCATCACCGTTTATCCGCATAAGCATCCCTCCATTGTAAAACAGATCCGAAAGGAGTTCGTGTCTGATGACGCCACCCTCCTTCGCGTCTGGGCGGAAGGCAGCCGTGATCGCGAGGAACTGGATGAACTCCTCTGTCGTCTGCTCGGGGCGCACCTGCGCGAACTGGGACTGCATCCGGCCAAGAAACCGGCTCGCGGGTTCTTGACCGACTTATATAACAAGTGGTACGAAGAAAGCCTCGCCCTCTTAACCCGTTATGCGCATCTCAGCTTCGACGAATCGTCGGAAACGCTCTGGCAGGAGTGGGAGGCGAGAAAGTCTCGCTGGCTGGAAAAAGCGGAGCTCAAGGCGCAGGTCGTGCTGGTCGAGACGACGATGCGCGCACTGCCGGACATTCTGACGGGCAAGCGGGCGGCGACGGACATCCTGTTCCCTGATGCCTCGATGAAGCTGGTGGAAGGCGTATATAAAATCAACGCGATCTCCGACGGCTACAACGAAGTGCTGGCCGACATGGTGGTCCTCTATCTGCAGGAGCGTTTGAAAAACGAGCCGGCGGCGCGCATTCGCATCTTGGAGATCGGAGCCGGAACTGGCGGGACAAGCGCGATGGTGTTTGACAAACTACAACCTTATCAGCAGCACGTCGAAGAATATTGCTACACGGACATCTCCAAGGCGTTTTTGCTCCATGCCGAACGGGAGTACGCTCCGAAGGCTCCGTATCTGACCTATCGAGTGTTCAATGTGGAGGAGCCGATCGCTGGGCAGGGACTGGACGCGGGGGCGTATGACCTCGTGTTGGCGACCAACTGCCTACATGCCACCAAGAACATTCGCCAGACCTTGCGCAATGCCAAGGCTGTTTTAGCAAAAAACGGCCTGTTGCTGCTCAATGAGATGAGCCGCAATTCGGTTTTCACACACCTGACCTTTGGCCTGCTCGATGGATGGTGGCGGTATGAGGATGCGGAGCTGCGCATGCCGGGTTGCCCGGGCTTGTCTCCGGAGGCCTGGTCCTCGGTGCTGAAAGCGGAAGGATTCCGCGCGGTCGATCATCCAGCGCAAAAGGCGCACGATCTTGGCCAGCAGATCATCGTGGCGGAAAGCGACGGGGTGGTGCGACAGAAACAGGGGCAAGGGCCGACGGTGGCCTTAACCGCAGCGAAGTGGCCGAAAACGGAGACCCACGTTGTGTCGAGAGAAGCGGGAGAGGCTTCGGCATTCGAGGTGACGGAAGCGCTGATCGAGGAGCGGGTGAAGAAGGCGATCAAGGACCAGCTCTTCTCTTCGTTAAAAGTGGATAGGGATCGGATTGATTCCGACAAGTCGTTTGCCGATTACGGTCTGGATTCGATCACGGGTGTTCATCTGGTGCAGGCGCTGAACGACAAGCTGCCGGTCGGGTTGAAGACGACGAACCTGTTCGATTACAGCTCGGTCAACCAACTCGCTTCCTACATGCTCCGGCAATACAAAGAAGCGCTTGCCACAGCGTTCGCTCCCGCCAAGCCTCAAAAATCGGCGACGACCTCAGCGACTGCAATCGCAAATGACCCTACAATTGCATCGGCAGCAACATTGGTACAAACGGCAAGAGCTCAAGCTGACGTTCAGCAAGGCGCTCGAGAAAGTGCTCGAGAAGGCGGTCGAGTTGACGGTCGAGACGATGCGGGGAAAAAGATCTCCAAACAAGGCGGAGATCTTGATGCGATTGCGATCATCGGCATGAGCGGGCGTTTTTCGAAGTCGGGTGACTTGGGCGAGTTGTGGGAGCATCTGGCGAACGGAGACGATCTCGTTGTCCCGGTGACGCGATGGGATCTTCGCTCTTATCATGCGGAGGGAGCACGTATTTGCAACGAAGGCGGCTTCCTCGATGACATCGACCACTTCGATCCGCTGTTCTTCCACATCTCGGGCGTTGAAGCGACGTACATGGACCCACAGCAGCGCATTTTCCTCGAAGAGTCTTGGAAAGCGCTCGAAGTGGCCGGTTATGCCGGCGACGCGGTCAAAGGAGCCTCCTGCGGGGTGTATGTCGGGATCAACGGAGGCGACTACCAGCAGTCGATGGTTGAACAGGCACCAGCACAAGCGATGTGGGGCAACGCCGCCTCTGTGATTCCGGCGCGCATCTCGTATTTCCTAGACCTTCAAGGACCAGCGGTCGCGGTCGACACGGCTTGTTCGAGTTCGCTCGTCTCCATCCACTTGGCTTGCCAAGGGTTGCGGTCAGGGGAGACGGACATGGCGCTGGCCGGCGGCGTTTTCATCCAGAGCACGCCTCGTTTCTACTTGACGGCAGAGCGTGCGAGCATGCTCTCGGCGACGGGGCGCTGTCACACGTTCGATCACCAGGCGAACGGATTCGTGCCTGGAGAAGGCGTGGGGGTCGTCGTCCTCAAACGACTGAAAGACGCGCTCGCCGACCGAGATCATATCTATGGCGTGATTCGAGGCTCAGCGCTCAACCAGGACGGCACGACGAACGGAATCACCGCTCCCAGCGCCAATTCGCAAGAGCGCCTAGAGCGCGAAGTCTATGAGACGCATGGGATCAACCCGGAGCAGATTCAACTGGTCGAAGCGCATGGCACCGGAACGAAGCTCGGCGATCCCATCGAGTTCGACGCTTTGACCCGCGCCTTCCGCGCCTACACGGATCGTAAGGAATACTGCGCGATCGGTTCGATCAAAACGAACATCGGACACGCAGCTGCGGCGGCCGGGGTCGCCGGGGTGCTCAAAATCCTGCTTGCGCTGGAACATAAACAACTGCCGCCCTCGCTTCATTTTGGTGCGTGGAATGCAGACATCGAGCATCAAGGCAGCCCGTTCTATGTGAACACCAAGCTGCGGGACTGGAGCATCGAGCCGGGGAGCAAGCGCCGCGCGGCGATCAGCGCCTTCGGGTTCAGCGGCACCAACGCGCATATGGTGATCGAGGAAGCGCCGCAGACCGTTCGGAAGCCGATTGACAGAGCGGGGCATCTGATCGTGCTGTCCGCTCGCACCGCCGAACAGCTGCGCAAGCAGGTGCAGAATCTGATCGCCTTCTGCGAGCAGGAACCGAATGCGGACTGCGGCAACATCAGCTACACCTTGCTCGTCGGACGCAAGCATCTGTCTCACCGCTTGGCCTGCGTGGTGTGCGATGTGCCGGAACTGGTCAAGTCGCTGCAAAAATGGCTGGAGACGGGAAAAGTCGCTGGTGTGCATCACGGCGAATTGCTTGAGAACGAACTTCGGGAACAGCCGTCGCTCAAACGCTACGGCAACCAGTGCATCGAAAACTGTCGCCATGCTGCCCAAGGGGCAGACCTGCTCGAACAGCTCGCGGCCGTGGCCGATCTGTATGCACAAGGCTATGCGCTGGAGTACGGACGCCTGTTTGAAGGGCTGCCCTATGCGCGCATCCCGCTGCCGACATATCCGTTTGCCAAGGAGCGGTATTGGAAGCCGGAGGGTTCGGCGCAGTCTGTCGCGAAGGCGGGCGGCACAAACTCCCGCATCCTCCATCCGTTGCTGCACGAAAACATTTCGGTGCTGAAAGAGCAGCGCTATGCGTCTGTTTTTACAGGAAAAGAGTTCTTCCTTGCCGATCATGTGATCAACGGACAGCGGATTCTGCCAGGCGTGGCCCATCTCGAAATGGTCCGCGCAGCTCTTGAGCTGGCGGCAGGAGCGAACGAAGAAGGCAGCGCATGGCGCTTGCAGCATGTGGGCTTCGCAAGTCCGATCCTCGTAGGGAACGGGCCGGTTGAGGTTCAGGTCGGGCTGCGGGCGGAAGAGGCCGAGGAGATTTCCTTTGAAGTCAGAGACGGGCGGGGGGCTGTCGTACACAGCCAAGGCCGGGCGAGACGCTTGGGTAAGGCAGATGCTCCTGCCGTCGATCTCGCTACTCTGCAGACGGCCTGCTCGCAGAACCGAATCAGCGCTTCCGAGCTGTACGAGCTCTTCCGCCAAGCCGGGCTGGACTACGGGACGGCACACCAAGGGATCGAGAGCCTGTCGATCGGAACGGGGCAGGTGCTGGCGAAGTTGTCGCTGCCCGATTGCGTGGCTGACACAAAGAGCCGCTACGTTCTGCACCCGAGCCTCATGGACGCGGCGCTGCAGGCCGTGATCGGCCTGATGCTCGGCACTGCGTCATTCAAGCCGTTTGTGCCCTTCGCATTTGAGGAAGTCGAGATCTACGGTCCGTGCACGCCCTCGATGTGGGCCGTGGTGCGCCGCAGCGAAGGCAGCAGAGCGGAAGACAAGGTGCAAAAGTTCGACGTGGACGCGTGTGACGAAAATGGTCAGGTGCGCGTGCGCTTGAAAGGCTACACCTCGCGCGTGCTGGAAGAGGGAGCAGGGGGGCGCACGCAGGGAGCGCACTTGCTGCAGCCGAGCTGGAAGCAGCAGGGCATCGCGCAGAAGACGGCCCTTCCTGCCCTGTCGCAGCATCTGGTGCTGCTCTGCGAGCTGACGGCACCTCTCGTGCTCGGTGGACAGGTCGTGGCGCTGCAGTCGGATCGTCAGGACATCGCCGAGCGCTACCAAGCGTATGCGGTGCGCGTGTTCGAAGAGATTCAGACCCTTCTGCGCAGCAAGCCACAGGGCAAGGCGCTGGTGCAAGTCGTGGTGCCTGCCGACGGAGAAGGTCAGGTCTTCAGCGGCCTTGCCGGGCTGCTTCGCAGCGCCCGCCGCGAGAACCCGAACCTGATCACGCAGCTTATCGAGGTCGAGGACACGGCAGGATTGGAACACAAGCTTTTGGAAAATCGCCATTCCCTGCAAGATGACCGCATCCGCTACCGATACGGGCAGCGCTGGGTCGCTTCTTGGGATGTGGCGGAAGTCTCGCAGCAGGCGTTACACATCCCGTGGCGCGATGGCGGCGTCTACCTTCTGACCGGCGGTGCGGGAGGACTCGGCCTGATTTTTGCCCAAGAGATCGCAAGCCAAGTCAAGGCTCCGCGACTGATCCTCACCGGCCGCTCCCCCTTGGGCCTACAGCAGCAAGCGGCTCTGCGGGAGCTTAAGGATCTCGGCGCACACATCGAGTACCAACAGGTCGATGTGACGCGGGAAGAGGCGGTCGCTGGACTGTTTGAGGAGATCCGGGCGCGCTATGGCACCCTCCAAGGCATCCTGCACGGAGCTGGCGTGATCCGCGACAACTTCATCATCCGCAAGACCGGGCAGGAGATGCAGGAGGTGCTGGCTCCCAAAGTGAGCGGTTTGGTCCACCTCGACCGTTCGAGCATTGGGCTGCCGCTGGACTTCTTCGTGCTGTTCTCCGCTGTGGCCGGCTGCCTCGGCAATCCGGGGCAGGCCGATTATGCGGCGGCCAACGGATTCTTGGATGCTTATGCTGCCGAGCGCAATCGTCTGGTCGCTCGCGGGCAACGCCAAGGCCGCACGCTTGCGATCGACTGGCCGCTCTGGCAAGACGGCGGAATGCAGGTGGATGCAGAGACGGAGCAATGGATGAGAGAGCATACGGGTTTGATCTCGCTGGAGAGCCGGAACGGGATTCGGGCTCTCTATCAGGGCTTGGCCATCGGGTGCGATCAGGTGATGGTGGTGCAGGGCGACCTCGCCCGGATCACGGAGAAGCTGCACCCGCTGTTCCCTGCCCCTGCTGCCCGTCCGGTTCACAGCGTGGCTGGCCATGTGCAAGCGAGAGTGCTGCAGATCGCCTCGGACTTGCTGCAGGTCAGACCTGATGAACTGGATGCCGAGGCCGAGTGGTTGGACTACGGGATCGATGCGTTTCTGATGAATGAGCTGGCCGATCGTCTCAATGAGGAGTTCGGCCTGGATCTGAAGTCGAGCACCTTCTCCGAACTGCCGACGATTCAGCAGGTGATCGACCTGCTGACAGGTGAGACCGACAAGCAGGTTCTCGCAGCTCCGATCCCGACTGCCAAGGAAGAGGCGGTTCTGGCGAGCGCAGCGGCCGATTTTTTCAAAAAGCAGCTGTCCTCCGTCCTGGGAGTTCCGGCTGAGAGCATCGAAGCGTCTAGGCCGCTGGAAGTGTACGGCATCGACTCGATCATGGTGATGCAGCTGACCCGTCAATTGGAAAAAACGTTCGGTGGGTTGCCGAAGACGCTGTTCTTCGAGTACCAGAACATTCGCGATCTGACCGGGTACTTTTTGAAAAATCACCTTGCCCATCTGATCGACCTGCTCGGGGTCGAGGAGCGACCGGCAGAGCCTGCATCGGTTTCGGTGGCAGCGCCTGTGCGGAAGGTCGTCGCACCGGTTCGCGCTGCGGTCAAGGAGCCGACCAAACAGAGCGGCGCGCTCGACATCGCGATCATCGGCCTGTCTGGGCGCTACCCGCAGGCGGATGATCTGGAGGCATTCTGGAACAACTTGCGCGAGGGTCGGGACTCAATCACCGAGATTCCAAAGGAGCGCTGGGATCACAGCCCGTATTATGACACGGATCCCAGCCAGCGTGGCAAGACGTACAGTAAGTGGGGCGGGTTCGTGCGCGATGTCGACAAGTTCGACCCGCTGTTCTTCAACATTGCACCTCGGGAAGCTGAGATCATGGACCCGCAAGAGCGCCTGTTCCTGCTGTCCGTGTATGAGGCGATGGAAGATGCGGGCTACACTCGCGACACGCTCGTGTCAGGCGGGGAATCGGGCGAGGAGCGCAATGTCGGGGTCTACGTCGGGGTGATGTACTCGGAGTATCAGCTCTACGGAGCGGAGGAGACGCTGCGGGGCCGTCCGATGGCTTTGTCGGGCAACCCGTCGTCGATTGCCAACCGCGTGTCCTATTTCTTCAACTTGCACGGGCCGAGCCTTGCGGTCGATACGATGTGCTCCTCGTCGCTCACGGCGATTCATCTGGCCTGCCAGAGTCTGGAGCAAGGCGACTGCGAGCTGGCCGTGGCCGGCGGGGTCAACCTGTCCTTGCATCCGAACAAGTACCTGATGCTCGGCCAAGGCAAGTTCGCGTCGAGCAAAGGGCGCTGTGAGAGCTTTGGTGAAGGAGGCGACGGGTACGTGCCGGGTGAAGGCGTCGGCGCTGTGCTGCTCAAACCGTTCGCCAAGGCGCTAGAGGACGGCGACCAGATCTACGGCGTGATCAAGGGGACGGCGGTCAATCACGGCGGCAAGACCAATGGCTACTCCGTCCCGAATCCGAATCTGCAAGCTCGCGTGATCGGACGCGCGTTCAAAAAGGCCGGCATTCACCCGCGCTCCCTCTCTTACTTGGAAGCGCACGGCACGGGAACGGCGCTCGGCGACCCGATCGAGATCGCCGGATTGATGAGAGTCTTCCAAGAAGACACGGCAGACACGCAATTCTGCGCGATCGGATCAGTCAAATCGAACATCGGCCACTGCGAGAGTGCGGCTGGCATCGCGGGCCTGACCAAAGTGCTGCTGCAGATGAAGCATCGCCAGCTAGTGCCGTCTCTGCATGCAGACGTGCTGAACCCGAACATCGACTTTAATCGGACGCCGTTCGTCGTGCAGCGGGAACTGGAGGAGTGGAAGCGGCCGCTGCTGGAGGTGGACGGCGAGCTTCGCGAGGTTCCGCGCATCGCTGGCATCTCCTCGTTCGGAGCGGGAGGTTCCAATGCGCATCTTGTGATCGAGGAGCATGTGCCGGAGGTAGCACCGCGAGCGGCTGCCCGTATCGAGCAGAACCGTCCGGCTCTGCTCGTGCTGTCCGCCAAAGACGAGCAGAGCCTGCACGAGCAGGTGCTGCGCCTGCAGGCGGCGATCGACAGACAGGTCGTGACGGATGACACGATCGCCGATGCGGCCTATACCTTGCAGGTGGGGCGCGAAGTGATGGAAGAGCGGCTCGCCGTGGTGGCAACCTCCGCACAGGACCTGCAGCAGAAGCTGTCCGCTTATCTGCAAGGCCATCCGGCGCTTGGCGCGGTCTTCCGCGGTCAGGTCAAAGGCGCGACGGACAGCTCGCTGTCGTTCGCGGCGGATCAAGATATGCAGGAGCTCGTGACGAAATGGTGGGAGAGCGGCCAGCTTGCCAAGCTGGCCGACCTCTGGGTCAAGGGTCTGCGTGTGGAGTACGGTTCTTTGTATGGCACGGAGAGACCGCGCCGCCTCTCGCTACCGACCTATCCGTTTGCCCGTGAGAGATGCTGGGCGGTGGAGGGGCCGAATTTTGACGAAGGGTTCTATGAGCAGATTTTGGACGAGATGGTGGACGAAGAGATCACCCTCGAAGAAGCCCTTCTGAAAATCAGCAGCGCCCTGATCCCGAATTGATCTCTTGACTAAATGAATGCTGCGAGATTAGTATTAGGTAGAAGATGGTAAATGATGGCATGATTGATACAAACTCCTTATTTGCTTTCCAATCGATGTTGCGGCGCGTTGGCGGGTGTAAGGGGCACATCCAGTTGCATTGTGTCGTGTGCATGTGGGCAGATGACATGGGTAGAGTATGTCCGCATGACATATTTTCATAGCAGAACCTAAGAAAAGGGAGGAGCGATCCTCTCTTTTTTTCTATTTTATGAGAGAAATTCGAAAAGGAACGCCGAAGCGCGAGGAGGTACATATGAAAGATTTCCTGCAGCAACTATTGTCTGAAGTGAAACAAAATCGTTTGTCCAAATCCGAAGCGATAGATATGATTCGAAATGCACAGGTGGCAAACAGAAACGAGTCCGTTTCTGAGCCGGCTTCTGAATTGTTGACCTATGAAGAAGTCTGGAATGAGGAAAAGGCGGCCGAGGGAACGCCGCTTCGTGCGAGCAAGCTGATCTGCTTCCTGACAGAGCCGGAGCATCAGCAAGCGGTCGTGGAAGCGGTGCAGGCTGTCGATGATCGCGCACAGGTTGCGTTCGTCACCAGCGGGGAGAGCCTTCAGGACGTGCTCGGCGACGGGCGGCAGGACTGGCAAGAGGTGGACGCCGTGCTGTACCTCTGTCCGCTGGAGGATGCGAGCTGCCGTCAGGACCCGGCTGCGCTCGTTCCACTTGTCCAAGATCTGGCGAAGTCGAACGTGCAGGCCAAGCGACTGCTGCTCCTCGGTTCTTATGCAAACGAATTGGAGCGCTGTCATCTGGAGTCGTGGATCGCGCTGACCCGCTCGCTACGGCTCGTGCTGCCACAAACGCAGGCGGCCATGTTCATTCAAGAGGGAGAGGTCTCGCTCGCTGCGTGCCTGCCGAAGATTTTGACGGAACTGCAAGCGCCATCGCTCTCCAGCGTTCTCTATCGATCCGGCAAGCGCTATGTCTGCTCCGTTCAGCCGACCGTCTTGCAAGCGGGTGACTTGAAGGTGAAAGCAGGGGGCACTTATCTGATCACCGGAGGATGCGGCGGGCTTGGGTATTTATTTTCGGAATATTTTGCGAAAAAAGGTCCGGTCAAGCTGATCCTAACTGGCCGATCTGCGCTTAACGATGAGAAGCTGGCCAAGCTCCGTGCTCTGGAACAGCTGGGCAGCCAAGTCCTGTATGTGAAAGCGGATGTCTGCGATGCGGATGCGATGCGGGAAGGGCTTGATGAAGCGAGTGAGCAGTTTGGTGCGATTCATGGCGTTGTGCATGCGGCGGGTGTCACGAGCGACCGGAGCATCCTTGAGAAAGATGAGGAGAGTTTCAAGCGCATCCTCGACCCGAAAATCAGGGGCACTGAGGTGCTTGACGAGCTGCTCGCAGACGAAGAGGCGTTGGAGTTCGTCTGCTATTTCTCGTCGTCTTCGGCGGTCCTCGGCGACTTTGGTTCGGGTGACTATGCGCTGGCGAATCGGTTCCAGATGGCCTATGCAGCCATGCGAAACGAACAGGGTCTTCCCGGTAAGACGCTGGTGATCAACTGGCCGCTCTGGAGAGACGGAGGTATGGGGCTGGAAGGTGAGGAGAGCGCCAAGATCTACCTGAAAACGAGCGGTCAGCGCTTCTTGGAGGTGGAAGAAGGGCTGGCGATGTTCGACCTTCTTCTCTCGCAGGAGCGGACGCAGCATCTGGTCATGGCCGGAGAGCGCCGTCGAGTCGAGCGCTTCCTTTGCCCGTCGCAGCCGGAGCCTTCGATGGCTCCGACCTCGCAAGCGGTCCTCTCTTCCGGTTCCGGAAGATGTCCGGAGATGAAGGGATTCACGGTGGCACAATGCTTGACGTGCGATTTGCAAGAACTGATCGGCGGAATTCTAAAGGTCTCGCGGGCCAAGTTGGACGTGGGGACGAACCTTGTCGATTTTGGATTTGAGTCGGTCAGCTTGACAGAGCTGTCCGCTGCGATGACGAAGCATTTTGGCGTGGATATCTCCCCGGCGGTGTTTTTCGGGCATTCGACGATTCAGGCGCTGGTCTCGCATCTGGAGAGCGAGCATGGAGAAGTCGTGCGCGCCTTCTACGCAACGGAGCGAGTGCAGCCTGAGCATGTGGAGAGACAGCCGGAAGCGTCTCTTGAGGACACTATTGCGGAAACGGCGGCGGCCGAGACCTCGGGAGCAGGGCCGGAGCCGATTGCGATCATCGGAATGAGCGGGCGCTTCCCGCAGGCGCGCAACATCGACGAACTGTGGGACATCCTCGCCGAAGGACGGGATGCGGTCACCGAGATTCCGGAAGACCGCTATGACTGGCGGGAGTATTATGGCGGCCGCAGCCGCAGCAAATGGCTGGGTGCGATCCCGGGCGTGCGGGAGTTCGATCCGCTGTTCTTTGAGATCTCGCCGATGGAAGCCGAAGCGATGGACCCGAAACAGCGCCTGCTCCTGCAAGAGGCGTGGCGGGCGCTGGAAGATGCGGGATTGGGCAAGCGACATCTGAACGAGAGCAAGATCGGCATGTTCGTCGGCGTGGAAGAAGGCGACTATCAGATGCTGTCTCAAGGCGAGGACACCAGCATCACGTCGAACCATAACGCGATTCTTGCGGCGCGCCTGCCGTATTTCCTGAACTTTAGCGGCCCGGTGATGGCGATCAATACCGCCTGCTCCTCCGGGTTGGTGGTAGCCCATCAGGCCTGCTTGAGCCTGCGAAATGGGGAGTGTGACGCGGCGGTGGTCGCCGGCGTGAACTTGCTGCTGACGCCGGCCGCTTACCTAGGCATGACGGAGGCCGGCATGCTGTCGGAGGATGGCAAATGCAAGGCGTTTGACAACGGGGCGAACGGTTTGGTGCCGGGGGAAGCCGTGGCGGTGGTCGTGCTCAAGCGGCTCTCGCAAGCACTGGCGGACGGCGACCCGGTCTACGCGGTCATCCAAGGCAGCGGCGTGAACTATGACGGCAAGACGAACGGCATCACGGCGCCAAGCACCGTCGCACAGGCGAATCTCGTACAGGATGTGTACGAGCAGTACGAGGTAGACCCGGAAGAGATCGACTACATCGTGACGCATGGCACCGGGACGAAGCTCGGGGACCCGGTTGAGGTTCATGCGCTGCAGGACGTCTTCAAGCGCCGCACGCAAAAGCGCGGGTACTGTGCGCTGACTTCGACCAAGACCAATCTAGGCCACACGTTTGCGGCGTCAGGTTTGGTCAACCTGATCAGCTTGGTTCAGGCGATGCGGCATGAGACCATCCCGGCCAGCCTGCATTGCGAGACGGAGAACGAGTACATCCGTTGGGAGAACAGTGCCTTTTATGTGAACAAGACGAGCAAGCCGTGGACGAAGCGGGCAGGCGCAGGCCGTGTGGGAGCGTTGAGTTCGTTCGGCATGAGCGGCACCAATGCGCACATGGTCGTCAGCAGTTTTGAAAAGGGTGGGAATACCGGTCCCGAGGACTCGCATTACCTGCTCCCATTTTCGGCGAAAACGGACGAGGCGCTGCAAGAGAAACTGCAAGACATGATCGCGATGCTGGAGTCCGATCCGGGCGCTGCAGGCAGTCTCGCACAGATCAGCTACACGTTGCTGGAGGGACGTCACCATTTTGCCCATCGTCTGGCGGTCGTGGTGCAGGATGAGCAGGAGATGCTGCGCGTTCTGAAACAGGCGCGGGAAGGTGTGCAAGATGCCAGCGTGTTCCGTGGCAAGGTGGCGCGCGAGAAGACCGGAGAGTCGGCCCTGCAGGAGCAGGCGTTGGAGCTGGCAGGGAAGAGCCGCGAATTGGCGACGAACCCTGCTGCCTATCAGGAGCACCTTCGTACACTTGCCGGTTTGTATTGCCAAGGCGGCGAGATCGCGGGAGACGCGCTGTTCGGCGCAGAAAGACCAACGCGCACGAACCTGCCGACCTATCCGTTCGCGCGGGAAGAATACTGGGTTGCACAGAAGATGGAGGTCAGCGCTCTTCCGACGGCGTCGCAGTTGCATCCGCTGCTCCATCGGAACACGTCTGATTTTGCGGAACAGCGCTTTTCCTCGACATTCACGGGAACGGAGTTCTTCTTGGCCGATCATGTGGTTAAGGGGCAGAAGGTGCTGCCAGGCGTGGCCTATCTGGAGATGGCCCGCAAGGCGGTCGAGCAGGCGGCTGGCCTGAAGGATGCTCGCCTGCGCAATGTGGTCTGGGCGCGGCCGATCCTCGTCGGCGAAGAACCTGTCGAGGTGCACATCGCCCTCTTCCCAGAGGCGGGCGAAGAGGTTGGATATGAGGTCTACACCCTGCAAGACGGGGAGGAGATCGTACACAGCCAAGGACGCGCCGTGCGGAATGCACCGGTGGAAGAAGCGCCAAAGCAGGACCTGAAGGAACTGCAAGCATCCTTCGTGCAGGGACAGTACGGGGCAGCGGAGTGCTATGAATTTTTCCGTGCGATGGGCATGGAGTACGGGCCGGCCTATCAAGGCATCGAGCAGGTGCAGGTGGGCGAAGGGCACGTGCTGGCCGGATTGAGGCTGCCGTCCGTCGTCACCGACTCTCTGGCCGACTACCTTCTGCATCCGAGCCTTGCAGATGCGGCCTTGCAATCGGCCATCGGGTTACTGATCGGGCAAGAGATTTTCAAGCCGGCACTGCCGTTTGCGCTGCAGGAGCTAGATGTCTTCGGGCCGTGTGAAGCCGAGATGTGGGCGCTCGTTCGATACAGCGCGGGCAGCCGGCCGGAAGACAAGGTGCAAAAGCTCGATGTCGACCTCTGCGACAAGGAAGGAAGCGTTCGCATCCGTCTCAAAGGGTGTACCTCCCGCGTGCTGAAAGCTGGAGCGGTTGCGGAAGACGAGCAGGCTGCTGTGCCGGAGAAACTCGTGGAAACGAGCCGTGAAGAGGTAGCTGCTGCAAGCGCGGACCCTTTGCAGGAGAGAGCGATCGCGTATCTCAAAGAGCAGGTGTCCACCGTTTTGAAATGGCCGGTGAGCCGCCTTGATGCGGATGCGTCGCTTGAACAGTACGGGATTGATTCCATGCTGGTGATGAAGCTGACCAACCAGTTGGAAAAAACATTTGGCTCCCTGCCCAAGACGCTCTTTTTTGAGTACCAGAACCTCCGAGACCTGGCTGGGTACTTCCTCGACTCGCATCGAGCACAGCTGGTGCGGCTGACAGGGGACGAGGAACCGGCGCAAGACGCCGCGCCGGCCCGCAAGCCTGCGGTCAAGGAGACGCCGGATCGGACGGTGCTCGTCAGCCGTCGACGCCAACGGTTCGCTTCGATGGCGCATGCACAAGAAGAGGGGGAAAACGGCAGGCAGGACGTCGCGATCATCGGCGTCTCCGGGCGCTATCCGGGGGCGCGCAACCTTCAGGAATTCTGGGGCAATCTGCGGAACGGCGAGGATTCGATTACGGAGATTCCGCAAGAACGCTGGGAGCATAGCCTCTATTTTGACCCGGACAAAAACAAGGCGGGCAAGACGAACAGCAAATGGGGCGGATTTATTGATGGCGTGGATCAATTCGATCCGCTGTTCTTCAACATCTCCCCGCGCGAGGCGGAGATCATGGACCCGCAGGAGCGATTGTTCATGCAGACCGTCTATGAAGCGATGGAAGACGCTGGTTATACTCGCGAGACGCTCGCCAAGCAGCGCGGACGGGGGCTTGACGGCAACGTTGGGGTCTATGTCGGCGTGATGTACGAAGAGTATCAGCTGTACGGCGCACAGGAGACGCTGCTTGGCCGCCCAATTGCGCTGGCGGGAAGTCCTGCTTCGATAGCCAACCGGGTGTCGTACTTCTTCAACCTGCACGGGCCGAGCCTTGCCGTCGATACGATGTGCTCGTCTTCGCTGACGGCGATTCATCTGGCCTGCCAGAGCTTGCAACAAGGCGGTTGCGAGCTGGCGATCGCCGGCGGTGTCAACGTTTCGATTCACCCGAATAAGTACATTTTGCTCGGCCAAGGCAAGTTCGCGTCGAGCAATGGGCGATGCGAGAGTTTTGGCGAAGGGGGCGACGGCTACGTGCCGGGCGAAGGCGTTGGCGCGGTGCTGCTCAAGCCCTTGTCCAAAGCGATTGAAGACGGAGATCAGATCTACGGCGTGATCAAGGCGACGACGATCAACCACGGGGGCAAAACCAACGGGTATACCGTCCCAAACCCGAATGCGCAGGCGAATGTGATCAAGCAGGCGCTGCGGCAGGCGGGACTTGACCCGAGCATGGTCTCCTACATCGAAGCGCACGGAACCGGCACCTCGCTTGGCGATCCGATCGAGATCGCAGGCTTGACTAAGGCCTTCCAGGCCACGGCAAACGCCAAACTGCAATCCTGTGCCATCGGCTCGGCCAAGTCAAACATTGGGCACTGCGAGAGCGCAGCGGGCATCGCCGGCGTTACGAAGGTGCTGTTGCAGCTGAAGCATCGCCAACTCGCGCCTTCGCTGCATGCCAAGGTGCTCAACCCGAACATCGACTTTGACGCGACCCCGTTCGTCGTGCAGCAGGAGCTGGCGGAGTGGAAGCGTCCGCTGGTGGAGATCGGCGGTCAGGTTCGCGAAGTGCCGCGCATCGCCGGCATCTCGTCGTTCGGGGCGGGCGGGTCCAACGCGCATGTGATCATCGAGGAGTACGTTCCGGCAGAGCCGCTGCGCACGCCTGTCAAGGTGTCGCCGCAAAATCCGGTGCTGCTCGTGCTGTCGGCCAAAAATGAACAGCGCCTGCGTCAACAGGCGGAGAACCTGCTCGCGGCACTGCAGGAGGGACGATTCGCCGACGAAGATCTCGCGGACATGGCCTATACCTTGCAGGAGGGACGAGAAGCGATGGAAGAGCGTCTCGCCGTAGTTGCAGGTTCGGTGCAGCAGCTGGTTCGCAAGCTGGAGGCGTTTATCAGCGGACAGGAAGAGATCAGTAAACTGTTCCGAGGGCAGGTCAAAGGCAACCGAGACACCTTCTCGCTCTTCGCCGCAGATGAAGAGCTACAGGAAGCGATTGAAAAATGGATTCAGCGCCGCAAGCTGGCCAAGCTGGCCGACCTGTGGGTCAAGGGCCTGGCGCTCGATTGGAGCAAGCTGTGGGGCGAGGAATTGCCGCACCGCATCAGCCTGCCGACCTATCCGTTTGCCAAACAGCGTTGCTGGGCACCACAGCTTGAGCGTCCGTCCGTCGTTCGAGCAGGCTTGACGACGGTTGCGCTTCATCCGCTTTTGCATCGGAACACGTCCGATTTTTCCGAACAGAGATACAGCACGAGCTTGACGGGGCAGGAGTTTTTCCTCGCCGATCATGTGGTGAAGGGACAGCGCGTTCTGCCGGGTGTCGCCTATCTGGAGATGGCGCGCGCCGCCGTCGAACTGGCGGCCGGAGCTCTCGACGAGGACACGCAATTCCTTCGTCTGCAAAATGTGGTCTGGACGCACCCTGTCACAGTTGGCGAGCGGCCTGTCGAGGTACACATCGGACTGTGCGAAGAGGAAGATGGCACGATCTCCTACGAGATATTCAGCGGCGTTGACACGAACATACACAGCCAAGGGCGTGCTGTCGTGATGGGCAAGAAACAGGTGGAGCAGTTGCCTGTTGAGGAGTTGAAGGCAGCTTGCAGCACGCGTGAGATCAGTGTGTCGGAGTGCTATGAGAGCTTTGCCGCGATGGGTTTGGAGTATGGTCCGGCGCAGCGTGCGCTCGATCTGTTACAGGTCGGCGACGGGCAGATTCTGGCTGGTTTGACACTGCCGCCTTGCGTGACGGGAACCGATTTGCAATACGTCCTGCACCCGAGCCTGATGGACGCGGCCTTGCAGGCGGCGATCGGGTTCCAGCTCGGCGTGGTACCGCTGAAGCCGGCGCTTCCGTTTGCGTTGCAGGAGCTTGACATCTATGCTCCTTGCACGTCTTCGATGTGGGCGCAGGTTCGCTACAGCGAGGGGTGCAAGCCGGGGGATAGCGTGCAGAAGCTCGACATTCGCCTTTGTGACGAGCAAGGCAACGTGTGTGCGCACATGAAGGGATTTTCCTCTCGCGTGCTGGAAAATCAGGCCGACTCGAAGGCGTTCGAAACGCTCATGCTGGCACCGCATTGGACGGAACAGGCGCACGAACAGCAAGAGGCGACGGCCTATGCGGATCATCTCGTGCTGTCCTGCGAGTTCGAAGCTGACGTGCAAGGGGCGCGCTGCCTGACGTTGCAAGCGGATGAGAGAGACATCGAGGTGCGTTTTGAAGCGTACACGATGCAGGCATTGGAGGAGATTCAGCGCATCTTGCAAGGCAAGCCCAAGGGTAAGGTGCTGGTGCAGATCGTCGTGCCGGCCCATGAGGAACAACTTCTGCTCGCCGGGCTGTCAGGTCTGCTGAAAACCGCCCAGATGGAAAATCCGAACTTGAGCGGGCAGCTGATCGAAGTCGATGAGCTCGAAGCGGTTGAGGAGAAGCTGCTGGCAGATCGCAACAGCGGGAAGGAAGACCGCATTCGATATCAGGGAAGCTCGCGACAAGTGGCGGGCTGGCGCGAAGTTCGCGCATCCGCAGATGCAGATGCCCTTTTGACACCGTGGAAAGAGGGTGGCATCTATCTTCTCACCGGCGGTGCGGGCGGTCTTGGACTGGTGTTTGCCAAGGAGATCGTCACACAGACGCCGGGTGCAACGCTGGTGCTCACAGGTCGATCCGTGCTGAACGATCCTCAACGAGAAGCCCTGTCCGAACTGGAGTCTCTGGGGGCGCGCGTGGTGTACAAGCAGGTGGATGTGACCGATCGAGCGGCAGTCGAGAAGCTGTTTGCAGAGCTGCGGGCGGATCATGGTACCCTGAACGGCATCCTGCACAGCGCCGGGGTGATCCGAGACAGCTTCATCATCAAGAAAACAGCAGCGGAACTGACGCAAGTGCTGGCACCGAAGGTGCGCGGGCTTGTGAATCTTGATGTCGCCAGCCAAGACATGGCCTTGGACTTCTTTGTCTTGTTCTCTTCGCTGTCCAGCGGTCTTGGCAATCCGGGGCAGGCCGACTATGCGGCGGCTAATGCGTTCATGGATCAGTACGCGGCGCATCGCAACAGACGGATGGCCGCCGGGGAGCGCCTTGGGCGGACGCTGTCGATCAACTGGCCGCTCTGGAAAGAGGGCGGCATGCATGTCGATCCGGAAACCGAGAAGATGATGATGCAGAGCCTCGGCATGATCCCGCTGCGCACCAAGAGCGGACTTCGCGCCTTCTACGAAGGCTTGGCATCGGATCTGGATCAAGTGCTGGTGATCGAAGGAAAAGTGGAGCGCATCAAGAAGAAACTGCTGCCGGCATCTGTCTCCGTCTCGCCGTCCTCTGTCGCTGTTGCTGTCGATGACAAGGCGGACAGCATGAACCTGCGAGAGCGTGTGCTGGGTCTGCTGACTCAGATGGTTTCCCGTCTGCTCAAGGTCGATGCAGAAGAGCTGGATGCGGATGCAGAGCTGAGCGAGTACGGTTTTGATTCGATCACGCTGACCGAGTTTGCCAACGATCTAAATGAGGCGTATAAGCTGGATCTGATGCCGACGATCTTCTTCGAGCATCCGACGCTGCATGAGTTTGCTGGTTATTTGTCAGACGAATTCCGAGATGTGTTCGCCTCGCGCTTGACGGCTCCTTCCTCCCCGGCTGCCCCCGTGCAAGCGGAAACGACACGGGCGGAAGTCGCAGCGGCCTTGCTGCAAGAAGCTACTCCGACCCGGGCGACGAGACAAAGGCGCCGCCCGGGTACCGCTGTGGTGCAACAGGCACAATCGGCGGTGACCGAGCCGATCGCCATCGTGGGGATGAGCGGGGCCTTCCCGCAATCCCGCGACATGCAGGAGTACTGGCACAACCTCGTGGAAGGCATCGACTGTATCTCCGAGATTCCTCCGGAACGCTGGGATTGGAGAGCCTATTTTGGCGACCCGAAGACGGAAGCCAACAAAACGAACATCAAGTGGGGCGGCTTTCTCGACGAGACCGACAAGTTCGATTCGCTCTTTTTCGGCATCTCGCCGCTTGAAGCCAAGCTGATGGACCCTCAGCAGCGCCTTTTGATGACCTATGTCTGGAAGGCGATCGAGGATGCGGGCTATTCGGCACAGAGCCTATCGGGCAGCAAGACGGGGATTTTCGTCGGAACGGGAAGCAGCGGGTACAGCGGACTGATCACGCAGGCGAACTTCCCGATTGAAGGGTACTCGTCCACGGGCGTCGTGCCGTCGGTCGGACCGAACCGCATGAGCTATGTCCTGAACCTTCACGGCCCGAGTGAGCCGGTGGAGACCGCTTGTTCAAGTTCGCTGGTCGCCATCCACCGCGCCGTCAGCGCGATGCAAAACGGCGACTGCGACATGGCGGTCGTCGGCGGTGTGAACACGATCGTAACCCCGGAGGCGCACATCAGCTTCAATAAGGCTGGCATGCTATCTGAAGACGGGCGCTGCAAGACGTTCTCGGACGGAGCGAACGGCTATGTGCGTGGCGAAGGGGTCGGCATGCTCGTTTTGAAAAAGCTGTCGGTTGCCGAGCGCGACGGAGATCATATCTACGGCTTGATTCGCTCGACGGAGGTCAACCACGGGGGACGCGCGAACTCGCTGACGGCTCCCAACCCAAAGGCCCAAGCGGACCTGTTGATCAACGCGTACGACAAAGCCGGCATCGACCCGCGGACAGTCACCTACATCGAGGCGCACGGAACGGGCACCGAACTGGGCGACCCGATTGAGATCAACGGATTGAAGAGCGCATTCCAAGAGTTGTACAGAAGAACAGGTACGCAAGAGGTCGAGAGCGTTCACTGCGGGCTGGGTTCGGTGAAAACGAACATCGGCCACCTTGAACTAGCGGCTGGCATCGCAGGCGTGATCAAAGTGCTGCTGCAGCTCCGTCACCGGACGCTGGCACCTACGCTGCATTGCGAAACGGTCAATCCCTACATCCAACTGGAGGGCAGCCCGTTCTATCTCGTGCGGGAGGCGAAGCGATGGGAGGCTCTGCAAGACGCAGCCGGCCAAGACCTGCCGCGCCGTGCGGGCGTCAGTTCCTTCGGGTTCGGCGGCGTCAACGCGCATGTCATGATCGAGGAGTATCTGCCGAAGGAGCAGCCTAAATCGAAGACGGAGAACTCCACTGAGAACCCGGTCGTCATCGCGCTGTCAGCCAAGAATGAACAGCGCCTCCAGGAGCAGGTACGGCAACTGTGCAACGTCCTCGTCGCGCAGGAGTTTGCCGACGAAGACCTCGCATCCCTCGCTTACACGCTGCAAGTTGGGCGCGATGCGATGGAAGAGCGCCTGGCGCTGGTCGTCACGTCGGTTGAAGAGATCGAGCGCAGATTGCAGGCGTTCTTGCAAGGGAAGACCGGGTTGAACGGTGTCTGGCGAGGACAGGTCAAGCGCGGCAAGGCGAGCTCGGCCGAAGCGGCCGCTCATCCGGAATGGCGAGGGGCGGAACAGATCGCCCAACTCTGGGTGAAGGGCCAGTTTTCTGACTGGAACCAACTCTACGGCGAGAACCGACCGCGCCGTCTCAGCCTGCCGACCTATCCGTTCGCGAAGGAGCGCCACTGGATTTCGCAAGCGCGAGATGTCTATGAAGCGCTGCTGTTTGAACCGATCTGGACCGAGCAGGCAGTGGTCCCGCAATCTTCACCGCCGACTCTCGCGCAGCATCTTGTGCTGTTCTGCGAGGTCGAGGCGAAGCTCGATTCGTTGCAGTATCGCGTTCTGCAAGCCGGCTCCGCTGCGCTTGCAGAACGCTTCCAAGCGTATGCGGCACAGGTGTTCACGGAGATTCAGACCCTTCTGCAGAACAAGCCGAAGGGCAAGGTGCTGATGCAGATCGCCGTGCTGTCACAGGCGGATTCGCAGCTGTTCACCGCGCTGTCCGGCCTGTTGCGAACGGCGCAGTTGGAGAACCCGAACTTCATCGGGCAAGTGATTGAAGTGGAGTCGGGCGCAGGGCTTGAAGCGAGACTGCAAGAGAACCTGCACGCCCTGCAAGAAGACCATGTCCGCTATCAAAACGGCAACCGTCTTGTTGCCGGGTGGCGCGAAGTAGAGATCGACCAAGAGCGAGCCCCGGTTCCGTGGCGTTCAGGAGGCATCTACCTGCTTACGGGCGGCGCCGGCGGGATCGGGATGATCGTCGCTGAGGAGATCGCACGGCAGGCCGCCAACCCGACCCTGATTCTCGCGGGCCGATCCCCGCTGTCGGACGCTGGTCAGGCCCGTCTGCGGAAACTACGGGGCATGGGCGCATGCGTGGAATATCGACAAGTCGACGTGAGCTCTGCTCCTGAGGTTACACGCCTGATCGAAGGCATCTGTGAAAAATACGGCACCCTGCACGGCATCTTGCATGGTGCGGGCGTTAACCGGGATCATTTCATTTTCAAGAAAACGCAAGAGGAGCTGGCCGAGGTGCTGGCTCCCAAGGTTGCAGGTCTGGTGCATCTGGATGCGGCCAGCAAAGGCCTGAACCTCGACTTCTTCGTGCTCTTCTCCTCCGTCGCAGCCGTCCTCGGCAATCTCGGACAGGCCGACTACGCGACGGCGAACGCATTTCTGGATGCCTTTGCGAACTCTCGCGGCGGACGCATCTTGTCCATCAACTGGCCGCTCTGGCAAGAGGGCGGAATGCGCGTTGACGAAGAGACGGAAAAGCTGCTGCTGCAACGCATGGGGATGATCCCTCTGCGAACTCAAACCGGGTTGCAGGCCTTGTATCACGGTCTGGCAACCGGCAAAGATCAGGTGATGGTGTTGGAAGGCAAACGTGCACAAATCAAGCAGAACTTGCACTCAGAACCGGTTCACGCAACGTCCGCTTCCTCGACGGCGGTCCTGCCGTCGCTGGAAGCAGCCCTGCTGCACATGGTTTCCGAGTTGCTCAACGTGAAGGGGAACGAGATTGATCCGGATGCCCAACTGACGGAATACGGCTTCGATCCGTACCTGCTTAGCGAACTGGCGCAGAAGATCAACCGTCAATACGGGCTGGAACTCACGCCGGCTTCGCTCTATGAGACCACGCTTCGTCAAGTGTTAGAACGCATCGAGGCACGCGCAGCCAAAGCCGAAGATGTTGTCACGCCTGCCAAGGAGCAAGACGACGCACTGCGCGCCAAAACCTTGCATGCGCTAAAAGTTCTCTTCAGCGAGACCACTGACATCCGCGCGAACCAGTTGGATGCCGAAGAGCCGCTGGGGAGCTACGGAATCGATTCGCTGATGATTTCCAAGCTCAACCAGAAGCTCGCAGAGATCTTTGGCGATCTGTCCAAGACGCTCTTCTTTGAATACCGCACACTGGGCGCGTTGGCCGACTATTTTGTCGAGGAAGAACGGACGGCCTGCCAGCGTTGGACGGGGTATGAAGCACCCGTCGCAGCGGATGCAACTGTTGCACAACCGCCGGCAAGACCTGTCGAACGGATCGCGCCTATAGCGCCATTGCCGACGAAACCGAACGAGCGCGAACCGATTGCGATCATCGGAATCTCCGGTCGCTATCCCAAGTCGCCTTCGCTACAGCACTATTGGGAGAATCTAAAAGCGGGCCGAGACTGCGTCTCCGAGGTTCCGAGCGAACGCTGGTCGCTGGATGATTTTTACCATCCGAATCAAGACGAAGCGATGAGACAAGGCAAAAGCTACAGCAAATGGGGCGGTTTTGTAGACGGATTCGCAGACTTCGATCCGCAGTTCTTCAACCTGTCGCCCAGAGAGATGATCAACATCGACCCGCAGGAGCGCCTCTTCTTGGAAGAGAGCTGGAAGGCGCTGGAGGATGCCGGATATACCAAGGAGCGCATCGCGGACCAGCACGAAGGCCGTGTCGGGGTGTTTGTCGGCGTGACCAAAACCGGCTTTGAGCTGTACGGGCCGGATCTGTGGAAGCAAGGGGAGAAGATCTTCCCGCGCACGTCTTTTGCTTCCGTTGCGAATCGCGTGTCGTATTTCCTCAACCTCAACGGGCCGAGCATGCCGGTAGATACGATGTGCTCCTCTTCGCTGAGCGCGATTCATGAGGCTTGCGAGCACTTGTATCGCGGGGACTGCGAGATGGCGATCGCGGGCGGGGTGAACCTGTACCTGCATCCTTTCACCTACGTGTTCCTCAGTGCGCAGCGCATGCTCTCGACGGACGGGCAGTGCAAGAGCTTCGGGTTGAACGGCAACGGATTCGTGCCTGGCGAAGGTGTGGGCGCAGTATTGCTCAAGCCGTTGTCGCAAGCGCTCGCGGACGGCGACCAGATTCATGTGCTGATCCGAGCCTCCCGCGTGAATCACGGCGGCAAGACCAACGGGTACACCGTGCCCAACCCGACTGCGCAAGGCGACCTGATCTTCGAGACCTTGGAGCGGGCTGGACTCAACGCGCGCCAAGTCAGCTACATCGAAGCGCACGGCACGGGCACAGAGCTCGGCGATCCGATCGAGATCACTGGGCTGACACAAGCTTTCCGACGCCATACGAAGGACACCGGATTCTGCGCAATCGGCTCGGTGAAGTCGAACATCGGACATCTGGAAGCGGCAGCCGGCATCGCGGGACTTGCGAAGATCGTCATGCAGATGAAGCATGGACAACTTGCGCCGAGCCTGCATGCCCAAGAGTTGAACCCGAATATTCAGTTTGGGAAAACGCCGTTTGTGATGCAGCAGGAGTTGACCGACTGGAAGCGTCCGGTGGTAGAGATCGACGGCAAAGAACAGGAAGGTCCGCGCATCGCAGGTCTGTCCTCGTTTGGTGCAGGGGGTGCCAATGCGCACATCCTCATCGAAGAGTACAGACCTGAGCAAGCGCCTGGGACGCAGGCGCGGGTCACGCCGCAGAACCCGGCTGTGATCGTGCTGTCGGCTCGCCAGGAAGAGCAGCTTCGCCAACAGGCTCTGCAGCTGCTGGTAGCCGTCGAGGACGGGCGAATCAAGGAGGCCAATCTGTCCGATGCGGCCTACACGCTGCAGGTGGGACGCGAGCCGATGGAAGAGCGGCTGGCGCTGGTCGTTGGCTCTCTGCAAGAGATGACTGACAAGCTGAAGCGCTATGCAGCTGGCGAGACGGGTGTAGAAGACCTGTATCGCGGGCAATTCAGACGCAACAATGAGGATCTGATGCTGTTTGCCGCCGATGAAGACATGGCGCTGACGATTGAAGCGTGGATTGCAAAGCGCAAGTTCGGCAAACTCCTTTCCTTGTGGGTCAAGGGATTGACCTTAGATTGGAAAAAGCTGCATGGTGCACACCAGCCCCGCCTGATCAGTCTCCCGTCGTACCCGTTCGCCAAACAACGCATCTGGCTCCCGGCGATCCGTGTAGCACCGGCAGCACTGGCAGCACCGGAGGGCGAACTCAAGCCGATCGGACCGGCCAAAGCGTCGTCGAACCGTTCCGTCCGAACGAACGGGATCGCGCTGCTGCCGCTGTCGGCTGTCCGCGAGCCGTCCTTGGAACGGTCAGCACCCCGTCGACCGATCCAACTGTCACCTGTAGGTCAAGCGACGACGGCACCGGCCCCTGTGGAGATCAAAGTGGCGATGCCTGCACCGTATGTTACGGCTTCCATCCCGGCGGAGTCTTTGCAAAAAGAGCTGCAAGCGACCCTGGCCGAAGCGCTGTTCTTGCAGCCGAGCGACATCGACGTGAACAAGGCATTCGTGGACATGGGGCTGGACTCCATCGTCGGTGTGGAATGGGTTCGCGTGGTCAATCAACAGTACGGCACGGACATCTCGGCAACCAAAGTCTATGACTACCCGACCATCCGCGAGTTTGCCGGCTACATCGCAAACGTGTTGAGCAAAAACGCACCAAGAGCGGCACTTGCACCGACACCAGCGTCTGCACCAATACCAGCGCAGACGCTTGCACCAACACCTGCACCGCAAATCGAAGCTCCCAAGGCGGCTCCTTCCGTCTCGGCGGCCACCCTACACGAAGAATTGCGCGCAAGTCTCGCAGACGCGTTGTTCCTGCAAGCGGCCGACATCGACCTCGACAAAAAGTTCGTCGACATGGGGCTGGATTCCATCGTCGGAGTGGAATGGATTCGCGTAATCAACCAGCAACATGGCACCGACATCCCGGCGACCAAAGTCTACGACTACCCGACTCTACGCGAATTCGCCGCCTACTTGAGCAAGCAGCTGCACAAGCATCCGATCGCGGAACAGCCGGCAATGGAGCTCTCCGTAGACGATCTGCTCTTGCAGGTGTATGAAGGGAATCTCGACAGCGAACAAGCCGATCAATTGCTTCAGCAGTTCAAAATCAAGGAGGAAGTAAAATGACCAAACAAGAGATCTTTGAAGTCGTCGTCCGCAATACCCGTGAAGTGCTCCCGGAGCTGGAAGGTTACACCTTCCAGCCGACGGACCAACTGGCCAATCTTGGCGCGAATTCGGTGGATCGCGCGGAGATCGTCATGATCATCATCGAAGAGCTGGACCTGAAGATCCCGCTCGTCGAGCTGTCCACGGCGAAAAACATCGGTGAACTGGTCGAGGTCCTCTATGGCAAGCTCCAGATCGCCTGAGTTGCTCATCACCGGCCTTGGCGTCACCTCGGCCATCGGGCAGGGTAAGTCGGATTTTACCTCCGCTCTGCTGGCAGGCCGCCATGCGTTCGGCGTGATGCAACGCCCAGGCAGACAAAAAGGAACCTCCTTTCTCGGAGCGGAGGTTCCTTCCTTGTCTCTTCCGGAGCGTTTTACCAAACGGCTGTTGCGCACGCTCTCTTTTTCCGGGCAAGTGGCGCTGGCCACCTTGCAAGAGGCGTGGGACGAAGCGCAGCTCAGCACGGTCGACCCGTCCCGCATGGGTCTTGTGGTAGGCGGCTCCAACCTGCAGCAGCGTGAACTGCTGCAAACGCATGAATCCTACCGGGACCAGCTCGACTTTCTGCGTCCGACCTACGGACTCTCTTTTCTGGACAGCGACCTGAGCGGTCTGTGTACCGAACAGTTCGGCATACGCGGGTTCGGCTACACGATCGGTGGGGCTTCGGCCAGCGGACAGTTGGCGGTCTTGCAGGCCGCTGAAGCGGTTCGTTCGGGACAAGTTGATGTCTGCCTCGCGATGGGAGGCTTGATGGATCTGTCCTACATGGAGCTTCAGGGATTACGAGCACTCGGCGCGATGGGAAGTGACCGCTATGCAGACGACCCAGCTCGGGCATGCCGTCCGTTTGACAAGGGACGCGACGGGTTCATTTACGGGGAAGGATGCGGCGTCATCGTGATCGAACGGGCCGAACATGCGATCCAACGGCAGGTCCGACCCTACGCGAGCGTGGTCGGCTGGGGCCTGGCGATGGATGCCAACCGCAACCCGAACCCTTCGTGCGAGGGAGAGGTTCGAGTGATTCGACAAGCGCTGGAACGATCGGGCCTGTCACCCGAGGATATCGACTACATCAACCCGCATGGAACGGGATCGGGGATCGGCGATGAGACCGAATTGCAGGCTCTGCGCGAATGCGGGCTGCTTGCGGCGCGCATCAACGCCACCAAGTCGATCACGGGCCACGGGCTGACGGCGGCCGGCGCTGTGGAGATCGTCGCCACGCTGCTGCAGATGAAAGCGTCTCAGCTGCATCCGACCCGCAACTTGGAGGACCCGATGGACGTCGAGTTCAACTGGGTGCGTGGAGAAGCGGAGCTGCATGACATGCACAGAGCCCTGAGCCTGAGCATGGGATTTGGCGGCGTTAACACCGCCATCTGTTTACAACGAGTATGAGGAGGACGACTATGGTTGCCGTCGGTATCGAAGCGATGAATGTGTTCGGGGGGACCGCGTATCTCGATGTCATGGATCTGGCCAGACATCGAAATCTGGACATCCCCAGATTTGAAAATTTGCTGATGAAGCAAAAGGCAGTCGCCTTGCCGTTTGAAGACCCGGTGACATTTGCAGTCAACGCGGCCAAGCCGGTGGTCGATGCGCTGTCCGAGGAAGAAAAAAACCGCATCGAACTGCTGATCACCTGCACGGAATCCGGGATCGACTTCGGCAAGTCGCTCAGCACCTACGTGCATCATCATCTGGGACTGAGCCGTACCTGCCGCCTGTTCGAGATCAAGCAAGCCTGCTATTCAGGCACAGCCGGATTACAGATGGCGATCAACTTCATCCTCTCCCAAGTCTCGCCCGGAGCCAAAGCGCTCGTAGTCGCCACGGACATCTCCCGGTTCCTGGCCGTCGAAGGCGGAGATGCGCTCAGCGAAGACTGGTCGTTCGCCGAACCGAGCGGCGGCGCAGGCGCGGTGGCGCTTCTGGTCAGCGACAAGCCGCATGTGTTCCAAGTCGATGTCGGAGCCAACGGATATTACGGCTACGAGGTGATGGACACCTGCCGCCCGGTGGCCGACAGCGAAGCGGGCGACGCGGACCTCTCCCTGCTCTCGTATCTGGATTGCTGCGAGAATGCGTTCCTGGAATACCAGCGCCGCGTCGCCGATGTCGATTACCGCGACACGTTCCAGTACCTGTCCTTCCACACGCCGTTTGGCGGCATGGTCAAAGGCGCGCACCGCACGATGATGCGCAAGATCGCCAAGGTCAAAGGCCCGGAGATCGAAGCCGATTTCCAACAGCGCGTGGTGCCGGGTCTGACCTACTGCCAGCGCGTGGGCAACATCATGGGGGCTACCGTTCTGCTCTCCTTGGCGAGCACGATCGACAACGGGCAGTTTGAAGGGAACAAGCGCATCGGGATCTTCTCCTATGGCTCGGGCTGCTGCTCCGAATTTTACAGCGGCGTCGTCACTTCTCGCAGTCAAGAAGTCCTGCGCGGCTTCAAGCTTCAGGAGCAACTGAACAACCGCTACCGACTGTCGATGGACGAATATGAAAAGGTTCTCCACAGCAGCAGCACCGTCAAATTTGGCACCCGCAATGTCAAGCTGGACTTGAACCTGATCCCGGGCGCCCTCGCTTCCGGGCAAGTCGGACAGCGCCTGTATCTGGAAGAGATCTCAGAATTCCATCGAGAATACCGGTGGTGCTGATGAACACGGCCGCCTACGAGACGATCCGGGTGCGGATGCAAGGCACGGTGTGCTTTTTGCAGTTCAACCGTCCCGAGGCGAAGAACACGATCAACGAGCGCTTGGTGTACGAGTGTCGCCAGGTGATCGATCACTGCCGGGAACAGGCTTCGATCCTCGTGCTGGAGGGGTTGCCGGACGTGTTCTGCTTCGGGGCCGATTTTCAAGAGCTGCATGAGAAAAAGGCGAGCGGGCAGAGCTTCGACCCGTCACCGGAGCCGCTGTACGACCTGTGGCTCGATCTGGCGACTGGCCCGTTTATCACCATCTCGCACGTTCGCGGCAAGGTAAACGCAGGCGGCGTCGGGTTTGTCGCCGCCTGCGATATCGTGCTGGCGGATGAAACGGCGGAGTTCTCCTTGTCCGAATTGCTCTTCGGACTTCTGCCGGCATGCGTGCTGCCGTTTTTGATCCGGCGAATCGGTTTTCAGAAGGCGAACTATCTGACGCTGATGACGCAGCCGGTCAACATCCGACAAGCCGTGGAGTGGGGACTTGTCGATGCCTGCGATGCAGAGAGCGAGACCTTGCTTCGCAAGCATCTCATGCGGCTGCGCTATGTGCCGAGGCGCGGCATCGAGCGATACAAGCGCTTGGTGAACAGCTTGCAGGACGGTCTGCACCGCGCCAAGCCGTTGGCGCTCGAAGCGAACCGGGAAGTGTTTGCAGATCCACGCAACCAAGAGCTGATTTTCCGTTATATCGAAACGGGGCAATTCCCGTGGGAGAGCTGATCCACGGAGAGTGGAGGAGAACATGACGAATCCAGTGGTGGAGTGCAGAGAGATCGAGAAGGGGATCGTGCAAGTGACCTTGCAGGATCGGGAACAGAAGAACACTTTTACCGAAGGGCTGGTGCGCGGCCTGATCGAAGCGTTCGAGGAGATCGCCGCGAATGAACGCTGCAAGGCGGTCATCCTCACCGGCTATGGCAATTATTTTTGCTCCGGCGGCACGATGGAAGGACTGCTGGCGATTCATGAAGGAAGAGGCCGGTTCACCGATGCGAACGTCTACGCGCTCGCCTTGGAGTGCCAGGTTCCGGTGATCGCCGCGATGCAAGGACACGCGATCGGCGGCGGGTTTGTCGTTGGGCTGTTTGCCGACTTTGTGATCTTGAGCCGTGAGAGCGTGTACACGACCAATTTTATGCGATTTGGATTCACACCCGGCATGGGAGCTACCTATATCGTGCCGAAGAAGTTGGGCTTTTCCCTCGGAGAAGAGATGCTGATGAGCGCCAACAATTACAGAGGCGCCGATTTGGAAAAAAGGGGCGTGCCGTTCCCCGTCGTTCCGCGTGAAGACGTGATGAACCGGGCTCTGCAGCTGGCACGCCAACTGGCAGAAAAACCGAGAGTGTCGCTGATCACCTTGAAGGACCATCTGGTCCGACCGATCCGGGAGGAACTGCCTCGCGTGATTGAGCAAGAAATGGCCATGCATGAAAAGACATTCCATGAGCCGGAAGTGAAAGACAGAATCATCTCCCTGTTCGGAAATTAACAAGCACTCGCCGTGCTTGCGACCATACATTTTGCTGTAAAAGAGGGGTTCAGATGAAGATACAAGAGATCTTACGTACGCTTGAAGCCAAAGAGATCAGCCCTGAAGAGGCCAAACAGGCCCTAGCACGGGCTCGATCCCACGAGTTGCAAATGTCCGTCCCCCTTGCGAATGCTGTACGCGAACTGCTCGTTGATCCGGCGGTTCGCCTGCAGCCGGAATCGCTTGGCCAGCCTCTGTTCCAAACGAGATACCGCACCATTTGGAGTTACTTTGCCGGCTCGATGTATCGAGGGATCGCATCTGAGGAGATGGTGGTGCGCATGGGGCAGGCTAGTCTGCTGGCCTTTTTTGGCAGCGCCGGTTTTCAGGTGCATGAACTGGAGCCCGTGCTGCAGCGCATTCAGGCGCGGCTGGGTTCGGACAAGCCGTATGGCATGTGCTTAATCGCCAACCTGAACGACCCGGACGAAGAGCGGCGCACAGCGGAACTGTATGTCGAGTACGGCGTGAAGGCGATCGAAGTGTCAGCCTTCTCCGCTCCGACACTCCCGCTGGTCTATCTGCGCCTCAAGGGCCTGTCCCGTCAAAACGGCCGGCTGATCTTCCCGCGCCGTCTGATTGCCAAATGCTCGCATCTGGACACGGCGCGCGTGTTTCTCTCGCCGCCGCCGGAGCCGCTCGTCCAGCAACTGCTGCGCTACGGCCTGATCAGCGAGGAGGAGGCCGCCCTGTCGCAAACGATTCCGCTGGTCGACGACCTCGCGATCGAAGCGGACTCGGGCGGTCACACGAACCAAGGCGTATCGTTCTCCCTCCTGCCCGCCATCCGCGCGCTTAAAGACCAGCTCCAGCGGCAGTATCGCTACCAAGAGGAGATTCTCATCGGCTGCGGCGGAGGGATCGGCACGCCGGAAGCGGTCGCGTCAGCCTTCATGCTCGGGGCTGATTTTATTTTCACAGGATCGATCAATCAATGCACGGTAGAGAGCGGGGCCCATCCGGTCGTCAAGGACCTGCTGCAGTCCGTTTCAATCCACGACATGGCGATCACGGTTGCAGGCGATATGTTTGAGATCGGCGCGAAGGTGCAGGTGGTGAAAAAAAACACCCGGTTCGCCGCCCGCGCCAACAAGCTGCACCAGCTGTTCCACCAATACAACTCGATCGACGAGATTCCGCTGTCGATCCGGCGTGAGATCGAAACGAAATATTTTAAGCAGACGTTTGAGGAAGTCTGGGATTTCGTCTGCGCTTACAAGCGCGCCAAACATCCGGAGCAGCTCGAAGAGGCGGCCGAGAACCCGCGTTTCAAGATGGGGCTGATCTTCAAGTGGTATTTTGCCCATTCCGCACAGGCGACTCTGCGAGGGGATGAGCAGGAGCGGGATAATTTTCAGATCTTCTGCGGCCCGGCGATGGGGGCGTTCAACAGGTGGGTACAAGGCACGCCGTATGAGTCTTGGCAGCAGCGCCATGTGAACACGGTGGCAGAACTGCTGATGCGCAAGGCGTGTGAACATCTGGAATCCCGTCAGTCCACGTCCGTTTCGGCAGCCGGCGCAGAAGCGGTGCCGAGTTTTGAAGGAGCGGCGATCGCGATCATCGGGCTGAGCGGTCAATTCCCGAAGTCCAAGAATGCAGACGAGTTCTGGAACAACCTCGCACAAGGCCGCGACTGCATTTCCGAGATTCCGGCGACGCGCTGGTCGCTCGACGAGCACTATTCGCCGGACCCGAGCGCACCGGGCAAAACCTACTCCAAGTGGATGGGCGTTCTGGAGGATGCGGACAAGTTCGACCCGCTGTTCTTCAACATCTCGCCTGCCGAAGCGGAGTTGATGGACCCGCAGCAGCGGCTGTTCTTGGAGAGCGCATGGCAGGCCATCGAAGACGCCGGCATCGCGCCGTCCTCTATGTCCGGCAGCCGAACCGGCGTGTTCGTCGGCTGCGGCACGAACGACTACGGGCAGGCGCTGAACCATCAAGGCTTGAACGCACAAGGCCTGATGGGGGCGGCTTCCTCGATCCTCAGCGCTCGCATCTCTTATCTGCTCAACCTCAAAGGCCCTTGCCTTGCGATCGACACCGCCTGCTCCTCCTCGCTGGTGGCGATGGCCGAAGCCTGTAACAGCCTGCTGCTCGGAACGAACGACTTGGCATTGAGCGGCGGGGTGTACGCGGCGGCGGGGCCTTCCTTGCACATCATGACGAGCAAGGCGGGCATGTTGTCGCCAGACGGACGCTGCTATTCGTTTGATACGCGCGCCAACGGCTTTGTGCCAGGGGAGGGCGTGGGCGTCTTGGTGCTCAAGCGCCTTGAAGATGCTGTGCGGGACGAAGACCCGATCTATGGCGTGATTCGCGGCTGGGGTGTCAACCAGGACGGCAAGACGAACGGGATCACCGCGCCGAGCGTCAATTCGCAGATCCAGCTGGAGCAGGACGTGTATGAACGATTTGGCATCGACCCGGAGACGATTTCTCTGATCGAAGCGCATGGGACGGGCACGAAGCTGGGCGACCCGATTGAAGTCGAGGCGCTGACCGAGTCCTTCCGGCACTTCACGGAGAAAACCGGCTATTGCGCTCTCGGTTCGGTGAAAAGCAACATCGGACACCTGTTGACGGCAGCCGGAGTGGCCGGGGTGATCAAGGTGCTGCTGGCCATGAAGCATCGACAGGTGCCGCCGACGGTGCATTTTAACCAATTGAACGAGCACATTCGGCTCGCGAAGAGTCCTTTTTACATCAATACCGACCTGATTCCATGGGAGGTACCAGCCGGGATGCCGCGCCGTGCCGGGGTGAGCTCTTTCGGATTCAGCGGGACGAACGCACATGTCGTCATCGAAGAGCATTTGGAAAAAGAGAGTCTGGCTTCGGCAGCAGGAAAAGCGGATGCGCCGTTGCTCTTTGTGTTGTCTGCCATGACCGAGGAACAGCTGCGGACGTATGCAGCCTCGATGGCGGGCTTCCTCGAACGGGAGTGCGACCTGAGCCTTGCGAGCATCGCGTACACCCTGCAGACAGGACGCGATGCAAGAGAGGTGAGGCTGGCGTTTGTGGCCCATTCGAGAGACGAAGCGCGTCAGAATTTTGAAACCTATGCAGAGGGGGGGGCACTCCCCGGTCTCTTGACGTCGCAGTCGGGATCGGGGCAGGAGGAGGCGCAGGGCATTGCAAACAAGCCACTGCAAGAGATCGCCGAACTCTGGGTGAAGGGCGTCCGAATCGACTGGTCGGAACTCTATGCCGATTCGAGGCCGCGCCGTGCTCATCTGCCGACCTATCCGTTTGCCAGAGAGCGCTTCTGGGTGCCGGAGCCGGAGATGGAGGAAGGGGAGGCTTCGACGCTGACAGCCGCCCTGCATCCGCTGCTGCACAGCAATACCTCCAAACTGACGGAGCAACGCTTCTCCTCGACGTTTACCGGGCGAGAATTTTTCCTGTCCGATCATCAGGTGCAAGGGCGGAAGGTGCTGCCGGGAGTCGCCTATCTGGAAATGGCGCGCGCCGCGCTGGAGCAGGCCGCCGACATGCCGTCGATCACTTTGAAAAATGTGGTCTGGGCGCGTCCGATCATCGCAGAAGAAGACGCGGTGTCGGTGCAGATCGGGCTGTTCCCGGAAGAGAACGGCGAGATCGGATTTGAAGTGTACAGCGGCTTGGATGGCGAGATCGTACACAGCCAAGGGCACGCGGTACCGGCCCTGTCGGACGACGAGGCTCCCGTGCTCGACCTTGCTTCTCTGCAAAAGCAGTGCGGGCAGCGCGAACGAGGCGCGGCGGAATGCTATGACTTGTACCGCCGAGCGGGCTTTGAGTACGGGCCGGCGTTCCAAGGGATGGAGCACCTCTATGTCGGGCAGGAGATGATCTTGGCCCGCTTGTCGCTGCCAGCCGCCGTCGCCAGCACCGCGCGTCAGTTCATCCTGCACCCGAGCCTGCTGGACTCGGCTCTGCAGACGGCCATTGGCTTCCTGACTGACGAAACGACGCTCCAGACGGCCCTGCCGTTCGCGCTGGAGGAACTGGAGATCTTCGGGCCTTGCACCACTTCGATGTGGGCCTTCATGCGCCGCAGTGAAGGTAACAAGCCAGGTGACAAGGTACACAAGCTCGATCTCGACCTGTGCGACGAGAGCGGAAGCGTCCGCGTGCGGATGAAGGGCTATTCCTCTCGCATACTCGAGCGTGAGCGAGGAGCCGAGGTGGGGACGCTGATGCTAAGACCGGACTGGACAGAGCATCCGGTCAATCTACAGGCTGTGCAGACGGTGTATGCGGACCATCTGGTGATGCTCTGCGAAGTGGTCGCTGAGATCGAACAGAGCGGGATGCGGAGCCTGATCTTGCAGACAGAGGAAAAAGGGCTTGCAGAGCGCTTCGAGGCCTATGCAGCACATGCGTTTGAGGCGATCAAGTCGATTTTGCAAGAAAGACGCAAAGGGAAGACGCTCGTGCAGATCGTCGTTCCGGCGCAAGGGGACGGGCAGGTCTTCGCCGGCCTCTCTACACTGCTGAAGACCGCTCAACTGGAGAATCCGAACCTTGTCGGGCAACTGATCGAAGTTGACGATGCGAGCAACCTTGCGGAGACCTTGCGAGAAAATGCTCGCTGGGCAGGCGACGCACACGTCCGTTACCAAGGCGGCAAACGCTGGGGAACAGGATGGAGCGAAGTCGAGCCGGGCGAAGAGGTGTTGCGCATGCCGTGGAAGGACCAAGGCGTCTACCTGCTCACAGGGGGCGCAGGGGGCCTAGGCCGCATTTTTGCTGGCGAAATCGCACGGCAAGTGAAAGGGGCGACGCTCGTCCTGACGGGACGGGGGCCGCTGAGCGCTGAGAAACAGGCAGAACTTCAGTCCTTGGACGCAAATGTTGTGTACAGGCAAGTGGACGTGACCGACTTCGCGGGGGTCATGCAGCTGATTGAGAGCATTCAAGCTGAGCATGGCGCTCTTCACGGCATCCTGCACAGCGCAGGCGTGATTCGCGACAACTTGATCCTCAAGAAGACGACAGCGGAGTTGCAGGACGTGCTGGCTCCCAAGGTGGCCGGTGCCGTGCATCTCGATGAGGCGACGCAACATCTGCCGCTCGACTTCTTCGTGACGTTCTCCTCGGTGGCCGGAGCCATCGGTAACCCGGGGCAAGCGGACTATGCGACGGCCAATGCCTTCCTCGATGCTTTTGCGGGGTATCGAAACGAGCGGGTCGCAAACGGCAAACGCTCCGGCCGGACGCTGTCGATCAACTGGCCGCTCTGGCAAGACGGCGGGATGCAGGTGGAGCAGGAGACGGAGCAGACGTTGCGAGAGACCCTCGGCATGAAGCCGATGCAGACGGCAACCGGGATTCGCGCCTTGTATCAGGGCATGGCTTCCGAGCAAGACCAGATTCTTGTCTGCGAAGGCGATCTGGATCGCATCCGCACCGTTTTTGTAAAAACAGCACCGACAGCCGCAGCTGGGCCAGTGTCTAGGCTGGAAGAAGAGCCGACTCTCATTTCGTGCGATTTTGAAGAGAGAGCGATCGAGTATTTCAAGACGTTGCTCTCTTCCGTCCTGAAGATGCCAGCCAGCCGGCTTGAAGCCAATGCGCCTTTTGAAAAATACGGCATCGATTCGATTCTGATCATGCAGCTGACCAACCAACTGGAAAAGACGTTTGGCTCCTTGCCGAAAACGCTGTTCTTTGAATATCAAAACCTCCGCGAGCTGACCGGATACTTCCTGGACGCCCATCGTGTTCTCTTGCAGCAGCTCTTGGGCATAAGGGAGCAGGAGCGGGTTTCGGAATCCGCTTCGGTGGCGTCCACGTCCACTCCTGAGCCGTCGGCTATCAGCAGCCGCAGACGTTCGAGGCTGGCCACGAGTTCGACGGCTGTGCATGCAGCGCCGGTCGCGCAACCTGCGAAGGCGGCCAAGGAAGAACAGGACGTCGCGATCATCGGCGTCTCCGGGCGCTATCCGGGGGCGCGCAACCTTCAGGAATTCTGGGGCAATCTGCGGAACGGCGAGGATTCGATTACGGAAATTCCGCAAGAACGCTGGGATCATAGCCTCTATTTTGACTCGGACAAAAACAAGGCGGGCAAGACGAACAGCAAATGGGGCGGATTTATTGACGGCGTGGATCAATTCGATCCGCTGTTCTTCAACATCTCCCCGCGCGAGGCGGAGATCATGGACCCGCAGGAGCGATTGTTCATGCAGACCGTCTACGAGGCGATGGAAGATGCGGGGTATACGCGCGAGATGCTCGCCAAACATCGCGGGCTGGGGCTTGACGGCAACGTCGGGGTCTATGTCGGCGTGATGTACGAAGAGTATCAGTTGTACGGCGCACAGGAGACGATCCTCGGCCGACCGCTTGCCCTGTCTGGCAACCCCTCGTCGATAGCCAACCGGGTGTCGTACTTCTTCAACCTGCACGGGCCGAGCCTTGCCGTCGATACGATGTGCTCGTCTTCGCTGACGTCGATTCATCTGGCTTGCCAGAGCTTGCTCCAAGGCGGCTGTGAACTGGCGATCGCCGGCGGTGTCAACGTCTCGATTCACCCGAACAAGTACCTGCTGCTCGGCCAAGGCAAGTTCGCTTCGAGCAAGGGCAGATGCGAGAGTTTTGGCGAAGGGGGCGACGGCTACGTGCCGGGCGAAGGCGTTGGCGCGGTGCTGCTCAAGCCTCTGTCCAAGGCGATTGAAGACGGCGATCAGATCCACGGCGTGATCAAGGCCACCGCGATCAACCACGGGGGCAAAACCAACGGGTACACCGTCCCGAACCCGAATGCGCAGGCGAATGTGATCGAGCAGGCGCTGCGGCAGGCAGGGCTTGACCCGAGCATGGTCTCTTACATCGAAGCGCACGGAACTGGCACCTCGCTTGGCGACCCGATTGAGATCGCCGGCTTGACCAAGGCTTTCCAAGCAGGGAAAAACGCTAATCTGCAATCCTGTGCCATCGGCTCGGCCAAGTCAAACATTGGGCACTGCGAGAGCGCAGCGGGCATCGCCGGCGTTACGAAGGTGCTGCTGCAGCTGAAGCATCGTCAACTCGCACCATCGCTGCACGCCAAGGTGCTCAACCCGAACATTGACTTTGACGCGACCCCGTTTGTCGTGCAGCAGGAGCTGGCGGAGTGGAAGCGCCCGCTGGTGGAGATCGGCGGGCGGGTTCGCGAAGTGCCGCGCATAGCTGGCATCTCATCGTTTGGAGCGGGCGGTTCCAACGCGTACGTGATCATCGAAGAGTACGTACCGGCAGAGTCGCTGCGCACGCCTGTCGAGGTGACGCCGCAGAATCCGGCCGTGATCGTGTTGTCGGCTAAGAACGAAGAACGGTTGCAGGAGCTGGCCGCGCGTCTGCTTCACGCGATCGAGACTCAGCCGTTCACAGATGCTGACATCGCTGACATCGCCTACACCTTGCAGATCGGTCGCGAAGCGCACGATGCGCGCATGGCGCTGCTCGTCGACTCGCTTCAAGACCTCGCGACCAAGTTGCGCGCCTGCGTGTCCGGTCAAGAGAATGTCCCAACCCTCTATCGCGGTCATGTCAAAGCCAACCGAGACACCCTTTCGCTCTTCCTCGCCGATGAAGAGCTGCAGGAAGCGATTGAAAAATGGATTCAGCGCCGCAAGCACGTCAAGCTCGTCGACCTGTGGGTCCGAGGATTGGAGCTGGACTGGAACAAGTTATACGGCGAACACAAGCCGCGCCGCATCAGCCTGCCGACCTATCCGTTTGCCAAACAGCGATACTGGGTGCCGGAAGGAAGGGCGGGAGCGGCACGCACCCTGATGTCTTCGAGCGTCGTGGAAAACCTTGAAGTGCTGGCCCCGGTCTCGACGAACCTGCAAGCAAGGGTGCAAGAGGGAAGCGATGGTACGCTCAACATCGAACTGTGCGACGCCCAAGGGAACACCTGCGTTCGCCTGACTGGACTGCAGGCTGAACCTGCACAAGCGAAACCTGCACAAGCCAAGAAGCAGCCGGAATCCTTCGAGTTGATGACATTCCGAGAAATCTGGCAAGAGCAATCCCTGCCTTCTGTCACAGTCCGGAACGTTGGAACGCTCGTCTTCTTCCTGTCCGATCCGGCACTGCAGCAAACGGTGCGGGAGGCGCTCAAGTTCCTGAGCCCGAGCCTGCAAGTCGAGTTCATCGCACAGGGAAGCTCGATTCCAGAGTCCTTCCAACGTATGCAGGAGGAGCGTCGAGACGTCTTCGGGATGCTGTATCTGTGGCCGCTTGAAGACAAGTCTCTGATTCGAGAGTACTCCAGTATCGTGAACATCCTGAAGTTCCTCGACGCATCCGGTCTGAAGCCCGAACGCCTGCTGTTGGCTGGGCAATTCGAGAACGGAGTGGAGCGAAGCTACTTCGAATCGTGGATCGGCTTTGAAAGATCTTTGGGCCTAGTGCTGCCTAACACGAAGGTGACGGCGGTCTTGCAGGCGGGCTCTTCCTCGCTTCAAGACTGGATGCCGCTGCTCTGGCGTGAACTCCATGCCCCGCAAGCGCAAAGCGTCCTGTACGAAGCAGGCAAGCGCCACATCTGCACCGTCCAGCCGACCCGCCTTGAAGCGGGCGGGCGCACGGTGCGGGCAGGCGGTACCTACCTGATCACCGGCGGCCTCGGTGCGCTCGGCTACTTGTTCGCGGAGCATCTGGCCCAAAAACAGCCTGTGAACCTCATTCTTACCGGCCGCTCCGAGCTCGACGAAGAGAAGCGAAGAAAGCTGAGCGATCTGGAGATGCTGGGTAGCCAAGTCTTCTACCTGCAAGCGGACGTATGTGACAAAGAGCAGATGCAAGCCGGGTTGGTTCGTGCACGCGATCGCTTCGGACCTCTGCACGGCGTGCTACACGCAGCAGGATTGTCCGGGGACGATAGCCTTTTTGCCAAGGACATCAAGGCGTTTGAACGGGTTCTGAGCCCGAAGATCGCAGGAACCCTGCTGCTCGACGAATGGCTGGCGGAGGAGACCGATCTTGATTTTGTCTGCTACTTCTCCTCGTCATCCGCCGTGTTGGGCGATTTCGGTTCCTGCGACTACGCGATCGGCAACCGCTTCCAGATGGCCTACGCGCAACACCGTCACGAACAGCAGTTGCCGGGCCAGACGCTGGTGATCAACTGGCCGCTCTGGAAAGAAGGCGGAATGGGTCTTGATGAAGGAGAGATCACGGCGAACTACCTGAAGTCGAGCGGACAGCGCTTCTTGGAAGCGGAGGAGGGAGTGGGGCTCTTTGACCTGATCCTCTCGCAGAACGACGTGCAGCATCTGATCTTCGTCGGGCAGCCAAGCCGCGTCAAACGCTTCCTCGGAATGGCTGCACAAGCGCCGACAGCGGTTCAACCCACTACGCCGCCGACTGTCAGCGTCTCGTCGGGTACAGCGATGCGTCCGGAGCTGCAAGGATTCTCGCTTGAGCAATGCATCGAGTGGGATCTCAAAGAACAGGTCAGCCAGATCCTGAAAATCTCCCGCGACGAACTCGATATCGAGGAAAATCTGGTCGACTTTGGGTTTGACTCGATCAGCTTGGCCGAGCTTGGCAACCGTCTTTCCAAAAACTACGGCCTCGAAGTGACGCCGGCCTTGTTCTTCAGCCACTCCACGATGGAAAAATTGACCCTGCACTTCCTGCGCGAACACGAGGCGTTGATGACGCAGTACTACCTTGAACCGACTGCTGAACCAGCCCCTGAACCGACACCCGTTCCGGTTGTCGCTCCGGCCCGGCAAGAAGTCGCGGTGACAAAAGAGATTCTCGTGCCGCCGCCGACATCCAGCGTTCACGAACCGATCGCCGTAATCGGGATGAGCGGACGCTTCCCACAAGCGGACAGTGTGCAGGACTTCTGGCAGAACCTCAAATCGGGAAAGAACGCGATCACCGAGATTCCTTCGGATCGCTGGGACTGGCAAAGTGACTATGAAGAAGGCAAAATCACGTCCAAATGGGGCGGATTCGTAAAAGACGTCGACTGCTTCGATCCGCTGTTCTTCGAGATCTCGCCGAGAGAAGCAGAGTACATGGACCCGAAACAACGCCTGTTCTTGGAGGAAGCATGGCATGCACTCGAAGATGCCGGCTACATGGGCGATCAGATTCGCGGCAAGTTGTGCGGCGTCTACGTCGGTGTCGAAGAGGGTGAATACGGGTTCCTGACAGGGGATGGGGGCCCGCTCAACGGCAATCAAAATGCGACGTTGGCCGCCCGCATCGCCTACGCCCTCGACTTGAAGGGGCCGAATCTGGCGTTGACCGCCGCTTGCTCCTCCGGGCTGGTTGCGCTACATCAAGCCTGCCAAGCCTTGCGCGCAGGGGACTGCGACGTGGCGCTGGCCGGTGGGGTCAATCTTTTGATCTCCCCGATGATCTACCAAGGGATGAGCAAGATCGACATGCTGTCCCCGGACGGACACTCGTATGTGTTTGATTCGCGTGCGAACGGGTTGGTGCCGAGCGAAGCCGTTGCCGTCGTCGTGCTCAAGCCTCTGTCCAAAGCAATCGCCGATCGCGACCAGATCTACGGCTGCATTACAGCGACCGGAGTCAACTACAACGGCCAATCGAATGGTATCACATCGCCTAACCCGGACGCTCAAGCCGATCTGATCCGCAGCGTGTATGACCGTTATGGAATCGATTCGTCTGATATCCAGTTCGTCATGTCACACAGCACCGGGTCGAAGCTAGGTGATCCGATGGAGATCCAAGCGCTGACCAACGCCTTCCACAAGCCTGGTGCTCAAAAGCAGAACTGTGCGCTCTCCTCGATCAAGCCGCTCATCGGGCACACGTTTGCCGCATCGGGCATCGTCAGCCTGATCAGCATGCTGATGGCGATGCGCGAACGCACCCTGTTGGGCTTGCACGGATTCGAATCGAGCAACGAATACATCCGATTTGAGGAGAGTCCGTTCGTCGTCAGCACCGAGAACCGAGCGTGGACGACGCAGGAAGACCGCCCGCGAGTCGGCGCGATCAGCACGACAGGGATCAGCGGCACGAATGCCCATGCCGTGATCGAAGAATACATTCCGACCGCGATGGCTGTGCAGGTAGAACGACTTGGCGCAGCACAGCAACTGGTGATCCTCTCGGCCCGAAACCACGATCGCCTGCAGCACATGGCGGCTCGTCTGACCGAGCATCTCGCGAGCGAAGCGGGCCGATCCCTGACGCTCGCCCAGATCGCCTACACGCTGCAAGTCGGTCGCGAGCCGATGAAAAAGCGCGCAGCCTTCATCGTCTCTTCCAAAGAAGAACTGCTGCAGCGCTTGCAGGAATACATCTCCTCGCCTGTTGTGGACGAGACACGTCCTGCACCGGATCGCCACCAAGCCAGAGCCCTTGTGGAAACCGCGCTGCAAGAGCGCAATCTTGAGCAACTGGCCGCCCTCTGGCTCTCCGGCAGCAAAGTGCCGTGGCAGCGACTACATGACGACAAGAACGTGCAGCGCGTCTCGCTGCCGACCTATCCATTTGTGAAGCGTAGATGCTGGGTGGAGGGGCCGAAACCGCAAGAAAAGGAATTTGCCATCTCCAACAAGGCGGCCGAGTTCTATACGCGCGTCGTCGAAAGCGGAGACTCCGGCTTCCAAGAAGAGTATCTGACCTTCTGCCCGTTTGAGGAAAAAATTCCCGACTTCTCGATCAGCCGCGTGTACCTGAACCCGGAACAATATCCAGCCGAACTTGAGATGGTGCGCAGCAAGCAGATCGAGATGCGCCGCGTGCTGTTCAGCCGAGGCGATTTCCAGCGCGCGCAGGCTCTGCTCGACATCGGATGCGGTCATGGGACGGACGTGATTCAGCTGGCCAAGCGCTACCCGCATCTGAAAACGCAGGGCTTTACGATCACGGAGGCGCAGGTGGACCTTGGCAACCGGAGAATTCAAGAACTGAATTTGGGCGCACAAGCTGCCATCTTCCATGGTGACAGCTCCAAAGACCGATTCCCAGGTCGCTACGACATGATGATCGGGATCGAAGTTAGCTGCCACATCCCTGGCAAGCAGGGGCTGTTCCAGAACATGTCCTCGGCGCTCAACGAAGGGGGGCAGGTGCTGATGATGGACTTCATCGCGAACCTGTGCGGAGCCATTGCCGATCCGAGCATCGACATCTACATCCCGACTGTACAAGGCTGGATCGACCTGCTGGCGGAGCATCACCTCGTTCTTGACGAAGTGATTGACGTCTCCAAGCAGGTCGCCAACTCTCTGCATGATCCTGAGCACGCGGAGAATACGAAAGGTCTGCCGGAAGTCGTACAAAATTCCATTCGGAACTTTGCCAATAGCTCGATCGCGCTTGAGAAAGGCTGGATTAGCTACTGTTTGTTCGTCATCATCAAAAATTCAGCTCTCAGCCCGGCAGAACTGCGAGAGCACAACGCAAAGCAGATGTCCAACAGGACACCGTATCTGGAAGCTCGGCGCAACATGTTGCAACAAATCTAAAGGAGTGAGGGAGCATGAGTTACGGGATTACCAGAACTGAGATCAAAGAGATCCTGTTCGATATCTTCGAACAGACCTTGGGTTTGGAACGCACCGAATTGGAGCAATCGGATACCTTCAAAGAACTGGGAATCGGATCGCTCAATGCGGTTGAACTGCTCGAAGCGATCAACGTCCGGTTCGACCTGAACCTGCCGACCAGCATCGTATTTGAATGTGCAGACCTTGAGTCTCTGGCGGTCTACATGGAAAAGCAGTTCCATACCCTCGTACAACCTGCAAAACAAGCACAGCCGACGGTATCGGCACCAACGCCGACACCGACACCGAAACCAGCACCGACACCCACTCCGCCCGCTCGCGAAGCACGGGTCGAGACCGAGGAGATCGCCATCATCGGTCTCTCCGTCCGGAGTGCCGGGGCGAACGACCAAGAAGAATTCTGGAACCTGATTCGCGACGGGAAAAAATGCATCAGCGAAGTGAGCGATCCGAAACGGCTGGAATACATCCAAGATCATTCGTCCAATCCGTTTCCGATCAACTATGGCAAGATGGACGACATCGACCGCTTTGACCCGCTCTTTTTTAATATCTCGGCCATCGAAGCTGAGAAGATGGATGTCACCCAGCGTATTTTGCTGGAAGAAGCGTACAAGTCTTTAGAAGATGCCGGCTACACCCCGACGCAGCTGCGCGGGCAGCCCGTCGGCACCTTTATCGGCACCGCCGGTTCCTCGGCGCTCGCTCAAGATTTTTCCCATTATTCCATGCTCGGATATGACATCAGCATCCTCGCGGCTCGCATGGCGTACTATCTGGATCTGAAAGGGCCGGCGCTGGCGGTGAATACGGCCTGCTCCTCTTCGATGGTGGCGATCGACCTGGCCTGCCAGCAGTTGAAGAGCGGGGAGATCAACCTCGCCATCGCAGGCGGAATCACGGTCTACAGCCATCCGGGCTCGTTCATCTCCATGCACAACGCCGGGATGCTGTCTCCCAATGGCGAGTGCCGTCCGTTTGACGATGGAGCGAACGGCATCGTTGTAGGCGACGGCGTCGGGGTCTTGATTCTCAAGCGCCTCTGCGATGCCGAGCGGGACAACGACCACATCTACGGCATCATCCGAGGCAGCGGCACGAACCAAGACGGCCAGACCTCAGGCATCACCGCGCCGAGCTTCCTCGCGCAGAGCCAGCTGCAAGAATCGATCTACCGCAAGTACGAGATCGACGTGGAAGACATTCAATACATTGAAGCGCATGGCACGGGCACCAAGCTTGGCGATCCGATCGAGATTCACGCCCTTAACAACACCTTCCGCAAGTTCACGAGTCAGAAAGGCTTCTGCGGAATCGGTTCGCTCAAGGCGAACATTGGTCACACGACGGCTGCAGCAGGCGTGCTTGGTGTGATCAAAGTGTTGATGAGCATGAAGCATGGAGAGATGCCACCCTCCATCCAGTATGCACAGGGCAACAAGCACATCGACTTTGCCAACAGCCCGGTATATGTCAACACAGCTCGTCGCGAGTGGACGCCAAATCGAAATGGCAAGCGCCTGGCTGCCGTCAACTCGTTCGGCTACAGCGGCACGAATGCCCATATGGTGATTGAAGACTATTCCAATCCGTCGCGTGCGATTGCAGCGCCGTTCAATGAAGCGATGCCAGGTCTGTTCGTGCTGTCGGCCCAAAGTGCAGAATCGCTGCAAGCCAATGCCGATGCCGCGCTCCGCTACCTCCGCTCTCACCCGGACGTCTCGCTCCCCGACTTCCTGTACACCTACCAAGTGGCGAGAGAGAGCATGGCACAACGGCTTGCCATCGTTGTCAAAGACCGGGACCAGCTGATCGGCCAGCTCGAACGCTACCTAGCAGGGGCCGGCAAGTCTGGAGAAGTCTTCGAGGGCACCGTCGGCAAAAACGGCAGCGTCAACGGGATCAATCTGGCCGACACCGAAGAGGGACAAGCGTTCCTCCTGAGCCTGCTTCACAACTGCAAGCTCAAGACGATTGCAGAACTGTGGGTCAACGGCACCCGGATCGACTGGGAAGGGCTCTACCCGGCGGGGACGGTCAAGCGACTGACCGGACTGCCGACCTATTCGTTTGCGCAAGAGCGCTACCCGTTGCCTGCGTTTCAAATCGTGCAGACAGGCTTCGGCAAGCAGGAAAAATCTGCCGTCAACGTCTTGCATCCGCTGCTCCATCGCAACACGTCAGACCTGAACGAAATGCGCTACAGCACCGTCTTCGTCGGCGAGGAAACCTTCCTTCGCGATCGGATGGTGCCGGAATTCGCCCTGTTGGAGATGGCGCGCGCGGCTGTGGAACAGGCGTCCGGCGCTCTAAAGGAAGGTCGCACCCGCCTTTGTTTGCAAAATATCGTCTGGGAGTCGCCGCTCGCAGTGGGTGCTGACGGGTCGCAGGTGCACATCGCACTGTACCTGGCCGCTAATGGCGAGATCTCCTTTGAGATCTACAATGACGAGGAAGAGCTGCACGCATCAGGAAGCGCCTTGCTGACAGAGGACGAAGCGCCACTCCTCGATGCGTCCACCTTGCAGGAGCGGGGCGCGCGCGTCACGCTGCCGATGGTGCCTTCGCAGTTTCTGCTCCATCCGCACTTGCTGGACACCGTGCTGCAAGGGAGTGTGCCCGCCACCTTGCAAGAGGTCGCGATCTATGCCCCTTGCCCTCCCTCCATGTGGGTTGTGGCAGACGACGGCAACTTCACGTTCTGCGACGAACAAGGCAAGGTCTGTCTGCAAATCAGCGGTCTGCAAACGCAGAAGAACCGCCCGCAAGCGGTCTCTCCATCCGCCGAGCCGTTTGCCTTGATGACCTTTGAGGAGATCTGGCAAGAAAAAGCTCGAAACAACCACGCGCCTTCCAACTTGAACACGCTGCTCTGCTTCCTCTCGAATGCGGAGGCTCAGCGTGCGGTCGTGGAAGCGGTGCAAGCGCGAAGCCCGCAGACGCAGGTCCTTTTCGTCGCGCAAGGGACATCCTGTCAGCAGGCGCTCCGCAGCGTCCAAGAACAGCAGGGGGAAGTTGATGCCTTGCTCTACCTCTGGCCGCTGGAAGACGCTTCGCTCGTGGAGGACACGAAACCGATCCTCGACATCGTACAAGCCCTTGCGACGACGAAGCTTAAAGCCAAGAGCCTGATGCTCGTCGGCCAGCACCAAAATACGACCGAGCGTGCGTTCCTTGAATCATGGATCGGCTTTGAGCGCTCCTTGGGCTTGGTGCTCCCAGATACCCGAGCGGCTGTCGTGATGCAAGAAGCCGGGGCCGTTTCCTTGCAGGAGAACATGCATCTCCTTCTGGACGAGCTCAATGCTTCCAAAATCGAAAGCGTCCTCTACCAAAACGGCAAGCGCCACGTCTGCAAGGTACAGCCAACCCGCATCCAAGCGGGCTCTTCCACCTTGCTGAAATCGGGAGGCACTTACCTGATTACTGGCGGTCTGGGCGGTCTGGGCTACTTGCTCGCCGAGCATCTGGCTGGCAAACACCCGGTCAACCTGATCCTGACCGGGCGCTCGGCGCTCGATGCTGCCAAACAGGCGAAGATCGAAGCGCTTGAAAAACGAGACAGCCGCGTCTTCTATCTGCAAGCGGACGTATGTGACCGCACGCGTATGGAGGTGGGGCTTGCAGAAGCCAGGTCGCAGTTCGGCCGTGTTCACGGCGTCCTGCACGCAGCCGGCCTCGTCGGAGCCGAAAGCATTCTCGACAAGGATGACCGCCGGTTCCAGCAAGTGCTCGACCCGAAGGTCAAAGGAACGCTTCTGCTCGACGAACTGCTGCAAGGGGAGCCGGAACTTGATTTTACCTGCTACTTCTCCTCTTCATCGGCGATCATCGGGGACTTCGGCTCGTGCGACTATTCGATTGCTAACCGCTTCCAAATGGCCTATGGCGAGCTGCGCAACGGGACAACATTCGTCATCAACTGGCCGCTGTGGAAAGCCGGGGGCATGCATTTTGAGAAGAAAGAAAACACGGAAGCCTACTTCAAGACCAGCGGGCAACGCTTCTTGGAAGTGGAAGAGGGCCTTGCGATTTTTGACCGCATCCTGTCGCAGAACCGCACCCAGCATCTTGTGATGGTCGGCCAGCCGAGCCGCATCGAACACATGCTGGGCCTCGCGAAGTCGGCAGCGCCCACTCCGGTGCCCGTGCATTCCGGCAGCAACACCTCTTGCGGCAAGGGAAGACGTCCGGAGATGAAAGGATTCACGCTCGAACAGTGCGTGGGGTGGGATCTCAAAGAGCAGATCAGCTCCGTTCTCAAGATTCCGCGCACCAAACTGGACGTCGAGGAGAACTTGGCCGATTTCGGGTTTGATTCGATTAGCTTGGCCGAGTTTGCCGGTTTCCTGTCGAAACACTACAGCATTGCCGTGACGCCAGCCTTGTTCTTTGATCATTCCACGATCAGAGCTCTGACCCAGTTTTACGCGGTCACACATGGGGAGGCAATGCGGGGCTTCTACCAAGAGCAAGCGGCATCCGCACCGGCGATCGCGGCAGCACCAGTCGCTCCAATCGTCAGCACTCCGTCCAAGCGCCCTTCGCGCAAAAAGACCGGCAAGGCGCGATTCGCGGCCGGAGGAGCGGTGCGCAGTGCGCAGGAGCCGATTGCCATTGTCGGGATCAGCGGCAGATTCCCGCAGGCGAGCAACGCGCAGGAACTGTGGAAAAACATCCGAGACGGGAAGGAAGCGATCACGGCCGTCCTGTCTGACCGCTGGGACTGGCGGGAAGAGAAGGGCATGGGCAAATGGGGCGGATTTGTCCCGGACGTGGATCGCTTCGATCCCTTGTTCTTTAAGATCTCGCCCAAAGAAGCGGAGTACATCGATCCGAAACAGCGCCTGTTCCTGCAGGAAGCATGGCATGCGCTGGAAGATGCCGGCTATATGGGCGAGCGCATTCGTGGAACCGCATGCGGCGTCTATGTCGGGGTGGAAGAGGGAGAGTACGGGTTCTTGGCCGGAGAGGACAGTCCGCTGAACAGCAACCAGAACGCCACGCTCGCGGCCCGCATCTCCTATGCGCTCAACCTCAAGGGCCCGAACATGGCGATCACCGCCGCCTGCTCGTCCGGTCTCGTCGCGATTCACCAAGCCTGCCAAGCCCTGCGCCAAGGCGAATGCGACATGGCGCTGGCTGGCGGTGTCAGCTTGTTGGTCTCGCCGATGATCCACAACGGCATGGGCAAGCTCGACATGCTCTCCCCGGATGGCACCTGCTTTGTGTTCGACGGGCGTGCAAATGGCCTGGTGCCGAGCGAAGCGGTAGCTGTCGTCGTGCTCAAGCCGCTGAGCAAAGCGCTGGAGGATGGCGATCAGATCTACGGCTGCATCAAGGGCAGCGCCGTCAACTACGACGGCCAGACCAACGGCATCACCGCGCCGAGCCCTGCGAGCCAAGCAGACCTGCTTCATCAAGTCTACAAGCGCTTCGGCATCAACCCGGCCGACATCCAGTTTGTGCTCTCCCACAGCGTCGGTTCCAAATTGGGAGACCCCATCGAGGTGCAGGCGCTCACTAACGCCTTCCGCCGACACACTGACCGGACGCAATACTGCGCGCTCGGCTCGATCAAGCCGTTGATCGGGCATACGTTCGCCGCATCCGGCGTCGTCAGCTTGATCTCCATGCTGATGGCGATGAAAGAGCGGACGATTCCGGCTCTGCACAACTATGAATCGAGCAACGACTACATCAACCTGACAGACAGCCCGTTCGTGATTCATACCAAGAACAGATCGTGGACCACAGCCGATGAGCGCCCGCGCCTCGGTGCAGTCAGCACGACCGGCATCAGCGGCACGAACGCGCATCTTGTAGTCGAAGAATACATCCCGGCGCAGCAAGAGGCGGTCGATCAAGAACCGACGGAAGCACCGCAGATCATCGTCCTCTCCGCGAAGAATCGCGAGCGTCTGGACGAGGTTGCCGCACAACTGCTCGCGTTCCTCGAAGCCGACGAGAGCTTGAAGCTGCCTGACATCGCGCACACGCTGCAAGTCGGCCGTGACGAGATGGAGGCGCGACTTGCGATGGTGGTACAAAGCCGCGACGAGCTGATGCAAGGTCTGCGAGGCTATTTGAAAAAAGGCGACGCGCCCATCGTGCTCTATCTCGGCGACCTGAACGAGTCTCATTCCGAGATCCTCGATCTTCTGGCCGTGATCACCGGAGAGACCGTTCTTCGAGCCTTGCTGGCAGAGGGTAATCTTGGAAAATTAGCCCTCTACTGGGCGAAAGGCGGCAAGATTCCTTGGGAAGCGCTGCAAGGCGGAGCATCCGCTCGTCGCATCTCCTTGCCGACCTATCCGTTTGAGCGCCGCCGCTGCTGGCTGACCGCTCCGACAATCGCAAGACGAGAGCTGACAACGCAGAGCCTGCCAGCAGTTGCTGCAGCTTCTGCTTCCGAGGCGGCTCCCGTCTCGGAGGAACAGGACCTCGCCATCGCGGAGGATCTGCAGGAGCGAGTCATCGGCATCATCTCCGAACTGGTGGGTCTCAAGCCTGCGGAGCTTAAGGTGAACAAGCCGCTCGACCACTACGGATTTGACTCGATTCTGTTCATGCAACTGCTGCAGCAGATACAAACGCAGATCGACCCATCTTTCTCCTTCGTCAAACTGAGCGATTGCCGATCGATGGAAGACCTGATTCGAGAGCTGGTTCCCAATGGGACAACCAAGGCGAAGCCTAAAGCGGAGATCGTGAGCCAGACTCCCACACCGCCGCAAGCACCGCTCGCAGCACCGCCGGCCCACAAGCCCGTGCAGACCAGCTTGCCGCAGTTCCCGGAACTCGTCCTGCTGAACCAAGCCACGGAAGGTCGTCCGATCTTCTGGATGCACGGGACGGCAGGCGGCGTCGGCATCTACTCGATGATCGCCAAAGTGAGCAACCGACCCTTCTACGGCATCAAAGCGCGTGGTTGGATGAGCAACCGCACCCCGATCCGAGGCATCTATGCGATGGCCGCGTATTACGTGCACATCATTCAGAGCGTGCAGCCGGAAGGGCCTTATGACTTCGGTGGCTATTCGCTCGGCGGCCTTCTCGCCTACGAAGTGGCCCGTCAATTGCAGGAACTGGGGCAAAAGGTGAACTCCATCATGTTCCTCGACACCTTGTATTCGGACAAAATCTATACCAAGACCATTTTGCCGGAAGCGATGTTCAATAGAAAAACCGCGATCCTGCAGTCGGTCAACATGTCCCTGCTCACCGAGATTCAGCACGAGCCGGAGAAGATTCCGACCACATTGATTCACCGTGATGATCTGGACCCGACGCTCTCGGATGAGGAATATTCCAAGCAGTTGCTGACCCTGGCCCGCGAGCGCGGCTACAAGCGCACGGAAGACTACCTAAACACCATGATTCAGAGTAGTTCTGACGTGCAGGAAGCGATCGACCGCAGTGGATTTACCATCTTGCCGTTGACCTATCCGCAAGAGGTCAGCGCCTATTTCTTCCGCAACAAAAGCGGCTCGTTCCTCGGGGCACTGGAACCGTACTTCAAAGTCAAGACGAGCCCCGTATTCGACCAAGGGGATTATTGGTCCGAATTTGAACGTCAGATCGACGATTTCCACCTATTCGACATTGACTCGTCCAACCACATGATGCTGCTCTCGGAACCAAAAGCAGCTGCATCGATCCTTGCCTTCAGCCAAGAGCTCTACTCCGCATTCGGGCTGGACCCGACGTTCCTTGTAACGTTTGCCCACGAGCATCGCAGTTGCGTCGGCACCACTTCATAACGCCAAAAAGGGATTCTCACGCGGGTCGTGAGAATCCCTTTTTTTTGCCTTCAAAATTAGTCTTTTTTGATTGCGAAGGTCAGTTCCGCTTCAGCGGCCAGCTCGCCGTCGACATAAGCAACGGCCTGTCCTTTGCCGATGCCGCCTTTGAGTTTCGTGATCGAGACTTCGATGCGCAGTTGGTCGCCCGGAACGACTTGGCGGCGGAAGCGAGCACCGTCAATACCTGCCAGGAAGGCAATCTTGCCTTTAAAGTCCGGCACGCTCAACATTGCGACTCCCCCAACCTGTGCCATTGCCTCGCCCTACCCCCCCCCCCCCCCCCCCGGCATCACCGGAAATCCTGGGAAATGCCCTTGGAAAAACGGTTCGTTGATGCTGACATTCTTGAATGCAAACAGCGCCCGCACCTGTTCTTCCTCCGTATGATCGATCTGCACCGCAATCCCGAGGCCGCCGGCCTGGGTGACCATCTCCGCCGTCTCCTCAATCGTTTCCGTACGCCCGAGGTCCGAGCTCTGCCCGCGAACGCTGCGACCCGTGCAATACAACTGCTTCAAAGCGAAGAAGGGTACCACCTTTCGGTTCGTCGTATGATTGAACCCGAAAGTGTCTTTGGGCAACCGAAAAGTAACCGGGGATTCCGGCGTTATCTGCTTCGTGGCTTACCCAAAGTGAGTCTTGAGGTCAGGTGGCTTTCGCTTGCCCACAATTTGCTCAAGTGGGCAACGCTGAAGCAAAAGCGCAAGTTCTGGGGCTAGTTTAGCCCCGAAACTCGCGCTTTTTTTATCTCATTCAAAATTCGAAGCGGTAAGGGCTTCACAAGGTAGATAAAAAACTACTTTTGGGACAGCCCATTTTTTCTTGTTTTTACCTGCTGCGTCGTGACTATCTGATTCCTGTTTTTCTCATACTAAAAGGGAAACGAACCCAAAGTACAGATAAAGGACTGATGACGGATGGATACGACGCAGCGGCAGCCTTTCTATTTGCGTTTGCGCAAGCGTATTGGGATACGTCCCGAGAAGGAAGTGACGCTCGGGCAGGCGGCGAGGCTGCTTGGCGAGTCCGAAGAGCAGGAACAGCGCCTCGGCCAGCTCGTACTATATCGTCACAGCAAGCCGGACGGCAACCGCGTCGTCATCGATTTGCTGCAAATTGTCAGCCGGCTGCGCGAGCTGGAGCCTGGTCTGTCTATTGAAGCCTATGGCGATCCGCAGGTGCTGGTTATGATTGCGGATAAGCCGCCAAAGCCGCGCATTCCGCTGCTGATTTTTTCATGGCTGCTGCTGTTTTTCGGCGCAGGTCTGGCGATTATGAACTTCCATACGGATGTCAGTATGAAGGAGGTCCATATTCGGATCGTCGAGCTGATTACCGGAGAGCATAATGAACATCCGCTTTGGTTTCAAATTCCATATTCCTTCGGCATTGGGCTTGGCATGGTGCTGTTTTTCAACCATCTGTTCCGAAAAAAATTCAATGAAGAGCCGAATCCGCTAGAAGTAGAGCTGTTCACCTACCAGGAAAATGTGAACGCCTATGTTATCGCCGACGAGATGCGTAAAAAAAATGATCGTCAAACCGCTCGGAGTGAGGACGATGCTTGATTGGCCGATTCATGCGTTTATTGTCATGCTGGGCTTATCGGGAGGGCTTGCGGTAGGCAGCGGACTGGTGGCGCTGCTAACAGTGCTGGATCTTATTCCGCGATTGGCCCAAATTGCCTATGCCTACAGCCTGTCCATTTGGTTTGAAACGGCGGTAATAAGCGGTGCGGTTTATTGGACATTCGCAGATTTTTTCGATTGGAAGCTTTCGCTTGCTGGCATTACGTCACAGATTGCTGTCGGGCTGCTCAATGGCATTTTCGTCGGCTTGCTTGCGGCGGCGCTGACGGAAGTGCTGAATGTGTTTCCCATCCTCGCCAAACGCATCCATCTGTCGGACTATTTAGTTGGCCTTGTGATGGCGATGGTGCTTGGCAAGACGCTCGGGTCGCTGCTGGACTGGCTTTGGTATCAATGGTAGGGAAATGGTAGAGAATGAGCAGGGCTATGCTGGAGAACTGAGGTGAAGGAAGAAGATGGATAAGGATCAAGAGCAGCACAATGAACCGGGGCAAGATTACAGGCAGGCTAGCATTCCTGGCATGATGAAGCTGGGAAATGAGCCGGACACCGAAGCGGGCAGGGAGAAGCATTCTTCCGGTAAAAGAGAGCGAGGCTGGCGGCAGGTGAAGGGGTTTATTCATGCCAAGCAGCTTGCTGGCGGGGAGAAGGAGAACCCGCACGTGGAGAGTAGAAGCGACCACCAGCAAAATAGGGAGGAAGGGCAGCATGGCCACGATCAGCCGCTGCAGGCCCGTGCCAAAGCGCAAAGAAGCAGGCAGGGACAGCGGCATACGCAGGATCGAGGGAAGTCGCAAGGCAGAGAGCAACGGCAGGATGGTCGCGAGGAGCGGATTCCTTCGGATTTGGATGATGTATTGGAGCGGCTGAAAAATGAGCTTGGCTACGGCAGCAGCTTCGATGTTGTTGTTCGGGAAATGATATTCGGCGAGCGGCGAGTCGCGTTCGTGTTTATGAACGGTCTGGCAAAGGATACGCTGCAAACAGAAGTGCTGAAGCGGCTGACCTACTTGCAGCCGGATGATTTATCATCCGATGCGCTGCATGCCTTTCTCGATATGTATGTGCCAGCATCCCAGGTCAAGTCCGAGCAGGATTGGAATAAGCTGCTGACGGGCATTCTCTCTGGCGGAACGGCGCTGTTCATCGACAAGGAAGCAACGGCGCTGCTTATTGACGCCAAAAACTTTCCGGCACGCTCGCCGGACGAGCCAAGCCTGGAGCGGGTCGTCAGAGGCAGTCGCGACGGCTTCGTCGAAACGTTGATGATGAATATTTCGCTTGTAAGGCGCAGGCTGCGTGATCCGCAGCTTCGTTACGAGCTGGTGCAGATTGGCGAGCGCACACAGACGGATGTATGTATCGCCTACATTAATGATTTGGTAGATAAGGAATTGCTTAAATCCGTTAAGGAAAAAATTTCGCTGGTCAAGGTAGACGGCATTCCGCTTGCCGACAAGCAGCTGGAGGAGGCGACCGTTAAACGGGGCTGGAGCCCATTCCCGCTCGTCCGTTATTCGGAGCGTCCGGATGTTGTGGCCTCGCATTTGCTGGAAGGAGCGGTTGTCGTCTTCGTGGACACATCGCCCAGCGTCATGATTTTGCCGACGACGTATTTCGATCTTATCCAGCATGTTGAGGAAAATCGCCAGACGCCATTTATCGGCACCTATCTGCGCTGGGTACGGTTTATTGGCATATTCGCCTCGCTTTTTCTGTTGCCGCTCTGGCTGCTGTTCGTTATCCATCCGGAGCTGAAGCCGCAGGCGCTGGAGTTTCTCGGGCCATCGAAAACAGGCAAGCTGCCGCTGCTCGTACAATTTCTACTGGCGGAGGTCGGTGTCGATCTGCTGCGGCTCGCCTCGGTGCATACGCCAACTTCGCTGGCGACGGCAATGTCGCTCGTATCAGCTATTCTCATTGGCGATATTGCGGTCCAGACGGGCATTTTCGTCAATGAGGTCATTTTGTATATGTCGGTTGCGGCTATTGGGATGTTTGCGACGCCGAGCTATGAGCTGGGGCTGGCGAACCGCATTGTCAGGCTTGTACTCATTACGCTTGTGGCAGCCTTTCAGGTGCCGGGATTCATTGTTGGGACGACGGTTATCCTGCTGTTTTTGTGCATGGAGCGTTCGTTCAATCGTCCCTACATGTGGCCGTTCATTCCGTTTGATTTCCGGGCGATGATGAATATCATTTTCCGGACGCCCGTGCTGCAAAATCGCAAGCGGCCCAATCTGCTGCGGCCCCAGCAGCTCGATAAAATGCCCGAAACGGAGTAAAGCCGTAAATAATGCAAATGACTTGTTAAATTATCCATTACGCTTGCGGGTAGATTGCGATATACTGTTGCTATTGGTGTAAATCGAATCTATTCACGTATGGAGGAATAATAACAATGTACTTGCACGGAACGAGCAAAGTTAATGCCCAGGGGCATTTGGAAATCGGCGGCTGTGATGTAACGGAGCTGGCGAAAGAATATGGTACGCCGCTATATATTGTCGATGAGGCGCTAGTGCGAAAGCGCGCGAATGAATATGTGACCGCTTTTCAAAAATCCGGCCTGCAATTTCAAGTGGCCTATGCAAGCAAAGCATTCAGCACAATGGCAATGTGTGCGCTTGCCGAGCAGGAAAACCTGTCGCTTGACGTCGTTTCCGACGGAGAGCTGCACACGGCGCTGAAAGCGGGCTTCCCAGCAGCGCGCATTCACTTCCACGGCAACAATAAATCGCCGGATGAAATCAATATGGCGCTGGATGCAGGCATCGGCTGCTTCGTAGTAGACAACTCTACTGAGCTTAAAGTGCTTAATGCGCTGGCGAAGGACAAAGGCTTGACGGTTAAAATTTTGCTGCGGATTACGCCGGGTGTTGAGGCGCATACGCATGACTATATTTCCACGGGCCAACAAGATTCCAAGTTCGGCTTCGATTTGACGAATGGCGCGGCTAAACTGGCGATTATGGAAGCGATGGAGCTGTCCAATCTGGATGTGCTTGGCGTTCATTCCCACATCGGCTCGCAAATTTTTGAAGTAGACGGCTTTAAGATGGCTGTTGAGAAAATGTCGGCGTTTGCAATTGAAATTCGCCAAGACCTTGGCTTGACGTTCCAGGTTATAAACCTTGGCGGCGGCTTCGGCATCCGTTATGTAGACGGAGATTCCCCGCTTCCAGTTGCTCAATACGTTGCAGCGATTACGGATACGCTCATTTCCAGCTTTACGGCAGCGGAATTCCCGCTTCCTGAAATTTGGGTTGAGCCGGGCCGCAGCATCGTCGGCGATGCAGGCACAACGCTTTATACAGTTGGAACTAGCAAGGAAATTCCAGGCGTGCGCAAATATATCGCTGTAGATGGCGGCATGATGGATAACCCGCGTCCGGCGCTTTATCAATCCGTTTATGAAGCGGTGCTTGCAAATCGTGCGAACGAGGCAAGCGAAGAGACGGTTACCGTAGCGGGCAAAGCTTGCGAAAGCGGCGACAAGCTCATTATTGATTTGGAATTGCCGAAAGCAAACAGCGGCGATCTGCTTGCAGTATTTTGCACAGGCGCTTATAATTATTCGATGGCGAGCAACTACAACCGTTTCCGCCGTCCAGCTGTCGTATTTGTCAAAGATGGCGTGTCTGATCTCGTCGTTCAGCGCGAATCTTTGGACAATATTGTCGGCAATGACTTGCTTCCGGCAAGACTTCGCAAAACAGCCCTTGCGAAATAAGGGTTAAATTTGGTAACGTAGTCTTATTCGGATATAGAAAGGTAGATGTTTAATAGATGGCAAAACAAGCGAAAATTACAATGGCAAACGGAGCAGAGGTTATTATTGACCTCTTTGATCAAGATGCGCCTAACACAGTTGCAAACTTTGAGAAGCTTGCCAACGATGGTTTTTATAATGGTTTGACTTTCCACCGCGTAATCCCGGGCTTCGTTGCTCAAGGCGGCTGCCCTACTGGCAACGGCACTGGCGGACCTGGCTACACAATCAACTGTGAAATCAACCCAAACAAGCATGAGCGCGGTTCCCTTGCAATGGCGCATGCTGGACGCAACACAGGCGGAAGCCAATTCTACATCGGCTATGCTCCACAGCCGCATCTGGATGGCGGACACACTGTATTTGGCAAAGTAGCTAAAGGCATGGAACATGTTGACACGTTCCGCCAAGGCGAAAAAATGGAAAAAGTTGAAATTGTAACGGTTTAATCGTTGCGAGAAGGCCGCTTGTTTTTCCGATTGGTCGGGGGAACGAGCGGTTTTTTTTATAAAAGGCTCAAACATTATGAATGCTAATTGAGAATCAGAATCGAAAACTCTTGCTTTTTCAATTTTGCGGTGGTAACATTTCATCAGAGTTACATTTTAAAAGTAAGTGACTATAAGAAAAACGCCTGACGGCGTTCTTTCTATTAGACGCCATCGTTTTGGCGAAACGTATAGAAAAAAATAATACAGTGGCTTTCCTTCGGGGTCGGGTGAAAATCCCAACCGGCGGTGATCAGGAGGCTGTCTAAGCGCTTGGAACGTTGAAGCGACAGATATGCTGCCTGTCAGTCCGTGACCCGTATACAATGAATTCAGAGCGTGTGAACGCATGAACGGATTGTGTACGGCTGACCTGGTGCAATTCCGGGACCGACAGTACAGTCTGGATGGGAGAAGGAGACACTTTCAAGGCGTGATTTCATGCTTATTTGCTTGCACTTTTTTTCGCTGGGCAATTAGGTCTGTTAAAATCGATTATTTGTGTACTTGAAAGCGGGTCTCTAAGATATACTCTCATCTCCGTTGGCTATGTTGCTAATGGAGGTTTTTTGCGTTCATGGATATTTTGAATGACAGTTATTATATGAGCTTAGCACTGGATATGGCAGAGAAGGCGGCTGGACAGACGGATATTAATCCAATCGTCGGCTGCGTCGTTGTAAAGGAAGGCCGAATTATCGGCATTGGTACACATCTCAAGCGGGGAACCGGGCATGCTGAGGTGCATGCGCTGCAAATGGCGGGCGAAGAAGCGGAAGGTGCTACCGCGTATGTAACGCTGGAGCCTTGCAGCCATTTTGGCAAGACGCCGCCTTGCTGCGAGCGGCTTATTGATGCCAAGGTGGCAAGGGTAGTCGTTGCAACGACCGATCCGAACCCACAGGTAGCTGGGCGGGGCCTTGAACGGCTGAAGGAATGCGGTATTGAGGTTGAGGTGGGCCTTCTAGGGGAACGTTCCAACCAAATGAATGAAAAATTTAATAAATACATTACAACGAAGCTGCCGTTTGTCACCCTTAAGACAGCGAGCACGCTCGATGGCAAAATTGCTTCCCGCACCGGCGACAGCAGATGGGTAACGGGCAGTGCTGCAAGGGAGCAGGTGCATACGCTGCGCCATCAGCATATGGGTATCATGGTCGGTATCGGCACCGTTCTTGCAGACGATCCGCAGCTCACGACAAGAGCAGACGTACCGGCGCTGCATCCGGTGCGTATTGTCATCGACAGCAGCCTGAAGCTGCCGCTCACCGCGCGCGTGGTCACGGATCGGACAGCAAGAACGATCGTCATTGCGACTGAGCAGGCGGATGACGCCAAGGCGCAGGAGCTGCTGGCTGCTGGCGTCGAGCTCATTCGGGCAGGCACCGGAGAGCAGGTTGATTTGCCGGAAGCGATGAGAAAGCTTGGCGAGCTGGAAATAGGGTCGATTTTGCTGGAAGGCGGAGGTAAGCTCAATGGCGCAATGCTAACAGCAGGACTCATCGATAAAATCATGATTTACATGGCTACCAAAATCATTGGCGGAGCAGCAGCTCCCGGCACCTTTGATTTTGAAGGCTTTGAAAAAATGGCGCAGGCTATTGAACTGGAGCGCACGCAGGTGGAGCAAGCGGGAGCTGATATTTGCATAAGCGGCTACCCGGTCTACCGTCATGTTTAGAGAGGAGGGTTAGCCGTGTTTACGGGTCTGATTGAAGAAGTCGGCAAACTGAAGCGGGTGGTCAAGCAGGGCGAGGCTATGGTAGTAACGATTGCCGCCTCCCGCGTCCTCGAAGGTGTGGCGCTGGGCGACAGCATAGCCGTAAACGGCGTTTGTCTGACGGTCATCTCCTTTACAGGCAGCACCTTTGACGCTGATGTAATGCCGGAGACATACCGGCGCTCCAATCTTCACCAGCTAAAGCCCGGTGAACAGGTCAATCTGGAGCGCGCGATGCTGGCTGGAGGGCGCTTTGGCGGTCATATGGTGCAGGGGCATATTGACGGCACAGGCGTCATTGCAAAAAGGGCAACCGACGCCAATGCTGTTATATTCAGTATTAAGCTGAACGATGCGGCAACGCTGAAATATGTCATTCCGAAAGGTTCGATCGCCATTGACGGCATCAGCCTAACGGTTGTTGGCACGAATGATTCGGGCTTCTCGGTGTCCGTCATCCCGCATACGCTTGGCGAAACGGCTTTGCTCGATAAGCGCATAGGCGATTCCGTTAATATCGAATGCGATATGATTGGCAAATATGTGGAGCATTTGCTGCATTTCAAGCCAGCTCGCGAGGCTGGGGCGACTTCCGGCAGCAAAGCTGGCAAGGCAGGCGGAACGAAGCTGAGCAATGCTTTTTTAAGTGAAAATGGATTTATGTAATAACGAATAGATGTTTAGTTGAAGTGGTGAACGATCAGGGAGGGAAGCTTTATGGGACAGCAGGATCAGCCTTTGGAGAAGTCATTGTTTAATACGATTGAGGAAGCGCTTGAGGATTTGCTGCTTGGCAAGCCCGTTATCGTTGTAGATGATGAGGATCGTGAAAATGAAGGCGACCTCATTGCGCTGGCCTCAATGGCGACGCCTGAAGTGATCAATTTTATGATTACGAAGGCCCGCGGGCTTGTGTGCGTTCCGATTACCGCAGAGCGGGCGGAGCAACTGGAGCTGCCGCCGATGGTAGCACGCAATACGGATTTTCATGGAACGGCATTTACCGTTTCCGTTGACCATATTTCCACAACGACCGGCATCTCTGCGCATGAGCGCTCCGAGACGGTCAAGTCGCTCATTGACCCGAATACGAAGGCGGCGGATTTCCGCAAGCCGGGCCACATTTTTCCGCTAATTGCGAAAGATGGCGGCGTGCTAAGACGGGCAGGCCACACAGAGGCGGGTATTGATCTGGCCTTAATGTGCGGCTCAGAGCCCGCAGCGGTCATTTGCGAAGTCATTAATGAAGATGGCACGATGGCAAGATTGCCGGATCTTGTTGAGTTTAAGCATGAGCATGATCTCAAGCTTATTACAATCCAAGAGCTAATTGTATACCGCAATGCGAAGGAAAAGCTCGTTGAGCGTGTCGTTGAAGTTAATATGCCGACGGATTTCGGAGATTTTAAAGCGATTGGTTTTACGAATGATATAGACGGCAAGGAGCATGTCGCTTTTGTAAAAGGCGAGATTGATCCGGAAAGCCCGCTGCTTGTGCGCGTGCACTCGGAATGCTTGACGGGCGATGTATTCCATTCGCATCGCTGTGATTGCGGACCGCAGCTTGCGGCAGCGCTGACGCAGATTGAGGAAGCGGGCAATGGCGTGCTGCTCTATATGCGCCAAGAAGGACGCGGAATCGGCCTAATCAACAAGCTCAAAGCTTATGTGCTTCAGGAGCAGGGGCTTGATACGGTCGATGCCAATTTGCAGCTTGGATTTGCGCCGGACTTGCGCGACTACGGCATTGGAGCACAAATTTTGCGCGATCTCGGCATTCGCAAAATGCGCCTACTCACCAACAACCCGCGCAAAATTAAAGGGCTGGAAGGCTACGGGCTTGAAGTTACCGAGCGTGTGCCGATTCAAATGGAAGCGAATAAGGACAATGACCGTTATTTGCGGACCAAGCAAGCGAAGCTCGGTCATCTGTTTGATTTTCAGGATCAAAATCAGGAACAAAAGTAATATTACACGCATTATAAAAACCAATTGGGAGGAATTTAATTATGCCACATGTATATGAGGGACATTTAGTATCGGAAGGCTTGCGTTACGGAATCGTTGTTGGAAGGTTTAATGAATTTATTGCCGGCAAGCTGCTTAGCGGAGCGCTTGATGCATTTAAACGCCATGGTGCATTGGATAACGAGGTTGAGGTTGCTTGGGTACCGGGAGCTTTTGAAATTCCGCTTATCGCGCAAAAGATGGCAGAGAGCGGCAAATACGATGCGGTTATTACGCTAGGTGCCGTTATTCGGGGGTCAACACCGCATTTTGACTACGTGTGCAATGAGGCGGCAAAAGGAGTGGCGGCTGTTGGCTTGAAAACGGGCGTACCGACGATTTTTGGCGTATTGACGGTTGATTCCATCGAGCAAGCGATTGAGCGTGCAGGAACAAAAGCTGGAAATAAAGGGTACGAAGCTGCAGCCAGTGCAATAGAGATGGCTAATTTAACAAAATTGCTGCATAATTAAGCTTAAGGCTTGCAGCTCACGAGAAGGGCCTCTGAGAAGAGGCCTTTCTATTTTTGGCGTAACGGATGGTTGCGGTTGGTTGGCATCAGCTGTTTACGCTTACGAGTGGCGCAGCGATTTTATCGGAAGATTAGTCGGGAGGAAATGGCAGTGTCAGTGCTTTACAAGCTGGAATCTTTCGAAGGGCCTCTGGATCTGCTGCTGCATTTGATTGATAAAGCAGAAATCGATATTCATGAGGTATCAATCAACGAGATTACAGATCAGTATATGGACTATTTGAATGCAATGACGGAGATGGAGCTTGAGGTGACCAGCGAGTTTCTGGTGATGGCGGCTACACTGCTGGCCATTAAGAGCAGGCAGCTGCTGCCGAAGCCGCCCGTGTTTGAGGAAGAATATGAGGACTGGCCGGATGATGGCCTTGATCCTCGCGATGAGCTCATTCAGAAGCTCGTTGAATATCGAAAATTCAAGCAAATTGCCGAGCAGCTGCGGGAGAAGGAAACGCAGCGGAGCCTCGTTTTTTCGCGTGAGCCGGAGGACATGACCCCCTTTTTGCAGGAGCAGGACATTAACCCGCTTGAGGGCCTGCATGTGTCTGATCTGGTTGCGGCTTTTCAGCGTGCGCTCAAAAAGGCGGCGAGGCGCCAATTTGTGGCGACTGTGCAGCGGGACGAAATATCCGTAAAGGATCGGATTCGCGACATTGTAGAGGTGCTGCGGCAGTATGAGACGGTGCAGTTTTCAAAGCTGATTCGTGAAAATATGGACAAGCATGAAATCGTCGTAACGTTTTTGGCGATATTGGAGTTGATGAAGATGAAGCATATTCGTTGTTTTCAGCATCAGCTGTTTGATGATATTGTGATTCATTGGAGAGGGGATGCGGAGGACAGTGGATTATCAGAAGTTGAAGTCGATTATTGAGGGCCTGCTGTTCATGGCAGGCGATGAAGGGCTGACGAAGCGGCAAATTGCAGATATTATGCAGTTTGATGCCGAGCTTGCTGCCGATTTGGTGTATGAGCTGCATCGGGATTTGGCTCGAGAGGAGCGAGGCGTTCAGGTAACGGAGGTTGCTGGTGCTTATCGGTTGACGACTCATCCCGATCACGCCGCTTATTTTGAGCGGATGGCCTATACGCCAACACGTTCGCAGCTATCGCAAGCAGCGCTGGAGACATTATCAATCGTTGCTTACCGCCAGCCGATTACCCGTATTGATATCGAGGAAATTCGCGGTGTCAAAACCGATAGAGCAATTCAGTCGCTCGTCTCCAAAGATTTAATTGAAGAGGTGGGCCGCGCGGAAGCAATTGGACGTCCTATTTTGTATGGCACGACCAAAGCGTTTCTCGATTATTTCGGCTTGTCCAGCATTAAAGCTTTGCCAGAGCCGAAGCATATCGATGTGGAAGACGCCCTTGAAGAACAGACACAAATGCTGTTTGAACGCATCGGCGAGCGGCAAATGACGATTGACGAGATTCCGCCGAATTAATCAGGCTTGCAGAGAATGAGATTTGACCGCCGGGTCATACTATATTCAACCCATAATAGGAAAACGGAGGAAGCACTATGCCCGGAAACCTTTACGGCTTGATGACGGCGGCAGGTCTCTTTTTTTTGTTCTTATTGCTGCTTGCCCTTGCTTCGCCGGTGCGCGTATATGGAAAGCTTAGAAGGAAGGGCGACCTTGACCATATCGATGTGCGAATTGTAGGGCTGTATGGTCTGCTGCATTATAAGGTGAAGATCCCACAATTGAAATTGCAGGGAGCCACAATCCGGCTGCATGAGCAAATTAGCACCAAGCAGGCGGGCGTGGAGCATTCCAAGGAGCAGCAGGGGAAAATTGACGCCGAAAATGTACAGCGGTTTATTGAAAAACTGAAGCATGCGCTGGAAGTAACCGATAATTTGCGAGGCTGGGTCAAGCAGCTTCTGAAAAAGGTGCAATTGACCGAATGGAAATGGTCGACAACGGTAGGCGTTGGGGACGCGATGTGGACGGCCATGACGACTGGGGCTGTGTGGTCGATTAAAACGACGATGCTGGGCGTCATATCACAGTTCGTTTTGCTTAAAGCCGATCCGGTGCTTCAGGTGCAGCCGATGTACCAAGGGACTTATTTTCAGACTGAATGGCAATGTACGGCCAAGCTTAGCATGTTCCATGCGGTAAAATCAGGCCTTAGCTTGCTATTTAGACTCAAAAAAGGCTCTCATGGCATCCAAATGTGGCACCAAATTTTGTTTAAATAATGGATGAGTATAAACAGAATATTTCGCAATAAAGCAAAGCCGCCTCCTTAAAGAAGAGCGGGGTTTTGCTTTTTTTATTTTTAGAAGCAAAGCATAATTTTTCGTCGCACTATGCTTTTATTTCTCTGACTGAAAAGCGCGGCGCCGCCATAGGACGGCTTCAACCGTTTACGCTTAATACATACAATGTGGGGCTGCGGGAAACATTATTAGCGTAGCCTGCATTAAATTGATTTGTACAATTAGGAGGAGATGTCGTGCAAGAGCATCCAATACAAGGCCTTATGCAGACAGCAATGGAAAATATTAAAGAAATGGTCGATGTAAACACAATTGTTGGCGACCCGGTGCAAACGCCAGATGGCAGTATTATTATGCCGATCAGCAAGGTCGGATTTGGATTTGTTGCAGGCGGCAGTGATATGCGGTTCAGCGGTGACAGTTCAGCTTCGTCGAGCAGCTCCGATGACAGCCACAAGGCGGCAATAGCTGCGCCATTCGGCGGAGGAAGCGGGGGCGGTGTATCAATCACGCCTATTGCCTTTCTCGTTGTTGGCACACAAGGCGTCAAAATCGTGCCGCTCGATAATAACACGCATCTGCTGGAGCGAATTATTGATTCGACACCGTATGTTTTCGATAAGGTGCAATCCATGATGCGCAGCTCGTCCAGTGGCACGAGCCAATTAGCAGGCACCAATATGAATTCAGGCTATATGAGTACAACGGACTCAACCGTTATTTAAGGCCAAAGCTGCCCGCAAGGGCAGTTTTTCATTTAAAGCACAAAATTTTATAAGCGGAGCCGATATAAATAGGGTTTTATTTATGCAAAGCGGGCATTTGTCCGCCGAGAAAAGAGGAAGCCATCTACACATCTCAGTCTAATTTTGCCGAGACAAGCATACAGTGTACAAGGCGTTTAAAAGTCTGCGGGGAAGGCATTGTCCTCTCATGAGTATCGGACTTACACATAGGAAAGGGGCCGCGAACAATGATTAGCAATGTGAAAATAGCTCGTATATCGCTCTTGTTAGGTTTGGCGATCTGTTTGTTAGGGACAAGCCTGCCAGCGCCAGGCTACGCGGCTGAACCAGAACCGCTGAGCACACATGCATCAGCGTCGGCGCTGATTGATGTCACCTCGGGCAGATTGCTCTACAGTGAGGATGGAGACAAGTCGATGCTTATAGCCAGCCTAACCAAAATTATGACGGCAATTGTAGCGATAGAGCATGGCAATCTGTCAGGCACCGTCAAGACGGGCAAGCGGGCGGTAGGCAAGGAAGGCTCTTCGATTTACTTGCAGCTTAATGAAGAAATGAAATTGCAGGACATGCTGTATGGCCTCATGCTGCGATCGGGAAATGACGCAGCAACCGCGATTGCAGAACATGTCGGCGGTTCAGAGGAAGGCTTTGTTATGCTGATGAATGAAAAAGCGGCTTTTCTGGGAATGACAAATTCCCAATTTAAAAACCCGCATGGCCTTGATGAGAAGGGGCATTATTCCTCAGCTAACGATCTTGCTAAGCTGACCGCTTATGCGCTCCGCAATCCTGTATTCGCTAAAATTGTCAGCACACCCGTCAAGCAGGTCCCAAACCCGCATGAGCAGTGGCAATATAAATGGGTGAACAAAAATAAAATGCTCCAAATGTATGATGGCGCAGATGGCGTGAAGACTGGCTACACGAAGCAGGCGCTGCGCTGCCTTGTCAGCTCCGCCACCCGAGGCGGTCAGCAGCTGGCAGCTGTCACGCTAAGCGATGGAGACGATTGGGCGGATCATCGCCATATGCTTGATTGGGGCTTTCAGCATTATCCGCTAGCCCAAATAGCGGGCAAAGGACAGGCGCTCACCGGCTATCCTTATGCTGTAGGGCAAACCTTCAGCTACCCTCTAACGGAGGAGGAAAAAGGCCAGCTGACTTCACGGCTTATCGTTGTAAATACAGCAACGACGCGTTATGCATTAGGCGAAAGAGGTTCGCTCGAGTGGTATATGAACGGGGCGAAAATAGGAGCTGTGCCCATCTATGATACGGGGAGCAGCAGACTTACGCTTCCAGAGCGCAGAAAGGCTGAGGCGGATGCTTTTTTCAATGATGGATTGGGGAAGAGAAGTTATTTGGCGTCGGCAGGCGAGGCTATTCGGGCTTTGTTTAAATGAAAAAGCCAGCAGCTTGTCTATTTTAATCGAATCTGAAACGGCTGCTTCGTATTGAAAAGGTAGCCGCCGTTTACGCTTGACTGCTTGGGGAGGCGGGAAGCATGGTTAACTTTATTTGGCTGTTTTTAATTGTCATTAGCGTCGTCGTCGGCGCTTTTAATGGCAAAATTGATGCAGTAGCCGGAGCTGCGTTCACAGGAGCGCAAGCTGGCGTGACGATCAGCTTCGGACTGATCAGCATTATGGTGTTCTGGCTGGGCATGATGCGTATAGCAGAGGACGCAGGATTGTTGAAAAAAATGGCACAGCTGCTCGGCCCCATCGTTCGCTTCCTATTTCCGGATGTGCCCAAAAACCACCCGGCACTCGGCTATATTATGAGCAACCTGAGCGCCAACCTCTTCGGATTAGGCAACGCGGCAACGCCGATGGGCATTAAGGCGATGCAGGAGCTGCAGAAGCTGAACCCAGATCCAGCTGTCGCAACTCCAGCCATGTGTACGCTGCTCGCGTTAAATACATCCAGCATTACGCTGATTCCGACAACATTAATTGCAATTCGCATGAATTACAGCTCGGCGAATCCGGCGGAAATCGTCGGCACGACGCTCGCCGCTACGTTTATTGCTACCGCCGCGGCGATTGTGGCCGATCGCTGGTACCGAAGCAGGCAGAAGCCGCCTATTGTCAAAGGTCCTTCCCAGCCTCTTGCCCCAGCAGCCAAGCCGGGAGCAGCGGCAGCTTCGGGGGGAGGTGGCGGCGTTGCTTGACGCTTTTACCAGAGCATCAGCATGGTTGATACCTGCTATTATCGTATTTATTCCACTTTATGCGGCTTTTCGCAAAGTTCCCGTCTATGAGACATTTACTGAAGGTGCCAAGGATGGCTTCGGTACAGCCATTGCAATTATTCCCCATCTCGTCGGGATGATGGTCGCAATCAGCATGTTTCGTGCTTCTGGCGCGATGGATTTTATGACTGGCGTCGTTCGCCCGCTGTTCGATTGGCTCAGCATACCGAGCGAGGTATTGCCGCTTGCGGTGCTTAGGCCGTTAACTGGGGCAGGGTCGCTTGCTTTTACCGCAGATCTGATTCAAACCTATGGCCCGGATTCGATGATTGGGCGAATTGCTTCTACTATTCAAGGAAGCACGGATACGACGCTTTATGTGCTGACCGTTTATTTTGGAGCTATCGGAATCCGAAAAACCAAATATGCGCTTAAAGTGGGCTTGTTTTCCGATCTGGTCGGTTTTTTAGCAGCAATTTTCATTTGCATGTACATATTCGGTTAACAGCGCTTGTGCTTTGCGCCTCATATCGTTATGATAAAGTTTGAGGTGAAAGTATTGGAACGTTTACAGAAAATATTAGCGCAAGCGGGCATCGCATCCCGGAGAAAATGCGAGGAAATGATTTTGGCTGGAGTGGTTGAAGTCAATGGCGAGAAAGTGACCGAGCTCGGTGTGAAAGCGGACCCTGCTGTAGATGTCATTCTCGTGAATGGCAAGCCGATCCGAAATGAGAAAAAAGTGTATGTGATGCTGAATAAGCCGAAGGGCGTTATTACGAGCGCGAGCGATCCGCAAGGCCGCAAAATCGTTTCCGACTATTTGCCGGGCATCAGAGAGCGCGTTTATCCGGTAGGCCGTCTGGACTACGATACGGAAGGGCTGCTGCTGCTCACGAATGACGGCGAGTTCGCCAATCTTCTGACTCATCCGAGCCATCATGTACCAAAAACCTATTATGCGACAGTAAAGGGCGTGCCTCACGGAACGCTGCTGGATCAATTGAAGAAGGGCGTTAAGCTTGAAGACGGCATGACCGCTCCTGCTGAGGTTGAGTACCAGGACGTGAATACGGAAGAAAATACATCGACTGTCCGTATTACGATCTATGAAGGCCGTAATCGCCAGGTTAGAAGGATGTTCGAAGCGATTAATCATCCGGTTGTTCGCTTGAGAAGGGTGAAGTTCGGCGAGCTGGGCTTGCATAATTTGGCAAGGGGGCAATTCCGCCATCTGACGCCTGTAGAAGTGAAGGAGCTGCGCGAAGCTGCTCGTAAGTCACATAAAGTTCATAAAAAGTAGACGGCGGCAGCGGCAATTGCCGCCAGCTTTTCGTTATAATGGATCTATCTATGTTGATACACTAATCGAAATGCAGGTGATGAAAGCTCTATGAAATCGTCACGCAAAATCATGCAGATCGTCATATTGTCAGCCGTGCTCATTATCGGAGGGTATGCGATTGGAACAACTTTGTTTGCTTCCGGCCAAAGCGGGGGCGTTCCGAAGGTGGGAGGCACACCTCCGGAGTTTAAGCTTGTAGATATACAGGGCAACGTACATCAGCTGTCCGATTACAAGGGCAAAGCGATTGTCGTTAATTTCTGGGGAACATTTTGCCCGCCATGCGTGAAGGAAATGCCGGAATTCGAGCGTCAATTTGCCAAATGGCAAAATGATGGCCTCGAAATTCTGGCTATTAATTTGAGTGAGGATACACTCACCGTTAACAATTTTGTCCATCAGTTTGAGCTGAACTATCCGATATTGCGGGATGTGGACCGGAAGACGGAGCGGGAGTACGGACTAAGATCGTATCCGACTACTTTTTTCGTTAAACCGGATGGTACAATAATGGATATTACGGTTGGTGGAATGACTGAAGAATATATTGATGAGCGAATAGAGAAGCTGTTAACGTATTAGGAGGTTTCTTCCGTGTTAGCTATACATAACACTAAGTGTGAATGCGGGCATCAGAACGCGGTTGGAACTGTGCTGTGCGAAAGCTGCGGCAAGCCGCTTATGGAGGACCAGCAGCAAAGTGAGCCGCTGGAAATGCGTTATGACGGCATTGCCCGGCGTTCGCAGAAAAAAAACCAAAATCCAATCGACCGGATTTGGAGCTTTTTTTCTTCTGTGAAAATCGCCATTTATTTAATTGTGCTGACGTTTGTCAGCGCATCTCTCGGAACGATTTACCCGCAGGAAAACACATTTATCAATAACTTTGATATTGCGGCTTATTATGAAAGTACATATGGGACACCAGGCAAAATCTATCATATGCTAGGTTTGTCGCACACTTACGAGTCCTGGTGGTTCATTACGCTGCTTGTAATGATCGGTACATCACTCGTCATTTGCAGTCTGGACCGGATTTTGCCGCTTTATAGGGCACTGAGCAAGCAGCAAATTCGCAAGCATCTCCAGTTCATCAATCGGCAGAAGACGGTATATTCCGCAAAAATGGACGAGCCCGCCGAAGCATGGGTGGAGCAGTTTGCGGCTCAGCTAAAGCGGAAGCGCTACCGCGTTCATATGGACGGCTCGGCACTGCTTGCGGAGAAAAACCGATTTAGCAGATGGGGGCCTTATATTAATCATATCGGCCTTATTTTGTTTCTGCTGTCGATACTCGCCCGCAGCCTGCCTGGCTGGCAAATGGACAGCTATATTTCGATTGCTGACGGCGCGACCGTGCCGATTGAAGGCACCAACTATTATGTCAAAAATGAAAAGTTTACCGTTGATTTTTATACGGATGACGAGCTTCCGCCGGAGCTGAAGGGACAAGCTAGGGCAAAGCTTTATGAAACGGCGGCTGTGCTTTATACATGTACAAGCGGCTGCGAGGCTGGCGAGACGCCGGTGCTTGAGGAAGTAGCGAAGCATGATATTATCGTCAACAGCCCACTGAAATACAAAGGTTTAAAGCTGTATCAGTTTGACTTCGATCTGACGCCTAAACTCATAAGCGTCCAGCCTATGCTGATTAACAAAGAGACGGGCGAGAAATACGGGCCTTTCGAGCTGACGATGAAGGATGCTGCGCTCGATTATGAGCTCGGCCCTTACAAAATGCGGCTGATTGCCAATTACATGGATTTTGCAGTTGGCGAGAACGGCGAACCAACGACGCTCGGGCGTGAACCAAATGCGCCAGCATTCGTCTTTCTGATTACCGGTCCGGGACTCCCTGAAGCGGGACAGCCTTATATGTATTTCCCGATGCAGAAGGACAAGGAGAAGTTTGGGCAAGATCAAATTAATGGCGCTTTAGCAAGCAAGTTTGAGATCAAGGTTGACGGGATGCAAAATGTCAACTTCTCAGAAGCTTCTACCTCGCTTAATGTTCGTGTGGACAAGGCGCTGAATTTTGTCTGGGTCGGTGCAGCTATATCAATGATCGGCTTGTTGATGGGTTCATACTGGCAGCATCGCAGAATATGGCTGCGCATTGACGACGGCCAGCTGTCGCTTGGCGCACACACGAATAAAAACTGGTACGGCATGCGGGCGGATGTGGCAGGCGCGCTTCAAAAGATTGGCGTGACCGTAGATCCAAAGTCGCTAGATAACGGAGGGAATAACGCGTGAGTTTAGTTGATTTGAGCAGTGATGCTTTTATAGCCGCTTTTTTTCTGTATTGCTTTGCCTTTTTATTTTATGTCATTGCGATTGCGGGGAAAAAGTGGAGCAACCGCGATCCGTTTCAGCATGAGAAGCGCTGGGGACGCATTGCGTTTGTCACCTCAAGCTTGGGGCTGGCAGCCCATCTGACCTTCTTCTTCACAAGATGGGCAGGTAGCGGTCAAATTCCAACGAGTAATATGTACGAATTTATGACCTTCCTCGGTATGGCGATAATGATTGCTTTTACGATTATATATGCGATTTATCGTAAAGCGCTGCTGGGCATGTTCTCCCTGCCGCTAACCGTTATTATCGTAGCTTATGCTTCGGTTTTTCCACAGGAGGTCCAGCCGCTAATTCCAGCGCTTAACTCCATATGGCTTAAAGTACATGTCACGACTGCTGCGCTTGGCGAAGCCTTTTTTGCCGTCGGCTTTGCTGCCGGGCTTATGTATTTGCTGCGGGTTGTTGATTTCAATAGCGAGACGAAGGAAGCGCGGAGATCGCGTTTTTGGGTAGAGTTTTCGCTATATACGATTATTATTATTATTGGTTTTCTGGTTGCGGTATTCGGTTTCCGTGCCGCTGGTTATGAAGCTCAGTTCTCGCAGGAGATGTCGACAGTTGACTCCAAAGGAATGGAGTCGTCTAAAGTCGAAACGGTTGATTATTCCCTGCCTCCGATTGTGAAGCCTTATAACAGCCAGGTCGTCCATTCTGACAGTTTCCTTGGCATGACAGACACGAAGCTGGAGGCACCATCTTGGATGAACGGCGTTAATGCAGGTCGCAAGCTCAATACGGTCATTTGGTCGATTATTGCTGGAACGATATTGTATGGCTTGCTCCGCCTCGTATTCCGCAAGCCGCTTGGAGCAGTTATTCATCCAGTCATGGAGGGGGTAGACCCGGATGATCTGGATGAAATCAGCTATCGCGCCATTGCGATTGGCTTTCCGATTTTCACGCTCGGTGCGCTCATCTTTGCCATGATTTGGGCCAATATTGCATGGGGGCGCTTCTGGGGCTGGGACCCGAAGGAAGTTTGGGCGCTTATTTCCTGGCTTTACTACAGTGCTTATTTGCATTTCAGATTGTCGCGCGGTTGGCAGGGCCTGCGGTCCTCCTGGCTCGCGGTCATTGGCTTCGTCGTTATTCTGTTTACGCTTGTGGGTGTAAATCTGGTAATAGCGGGTCTTCATTCTTACGCGGGAACGAATTAATCGCGATTGGGAAAGGGGTTAGTGAATATGTCTAATTTCGCCAGCCGAATTTTGGTTGTTGACGATGAAGAACGGATTCGCCGTTTGCTCAAAATGTATTTGGAAAAGGAAGGCTACGTCATTGATGAAGCGGAAGATGGGGAATCCGCGCTGCAAATGGCTACGGCTACGGACTACGCGCTGATTTTGCTCGACGTTATGCTACCGGGCATTGATGGCGTGGAAATGTGCTCCCGCCTTCGTCAAGTGAAGGCGACGCCTGTCATTATGCTGACGGCGAAAGGCGAGGAAATGAATCGCGTGCAAGGATTTGAAGTGGGGGCTGACGATTATGTCGTTAAGCCATTTAGCCCGCGCGAAGTCATTTATCGGGTTAAGGCGATTTTGCGCCGCTCCTCGGCGACTGCCTTTTTGACGAAGGAAGTCAATTCCAGCAACAATATCGTATTTCCGCATTTGGTCATTGAGCATGATGCCCACCGGGTAACAGCGGCAGGTCAGGAAGTGAGCTTGACGCCAAAGGAATATGAGCTCTTGCACTATTTGGCTGTTTCGCCGGATAAAGTGTTTTCCCGTGAGGAGCTGCTTAAGGATGTATGGAACTATGAGTTTTTCGGTGATCTCCGAACCGTTGATACGCATGTCAAGCGCCTGCGCGAGAAGCTGAACAAAGTGTCTGGCGATGCAGCAGCCATGATTACAACGGTATGGGGCGTCGGCTACAAGCTTGAGGTGCCAAAGTAATGAACTGGAGGAAGTACTCTCCTTTTCTACTGTGGCATAGCGTCGTAGGCAAGCTGTGGGTGACGATTATTTTGCTCGTGGCCGTCGTTCTGCTGACGCTTGGCGTATTTCTTATTCCGTATATCGGGTATTTATTTGAAAATGATGCGAGCCATGAAGTGATGCTGCTGTTCGTCATCGTTGCAGTTATCGGCTTTCTGATGTCGACCTTCTTTGCCTTTTTTCTATCGCGTAAAATTCAGCAGCCACTGCTCGAGCTGAAGGAGGCTGCGGATTCGATATCGCAAGGAAATTATCAGATGCGGGTGAAAATTCGCTCAAATGATGAAATTGGCGAGCTGGCGAATACGTTCAATAATATGACTGAGCAGGTCGATAAGCTAATTCATGATCTTAATCATGAGAAGGAGCATTTGTCGAGCATCCTGCGCAGCATGGGGGACGGAGTTATTACGTTCGATGCTGAAGGCGAAATAATTTTGACAAATCCGCCGGGGCATTTGCTTATAAACCGCTGGGCTGATCTGAATCAGGAGTGGGGCGATGCTTTTTACGATAGCACAAAGCCATACTCTTCTGTCCCTGGACCGCTGCTTGATATATTCGAGAAGGTCATGGACGAAGGCCGCGATGTTTCGAATAAAGTATACGTGCACAACAGCATGTGGTCGGTCGTGATGGCTCCACTGCTGCGCGAGGGCGTTGCCCGCGGAGCGGTCGCAGTTATTCGGAACGTGACGGAGGAGCATAAGCTGGAGAAGCTGCGGCGTGACTTTGTGGCGAATGTTTCACATGAGATTAGAACGCCGCTTTCGATGATGCAAGGCTACAGCGAAGCGCTGCTTGATGATATTGTGGCTTCTCCAGAGGAGCGCAAGGAGCTTGTGCAGGTCATTTATGATGAGTCGCTGCGTATGGGCAGGCTAGTCAATGATTTTCTGGATATGGCGCGTATGGAAGCTGGGCATGTGGAGCTGAATTTGCGGCAGGTCGATTTGCTGCAAATTATAAGGCGTGTGCATCGCAAGTTCCAAGTATTTGCCAAAGAACGGGAAGTTATGTTTAAGACAGAGCTGCCTGATATACCGCTCTTGCTGCTAGGGGCGGATGAAGATCGGCTAGAGCAGGTGCTGACAAATTTGCTGGATAATGCGCTGCGGCATACGCCGCTTGGCAAGTCCGTGACGATTGCGGCAAGCCAAATGACGATTAATCAGACCCATTTTATTCAAATGCAAATTAAAGATGAAGGACAGGGCATTCCTAGCGAGGATTTGCCGTATATCTTCGAACGGTTTTACAAAGCGGACAAATCGCGCAAGCGAGGCACCTCTGTTGGAACGGGTCTCGGTCTTGCGATCGTCAAAAATATTATAACCCAGCATAATGGGCAAATCGAAGTAGACAGCATACTCGGCAAAGGAACGACCTTTACGCTGTTGCTGCCTGTCGAAACGAAGCATTAGCTGTCAAGGCGCTCCTATCGGAGCGCTATTTTTTGTTGAAAAGAAGCATTAAATCTTGTTGCTCGTGAAACATTTTCATAAATAGAATAGAGTTTTCTAACAAAAAATGTTTTTAAATGACAGGAACCTCGGATACGGCGAATGTGCAGTTGATGCAGATGCAGTGGCTGCCTTACACTTTAGGTAGGAATGTCCTACGAGCTTAAGGGTCCAGATACGTTCAATCTTGGCGATAGCGGTGCATTGCTAATCACCTACACGGCAAGACATTTAAGGCGGTAGAAGCCGATCAGGCCGTGTGTAGTGTGTAGCGTGTAGCAGCCTGTTGTCAGGAATAGGAGTAGAGAAGGGCCATAGCAAGCCGATTGGCAAACAAAAACCCCTAAGTGGTCAATTAAGAACACTTAGGGGTTTCTTGCATGGACAGAAGTCCTTATTAGATTTTGATTTCTTTTGCAGTGTTCAGTTCAGTTAAGTTCATAAGCTGCTCAAGAACCTCTTTCGGGGTTCCTTTGTCAACACGCAGTACCATAATCGCGGAGCCGCCCTCTAGCTGACGACCCACCTGCATCGTTGCGATGTTCACGTCATTTGTACCAAGCAGCGTACCAACGCGGCCGATAATACCAGGCTTATCATTATGCGATATCAGAATCAGGTTGCCTTCAGGTGTAACATCGACAGGGAAGTTGTCAATTTGCACAATGCGAGGACCGTAACCCGTAAGCAGTGTGCCTCCAACGACGCGATCTTCCTTCTTCGTGCGCAGCGATACGGTTACGAGATTCGTAAAGTCCTTCGAAATATGCGATTTTTGAACGACAATGTTGACGTCGCGCTCTTTCGCAAGGTGCATCGAGTTGACGATATTGACTTGCTCTGTGCCAAGGTGGTGGGACAAAATGCCTTTGACAACGTAGCGAGTCAGTGGCTGAGTATCTACTTCCGCAAGATCACCGGAATAACCGACAACGATTTCCTGTACAGGACCGTCTGTCATTTGGGAAATAAAGCTGCCAAGCTTCTCCCCAAGAATGAAATACGGTTGAAGCTTGCTTTGCAGGCCAGCCGGAATTGGCGGCATGTTGACTGCGTTGCTGAACGGCTCATCACGCAAAATGTGCAGCACTTGCTCCGAAACGTCAATCGCAACATTTTCTTGCGCTTCTACTGTCGATGCGCCAAGGTGAGGCGTTACGATAATTTTCGGATGCTTCAGGAACGGGTGGTCCTCAGCAGGAGGCTCTACTTCAAATACGTCGAATGCTGCTCCAGCGACGATGCCTTGATCGACCGCTTCAACCAGAGCAATTTCATCAATGATGCCGCCGCGAGCGCAGTTTACGATGCGCATGCCAGGCTTCATAACAGCAAATTGGTCTTTGCCAATCATATGATGAGTCTCAGGTGTGAGCGGGGTGTGCACCGTCATAAAATCCGCGTTACGGACAATTTCTTCCACCGATGCAAGCTTAATGCCAAGCTTTTCTGCACGCTCTTCCGTCATAAACGGGTCGTAGCCGAGAATGTCCATGCCGAAAGCTTTTGCACGTTTTGCAACTTCGCTGCCGATACGGCCCATGCCGAGAACGCCGAGCACTTTGTTGCGAAGCTCTACGCCAAGGAAGGATTTGCGATCCCAAACGCCATTGACCGTTTTCATATAAGCTTGAGGAATATGGCGGGCTACAGCCATCATCATGGCAAAAGTGTGCTCGCTAGTTGTAATCGTATTGCCGTCAGGAGCGTTAATAACGATGATTCCGCGCTGGGTTGCAGCGTCCAGATCAATGTTGTCTACGCCAACGCCTGCACGTCCAACGACTTTCAGAAGCTTGCCAGCTTCCATAATGCGTGCTGTTACACGCGTTTGGCTGCGAACGAGCAGAGCGTCATATTCGCCAATAATGGCGACGAGCTCATCCTCGCTTAAACCTGGTTTTTTATCGACAATGATATCTTCCGCGTCTACAAGCTGTTGGATGCCCAGATCGCTGATGGGATCGGATACTAGCACTTTAAACATAAGTAGATTGCCCCCTAAAATTTTTGCGAATGTAAAAATCATTTCGTAAGCTACATCAGGTGTGATACTAAAATAAAAACCGCCCTTGCACACTATGCATGCGAGGCGAGAGTTTCATATAGTCAAACGGCTACTCGAATCATGTCGAACGGACAGAAAGGATAGCCTTTATCATTTTAAAGCATTAACATGGACAATTGCAATCCTCAAACTTGATCAAATGTGAAATTTTTTGATATGATTCATGCATTGCCTGCTTAAATAGATAAAGGGGAGAGACGAGACATGAACAATTGGGAAGAGATCGAAGCGGATGTTTTTTTGCAGCTTTTGGAGAAAGGACATATAGAGGCAGGGCAAGTCATTGACGTTCGTGAGTCATTTGAATGGGATTATTATCATCTGGAGCAGTCCACGCTTATTCCGATGAATACGATCCCTCAGCAATTGGGACAATTAGCGGATGACAAGCCGCTTTATATCGTATGCGCTCATGGCGTTCGCAGCGCAAATGTATGCGGATATTTAGAAAAGCAGGGCTACGGCAGCCTCCTCAATGTGACGGGAGGGATGGCGGCCATAGCCCTGCTTCAAGGGTTTCAATACGATTAGCACCAGCTGGCGCTTAAGACGAAGTCGTGGTGAAGAAAGGCAGCAGCGGCAGCACTTCCTTGCTGTACATTTGCTCTGAGCCGCTGCTGTAGTCACCGTTGCGTACTGCGGCTGTATTCATCAGCAGCTCAGCAATGGCAGCGATGGAGCGGATTTTCATTTTGCTCGCTTGCCCCGTCTTAATAAATTCATCGATCCGGATAACCAGATCCTGTGGATAGTAATTCGTTAGCTGCTTATGCGACAGCAAATGGTCTGCCATTAATTTGTTTTTCACAATGAGGGGCAGCTTGTTCCATTTGCTGATTTCCAAAATATTCGGGAATTTGTATTCGTTAGGAATATCACTGTTTACGGTAGCCGCCCATTTCATCATCGCGCTGTAATAAGATTGCTGCGAGGACAGGGTTTGCTTCACGGCTGCTTGGTAAATGGAATCGTCATCAACGGCTGCAATGAGCTTCGCAGAATTGAGCGTCTTCGCCTTGTTTGCTGCTTTATTAGACGTTTGCTCAAACAATTCAAGGCTTTTAATGACGCTCGCCTGTGCTTCACCGAGCAGTGGCGATTGCTGCATGTTGAAGGAGGCGACCTCGGCTGCCTTTTTCTTGGCCAGCTTGGACAAATCCTTGAAAATGGCATTGCCATCGGCTGAATCATCCTGCTCCAGCTTCTTCATAGCATTGAACCATTCGTTTTGGAATTCACGGTAGGGCAGAAATACAGTATGATAGTAGGAGACGAGATCTTGCTGCTGATACGGAGTCGACTTGGATTTTGCCTCACTGTTTAACTGTTTCATTTCGTAGCTGGTTTTTGTCTGCTCACTGCCGTACTGTACACCGTAGAAAAATGCGCCAACTGCGCAAACCAGCATGAAAATAAAACCTATGCTGTAAAACATGGCGGAACGGGTTAGCTGCTTTTCCATAACAAAACTCCCTTTTATGTATGTATTCATTATTGCTCTCTTTTGCAGCCTGTGCGTACAGGTGAATTTACTTCAAAAATACGAACCTCCAGGACGGGCGGGAAGTTATGAAAAAATTCGACATCCGTAAAATACGAGTGCGCAAGGTGACCGTTGACGAGCTTGACGATCGCATGCTGCTCATTAATTTGTACATGACGCAAGCACTTACTTTTATTATCGGCTTGATATGGGTTTTATTTCAGCGTCAAAGCATAATTACTTTATTTCATTTTCCGAAAGAGCTTGCCGTCGTATGGTTTGGACTAGGTTTGGCGGCGGTTGTACTGCTTGTAGATTTGTCTATTTCCCGTTTTGTCCCTGATGAAGCAGCCGATGATGGCGGTGTAAATGACCGGATTTTTCGTGAACGCCCGATTTGGCATATTATCGTATTGTCGTTTGTCGTCTCGGTTTGTGAAGAGCTCCTCTTCAGGGGCGCTCTGCAGCATGCGTTCGGGCCGTATTGGACAAGCATTATTTTTGCAGCCATTCATGTCCGGTATTTAAAGCATTGGATTCCAACTGGACTTGTGTTTTCCATTAGCTACGGCTTAGGATGGATTTATATCCAAACCGGCAGCTTATGGGCCCCAATTCTTGCGCACTTTGCGATAGATATGATTATGGGCTTTATTATAAGATTCAGGAGGGAACCGAAAGGGCAATTATGAGCAGGGTACAAAAATTCGGGAAAGCCACGCGCAAAGGGCCGTCGCCCGAGACAACGGAAGCTTCCCGAATTGATGAAGAGGGAAGGGATATCCTTCCCCCAAGACGGAAAAAGTTCCCTTCGGGCGCTAGCAAAATAACGAGATGGTATTATAATGTATTGTTTTTCCTCTTTTTGAGCTTGGTCGGCTTATTGTTCTGGTACGGAGTGAAATATGCGAATTAAGCTGCTGCAGCGATTGGCTACCCCAGCGCTTTAATTCGTTTGCTCCGTATCAATTGCAGCCGGATCGATGAAGCCATAGCCCTTGTCTTCAAGCTGCGTCAGCAGCTTGTCAAGCGCTTCAGCGGTCCAGGCCAGCTCATGCATTAAAATGTTGGCGCCTGGATGGAGCTGCTCCAGCACACTCGCGACGACTTTATCAGGATCTCCGGGAGATTTCTGCTCCCAATCGAGCGAACCGTTGGACCACGTCATGTACAGCATGCCGTGGTTTTTGACGATTTCTTTAACGCTATCGTTGCCGGAGCCATAAGGCGGACGGAAAAACTTTGGCGCTTCACCGGTTAGCTTCATGACGCTATCCTGGACATCAGCCACCTGCTGCTCCACTTTAGTGGCGGATTCTTTTTTCAAATTGATGTGGTCCCAGGAGTGGTTGCCGATCGTCTGTCCGCGCTCATGAATGAGCAAAAGCAAATCAGGATTCGCTTTAACCCGGTAGCCGTTTACGAAAAAGATCGCTTTGGCCTTGTGTTTGTCCAGCGTATCGAGCAGGCTGGTCAGCACCTCCTTGTTGTGCGGCCCATCATCAAAGGTCAGCAGCACGACTTTGTCCGCCACCCCTTTATCAATCGGCTTGAAGCGGTATACGCTGTCCATTTTGTAAAGCTTGGCTGCCGGTGCCTCGCTTGGCGACGGCGTTGCTTCGGCTTCTGTAAGAGGCGAGGCCGTTGGCTCCTCCTGCTGAAGGGTTGGCGAAGCGGCAGGCGACTGCCTTGCTGCTGGACTTTCCAGTGCGGAAGCACTTTCCTGCGGCAGGCTGCTGCCTGAGGGGACGCTTTGCTGGCTGCAAGCGGCAGCAACTAAAGCGGCTCCCAGAACAACAGCGAGCGCTGCGGTCATTCGTTTAAACATAATGAACCTCCATTTATATTGTAGTTGTCAATGGGTATTATTGTAGCATAATCAATAATGCTGTGTTTTGCAGGCTGCTGGATTTCCTTTATTAAGCAGGATAAATAAGGTGGGGCAAGCCACACTAAAGGGTGAAATCGAATATTGAATGGGTTTTTTTAAGGCCCTAAATCAAGGAGGTTTTGTCCTACTATGAGGCTAAGAGGATTTCTTCTCGGAGGGCTTGCCGGGGCAGCCGCTGCTCTCTATGTTGCTCGCAAGCGTCCAGGTACAGCTGCACTTGCAGCGGGCGTGCTGGCGAGCGCTTGCTCATCGATTAGCCATAAGGCGATGTCCTTGTGGAACGACAATTGGACGCAAAAGGCTGTAAATACGGGCCCAAAGCGTACAGACGATACCGCCGGAAAATTCGGAGACGGCTGGGTTCAGATTGAAGCAATGATGAACAGTGATCCGGAGCTGAAACAGCAAGCCGAGGAGATCATGGCGGAATCGTCGAACACGACACATTAACCAACAGTTTCTGGAAGGAATCGTTTGAACGAGGCACTGAAAAAGTGCAGATTCGAACGATTCTTTTTGCCTATTTTAGGTGCAATCCGAGTTTGAACATGATAAAGTAGTTACATAGTTTGATTTGACCATTTTGGTCACATCTTCTTATTAATTTCATACGCTGTTACAACAGATGCTGCAGAGGAGGATCCTGTCATGAAGATCGAACGACTTAGTCAGGACAAGATAAAAATATTTCTGACGTTCGACGACCTGCTGGAACGAGGGATCCAGAAGGACGACATGTGGCGCGAAATTCCAAAGGTGCACGAACTATTCAGTGAAATGATGGATCAAGCATACAGTGAACTTGGATTCGATGCCAGCGGACCGTTAGCGGTCGAAGTGTTTGCCCTGCCGGCCCAAGGTATGGTCGTGATTGTCACTCGCGGCAAAATGAACGGAAGCTCGGAAGAGAGAACTTCCGATGATGATGACGCAGATGACGAAATCTACGAAATGGAAGTAACGCTTGAGCAAAGCGATATCGTCATGTATTCCTTTCGGGATTTCGAGGATGTTATACAGGTTTGCAGACAGCTGCAAGCCGCTGCCCTAACAGAGGATGGGCGCCTGTATGCTTACAATAATAAATATATACTGGCGCTGGAACCGGCTTTGATTGAAACGTCCCGCCATAATGCCGTTATCGCCCTGCTGGCGGAATACGGCGAAGCCACATCGGTCACTTATGCGATGCTGGAGGAGTACGGGAAAGTAATTATGCCTTCCGAGGCAGTGAAAGAAATATGCACTCATTTTTTCAACTAGGCAATGCTTAAGCGAAGAGGGCGCAATGAACAGAGCATTTGCGGGAGTGTCAAGCCTGCTGATGCTCTTCTTCTTTTTTTTATGAAAAAACAGGATTATAGTGTCCGCCGCTTCTGCTAGATAGCACCATAGACAGGAAGAACGTAGCGGTGAGGGGAAATGTCATTATGATAATAGGTATATCCGATGCGTCCGGAGCGTTGTATAATGAAGAGGGATTGAACATCCTAATTTGTTGGACAAGCGGGATTCAAACAGCATGCTGCTGGTGATGAATTCGAAATAGATGTGAAGCGGGATATATGAATAATACGCAGTTTGGTACAAGTATGCGAAATCCATCAAAACCGTAAAGTGGATATGCGGCTTGCCGATTATATGGCGAATAGCCGTAAATTGAGGAAGCCTCCCTATCGGGGGCGGGTGCAGCAAGGGGGTGAACAACGACGATGACGTGGATTTCTGTGTTGACAGCAGCAGTGGCACCGGGAATAGCGCTGCTGACTTATTTATATTTAAAGGACAAATACGATACGGAGCCGATTCATATGGTCGTCCGGATGTTTTTGCTGGGCGTGCTGATTGTGCTGCCGATCATGGTTGTGCAGCGCGGCTTGCAGCTGTGGTGGGGGGACAATCCGATCGTATTTTCCTTTGTGCAATCGGCTGGCGTAGAAGAATTTATAAAATGGTTCGTTCTTTATCATTTTATTTATAATCATACGGAGTTTGACGAGCCTTATGACGGCATCGTTTATGCCGCCTCCATCTCGCTCGGATTTGCGACGCTCGAAAATGTGATGTATGCCTTCCTGACACCCGCAACGTTCGGATCGCTCATAATGAGGGCGCTGCTTCCGGTATCGGGGCATGCCCTATTCGGCATTATGATGGGCTATTATGTAGGCAAGGCGAAGTTCGAAAGCAATGGCAAAAAACGCAGAAATTATATCATCGTATCGTTTCTACTGCCCATTATGCTGCACGGCAGTTATGATTGGATCATGATTACGATGCGTTCCAGCTGGATATGGTTCATCATTCCGTTCATGGCCGTGCTATGGGTCGTCGGGCTCCGAAAAATGCAGCGGGCTAATTCGCGCTCTCCGTTTCGTTTTTTGAAGCGGGATGAAGAGGTTAAATTGTAACGATGCCGTCCATACTGACAGCTAGAGGAAATTTTTCGATAAGCTGGAGGTAGGGATGGAAGCAGTCAGAGTGAAAGTGACCATTCGCTGCAATGTATGTGGCGAGAAGTTCGTTTTGCGCGGCAAGCGCGAAAGCAGCGGCGTAGATACAGGTTTCAAGCAATGCATTTGCAACAACATCGACGATCTTGATATTGAAGAACATACTTTTTAACCAAATTGAATGCATAAAGCTCCTTTCGGCAAACCAAACTAACACCAGGTTTGCACAAGAAAGGAGCTTTTTGTATGGTTTATAAACGGATAAGCGCGGTGTTGTTCCCGATTGCTGCAATTTTGCTGGTCGGTTCGCTCTATTGGGGCTATCAGGAGCATCAGGAGAAAAATACGGTTTTGATGAAGGCGGAAAATCAGTATCAACGGGCGTTCCATGATTTAACTTACCATGTGGATAAGCTGCATCAGCAGCTTGGCAATACATTAGCCGTTAATTCCACATCACAAGCATATCATCGAAAAGGGCTCGTTAACGTATGGCGGCTAACAAGCCAGGCACAAAACGAAATCAACCAGCTGCCGCTTTCGATGCTTCCATTTGACAAGGCGGAGGACTTTTTGTCGCGCATCTCCAATTTTGCCTATAAAACTTCCGTTCGCGATTTGACGAAGCAGCCGCTGTCAGAGGATGAATTCAAAACCCTCAAAACGCTGTATGCCAACTCAAAGGATATTTCACAAGATTTGCAGGGCATGCAGGAAAAAGTGCTCTCCAATCATTTGCGCTGGATGGATGTCGAGCTGTCATTGGCTGCGCAGCAGGCCAAAGGCGACCAGACGATTGTGGATGGCTTCAAGGGAGTCGATAAAAAGGTAAGCGAGTATCCGGAAATCAACTGGGGACCTTCGGTTTCGAGCATGTACGAGAAGCGTCCGATCAGCATGCTGAGTGGTAAAGCTGTAACGCCGGATGAAATTAAGCAGCGCGCTGCCAAGTTTGCCGGCAAAAAAGGCGAGGGAAAGAACATTCGCGTGGAGGAAAATGGCAAAGGCACGGAATATGCTTCGTATTCCGCAGTATTGTCCGAGCATAAGTCCGGTAACTCGATTCATATGGATTTTTCGCAAAAGGGTGGCCAACTGATCGCTTATATGGATCCCCGTGATATTGGAGAGAAGCAGTTGGGCATCGAGCAAGCGAGGGCTGCGGCTGAAAAATTTTTGAAAGAACATGGATTTGACGGCATGAAGGCAGTCAGTTATGACGCCTATGATAATGCAGGAACGTTCAGCTTCGTCGGCAACCAAGGCGATGTGCTGATTTACCCAGACAAGCTGACGATCAAGGTTGCCCTTGATAATGGAGATATAGCGGCTCTGCAAGCGAATGAATATGTTTTCGAGCATCATAAGCGGACGCTCCCTAAGGCAGGCATCTCCAAAGCAGACGCGCGCAAGGCGCTGAATCCGCAAATGAAAGTGTCGAATGAGCAGATGGCGCTGATCAAAAACGATGATGGCAATGAAGTGTTATGCTATGAATATACGGGCCGGATCAACGATAACGATTACCGCATTTACATTAATGCAGACAACGGCATGGAAGAATCGATTGAAGTTTTGTCTTCGCTTGACAAAGTGGCAAGTTCCGGTAAATAACCTTATGGCTCCTCTCTATATGTCGTGTTATAATGACAGCATTATAGGGGGGAGCCAACTTGTTGCCGAAAATTAACCAAACGCTATTTTTCCAAATTGCTTCTTCTGATGAAGCAGAAGCTACCATTGAGTACAAGGCACGTATTGCCGAGGTGCTGGATGAAGACTTTTTGATTGAGAACCCGATAAATAGCCAAAATGGCAGAATGAAAAGAATGTTTTTGGGCGACGAGCTTTCGGTCTATTTTGTATCGGAGGACGGAATCAAGCATTTCTTTAATTCCCACGTTCTTGGTTTCCGGGAAGATGTCGTCAAGCTGGTCAAAATCCGGAGGCCGGAGCTTGATCAGATTACAAAGGTGCAGCGGCGCAATTTTCTTCGGGTAGCTGCGGAGCTTGAAATCGCAGTGAAAACGCCGGATCAGGTTCGCTTCGTGGCGCTTACAGATGATGTTGGCGGCGGTGGAATTTCGTTCATTTGCGATGGCAAATGGCCGATTTCCCAAGGTCAGGTGCTGGAGTGCTGGCTGCTGGTTCCTTATAAAAATGGTTCCATAGAGCATGCATCATTTAATGCTGAAATTGTGCGGATTGTAAATCTTGAAACGGGGCGCAATCAGGCGATGATTAAATTTGCCGGCATTAATGATTCAGACCGCCAGCGAATTATTCGTTACTGCTTTGAGCGTCAGCTGGAATTCCGCAACCGCTGAATAGCGCAGGCACCCTCTAGGTATACTATCCATTAATAGGGATATAAGGGAATGATTGCATGGCTCGAATGTTTGGGCAAAGCAAGAAACAGCAGGTGGGACAAGCTCCCGGCGAGTCTTTTTCAGCTCGGTTTGATCAAATAGGAAAAGGGCTTGGCATCTTGGCTGCCGCGCTGCTTATCGCCTGTTTGCTTGCGCAAACGGCGCTGCAAAGCAGCGCGGTAAGACACTTGCTGTCGGGGGCCGAGCGTATGGAAGGAACCCGTCTGAAAGGACAGGTTTCTTCATAATGCGTTCAAATACCTGAAAGTGGGGTGGAGGGGGTTTTTGCATCCGCTCGTATAGTGTGGTATAATTTTCACGTCCGCAGGCAAAGCCTGCTTTTTTATTGAGAGGTTAGCGTCGCATCTGTCACGGTGTATCAAGCCAGCCATCTCGACATAAGGGGGGTTGACTTTTAGTGATGCAGCAAGACGGTGACGGCGAGCGGATCAACATTGCTATCGATGGACCTGCTGGGGCAGGGAAAAGCACAGTAGCGCGTAAAGTTGCCGAACAATTAGGATATGTTTACATTGATACGGGTGCTATGTATCGAGCCGTGACCTATAGTTCGCAGCAGGCGGGTATTGGGCCGCAGGAAGCTGGCAAGCTGGCTGACCATGTGACACATCTGGACATTAAGCTCCAGGCTGGCAACAATGGACAGACTGTATTTTTGAATGGAGAAAATGTCACTGAACAAATTCGTTCACGCGATGTGACGCTGAGTGTGTCTCATTATGCGGCGAATGAAGCGGTTAGGCAATTTCTTGGCGCAGCCCAGCGTAGGCTGGCTGAGGAAAAAGGTGTTGTAATGGATGGCAGGGACATTGGCTCCCATGTGCTTCCAAACGCTGAGTTGAAGGTTTTTTTAACAGCATCCGTTGAGGAGCGTGCGCTTCGCAGATACAAGGAGCTAGCTGGCAAGCAGCCAGTGACGCTGGAACAGCTTGCGGAAGAAATTTCGCAGCGGGATCAACTGGATGAACAGCGGGAGATTTCACCGCTCGTCCGCGCTGAAGATGCAATCCTGCTGGACAGCACAGCGATGTCGATTGAAGAGGTCGCCGAGGCTATTGTCAAATTAAGCAGAACCAAATTGGCGGGGGCGAAGTAAACTATGTTATACCTGTTGTTCCGATTTCTTCTCCGTGTGCTTTATATATGCCTATTCCGTCTTGAAGCCAAAGGGCTTGAGAATATACCTGCTGACGGGCCTGTTATCCTATGCGCCAATCACGTCAGCAATTTTGACCCGCCTACGGTAGGTGTCAAAGTTAAACGGAAAGTCCATTATATGGCGAAAGCGGAATTGTTTAAAATTCCAGTTTTCGGACCGCTCATTCGGGCATTTGGAGCTTTTCCAGTTAAGCGCGGAGGCGTGAGCAAAGAGGCGATCAAATCATCGATCACCCTGCTGAAGGAAGGCAATGTAATGGGGATTTTCCCGGAAGGCTCTCGCCGCAATCAAGGCGGGGAAGCGAAGAAGGGAGCCGCAATGATTGCGCTTCGCAGCAATGCGGTTGTTATTCCTGTGGCAATTGTGGGTAATTATTCCTTGTTTCGCAAAGTAACGGTCTATTATGGCAAGCCGGTTGATCTTACTGCATTTATTGATGATTCCTCACCGGATAAGCTGGACCGTCTGACTGATGCGATTATGAAGGACGTTCGCGCTCTTATTGCAGCGAACAAATAAACATAGCTGTTTTAAATGCTGCTTAATGTTTTACTTTAGAACGTTGGCGGATTTAAATAAATTTGTAAGTTGAAAAGTTGTTGGATGAATTGAGGAGGTTATTTCAATGTCAGAAGAAACCAATGTGCAAGAGTCCGCAGTAGCGGAAAATCAAGAGGCTATGGATAATTTCGTATCCTTGAAAAAAGGGGATACAGTTAAAGGTTCGATCGTCAAAATCGAAGATAACCAAGCTTACGTAAGCCTTGGATATAAATATGACGGTGTTATCCCGATTCGCGAACTGTCCGCAGTTCAATTGGATAATGCAAACGATGCCGTACAAGTAGGCCAAGAGGTTGAGCTTAAAGTTATCAGCATTGATGACGAGAAAGAAAAGCTTGTTCTTTCCAAGAAAAGCGTAGATGGCGAGCGCGCTTGGGATTCGCTTCAAGCTCGTTTCGAGAGCGGCGAAGTATTTGAAGTTGTCGTAGCTGACGTTGTAAAAGGCGGCCTTGTCGCTGATGTTGGCGTGCGCGGCTTTATTCCAGCTTCGATGGTTGAGCGTCATTTTGTAGAAGATTTCAGCGACTACAAAGGCCGCACACTTCGCGTAAAAGTGAAAGAAATCGACCAAGAAAACGGCAAAGTTATCTTGTCTGCGAAAGAAGTATTGGACGCAGAATTCGAAGGCAACAAACAAAAATTGATCGCGGCTATTGAGCCAGGCCAACAGCTTGAAGGTACAGTTCAACGTTTGACACCATTTGGTGCATTCATTGATATCGGCGGCGTTGACGGTCTTGTTCACGTTTCCGAGCTTTCATGGCAGCACGTTGCTCATCCTAAGGATGTAGTAGCTGAAGGTCAAGCGGTAACGGTTAAAGTGCTTAAAGTTGATCCGGCTGCTGGTAAAATCAGCCTAAGCATCAAAGCTGCTCAACCAGGTCCTTGGGAAACAGCTGGAAGCCAATTCAACATTGGCGATATCGTAACAGGTACAGTTCGTCGCCTCGTTACTTTCGGCGCATTCGTTGAAATTGCTCCAGGCGTTGAAGGTTTGGTTCACATTTCCCAAATCGCTCACCGTCATATTGCGACTCCTTTCGAGGTATTGCAAGAAGGGCAAGAAGTTCAAGCGAAAGTTCTTGACTTCAACCCTGCTGAAAAACGCGTTAGCCTGAGCATCAAGGAAACAGAAGAAGCTCCTGAGCAACCGCAAAAGCCAGAAAGACAACAACGCGAGCGCGCTCCTAAACAAGAGGAACTGAACAATCCTAATGTTAGCTTGAACAGCCAAAGCATGAGCTACTCGCTGGCTGAGCGTTTCGGCGACAAACTGAATAAATTGAAATAATTCGTTTACAGGTATTCTCTCGAAAGGCCAGGCAGCTGCTTGGCCTTTTGTTTTTTTATATAAGCATTTATATACCTCATTAATAGGGTGATATTATGACTATACATAAGCAATTGGAACGCATTAGGCAAAAGCTGAAGACCGCAGCTCAGACCGATGCAGACCATCAGCTATTTGGGGCGAGAAGCCATACATATGCAATGAACAGCCCGCTTAGCCTCGATGAGCTTCGTCAGTTTGAACAAGCGAATGGCGTCAATTTACCTGAGGAATTTTCAGCCTTTTTAATGCATATTGGAAATGGCGGTGCTGGACCCTATTATGGTATCCATCCATTAGGGACGAAGCAGGCTATTGATCTGGATCGAATAGGTGAGCCTTCTCCTTTGCAAGCAGCAATGACTAAGGAGCAATGGGAGAGCGAATATCCTTGGATCAAGGATGAAAGCGTATTGAGCGATGAAGAATACGAAAAAGCGAGCGTAGAACTATTCCAAGGACTGCTCAATATAGGGGAACAAGGCTGCACATACGAAACGATGCTGGTCATTACAGGCAAATACCGTGGAAAAGTCGTTTATATTGATCTCGATTATCAGAAGCCGTTCGTGACCTATGAAGCCCATTTTTTAGACTGGTATGAGCGCTGGCTAGATGAAGTCATTGCCGGGTATGTAACGAGCTGGTTTGGTACGAGGCGTGGTGGAGATGATAAACAGCTAGTTGAATTGTATCAATCTACAGCGGATGAACGTGTGAAAATCGAGGCTTTGGACGGCATGTTTAAGCTAAAGGAGATTTCGCAGGAGACGATTAGCTTTTTAATAGACGTGTATGCGGGACCTTCCATAGCCTTGCGATGCCTGTCGATGCAGGTGCTTGCAAAAATGAATGTGGCTGAGGCAGAAATTTTCATTAGGCAGGAGCTCACAAGCAGTCATGCTGAAAATCGTTTGCATGCCATACAGTGCATTCATTGGTATATGCCAAAAGGAGATTCACGCTTTAATCAGGAATTAATTGCGCTATTCTCAAAAGAGTCAGATGAGGAGGCGTTTCGCTTCATCTGTTATATTTTGCAAGCAGCCGGTGTTGACTTACTGCCCATGCTCCAGCCTTTTTTCAAGCATCCGAATGAAGAAATTCGCGTGCAGGCTGTATATCAGGCGGGCCAATCGGACAAAAAAGCAGATTATGTTGCCGATTTTATACAATTGCTTGATGATCCGGCGGTTAGAGTACAGCATATCACCTTGCAGGCACTGTCTGGAGTGACTAATCCTCTACTGCTCCCTATTTATGAGCGTCTGCTGCAGCAGCATAAGACTGACAAAGATTATATTCGGTCTAATATTGAGAGACGGCTTAAGGAGTTTCCATATAACTATATGGAGCAGCTTGATAAGATGCTTTCTTCAGCCTTAAAACAGGTTGGCAAGCTGTTTGGAAAAAATGATGAACTTTAAATGCATGAACTGTAATTGAGGTTGTTCCTAATGTTTCATAATTAGGAATAGCCTCTTTTTTTTGGCGCATAATAGCTTCACGTGGGGTGATTTGGCTGTGAACGAAGGGTATTTGTCGTTCTGGATTATGATTATGGCTTTCATATTAATGATGACAGGCTGGGCGGAATATGTCGGAGCAGGGCGCTCAAAGTTGTTCGTTGCTGCCTTGTGTCTACTTGCGCAGCCGTTTCATTATCTTGTAACCGTTTATGGGACAGCCATTGAGATTTATGGGAGTGTTATGGTTGCGGCAGCTTCTGTCTGCTGGACGCTGCGCAGAGGAGCAGCCGGCGAATCCAGACGATACCTGCTGTTATGCGCTTGCTTGACCGGTATTATTTTGGGCGGTATTCAGAAGCTGTATCGGCTTGATCCGGTGTTTTATTGGCTTGACCCCGTTTCAGATGGAGGCCTGCTAGGCGGACTGCTCGCAGCTGCTTTTTCGGTGAAGGCGGGCCATCAATTTGGCCTATTGCTGCTCGCGGCAATAATGGCGGAATTAGCGAATGGGCTGTTATCAAGCGGCGGTTACATGGCTAGAATTGGCTCCTTGGCTTGGTGGGACAGCTTTTGGCTTGCTTTTGCTTGTGCGCGGATCATTAGTATTGCTTTCTATTTGCTCCGTGCTTCTTACAGCAAGGTATCTGGAGCGGGCTGGAGAAATAAAGGAGGGAGCTCCCCGAAATGAGCCACTATTTAATTGTAAATAAGCATCTGCTAGGTGTATTGCTTGGAATGGCATTCGGTATTATAGCAAGGCTGCTGATGCTGAAAACCGATTATCGCCAATATCCGACTTATCCACACGGAAGGATTATCCATATTTCGCTAGGCGTCATTGCTGCGGCGCTTGGGGCAGTGGCTGTTCCGGCGCTATACAGTAAAGACTATACGGCGATTACCTTTTTATCACTAGCCGCACAGCAATTTCGGGATGTCAGAAAAATGGAGCGCGAGACGCTGACGAAGATCGACAGCTTGGAGCTCGTCAGCCGTGGGGCAACTTATATAGAGGGCATCGCTATGGTGTTTGAAGGACGCAATTACCTCGTCATTATGTCATCACTGCTTACTAGTCTTTTCGCTGTAATGGTCAATCTATGGGTTGGTCTGCTGGCAGGAGGAATATCGCTGCTGATCGTCCATCATTTTCGTTCGGGCAAAACGCTGTCGCACATTATTTCGGCGGAAACAGCTGAGGTGCGCGTGGATGGGCCGGATTTGCTCGTCGGCGATATATATATTATGAATGTGGGGCTGAAGTCAAATCAGGATATCATTCGTGAGCGCGGAATGGGCTTTATATTGACACCTCTGAACGCAAACAGCAAGGTTACCATGGGTAATTTGGGCCAGCGTCAAGCGATTTTGTACGATTTGGCTACGATGCTGGGTGTTTACCGTGATGATGGCGAACCGGCCTTAATTCCTATGGCAAAGCTCGATATGAAGGATGGCAGGCTTGCCGTATTTATGCTTCCGCAGGATAAGGACAAGAGCAAGGCGCTCAAGGTGATCGGACGCGTTCCGATTCTCGAATCGGCTGTACGCATGCCTACAGAAGCAAAAGTCAATAAGCAGGAGGGCTGAAAATGGCGAATATTGTAGCAGTCGTTTCGAGCAACCGGGATGTCTCAGGAGGCGGTGCACCAATCTTTTTCGCAGGCAGCGAGCAGGAATTGGAGCAGACTGCTTTTCTGCTGGAGAAGATTTTGAATGCGAATGCCCACAATCTTAAAAATGGCGTCATTATCCTCGTTAATCACCTTTAAGATGAAAAGTTAGCCAAGGCGGCTGTTTTTTGCTATGATGGTAAGCGTGAGAATTACTGAAGGAGTGAATCGATAACTATGGCAAGACCTGTTATCGCCATCGTCGGGCGCCCGAATGTGGGTAAGTCTACCATATTTAATCGGATAGTCGGCGACAGGCTGGCAATTGTAGAAGATAAGCCGGGGGTTACGAGGGATCGGCTGTACGGCACCGGAGAATGGAATGGCATAGCCTTTAATATTGTAGATACAGGCGGCATTGAAATTGATGGTGAAGATGAGATTATGAAATCGGTTCGGATGCAAGCCGAGCTGGCAATTGAAGAAGCGGATGTCATTATTTTCATGGCAGATGCGAAAGCGGGCCTCACCCATTCGGATGAAGAAGTGGGACAAATGCTGTTTCGCTCCCGCAAGCCTGTCGTACTCGCTATTAACAAGGTGGACAATGCGGGACGTATGGACGAGGTTTATGAATTTTATGGTTTGGGCTTTGGCGAACCGATTGCTATTTCCGGTTCCCATGGCATGGGCATTGGCGATTTGCTGGATGCTGCCGTATCGAAGCTGCCAGAAATTGAAGAGGTTGAATATGAGGACGACGTGATTCGCGTTGCCTTAATTGGACGTCCAAACGTAGGCAAATCCTCACTTGTTAATGCGCTGCTTGGCGAAGAACGCGTTATCGTCAGCAATGTAGCAGGTACAACTCGCGACGCCATCGATACGCCTTTCGAGCGCGATGGACAGAAGTATGTGCTGATCGACACAGCTGGTATGCGCAAGCGCGGCAAAGTGTATGAATCTACGGAAAAATACAGCGTTATGCGTGCGATGAAAGCGATTGAACGCGCTGACGTTGCCCTCATCTTGATTAGTGGTGAGGAAGGCATTATTGAGCAGGACAAGCACATTGCTGGCTATGCGCATGAAGCGGGCAAAGCGTCTATTTTTGTTGTAAACAAATGGGATGTCGTCGAGAAGGACGAGAAAACGATGCAAGCTTTCTCGCAGACGATTCGCGACCATTTCCTGTTTATGTCGTATGCGCCGATCGTTTATTTATCCGCGCTGACGAAGTCCCGTCTGCATAAGCTGCTGCCTGTTGTGAATCACGTATCGGAGCAGCATGCTTTGCGCATTCAGACGCATCTGCTGAATGATATTGTTGGAGATGCGGTTGCTTACAACCCGCCGCCGACGGACAAAGGCAAACGTCTGAAAATCAACTATGTGACACAAGTGGCGACAAAACCGCCGACGATTGTCATTTTCGTCAACGAGCCAGAGATGATGCATTTCTCATATGAGCGTTATTTAGAAAATAAAATACGGGCAGCGTTTAATTTTGAAGGCACGCCGCTACGGTTATTTACACGTCGCAAGTCAGACGAGGATTAGGGGAGAAGAGGCGTGCTGTACTCAGCTATTGCAGTTATTATCAGTTATTTATTAGGTTCCGTTTCATTCAGCATCGTCATCGCGAAATGGCTGAAAGGCATTGACATTCGCGAGCATGGCAGCGGCAATGCCGGGGCGACGAATACGATTCGCGTGCTTGGTAAAGGGCCGGGTATAACGGTCTTTTTGCTGGATATTGCAAAAGGGGTAGTCGCTGTGCTGCTGGGCCAGTGGCTCAGCGGGGGCGACGCTGAAAGCTGGACGCCTGTTCTATGCGGACTTGCGGCCATTATAGGCCATAACTGGCCCATTTGGTTCCGTTTCAAAGGTGGCAAAGGCATAGCAACAACCGTTGGCGTCATCGTAACGCTTGCGTTCTTGCCAGCGCTGCTTGCGGGAATCGTCGCTATACTTGCGATTGCCATTACACGCTACGTATCGCTCGGTTCCTTGCTGTTCGCAGCATTGACGCCGATCTTTATTGCTTTGCTTACTTACTCCTTGCCGCTGCTTTGCGCGAGCCTTGTTTTATGCGTATTTGCGTTTGTTCGTCACAAGGCGAACATTGCGAAGCTGCTGAAGGGAACGGAGAACAAGCTTGGCGCAAAGAAAGGAATGTGAGTCCAATATGGCAAAAGCAAAGTCTGAGCAAGCGCGCCGCGCTGCGGTGCTTGTAGCGGGAAGCTGGGGCACAGCGCTTGCTTCCGTTCTGGCTCGCAACGGCTATGAGGTGCTGCTGTGGACGCGTAATGCGGAGCAGGCAAGCAGCATCAATGAAAGCCGTATGAATGCTAAATATTTGCCAGGCGTAACGCTTCCGGAAGGCCTTCGGGCAACGACCGATTTGCAGGAAGCGCTCAGCGGAGCGGAGCTTGCGCTGTTTGTTGCTCCATCCGGTGCGATGCGGGAAGTGGCGAAGCAGGCCGCTCCTTTTCTTGCAGCCGAGACGCTTTGCGTGCATGCAACGAAAGGGTTTGAAGCCGATACGCTTAAGCGGATGACGACGGTGCTTTCCGAAGAGCTGGGTCGTGCGCCTGAGCAAATTGTTGTGCTGTCTGGCCCGAGCCATGCGGAGGAAGTGATTAAACGCCAGCCGACAACCGTAGTTGTCGCTTCGGCAGACATGAAAGCAGCCGAGCAAGCACAGGATGCTTTCATGACCTCCGATTTTCGCGTTTATACGAATCCAGATGTCGTGGGCGTTGAGGTAGCTGGCGCGATTAAAAATATTATCGCGCTCGGTGCCGGCTTATCAGACGGGCTCGGCTTTGGCGATAACGCCAAGGCGGCGCTGCTTACGCGCGGGCTGGCAGAGATCGGACGCCTGGGCGCAGCCATGGGGGCCAATCCGCTCACCTTTGCTGGGCTAGCGGGGGTTGGCGACTTGGTTGTTACTTGTACGAGCCAGCACAGCCGCAACTGGCGTGCGGGGCATATGCTGGCGGATGGCACGCCGCTCGCCGAGGTGCTCACTAGGATGGGGATGGTCGTTGAAGGCGTGCGCACGACACGTGCCGCGTTTGAGCTGGCCAAGCGCTATGAGGTTGAGATGCCCATTACCGCACAACTGTACAAGGTGCTGTTCGAGGAGTTTTCGCCAAAGGCAGCGGTTGAGCATCTTATGGGTCGGCTAAAAACCCATGAGATTGAAAGCATCGGCTAAGACAGGCGCCTACACCAAACGATTGCCCTGCTCATATGATATCCCATCGGAGCTGAAGCTTAAGATCAACAAGCTGATGCGATTGCGATGGGAGGTAGAAGCATGGGGAAAAATATTTCAAAAGACGTGCTCGGCGCCATTAATAAAAAAACCGGCAAAAACATCTCCGAAAACTCGGTCAAGAAGCTGGCCAGCGGTGTAACGGATTCGACGATGCAGAACGAAGCCGAACTACGCAAGCTGATCAAGCAAGTGTCTGAGATGGCGAAGGTGCCTGTGGCGGAATCGACTATAAACGATATTGTCAAAGCCGTTAAGGCGACCGGCATGAATATGAACAGCATGGAATCGCTTGTGAAAATGATGATCAAGAAGTAACAAATCCTTATATTAGGGCAAAAGCGCAAAGCTTTGCTGCAGCGGAGCGATCCCGCTGCAGCGATTTTGCGCCTTTTGTCCTTTTTTGCAGTCAATGATATAATATGGGTTGCATTTATTACTTTGGTGAAGAGTGGGAGAAGAGTCGACTATGGATGCTATGATGAAAATGTGGGTTTCGCTGATCGGCATCGGCTTAATGGCCATTTCGGCGGTAATCATTACATTTGCCCGGATTAAGACGAAGGGGATCGTTAAATTTATTTTATCGCTGATTGCTTTTGTTTTGCTGCTCATTGGTTTTATTTGCGGAGTCATTTCAATTATTTAACGGTTATACGAAAGGCATACATACATCCAGATAGAGAAGGGGACGGTTGCGCTTATGATTGAGCTTACGGGGAGAACGAGAACGGCGATTGTAGAAGCGGAGGACGGACTGTCGCTGCTGGACTTAGCGATGAAGCATAATGTGGATTTTGCTTTCTCCTGCACGCGTGGCACCTGTGCCCGATGTCGCTGTCAAGTGATCGAAGGAGCCAGCGGGCTCGAAGGAATAACGGATCAGGAATGGGATCGCATGGACCCGGAAGAGTTTGAAGAAGGCTATCGCCTTGCTTGCCAAGCGATTGTAAAGTCGGTCGATGTGAACATTAAAGCGGTTAATAAAACTTATTTTTAAAATATAAGCAGTTTTAAGTTTCACCTTGACCCTTATGCGCCTCGTCATTTGTTACTTTAACGGGTGGGTGAAGTTGATAGAGTAGCGCCGCCATTATTTTTGATAAAGGAAGTGCAAGTGATGAGCATTAGAGGACGAATCGAGCAAGCGCTGGCCTCCATTGCCCAGCTGACAGCCGGAAGCGGCGCTCCTTGGGTTGTTGGGGGCAGCGCAGGGCTTATGCTGAGAGGCGCGGCGCTGACCAGCGAACCTAGAGATTTGGATTTATACACCGATGAGGCTGACGTCGATCGTCTTCATGCCTTGCTTCAGCCTTTTTCTACAGATATTCCAGTATTGGATGAGACGGGCATATACCGTTCCAGGCTAAGCCACTATCTCATTGACGGCGTGACCGTTGAGCTTGTAGGCGGGTTTGTTGTGCGGGCACATGACAGCTGTTATGAGACGCAGGTGCGTTCGCTGCTGCTGCCATATGCAGAGCAGATAACGGTTGGTAAAGGCTCTGCTCTCGCTGCTACAGTAGCTGTTGTGCCGCTCGCTCATGAGCTATGGTTTAATGTGCTGCGTGATCGCCGAGATCGTTATATGCTGATCATTGAAGCGTATTGCGAGGACGAAGCCCGCCATTCACCAGCGCTTGAGCAGCTGGAAAGCCGCAATCAGCTGAGCACAGCACTGCAAGCGGAGGTGCGCCGCTGGATTGCGGAGCAGCGGGTAGGGCAGCTGATATGAGCGCCGAGGTGACGTTTCTGCCTGCTGGCAAAACAATCAAGGTGCGCCCCGGTACAACGCTGCTGGACGCTGCAAGACAAGCGGGTATTGCGGTAAGAACGCGCTGTGATGGCAAAGCTGCTTGTTTTATGTGCAAAATGGAAGTAAAGGAGGGCAGCGAGCTGATGCCGATCGGCGATGTGGAACGGCGCAAGCTTGCAGGCTTGGAAGACGGCATGCGGCTTTCCTGCCAGGCGCGTGTGAAGGGCAAGGTACAGGCTGAAATTCCGATGGACCCGCTTCGCGCGGCGGTGCTTAAGCAGCTGGCGAGGCAGGCTGAGGAAGATGATAAGCTTTGGTAAGGCTTTGGAAGATAGGGGGACGCATTAAAATGTTTAATTTTGTGTTTGCGCATCCAATTAGCCGCGAGCTATGGGTGCGGAGGGCAGCGTTGCTGGCAACTGCCGCCGCTCTGCTGGTGTTAACCGGATGCATGTATCCGAATGATCGCCTATCGCAAAATCAAGGCGCTCCGAAAGAGGCAGTCCGGAGTGTACAGGCCGCGATTGATGAGTATATGGCAGATACGGGCGTATTGCCCATTAAGAATAGCACGTCTGAAACGCCATTATATGAGAAGTTCATCCTTGATTTCGTTCCGCTGCAAGGAAAAGGGTATTTGGGTGATATTCCGTCAGCGGCGTTTGAGAAGGGCGGCAATTATTATTTTCTGATTACGGATGAAGAAACAGATCCTAAAGTTCGGCTGATGGATTTGCGCATTTATCAGCAGATCAACGATATTTCGAGCTGGGTGCAGGCGTATTCCACTGCTAATGCGGGCAAGCTGCCGAAAGGCGACGAGGCTTATCCGGGCTTTTACTACGTGGATTACAATTTGCTTGGCAAAAAAGCGCCTACGATTGTCAGCAGCTACTCCAGCTTGACGATGGCGGCAATGCTGGACGAGAAAGGCCAGGTTTATGCAGATTATGGCCCTGATCTGATGCAAGCGATCCAGAAGGATGGCGAAACGACCTTTGCGGCCGATTATGACCTGCGCCAGCTGTTGGTTGAGCGGGATGTTTTTGTCCCAGTAAAGGCGCCCGTCTATTATTGGGTGGACGGACAGCCGAAGGCGATATCGTAAATCTGTAATGATTTGATCTTCATAGATTCTGATAGTGGCGTCCTCCAAGCTTGATTCTTCGAGAATCGGTTTGGAGGATTTTTTGCTGTATTGGCATACTGCAGCTGTATTTTTCATATAACTCAATCTTGGAAGGGCAAGAGCGTGACTTAAGCTTTAAAAGATTTGATAACAATTGTCATAATTGGAGAGCTGGAACAATAGGATATTACTAGTCCTAAAAGCTGTACGAGTTGCGTCGCTGGCCTGCCCTCTTGTCCGGTGGAAGGCGGCGAACCGGGAAATCAATTGGGAGGGGATATTCAGTGGAGAAAGTAGACATTTTCAAGGACATAGCCGAACGTACCGGTGGGGATATTTACCTCGGTGTTGTAGGGGCTGTCCGCACGGGCAAATCAACGTTCATCAAGCGGTTCATGGAAACGGTGGTGCTCCCTAACATTACGAGTGAGGCTGATCGTGTACGAGCCGTAGACGAGCTGCCGCAAAGCGCCGCGGGCAAAACCATCATGACAACCGAGCCGAAATTTGTGCCAAACCAAGCGGTGCAATTGAAAGTAGCCGAAGGGCTGGAAGTAAACATGCGGCTGGTCGATTGTGTCGGCTATGCGGTGGAAGGTGCGAAAGGTTATGAGGATGAAAATGGGCCGCGGATGATTACAACACCGTGGTTCGATGATCCGATTCCTTTCCAGGAAGCAGCGGAAATCGGTACGCGTAAAGTCATCCAGGAGCATTCTACATTAGGCGTAGTCGTGACGACTGATGGTTCGATCGCAGAAATACCGCGCAGCTCCTATGTAGAGGCCGAGGAGCGGGTCATCAGCGAGCTGAAGGAAGTAGGCAAGCCCTTTGTGCTGATTATTAACTCGACGCGTCCGCGCAGCGAGGAAGCGCTGCAGCTGCGCTCCGAGCTTCAAACGAAATATGATATTCCGGTCATTACGCTCAGCGTTGCAACGATGGGGGAAGAGGAAGTTATTTCGGTACTGCGGGAAGTACTTTACGAGTTCCCTGTTCATGAAGTCAACGTGAATCTGCCAAGCTGGGTGATGGTGCTGAATGAAAATCACTGGCTGCGCAGCAACTATGAAAACTCGGTCCGCGATACAGTGAAGGATATTCGCCGTTTGCGGGATGTGGACCGGGTAGTAGCGCAGTTTATGGATTACGACTTTATCGCTAGGGCGGGACTCAGCGGCATGAACATGGGGCAGGGCGTAGCCGAGATCGACCTGTATGCGCCGGATGAGCTGTATGACCGGATTTTGATGGAAGTGGTCGGCGTAGAAATTCGCGGCAAAGATCATTTGCTCCAGCTGATGCAGGAATTTTCCCATGCGAAGCGGGAATATGACCGCTTCGCCGAAGCGCTGGAAATGGTCAAGGCGACTGGCTACGGCATTGCGGCTCCGACGCTTGCAGAGATGGCGTTGGAGGAGCCGGAGCTCATTCGCCAAGGCTCAAGATTCGGCGTAAGGCTGAAAGCGACTGCTCCATCTATCCATATGATCCGCGTCGATGTGGAATCGGAATTTGCGCCAATTATTGGCTCTGAGAAGCAGACCGAAGAGCTCGTAAGATATTTGATGCAGGATTTCGAGAGCGACCCGATCAAAATTTGGGAGTCCGACATTTTCGGCCGCTCGCTGCATTCCCTTGTAAGAGAAGGCATTCAGGGCAAAATTGCGATGATGCCGGACAACGCGCGCTACAAGCTGCAGGAAACGCTGGGCCGCATTATTAACGAGGGATCTGGTGGCCTGATCGCCATAATTTTGTAACGCATCTATACCTAGTTGAAAACAGCCGTTGCTTGAAAGGCCGATCAGGTCTTCAAGCAACGGCTGTTCTGCATTTGCGGCGGTTTGTGCTCAGGCGGCTGGGGCTTTGAAAATGAGGTTGCAATTTTTGAAAAGCGTTACTATAATGACAATTGTTGCGTCAATCGTTTTTTTGACAATATACTAAATTCCGATTGACATAGTGGGATAAAATGATATGATTGCAAGGAAGCAATATACTGATGATGGTAGAGACATGAGATGGGGAGAGGGAAACAACATGAAACAATGGGGTAAGCTTTCATTAACAATTTTTTTAGCTGCGGTACTACTGGTAATATCGGCTTGCGGAACGGCAAAAAACAATGCGCCTGCAGGTGAAGCATCAGCCTCGCCGACAGCATCAGCTGAAGCTACAGCAGACAATGCAGCTGGCGGAAGCAGCGATTTGGCAGCTTTAAAAGGTAAAAAACTTGCGCTCGTTATGCAATTTAATACAGGAACCTTTTCGTCCCAATATGTAGAAGGGGTGAAAGAGCAAGCCGGAAAATTTGGCGGAGAAGTAACGGTTTTCGCATCCGACAATGATTTGGCGAAAATGTCCTCAAACCTTGATGCAGCAATCAACCAAGGCTTTGATGGCATTTTGATTGACCATGGACAAGCTGCGGCGCTCGAAGCGGGAATTAAAAGAGCGAAAGAGCAAGGCATTTCTGTAGTCGTGTTCGATGCAGACGTGAAAGTGGATGGCGTGCCTGTATTGCAGCAGGATGACCAGAAAATGGCTGAAATTACGCTTGAGCAGCTTGCTAAAGATGCTGGTAGCAAAGGAAATATCGTTAAAGTATGGGTAGCAGGCTTTGCGCCAATGGAGCGCCGTCAAGTGGCCTACAAGCAGTTCCAAGAGAAATATCCTGACATTAAAGAAATTGCCGCTTTCGGTAATGCCAACAACCCGGCACTTGATACACAATCGCAGATGGAAGCGATTTTGCGCCAATACCCGAACAAAGGCGATATTACAGCGGTATGGGCGGCTTGGGATGAGTTCGCTAAAGGCGCTTCCCGTGCCATTCAGCAGGCTGGCCGTACAGAAATTAAAGTATACGGCATCGACATGAGCGATGAGGATCTGCAAATGATTCAAGACAAAACGAGCCCTTGGGTCGCTTCAGCAGCTGTTGATCCTAAAGATATCGGACGTGTGCAAGTTCGTATATTGTACAAAGAATTCAAAGGCGATGCGAATGAGCCTTTAGTCGTTCTGGAGCCGGTATACGTTCACCGTGATGCGTTGCCAGAAGCGAAAGTTAGCACTACGGAGCTTTCGGAGCATGTAGAAGGCTGGGGAAGCAGTTCGCAGGGTTATGAGGATTGGATGAAAGACTTGGAAGCTTTGAAATAAGGGCTTGCCCTAAGCAATAGGCACATGCAGGGATGGAGAGATGCAAACGATGAGTGCAAACAAACAATTGCAAATGAAGGGAATCCGGAAAGCTTTTTCCGGCATTCCCGCTCTCCGGAATGTTGATTTTATCTTGCAAAGCGGTGAGGTACATGCGCTGCTTGGCGCCAATGGCGCGGGCAAAAGCACGCTGATGAAAATTTTATCAGGGGCCTACAGCCAGGATGAAGGAACCATTGTAATCGATGGACAGCAAGTTCATATCAGTTCGCCAGGGGATGCCAAGTCATTGGGCATCCATTGTGTTTATCAGGAGGTTGATACCGCACTGGTTGCACAGCTAAGCGTAGTGGAGAATGTCATGCTGGATCGCATTTCGGCAAAAGGAAGCAAGGCGTGGTTGAACTGGGGCAAAATGGAGAAGGAGGCAGAGGAAACTCTGGCTCGTTTAGGTGCGCGTATTCCCGTTCGGAGGAAGGCGGGAGAGCTGACGCTTGCGGAAAAACAGCTCGTATTAATTGCGCGCTTACTGACCGAGAAAGCTAAATATGTCATTTTTGATGAACCGACCGCCCCTTTGAGTTTGGAAGAAGCGGAGCGGTTATTCCGTGTTATAGCCCAGCTTAAGTCAGAAGGTATCGGCATCGTATTCATTTCCCACCGCCTGCCGGAAATATTCCAAATTTGCGATCGTGTCACCGTTATGCGTGATGGAGAGAGGATTGTTACCGAGGCTGCAGCGGCCATGACGATGCAGGATGTCGTCCACGCCATGCTCGGACGAGTGTTCGAGGAGGAGTATCCGAAGCTTGCAGCGGCAATTGGGAAGCCGCTTCTGAACGTTTCCGGCATTCATAGGGGCCATCAGGTTAAGGATGTCAGCTTTGATGTGAAGAGCGGTGAAATCGTCGCGATAGTCGGCCTTGTAGGAGCGGGGAAAACAGAGCTTTCCCGGCTGCTGTTCGGTGCAGACAAAGCGGATGGCGGTACGGTAAGCGTAAATGGACAGGCCGTCAATTTGGCGTCCCCAGCAGATGCTTTTAAAGGCGGGCTTGTGCTTGTGCCGGAGGAGCGCCGCAAGCAGGGGATTTTGGTAGAGGAATCGGTTAAAAATAATCTCAGCTTGCCGATTTTGAGCGCGCTATCCAAGCTCGGCTTTTTGTCAGGAAAGCGTGAGACGAATAATGCTGAAGCTGTAATTGGGCGGCTTGGCGTCAAAACCTCCTCACCGGAACAAAAGGTCGCACATCTGAGCGGCGGGAACCAGCAGAAGGTGTCCATTGGCAAATGGCTGCCTACCGGCGCAAGCGTATATTTGTTCGATGAGCCAACCAAGGGCGTTGACATTGGCGCCAAAAGCGATATTTTCAAAATTATCGGTACGCTCGCAACGCAAGGAAAAGCCATTGTGTATTTGACCTGCGAATTTGCTGAGGCGATCGGTATTGCCGACCGAATTATGGTCATGTGCGACGGGAAGCTCGTCAAGCAGTTTGGACGCGGTGAAGCGACGCAGGAGAAGCTGATGCTATATGCCAGCGGTGGAAAGGATGAAACGGTGTAATGGAGAAGTTTTCAAGCTTTTTATTTAAATATGGCTCGCTCATTGTTATTGCCATTGTCATTTTATTTTTCTCATTATGGGATGAGCATTTTTTCACTTATGCCAATCTTTCTGATATTTTGCGTTCGATTTCTATCGTGACCTTTGTTGCGATTGGCGTAACCTTTTCGCTGACGGTGGACGGCTTTGACTTGTCGGTTGGCTCGACGGTGTCGCTGACAACGGTTGTAACCGCCGCTATGATGGTGTGGTTTCAGCAGCCGCTTATTGTTGTACTGATCGTGGCGATCGCGATTGGCGCCTTGGTAGGGCTGCTTAACGCGCTGCTCATCGTGCGCATCCGAATTCCGGATCTGCTCGCTACGCTTGCCGTGATGTACATTGTAGCCGGCATTCACAAAACGTATACGAAGGGCTACTCGATTTACAATAATATGCCAATGCCTGATGGTTCGACTGCGCCTGGCGTTTTCAACAGCTCCTTCCTGTGGCTGGGCCAAGGCAAAATCGGGCAAATTCCGGTACCTGTTATTTTGATGGTCATTGCTGTTATAGTCGTTCATCTATTTTTCAAATACAGCAAATGGGGACGTCAAATGCAAACGACAGGCGGCAACGAAGAAGCAGCCCGCTTGTCCGGCATCCGCGTTCGCCGCATTCGTACAGCCGCCTATGTGGCTTCAGGGGTCTTCGCTGCGATTGGCGGGGTATTGTTCGCCGCACGTGTTGGAACGGGGCAAATTGACGCTGGAGCGCCTATGATGATGGAGGCCGTAGCGGCCGTATTTGTAGGTTATTCCGTGTTTGGCGCGGGCAAGCCGAATGTAATCGGTACTTTTTTTGGCGCGCTGCTGATCGGGGTGCTGCTCAACGGTTTGACCATGATGAAGGTGCAGTATTATTCCAATGATATTATCAAAGGTGTTGTGCTCGTTTTGGCGCTCGCCGTTACGTTCATTCATCTGAACAAACGCCGAAATGGGTAACCTATTTTAATGAGAATCGTGAAAAAATGCGGAAACGCGCTGAAATACTTGAAATTGCCAAACGGCTGTATTACTATAGGTTTGGTAAATGCATAGAAAACTATGGCATGTATATTTTTAGGTGATTCCGTTAATAAGAGGGATAAGATGACTCTTCATTTGCCTAATAGGGAGGTGAAACGAATGAATAAAACGGATTTGATCAACAAGGTTGCTGAATTATCCGATCTGTCCAAGAAAGATGCGACTAAAGCAGTTGATGCAGTATTTGATGCCATCTCTGATGCGCTTCAAGGCGGCGACAAAGTCCAATTGGTTGGCTTTGGCAACTTCGAGGTTCGCGAGCGTCAAGCTCGTAAAGGACGCAATCCGCAAACCGGTTTGGAAATTGATATTCCGGCTAGCAAAATCCCGGCTTTCAAGCCAGGCAAATCGCTTAAGGATCTCGTATCCAACTAGCAGCAGCATTCGTTAAATCGGCGTCCGGACGTTAGCGTTCGGGCGCTTTTTAAGTAGATAAGCGTTTATAAGTGTGACACTTATAAACGACCTGTCTATCAGAGAGGAACGACAAGGGGGATGGAAAATGGAGCCGACAAACAGCGATTTTATCGTCATTAAGGCGAAGGATCAAGGGGTACAGGTTATTGGACTGACCCGCGGACAAGATACGAAGTTTCATCACACCGAAAAGCTGGATCGCAACGAAGTGCTGATCGTGCAGTTCACGAACCATACTTCAGCCATCAAGGTGCGGGGAAAAGCGGTCATCATGACGAAGCATGGCCAAATAGAGACCGACCAATAGCGACCTGCCGCTCCCTTCTGCCTTGATGCAGGGCGGGAGTTTTTTTATGCGAAAACAGCCGCTCCAGGCATAGGCGGGACCAAATGTTTGTACAATGGGTATGAGGATATATTCGCGCGTACACACTTGGTATAAAAGGGCGAAACGAGCATTTGTCACAAAGATGACAAAGCCGTTTACGCTTGAAATATAAGAATGAATGGGGCATGTTGCCCATCATAAGGCTTATATTTCTCCGCGAAACGAGCATTTGCCATTATGATGGCAAAGCCGTTTACGCTCGAAAGGGGCGGTTATATTGCGCATGGCAAGGCCTTATTTGCTGTCGCTGGTTTTAGTGCTTGCGGTAATGGCGGGGCTTTCCCTGCTGCCAGATATGCGAAAGTCCGAATCGGGCGCGGAAGTGGCTGTATTTCGGCCAACTGCTGCAACAAGGCTGACGAACAGCAATCTTGTTGATATGATGATTGGCCTGCAGCTGGCTTCGCCTATTATGCGGGTGGAGTGGGAGAATTCCCTGCTGACAGTGGAGTTTAAAGTGAAGGCGGGAAGAGAGCTGCCGGCAGAATGGACTCGCGATGTAGAGCAATTGCTGCGGTTGTCATTTGCCAGAATGGAAAATGTGAACCGGGTGCTCATCCGCTACGCTGTGCCAGCACATGAGGCAGCTTTACCAAGCAATGCAGGTTTGGCTGGAGGAGAGCGTACGGATCTAGCAGACAGCACGGTGAAATCACGGCTGCTGCTTGCGGCGGATATTCGGCGCACAGACAGCTGGCTCGCAAGCCTTGGGGAGCTTGGCAGCGCTGATCCGCTGCATGATGAAATATGGCGGGAGAGGCTGCGTATGAGCTTCACATCGGAGTGGACGAAATGGTATGGGCCGGTGCCTACTTACTCTACCAGACCTGCTGCGGAGTAAAGGTTAATGGCCTGCTCCGCCTTTCTGCTTGAAAAAATGCCAATCCTGTGGGCAGCTTCATATGCGCCTTACATAAAGTTGTGCTATAATAGTTTAGATTATTGAGCGGCAATATCTGCTTCTCTGTTCGGAGGCTTACCCCATGAAACCGTATCGTGTACCACAATTAGCGAAGAAGTACGTCGATTATGACATGATTCAAAACCATACGCAGCTTCCTGCTTTTCCCGATTCGCGTCTGCACCTGCTTCAAGCTTTCCTTAGCGAAACCCGCTCCTATGCGGAGAAGGCCGAGCTATTCGCGCTGGTGCTGTCTTTAGTGCAGCTAGGGCTGGATACGCATGATGAGATTGATGTAGAGGATGGAAGCCGCTCGGAGCGCGAGATGCGTTCAAGGCAGCTCAAGGTGCTTGCCGGCGATTATTTCAGCGGCCGTTTCTACCAACTGCTGGCACAAGCCGGAGAGATTGCAATGATAGCCAAGATCAGCCAGGCGGTATGCGAAGTCAACGGGCTCAAAATCACCCTTTATTTACGCATGCAGCAGGATGCCATTCAGGCTGACGATTATTTTAGCAGCATGGTGCAGCTGAAAAGTGGGCTGTTTCTTGCCTTTCAAGATTTGCTGGAAGGTGCAGCAGCCCTTTATTGGACGGAGCTGCTCCACGCTTTAAGCCGCTGCGAGATTGTGCTGGAGGAGCTTGCGCGCTGCAAAGTGCCGGCGCTTTTTCACCAGAGCTGGGCCTACTGGCATGTTCTGCAGGTTGGTACGGATGAAGAGCAACTTGCGCTGGAAGGTCCGCAGTTGGACGCTGGTTTCATTAGCGGCTTGTTTAACAAATATGATATTCATGCCAAGCTTGCTGTGCTGCTGCAGCAGGCTGTGGAAGATGTCCGGATGATTGCGGGCAAGCTGGAATCAGACAAGCTGATTCAGGAGCTGCAGCACATTTTGGACGCGGTGCTTTACAAGATTGCGGGTTTTGCTCCCGCTCTCAACGAGACGAGGTGACCTTAGACGAATGGATGCAAACTCCAAGGGGCATGTGCATGCAGTATTTGAAAACATCGCTCCCAAATATGATTTAATGAATGACCTGCTAAGCTTTCGGCGTCATAAGGCGTGGCGGAAGTTTACTATGCGCAAAATGAATGTACAGCGTGGTCAGACTGCGCTTGACTTGTGCTGTGGCACCTGCGACTGGACGATATCGCTAGCCCAGGCCAGCGAGAGCGGTGCCATAAGCGGACTTGATTTCAGCCAAAATATGCTGAATGTCGGCCATGAGAAAGTGAAGCAGCTTTCACTCGACAAGCAAATTACGCTTGTGCAGGGCAATGCGATGCAATTGCCTTATGAGGATAATTCCTTTGATTATGTAACGATTGGTTTCGGCCTGCGCAACGTACCCGATTATTTGCAGGTGCTTAAGGAAATGCACCGCGTCGTGAAGCCGGGCGGACAGGTCGTATGCCTGGAGCTTTCTAAACCAGGCTGGCAGCCATTCAAGGCCTTATATTATTTATATTTTGAACGGATTTTGCCAATGATCGGCAAGCTGGTAGCCAAGCGATTCCAGGAATATAAATGGCTGCCGGATTCATTAAAGCTTTTTCCTGACCTAAAGCAGCTGTCCGCACTGTTTGAAGAAGCAGGGCTTGAGCAGGTGAAAGGCTACCCGCTGACTGGAGGCATTGCTGCGCTGCATATAGGCATAAAGGAGAAGAAGCCAACATGATTCGCAAAATACGCATTATTCTTGAAATGATTAAATTTGAGCATACGATATTTGCGCTTCCCTTCGCTTTTATGGGAGCGATTCTGGGCGCTGTTGTCATGGAGCAGCGTCTTCCTTCTTGGGCGGAAATCGGCTGGGTTACACTCGCAATGGTAGGCGCTCGAAGCGCCGCGATGTGCCTTAATCGGCTCATTGATGCGGCGATTGATCTGCGCAACCCCCGCACAAGCAACCGGGCTATTCCGGCAGGCTTGCTGAAGTCAGCGGAGGTGCTTTTGTTTACGATTGTTTCCTTCGTGCTGCTCTTCGTAGCTGCGGCTAATCTGGCTCCGCTTGCGATGAAGCTGCTTCCAATTGCTGTCGTATTGCTGGTGCTCTACTCTTATACGAAGCGTTTCACTTGGTTGTGCCATGTTTTTCTGGGGCTAACGATCGGTTTGTCGCCGCTTGGCGGCTGGGTAGCCGTTACGGGCGGCTTTAACACGGCAGCATGGGTGTTCTATGTAACGATTGCGCTGTGGATTGCCGGTTTCGATATCGTCTATGCAACGCAGGATTATGAGTTTGACCGGAAGGAAGGCTTGAATTCCATTCCTGCCCGGTTTGGCGTAGCGAAGGCGCTGTGGATTGCCCGCAGTTTCCATATGGTGACGGCAGTAGGCTTTATTACTTTGTTTATTATGACAAACTTGAGCTGGGTTTATTTGCTTGGAACGGTGCTTGCGATAGTTATGCTGTTCTATCAGCATTGGCTGGTGCGTCCAAACGATCTTTCCCGCGTTCAGCTTTCGTTTTTCGGAATGAATGGCACTTTAAGTGTCGTTTTGTTTTTGTTTGCGATTATTGATTTGATGGTATTGCACAAATGGTAGGGGGCGGAGCTGCTGGCGCAGCAGGCAGATGGGTAGTCGGAATAACCGGGGCGAGCGGCTCTATCTACGGCATTCGGCTGGCAGAGGAGCTGCTCAAAGCGGGCTTTGACGTCCATCTCGTTGTAACCGAGGCTGGCTGGAGAGTGCTTAAGGAAGAGCTGGGCTGGGTGTCGAGCCGCAGACAAGCTGCTGTCGAGCTGCATTTTGCAGAGGCAGTGCAGGCGAAGCGGCTTGTTTTGCATCCGAATGCAGATATTGGGGCTAGCATTGCCAGCGGCTCCTTCCGGGTACAGGGAATGGTCGTTGCGCCTTGCTCCATGGGTACGCTCGCTTCCATTGCTCACGGCATTTCCGATGATTTGCTGTCAAGGGCAGCAGACGTGATGCTCAAGGAAGGACGCAAGCTGCTGCTGCTGCCACGCGAGACCCCGCTGCATGCGATTCATCTGGAAAACATGCTTAAGCTTGCAAAACTGGGCGTAACGATTGTTCCAGCTATGCCTGCCTTTTATTATAAGCCGCAATCGATGGATGACATGATTGATTTTCTGGTTGGCAAGTTATTAGACTGCATGGGAATTGAACATGCTTTGTTTACAAGATGGGGGGATGGGCCTGATGCTGACTAATGACAGCTTGCCCCTGATGATTGGAGAAATTGATTACGCGAATGCATGGCCGCTCTTTGTTGGTCTTGATCAGCGTCTTGACGCTTCTGAGCTTGGGCTGTGCTCTCGCATTCCGGCAGAGCTGAACCGTAAGCTGCGAGAAGGAGAGCTTCAGGCTTCGGCCGTCTCATCCTATGCTTACGGCTTAAACAGCAGAGACTACTTGCTGCTCCCTGAGCTATGCGTAGGATCGGAGGGCCGGGTTAATTCGGTTCTGCTGTTCCTTAAGCAGCCGATTGAGCGAGTGCGTCCACAGCGAATTGCGGTCACAACCGCTTCAGCCACTTCCGTTAATTTGCTCAAAATCCTTATGAAGCTTTATTACGATCTTGATGCGGAATATATTCCTGCTGAGCCGGCGCTTGACCAGATGCTTGAGGATGCGGATGGGGCGCTCATCATTGGCGACCCGGCTATTCATGCTTCTTGGAGAAGTGAAGGGCTGCACATCATTGATCTTGGGGAGCTATGGTATCGCTGGACGGGCCTCGGCATGACCTTTGCGGTTGTTGCGGTTCATAAGGAAGCGGCAGCCGCCTTTCCACAGGAAATTCATGATTTGCATCAGGCGATGCTGGCGACTAAGCGTCACAATCTTGCCAACTTGTCCCCACTCGTGGACAAGGCTTGCAGCGAGCTTGGCGGCGAACGCGCGTATTGGCTGGACTATTTTACATGTCTGCAATATGATTTCGGACAGAAGCTGCGCGAGGGACTGGCGCTGTATTTCCGTTATGCGACACAATTAGGCCTGCTGGACCATGAGGCTCAGCTGGCGTTCTACGAAGACAATTCTGCCGAATAGGTGAAAGAATGAAACTATTAGATATGTACGCAAAATTAAAAGGCGATATCACGCAAATAGAGAAGGAGCTTGAACGCAGCGTCACTTTCGAGCATAAGCTGCTGAGCGAGGCATCCCTTCATCTGCTCAAGGCAGGCGGCAAAAGGCTGCGTCCTGTTTTTGTGCTGCTTGCGGGCAAGTTTGGGCGCTATAATCTGGAGGTCATGAAAAAAATCGCCGTGCCTCTTGAACTGATCCATATGGCCTCGCTTGTCCATGACGATGTAATTGATGATGCAGCTACCAGACGCGGCCAGCCTACGGTCAAGGCCAAATGGGATAATCGGGTTGCGATGTATACCGGAGATTATATTTTCGGCAGAGCGCTCGTTATTGCCACAGAACTCGGCAACCCGCAAATTCATCAGGTGCTGTCCAAGGCGATTGTACAAATGGGCATTGGCGAAATGGAGCAAATCCGTTATTTTTTCAATACGGACCAAACCATACGTCATTATTTGCTGCGCATCAGGCGCAAAACCGCATTGCTCATTGCAGTAAGCTGCCAGCTTGGAGCTATTGCAGCAGATGGGGACAGAGAGACGGCAAACCGGCTGTATGAATATGGCTACAATGTGGGCATGGCGTTTCAAATTCGCGATGATTTGCTTGATTTGTTCGGAACCGAGAAGCAGATCGGCAAGCCGCCAGGCTCTGACATTAGACAGGGCAACATTACGCTGCCTGTTATTTTGGCTCTGCAGGATGAAGCAACTCGCGAGCGGCTGCTTGTGGAAATTGCCCGTATTCGCGAGCATAATGGCAATGTGGATACGCGAGAAGCGATTGATTTGATCAAAAATAGCAAAGGCATTCATGTCGCTGAGCAGCTCGCAGCAAAGTATGTCGAGAAAGCTCTGGCTGCTTTGAAGGAATTGCCATCTATCCCGGCGAAGAAGAACTTATCCGATATCGCACATTTTGTCGGCAAACGCAATTATTAATCAAGATGCGAAAAAGGAGCTGCTACAAGTGGAAAGAACTTTTTTGATGATTAAGCCAGACGGTGTTCAACGTGGCCTCATTGGTGAAATTATGTCGCGCTTTGAGCGTAAAGGGCTTCAATTGGTTGCAGCCAAGTTTATGACCGTAAGTAAGGAGCTTGCCCAAAAGCATTACGAGGAGCATGAAGGCAAGCCTTTTTATGAGCCGCTTCTGGCATTTATTACTTCTGGTCCCGTGTTTGCGATGGTTTGGCAAGGCGATAACGTCATTGCGCTAACCCGTGCTTTAATTGGCAAGACGAACGCAGTGGATGCGCTTCCAGGCACCATTCGCTCTGATTTTGCTGTACATACGAATTTTAATTTGATTCATGGCTCCGACTCGCCCGAAAATGCCGTGCGGGAAATTTCCATTTTCTTCACTCCTGAACAGCTTGTGGAATACGAACAAACGATGCAGCGCTGGGTTTAGCCAGTTGCGATACAAACGGAGGCTGAAGGCATAATGACGGACGATCGGGATTTTGCAACGTTTATCCAGAAGATGAGAGATAAGACCAACATTGATTTATCGCAATATAAGGAAGCGCAGATGAAACGCAGGCTCACGACGCTGCGCATGAAGCATGGATTCCAGACTTTCGATGAATACTGGAGAAAGCTGGAGAATGACCGGACTTTGATGAATGAATTTCTCGACCGGATGACGATTAACGTCTCGGAGTTTTGGCGTAACCCGAATCGGTGGGAAGTGCTGAAAAATCAGTTTTTTCCAGAAATGCTGCAAAACAGCAGTCGCCTGAAAATTTGGAGCGCGGCGTGCTCAACGGGTGAGGAGCCTTATACGCTCGCGATGATTTTGACGGAGATTGGCGCGATTGGCAAATCGTCGATTTTGGCAACGGATCTGGATAATATCGTGCTGCAGAAGGCGCAAGAAGGCATATATTTAGAGCGTTCGCTTAAGGATGTGCCGCCAGTATTCCGTCAAAAATATTTTGCTCCAGATCATGGGGCCTTTGCCGTATCGAATGATTTGAAAAAATCAATCCAGTTCAAGCAGCAAAATATGCTGCATGATACGTTTGACAGCGGATTCGACCTCATTGTATGCCGCAATGTTATGATCTATTTTACCGAGGACGCGAAGCGCATTTTGTACCACAAGTTTGCAAAAGCTTTGAAGCCGGGCGGCATTTTGTTCGTCGGCAGCACGGAACAGATTTTTTCGCCGGCCCAGTATGGCTTTGATACGGCGGATACGTTCTTTTACAGAAAAACGAGCAATTAATGTATATCGTCTTCCTTGTTCTCCTATACTAGTGGTAGTCAACACCATTTGGAGGCGGAACGAAAGATGGATAAACGCAAAGTGATTCAAGCCTATAAGCTTGGTTTTATATCGATTCAGGAGTGCGCGCAGATTTTGGGGCTGGACAGCGGCCAATTGCCGGGATTATTGAAAGCCCAGCAGTTCGCTTCCGATTATGCGGATTCGCAGAGCAAGCGCACGGTAAATAGCTGACGGAAGGCCCATAGAGGGTCGTCGTTTGAAAAAGAGCAGGATCAGGTGCCCAATCAGGCTTCTGATCCTGCTTTTTTTTGACATATAGGAAAGGATATGATTTTCCCATCCTTTCTCTATAGGTCTCGGACTGAAACGCGCCGCGCCGCCAAAGGACGGCTTTCAGCCGTTTACGCTTGAAATATAGGAAAGTATATGATTTTTCTATCCTTTCTCTATATTTCATCGCGAAACGGTAGCTTTGCCGCCAAAGGACGGCTTTCGGCCGTTTACGCTTGAAATAAAAATGGCGTTTGGACGCGGATTGGCGGTGCGCATTTCTTGTCAAACCCGCAAGGCTGTACTATAATGAGCAAAGATGTTTAGGGTAGCTGATGATAGCATGCGCCTAATAATCGGCAGAATGCGCACGCTTGCAGCGCCCCAGGCCATATTAGGTTGTTTGCGTTGAAGGAGGAGCTTTAGGTTGAGTTTACGATATTTGACAGCGGGGGAAACACATGGTCCCCAATTGACCGCCATTATTGAGGGTCTTCCTAGCAATTTAACCATTGATTTTGAGGAAATTAATTTTCAGCTTCACCGTCGCCAGAAAGGCCATGGCCGCGGTCGTCGCATGCAAATTGAGAAAGATACGGCGAACATTGTCGGCGGCGTTCGTCATGGTCGGACGACTGGCGCTCCTGTAGCGCTAATCGTTGAGAACAATGACTGGAAGCATTGGACAAGCGTAATGAACATTGCCCCGATCGAAGGCGGAGATGAAGAGAAGCGCCGGGTACACCGTCCGCGTCCTGGACATGCGGATTTGAACGGCGGTTTGAAATATAATTTGAAGGATCTTCGCAACGTACTGGAGCGCTCCAGTGCCCGCGAGACAGCAGCACGCGTAGCGGTAGGCGCGGTAGCACGCCAACTTCTTGCTGAATTCGGCATTAAAGTAGGCGGACAGGTTATCCGCATTGGCGAGATTGAAGCGCCGGCAAACCAATTGCCGCTGGATGAGCTCATTCGCCTTACGGAAGAATCGCCTGTGCGCGTCGTTGATAAAGAAACCGAAGAGAAGATGACTGCGTACATTGACCAAATTAAAGCCGAAGGAGATTCCATCGGCGGCGTGGTCGAGTGCATTATTGAAGGCGTGCCAATTGGACTGGGAAGCCATGTGCAATGGGACCGCAAGCTGGATGCGCGCATCGCAGGTGCTGTCGTTTCGATTAATGCTTTCAAAGGCTGCGAAATCGGCATTGGCTTTGAAGCGGCGAAGCTGCGCGGCTCGCAGGTGCATGACGAGATTTTGTACACTGCACAGGAAGGTTATACGAGAGCGACGAACCGTCTGGGCGGATTCGAGGGCGGTATGACTAATGGCGAGCAAATCGTTGTCCGTGGCGTAATGAAGCCAATTCCAACGCTTTACAAGCCGCTTCGCAGCGTGGATATTGATACGAAAGAACCATTCACGGCACAAGTGGAACGTTCCGACAGCTGTGCAGTTCCGGCAGCTAGCGTTGTTATGGAGCATGTTGTGGCTTTTGAAGTAGCGAAAGCATTTCTTGAGAAGTTCGGCGGCGACTCCATTGAGGAAATCCGCTCGAACCTGAATCAATACCTTGAGCAAATAGGCAGGTACTAAAGGATGAGAGAGCTAACGGTTGATTTAGGCGAGCGCTCTTATCCAATCTATATTGGGGAGGGTCTCCTGCAGGAGGCTCCCTCTTTTTTCGAAAAGCATGGCATTAGCAAAAAATCTCCGCTGCTAATCATCTCGGATGACAAGGTGGCGCCCCATTATTTGGAGCCGCTTGCAAACGCGCTAAGCGCAGCAGGCTTCCAGCCGTCGACAGCAATCGTACCGTCGGGTGAAAGCTCGAAGTCTTTGGCGATGCTGGAGGAATTGGTTACTCATGCGCTGAAGGCTGGGCTTGACCGCAAGTCGGCGATCGTTGCCCTTGGCGGCGGCGTAGTTGGCGATTTGGCCGGTTTCGTAGCAGCGTCTTATATGCGCGGCGTGAAATTCATTCAAATTCCGACGACGATATTGGCGCATGACAGCAGCGTTGGCGGCAAAGTGGCAGTCAACCACCCGCTGGCGAAAAATATTATTGGCGCTTTCCATCAACCGGAAATGGTGCTTTATGATTTGAATACGCTTCAGACGCTGCCGCCGCGTGACGTTTCTGCAGGCTTGTCGGAAGTGGTCAAACACGGCTTCATCTGGGACGACGCTTTCGTGCAGTGGTGCGATGAAAACTCAGAGCGTCTGCTGGCGCTCGATCCAGAAGCACTGGGCTATGCCTTGTACAAGGGCTGCAGTGTAAAGGCTGCTGTCGTATCCAAGGATGAGCGCGAGAATGACCTGCGTGCGATTCTGAATTTGGGCCATACAATTGGACATGCGCTGGAGGCTGTAGCTGGCTATGGCGAGCTGCTTCATGGCGAGGCGATCTCCATCGGCATGATTGGCTCGGCCAAGCTTGGCCTGCGTTATGGAGCGCCTGAGGACGTCTATACAACAACGAAGCGCGTGCTTGCGAAATGCGGGCTTCCGGTGAAGCTGCCGGAGCACTTCGACGTGGACGCGATTATGGAAGCGATGATGCATGACAAAAAGTTCAGCGAAAGCACGATGATTTTCGTAGTGCCGACGGCGATCGGCGAAGTGGAAATCAAGAAGGATGTACCGGCGTCATGGGTTCGGGAAATCGTGGAGGAATTGAAACAGGAGGCCGAGTAATATGAGCGTTAGGGGAATTCGCGGGGCAATTACCGTCGATACAAACGAGAAAGAGCCTATTTTAAAAGCAACACTTGAAATGCTGCATGCCATTGTCGCAGACAATGATGTTCAGCCTGACGATATTTGCAGCGTATTTATTACGGTGACAAATGATTTGGATGATGCGTTCCCTGCTTTGGCCATTCGCCAAATGAGCGGCTGGGAGCTTGTTCCACTCATGTGCGCGCTGGAAGTGCCAGTCAAGGGAAGCCTTGCGCGCTGCATAAGGCTTATGGTTACCGTGAATACGGATAAAACGCAAGCCGAAATTAAACATGTGTACTTGGGAGGAGCCCAGGTGCTTCGTCCAGATTTAACGCAATCCTAATCTAATTGACGATCAGGCACAAGATGTTGTATATTGGATGAAGTAAATGAGACTAGTTGAGTGGCAAGTGAGCAGGTTTTAGTTGAAATTAGATGAGCAGAGCAGAGACGAGCATAGCCAAGTTGCGAATAGATAGACTATAGAGCAGAGTGGGTAATTATGAAATAGATGATGTATAAGTTTAGCGCTTATAATCGCTTTCTATTTCATCGAGAGAAGAGCCTATCCATCTTATTAGATGGCGACAGCTGTTTTACGTTTACGTACCTACGTATGTGCAAGATGCTGCTATAGATTTATTTGCTGGCTGGCCTTTACTTTTTTGTCCTCATCTTAAATCAACGCCCCTGCCTTGGCAGGGGCTTTTTATTTTGAATGTGTCTACACATAGCGAGAAGGGGGACGTAACGATGAATAGTGAATTACAGCAAGTGGTCAAGCTCTCTGAGGAATACAATCTCATTCCGATCGTTCGTTATATGATGGCGGATACGGAGACGCCGATTCGGCTGTTTCAGCATTTTGCCAAGGAAAAGCATGCATTTCTGCTTGAAAGTGTAGAGGGCGGCGTGAAATGGGCGCGTTATTCGTTCATTGGAACCGATCCGTTTATGATGCTGTACGGCAAAAACGGCGAAATGATTTTTGAGAAAAATGGTGAAAAAATCAGCTTCGACGATAAGCCGCTAAGCTTGCTGAAGGATCATCTTCGTTACTATCGCAGTCCGGCGATGTCCCATCTTCCGCCATTTACGGGCGGGGCTATCGGGTTTTTCGGCTACGATTTGCTGCAATATTATGAGAAGCTTCCAGCCCACCGGATTGATGATTTGCAAATGAATGATTTGCAGTTTATGTTCTGCGATCAGGTCATCGTGTTCGACCACTTCAAGCAGCAGCTGCAAATTATCGGCAATGTGCATGTGCCGAAGGAGAAGACGCAGACGGGCATTGTTCAGTCCTACGGCGTCGAGGAGGCGTACAACGCAGCAGTTGCCAAAATCGAAGCGACGGTCGAGCGCCTGCAGCAGCAGGTGAAAATCCCCGTACCAATCGGTGCTGGCGTGCCTACTATGCCCGAGGTTGGCGATGTGCAGTCCAATTTGACGAAGGAGCAGTTCATCGCCAATGTCGACAAAGCGAAGGAGTACATTCGCGCAGGCGATATTTTCCAGGTGGTGCTGTCCCAGCGCTTCAGCATTGAGACGGATGTTGATCCGCTGCATGTGTACCGCGTACTTCGCACGATGAACCCTTCACCGTACATGTATTATTTGAAAATGGGAGAAGAGGTTATCGTTGGAACATCGCCGGAGGCGCTCGTTAAAGTAGATGGCAGCAAGGTGGAAACCCGCCCAATCGCGGGAACGCGCCCTCGCGGCAAAACGCCGGAGGAGGATCTGGCGCTGGAGCAGGATCTGCTGGCAGATGAGAAGGAGCGGGCGGAGCATCTGATGCTCGTTGACCTAGGTCGCAACGACATTGGCCGTGTATCCGAGTTCGGATCGGTGAAATGCGATTCCTTCATGGAAATCGAGCGTTATTCCCACGTTATGCATATCGTTTCGAATGTGACAGGCAAGCTGCGGGAGGATAAGGATTTTTACGATGCGTTTCTCTCTTGTCTTCCTGCCGGCACCGTATCCGGCGCACCGAAGCTGCGGGCGATGGAAATTATTGCGGAGCTTGAAAATGAAGCTCGCGGCGCTTACGCTGGAGCGATTGGTTATTTAGGCTTCGGCGGTTCGCTCGACACCTGCATCACGATTCGGACGATCATTTTCAAAAATGGCAAAGCCTACGTGCAGAGCGGGGCAGGCATCGTCTGGGATTCCGTTCCGGAGAGCGAATATACCGAAACGGTGAATAAAGCGAAAGCGCTGCTGACGGCCATTCGGGCCGCTGAGCAGCTGTTCGGCAAGCCTGGAGACGCTCGCGATCAGAGCTTCAATGCCATTAATAGCGATTATTACATTAAAGCAGGGGAGGGTTTCGTACAATGACAAACAGCCTGATACCGATTACGATGCAAAGCGCGTTAACTAAATTAATCGGCAGCGAGCATTTGTCACGGGAAGAAGCCCGCTCCGTTATGGATATTATTATGAACGGCGAAGCGACGCCGGTTCAAATTGCAGGCGTGGTGACTGCGCTGCGCATGAAAGGCGAGACGAAGGACGAAATTACAGGCTTTGCCCAGGCGATGCGGGCGCATTCGAGCCATGTGCAGACCGAGCAGGAGGGGCTGCTTGATACGTGCGGCACAGGCGGCTCCGGTATTCATAAATTCAATATATCGACGTCCTCGGCGATTATTGCGGCGGCAGCCGGCATTCGCGTAGCCAAGCATGGCAACCGTGCAATGTCGGGCAAAGCAGGCAGCGCTGATGTGCTGGAGGCGCTGGGCGTGCAAATTACGCTCACGCCGGAGCAGGCGGAGGAATGTCTGAAGCAGGTCGGCATCTGCTTCATGTTCGCGCAGCTGTACCATCCATCGCTTCGCCATGCTTCTGTTCCACGTAAAGAGCTGGGCATTCGGACGATTTTTAATATGCTGGGCCCGCTAACGAATCCTGCTGGTGCTGATCGCCAGCTAATCGGCTTGTATGATGCTAAGAAAACGGACACCGTCGCTTCGGTGCTGGCAGAGCTTGGCGTCAAACGCGCGATGGTCGTGAGCAGCAACGACGGGCTGGACGAAATCAGCATTTCGGCGCCAACTAGAGTCTCGGAGCTTCTGAATGGCAAGGTTCGCACGTATGAAATTACGCCGGAGGAGCTGGGCTTGACCCGCTATCCGATCAGCGAGGTGCTGGGCGGCGATCCTGCGGCCAATGCGGCGATTATTCGCGGCATATTCAGCGGAGAGCAGCGCGGCGCTTATCGCGATATCGTGCTTGCGAATGCAGGGGCTTGCATTTATGTGGGCGGAGCTGCTGCGAGCTTGACAGATGGTGTTAAAATCGCGGCGGACATGATTGATTCCGGATTAGCCGAGCAAAAGCTGCTGGGCCTCATTCAAACGACAGGAGAGCTGACCCATGTTTTTGGATAAAATCGTAGTAACAAAACGCGAAGAGGTTGAAGCATTATCGGCCACATTCCAATTAGCGGAATATGAGCGGACGATTGCCGAGCTTGCTCCGTGCCGCGGCTTTGAGCGTGCATTGACTGCGGGCCGCAAGCGCACGGTTGGACTCATTGCCGAGGTGAAAAAAGCTTCGCCTTCTAAAGGGCTGATTCGCCCTGAGTTTCACCCGGCGGAGCTGGCAGCTGCGTATGAGCAGGCCGGCGCGGATTGTATTTCCGTGCTGACGGATCGGCAATATTTTCAAGGGGCCAATGAGTATTTGACGCTCGTGAAGGATACAGTCAGCATTCCGCTGCTTCGCAAGGACTTTATTATTGATTACCGCCAGGTGTACGAGGCGAGAGTCATTGGCGCGGATGCGATTTTGCTCATTGCGGCGATATTGACGAAGCAGCAGATGTCTGAGCTGTATGATACAGCTGTTTCGCTTGGCATGGATGTGCTGGTCGAGGTGCACAACCGCGAGGAGCTGGAGGCGGTGCTTGAGCTGAATAAAGCGACGCTTATCGGAGTCAACAATCGCGATCTGAAAAGCTTTGTCACGGATCTGCGTACAACGGAGCAGTTGATCGGCTTGATGCCGCAAGGTGTGACTGTTATTAGCGAAAGCGGAATTGCCGGTCCGGCAGATATGGATTATTTGCAAGGTATTGGCGCGCAAGGGGTTCTAATTGGCGAACATTTCATGCGCCAGGCTGATGCAGGTCAGGCTATTATCGATTTGATGGGTCCGGTGGGCCGCTAGTGCAGACTCAGACGACTCCCCGTATTAAAATTTGCGGCCTGAAGACTGTGGAGACGATTCAGCAAATGGACGGGCTACCGTTCCATGATATTGGATTTATATTTGCGGCTAGCAAGCGTCAAGTGCTTCCTGCGCAAGCAGCAGAGCTGGTTGCGGCAGTACACAGCTTGAAGGCGGCAGCGGGGCAGCGTCCCCAGACCGTCGGCGTATTCGTCAATCCTGCGCTTGCGGAGCTGCGCGAGACGCTGGCTATTGCTCCGCTCGATGTGGTACAGCTGCATGGCAGCGAAACACCTGCTTTTTGCCAAGCGGTCCGTGAGCAATTTGCGGTGAAGGTGTGGAAGGTATTTTCTATACGCGATGAAGCGGTTGTTCAGTCTGAGGAAGTCACAGGCAGGGGCGTTGACAAGGGCACGGATGCTCATACAAGTGCCGATGAGGCGGCTGCCCGGCTTGCTCCTTATGAAGGCAAGGTCGATGCTGTATTGATAGACACAGCCGGGGGAGGTACGGGCAAAGCGTTCAACTGGGAGGTTATCGACGATTACCAAGCTGCGGCAGCGCAGTTGAATGTGCCGCTTTATGTAGCGGGCGGTCTAAACCCGGACAACGTACAGGAATTGTTAGCTGCGTACGCTCCGAGTGGCCTTGATGTGTCCAGCGGAGTAGAGACGGACGGCGTTAAAGATATTGAGAAAATTAGATTATTCGTCAGAAAGGTGATGCAACGATGAACCGAGTACCGGATGAAAATGGTCGTTTCGGCAAGTTTGGCGGCCGTTATGTTCCCGAGACGTTAATGAACGCACTGCTTGAGCTGGAGGAAGCGTACAACCACTATTCCAAGGATGAATCCTTCCAAGAGGAAATCCGCAATCTGCTGCATAAATATTCGGGCAGACCTACATCGCTCTATTATGCAGAGCGCCTGAGCGAGCAGCTTGGCGGCGCAAAAATTTATTTGAAGCGCGAGGATTTGAACCATACGGGCGCCCACAAAATCAACAATACAATCGGTCAGGGCGTTCTGGCGAAGCGCATGGGAAAAACAAAAATTATTGCCGAAACGGGCGCAGGCCAGCATGGGGTTGCTTCGGCAACGATTGCGGCATTGCTTGGACTGGAATGCAAAGTATTTATGGGCGAGGAAGATATGAAGCGCCAGCAGCTCAATGTTTTCCGTATGCAGCTGCTTGGAGCGGAAGTCGTGCCGGTTCTTTCGGGAACGCGCACACTTAAGGATGCCTGTAATGAAACGCTCCGCTACTGGGTTAGCCATGTAGACGATACGTATTATATTTTGGGTTCAGCGACAGGGCCGCATCCATATCCGATGATCGTCCGTGATTTTCAGCGGATTATCGGCGACGAATCGCGCAAGCAAATTGTGGCAGAGGAAGGACGCCTGCCAGATTATGTAGTAGCAGCGGTTGGCGGCGGCAGCAATGCGATCGGGATTTTTTACCCGTTCATTGAAGATGCGGCTGTGCGTTTGATCGGTGTTGAAGCTGCGGGACGCGGAGTAGAGACCGATGAGCATGCGGCTACGATGACGAAAGGCCGTCATGGCGTATTTCAGGGCTCGCTGAGCTATGTGCTGCAGGATGACAACGGACAAGTGCTGCCTGCGCATTCCATTTCGGCAGGTCTCGACTATCCAGGGATTGGCCCTGAGCATTCGTATTTGAAGGATTCGGGCCGGGCGGAATATTTTCCGATTACGGACGATGAAGCAATGGACGCTTTACAGCTGCTGTCGCGCACAGAAGGCATCATTCCAGCGCTGGAGTCAGCGCATGCGATTGCCCAGACGGTCAAGCTGGCACCAACGCTTGATAAAGATCAAATTATTGTCGTAAGCCTGTCCGGCCGCGGCGATAAAGATGTAGAGACGATTATGAGCAAGCTGGGAGGCGCAGTCGATGAATCTCATTGATACGGTATTTGCAAAGCTACGTGAGGAAAAGCGTACCGCGCTGATCCCTTTTATAACGGTGGGAGATCCTGACCTCAAAACCTCACTGGCGATTATTAAGCAGTTGGAGGAGTCTGGCGCTGATCTAATCGAGCTGGGCGTTCCTTATTCTGACCCGCTCGCCGACGGTCCGGTTATTCAACGGGCTTCCGAGCGTGCCTTGAGAAGCAGCATTACCCTTCGCGACTGTATTGAAGCGGCAGCGCAAGCACGCGAAGCTGGCGTGAAGCTGCCTTTCATCCTGTTCACCTATTTCAATCCGGTGCTGCAGTTCGGTCTGGAAGCCTTTATGGAGCTGGTGAAAAATAAAGAAATCAGCGGTTTGATCATTCCCGATCTGCCGATTGAAGAGGATGCCGAGGTTCGCCAGCTGGCGGAAGCCGCGGGCATTCACCTCATTCCGCTTGTCGCTCCGACCTCCAAGGATCGGGTCGTACGTATTTCGCAAAAGGCGAAAGGGTTCGTCTATTGCGTTTCCTCGCTGGGCGTAACGGGCGTGCGCGCCGAATTCCACAGTGGGATCGACGATTTCCTCGCTACCGTGCGGGAAGCGACTGATCTGCCGATCGCCGTTGGCTTCGGCATTTCGAGCCGTGAGCAAGTGGAGCGTTTCTCCAAGCAATGCGATGGTGTTGTGGTAGGCAGTGTGATTGTACGCAAAATAGAAGAATCAATTCCGCTGCTAGCAGAGGAGAATACCCGCGCTGAGGGCTTGAAGCAGATCGGCGAGTTTGTAGCCGGGCTCAAAGGCTAGGGCATATTCAGCCTCTTAGCGGGAGGCATCATTTAAGAGGCGCAGAATACGAGCATATTCTGCGCTTCTTTTTTTAGGTTAAGTTAGGGCGTGTCTGAAAACCCGTTCAGTGGCACCTTTCACCGCCTTTTCGCCCCCTGCTTCGTTCCGTTTGCTTGACGTACCCCCGGTACGCCTTCACAAGCGCGCCTTGCATGGAACGAAAATTCGGCAAAATTTGCTGTCCTCAGAGTTCTCAGACACGCCCTAGTCTTTATTGTTGAGCTTATGGTCATTTTTTCCAAATAGTGTTAAAATGGTCATATACCTACAAGAGGAGGAAATCCATGTTTGATATTGAAAAAATAAAAGAGGTAATTCCTCATAGATATCCATTTCTTTTGGTTGATAGAATCTTGGAAATTGATGAGGGTAAAAAAGCTGTTGGAATTAAAAATGTGACAATCAATGAACCTTATTTCATTGGTCATTTTCCCGACTATCCCGTTATGCCTGGAGTCTTGATTGTAGAAGCACTGGCGCAGGTTGGTGGTATCGTTATGTCTAAAGGAGAAAGCAGTAAAATAGGATTATTGACTGGTATTGATAATTGTCGATTCAAGAGGCAAGTAAAACCAGGAGACCAACTTATTCTTACATTCGAAGTAACTCGAATCAAGGGGCAGATAGTTAAAGGAAAAGGCGTCGCCACGGTAAACAATGAACTGGCTTGTGAAGCTGAAATAATGTTTGCATTCAGTTCGATTTAGGTTTTTAAGCGGGGAACATCAGCAATAGAAAGAACGCCGCAAGGCGTTTTTCTTATGTCAGCTCAAAAATAAGATTGATTATGCTCAAATAATGGCCTATACTAGCACTAGACCGACCGACGGTCTATAGAAAGGAGCGACTAAGCGGACGATGCGTATACTGAAAGATCCGGAAGAACGCAAAAATGAAATTTTAGATACGGCAGAAATGCTTTTTTATACGAAGGGCTATAATAAAACGACGATTAATGACATCCTTCAGGAGATTGGCATTGCGAAGGGAACCTTTTATTATTACTTTAAATCCAAAGAGGAAGTTATGGACGCGATCATTATGCGGATTGTGGCGGCGGATGTTGCTTCTGCAAAAAGCATAGCCGCAAGTTCGGAGCTGCCGACCTTGGTCAAGCTGTTTCAAATTTTGATGGCTCAGAAGCCTAAGAATGGTGATCGTAAGGAGCTGCTGCTGGAGCAATTCCACCAGGTCGGCAATGCCGAAATGCATCAGAAAAGCCTCGTACAGACCATTATTCACTTGACGCCTGTATTAACAACAGTCATTGAGCAAGGCATAGAGGAGCAAATTTTTCATACCGAATACCCCAAGGAGACGGTTGAATTTTTAATTGTATCTTCCACTTTTCTGTTCGATGAAGGTTTATTCGAATGGCAGCCAGAGGAAATGATCCAGAAGGCGAAGGCTTTTATTCATGTTATGGAAACGACGCTGGGAGCGAAAAAAGGCAGCTTTGATTTTATTTTTGATATGCTGACTAACCCGAATTAACCTAGAATCACCCACTTTAGCGCTGCATCCAAATTGTCCATGAAAGGCGTGGCCGTTAGCGTATCCAGTTATCTGATTCCTGTTCAATTGTTGGGTACGCTTGTATGCCGGCTTATTTTTTTAAGCATTATAGACTGACGGTCAGTCTATATACGAATGAACCTATTTTTTAAGGAGGAGTTAATCGATGATACAAAGCCAAGCGAAAAAAGAGCTGTTCGGAAGAAGCTTCCAGCTGCTCCTATTGGGACAAATTATCTCGATTTTGGGCAGCGCTCTGCTGCGCTTTGGGCTATCGCTTTATGCGCTGGATCTTACAGGACGAGCGGATATTTTTGGCACTCTCTATGCGTTATCCAGCATCCCGCTGCTGCTGTCGCCAATTGGCGGGGCCATTGCTGATCGCTTCAACCGCCGTCATTTAATCGTTATATTCGATTTTGCAAGCTGCATGGTTGTTCTGGGCTTTTTGCTCCTATTGGCGGGGGGCCACGCGACGGTTGTTGTTATTGGTATGGTGATGGTATTGCTTTCGCTGATCAGCGCGATGTACCAGCCTGCTGTGCAAGCGAGCATCCCGCTGCTGGTGCAGGAGAGCCGGCTTGAGCAGGCCAATGGAATGGTGAATGGCATCGGTGCCCTTGCCCAAATGGCTGCCCCGGTGCTTGGCGGCATCCTGTATGGCGTCCTTGGCCTGCAAACGTTGCTGATCGGAAGCGGTATCGCTTTTTTACTGTCAGCCGTCATGCAGCTATTTATGGAGATCCCGTTTGTAAAACGCGAGCAGAAGCGAAATATCGTCGCAACGCTTGCAGCAGATATGAAAGTAGGGTTTGCCTATGTAGCCCAGCAGCGCTCGATTTTAAAGGCGATGATATTAGCGGCGCTGCTCAATTTTATTTTAACGCCGTTTTTTGTCGTCGGCGGGCCGATTATTTTGCGGGTTACGATGCATAGCAGCGATACGCTTTATGGAGTTGGCATGGGCATTGTGGAATGCAGCACGATTTTAGGCGCACTAACGATCGGAATCTTTGCGAAAAAAATGCAAATGAGCTCTTTGTATCGGTGGCTGCTCATCATTGCTGCATTGATATTGCCATTATCGATGTCGCTGACGCCATGGATGCTGGGGCTTGGCTATTATCCAGCCTATGTTCTATTTATGGCAAGTGTTGTTCCGATTGCGATGGCACTGACGATGATTTCGATTTTTGTGCTGACCCGGGTGCAAAAGCAGACACCTAATGACCTGCTTGGAAAGGTGATGGCCATCATTATGGCGGTCGCACAGATTGCGGCACCTGTTGGGCAAATCGTCTACGGCAAGCTGTTTGAAACGTTTAGCTTGCAGGTTTATTTCCCTGCGCTGCTCATGTTCGCAGCAATGCTAGTGATGGCTTGGGTGACAAAAAGGTTTTATCACAATCAAATAGAGAAGGGGCAGGAAGATGCTAGAGAAGATGTGGAGAAAAGATATCGCAAGGAATAAGCTGATTACCGCCATTTTATTTATGTTTATTATGATTTCCTCGCTGCTAGTGGCAAGCAGTGCAAGCATGCTTCTGGAGCTGTTTCGTTCGGTGGATGACTGGTTTGAGAAAGCGGGCGTCCCTCATTTTGTACAGATGCATGCCGGGGAAATCGACCAGCAGGAGATAGAGGATTTCGCCAGTCGCAGTAAGCTGGTGAAGGAGCAGCAAACCGTTGAGATGATTGCTATTGAACCGGCTCATGTTTATTTTGGCGCCAGCGGCGAGTCAGAGGCGGGCAGCGTCATGGAAATGAGCCTTGTGAAGCAAAACAAAGCGTTCGATTTTTTACTTGATTTGGACAATAAGCGGCTGGATGTGCTTCCGGGCGAAATAGCAGTGCCGATTTATTTTATGCAGCAGCATGGCTTGGAGCTCGGGGATACGGTGCGGCTGGCGACGGGCTCCTTTAGCAAAACCTTTACAATAAAGGATTTTGTTAGGGATGCCCAGATGAATCCGTCTATTGTCAGCTCAAAGCGTATCGTTGTAAGCGATTCGGATTGGGAGACGCTTAAGGGCTATTTTGCCGAAAAAGAATATTTGATCGAATTTCTGCTGCATGATGGGGAGCGAACGAGCGAATTTGAACAGCTCTACCTAGCTTCGGGCCTTCCGCACCAAGGGACTGCGATTACCTATGCTCAATTTCGACTATTGAATGCGCTGACGGATGGCGTTGCGGCCGTTGTCATTCTTTTAGCCAGCGTGCTGCTGATCGTCATAGCCTTTCTCTGCCTGCGGTTTACAATGCTCGCTGCGCTGGAGGAGGATGTTTATGAGATTGGCGTCATGAAGGCGATTGGTATAGCCGGAAGCGAAATCCGCCAGCTTTATTTAATGAAATATCGGCTGATCGCTTTGACAGCGACTATGGCGGGGTGGGTGCTTTCCTTATTTGCAGAACGGGCTTTCATGGCAAATCGGACTCTATACATAGGCACAGCTGAAAAAAATGCGCTAAGCTATATCATCCCCTTGCTGGGGGCAGGTTGTATTTTTCTATCCGTGATGTTGTTCTGTCGTCTGGTTTTGGGGAGATTTAAGCGAATATCAGCCGTTGAAGCCTTGCGCTCAGGCAGCACTTCGGCCAAAGGGCGGATGACAAAACGGCTGAAGCTCCATCGCAGCCGGCTTATCCCTGTAAATATATTTGTCGGCATTCAGGATGTGTTCGTCCGGATTAAAACATTCGGCTTGCTGGCCCTCGTATTCACGCTTTGCTTCTTCCTGATCATAGTGCCTGTGAATTTTTTGAATACGATGAAATCACCTGATTTTATGACTTATATGGGGGCGGGGAAGAGCGATATTCAAATTGATATGCGGCAAACAGGCGACGTAGCGCAGCGATACAACGAGATGATCGCCTATATTCAACACGACAATGACGTGGAACTCTATTCGCCGCTCGTAACGAGTTCTTATAAGATGCGCAGCGACGATGGTGTCTATGAAAATGTGAGCGTGCAAACGGGCGATTTTTCGCTGTTTCCGCTAGCTTATTTAAGCGGGGCTGCTCCAGCTGCAAACGATGAGATCGCTCTTTCTTATCTGCATGCGAAGGAACGCGGCAAGAAGCTCGGAGACACGCTGACGCTCATCGTTGCTGGGGAAGAACGAGTGCTGAAGCTTTCGGGCATTTATCAGGATGTGACCAATGGCGGCAAGACAGCTAAAGCGCTGCTGCCTTATGAAGCACATTCCGTCCTCTGGTATATGGTCAGCTTGGATGTAAAGCCGGGCGTTGCAATTGGCGAAAAAAGGGCTGAATACGCAGCTGCCTTCTACCCGGCTAAGGTGACGTTTATGGAAGATTATTTATCTCAGACACTTGGCTCCACCATAAGCCAGCTGCAAAAAATAACGGCGCTTACCTTAGCGGCAGCTCTCGCCATTGCGCTGCTGATTACCGCTTTATTTTTCAACATGCTGATCGTGAAAGACGCTTCTGATATCGTCATTATGAGAAGCCTTGGGTTTTCCTTGAAAAATATCCGCCTGCAGTACATCATCCGCTCATTGGCGGTATTGCTGGCGGGGATCGTGTTAGGTACCGCAGCAGCGGGAAGTCTTGGGCAGGGCGTAGTCAGCATGCTAATGTCATTTATGGGCGCAGCCCGCGTCGAGTTCGTCGTTAATCCGTTTGTGGCCTACATGCTTATTCCTTTGATATTCCTCGCTGTAGGGCTAGTAACGACGCTGCTTAGCAGCTTAACCATAACGGCAAATGTCAAAATTGCTGGCGCAGCAAAATAATTTTCGAAAAGAGGGCATCGTGATGACCATCGTGTTAGAGGCGAAAAACGTAAACAAAAGCTATTCCGTAGGCAAAAATAATGAACAGGCTGTGCTGAAAAATGTGAATTTGCAATTGCAGGCAGGTGAGTTCGTATCTATAATGGGGCCTTCTGGCTGCGGTAAGTCTACCTTGCTGTACACGATTAGCGGGATGGACAAAATGACGTCCGGCAGTGTTGCCATACAAGGGCAAGAGCTTGGCAGTCTATCCGAAGAGCGGTTGGCTCAGCTTCGCTTGAGCAAAATGGGATTTGTTTTTCAACAGAGCGGATTTTTGAAAAATCTCAGCCTGCTCGACAACATTATTTTACCCGCTTATGTGGCGAAAAGAGAGAGTCGCGCTGCTATTGACCGGCGGGCCAGCGAGCTGATGCAGCGGACTGGAATTGCCGAGCTTGCCAATGCTGACAAGGCGGAAGTGTCCGGTGGACAGCTCCAGCGGGCAGCCATTTGCCGGGCGCTTATCAACCAACCGGAAATCGTGTTTGGCGATGAGCCGACAGGAGCTCTTAATTCCAAGGCAAGCGATGAGGTCATGGCTATTTTAACCGATTTAAATCATGCGGGGACGACGATCTTGCTGGTGACCCATGATGCGAAGGTGGCTGCCAAAACACAGCGCGTATTATTTATGCTGGATGGCCGCATCGTGGGCGAGCGGGTACTCGGTCAGCTCGAACAGGCTGAATTGAAGGTGCGGGAAGCAAAACTATCCTCATGGCTTGCCGAGATGGGATTTTAGATTTTTTCTTAAGGCAGACGCGATCAATTGCAATAGAACATCTTTTAAAGCGGGGCAAGATGTGAGACAATAAGCCTTATGCAATTGATATTTATATATCAATTAATTTGTAGATATATAAGAAGAGGTGGTCGGCAGCATGCAGCCAAAAAATAATATTTTACATCTCCCTGTCTATCAGCCTGGCAAGCCGGTTGAAGATGTGAAGAGAGAGCTTGGGCTAACTGAAGTCACGAAGCTGGCTTCCAATGAAAATCCACATGGTTGTTCGGAGCAGGCTAAAGCGGCAATCCTGGAAGAATTGAACCAAACGAATATTTATCCTGATGGCGCGAGCATTGAGCTTGCAGCAGCACTTGCGGGCCATCTTAACGTAAAGCCGGAGCAGCTGATTTTCGGCACAGGCTCTAGTGAAATTATTTTAATGCTGGCTCGTGCGTTTCTCGTTGCAGGGGACGAAACGATTATGGCAGACGAGACATTCCCGCAGTACAAGCATAACGCTGAAATTGAGAACGCTCGCATCATCGAGGTGCCTTTGAAAGATGGCAAGCATGATCTTCCTGCCATGCTGGCAAAGGTAACGGAGCGTACGAAAATCATCTGGATTTGCAATCCGAACAATCCGACCGGCACCATTGTGACGAAGGATGAGCTGACTGCTTTTTTACAGCAGGTTCCGAGCCATGTGCTCGTTGTGCTGGATGAGGCGTATTGCGAGCTTGTAACAGATCCCGCCTTTCCTAATGGCATTGAACTGCTGAGCAGCTACCGGAACTTGATCGTACTCCGCACATTCTCGAAGGTATATGGATTAGCGGCGCTTCGTATTGGTTATGGCGTTGGCGACCCGGAGGTGCTTCGCTTTATTAATCAGGTGCGGGAGCCCTTTAATACAACGAGAATCGCGCAGGCAGCGGCTAAAGCGGCCGTGTCTGATCAGGCTTTTATTCAGCATGTTGTGCAGCAAAATGCAGCGGGTATCGCTTATTTTGCTGCGCAGTTTGACCGGCTTGGCCTCGTTTATTATCCGGCGCATGGCAATTTTATTATGGTCGATGTAAAGCGTCCTTCTCCGGAAGTATTTGATGCGCTGCTGCGCAAAGGCTTTATTATTCGTTCCCGCTGGACGTATTACCCGACCTATATTCGGGTCAGCGTAGGCACGAAGCAGCAAAATGAGCAGTTTATAGCTGCTTTGGAGCAGGTTTTGCAGGAAGTGGCGGTGCAGTCATAGGGTTATGGTGAAAATAGCGATATTTGGCGTTGGATTAATTGGCGGATCACTTGCCCTTTGTTTTAAGGGCAAGCCGGACGTAACGGTTGTCGGTTATTCAAACCGGGCGTCCTCCGCAGAGAAATATGTCAATCGTGGCGTCGTTGATTCCGCAACGACTTCTGTTCGGGAGGCGGCTGTAGACGCTGACTTTATATTCCTCTGTGTTCCTGTAGGCAAGCTGGAGGAGTATGTAGATGAGCTGAGCCAGCTGCCGCTGAAGCCGGGCTGTATTGTGACGGATGTCGGCAGCACGAAAGCTTCCGTGGCGCTATGTGGACGTAGATTGGAGAGCCAGCCGGGCGTGTCGTTTATCGGCGGGCATCCGATGGCAGGCTCGGAGCGCTCCGGCGTTGAAGCGGCATCGACCCATTTGTTCGAAAATGCTTTTTACGTCCTCACGCCTGACGCGTCGACTCCGCAGGGCCAGCTGGACAAGCTCACCCAGCTGCTTGCGCTGACGAAAGCGCACATTGTCAGTGTGGATGCAAAGTCGCATGATGAAATCGTGGGCGCGATCAGCCATCTGCCGCATATGATTGCAGTTGCGCTGGTTAACCAGATCCGCGGCTACAATGAGCAGGATCAGCTTTATGCTTCGCTTGCAGCGGGAGGTTTCCGCGATATTACCCGTATTGCCTCAGGCGACCCGGTCGTATGGCGCGACATTCTGGTCAATAACAAAAGCGTGCTGCTTAAGCTGCTGAGAGACTGGAATGCAGAAATCTCTACATTCGCAGACCTGCTGGAGCGGGAAGATGGCGAAGGTATTGAGGAAGCATTCCGTACAGCTGGCGAATTCCGCAGCAAGCTGCCTGAGCGCCGCAAGGGCATGCTGCATTCGATCTATGATTGTTATGTGGACGTACCCGATCATCCCGGCATTATCGGTAAAATCGCCAGCGACCTCGGCAAGGAGCGCATCAATTTGAGCAATATCCATATTATTGAGAGCAGAGAGGACGTTCCAGGCGTTCTAAGGCTGTCTTTCCGCACGCAGGAGGATTTGGATCAGGCTCAGCTTGTGCTTGCAGATGCGGGCTTTGCGGTTCATCAGTAACAAGCTAATGCCCCACAGCAGCTTTCGAGCTATTGCGGGGCTTTTTTATTTAGAAACCATGCGTTTGAAGAATAAGCGACATTAGCTGGAAGGGATATAAGCGTTTTCAAAATATATTTCAAAAAAATGAAAACGCTTATTGACATATTGGAAGCGTATACATATAATAAAAGTACAGTATGGTTTCTCTCCACTCCTATCCAAAACTTATGTTCTGTAAATGAACATGGACCGCCTATATGGCGGTCTTTTTTTTGTATTCCGAAAGAAGCTTAAAGGACATTTATAGAGAGATCGTTCTAAATAAAAAAGGCTGACCAGAAGTCATTGCTAATGACTTCTGGTAACAGCCCTGTAGAGTAGACTAGATTATGCTAGTTTTTCAATGACAATAGAGGCACTCACGGTTGGCGTTCCGCCGCCGATAGCGTTTTGCAATACTTGATTGCCCATGTTATCAATACGATTTAAAGTCAATACGCCGCCAGCGGTCAATTGAACAACGACTTGACCTTGGTAAGGATTGTTACCTGCTCCTGAACCGTAGTTGCTGCATGGCACAAGTGTCGCGACAGTTGGGCCTGCTCCATCCGGATCGAAGAATAAACCAAATGCAGAGTTTCCTGCAGTTGGGAACACTTCCCAGCTAATGTTGTAAAAGCCGCTTTCGTTAATGATAATATTGCTTGGTGGGGAGAACGTAAGCGCAGTTGCGTTAATCACCGTATCGTTAAAGGTTACTGCACCTCCTTGCCCTCCTGGTACCGCTGCTGCTGCAACGTTTTGTTCTTCCGTGCTGCATAGGAAGGCGAAGGAAGCGATGCCGCCAGCTGGCCCTTGAGGTCCTTGAGGTCCTGTTAGCCCTGTTAGTCCTGTGGCCCCTTGCACGCCTTGAGGCCCTTGAGGTCCTGTTAGTCCAGTAGCCCCAGTAACTCCAGCAGGTCCTTGAAGTCCAGTAGCTCCAATTGGCCCTTGAGGTCCAGTGGCTCCAGCCGGTCCTTGTGGACCCGTCAGCCCTGTTGAGCCAGCCGCCCCTTGCAGTCCTTGTGGACCAGGTGTAGGGGTAACATTAACTTTAACTTTAGGGGCAGGACACGCTACTTTAACAACTTTTTTCTGTATAATAATATTCTTTTTTCTTTTAGGTTTACAAACCGTAATAACTTTTTTATGACAGCTTTTCATTTTCTTGTTTTTGTTCTTATTAATCGTACAACTCAATGAATACACCTCCTAAGATTTGAGTTATCATACGTAGGAGTTGGAAATTTGGAAGGGTAAAAACCCAAGGTTTACTAGACTAATATCTATCTTTGTGCAAGAAGGGCGAATAACGATAGATGATAGCCTTTTTTATAATAAAACGGATTGTCAAGGGGGTAATAATGGAGGCCATGCTAACTGTATTAGGCGTAGCGTTATGATCAGTACCTAATGAGTAAAAGCATCTCTATCGGGAGTCCTATTAAAGGATCAATTAGAAGACAATTGATCCCATTTTCTATATTTTTATTTGACTCGGTTTTATAAAAAACAAAGCAATTAAGCAGCATCCACAAGCAATAGCTACAAAAATATAAAACAACCATGCGATATGAAGTAGAAGCATGGAAGCCACTAATGGACCACATGCAACGCCTATGAACCTTGTGCTGCTATAAAAAGAAGTGATAGTCCCACGCTGTTTTTTATCTATTCCTTCCGTAATTAACGCATCTAAGCTGGGTAGAACAAGGCCGATGCCTAATCCGCTAATAAACATGAGAGATATTAGGAAAAATAAGCTTTTCGTATTGGTTAATCCACAAATAAGCATGGCAGCGGCGATAAATACAAAACCAACCACAGTTAACCATTTCATTTTTATTTTATTTTTTCCAATCCATTTCCCAGATGCAAAAGAAGCGATGCAAATTGCGCTGAGAGGGATGGCCAGCAGTGTGCCTTTCCAAATACCATCTATATGATAACTATCTTCTAGGATGGATGATAGATAATACAGAAAACCGAACATAATAAACATGGCACTACCGCCAAGTGTAAATATGACATACAGCCACTTCCCATTTTCGGCAAAAATGCTTTTAAGGGAAACAAGAAAATCTCTAAAATTAAGCTTTGTTGTATTTGGCTGTTTAGGTGATTTGACGAGAAAAATAACGGCCAGAATAGATATGGTTGAAATGACTGGAATGACAACCAAGGGAAGAAACCAAATGATTAATGCTAATGCAGAACCTAGAATTGGACTTAAAACCTTTCCTAAAGTATTAGAGGTTTCAATGATGCCAAGTCCATTGCTTACTTCTTCCTCACTTTTATACATATCGCCAACTAATGGCATAACGATCGGGAAGGCGCCAGCGGCTCCGATTCCTTGAATGAGTCTGCCTGCTAAAATGAATGCGTAAACATGATCATTCAGCAGCCATGCAGCTAAACCTGAGATTAAACCACCGACAGCAGCAATACACAGCCCGATGACGATAATTCGTTTTCTTCCGAAACGATCGGAAAGATAACCGGCAAAAGGGATACATAAGATCGATATCGCGGCGTAGACTGTAATAATGAGGCTGGATTGAAGAGAAGAAATATGTAATTTTTTTTGAATAAGGGGAAGGACAGGAATGAGCATTGAATTCGCAAGCGTCATAATTAGCGGAATTGTTGCTAGAGCTGATAAATCCCACTTTTTTGTCTCATTCACATTCATTCCTCCCTTCGTTAAAGTATCATAACCTTGAGCAGTCGTCGTTATACGTTATTTTCGCCCATGTCAGTATTATCAGTAAGGTAGATAGGCAAACGCGATAGTGGCTGAGCAGGATTAGTTGCCTGCTTAACCACTTTTCTTTTGTTCAATAGGGTTAAGGAGGGGAGATTTTCAAAGGCAAGCTCTTTTTTCTAAAAAATTCCTCATTTATCCTTTTGTCGAATTAAGCAGGATTTTGATTATGCGGCGCGAATTTATGTTGTTAGACCAGCGATTCGTAATTTTTATTATACATACCGCAACTTTTTGCTTCCGGCTTGGTACAATTTAATGATAACAGGGCCGGGAAGATGAATTCGCAGGTGGGGAGGTTCGCCTGTCATGACTGATTCCCAATTAATAAGGGAAATTAAAGATGGCAACATTGAGCTTTATTCAGAGCTAATGAGCCGTTATCAGCGCAAAATATTATCTTTTATTTTTCATATGCTCAAAAGCGCGAAGCTTGAGCTGCTTGCAGAGGATTTATGCTCGGAAACGTTTTATAAAGCCTATCGCAGCCTGCACTCGTTTCGTGAGGTGGATGCTTCTTTCTCCACGTGGCTTTACACGATCGCCCGCAACACTGTGCTTAGTGAGCTGCGCAAGCAGAAAGCAGCGAATTTGTCTCTGGATGAATCGGGCATTGTGCCGGTTACGGCCCCCGATGCTGGTCCGGAGCAGCTTGTGCTTCGCAATGAGCGCATGGCGATGGTGCGCGAAGCAATTAATAATTTGCCTGAAAAACAACGGTCCGCACTTATCCTTAGAGAATATGACCAGATGGACTACCAGGAAATTGCCAGCATTTTAGGGCAGACGGTCAGTTCTGTGAAATCCTTGTTATTCAGAGCCAGAGCCAGTGTGAAGGTTCAATTGGAGCCTTATTTTGGCGAAGCTCTCGGAGTGGAAGAATTTGAAGGGATGAAAACGCGATGAAATGCGAAGACGTTCAACACAAACTCCATATGTGCTGGGAGCTGCCGGAGGAAGATCCGCACCGGCAGGAGATGGAGGCCCATCTGCTTGATTGTGAGCACTGCATGGAGCAGCTCCGTTTGTGGGAAGAGAGCGAGGAGCTGATTCGCTGCATTGCCGAGGATGATTCCATAGAACTGCCGCCAATGGATCATGTGACGCGCGGAGTCATGGATCGCATTTATGCAGAGGAATCTTGGCTCATGCCGGTTACACACAAAAGCTATCAGTTTTCTCCTTCCTTTCGTCGCAATGTAGCCCTTGTTGTGGCTGGCTGCATGGCGATGTTCGTTTGTGCGCTCGTCTTTTTCGTCGTGGGCAACGAAACGAGTACAAGTCCGGATCAGTTGGCCCAATTAACAGGATTTATGGATACAGCTAATGCTTCGGGCAGCGGGCTCGTCATTAGCGCTGAATATGAGGTGCCGGTTGCAAGTATCAGCGATCCTTTTGTTCTTAAGGTTGTTCCGGCTTTTCCACAGTATTGGGTGGCGCTGTCGCTGCTTGGCATGGTCATGACGCTGCTTATGCTAAACTGGTTATCAAGAACGCGCAGCTAGCGCAAAGGGCTCCTTGACAGGGGCCCCTTGTTTGCGTTACCTTGCGGTAATAGAGTGCAACTAAGCTGGGGAGGCTGGCGGGATGATAATAGGTCTGGTGCGTCACGGCAATACGGATTGGAATAAGATTGGAAAAATTCAAGGGCAAACCGATATTCCCTTGAATGAGCGGGGAGTTGCTCAAGCGATGGCACTCGCAAGCCGTCTAAGCGAAGATCAGAAGCTGTGGGATGCTGTTATTTCCAGTGATTTGCTGCGTGCCCGTGAGACAGCCCGAATTGTCGCGGATAAGCTGGACATTCCGCTGCTGGCACCGGATGATCGGCTGCGTGAGCGTTTTTATGGCGATATAGAAGGAACGACGGAGCAGGAGCGGATAGCGCGCTGGGGTGAGCAATGGCGCAAAGCTGAAGTTGGACAGGAGTCTGATGAGACTGTGCGCGTGCGTGGGCGTTCTTTTGTAGAGGAATGGCGGCAAAGCAATCCCGAGGGGCGCCTGCTTGTCGTCACGCATGGAAGCTTTCTGGCGCAGCTGCTGGATGAGCTGTGCTCAGGACTTGATAAACAGTTTCTCGATAATATGTCTTATTCCATCCTTCAGTTTAAGGGAAATGATTGGGAGTCCTTGCTCTACAATTGCAGCCGGCATTTGCAGCAGCTCGATCAGGTCGGCGTTTAAAATAATAATGAAAGCTGCTTTATTAATTACAGAAGCAGCTCGATTATATCGATAGCAGCGCCATTCCTCTAACCGGAGGGATGGCGTTTTTTTTGAAAAAAAAGCATAAAAACTATTTTTTCCGGAACTGCGGTTATAAAATCTGAGTTTCTTCCCATAATGGTAATAAAAAAAGGCTGCTCTACAATCATGAGTGCAAGCAAGGCTGTTCATTAAAGCAGCAGTTAAGCGCGAAGGAGGAGAGACTATGAATTTATCGGATATGCTCGGCTGTGCAGATATCGGGCAGCTCAGCCGCATTGCCTCCGTCTATCAATGCGAGTGCAATAGCAACTCCAAAAATGAATTGATTCAGTCGATTCTCGGCGCTGTAAGCCGAAATGATGTTTTCGAGCAACAAATCAGCAGCATGGCAATTGAGGATTTGCGGTTTTTAAACTCGCTGCTGTTCGAGACGAGAGACGCTTTTAGTTTGGAGGAGCTTCTGGCTCGTGCGCAGCAGAGCAGGTTTAATGGTCCTGAGGCAGCGAGCGCGGTTCAAAAGGAAACAAAGGGTGAGCAGCCGGCTGCAGCAGAGAAAGCCTCATCTAATCAGAAACCCGCCAAGCCTGCGCCGAAGCGCCGTTCCAAAAAAACGCCTGTTATGAAGGAAATCAGCCCCCGGGATATAATCGTTAAATTCAAGCATCAGGGCTGGCTGTTCAACGGGTTCACCGGGCAGAATCGTTATTTGTTTCAGGTCCCGGAAGATTTAAAGCAGCGGTTTCGTGAAACATTGAAACGCAAGTTTGCAGCACAGCTTGTGTATGTGGATGAGCCTCATGTGTACCGGGATGAGCAGGAACTGCTGCAGGCTGATATTCGCGGGCTGCTGCATTACATCCATCACAACGAAGTGACGATGGCGGCTGACGGTTCCCTATACAAGCGCTTTAGCTTGCAGCTGCTTGATTTGTTTTCGATCAAGGAGGAGCTGCCGGGCAAGGGAGAGTGGCGATTCGGCTACGGCAAATATTTTCACCATTATCCGAATCGAATGTCGCTGCTTTATGACTATTGCGTGCAAATGAACTATTTTGTAGAGGAGCCTCTTGGCTTAAAGCTCACGCCAGGAGGGCAGGAAAGGCTGCTTACAGCTCCAGCAAATGAATTGCAGCAGTTGTACAAATGCTGGCTTAAGCAGTATAAAGGGCCGATTCCGAACATTTTAGCGCTCGTCCAATGGATTGGCGGACTATCGGATCAGTGGGTAACGGCGCAATCGCTCAGCCAGGTACTGGTTCCGCTCATTAAACCATTCTATTATGATGATGCGGAGCGGATTTTTCAGCACAGATTGCTTGGTATGCTCGTCCATCTTGGTCTAATACGGCTAGGAGAGCATGAGCTGCACGGCATGGTCATCAAAACGACGAAGGCGGGCAAAGCGGTAATGTTGGGCATTAGCCTGGAAGAGCAGAACCGATTATTCATGTATTGACAATGGCTGCGGCAGTTGATAGAATCACCCCACGCTAATGTAAAGGAATGGATGCATAGCAGTATGATGCTGAACTTCCATTGCAAATGAGAGGGGAATTTACGAGATGCTGCTGCCTTATTTGGGAGTAAGACCAACGATTCATTCCAGTGTTTATATCGGAGAAGGAGCGAAGCTGATTGGAGATGTGACAATTGGCCAGTACAGCACCGTATGGTTTAACGCTGTGCTTCGCGGAGATTTGGCGCCGATACATATTGGAAATAGCTGCAATATACAGGATGGAGTTGTCGGGCATGTGAATACGAACCAACCGCTCATTTTGGAAGATGAAGTTTCCATCGGGCACGCGGCGATTATCCATGGCTGTACGATAGGCAAAGGCACATTAATTGGAATGGGGGCAATCGTACTTAACGGCGCGCAGCTTGGTGAATATGCTTTAGTAGGAGCCGGTTCGATTGTTACGGAGAATAAGAAGATACCACCCTATACGCTTTCTCTTGGTTCACCTGCTAAAGTCGTTAGAGAGCTTACGGAGGACGATTTGCTGCGAATGAAACGAACGATGGAAAGCTACGTGAAGAAAGGCGAAGAATATAGGATCTCTTAACGCCGGTGTGGAGGTGTATCCTATGGATAAAATGAAGGTAACGTACGAAGCGATGCTGTCGCTTGCAGCAGAAATGGCCCTGGATGAAGCGGTGCGAAAATTCCGTGCGGAGCGTATATACCGCGAAATTGACCAGTCGCTTGCGGCTGGGGATGAGGATACGTTTTATCGCTTAGCTAAAGAATTGAACGAAATGAAGTGAAGGCATAACGTGGAAAGCAAGAATGAAGGGCAAAATAAGCTTCCATCAGAGGCTACGGCGAGAAAGCTCGCGGGCTGAGGTAGAAGCTTATTTTGCTGTGCATCAAAAAGAATCGGCAGGCAGAAGGGCAACACCCATTGGCAAATGGGGAATAAAACGTTAACATAGACAAAGGTTTGGTATATAAAATGGAAGCTCGTAGGCTTTCGCAAGCTGCGATAAGCCAGCTGTAGCTGCAAGCGGAAGGAGATCTTGGCAATGAAATTTAGCGATGTGCAAGAAGAACAGTGGGAAGAGCTGCGTCCCTATTTGGACACCTGTATGCTGCCTGTCACAGGCATGAGCGGCGAAGAGCAGCCTTATGAGGCGACTGCTGCCCTGGAGCGTCTGCGTGATGTGATGGATCTGATTGAAATTCCTTTTAAAGGACGAGTCGTCACTTATCCAGCGCTTCATTATGTAGGTGCCCGCGCGGCTGTTGATATGATTAATGATGTATGCGCTTCACTTAGAGGCGCAGGCTTCCGATATATAATTGTAGCGACAGCATCCGGCAAGCTGGATTTGGCAGGCGTTCAAGCCGATTTGCTGCTGGGGCCAGATCAAGCGGGCGAACTGCCTCATGCTGCGGACGTGAAGGAGCGCGTTTCGCTGATGTGGAATCCGAAGCAATCGACCTGATTTTTCGAAAATATAGGAAAGAATATGAATTTTTCATCCTTTCTCTATATTTCTCGGAATGAAACACCCCGCGCCGCCAAAGGACGGCGACAGCCGTTTACGCTTGATTTGCATAATTAAACGATTTTCTGGGGAAAACAAATGCCATGCAAGGTTAAATGTGACAAATTAATTACAAATTAAAAATCAACATTTTATTAGGCAGTCAATCATCAGCCATATTCTTGACGCTCCTAAGCACCTAGGCTATTATAAGTATGTCCTAGTTCGTCATGTGTTTTGCTATGCGCAAAACACAAGAAATGGTTGGCAAAGGGGGTAGAACAGAAGATGAGTAACCACGAACATCAAGAATCGGCACACAAGCCGCTTCAACGCAAAGAGATGTCAAGACGGCAGTTTTTGTCGTATACGCTCGGTGGAACAACCGCTTTTATGATGGGCGGAGCCGTGCTTCCAATGGTGCGTTTTGCGGTAGACCCATTATTAGAGAAAAAAACCGAAGGCACCTTTGTTAAAGTAGTAGAAGAGAGCAAAATTACAACAGATCCGCAAGAGTTTAAGTTCCAAATTCACCAAGTTGATGGATGGTACGTCAGCGATCCTGAGCTGTCTGCTTGGGTGTCAAAAGACGCAAATAACAATGTATTTGCGCTTTCACCAATTTGCAAACATCTGGGTTGTACGATTGCCTGGAATGCGAAGGGTAAAGATGAGTATGACTGCCCGTGTCACGACGCGCGTTATACGAAAGACGGCAAGAACATTACCGTAGCACCAAATCCATTGGATGAATACGAAGTGAAGATTGAGAATGGATTTGTTTACTTGGGTCCAGTTAAGCCAAATTCACGGGTAGGCTAAGGAGGCGAATGATCAGATGTTTAAAAGTGTATACAATTGGATCGATGAACGTCTTGACATTACGCCGTTGTGGAGGGACGTTGCGGACCATGAGGTTCCGGAGCATGTTAACCCTGCGCATCACTTCTCGGCGTTCGTCTATTGCTTTGGCGGCTTGACGTTTTTTATTACCGTCATTCAAATTTTGTCCGGCATGTTCCTGACGATGTATTATGTTCCGGATATTCTGAATGCTTATGCAAGCGTTGACTATTTGAACCATAAGGTCGCATTCGGCGGCATCGTTCGCGGTATGCATCACTTTGGTGCGAGTCTCGTTATTGTTATGATGTTTTTACATACGCTGCGCGTGTTCTTCACCGGCTCTTATAAAGCGCCGCGCGAAATGAACTGGGTAGTAGGTATGCTTATTTTCTTCATTATGTTGGGCCTTGGTTTCACGGGCTACCTTCTTCCATGGGATAACAAAGCTTACTTCGCAACTAAGGTCGGCGTTCAAATCGCGGAATCCGTTCCGTACATCGGACCTTACATCGGGAAGTTCCTGTATGGCGGCGACATCGTAGGTGCGCAAACGCTGACTCGCTTCTTCGCGATTCACGTCTTCTTCCTGCCTGGCGCATTGCTTGCTATGCTAGCGGCTCACTTCCTGATGATTCGGAAACAAGGTATTTCGGGACCACTTTAAGCGAAGGGAGGACTTTATGATGGCACATGGTCACAAATCAGACGAAAAGGTTGTATTCGTCGGAGATTCACGGGTGAAGAAAAACAATCATCCGAATATTCCGCCCGACTATACGTCTTTTCCAGGGAAGTCAGAGGCGTTTATTCCTAACTTCCTGCTGAAAGAGTGGATGGTTGGCTGCGTCGTACTCGTCGGTTTTCTCGTATGGACGATTGCAGAGCCAGCTCCGCTTGGCTATCCGGCAGATCCGACAAACGCAGCGTTTATTCCGATGCCGGACTGGTATTTCTTGTTTTTGTATCAATTTTTGAAATATCCATATGTTTCACAGGATTATATCGTGCTCGGTACGATGGGCATACCTGGCGTTATGTTCGGCGGTTTGCTGCTTGCTCCTTTCCTTGATACAGGCAAAGAGCGCAGATTTTATCGTCGTCCGATTGCTTCCTCGCTGATGATTTTATCATTGATCGCGACAGTGTATTTGACGGTTGTATCTTGGGATCACTACCAGCACCAGTTGGAAATTACCAATACAATTCCTGAGCATCACGTTCGTGAAGAGAAAGCCAGAGAAGCGGCGGCTAAAGGTGAAGAGGCTCCTAGCACGACGAAGAAGCCTGAAACTGCGGCCGTTGCAATTGTAGAAGCGGATGATCCAGCACATAAGCTGATGGAGCAATCCAAATGTCTGACCTGCCATGCAGCAGACATGAAGGGTAACCCACCGCAAATTCCTGCACTTCGCGGTATTGGCGATGTCTTGTCCAAGGAAGAGATTGTCGCTACCGTCACGAACGGTAATGGCAATATGCCTGCCTTCAAAGACAGCCTGAGCGCTGAGCAGATTGATCAAATTGCAACGTGGCTTTCCAAGCAGAAAGCTGCAACTGAATAAAAAAGTAACAGCAAGAACCTGATTGCTTCATTGCAATCAGGTTCTTTTCAAACTTATTAGGCAAGGCAATGTTCGGACGGTACAACAAGGCTGGGAATATAGGGGTTGAAAACAATGGGATTGTCATGGTTATGGAGCCGCATGCTGTGGATGAATCGCACGATCTTGTGGCTGCTGTTTATCGTTAATTTTTTAGGGACCGTTTACGGTTACATATGGTACTGGAATCAATTGGTTTATACTTATGAACGTTTTCCGTCTTGGCTTCTTGTATTTGTGCCGGACAGTCCGACGGCTAGTTTATTTTTTACGCTTACTCTGCTTTACTTGCTGTTCCCGCCGCCTGAATCGGCATCTAGATTCGTTCAGGTGACTAGAATGATTATCGAAGGACTTGCAGTTGTCACGTCGGTGAAATATGGCTTGTGGGCGGTGTCCATGATCGTGGCGACGGGAGCGCAGGGCGGGGAGCTGAATTGGCAGCACGGCATGCTCGTTTTTTCTCATCTTGGCATGGCTGTAGAGGTGCTTCTGTATGCTCGTTTTATGAAAGCGGGATTCAAGGCAGTCGTTGTTGCCACAGCCTGGCTGCTGCTTAATGACACCATTGATTATACGTTCGGCGTATTCCCGTGGCTTGCTGATGAGCTGATGGACGATTTGCCGCAAGTTCGCCTGTTTACATATAGCTTATCCATCTTTAGCTTTGTCGTGGGCTGGCTGGCGCTCCGAGCGAGAAAACAAGCATAAAAAAGCATAACGATGGACATCCCCTCATAAGCTTGATTATGGGGGGATGTCCATGAGAACGCGTATTGCAATGCCCATTCTATTAAGTATCGCAATGCTGCTTGGCTCTGTTTCTGCGACTTGGGCTTATGCAGGCGAACAACCGCTTGGCGCAAGGCAAGCGGAGGCTGTCGATGCTGAAATGCTCATGCGTCGTTTCGAGGAAGCGGCTAATTCATTATATAAGGCTTCTTACGCAGACAACCGCCAAGCTGGCTATAAATATGTCCAGCAGTTGGAGCGACTGCTGCCGCAGCTGGAGACTGGCATTGAAGGCCGCCCAACTGGGTGGATTAAGCTGCAGCAAAGCATACAGGCTGTCTCGGATGAGCTTCTGAGCAAAAGGCATCCCGCCGGGTGGCTGGCTGCCTCTGCCCGCATTCATCTAACTGCGGATGCGATGCTAAGGCCAGCCAGTGGGTTATGGATGCAATATGAGCGGGTTATGCTCGAGGATGTAAGCCGTGTGAGAAAAGCATGGAAGCGCCCATATGAAGAGCGGGCGGCTGCTGCGAGGGCGGCGATAGACAACTTAAGCGCGCATTTGGCGCTTGTTGAAGGTCCTGCCTTTATGCTGCGTCCGGAAGGACGGACAGCAGAGCTGCATGAACGGATACGCTATACGAATGTGCTGTTATCCGCTGGACCTCAAGACCAAGCGCAAGCGAGTCGAGTCGACGAGGCGCTGACGCAGCTTGGAGCAGCCGTAAGCAGATTGTTTACGGACAAGCCGCAATCCGTTGTTGAAGAGCCTGCGCTTGCGCCACCTGCATCGGCTAATCCGGTAAGCTGGACGCTGCTGCTCGGTGCTATTATTATGGCTGTGCTTGCCTATAAAAGCTGGCGTAAATACAAGCAGCAGCCTTACGGCATAAAGCCGCTCCCTTGATGGGAGCGGCTTTATGCTTTTATTCCTCGTTGAATCCTTCGCCCAGCACATCGTGGACATCATTAATGATGACGAATGCACGAGGATCTACGCTGCGAACGATTGCTTTGAGGCGGCGCAGCTCCTGCCGCTGAACGACGCAATATACGATTTCCTTTTGCTGACCGGAAAAAGCGCCTTTTGCCGGCATCAGCGTCACACCGCGTTCCATTTCAATCGTAATGCGCTGCGCCATCGGAGTACCTTTGTCTGTAATAATCGAGAAGGATTTGGCGGCATAAGCGCCATCCTGAATGAAATCAATGAGCTTGGCGGCAACAAATACCGTTACGAGCGTATACAGCACTTTTTCGATAGGAATAAAAAAGAGCGAGCCTCCGATAATGACAATATCGAGAATGAGAATAATCTGCCCCATGCTCAGCGTTTTGCGACGTGATACGATACGGGCTATAATATCCACGCCTCCAGTCGTTCCGCCAAAACGAAAGACGATGCCAAGCCCTGCGCCGAGCGTAACCCCCGCATACAAAGCAGCAAGTATGTAATCGGTTGAAGTGTGGAACGTTACGACCCAGCCTTTGGCAATAAGCTGCTCCATTACGGCTAGGAAAAAGGAAAGCGAAACGATGCCTGCGAGTGTATAAAGCATTTCGGTACGGCCAAGCGTCCTCCAGCCAAGTAGAAACAGCGGAATGTTGAGGACAAGCGTCGTAATGGACAGCGGCCATCCGGCTGCATAATTGAGCAGAACCGCTATACCGGTTACACCGCCCTCCATAAGCATATTCGGTATCAGAAAATAGTGCAGCCCAAAAGCATATATGGCTGTGCCTAGCAGAATAGGCAGAATAATTTGTAATTGCTTGGTTACTTTACGAAACATCATTAGAATTCTCCTTTTTTAAAATATAAGCATATAAGTATAAAAAATCCATTATTTCACTTATTCGCTTCCCTGTCCACTGCTTGCGATTAATCTATTAGAGGCGACAGCCGAAAAACGTCGATGATGATCGGATGGCGGTTTCCATTCTGTAGTATAGCGCAATTTTCATCGTTCAAAAACATTGTTTTCATCGTCTCTTTGCGTTAACATATGAATTATTGACAACAATTAGTTTTAGGCTTGTTTTCCAACTGCAATAGATGTGGGAAACGGTAGTCTTGAAAGAAGGGAATTTCACCTATGGCTCAAAAATCGTTGGCAGATATCCAGCAAGAAGTGGATGATTATATTTCTCAATTTAAAGAAGGCTATTTCAGTCCACTGGCACTGATGGCAAGAATGAGCGAGGAAGTCGGCGAGCTTGCGCGTGAAGTGAACCATTCCTACGGCGAGAAACGCAAAAAGGCGGATGAAGCCGACAACTCCATTGAAATGGAGCTTGGCGATATTTTATTTCTTTTATCCTGCTTTGCCAATTCGCTCGATATTGATTTAACAGAAGCACACAATAAAGTCATGGACAAATTCAATACTCGGGATAAAAACCGCTGGACTTTAAAAAACGCTGAACAGTAATACCGCCTCTCACATATGCTGTACCATCAACCTGTGTACAAGGAGGATGGGCGGTAATGAACGGGGAAGCTTGTATCAAAAAGGCGTATGCTTTCATTTTGACCAGCGATTTTGAACAGGCTATTATCTGGTTTGAGCAAGCGATTGCCGCAGAGCCTGACAATGCCAGTTATTATCATAAGTGCGCTATTTCATGCGCGCGCAGCGGGAAATGGTCGAAAGCTTATGAGCATGCTCGCAGGGCGCTTGAGCTGGCGGAGGATGAACCGGAATATATTTATCATTTTCAGACGATAGAAGCAAGGCTGCAGCTTTCGAATGCGCAGCAGCTGCTGACACAAGAACCGCCGGCATTGGAAGAGGCGCTGCTGATGCTAAAGCAGGCAGTAGAGCTCGATCCGCTGTGCTTTGACGCTTTTTATTGGATCGCAATGACGTATGCTGAGCTTGGGCAGCTGGATGAAGCTGCTGAGCATGCGCGCGAAGCGATTCGGCTTGACCCGGGGCATTCAGCCGCCAGAAGGCTATTTGCTGATGTGAGCCGCCGGCGGCGCTTGATGCGCTACCGGATTAACGGACAACATAGACGAAGGAACAGGTGATGGATAAGTGGATACAATTAAAGTAGCAGTTATCGGAGCAGGCGGTCTTATGGGCCGTGAAGTGGTAAAAATGGTGCTGGAGGATGAGGCGCTGGAGCTCGTATCCGCCGTCGCGCCTTCAGCAGGCGCTGTAGATGCAGGAAGCTTTGCGAATAAGCCTAATACTGGGGTCATCGCTTGCAAAACGATTGAAGAGGCGCTTAGCAGCGCGAAGGCCGATGTTATGGTAGATTTTACGGCTCCGCATGCTGCCTATGAACATACAAAAACAGCCATTGAATTCGGCGTTCGTCCTATAATGGGAACGACGGGTTTTACACCTGAGCAAATTGAAGAGCTTAACCAGCGTTGTATCGAGAAGCAGCTTGGCGGGCTCATCGCGCCTAACTTTTCGATTGGCGCTATTCTGATGATGAAATTTGCTGCACAGGCATCAAAATATTTGCCGCATGTTGAAATTATCGAATATCATGGCGACCACAAGCTCGATGCTCCTTCGGGCACAGCGATCAAGACGGCAGAGCTCATTGCTGAGGCTCGCCAAGAGCTGCGTCAAGGCAATCCTAACGAGAAGGAAACGATCGAAGGAGCAAGAGGCGGTTACTACAATGGCTTCCGTATACATAGTGTGAGACTTCCGGGCGTATTTGCGCAGCAGGAAGTTGTATTTGGCGGTTATGGCCAATCGCTCAAAATTCGCCATGACTCCTATGACCGTGCGGGCTATATGCCAGGCGTTAATGTAGCAATCAAAAAAGTGATGGGTTACAGCGGATTAGTATACGGGTTCGAGCATTTGATGGATTAGTAGAAGGATTGAACTAGACAGCGGAAGAGGGGCCTCACCTATGAAAATTGCATTCATCGCGCATGACCGAAAGAAAGAAGAGATCGTCAACTTTGTTATTGCCTACGAGAGGGTTTTTGTAGGCCATGAGCTCTATTCAACAGGTACGACCGGTACGAGAATTATGGAGCAGACGGATTTGAGCATCCACCGCTTCATGTCGGGACCGCTTGGCGGCGACCAGCAAATCGGCGCCCTTGTTGCCCAAAATGAAATGGATCTGATTATCTTCCTGCGTGACCCGCTTATGGCGCAGCCGCATGAGCCAGATATTATTGCGCTGCTTCGCCTTTGCGATGTGCAGGGCATTCCGGTTGCGACAAACGTAGCGACAGCCGAATTGCTAGTCAAGGCGCTGGAACGCGGGGATTTTGCCTGGAGAGAGCTTGTTCATAAGTACAAGCCTGAATTGCCGCTATGAGTGAGCCGTTAGATATTCTCGTATTTGGCGCACATGCAGATGATGCTGAAATTGGAATGGGCGGCACCATTGCCAAACATACGATGGCAGGCATGCTGGTTGGTATTTGTGATTTAACCGAAGCAGAAATGTCTTCGAATGGCACCGTAGAGCAGCGAAGGCGAGAAGCCGATGACGCTGCTGCGGTGCTTGGTCTTTATTCACGGACCAATTTGCAGCTGCCGGATCGCGGACTTGAGCTTACCCGCAGCAACATCGACAGCATTGTGGCGGAAATCCGCCGCAGTCGCCCGCGCATCGTGTTTGCGCCGTATTGGGTTGATCGGCATCCCGATCATATTGCATGCAGCAAGCTGGTCGAGGAAGCTGTATTTAATGCCAAGCTGCGAAAATATATGCCGGAGCTTCCCCCTGTTCAGGTGCAGCAGCTGATTTATTATTACATAAATGACATGGAGCAGGTTTCGCTTGTTGTAGATGTCAGTGAGCAATACGAAACGAAGCGCCAATCGCTGCTTGCTTATCGCTCGCAGTTTCAAGCGGTTACCCAAGCGGAAGACCGCGTTTCGACGCCGCTCACCGACCGCTATGTGGAACGGGTGGAAGCGAGAGATATGCTGCTCGGTCAAGCGCGCTCCTGGAAATATGCGGAAGGCTTTGCTTTGAAACGGCCGCATGAGGTGAAATTATTTTAGAAGGCCAGGCAACAGATTCGGCAAGATATACAAACCATTAGGAATAGAATTGATTATAAAAGCTAGAGACGGCAGGAGTGAGCAGGACATGGCACGTAAGTTGAAAATTGGGATAACCTGTTATCCTACGCTTGGTGGCTCTGGTGTCGTTGCGACTGAGCTCGGCAAGCTGCTTGCAGAGCGAGGACATGAAATTCATTTTATAACGCACAGCATTCCGTTCCGGCTAGGCCATTTTAATAAAAATATTTTTTTCCATGAAGTTGAAGTCAATGATTATTATGTGTTTCGTTTTCCGCCTTATGACTTATCACTGGCAAGCAAGATGGCACAGGTCGCCAAGATGGAGAAGCTGGATTTGCTTCATGTGCATTATGCGGTTCCTCACGCCGTCTGTGCCCATCTCGCCAAGCAGATGATTGGCGAGGAGCTCAAGACGGTTACAACGCTGCATGGAACGGATATTACGGTGCTCGCGCAGGATGAGTCGCTTAAGGACTTAATTAGGCTTGCCATTAATAAAAGCGATGCCGTAACGGCGGTTTCCCAGGATTTGATTCAGGAGACGAGAAAGCTGCTTGATATTACGAAGCCGATTGATCTCACCTATAATTTTGTTGACAAGCGCATTTATTATCCTCGTGACGTCGCCTCGCTGCGACTGGATTATGCCAGCCCGAATGAAAAAATATTAATGCATATTTCCAATTTCCGTCCTGTTAAGCGGGTATCAGACGTCATTGAAATTTTCCAGCAGGTTGCTAAGACGGTACCTTCGAAGCTGCTGCTAGTCGGAGAAGGACCGGAGCTATCGAAAATCCAGTGCAAAATCCGTGAAATGGGACTGGAGGATCGCGTCGTGTTTCTGGGCAAGCAGGAGGATGTGGCGCAAGTGATATCGCTTGCTGACGTGCTGCTCCTCCCTTCGGAGAAAGAGAGCTTCGGTCTGGTAGCGCTGGAGGCCATGGCTTGCGGCGTACCGACCATTGGCTCCACAGCAGGCGGTATCCCTGAGCTGGTGACGCATGGTGAAACGGGCTTCCTTAGCCCGATCGGCGATGTGGACAGCATGGCGGCCAATGCCATTCGTTTGCTGACAGACGAAGAGCTGCATGCGAAATTTAAAGAAGCTTGTATATACCGTGCCTGCCATGATTTCTGTAATGATCGCATTACGGCTGAATATGAAGAAATTTATTATCGCGTGCTTGGCTTGGAAGCTGAGCTTCCTGCGTCTGCGGTCGTTTGCGAATAAGAGGATAGAGGGTGAGAAAATGGAGCGCTGCACCTCGATTCCGATAGCGATGCGAGAGGCGCTGCCCATTCTCGCAACCTTGAACGAGCACGGCTATGAAGCCGTGTTCGTTGGAGGCTGCGTGAGGGATACCGTTATGGGCCTCGCGCTTAAGGATGTAGATATTGCGACGTCGGCGACACCGGAGCAGGTAGTTGCCTTATTTGCGTATTGTATTCCAACCGGCCTGCAGCATGGGACGGTGACGGTGATGCAGGATGGCACCGGTTATGAGGTGACGACGTATCGCAAGGAATCGGTATATGAGAAGCATCGCAGGCCGGAGAGCGTGGCTTTTATTTCGGAGCTGAAGGAAGATTTGCTTCGGCGGGATTTAACGATTAATGCGATGGCGATGCGCGTAAACGGTGATTATTTCGATCCGTATGGCGGTATGGGCGACATTGAGCTCAAGCAGGTGCGCTGTGTAGGCGACGCGGAGGCAAGGTTTCAGGAGGATGCTCTTCGCATGCTGCGCGCTCTCCGCTTCGCTTCACAGCTTCGCTTTCGGATCGTGTATCGCACTTGGCGGGCGCTGCTTAAGCAGCGCGAGCTGCTGCGCTACGTAGCGATGGAGCGTGTTCAGGCCGAGCTCGATAAAATGATTGGCGGCCCCGCTCCTCATTATGCAGCAGCGCTGCTCGCAGGCAGCGGGCTGCTTGCTTACACGCTTGAGCCTTTGCCGGCAGCTCGCGCCTTGCTAGCTGAAGCTGCGAGGATGGGGCGTGTTCAGCTCGATTATTTGACCACGCTCAGAGGCACGGACATTCGTTATGCCGCATTAATGACGCGGCCAGGCGTAACACAAGCGGAGGCCAAGGCGACACTGCAGGCACTGCGCATGTCAGGAAGCCGCAGCAGCGTCATTATGGCGATTGTATCGCTTCATCATGAGCTGCTCGTAAACCGAAGCCTGATCGAAGAGAAGCTTCGTACAAGCTGGATCGAAGCGGTGCTGCGCTATGGGCGAGAGGCAGCCGCAAGCTGGCTGCATATTGCGGAAGCCAATGGGCAAGAGCACCCTTTTTCAGCTGATGTACCGCGCATGAAGCACTGGCTGTCGCATATGGAAATTTCCTCGCTCAAGGAGCTGGCGATAAACGGTAATCAGCTTGCTGCGTACTGTGATCGCAAACCGGGCGTCTGGATGGGTGAGACGCTGAAACGGCTGCTGCTCTTAGTTGCGCTTGGCGAGCTCTCTAATTCGCAGGAACAGCTGCAGAATCAAGTTGACAGATGGAAGGAAGAGACGGATGAGCCATGAAAACTTGCTGCGATTGTTTGCGGATCGTGAAGGCGAATATGTATCAGGCGAGCATATTAGCCGCGAGCTGAAAGTAAGCCGTACGGCAGTGTGGAAGCAAATACGCAAGCTGGAGTCCCAAGGATATGAATTTGAAGCTTCACGCAGACTCGGTTATCGTCTGCTTTCCATGCCGGACAAGCTCAATATGGCAGCCTTGCTAACCAGCCTTAAAACCAAAAGATTTGGCCAAAAGCTGCAGGTGCTGGAATCGGTTGAATCGACCCAAAATATTGCGCAAGTGCTAGCAGAAGGCGGTGCGGAGGAAGGTACGCTCGTTGTTGCTGAGCAGCAGCTGAGCGGGCGGGGCCGCATGGGCCGGGGCTGGATATCCCCTCTCGGTAAAGGCATATGGATGAGCATGGTCATGCGCCCGACGGTGCCGATTTATTTTGCCCCGCAGCTGACGCTGCTTACGGCAGTAGCGCTTTGCCGCAGTCTTAAGCGGCTGACGAAGCTTGACATTGGCATCAAATGGCCAAACGATCTGCTCATCAATGGCAAAAAAATTAGCGGCATTTTGCTGGAATCCGCCGCAGAGGATGAACGGCTGCGCTATGTCATCGCTGGTATCGGCATCAGCGTTAATTTGCAGCAGGCCGATTATCCCGAGGAGCTTTTGGAGAAAGCGACCTCCCTGCGTTTGGCAAGCGGCGAGAAGCAGGTGCGCGAAGCGATAATCGCCGATTTTTTGCTGGAGTGGGAGCAGCTTTATGAGATGTATCAAAGCGAGGGCTTTGCCCCGATTGTGACCCTATGGGAGTCGCTATCGATTTCGCTTCATAAGCCAGCAACACTAATAACACCACAAGGCGTCGTTGAAGGCACGCCGAGGGGGCTTGATGCTAGCGGAGCGCTTATCGTAGAAAAGCTGGATGGCAGCCAGGCGCTTATTTTTTCGGCAGAAATGGGCGAGCCTCGGGGCAAGTAATATTTACGAATCGACATATTTTTGCTAGTATGGGGTTAACGGGCGGTATCTGAAAAGAGCTGCACTGTGCTAAACCTCATGCCAGCATTGGTATGAATTTGCAAGAAGGATTTGATTGCAGTAAAGGTAGTCTGCTCTGAGCCGAAAGGACCGAGACAGAAGGAAGCAGTAAAGTGATATACGTTTCCTTTTTCGAAATATAAGCATTTATAAGTTTCACACCTATAAATAGGCTTATATTTCTCGGGCTGAAACGCGCCGTGCCGCCAAAGGACGGCAACAGCCGTTTCACCTTGTTTTGGGACCTTTTTAGCGACGGCTAAAAGGTTTTTTTGTGTTTATCCTAAAACAGAATTGAAGAAGGGATGAGGCCAAGATGAGGAAACGTTTAACGATAACGAACTTGCAGCAAATGAAAGAGGAAAACAACAAGCTCACCGTCATGACCGCTTACGATTATCCGTCGGCTATGCTTTCGGAGGAGGCTGGCGTCGATATTATTCTTGTAGGGGATTCGCTTGGCAATGTGGTGCTCGGTTACGATACGACGCTTCCGGTCACTTTAGACGATATGATTTATCATACGAAAGCGGTAGCACGCGGGGCACGCCATACGTTCATTGTGACGGATATGCCCTTTATGACTTACGGCATCGGGCGTGAAGCTACGCTGCGCAATGCAGCCAGAATGATGCAGGAGGGCGGCGGCCAGTCGCTTAAGCTTGAAGGCGGGGAAGAAATTGCGGGTGAAGTGGCAGCGCTGGTTAAAGCGGGCATTCCGGTGATGGGCCATATCGGCCTTAAACCGCAATCAATCCATACGCATGGCGGCTTCAAGGTACAAGGAAAGCAGGAGGCGGAAGCTGAGCAAATACTTCGAGATGCCAAGGCGCTTGAACAGGCTGGCGCTTACGCCATCGTACTGGAGCTTGTAACGGAGACAATTGCGGACCGTATCAGCCGCGAGCTGTCGATTCCAACGATTGGCATCGGAGCTGGCCGCGGATGTGATGGACAGGTGCTTGTGTATCACGATATTTTGCAATATTCATCACCCGTCATTAAGAAAAAAATGGTGAAAGTGTATGCAGACATCGGTTCAACGATTCGCGATGCCATCGGAGCTTTCGTAAGTGAAGTCAAATCCGGTGAGTTTCCAGCGGAGGAGCATGTGTTCGGTAAAAGGTCTGAGGACGCTGTAGACAGCCTCTATGGCGGTTCTGCGACCCGCGAGCATGTGAATGGTATCAAAGGTGCGGGCGAAAGCGAGCAGGCTGGAGAGGGGACTGAGCAGCGTGATTTTGTGCCGAACCATAGATGAGCTAAAAGAGCAGCAAAAGAAGATGTGGAGCGGCGGCAGTAAGCCAAGTATCGGTTTTGTGCCAACGATGGGGTATTTGCATGAAGGACATGCCAGTTTAATGCGGCAGGCAGCAGCGGAAAATGATATCACCGTACTTTCGATTTTCGTCAATCCGCTGCAATTTGGGCCAAGCGAGGATTTTGAAACGTATCCGCGCAATGAGCAGCGCGATTTGTCCATAGCCGCTGAAAACGGCGTTGATCTGGTGTTTATGCCATCCGTCACCGAGATGTATCCGCGCAAGGTGCTGACGAGGGTGCTAGTCAGCGATGTGACGGACCGGTTATGCGGCGCATCGCGCCCAGGCCATTTTGACGGCGTTGGGACGGTCGTCAGCAAGCTGTTTCATCTGGTGCAGCCAAACCGGGCATACTTTGGCATGAAGGATGCTCAGCAGGTCGCGGTCATTGCGCAAATGACCGATGACTTGAATTTTCCGGTAACGATCGTGCCCTGCCCGATTGTAAGGGAGCCGGATGGCCTGGCGCTCAGCTCGCGCAATGTGTATTTGAATGCAGAGCAGCGGGCACAGGCTGTCGCCCTATCTTCGTCGCTTGCAAAGGCGCGGGAATGGATGAAGGACGCCTCGCTAACGCCAGCAGCGCTCGTGAGCAAAGTGCGTGCTGCGATCAGCGAAGCACCGCTTGCAAATATCGATTATGTCGAAGTGCTGGAATATCCGGCACTTGCCACACCTGTTGCTGACGTTCCTTTTCAAAGTACCCAGCAGCGTTATATTTTGGCTTTAGCCGTAAAATTTGGGTCGACCCGCTTAATTGATAATGAGCTGTTTGAACCTTTGGAGGTGAATGGCAATGTTTAGAACGATGATGAAATCAAAGCTGCACCGCGCGACGGTAACGGAGGCCAACCTCAATTACGTCGGCAGCATTACCATTGATGAGGATTTAATGGATGCGGCGGATCTTTGGGCCAATGAAAAAGTGCAAATCGTCAACAATAATAATGGTGCACGTCTTGAAACGTACGTTATAAAAGGGGAACGAGGCTCTGGCGTTATTTGCCTGAATGGCGCTGCCGCCCGCCTCGTGCAGCCAGGAGATACGGTCATTATCATTTCTTATGCATCGATGACGGAGGAAGAGGCTAGAAATTACAAGCCGCGAGTCGTTATTTTGGATGAGGCGAACCGACCCGTTTCGCAATTGACAGAAGAAATACATGCGACGATTTTGTAAGCAGGCTGTTGTCAGTTCCTCTGTTATGTAAAGGCTGGTTCCAAGTATGAAAAGCACCCGCTTAACAAAGAATGAGGTTATCACTCCTCAATTCTTTGGTGAAGGCGGGATGCATGATGTTCCAGCATATGTTTGCGACGATGAACGAAATGCTCGACAACATTATTGATTCTTACCCTCTGGCGGCGGAGGAACAGAAGCAATATTATGATGAGCAGCTTTACGCTTTAAAGCAGATCAGCGATTCTTTAATTGAGCAATGGATTGATTTTGAAGAAAAATTTGCCGGTTTTACAGAGGATGAAGCTGAGCAATCCAATGCTTCACTGCTTACAGCGGCAGCGGAGTATGAAGGTCAAGCATTAGCGGCGGTGCCGCAAGTGTCGTCACCACAGCAAGCGGACAAACCAAACGTTTCGCAGCAGCCTATTTCTGGCATGACTGTGGAGCAAGCGGAGCTCATATCCAAAGGACAGGGCTATTATCAATTATTTATGTTTTCCCATGCTGCAAAGCAGTTCCAGCTTGCTGTAAACCACTTGCCGGAATGCAATTTGGCAAGGCTGTTTTTGGCTATGACGAATATGCACCTGCAAAATTGGAGTGAGGCGCAGCGTCATTTTCAACTGCTAATTGGACTTACGGACTATCCGAAATGGCTCGCTTTAAGCTATAATGCCCTTGGGTGCATTCAAGCGGTTCATTTAAACTTGGAGCAGGCAGAGCAATTTTTCCTTAAAGCCTATGAGCTGGACCCAAGCTTTAAGGATCCGCTGAATAATTTGCAGAGCTGCCGGGAACGTCCGCAGCAGTTGTCATTATTGTTCGGCAGCACGGAGCTATGCTGCTTGTGAGAGGATCGGATTTATTTTATGAAATATGCAGTGCTTGACTTGGAAACGACCGGACACAGCGCCTCCGATGATATTTTACAGGTGGGGCTGGTCCTCCTTGATGATGATCTTGAAGTTATTCATACGTATAATTCATTTGTAAAGCCAACGATTGCCATACCGCCGTTTATTACGCAGCTTACCGGCATTGACGAGGCGATGGTGGCGGATGCGCCGGAGCTGTCTGATGTGCTGATGGACATGATTCCGCTGCTTGATGATGCGGTGCTCGTGGCGCATAATGTCAATTTTGACGCTGGTTTTCTGAACCAGGCGCTCGATCGCAGTGGGTACCATACGTTTGCAGGGCGCAGGCTCGATACGATTGAGCTGCTGCGCATTCTTTTTCCATCGATAACTTCTTACCAGCTTGGTGCTGTTTCTGAGCAGTTCGGCATTACGCATGAGCATCATCATCGCGCTGATAGCGATGCAATGGCGACCGCCGTTATATTCGCCAAATCGGTACAAAAGCTTCGGAGCCTGCCGCTGCTGACTTTGCAGCGGTTATCTTCGCTTGTAGACAATGGCAGCGATTTAAGCTGGTTTATTACGGTTACGCTAAAACAGGTAGAACAAAACATCGTAATGGGCGTCCCTGATTATGATTTTTTCAACCAGTTTGCACTGAAAGCTAGAGAATGGACAGAGGAAAAGCCCGCGCGCAGCGAAGAGGGAGCCTCGCCTTTGCAGGAGATGTCATTCGAGCAATATTTGGATGAAATCAAGCAGCGCTTTATTGAGCAATTTCCTAATTATGAAGAACGCGAAGCGCAGACGACGATGTTCCGTGAAGTATTTGACTCGCTGGACAGCAAACGCCATTTGCTTATTGAAGCAGGAACGGGTACAGGAAAGTCTCTCGGCTATTTAATACCCGCGCTCTATTATGGTATCCGTCAGGATGAGAAGATAGTCGTCAGCACGCATACCATTAATTTGCAAGAGCAGCTGAGACATCGCGATGTACCGCTGCTTAAGCAGATTTTGCCGATAGAGTTTCGGGCTTCAATCTTCAAGGGCAGAGGCAATTATTTGTGCCTGCGCAAGTTTGAAAGTAAAATAAATACAAGGGATATGATGTCCCCCGTTGACGATGCGATTACTGCCTCGCAAATGGTCGTGTGGCTGGGCGAGACGGAAACGGGCGATCAAGAGGAGCTGAATTTCAGCAACAAGGGGACCGACTTCTGGTCTACCGTTGCCAGCGATGCAGATTCCTGTCTGAACCGGGCGTGTCCTTGGTTTAAACGCTGTTATTATCATCGTGCCAAGCATGAAGCCAATATAGCTGATGTGTGCATTACGAATCACTCCATGCTGTTCACAGACATTCAGGCCGATCATCGGCTGCTGCCAACCTACAGCCATTTGATTGTCGATGAGGCGCATCATGTGGAGGAAGTAGCAAGCAAGCATCTGGGCATGCAGCTCGGCTACTATACGATAACCAATGCGTTTACGCGTATGTTTAAGGACGCTCGTTCCGGCCTGCTGCCATCTCTGCGCATTCATCTCCAGCAGGAAAGCGATGAGCGGGTGCAAGGCTGGCTGGAAACGATTGATACCATTATTCCCGCCTTTACGGAAGTGAAGGAGCATTGGGAAAGGCTGTTTGAGATGCTTTACAGCTTTGTTCAAGCTTCTCCTGATGCGACGGGTGAAAACAATCAATCTGTGTACCGTTTGCGAGGCGATAGCCTCCCGGAAGGCTGGTCCGAAGTGCTCGCCGAAGAGACCAATATTCATACGGAGCTTATTCGCGTGCTGAAGACGGCTGAGAAAATGTCCGAGGAGATTAAAGATCGCATTGATGAGCTGGCGGTACAGGCGCTTGTAACGGACTTGAATGGCGCTTTACGCGATTTGACGAGAGTCAAGGATGATCTGCGCAGCTTTATGAAGGTCGATCAGACGACGGACGTATTCTGGCTGGAAGCCAATATGACCTACAAGCATCGATCGCTGCATCTTTATGCGGTGCCAATTGATGTGAGCAGCCAGCTTCAGCAGTATTTATTTGATGTGAAGGACAGCATTATTTTAACGTCCGCCACTCTATCGGTGCAAAAATCATTCCAGTTCGCTGAAGAGCAGCTTGGACTTGGCGGCTTTGAAGAAGCGGGAAGGCTGCGTACCGTGCAGCTGGCATCGCCATTTAATTACCGTGAACAAGCGCTCGTTATTATTCCGCGCAATTTCCCTGTTCTTAAAGGCTCAGCAGGAGAGCCCGCATTTATTTCAATGCTCGTCTCTTCCTTGGCAGATGCAGTGCAGCAGACTAATGGCAGAATGCTAGTGCTGTTTACCTCTTACCGAATGCTAAAGCAGGTATACGATCCGCTTAAGGCGGCGCTTGCGGCCACCAGCATTCAAGTGCTGGGCCAAGGCATCGACAGCGGCAACCGTACGAAGCTGACGCGGCGGTTTTTACAGCAGCCGGAGTCTGTGCTGCTTGGCACAAGCAGCTTTTGGGAGGGCGTTGACATTCCTGGCGAAGCCTTAACTTGCCTTGCCATCGTCAGACTGCCATTCCAACCGCCGAATCATCCGCTGCTGGAGGCGAAGTCGGAATTGCTGCAGCGCCAAAAGCAAAATCCTTTTATGAAGCTGTCGATCCCGCAAGCGGTTATTCGCTTCAAGCAAGGCTTTGGCAGGCTCGTGCGAACGGCGAAGGATAAAGGGATTGTCATTATTTATGATACGCGGGTTATTGAAACGTATTATGGCAAGCATTTTCTCTATTCTTTGCCTGGACCGAAAATTGAGCATATGCATATCGAACAAATTGTACCGAGAATGAGAGAATGGCTTGGTGCCGAGAAGGAGGAGGAGAACGGGTGAAGCAGACGAAAATATCGGAGGCCGTCGTAAGACGCCTCCCCATTTACCTGCAAGTGCTGAACGAGCTGAACAACCGGGAGGTGCAGACCGTTTCGTCCCAGGAGCTTGGCGTCAAGCTGGATTTAAATCCGGCGCAAATCCGCAAGGACTTGGCGTATTTCGGCGATTTTGGCCGCAAGGGTATCGGCTATGATGTGACGTATTTAATTGAAAAAATTCGTCAAATACTCAAGCTTGATCAGACGATTAATGTGGCGCTTGTCGGTGCGGGTAATTTGGGTCATGCTCTATGCAATTATAATAAATATTCTAAAGACAATATGAAAATTATTGCGGTGTTTGATGTGCATCCATCTAAAATCGGCTCGCAAATTAATAATTTGACCGTAATGCCGATGGATATGCTTAAACATACGGTTGAGGAGAATAATATTCGAATTGGGATTATTACCGTTCCCGGATTTGAAGCGCAAAACGTTGCTAATCAATTTATAGATGCGGGCATTGAAGGCTTGCTCAATTTTGCCCCAGCGATATTGAAGGTACCAGAAGAAATTCGCATTCATCATGCTGACTTTACGAAAGAGCTGCTAAGTCTGGCGTATTACTTGGAGAGGGAAAGGGATGACGAAAATGAGCCAAATTTGGATTGAAAATGGACGTTTTGTAACGATGGAGGATGGCGAGCATGTGCTTCAAGGGCATATGGTTGTGACCGATGATCGCATTACATATATCGGAGCAGAAGCTCCAACTGGGCTGCAAGCCGATGTGCAGAAGCTGGACGGCAGTAAGCTTGCTTTTATGCCGGGCCTAGTAAACACGCATGGTCATGCAGCTATGACCTTGCTGCGCGGCTACTCCGATGATCAAAACCTGCAAGTCTGGCTGGAGCAAAAAATGTGGCCGATGGAGGGCAAATACCTCGACCTTGATACACGTGCGGGCAGCGCGCTTGCCGTGGTAGAAATGCTGAAATCCGGTACAACGGCTTTCGTGGATATGTATGACCGCATGGATCAGCTGGCTGAAGTCGTGGAACAGTCCGGCATTCGCGGCTGTCTGACGCGCGGCGTCATTGGCCTCTGCCCAGAGGATGTGCAGCAAGCGAAGCTGGAGGAAGCGATAGCTTTCGCACGCGATTGGAACGGCAAGGCAAATGGCCGTATTACGACGATGATTTCGCCGCATGCGCCTTATACATGCCCGCCCGATTATATTGAGAAATTCGTGCAGGCTGCTCATGATTATGATTTGCCGCTGCACACGCATATGTCAGAATCGATTGCCGAAGTAGAGCAGAACGTTCGCGATTATGGCGTTCGTCCCGTTCAGCATCTCGACAATTTAGGCTTCTTCTCTCGTCCGGCACTTGTTGCTCATGCAGTGCATTTGAATGACGAGGAAATTGCGCTGCTTGCGCAGCGCAAAGTAGCTGTATCGCATAACCCGGTAAGCAACCTCAAGCTGGCAAGCGGCATTGCCCGCGTTCCTGATTTGCTTCGCGCTGGTGTAACGGTATCACTAGGCACGGACAGCGCGGCGAGCAACAACAATCTTGACTTATTCAAGGAGATCAACCTTGCGGCTCTGCTGCATAAGGGTGTTTCTGGCGATCCTACGGTTGTTCCTGCCATTGAAGCTTTGCGTATGGGAACGGTATACGGCGCTCGCTCTATTTGGCAGGAAGATTCCATTGGCCGCCTGCGCGTTGGCATGAAGGCGGATTTCATCGCCATCGATATTGAACAGCCGCATTTTTACCCACAGACGGATATTGTGTCCCATCTGGTGTACGCGGGCTCGGGCCGCGACGTCAAGCATGTATGGGTAGACGGGCGTCAGGTTGTACGGGATGGCGAATGCACATTGCTCGATGAGGAGAAAATTCGTCACGATGCTCAGGCAAGCTTCGAGAGGTTGTTGAAGGCATAATGCGGGCGAGAACGAGAAAGCCGTTTTGGACGGTAAAACGGGCTGTCTTTATTTCAATTGTTTTTGTTATCGCCTTGTTGACCGTTACGATTGTTTATTACCGCACTGTGCATAAGGAATTATGGGTAGAGGAAGCTCCAATTAAGGCGTATGCTGTAGAAGCCGCACAGTTGACGGAAGTTACGGGCATGACGAAGCAGGTGTGGGATGGCATTTCCTGGGTCGTAAAAGGGAAGACCGCGGATGAACAAGAAGTTTACGTATTTCTGACAACAGTCGAAAGTCCTGTGCTTACACTGAAAGCAACGGAACATATTACAGCAGAACAGGCGGAATCTGCGTTACTGAGCAGTAAGCCGGATGCGGATGTTAAAAGGACACAGCCGGGATTGCTGAACGGCGAGCCGGTATGGGAAATTTTTTACAGCCGTGATGAAGCGATAACGAAATATTATTATGCGTATTATTCGTTCCGCGATGGCGCATTTGTGAAGCAATATAGTTTAGTAGGTGACAAGGCGTCCTAGCTGTATTGGATGCTTAAGCTGTAACAGCTGGAATTGCTGGCTATTATTACACCCCCTTATTCAAAAGGCGATGTGATATACTTTCGTGTATCGGAGTTGATATACGTTTGGTATATCACCGTCATTTTGAGAGGGGGATTTTTACGATGTTCAAACTCAGGATCATGCCGATTTTGCTAACAGCTGCTGCGTCCGCCCTCGTTTTGTTTGGAGGCTGGCTCATTTATCATCAGGTTGCATTCGCAGCTCCGCTTGCCAAGGCGGTTGATCAAATAGAAGGCATTGCTTCATCCGACACGCCTATTATGGATACGGACCGTATTACTTTCCCGCTGACGCTTACAGCCGGAGCGGATTTAAAGCATGTATATGAAACGATAGTCGAGCAAAGCAAATCTGTCGCCCAAAGCCGCGACATTCAGCTCGATATTGCGAATACCGACTCGAATGCGAAGCTGGATCAGCTGTGGTCATCGTCTTTATTCAAAGTGGCCGAAGCGATGGAGCACAAAAACTATTCTGCTATTCCGGAGGCACTTAAAGCTTTGGCAGATGAACATTCGGGTGTGGAGGCCATTACCGATATCGATGATAGCAATGTCTATATTACGCTGAAAGATGGCACGGCAACGAAGTATATCATCCTTCCGCGCGTTGCCCCGCAGCTGGAGGTGTCCAGTTATGCGTAAATACGGCATCGAAATGGCGATTGGCTTTGTTCCGGTATTCATTGCCTTTCTTTTATTTGTAAATGTGAATTTAATGCCTTTCGTACTGCTTGTCATTATCGCAGCTGCTGTCGTGTATTTAGCGACTGGCAGAGGCAAATTCGCACATGCTTCCGGAACGAAGCGGCGGAAGGTGTCAAGCAGCGTTCCCTTTTCCTTTGAGCAAATCGGCGGACAGGAGCGGGCCAAGCAGGAGTTGATCGAGGCGCTTGATTTTCTCGTCCGACATGAGGAACTGAGCAAGCTGGGCATTCGGCCCTTGAAGGGGATTTTGCTGACGGGACCTCCGGGAACTGGGAAGACGCTAATGGCGAAAGCCGCAGCGCAATATACCGACTCAATTTATCTGGCTGCCTCCGGCAGTGAATTTGTAGAGATGTACGTCGGCGTCGGCGCTGGCCGGATACGCGACTTATTCAAAGAAGCCCGGACGAAGGCGAAGAAAGCGGGCAAGGAAAGCGCCGTTATTTTTATCGATGAGATCGAGGTTATCGGGGGCAAGCGCGATGGCGGGCAGCATCGGGAATATGATCAAACGCTCAATCAACTGCTCACGGAAATGGACGGTATTCATGCGGATACAGCGCCGCGGCTGCTCATTATTGCAGCAACGAACCGTAAAGAAATGCTCGACAGCGCCCTGCTTAGGCCCGGACGGTTCGATCGCCATATTGGGGTAGAGCTGCCGGACAAAAAAGCGCGCCAGCAAATATTGAATATCCATGCGGCCAACAAGCCGCTTGCCGAGACGGTGGAGCTGGAGAAGGTAGCGGCCGAGTCGTTTGGCTTTTCCGGTGCCCAACTGGAGAGCGTCATGAACGAAGGTGCGATTTATGCGATGCGGGAGCAAAGCGAGGTCATTGAAGAGCAGCATCTGGCTATGGCGATAGACAAGGTCATGATGGGCGAGAAGACGGACCGCGAGGCGACGAAGGAGGAGCGCGAGCGTGTGGCGCTGCATGAGCTCGGCCATGCGATTTCAGCTGAGCTGCTCCGCCCGGGCAGCGTATCTCAGGTTGCCTTGTCTCCACGTGGTCAGGCGCTAGGCTATGTGCGTCATAATCCAGAGCAGGATCGTTATTTATACACAAGGGATTTTCTAAATGGGCAAATTATGATTGCGCTTGGCGGGGCGGCGGCCGAGGAAATCTTCTACGGCAATCGCAGCACAGGGTCGCGTGGCGACTTTGACCAGGCGATGAACATTGTCCGCACACTTGTCGAGTCGGGCTTAACGGAGCTAGGCATTATTCATCCCGAAATGATGACGCCTGATGCATGGGCGAAAATCAATCGCTCCATCCTTGACGATTTAATGGGCAAGACGATTGCAATGCTGGCACCGAAGCGCCAGGTTTTTCTGGACGCGCTAGATGTCCTGATCCGTGAAGAAACGCTCAGCGGCGCCGAGTTTCGTGAATTGCTTAAGAAGTTGTCACATAGCGCATCATAATACAGCATGAAAACCCCTCAATTTATTACAATTTGAAGGCAGACGACATGTCTGTCTTCTTTTTTTTCAGAAAACCGTTATAATAAACATTGAACATAACTATAAAGAGAATGTTTCTCATTTACATGGTGTAGGGAAACGACAAGGAGAGAATCATGTCTATTAAAAAAGTTGGCGTAGTTGGCGCAGGTACAATGGGCCAGGGCATTGCCGAAATGTTGGCCTCGAAAGGGCTGGACGTTCATTTAATCGAGATTTCGGAAGAAAGATTGACATATGGCAGGCAAATGATTGAGCTTAGCCTGGACAAGCAGATCGAGAAATGGGCTTTGACGCAGGCCGAGAAGAAATTGATTATGAATCGTATTCATATGACCCTGTCCTATGATGCACTGGCCGAATGTGAGCTGGTCATTGAGACGATTACGGAGGATCTGGAAAGCAAGAAGGCTGTCATTAGCCAAATCGATGACATTTGCGGCGCTGAAATTATTTTGGCGAGCAATACGTCCACACTCAGCTTGACGGAGCTGGCTAGCGCCTCTGCACATCCGGAGCGGGTTATCGGGCTTCATTTCATCTATCCGGTGTTGAAAATCGATTTGGTGGAAATTGTCCGTGGTCTTAAAACGAGCGAGGATACCTTCACAAGCACCAAACATTTCGTTGAAGAAGTTATTAATAAAAAAGGCGTCATGGTATTTGAATCCCCTGGATTCGTAACATCCCGCCTTATTTGCTTGTTCATAAACGAAGCTCTGCACGTATTGGAGGAAGGCGTCGCTTCTGCGGAAGACATCGACAGCGCGATGCGTGTCGGCTATTCCTTCCAGCATGGTCCTTTCGAGATGGCGGATCGCTTTGGCCTCGATTCCGTGCTTGCGGCACTGGACCGGATGTTCCGTGAATATGGCGAGCTCAAATACCGCCCTTCCATCGTATTGAAAAAAATGGTGCGTGCTGGTCAACTGGGTGCAAAAACTGGTGTTGGCTTTTTCAAATATGATAAGGATGGGGATCGGATCTAATGAAAGTACTCGTTATTAATGCAGGAAGCTCTTCTCTGAAATATCAGCTTTACGACATGCGCGATGAATCGGTGCTGGCTAGCGGCCGGGTTGAGCGGATCGGGATGGACTCCTCCATCGTGACGCATGAACCAGCAGATAAGCCGGAAGTGCGCGATGTGAGCGAAATTTTGGACCATGTGACGGCAGTTAAAAAGGTTATTGACATGCTGACTCATCCGGAACATGGCGCAGTCGCGACAATGGATGAAATTCAAGCGGTTGGTCACCGCGTTGTGCACGGCGGGGAAGTATTCAATAGTTCCACGCTTGTTACAACTGAAGTTAAGCTTGAAATTCGCCGCTTGTTTGATTTGGCGCCGCTGCATAATCCAGCCCATATGATGGGGATCACGGCGGTTGAAGCGAATATGCCGGGTGTTCCACAGGCTGTAGTATTCGATACAGCGTTCCACCAGTCGATGCCGAACACTTCTTATCTGTATCCGATCCCTCAGGTGCTGTACCGTCGCCACAAGGTACGCCGTTACGGCTTCCACGGTACATCTCACCAATATGTGAGCCAGCAAGGCGCAGAGCTGCTTGGAAAGCCGCTGGAGTCGCTTAAAATGGTTACGGCTCATATTGGCAACGGCGCAAGCTGTACGGCGATTTTGGATGGCAAATCATTCGATACAAGCATGGGCATGACCCCGCTTGAAGGTTTGATGATGGGTACACGCAGTGGTGACCTTGATCCGGCGATCGTTCCTTTCGTCATGAATAAAGAAGAGCTGACACTTAGCGAAGTGAATTCTATGCTGAATAAGCATAGCGGCATGCTGGCGATTTCTGGCATCAGCAGCGATATGCGCGAAGTAACGGAAGCGATGGAGGAAGGCGACCGCAATGCGAAGCTTGCTTTTGATATGTATACGTATCGCGTTCGTAAATATATTGGCGCTTATGCGGCTGCGATGAACGGCATTGATGTTCTGTTGTTTACGGCCGGCGTTGGCGAAAACTCTTCGGCATTGCGCAAAGCGGTATGCGATGGCATTACCTTCCTCGGCATTGAACTGGATGAAGAGAAAAATGCAAAGCGCAGCAAGGATGCGCGGGTTATTTCGACAGACGCTTCGCGCGTGAAGGTACTGGTAGTTCCTACGAATGAAGAGCTGTTGATTGCTCGCGATACGTACACACTGGTACAGGCTCAGGCAGCGGGTGCAGCAAACGTTTAAGCAGGTTTTAATGGAAAGGCGGGCAAGCAGTGAGCAATGATGACATCTGGAAAGCTTATTCGCGCGGTATGGCGGCTGTAATGGAGGAGGGCGGTGTGCACATTTACGCCGTGCTGCTGCGTTCTTATCGGCAGCTTGGGCTGACGGATAGCGAGCTGCTGCTGCTGCTGCAGCTTAAGGCATTTCGGGATGTGGAGGGAAATGGCTTCCCGACGCCAGACGAGCTGGCAGAGCGTATGGACGCAAGCGAGCGCAGTATCGTCGAGCAGCTTGGAAAGCTGATGAAAGAAGGCTTTCTAGCGATTGATGAGCATCTGGACTCCCAAACAGGCATCCAATCCGAGCAGTATAACTGGAGCGGCTGGCTGCTTAAGGCAGCGGAATGGGCGGCTCTGGAAAAACGCGAGTCGAAAAAAGCCGAGAAGACGCAGCGCCAGCCGGTGCAGCGGGTAGCAAATCCGGTCAATCTGTTTAATATTTTCGAGCAGGAGTTTGGCCGGCTGCTGTCGCCAATCGAATGCGAAACCATCAGCGGATGGATGGATGAGGATAAATATGCGGAAGAGCTTATTCGCTTTGCGCTTAAGGAAGCGGTATTTGCCGGGAAGCTGAGCTTCCGCTACATTGATCGCATCTTAATCGAGTGGAGCCGCAATCGTGTGACGAACGAGGATGAAGCACGCGCCCATGCGCAGCGTTTTCGCGGCGGCAGGGGATAGATGCAAAGATCAGCTGGTTATCTTTATTAGAGAGTCCATGAGTATTAAGGTTGGATTATAGCAGCGGCCGTCATCCTATTCAGGGTGGCGGCCGTTTTTTTGGTTTTTCGATTTGCTATATGTATGTGCGACTGGATCCTTTTTTATTAAACGGTAGGAACAAAGACAGTAAAAAGCGAATTTAAGGGGGAGCATGATTAAAGGAGATGAGTAAAGCATGCAGCTTACAAATAAAATTGGAGTAATCGTCGATAGCTTCGGCGTCGGCGTAAGCGAAGGGCTGCGTTTGGCGAAGGATGTTGGAGCGGAGGGCGTGCAAATATATGCAGTAGATGGGGAGATGGACCCTGCTGTACTGATAGGAGCCAAGCGCAAGCAGCTCGAGGATGAAATTGCTCAGCTTGGTCTGGAAATATCGGCGTTATGCGGCGATTTAGGTGGACATGGATTTCAAGATAAGCAGGCCAATCCGTTAAAAATCGAAAAATCCAAGCGCATTCTGGATTTAGCGGTTGAACTGGGAACGAATATTGTCACGACCCATATTGGCATCGTACCGGACGATCCGAACAGCGAAGTATACGCGTCCATGCAGCAGGCTTGTGAGGAACTGGCAAATTATGCAACTAGCCAGCAGGCGTATTTTGCAATTGAGACGGGGCCAGAAACGGCAGCGCATTTGAAGGCGTTTCTTGATACATTAGGCTCGCGTGGTGTTTCCGTAAATTTCGATCCAGCGAACATGGTTATGGTCACTGGGGATGATCCTGTTAATGGGCTGTACATTCTGAAGGATTATGTTGTACATACGCATGTGAAGGATGGCGTGCGCCACCGGATCGTAGACCCCCGGCAAGTGTATGGAGCGTTAGGCTATGAAAAAATGGACCATAGGAAAATCGCACAAATGGCATCCAAAGGCCCAGATTTTTCGGAGCTGCCGCTTGGCGAGGGCGGCGTAGATTTTGATGCTTATTTTAAGATGATTCAAACGATCGGGTATAAGGGCTATTTGACGATTGAGCGTGAGGTCGGCACTCAGCCGGAGCTCGATATTCGCAAAGCTGTCGAGTTTATTAAATGCTACCGCTAACGAGCTGCAATTAAGTGTGCAAAGCAAATAAAGTATTTTCTTAGTGCTTAGATAAATCGCAGTATCTTATTTAAGAACTACATGCTCGCAGGAGTATTCTTAATTATTGAACTAACGGGCAGTAGGGATTGTGGTATAACACTACCCAACCAAAAAGCCCAATATACTAAAAATAGTTTAAAGTCTATCCAATAGTCGGCTAATAGTCCATGCCTGAAATAAACGACTCACGTACACTGAACAATCTTATTAGGGAGGTGCCGCTGTTGAGTTGTCCGGTTAGAAAAAAACGGTGTAAAAAGAAAACAGTAATTGTGTGCCATCCAAAAGAAAAAAAAAAGAAACGTCGTCTTCAAGTTATTAAAAAAAAAGTTGTAAAAAAAGCGGTGCGGGTGTGTCCCACGTTAGAAGGACAGCAATTACTACAAGGACTGGCAGTAGCCATTGCAGAAGCTGGACCTGAAGGACTTGTAGGCGCACTTGGACCCCAAGGACTGGCAGGACTGGCAGGAGCAATTGGGGCAATTGGACCCCAAGGAATTGCTGGGGCACTTGGTCCCCAAGGAGTAGCAGAACTACTTGTAGGTGCAATTGGCGCACTTGGACCCGAAGGAATTGCCGGAATTGCCGGAGCAATTGGCGCTGCTGGACCAGCAGGGCCACAGGGTGAAACGGGTCCATTAGGACCTATAGGTCCTATAGGACTGACAGGACCGACAGGACTGACAGGACCAACAGGACTTACAGGGCCTCAAGGAGAAGTGGGGCCAGCAGGATCGCAATCAATCAATCGCATTTATGTAGCCAATTTCAACAGTAACGATGTCTCTGTGATTAATGGCGCAACCAATGCAGTGATCACCACTATTCCAGTTGGATTTAATCCAGCGGGAATTGATGTCGATCAATTAACGGGACGTATTTATGTAGCAAACAGAGCCAGCGACAACATATCCGTTATTGATGGAGAAAGTAACACTGTGATTGCTACTGTACCAGCTGGGGATGAAGCAGGAGATGTAGGGGTCAATATAGCTACTAATGCTATTTATACGGCAAATTTTAATTCATTGGACTTAACTGAAGATGTTACGGTAATTAGCGGATTGACCAATACAGTTATAGATACCATTATTATTCCGGGTCTCAATTTATTAACGGGGATAGGTGCCAATCCATCAACTAATCTGATTTATGCAGCTAATTTTAATTCGGATACCGTTTCTGTAATTGATGGAGCAACCAATACAGTGATTACTACTATTCCTGTGCAAGTTAATCCATTCAGAATTGGGGTAAATCCAGATACTAACCGTATTTATGTTTCAAATTTCACCAGTAACACTGTCTCTGTAATCAATGGATTAACCAATACAGTGATTGCTAATGTTCCTGTTGGGACTACTCCAGCCGAAGTAGGCGTTAATACGTTTACGAATGCCATCTACGTAGCAAATCGAGATACTAATAATGTTTCTGTGATTGATGGACTAACCAATACCGTGATTGCTACTATTCCGGTCGGAACTAATCCAAATGGAGTAGGGGTCAATCCATTAACCAGTCGTATTTATGTGTCAAACCAGGATGATAATACCGTTTCAGTGATTGATGGAGACACTAATACAGTGATTGCTACCGTTCCGGTTGGAGCTCGTCCATTCGCAATTGGGGTATATACGTAGAGCTTTTTTGAGAACGGATAATGTAGGCATTCAAACTTGGTTATGATCTTACATGGAGAGGTGATTCATATGAAAGAAGTTCAAAAGACAGAAGAGTTAATGGAACAGTTGTCAAACATGAACAAAGAGAATTCTTTATGCCAAGTCTTAATTCCCGGTAAAGGGACATTCAAGATTGTACTGCAGGAGGAAGACGAACGTTCCTCCACTTCCTCAGAAACTCAATCAATGACGAATGAAACGGAGAATAAAGGGCGAGTCATGTCGGTATCTGAATTAAGAAGGAATCCATTCCTCTAAGGAATCGAATTTTAACAGTTAGTTTCCATTCATCCCCCATCTTCTAAAAGTGGGGGATGAATGGAAACAGTCTGATCAACATCTCTTTGCTGGAATGGATTCATGACAGAGATCGAGTTTACAACGGTGCTTTAGCCAATGCTCAACTAAATCTTGAAAAAGCGTACAAGAATTTCTTTTGCGATAAAAGTGTTGGATTTCCTAAATTCAAAAGTAAGAAGTCAAACCATTTCTGTTATACGACGAATAATCAGAATGGAACGGTTTATCTGGATGATGGACTTATCAAAATTCCTAAATTGAAATCAAAAATCAGAATCAAACAACATAGAGTACTGGATGGAATAATCAAGTCTTGTACGATTTCTAAAACACCGTCGGGGAAATATTTTGCTTCCTTGCTGGTGGAAACGGATATTCAACCTTTGTCTAAGCGTCATCATAAAATTGGCGTTGATCTTGGCTTGAAGTCGTTTGCTATTATTTCTGATGGTGAAACAATTGAGAATCCTAAGCACCTGCGCAAGTCTGAAAAACGATTGGCAAAATTGCAAAAGGATTTGTCGCGCAAAAAGAAGGGAAGCAATAACCGCTATAAAGCTAGGTTGAAGTTAGCCAAGTTGCATGAAAAGATTAGTAGTCAGCGTCAAGACTTCTTACATAAAGTATCTTCCAAGATGATGAGCGAAAACCAAGTCATTGTCATGGAAGACCTTCGAGTAAAGAACATGATGCAAAATCAACATGTAATGGCAAAGAGAAAAGCAATAGGTCAATTATTTAGATCAAAGAGAGCGCATTTCCTTATAAATAGGAAATTAAGTCGCTTCCAACTTACGGTAATGGTCTTTTCTACTTCCTATTAAGCACTACTCTACCACTATACTACATTAGACAATTGGCCTACTATATAGAACTTCCGTGGAATGAGGTACACAATGAATCAAATATTACTGGTTGAAGATGATGATAATTTTGTGTTCGGTATTAAATACACCTTAACTAGCGAAGGGTATAATGTTATTCTTGCAGGCAGCTTACAAGAAGCAAGAAAGGCATTAGAGACATGCGCTGTCGATCTTATATTGTTAGACGTTAATTTGCCTGATGGATCAGGTTATGAAATGTGCAAGGAAATCCGGGCATCGTCCCAAGTTCCTATTATATTTTTGACGGCCTTGGATGAGGAAACCAATGTTGTTGTGGGACTTGATTTTGGTGCGGATGATTATATGACCAAGCCTATCCGGACCAAAGAACTCCTCTCCAGAATTAAAGCCGTATTAAGACGCAATAATAATAATATAGAAAAATCAAATATGTGGGAATCCGGTGACGTTCAGGTGCGAGTTCTCGAAGGAACTGTCTTCAAAAACAATAAAGAAATTATACTGACGGGGCTGGAATATCGACTGCTGTTAATGTTAATCACTCACCCCAAACAAATTTGCAGCAGGAGCTCCATTCTGAATAGCTTATGGGATATGTCGGGAGAATTCATCGATGACAACACCCTCTCGGTTCACATCAGAAGGTTAAGGGAGAAATTGGAGGATGTGCCTGCTACGCCCCAATATATCATCACCGTTCGAGGAGTCGGATACAAATGGAATGCGGAAGTAGTAGGGAGATGAATCATGCTTGAAGTCATCCGGAATCCAGAGTGGAAGTCCATCGCTGTTAAAGCACTTGCTTTGCAACTTCTTTTGTCACTATTCATGTTCTTTTTTATAAATAGTCAAGTCGGTAGCATAAATCAGACCATTGTGGACCAGAATGCAGCGCTGATTGGGTATGTTTTGAAGAAACAGCCCCAAGTTGAAACTGAAATTATTCACTATATCACCCAGGGAGCGGAAGAAAGTGAAATCACAGAAGGCAAACGGATATTGGCGCAGTACGGGTATAAAGAGGATATGTCTGTAGAAGCTCAGCCAGCACTTTCAGGCATCGCATTGCCAATGAATACGGCAGCTCTGGTTTTGCTTTTTGTCATTCCGTTCATGCTATTGTTGCTATGGGAATATCGTAAATTATTTGGCAAGATCAAAACCGTTGCTGTTGCTGCGGAGCAGGTCGTAGAACGTCAATTTGACAAACCGCTGCCAGAGAACGAAGAAGGAGACTTTGGTTCATTAGGACGCAGCTTCAACGCTATGGCTGGAAGGCTAAATAACAGTCTTGAGCAACTTAAACAAGAAAAAACCTTTCTGCATAATTTGCTATCCGACATTTCGCATCAACTCAAAACGCCGTTAGCATCACTAATTGTTTTCAATGAAAATTTGCTGAACGACCCCAAAATGAAGGAAGAAATGAAAGTCACATTTCTGGAACGAAGTAGGCAACAACTTGAACGAATGGAATGGCTCATCGTTAGTTTACTGAAGCTGGCACGGGTCGAAGCGGGAGCAATTCTGTTTCACGATGAAGGGATTCGAATGAGAGAGTTGATCGAAAATGCTGTACAGTCGTTACGATTGTTATCCGTGCAGAAGATGCAGAAGATCTACATCCATGGTGGCGATGAAATACTCGTACAGGCGGATGAAGAGTGGCTGACAGAAGCATTTATCAATCTGATTAAAAATGCACTGGAGCACACCCCAAAGGAGGGAGAAATCCATATTGTTTTGGAGGTAACCCCCTTATTTTATACGGTGATCATTCGAGATCATGGTGAAGGCATCTCTCCGGAGGATCTGCCTCATATTTTCAAACGATTTTATAGAGGAAGAAGTACGGCAAAACCTCAAAGTATTGGCATCGGTTTGTCTTTAACTAAGTTAATCATTGAAGGACAAGGCGGTATAATAACCGTTGCTAGTAAGCCAGGGGAAGGAACTGAATTCAGGATCTCGTTTCTTAAAGATAGTCGATAAGAGGAAGCTTACGAAAACGTAAGCTTCCTCTTCACTTTATCGTAAGCTTCGACGCTTAAAATAACAAACAAGCATAGTGATTAAAAAAACTTGGAGGGATAACAGGTGGAAATACTTAAAACAATAAATTTATGCAAATCCTATGGAAGTGCAGAGGTCAAAGTTGAGGCATTGAAAAATGTCAATTTGTCAGTCAAGCAGGGAGAATTTGTAGCGATAGTGGGCGCTAGCGGCTCAGGAAAAAGCTCCTTGCTGCATCTGTTAGGGGGAGTGGACCGACCGACAAGTGGCCAAGTAATTATCGATGGCACTGAACTTTACACCAAAAGCGAAGAAGAACTTGCCCTATTCAGAAGGCGTAAAATTGGATTTATTTTTCAATCTTACAATCTGATCCCGGTCCTTTCCACAGAGGAAAACGTTAAGCTGCCGATGTTGCTCGAAAACAAAAAAGTGGATGAAGCATATCTTGAGGAATTGCTAGACATTTTAGGGCTGATTAACCGAAGGCAACATCTTCCTTCTGAATTATCAGGTGGTCAACAGCAAAGAACAGCTATTGGCCGAGCCTTAATCAACAAACCTTCCATTATTTTGGCTGATGAACCAACCGGTAATCTTGATAGCAAACACAGCAAGGAAATTGTCGATCTACTTACCTTTTCCGTTAAAAAATACAATCAAACCTTAATTATGATCACGCATGATTTGAATATTGCTCAGCGAGCGGATCGAGTCGTGAAGATCGAAGATGGTTTTCTACAGCAAAATGAGGTGAGTGAAGAGTGAATAACTATACTGGCCTTACCCTGAAATATTTAAAGGGTCAGAAAAAAAGATCATTGCTGACGATATTAGGCATTGTATTGTCGGTTACACTACTCACATCAATTGGAACCATTGGTGTGAGCTATCACGACCAGTTAATTAGACAAACCATACGGGACTTCGGAGATTACCATGTGTCATTTAATAATATATTAGGAGATGCTGTCCCAAAAGTAAATAATAATGCAATGGTTAAAAGTACGGGAGTTATCAGCCGAGAAGGCTATGCTACCATCCGTGAAACGGATGTGAAAGAAAAGCGGGAAAATCCGTATGCCGCACCCTATCGTTACCTGAACGTAAAGGGCTATGATTTGGAAGCGATGAACATGCTTCAGGTACAGTTAGACTCGGGCAGATTGCCGGAAAATCCGAATGAAATTATCCTTTCTTCACATAGTTTGAGGTATTTTTCAGAAAAACCAAAGCTTGGTGAAAGTATCAAACTAAACCTCGGCATTCGGAAGGTAGCATCGACTGGTAAAGAAAGAAAGATTGATGGTATGGGCGATCTTGGTTGGAATTTGGATGAAGCTTTTCAAGCCCAAACACAACGCGAATTCACGGTAGTCGGATTTATGAAGGAGATAGGCCGCGGGAATTGGTCTTCCACATTCATCTTACCAGCCATAACTTTTAATGATAACAAGATGATTGATAAGGAGAAAAAGTACTTCATTTACGTCAAGATGAAAACCTTGGATCAAATTAAAGAAAAGACGGAAGCTATCTTGTCGTCATTACATGTTAGTGATGTTGATCAAGATTCTGCCAAGCAATTGAATCGGGAATACGGTATTGATAATTTGAGAATCGAGTATAACAATGAGTTGCTAAAGCTGTATGGCCAAAGCACGTATGAAGGGGTGAATAAAAGCTTCATACTGGCTTACGCTGCTGTCATCGCGATTATTATAATTTGCACTATAGCGGTTATTTATAATATATTCCATATTTCTGTGCTAGAGCGGATTTCACAATTTGGTATTCTAAGGTGCATTGGAGCTACGCCTACTCAAATTCGCAAAATTGTGATTAAAGAAGCGACGCTTTTGAGCTTGATCGCTATTCCAATTGGACTCTTCACAGGAACCACTTTTATGAAGCTATTGTTTTACAACATCAGCTTTTTAGAGTTGGGTTTTTTTAATGATATGAAGATGGTCATTTCCTTGCCTATTTTATTCTCTGCTGGTTTATTGGGGTTGCTTAGCGTCTATCTTTCCGCCATTGGACCAGCAAGACAGGCATCCCGAGTATCCCCTCTTGAAGCGGTAAAAAGTGCAGGAAGCACGAAAATAGAAAAAATCACAAGTATTAAGCAATCCCCGCTTGTGAAGAAGTTGTTTGGCATAGAAGGACAATTTGCCAATCGGAACTTGAAACGGAACAAGAAACGTTTCCGCATTACAGCTTTTTCCATGGTTATCAGCATCATATTATTTATTGTCTTTAGCGGTCTGATTGATTTTTTGAAGCAAACAACGCAATTATCGGGTATTCAATATTCCTATTCGGTTTCCTATGATGGTCCTTCTAAGCGGTCTGATGATTCCGTCTATCAGGACATACTCAAGCTTGATGCTGTACAACAAGCCTACAAGTTCTATAATAAACAAGCGACGGCTATCATCCCACAGAATAAGGTCAATCCAAGATATTCTGAATTAAGAAAAAATAGTTATCAGCTTAAAGAAGGACAGGGATATCGAAAAGACAACAATTATCTTGTATCCTATGGAAATAACGGCTTGGATGCTTTACAATCCAAACTCACTTCCGGAACGATCGACAAGGAGAAAATGAACCGGGAGAACGGCGTTATCGTTATACAAAAAATAAAGACAATAACGGAACAAGGTAAACAGCTTATTTTCGATCAAACCAACTTCAAAGTCGGAGATCAGATCAAAATACGTGCGTCGGAAAAAAGTGGTAAGGAGTACCACACGGTGACTGTGGCCGGAATCGCGGATCAAGAATTGTTAATGAATAAATATACGGAGAGTGAAATTCTCACATTCATTACTACGCCGAATGTATTCGCAAAGATTATGGGCGATGACACTTATTCTAGAATATTTATACTTGCCAATCCCGATCTACCCAACACATCAATAACGGATTACCTTCGAGCATTAACCGAGATTGACGCCGGGTATAACTATATGGATAGAGTCACGGAATTAGCCCAAGCTAAAAACGACGCAACGATAGCCAGTATTTTTCTTTACGGTTTTATTGGCGTCATTGCTTTAATTGCCTTCTTGAATATTGTAAATACAGTGAGTACGAATCTGATTCTTCGCACCAAAGAGTTTGCAGTCCTAAAGGCAATCGGCATGACACAGAAAGAAATTAGGAAAATGATTATTTTAGAAGGGGTATTTTATGGTTTGTTTGCTGCAGTTTACGGAGTTATTATCGGGACGGCTCTAAATTTTGTAATACACCGTCTCTTCATGGATGCTGTGGAAATTGCCTGGACTATCCCATGGCTCAGTATCGGCTTCGCGTTTATAGGCGCAATTATTACCACTCTCATCGCAACAGTGTGGCCAATGTACAGGCTAAATAAAGCCAGTATTGTCGATTCACTGGGAAGGGAAAATTAGGGTGTCTGGTGGGCAGAATAATTAAGCGTTTATATTACCTTGAATCTGTAAATGGAATTTGATTAAAGCAATGGAATTATGTATAATTATTCATTGTGTAGAATTAATATTCATTTCAAGGGGGAGTTTTATGAAATATAAAGTATTTGTTGATGGACAAGAGGGTTCGACTGGCTTGATGATCTTTGAGCATCTGTCAAAACGATCGGACATTGAATTTCTCAGGATTGATTCCGACAAAAGAAAAAGTCCTGAAGAAAGAAGTAAATTCCTTAATGATGCAGATATCGTTTTTCTTTGTCTGCCTGATTCGGCTGCAAAAGAATCCATTGGGCTTGTGAAAAATGAAAAAACAAGAATCATAAATACCAGCACTGCCTTTAGAACGGATAAAAATTGGATATATGGACTGCCTGAGTTGAAAAATCAAAGAGAATTCATACCGTCCGCATCGAGAGTCTCCGTTCCTGGCTGTCATGCAACTGGCTTTATTCTGACGATTAAACCGCTAATTGAAGCAGGCATTCTCCCAAAAGATTATCCTGTTACGTGTTATTCTGTGACAGGCTACTCTGGTGCTGGCAAAAGCGGGATAGAGGAATATGAAAATTCAGCGTTAATTGCTGAAAGAAAACTCCATGTTCCAAGACATTATGCGCTTAACCACAATCATAAGCACATACCTGAGATGCTGATGTATTCAGGACTTTCATATGAGCCATTATTTACGCCCATAAAAGCTAATTATGCACAAGGAATAGCTATGTCAGTCCCCTTAATGAGCAGGCTTTTGTCCAAAAATGCTTCTGCAAAAGATGTACATGAAGTATTATCAGCGTATTTTGAATCGGAGCGTTTTGTTCATGTGATGCCATACGATTCAGCAGCATATCTTGATGAAGGCTGCTTCATGATTTCTGAGTGTAATCATACGAATCGACTGGAAATTTTTGTTTTTGGACAAGAGGGCAAGATAAATATTATTTCCAGATACGATAATTTAGGCAAGGGTGCATCAGGTGCTGCCGTACAAAACATGAATATCATGCTTGGATTGGATGAAGGTAATTGCTTGGTGAACTAAATCAGTTTATACAAAGCGTTGTCCACTTGCAGATAACGCTAGTTTTATAAATAACGGCAGACTAGGGCTTTATTTTTGTGAGAGGTCAACCAGAAATGATTGGTTGGCCTTTTTTCTCGTCCATTTACTACTTCAAATTATGGCTATTAAAGTTCTGGAGCATTTCGGTGAATTGCTTCAGTGAGGCATCATCCCATTGTGAAATGCTGGTATAGAAGGCGGATTCTTTTTCCTTCAGGGCATCCAAAGCTCGCTCCCGTCCAAGCTGAGTCAAGGATAAGCGCACGCCGCGGCGATCCTCGGGAGTGGTCTCGCTTTGTACATATTGAAGACGTTTAAGCTGGTTAACCAGGCGGGTAACGGAGCTGCGGTCCATAGCTGTTGCTTCGGCTAAAGCTGTGGCGCTGGTTGTCCCATAAGAAAGGAGCCACCGCACAATTAAAAAAGCGGCGGGCTGCAAGGTGGAATCAAACCGCGCAGCAGCTCTGACATTCAAGGCGTGCGAGGCGCTAATAAGCGCATTAAGCTGTTCACCAAGCTTTAATTCAAGCAGTGTTCTTGGTGGAAGCTGCTCTAATTGATTATTATTCATTATAAACATCTCCGTTGGCTCCATAGATTTACATTCAAATATAATTGACATATATCAAATAAAATCATATAGTTGATTTATGTCAATTATATATTTTTGCATATGGAGTGTCAAAAGAATTCAGGTTAAACAGGAGAAACGTATGAATACAAATTCAGTGGCTGTCATTACAGGAGCGACCAGCGGTATTGGTCAGATTGCCGCAATTGACTTAGCCAAGCGAGGTATGAAGCTTGTATTAACCGCTAGAAGTAGGGAACGAGCGAAGGAAACAGCCAGAAGGATCAATGAGGCAGCGCCTAATTCGGAAGTTGTCTTCTTTTACGGAGACTTATCAATCATGGCGGATGTGAAAAGAATAGGGGAAGAAGTCCAGTCAGCCTATGCCCAAATCGATGTGCTCGTGAATAATGCGGGTCTGCATGCTTTTACGCAGCGGATCACCTCCGAGGGTTTCTCGGAAATGATGGCCGTCAACTATTTGGCGCCATGGCTATTGACGTTGATTTTGCTGCCGTCGCTCAAGGCTTCTAACAAAGCGAGAGTTGTCAATGTGGCATCAGAGGCATCCCGCAATCATGGGGTGTTGGCGCTGCCAGAAGATTTAATGGATACAGCTGATTTTACAGCAAGGGGCTCGTCAGCCATCTATGGAAAAACAAAGCTGTTGAATATTATGTTTTCCGGGGAGCTTTCCCGTCAATTATCTGGCACCGGCGTAGCTGTTCATGCGCTCAACCCAGGATTTAATGTAACAGGGCTTGGACGCGAGCTTTGGTTTGCCCCGATGCTTGAACGAATATTAAAAGGGCTGCGAATTGGAGATCCGCGCAAAGGTGCCGAGATTATTACCCGTTTAGCGATTGACCCGCAGTATGGAGGAGTCACTGGCGGGTATTATAACGTTGGGACAGGCAAATCCATTCTTCCTGTGCATCCTGGCGGCGATAAGGCAATGCAGTCTAAGCTGTGGATGGAGACGCAGCGATTGCTGCAGCATAGGAAATGGATTTAAATCATGGGTTTGAGCCGGTATATGATGACTACTCCGGTTTTACCGCAAAAAGCATAACAGCGGCGGTATCTAACTGCTCCACGACGATGGAGTAGCGGTGCGACTTGAGCCATTCTTGAAGCTCATGTAAGTGTAGCGGCTCGATATGGACAGAAAGTGACTTCCTAGCAGCAGCAGGAGCAGAATTAGATAAGCCTGCTTCCTCTTCGTTATCGAGGCTTATATCGGTGATAGCCATTCGTCCTCCCGGCAGCAAAATACGGTCCATCTCAGCCAGAGCCAGCAGCTGCTGGGAGCCATTCAAATGATGCATCGCAAAGCTGCAAGCGATGAAGGAGCATACGCGGTCCGGTAGCGGCAGGGTGAGCAGATTGCCGAGCTTTGCTTCCACATGCGGCAGACGCCCGCGCAAAATGCTGAGCATTTGTGCTGATTGCTCAATAGCTGTTAAGTGTACACCCGCCTCGGCGAGCCTGACTGACAGATTGCCGGTTCCGGCTCCAAGCTCGGCGCCGCACTCGCCCGCAATCGGGTCAATCCATTCCAGCGTTTTCATAAGCGCTTGTTCATAGCCAGAAGGGGTCAGTACCTTTGCTAATGCGGCCATTGGGGCCGCTTCGCCATGCTCCAGCGCCAGACGATCATAATCCCAGCGGTCATTCCAACTGCTTCGCTCGGAGCGGGAGCGCTTCATTATATCCGCCGCGTCCTCAGCTGTGCTAAGCTCAGGCTGTGTCTGACGCCGCCATGCGGCAATCGTATCATCAAGCGCCTGCAGCTTTTGACCCGCTGTGACCCATTCCTCATACTGTAGAGCCCGCGCACGATCGGCTAATCGCAGAAAATCATCATGCTGTTGTACCGTTTGCAGCACCTCGCCGATAACAGCCAGCGGCATGCCCAGCTCACGCAGCGCAATAATCCACCGCAGACGCTCCATATCTGCCTCGTTATACAGGCGATAGCCATTTTCTCGCGCTTTCGTTGGCGCAACGAGCCCTTTTTCCTCATAAAACCGCAGCGCACGCGGAGTTGTGCCAAGCAGCCGTGCGGCTTCAAATACCTTCACAACGATTCCTCCTTTACTAAAGCATGAACCTTACCCTAACGTAAAGGTCAAGCATTTTTTAAAATGCTGATTCATACTGCCGCTGAGTATCTCTTGAAAAAAGAGCCGCCTCCGCACCGTTGTGCATCGAGACAGCTCTTATTCGTATTCATCTTTAAGGTCTGCGATTGTAAGGGCGCTTTATTTGCGGCCGTTCAGCAGCTCCCAACGATACACGTATTCAAAAATGAATTCAAACGCCTCCAAATGGCGCTTCGCTTCAAACGGATCTGCTCCCCAAGCGTAAATGCCATGCTTGCGCAGCAAAATGCCGGGAATTTCCGGCTGCAGGCGCTGAGTCACCTCGGGAACGATTTGCGGTATGTTGGCGAAGTTGGACACGATCGGAATGTCGATATGTGCTTCCTCGTCCCAAATATTGAACGCCTTAATCAGCTCGACACCATCGACCGGCACGGATTTGCGATCCCAGAACCATTCCGAGATGACGCTGTTAAAGACGGTATGCACATGAAAAATAGCGCCTGCGCCCGTCTGGCGATAAATTTCGCAGTGGATCAGCGTTTCTGCTGAAGGCTTCAGCTTCGTCGCTTCGACAGCTTTGCCTTCTTTATCGACGAATAAGTAGTCTTCCGGTGTATGAACCGTTTTATCCTTGCCGCTTGCCGTAATGGCAAAATGGAACTGCTCGGGGTCGAAATCGCCGACGCGTACCGACAGATTGCCGCTCGTGCCAGGGAACCAGCCGCGCGAGGCGAACAGATCCTTCACTTCACGCAGATCAGCCAGCGCTTTCTGCTTCTGCTCCGTTGTAATTTGCTCAAATGTCATTACGATTCATCCTTTCCCTTGTCAAGCATGCGAATAATATCATGGAACGTCTCATATTCGGAATGAGGCAGGCCAAGCTCTTGGCATTTCGTCGTCAGGTGCGAGCGGGAAAATACCGTATCCGCCAGCTTTGCGCCTTCAAAGTCCGTCACGCTGTCGCCAATGACAATACGTTCATATTGCTCAGCGGGAAAACGTCGCATAATGGTCGTTTTGCACATGCCGCATGCGTTGCTGCACTGTCCGTCACAAGGATGCGGCCATGTAATTTCAATATTAGGGCCGCTAAAATCGTGGCCATTGCAATAAATATGATCCTGCGGAATATCGAATGGCTCAAGCACCGGATAGACGAAAAAGTCAATGCCGCCGCTTGTTACATAAAATTCAATATCATTTTTCCGGCAGTAGGAGAGGAGATCGCCAAAGCCTTCGCGAATGCGCGCATTCGTAATGCCGAAATGCACAACCTCGCTCATTATCGAGGAAGGGAGGAGGCGGAAAAGCTGGCCAACCCCTTCACGGATCGAAATTTGCTGCGAAATCGTCTGCTCCACAATGGGCTCCCAGCCTGGCGGGTTAAAATGGCGGATAATCGCAATAATATTATCGTTTATCGTAATCGTTCCGTCGAAATCGCAGAAAATAATGCGTTTTTTTGATGCTGTCATTCTTTAATCCCCCAAGCGTCAATGGCAGCTTGCAGCGCTTCGCCGCCAGGAGCCGCGGCAGCTTCGCGCAGATGAACGCCATTCATCGCCGCATCAATCGCCAGGCGGAAGGCTTGTCCGCCAGCAGCGGTGCCCATTGGATGGCCGTGAATGCCGCCGCCCGCGTTGACAACTACCTCGGTGCCAAAGTCGCGCAAAATAAGCGGAACAAGGCCCGGATGAATGCCTGCGGATGGAACCGGGAAGCTGGTAAGCAGCCCGCTAGATGGTGCCAGCAGTGCATCCTTGACGGCGAGATTTTCTTCCTTCGGCATGACGACTGAGCCGTAAGGAGAAGGGAACAGCACGAGATCAGCTCCTGCAAGACGCATAAGCTTGCCAAGCAGCACGGAAGCGCCAATGCCATAGTGCGGCGAAGGATACATCGCGCCCGCCATAGCCGGATGTGCAGCAATAGGGACATTGATAGTTGGGTCTTTGCTAAGCTCATGCAGAACATCGTAGCCGTATGCCAGCACATTAAAGAGCAGGGCATTAGCGCCAGCGGCAATTGCTTTGCGCGCCTGAGAAGCTAGCTGCGAAGTAGGTCCAGTCAAATTGACGGCATAAAGCAGCTTTTGGCCTGTTTCCTGCTGGGCGCGCTCGGCAGCTTCCATACAAGCCTCAACGCGTTTTTCCAGCGGGGTCAGCGGATTTTCAAACAAAATTTCATCATCTTTAATCAGATCCACGCCGCCAAGCGCCTGCTTATAAAACTGCTCCTGCAAGTTGGCCAGATCATGTCCGACCACGGATTTGAAAATGCTCATCAGCAGCGGGCGCTCCTGTACGCCGAGCAGGTCCCGAACGCCCTTCAGGCCAAACTTCGGACCCGGGAAAGCAGAGCCGAACGACTGTGAAACCTCAATATCAATTAGCTTAATGCGACCGTCCATCGACAGCTTGCCGAAAATCGTAACGAGCAGGGCAGGGATATCACGGCTGAAATTAATATCTGGATAAGCAATGCGAATATCAGCGAAGCGATTGCCTTCTCCGCCTTCATGCACCTCAACGGACAATACTTTGCCGAGATGCTTCTCCATTTCGGATTTGCGGGCCTCTGGCAGGTCGGTCCAGCTTCCAACCGTCAGGCCGACGGCGATGGATAACGCTTTTTTATCAAAATCTGCTTTATCGTCAAAGCTGCGATAGGTAGCAATGCAAAATTCACTCATTATTTCAAGCTCCTCTCAATATCGGCTCCGATTTCGGCTGCGCGCTCGGCGGAACGCTTCATGCCGCTGGCAATTGCCTCGGCTAAGCCTTTCTGGCTCATTACCTCAAGCGCTGCTTGCGTCGTTCCGTTCGGGGATGTCACTTTGCGTCTCAATTCGGCAGGCTCCTCGCCAGTTGCGCGTACCATCTCTGCAGCACCAAGCACCGTCTGGGTGACAAGCTCCTTGGCAGCCGTTTCGCTAAGGCCCATTGCCTTCGCCGCATCAATCATCGCTTCCATAAAATAATACACGTAAGCTGGGCCGCTGCCCGATACGCCGGTAATGACGTCCTGATAGTTCTCCTCAACAACGGAGGTGATGCCAACGGATTGGAAAATAGCTTCCGCCAGCTGCTGCTGATCCTTCGTCACCGCTGCGGAATAACTAATGCCGGTAACGCCGAGCCCGATCGTGCAGGAAGTGTTCGGCATTGTGCGGACTATGGACAGCTTGCGGCCAAGCAGCAGCTCAATTGACGCAATCGATAGTCCGGCAATAACCGAAATAATAAGCTGATGCTCCGAAATAAAAGGCTTAATGCCCGCAATTGCTTCAGCCGCATCCTTAGGCTTCATCGCGAGAAAAATAATGTCGGCATCCTTCAGAAACGCTTCGTTCGAGGAGCCTTGCAAAATCGTCTGAACGCCATACTGGCTATTAAGCTCGGTGAGCCGATCAGCATTTTGCCGATTGAGCATCGCAATGCGTCCCGGCTGGGTCAGCTTCTGATTAATCATGCCGCGGGCGATGGCTTCTGCCATGGAGCCGGCGCCGTAGAACGCGATTTGCAGGGATTGAATACGATCACTCGTCTTGGTGTCTGTATCTATTGGCATAACGGTTTCCTCCAGTATTTTGAAATCGTAAAGGGAATGCGGAATTAGCCGCGAATTTGTCCTGAGCCAGTAATCCGGTATTTTGTTGATGTAAGAGCAGGCAAGCCCATTGGCCCGCGCGCGTGGAGCTTCTGCGTGCTAATGCCGATTTCGGCGCCAAAGCCGAATTCAAACCCATCCGTAAAGCGGGTAGAAGCATTGTGATAGACGGCGGCCGCATCAATTTCCTGCATAAAGCGTGCTGCATGGCCAGCGTCCTCGGTCACGATACATTCGGAATGCTGCGTCCCGTAGGTGCTAATGTGGGCAATAGCTTCATCCAAGCTATCAACGATTTTTACGTTCAGAATATAGTCATTATACTCTGTCGCATAATCTTCATTAGTGGCTTGCTTGACGCCAGAAATGAATTGCATCACGCGCTCGCAGCCGCGAAGCTCTACCTTTGCTGCCTTAAACTGCTCGGCAAGGGAAAGGAGCGATACGCTGGCAAAAGCCTCGTGAACGAGCAGCGTTTCCATGGAGTTGCACACGGAAGGGCGCTGTGCTTTTGCGTTAAGGGAAATGCTTGCTGCCATTTCGGCATTTGCACTTGCATCAATATAAGTATGGCAAATGCCTGCGCCAGTTTCAATAACGGGAACGGTAGCATTTTCAACGACGGTGCGAATGAGCGCTGACCCGCCGCGCGGAATAATGACATCAAGCAGTCCGTTCAACTTGAGCATTTCATTGACCGATGCGCGATCGGAATCTTCAATGAGCTGGAGTGCGTCGGCTGGCAAAGCCGTCGTTTCTAGCGCCTGACGCAGCACCTCAATAATTTTGCGATTCGATTCAAGTGCTGCTGAGCCGCCGCGGAGCACGACGCAGTTGCTTGTTTTGAGACATAATCCAGCCGCATCGACCGTCACATTCGGACGCGCTTCATAAATGATACCAATAACACCGAGTGGTACACGCGATTTTTCAATATGCAGGCCATTCGGACGGTCAAACTGCTCCAGCAGCTCGCCGACTGGGTCAGGCAGCAGGGCGATTTCTCGGAGCGCTTGGGCAATAGCTTCAATTCTTGTTTCATCAAGTGCGAGACGGTCGAGGAGGGAGCGGCTAGTGCCGGCTGCTTCTCCGTTTTGCAAATCGAGCTTGTTCGCTTCAATAATGTCTGCTGTGTGGGTAATTAAAGCATCAGCAATCGTTAACAGCGCAGCATTTTTCTGGTCGGTCGTTACAGTGTTCATGACGCTTGCAGCACGTTTTGCCAATGTGGCTTTTTGGACGACTTCGCTTGTCATAGATTTGTTCCTCCTAATAAAATAGTGAAATACAATCGGACCCCTACTTATGAAATAACGGGCTTATTTTAATGAAACCCATTCATCCCGGTGGATCACTTCAATCCGGTTCACGTCAATTCTGCGCTTCACTTCTTCGCTGCCAAGTCCAGCTGCGGCTTTCGTTTGCCAGGCGGCGTAGTTGACGACGCCGCGCCCTATCGTATCGCCGCTCGCGCTAAGCACTTCAACGATATCGCCGGGATGAAAATCGCCGCTGCTTTCTGTAATGCCGGCAGGGAGCAGGCTTTTGCCTCCTGTAAGCAAGGCAAGCTCTGCTCCTGCATCGACTGTAATCGTGCCTTGAGGCATAGAGTGGAAGCCCAGCCATTGCTTCTTCATCGGCAGGCTGTGCATTTCCGTATCGAAATACGTGCCTTGGCCGGAACCGCTTGTAGCAAGCGACAGATCGCCGGGCTGCTGTACTTTCCCGATAAAAGCGGGCACGCCGCCGCGCATGGCAATCCGGGCTGCTTCAATTTTGGAGCGCATTCCGCCCGTTCCAACTGCCGAGCCAGCACCGCCAGCGAACTTCATAATGTCTGCGGAAATGCTGTCGACACGCTCGATTTTGACTGCTAAAGGATTTTTGCGCGGATCTTCCGTATACAATCCGTCCATATCTGTAATAATAATGAGCTGACCGGCTTTTGTCATCGTTGCGACCAGCGCCGACAAGTTGTCATTATCGCCAAATTTCAGCTCATCGGTTGCAACGGTATCGTTCTCATTAATAATCGGTATCGTGCGCAGCCTGAGCAGCTCTTCAATGGTCATCAAAGCGTTTTGAATTCGCTTGCGGTTCGAGAAGTCGGCCCGTGTCAGCAAAATTTGTGCCGCTCCAATACCGAACTGGCTAAAAGCCTCCTGATAAGCCTGCATAAGCAGCGCTTGCCCAACTGCTGCGGCCGCCTGCTTCTCGTGAACGGCTTTGGGCCTTGACTCATAGCCTATTTGGCGAAAGCCTGCGGCTACGGCGCCAGAGGTGACTAGTATGACCGAGCGGCCTGCTGCATGCAGCGCGGCAAGCTCAGATACAAAATAAGCGATGCGTTCCTTATTCAGTCCGCCTTCCTCGGAGGTTAGCGAGCTGCTGCCGATTTTTACAATGATTCGTTCCGCCATTTATCCATCATCCCATTTCCTGACAAAATAAAAAAGACTCCCGTCCGTAAAGGACGAAAGTCTTATAAGCTTCCGCGGTACCACCTTAATTGACCGAATGCCAATATAGGCAAACAATCCTGCTTGGGCCTCGTAACAGGAGGTGCTGTCCGATTCATCATCGGCCGTTCAGGGGCAGGTTCAGCGAGCAGTCGAGGTAAATTCTTGCAGCCTCTGGAATTCACTCTCTGGGCACGACCTAGTCAAGCTTACTAGTCCCGTCATAACGTTTCATGTTCAGTTGATTTAAGCATATCATGATCGACTGGCTGCTGTAAAGAGAGGCAATCGCAGGCGGCTAGGCTTTGAAAATGCCAAGCTTGCCAATACGTTCAACCGCTTCCTCAAGCCGAGCTTCGCTCGTAAGCAAACCAAGCCGCACATACCCTTCGCCGAATGAGCCGAAGCCGACTCCCGGCGCGACAACGACATCCGCTTCCTGCAGTACGAGATCCGCGAAAGATTCAGACGTGTAGCCTTCCGGAACAGGCAGCCAGCAGAAGAAGGAGCCTCCTGGGCGCTCTGCTTTCCAGCCGATGCGGTCAAGGGCGCCGAACAAAGCTTCGCGTCTGCGCTCATAGGTAGCGTTCAGCTCTGTTACGCATTGCTGCGGACCGGTTAGCGCTTCAGCAGCAGCTTCCTGAATGCCGCCAAACAGGCTGCAATAATAATGATCCTGCATAAGATTAATTAAAGAAATGATCTGTGAGTTGCCTAGTGCAAAGCCTACGCGCCAGCCCGCCATATTGTAGGATTTGGACAAGGTATAAAACTCGATGCCCACTTCCTTTGCTCCCGGCGTTTGGAGGAAGCTGACTGGACGCTCGCCATCAAAGCCAATCGCGCCGTAAGCAAAATCACTTGCGACAACGACGCCTGTGCGGCGGGCGAATTCAACCGTTTGGGCATAAAATTCTGTATTCGCGACCGCTCCGGTCGGATTGTTCGGATAGTTCATAAACATGAGCTTGGCACGCTCAAGCGCGGCATCGTCAATGGCGCTATAATCGGGCAAAAAGTGATTTTCCGCCGTTAGCGGCATAAAGTGCATATCCGCTCCAGCGAGTGCCACGCCTGACCAATAATCGGGATAGCCCGGATCAGGCACGAGGCAGACATCGCCGGGATTCAGCAGGCACTGGCTAATTTCCACCAGGCCTGTTTTGCCGCCGAACAAAATAGCGACTTCTGTGGTTGGGTCTATATCAACGTTATAATCTTCCTTATAACGTTTTGCGACGGCTTCCTTGAGAAAAGGGTAGCCGCTAAAAGGCGGATAACGGTGATACATGGGGTTAGCGGCAGCTTCTTGAAGCTTTGCCACAATGTGCGGCGGAGTCGGCTGATCGGGATTGCCTTGTCCAAGGTTAATAACGTCGCGGCCTTTGGCAACTTGGGCATTAGCCTTAGCAACCAATTTAGCAAAAAATTGCGTGGGCAAGCCCGTCATACGATCTGCTGGTTTAATGATATGCTGTTCCAGCTTTGTTTCCATTTTTATTCACACTCCACATCCAATAGTTGCTCATGAACAATAAGCCGTTAAGCATTACTGTAGCACGCAAAAACCATTTATGTCGAGTGATTCAGTTGGAATGGATTTTTAAGTGGCAGGAATGCCGACTTTTTTAATGAAAGCTGCGATGTCGGCTTTAAACAGCAGCAGCAGCGGCCTGCGCTGTTCATCAAAAACCAACAGCTGAGGGGCTTTGCCTCCACATACGAATAAAAACACTTCTTTAACTTGGAGTGAAATATTATTCGTGCTCAGGTTGTATGCTTTTGCAAGTGGAACGCGATAAACATAGGTACAGGTGTTGTCATTCGTTAATTGGGGGGCAAGACCCGTTACAGAGTCCAGCCAGCTGTTTGCCATCTTTTGATAGTCGTCGTCATTCGGTACGGTTAGAACGACCTTGCCGGCTTTTACATCAAAAACTTGAACCGGTCCTACGGTCGGTTGCTCTTTCGCTGTCTCCTGGGCAAAGCCGGTGGAGGCGAAAATAAATAGTGAGCAAGCTGCGCACAGGGCAGCTATCCATTTTTGCAGCTTCATGTTGGCATGCTCCTTGTCTGTATATGGCTTGGTAATTGTACTTGAGTTATCATCCCCATCTTGACACAGAACCATGTGAAGGTATCATTAGGGAAAATGAATGGTTGCATCATAATAGGAGGCTCGCCGAAAATGAATACTGAAAAATTAAACCTTGCACTGCTGCAAATGGATATAAATGCTGGAAATCCAGAGGCTAACTTTGCCAAGCTTGAGCAAATGCTGGAGAAAGCGGTTAGCGGTGGACGCAAGCTGGACGTTATTGTTTTTCCCGAAATGTGGAACACGGGTTATGCGCTGACGGAAATTGAAACGCTGGCCGATGCGAATGGAGAGCGTACGAAGCAGTTTTTGTCAGCCTTCTCGGCCAAGCATCAAGTGAATATTGTTGCGGGCTCAATCGCGGAAAGCAGGGCGGATGGGGTTTACAATACGATCTTTGCTTTCGACCGTGCAGGGGAAACGATAGCCGATTATTCTAAAATCCATCTGTTTCGGTTAATGGACGAGGAAAAATATTTGCAGGCTGGCGATAAGCTAGGCTCATTCCAGCTTGGCGGACAGGAAGCCGGCATGATGATCTGTTATGATATCCGTTTCCCTGAGCTTGCTCGCAAGCTGGCGCTTGGAGGTGCCAAGCTGTTATTCGTTCCAGCCGAATGGCCGAATCCGCGCCTGCATCACTGGAAAACGCTGCTGAGCGCCAGAGCGATTGAAAATCAAATGTTCGTCATTGCCTGCAATCGGGTTGGGCAAAGCGGCGAAACGAGCTTTTTCGGGCATTCACTCGTGCTTGATCCGTGGGGGGAAACGATTGTCGAGGGTGGGGAGGACGAAGCGATTATTTATGCGGAAATCGATTTGTCGCTAGTTGATGCCGTTCGAGGCAAAATTCCCGTCTTCGAAGACCGCAGGCCGGGACTGTATTAGAAGCATGATGAAACATCAGTGCTGCTGTCTGTTTCATCATGCTCCCCAGCAAATTTATTATTTATAGTGGACAATGGTTTTGTTCATCGTTCTAATGAAAGCTTCCGTAGCTTTAGACAGGTAACGGCCCTTGCGGCTGGCGATGACCAGCGTCCGTGATGCTTTGGGCGATAGCGGCAAATAGATGGGGGCGAATTCGCTCCCTCTTTGGCGTGTCAGCATTTTCGGGACGAAAGCGATGCCCATGCCGCCCGCGACGAGCGATTGGACGGTTTCAATATTGCTGCTTTCAAATACGATTTGCGGCGTAAAGCCAGAAGCTTGGCACAGCTCGACTGTAATTTGCCGGAAGCCCTGGCCTTTTTTTAATCCGATAAATGGTTCATTGCGCAATACGCTAATCGGTACAGGCTCTGTGCTTTCCGCAAGCGGATGCTGCGGCGGGATCGCCAAACAAATTTCTTCTTCCATTAATGGCTCCCATGCAAGCGAGGTGTCGGCTAGCGGAAGAGACAGCAAGCTGAGGTCGGTGCCGCCGCTTGCCGTAAGCTGCTCCAGCTTTGCTGAAGTATCCTCCACGAGCACAACTTCAATTTGTGGATACTGGGCGCCGAATACCGGCAGGACGAGCGGCAGTATATGCGAGCCCGTAATCGGCAGCGTTCCGACGACGAGGCGTCCGCGCCGCATTTGCGCCATATCGTCCATTTCCTGCTTGAGCTGCTCGATTGCATCAAGGATCGTTTGGGATTTGTCGACAAAAACTTGTCCGGCCTGCGTCAATTCAACGGAGTTGGTCGTGCGCCGAAACAGCAGCACGCCAAGCTCCTGCTCCAGCTTCGACAGCTGCTGGCTGAGCGATGGCTGGGCGATATGCAGCTTTTCCGCTGCGCGGGAGAAGTTTTTTTCAATTGCGATTTGCAGCACATACTGCAGTTGTCTGAGCTCCATAGGCATCCTGCTTTCTTTGTTTTAAATATAAGAATTTATAAGTGTTCTCGTATAAATACGCTTATATTTCTCGGACTGAAACGCGCCGCGCCGCCAAAGGACGGCGATAGCCGTTTCACCTTGCTGGGAAGAGCTTCTTCATTTACCGTTATAGTTGTTACCTATAGACATTATAGATATTATATCTTGGATCAATCAAGTGCCAAGTGTTATGCTTAGAGCATCATTTTGAAGAGAAGTCGAACAATGGGGTGAATTTAATGGCTAAAAGAACGATGTTTGAGAAGATTTGGGACAATCATGTCATTAATCAAGAAGAAGGCAAGCCGAGTATCATTTATATCGATCTTCAACTGGTTCACGAAGTAACTTCGCCGCAAGCTTTCGAAGGTCTTCGCATGTCTGGCCGTAAAGTACGTCGTCCAGATTTGACATTCGCAACGATGGATCACAACGTTCCTACGAAAGACCGCTTTAACATTACAGATCCTATCTCCAAGCAGCAAATTGATACACTGACGCAAAACTGTAAAGATTTCGGCGTAAAGCTGTTTGATCTTGACAATATTGACCAAGGCGTTGTACACGTTATGGGTCCTGAAATTGGTCTTACGCATCCGGGCAAAACGATCGTTTGCGGCGACAGCCATACTTCCACGCATGGTGCGTTCGGCGCGCTGGCATTTGGTATCGGTACTTCCGAGGTTGAGCACGTAATGGCAACACAATGCTTGCAGCAATCGAAAGCAAAAACGATGGAAGTTCGCTTCACGGGCAACCGTAAACCGGGCGTAACGGCAAAAGATATGATTTTGGGCGTTATCGCAAAATACGGTACGGACTTCGCTACTGGCTACGTTATCGAGTACACAGGCGAATCGATTCGCTCACTGACGATGGAAGAGCGTATGACGGTTTGTAACATGTCGATCGAAGGCGGCGCTCGCGCAGGCCTGATCGCTCCTGACGAAACGACGTTCAACTATCTTCGTGGACGCGAGTATGCTCCAGCAGATTATGATGCGGCTGTAGAAGAGTGGAAATTGCTTTCCACTGATGAAGGCGCAACTTATGACACAATCGTTGATTTTGACGTTGATTCCCTGATCCCGCAAGTAACCTGGGGTACTAGCCCTGGTATGGGTACAGATATTACATCTTCGGTTCCTTTCCCAGCACAGCTACCTACGGAAAATGAGCGTAAAGCTGCTGAGAAAGCATTGGAATATATGGATCTGAAGCCAGGTACGCCTATGAACGAAATCGAGATCGATTATGTGTTTATCGGTTCTTGTACAAATGGACGTATTGAGGATCTTCGTGCTGCTGCTGAAATCGCTCGCGGCTACAAAGTTAGCGATAGAGTGACAGCAATCGTCGTTCCAGGCTCAGGACGCGTTAAAATTCAGGCTGAAAAAGAAGGCCTTGATAAAGTATTTATCGAAGCAGGTTTCGAATGGCGTGAAGCAGGCTGCTCGATGTGCCTGGCGATGAACCCGGACGTTCTGCAACCAGGACAACGCTGTGCTTCGACATCGAACCGCAACTTCGAAGGGCGCCAAGGCCGCGGAGGCCGTACGCATCTCGTATCTCCAGCAATGGCTGTTGCTGCAGCTGTTATGGGCCGCTTTACAGATGTGCGTGATTGGAATGTCAAAACAGAAGTATTGAACTAATCAGGACGTGTGAGAGGGGTATTACCGATATGGAACCATTTAAACAGTTTACGGGCATTGTTGCTCCAGTCGATCGCGTTAACGTAGATACGGATGCGATTATTCCTAAACAATTTTTGAAGCGCATTGAGCGCAGCGGCTTTGGACAGTTTCTATTTTTCGAATGGCGCTTTCATGAGAACGGTGAAGTAAACGCTGAATTTGAACCGAATAAGCCTCGTTATCAAGGCGCTTCCGTGCTCATTTCACGCGCTAACTTCGGTTGCGGCTCCTCCCGTGAGCATGCGCCATGGGCGATTCTCGACTATGGCTACAAAGTCGTTATTGCACCGTCTTATGCAGATATTTTCTACAACAACTGCTTCAAAAACGGCATTTTGCCGCTTAAGCTGAGCGAAGAGCAGGTTGAAGATCTGTTCCAGCGTACGGCGAAGCATGAGGGCTACAAGCTGAATGTTGATCTGGAAAACAATCGTCTGACTGATGATTACGGTCTGGAAATCAACTTTGAGCTGGATGAGCACCGCCGCCAGTTCCTTCTGCAAGGACTTGATGATATCGGCCTGACGCTGATGCATGAAGATAAAATTACAGCTTACGAGCAAAAACGCGCTGCAAAAGCGCAAGCTTAAGCTAAAAGCAAGAAAAACGATGGCGTCCTTTCTATTAGACGCCATCGTTTTGGCGAAACGTATAGAGAAGGATGGAAAAACCATATACTTTCCTATATTTTAAAAAGAGGGCAATTTCCTGTCGGAAAATTTGTCCTCTTTTTTCCTCTATACGCAACTTTTTCTGACGCTATGCGTCTAATATTTTAGTCTGTTTAAGTCGAATGCACCCCATTCGATGAGGGCAATTTCAGTCATCGAGGTGGAAAATGAAGAAATTTGTACCGATTCTATTGCTCATGTCGTTGTTATTCACGCTGTTTTCCAGTGCAGGACATGCTGCCGAGGTTGTGCCAAAGCTTTATTTGAATGGGGCTTTACTAGATTCGAAGGTAGCGCCGCAAATCGTAGACAACAAGTATACGCTTGTGCCGATTCGGCTCGTGTCGGAGAGTATCGGCTACAAGGTAGGCTGGTCGTCAGCTACACAGACAGTTACTGTACATAATGGTTCTGATTCAATTGTACTTACTATTAACCAGGATGTCGCTTTTGTTAACAATGAGCAGGTGAAGCTGGATACGCCGGCGCTGCTGCAAAAAGGGACAACCCTTATTCCGCTGCGTTTCGTCGGGGAATCTCTCGGAATGCAGGTCAATTGGGATCAGGCGACAAAATCCGTCCAATTGTTTAAAGAACCGGAACCAACTCCTACGCCAACCCCATCGACAGATCCGGTTGTCACACAGCCTGATGGCGTTGTAACAGGTATTTCGTATGACAATGAAAATGCAATTATCATTCATTACGAGGGAAGCGCAGTCTACAATCAGCCCTTCAAGCTAGAAAGCCCGAAACGAATCGTAATGGACATTCCAAAGGTGTCTTATTCGGATACGCTTATAGCGCAGCTGAACTCAGGACAGATCAATCTTGAAGTAGGCGAGCATCCTTATTTGAGCGGCATACGCTATTCCTTGTTCTCGTCAAGCCCGGCAACCGTCCGCATTGTGCTTGATCTGAAAGCAGATGCCGATGTGGATGTCATGAACAGTGCGCTAGGCGAAATTCGCATTAATGTCATTGATCCGCTGCCAGTGGAAGCTACACCAACACCGACACCGACGCCTTCTGCGACGCCAACGCCAACTGCGGGTCCGACACTGCCAGCAAACGGTGTTTATTCGATCGTAATTGACGCGGGGCATGGCGGCTCTGATCCAGGTGCCAAAGGAATTAACGGCAGATGGGAGAAAGAATTTAATCTCAGTATTTCTTTGAAGGTGAAGGCTTTGCTGGATAAGGAATCGAAAATAAAAGCTTATTTATCCCGTCCGGATGACAATTATGTGAAGCTGGAGGATCGGGTAAAGTTTGCTGAAAATCTTAAAGCCAATCTATTCCTGTCTGTGCATGCCAATAGCAACCCAAGCAGTGCCGCAACAGGCACGGAAACCTATTACACAAGAGCTAGCAGCAAAGCATTTGCCGATGCGGTGCATAAGCAGTTTGCTAAAGCAACAGGTCTTAGGGACCGCGGGGTCAAGCAGCAAAGCTTGCATGTAACGAGAGAAACGACGATGCCGGCGATTTTGCTCGAAGCAGGGTTTTTGTCTAATGCCGACGATTACAAGAAGCTGTTTGATGATTCCGTGCAAAACAACATCGCTGCCGGAATTGTAGCAGGAATCAAAGACTATTTAAAGTTATCGTAGAGACAGGGGGATAACAGATGCTGCGAACAGTAAGCCAGTTCATGTTGACTTTATGTATAGTTGGACTCGTTGCGGGCTGCGGCGCGGTAAACAAGCCGGCTGAATCAGGCGCGGGCAGCAGCCCGTCGCCTTCTATTCAGCCATCGGCTGCTCCGACAGCTGAGCCGTCAATTGAGCCTGAAAAACAGACAGCAGAAATAAAGGTATATGCGGGAAATGAAGAGCTGGATGGTTTAGTAGAGCAGCAGGTTCAGGTTGCATACAGCTCAGATCTGGAATTAGTTCAAAACGCAATAACAGCACTGCAGCATGTGGAGGGCGAAGGCGCTGTATCACTGTGGAAGCTGATCGAAGTTAAATCGGTGCTGCTGGGAAGCGATGGACAGGTGACGATTGATCTTCATTTGTCTGACGAATCTAGGCTTGGTTCACCTGGCGAAGTATTAGTGCTGGAGACGCTCCAGAAAACATTATTCCAGTTCGACTTTGTAAAAGCCTATGATTTGCTCGTCGATGGAGACAGCGCTGATACGCTGATGGGTCATGTGGAGCTTGAGCATCCAACCGTCAAGCCTTAGCTTTGCCACCAGAGGACGGCGACAGCCTTTTACACGTTTTGAAACTATTCGGGGGGAACGATCATTATGGCATTGTCACGATCATCAAAATCTATTATTGCAGGTACGATTGCATTTTCCGTTTTGGCGGGACCGTTTGTGGTTCCCGCCCCTATTTCGTATGCGGCGACAGTAAGCTCCAATCCGTTTAGCGATGTAGCGTCGAATCACTGGGCGCAAAAGCATATTACAAAGCTTTCATTTCAAGGCATCATTAATGGCTCAAACGGTCTATTCCGCCCAGCTGACAATGTTACGCAGCAGGAAGCGGTTCTTATGGCTTTGCGTTTTATTGGAGCAGCTAATGAAGCCCCAGCTGATGATACCGTTGCGTTCCCAGAAACGTTTGTCATTAAGAGCGACTTTAAGGGCGAAGTTAAGCTCGCTTTCGATAAAGGCTTGCTGGATCAGGCTGAAGAATATGCGCTTGCCGCTTCCGGCGATCAAGCTGTAGGCTGGGGACAGCGACCAGCTACACGGGAATGGGTAACGAAGCTGCTCATTCGTGCTATTAATCAGAAGAGCACAGCGGACAACATGCAAAATGCCGTTTCATCGTTTAATGATGCGGATCAAATTGCCAGCAGCTACCGTGGCTATGTCAATGCTGCTGTTTCACTAGATTTGGTTAAAGGGGTAACAGCAGTCAAGTTCGATCCTAAAGCGAATGTAAACCGTGCAAGCCTTGCAACACTGTTCAGCCGTGCTGAGAAGCTGTATCCGGTTGAATATGCAGGACAAGCAACGGGTGTACTGCTGCAAGCCAGCGACACGGGCATTACGATTTACAGCAAGGAGCAGTCGGCTGTGTATACGCTCAGCGCGAATACGGCCATTTATCGTTATGACTCCGAAACGCCTATTGCAGCTAAGGATCTTGTACAATATGCAAATGTAACGGTTATTACGAAATCAGGTGCGGCTGCTTACGTGGAGCTTCAGGATGACAAGCCGCAAATTAAAACGATAACAGGTACGGTTGGCCGCGTGCTGCCGGATCAGAAGCTGCTATACGTGTGGATCGATAATAAGCCGGTAGAGGTTTATTATGACGACTCGCTTATCGTAGCCGAAACGTCTGGCAAGACGATTGCCATTAGCGACTTGAAGGAGAACAGCGCAATTACAGTGACGCAGGATACGTTCCGTACATCCCCTAAAGCGCTGAAAATTACAGTTGATCAGCAAACAGGAGCAGCCGTGCTAAAAGGCACGTTTATTTCTGGCGATGCAAGTGTCCTTACGTATGAAGACAGCGCAGGCAAGCTGAACTCCAAATTTTTGAGCAGCACGGTTGAAATTATAATCGAAGGCATCGTAGGGCCAACGATTGGCGATTTGATTAAAGATGTGGATCAACTGCAAATTACAACGAATGACCAGGATCAGATTACAAAAATCGAGGTCATAAACCGCAACGTTCAGACGCTTGTTGGAGCTCAGGTGGAAAGCTATAATGCGGACAAAAAATTCCTTGTCGTTTTTGACTCTACAGGAACAAAAGCATATCCGCTTTATTTGACCGAGAAAACAAGAATTGACAATAACGGCAATGCAATCAAGCTGGACGACATCGGAACATGGCTGACAAAAAACCGCAAGCTGACGATTACTTACAGTGGAGACAAGGTAGTGTCCTTGTCGATTGCAAGCAAATATACGGGCAAACTCGTTTCCATTAATGGCTCCAGCAATTCCGTTACGCTGAGCGTGCCTGGCGGCGTTGATGTTACGGTTGCTTATTCGGCGCCAACGGTAGAGGTTCCTGGCATTGCAGCGGCATCTCTGACTGATCTTAAAGTTGGCGATACGATTACAACGGTTATGAATGTGAATCAGGATCGGGCAACGCTCATTCAGGTTCATCGTCCAATCCAATATGAAGTGCGCGCAGTCAACACTGGCACCAAAAAGGTTACGGTCGTTAATGCGCAAAATGTACAGACAGATCTAGTGCTGTCGGGAATTGATATTACAAATGAGACAGGAAGCAAAGTGGCGATCGATACGCTTGTTCCGGGCACTTTGATTAATGTCAGCTACATTGGCAAGCAAATTATTGCGGTGAAATCTATCGTCGTATCTTATGGAACTGTTCAATCGGTAGGCACAAACAGCGTTACGCTGACGAATGAGAACGGTCAGACAACAACGGTTGCACTTGGACAAACATTCTTCATTACGAAGGGAACATCCACTTCTGCGACTACGTCGACGCTCGCAACTGGAGATCGGGTCCAACTGAGCAAAAATGAAAATGATGTGGTGCTGGTCACAGTAGCCGTTGGCCAGACGAGAACGTTTTGGCAGTATGACGCTACGGCTGGACAGCTGTGGACACTCAAAACGACCGATGCGGACAACGCCAATTATTTTTATGTAACAGGCGCAACGAAGCTGCTAAAAGATGGAAAAGCGGTTTCGCTGCAGGACATTAAATACGGCGATCAGATCATCGTTTATGCTTTCAAAAATAAAGCGGTGGAAATCGTAAAAGTGTAAATTGGTAAGGTTATGTGACAAACTGCCCTACGGGGCAGTTTTTTTATTGTTTTTTCAATATTTATGGTGGATTATAGTTGCATGGAGAGACGATTTTCGCTACACTTTGAACGATAGTGTTTGGAATGGGAGAGAGGACGATGAATGCGAAGCAGAAGATGCGACACATATTGGATACTCTTGCGGAGATGTTTCCGGACGCACATTGCGAGCTGAACCATTCTAATCCGTTTGAGCTGACGATTGCCGTCTTGATGTCTGCGCAATGTACCGATGAGATGGTGAATAAGGTAACCGCGAACCTATTTCAAAAGTATAAGCAGCCGGAGGACTATGTGGCGGTTCCGCTAGAAGAGCTGGAGCAGGATATTCGAAGAATCGGTTTATTCCGAAGCAAAGCTTCCAATATTCAAAAATTGTGCCGCATTCTCATTGATAAATATGATGGAGAAACTCCTTCCACGCATGAGCAGCTGGTCGAGCTGCCGGGTGTTGGACGCAAGACGGCGAATGTCGTCATGTCTAATGCGTTTAATGTGCCGGCTATTGCAGTCGATACTCACGTTGAGCGTGTATCCAAGCGCCTTAGGGTAGCGAAGCCTGATGATTCTGTGCTGGAAGTTGAGAAGAAGCTCATGAAGCTTGTTCCCAAAGACGAATGGACCCTTACCCATCATCGGCTCATTTTTTTCGGCCGCTATCATTGCAAGGCGCAAAATCCGCAATGCGAGGTTTGTCCACTGCTGGATATGTGCAAAGAAGGAAAACAACGTATGAAGCCAGGCTTAAACAAGAAGACTGTTAAGAGAGTGGCTAAATAAGGTTGGCTAATAACCAATACTTTTAAAATGAAGGATGATGACAGTGAAGTGTATTTCCGTGTATACAAATAGTTTTGAGCTTTTCTCTGATATTTATGAGCAGGTGCTTAGCTCCCCGCCAGAAGAAAACGAAGATATCGTAGTGGAAGGCGTAACCGTTAGCGGCTCCGGCGACGTGCCTGACCAATACATCGAGCGTATGCGTCAAAAACCGGAAGTCGTTGTTATGCGCGAAAAAGAGCGTAACATTATGATTTTGCAGCATGGCAATGTTTTCGAAATTTGCATGCCTTCCGATGATGAGGAAATTGCATAGATTATGGCTGAAATGACGGTACAACGCATTGAAGAAGCAACAATCCTGGCGGCCCGCGAAATGACGGACGCAGGTGATGCGCTGCACGCCAAACAAGTTATGGAGGTACACAGTAAGCTGGCCGAGGGTCGGCTTACTGTTGCTTTTTGCGGTCATTTTTCCGCAGGCAAGTCCACGCTGATCAATCGGCTGTGCGGGGCTCAGCTTCTGCCTTCGAGTCCGATTCCGACCAGTGCGAACGTAGTGTCCATAAGAGGCGGAGCAGAGGCGCGGGCAAGCATCATCACGGAGAAGGATGGCGAGGCGTCTAGCCTCAGTGTTCCTTTGGAGGATCTGGATCGCTATTGCGTAGACGGTGAGCAGTTCCAATCGGTCTCGATTTCGTATCCAACAGAAAGATTAGGCAATCATACCGTACTTCTGGATACGCCGGGCATTGACTCTACGGATGATGCACACCGGATGGCAACGGAATCAGCGCTGCATTTGGCGGATGTCGTGTTTTATGTCATGGATTATAATCATGTGCAATCGGAAATTAATTTTGCGTTTGCCAAGCAGCTTAAGGATTGGGGCAAGCCGTTATATTTTATTGTGAATCAGATTGATAAGCACAGGGAACGCGAGCTAACGTTTGCTGAGTATCGCAAAAGCGTAGAAGAGGCGTTTCAAGCCTGGCATTTGGAGCCAGCGGGAATCGTTTATTTGTCGTTGCGCCAGCCGGATCATCCGCATCAGGAATGGGAGGCGCTTACGCGGCTGCTTGACGAGCTGAAGGAATTGCGTGAGCCGCTTGCCGCTTACAGCGTCGATGCTTCGCTGCGTCATCTTGCAGCGGAGCATTTGAAATGGTGCGAGATGCAGGATGAACCGGAGAAGGAGCGGCTGCTTGCCGAGGCAGGCGGAGAAGAGGAAGCGCAGCGGGTGAAGGCGGAGCAAGGCGAGCTGACGCTGCAAACGAAGCAGCTTGAAGCAGAACCGGAACGGCTGCGTCTGGAGCTGCGCCGGGATTTGCAGGCGCTGGTAGACAATGCAATCATTACGCCAGCTCCGGTGCGCGATTTGGCGCATGCGTTTCTGGAAAGCAGAAAGCCGGGCTTCAAGACAGGGCTGCTGTTCGCTGGAGCGAAGACGGCGGCTGAGCAGGAACGCCGTGCGGAGCTGTTCTGTCATGATTTTGCTGGCCAAGTGAATGCGGCAGTTGATTGGCATGTAAAGGATTTGCTGCGCCGCGCCGCTGAGAAAGTCGGCTACGCAGCGGAAACGCTGGAGCAGCAGCTTGCCGAGCAGTTTAGCTGGAAGCCGGATACTTCCTGGCTCATTCAGCGCGTAAATACGGGAGCGGTATTCGGCAACGAATATACGATGACGTATACGCGCGAATTAGCCGCGGAGGTGAAGGAGGTTTACCGGAAGCGCGGCAATGAGCTGATTGACGCGCTGACGGCGCATGTGGCAGCGGTGAGCGAGACGGCCGCTGCAGACGTGCGCGGACGGCTTGCGGCGCTTGATGCGCAGGCCGGGGCGCTAGGGCTGCTTGCGGCGCTGACGGAGCGCGCCGCGCAGCATGCGGCGCAGGTTGCGGGGACGCTGCCGCAGCCAGTGGCGCGGCCGGCGCTGCCGCAGCCGCAACGTGCAGCGGCGGATGCACGCGCGCGCGCAGGTGTAGACGGCGGCGCGGCAGATGCTGCCGCCGGGCAAGAGTTGGGCCGCGCGAGCGAAGCTGCGCAGCGCGGTGATGGGGCGGCAGCGGGCGACGCTGCTGCCGCAAGGGCCAACGGCGCGGGCTTTGCCGCGACGCCCGCGCAAACTGCGCTCGGCAGCGGCGAAGCGCTGTCGCAGCAGCATGGCGCAGCCGCGCGCTTGCTCAGCGCAGCCGCGCTGCTGACGCCGCACGCGCCGCTAGCCGCGGCCGCGCAGGCGATGCAGGACAAGGCGAACCGGCTCCGCAGCAGCCGGTTCACAATCGCGCTGTTCGGAGCGTTCAGCGCGGGCAAATCCTCGCTCGCCAATGCGCTTATTGGCGAGCCGGTACTGCCGGTGTCGCCGAATCCGACGACGGCGGCGATCAACCGTCTCGTGCCGCCATCGGGTGGCCGCGAGCATGGCACGGCGGGCGTCGTCATGAAATCCCGTGACGCCGTCCTGGAAGACCTGCGCTATTCGCTCGCTTTGCTCGGCGAAGACGCTTCTGACGCTGCGCTGCCGGACGCTGCCGCTCTCATGCGCGCGATCGACCGCCTGTCGCCGGATGCGATTCACGCCGGCGGACGGCCGCACTACAGCTTCCTGCGTGCTGCACGCGCAGGCTGGGAAGCGCATGAGGCGCTGCTTGGCCAGCGCCTCACCGTCTCACAAGCGGAGTACGAGCGCTTCGTAGCGGAGGAATCGCGTTCCTGCTACGTCAGCGAAATCGAGCTTTATTACGATTGCGAGCTGACGCGGCAGGGCATCGTTCTCGTGGATACGCCGGGAGCGGATTCCGTGAACGCCCGCCATACGGGCGTTGCGTTCAATTACATTAAAAATGCTGATGCTGTCCTGTTCGTCACCTATTACAACCATGCTTTTTCACAGGCAGACCGTCAGTTTCTTATGCAGCTTGGACGGGTCAAGGACCAGTTCGAGCTCGATAAAATGTTTTTCCTCGTCAATGCGGCCGATTTGGCAGCCGATCAGGAGGAGCTTGCGGGCGTCCTGAAGCATGTGGAGCATAATCTGCTCCAGCATGGCATTCGTTCGCCGCGTCTCTATCCGGTTTCAAGCCTGGACGGTCTCGACGCGAAGCAAAATGGCGATGGCGAGCTGCTGGCACGCTCGGGCATTGACGCTTTTGAGCGCTCCTTCCTGCATTTCGTAAGCGAGGATTTAGGGAAGCTTGCAATCGACGCAGCCGAGCAGGAAATTGTCAGGGCGGCAGCTACCGTAAATGGCTGGCTGAACAGTGCCACAGGCGATGCGGCTACGAGAGAGCAGGAGCGCAGAGGGCTGGCTGAGCTTCAAGAGCAGGCACAACTGCTGCTTGCTTCTTATCGTTCCAGCGAGGCGCCGCCACAGCAGGCACAGGAGCTAAGCGAGCTGCTCTATTACGTCGTGCAGCGCCAGCAGCTTAGATTCGGTGAATTTTACAACTACGCGTTTAATCCTTCTGTCTTGCAGGATGATGGTCGCGATTTGAAGAAGATGATTTGGACGGCTTGGCTTGATTTGCAGCGGCAAATTCAGATGGAGCTGGCGCAGGAGCTGCAAGCGACCTCACTGCGTCTAGAGCGAATTTTGAATGGCCTTTTGCGCAAGCAATTTGACAGCTGCGCTTCTGAGCTTTCCGCTCTGCTAACGGGCTATCAATCCATCCCGTATGAGACGGCGACCATTCCTACTCCGGAAATCGACGTCGATTGGACGACAACGGATATTACAGGAAAATGGCTGTGGAGCCGCTTTAAATCGCCGCGGCAATTTTTCGAGGGCGACGGTAAAGGGCAGCTGCGCAAGGAGCTTGAAGCGCTGCTCATTCCATCACTCCAGCAGTGGATGGCTGCCGAGAACAGGCAGTGGACCGAGCGCTACAGCGTGCTTTGGAAAAAGTACGCCGAGCAGTCAGGCGAGCAGTTGCAGCAGGACGTTGTCAACTATGTAGAGGGCAAGCGCATCTCGCTAGCGGATAATGCCGATGTGGGTCAATTGCGCGAGCTGCATCAGCAATTGATTCATCTTCATAGCGCAACAATTGCATAAGCTTTCATCTAATAATAGTCTGAATGCTTTCAGCGACTGATAACAGTTGCTGAAAGCATTTTTTATTTTGCCAAGCTGATTATAAGTTTCACACTTGTAAGCGGATTATATTTCACACTCGAAACGACAGCTTTGCCGCCTGATGACGGCGACAGCCGTTTGCTTGTGGGGTAATCCATTTATTTGGCATATGTTTTGAAAACCGTCTGTGTTTCAATAAAAAGTCTATTTATGCAGCCAAGCCACGTAAAATTGTTTAGGCTTGTTTTGTGTGTTTCTGTGCAAAAATGGCGTAAGACGCACACTTTAGGGATGATTTAAGACGATACTTGAGCATAGGTTAGTTAGTGTTTCCAAATTGCCATAATCGGCTGTTTCAATGTAATATACGGAAATTTACTCAGATTGCTCCTGTCATGGGATGCTGATAATATTCATTCATGCTTACAAAAAAGAACAGGGAGTGGGATTTGTTTGGACGTCTTTAGGCAACTCAAACGATTTTACTGGGTCGAACGAAAATTCCTTCTGACCTCCATCGTCTGCCTGATGTTTGCGACAGCGCTCGGACTCGTATATCCGAATTTGCTTCGCATCTTAATCGACGATGTCATTAAAGAAGAGCAGTATGGCAAGGTGCCAGCGTTAGCGCTAACCGTTGTGGGGGTTGTGACGTTAAAGGGATTAATGCAATTTTTACATGGCTTTTTTGGGGGAAGGATCGGCAATCGAGTAGCTTTTAGGCTTCGCAATGCTTGTTATGACAAGTTGCAATCGTTATCTTTTCAATATTATGACAAAGCGAAAACAGGCGATCTCATGTCGCGCTTGACCGCGGATTTGGAAGCGATCCGCAACTTTATCGGCTTTGGCTTCGCCCAAATTTTGAACGTGGTGCTGATGGTCGTGTTCGGCGGAGCGATGATGCTGTCCATCCACTGGCAGCTGACATTAATTACATTGGTTACGATCCCGCTGCTGGTGTTTACAGCTTTGCGCTTCGAGCGCAGAATCCACCCGGCCTTTCAGGAAATGCGCCGCGCGCTCAGCAGCCTGACGACGGCCGTTCAAGAAAACATTACGGGTGTTCGCACGGTAAAATCCTTTGCCCGCGAGCCGCATGAAGTGAACAAATTTTCAGTGAAAAACGAAGCTTATCAGACGAACCAGATCGGTGCAGCGAAAATATGGGCGCATTATTTCCCTATTATGGAATTATGCGCCAACATAAGCGCAGTCATTCTGCTTCTAGCAGGTGGAATGCTCGTCATTAGAGGAGAGCTCAAGCTTGGCGAACTAGTTGCCTTTTTCAGCTTAACTTGGTACATTATCGGCCCGATGTGGGGCATTGGGTTCCATATTAACAACTATACGCAATCCAAAGCTTCCGGCGAGCGGGTGCTGAACCTGCTGAACGAGCATGTCCATGTGAAAAACCTCGAGCATGCTATTGTGCTGGACGATCAATTGGTTAAAGGGCATGTCCGTTTCAACAATGTAACCTTTCATTATCCAGATAAGGCTCCGGCATTAACGAATATCTCGATTGATGCGCCGGCAGGCTCGGTAATTGGTTTTCTGGGAGCTACAGGCTCTGGAAAATCGACGGTTATCCAGCTCCTCATGCGCGCCTACAATGTGAAAGAGGGCAGCATTACGCTTGATGGCATGGATATTCGTGACATTGACGTGTTCAGCCTCCGCAGACAGATGGCTCCTGTTTTTCAGGAAACGTTCCTGTTCTCCGCTTCCATTCGCACGAATCTGGCTTACGGCATGCAGGACGTAACGGATGAGCAGATTGAACGCGCTGCGAAGCTGGCGAAGGCACATGATTTTATTATGGAAATGCCGGAAGGCTATGACACCATTGTCGGTGAAAGAGGAATGGGTCTGTCTGGCGGACAGAAGCAGCGGATCGCGATTGCCCGCGCCCTTATTAAAAATCCGCATATTCTCATTCTTGATGATGCGACGAGCGCTGTAGATATGGAAACGGAGCATGAAATTCAGGCTGGCTTCAAGGAGCTTATGGCTGGCCGCACGACCTTCATTATCGCCCACCGTATTTCCTCGCTGCGCCATGCGGATGAAATTATCGTTTTGGATCAAGGCGTTGTCGTGCAGCGTGGCACGCATCAGCAATTGCTCGCGCAGCCTGGCCCTTATCGCGATACTTACAAAATTCAATACGCCGACTTTCCGCTCGAAGAGCTCGAGCAGGCGGGCGCGCAGTGGAAGGAGGGGGCGCTCTGATGAGCAGCACATCCGGCACGGATAAATACGATAAAAAAGAACGTTTTATTTACAAAGATGATGATGCGATCGAGAGGCCGTTTAACTGGGCGCAGGTGGGCAGATTGTTCGTTTATATGAAGCCTTATAAGCGCCAGCTGATCCCGGCCATCTTCATGATGATTATTGGCACACTGACGCGGCTCGCGACTCCCGCACTCGTCATCCTCGCGATTGACGAGGCCATCCAGCCGGCTGAAGGCGCGGCAAGCTTGCCAAAGCTTTACCTTTATGCTGGCCTAATGCTGCTGCTGTATGTCGTTCAATGGGCTGCCAACAGTTACCGGATCAAATATACGAATATTATTGGACAAAAGGTCATTTATGACCTGCGGCAGGATCTATTCAAGCATATCCAGAAGCTTAGCTTCCGCTTCTTCGACAAGCGTCCGGCAGGCTCCGTGCTTGTACGGGTTACGAATGACGTTAACGCCCTTCAGGACTTGTTCACGAACGGTGTTGTCAACCTGCTGATGGACTGCGTGCAGCTGCTCGGGATCGTTGTCATTTTGCTGGTCTGGAATTTCAAGCTGGGGCTTGCGATCATGGTGACGGTACCGCTGATGTTTATCGTTTCGACTGCGCTGCGCAAACGGATCCGCTTTGCTTGGCAGGACGTGCGGATGAAGCAATCGCGGATTAATGCCCACTTAAACGAAAGCATCCAGGGGATGAAAGTAACGCAAGCTTACGTCCAGGAAAAAGACAATATGCGTTTCTTCGACTACATGAATACGGTAAATGTGAAATCATGGAATAAGGCATCGGCGCTCAACCAAGCGTTTGGTCCGGTCATTGAAATCACCTCAGCGCTCGGTACATTTATTTTGTTCTGGTACGGTGCTCATCTGATTCAGCAGGGCGCGATTACAATCGGCTTGCTCGTTGGCTTTGCCAACTATATTGGAAACTTCTGGGACCCGATTAATCGGCTCGGCCAAATGTACTCCCAGCTTCTGATTGCGATGGCATCCTCCGAGCGGATTTTTGAATTTATCGATGAGGAGCCAAATGTAAGCGAGAAGAACGCAGCGAAGGCGCTGCCGAATATTCGCGGCGACGTTGTGTTTGACAACATTATTTTTGAATATGAAAAAGGGCGCCAAGCGCTCAAGGGCATTAGCCTGGAGGCCAAGGCTGGCCAATCAATCGCTCTCGTTGGGCATACCGGCTCCGGCAAAAGCACAATCATCAACCTGCTTTGCCGTTTCTATGATCCTGTAAGCGGCAGCGTGAAGATTGACGGGAAGGATATTCGCGATGTCACGATCGAAAGCTTGCGCTCCCAGGTTGGCATCGTTATGCAGGATACCTTCATATTTTCGGGCACGATTCGGGACAATATTCGTTACGGCAGACTGGGTGCATCGGATGCGGATATTGTGGAAGCAGCTAAAGCGGTGCATGCCCATGACTTCATTATGAATTTGCCGGATGGCTATGATACGGAAGTAGAGGAGCGCGGCAACATATTGTCAATGGGCCAGCGCCAGCTGCTTTCCTTTGCCAGAGCGTTGCTTGCGAATCCGCGCATTCTCATTCTCGATGAAGCGACAGCAAGCATTGATACCGATACGGAGCTGAAAATTCAGGAGGCGCTTAAGACGCTGCTTGCTGGACGGACATCCTTCATGATTGCCCATCGCCTGTCAACGATTCGCAATGCCGATGAAATTATCGTGCTGGATCACGGCCGCATCGTCGAGCAGGGCAAGCACGAAACGCTTATTGCCAAAAAGGGCATATACAATGGGCTGATTGAAGCCCAATATCGTTTCTTGTCAGCTTAAGTCGAATCGAAGCGGTCAAGGTCTTGATTTTTACTGCAGGAACCTCCACAATGGAAGAAAAAACAATTCGGAATAGGAATCGCTGCCCTGAAGGGGCAGACGCCGACAATTATCCGGTTTGCTTCCAGGAGGTTCTTTTTATTATGTATGGATCACCATTGTCCGGAGCTTCGCGCAAGCTTATGCTGCTGGGATCAGGAGAGCTTGGCAAGGAGGTGGCGCTCGAAGCGCAGCGGCTCGGCGTTGAGACGATTGCTGTGGATCGCTATGAGAACGCGCCGGCGATGCAGGTTGCTCATCGCTCTTATGTGGCTGATATGTTGGATGGAGCAGCACTTAGACGTATCATTGAAGAGGAGCGCCCAGACTATATCGTGCCGGAAATTGAAGCGATTGCAACGGAAACGCTGCTGGAGCTTGAACAGGAGGGCTTCCGCGTCATTCCAACGGCTCGCGCTGCGTGGCTGACGATGGACCGGGAAGGCATTCGCCGCCTTGCTGCCGAGAAGCTTGGCCTGCCGACGGCCGCCTACCGTTTTGCCGATACGCTGGAGGAGCTGCGTGAAGCGACAGCAGCGCTAGGTTTCCCATGTGTCATTAAGCCGATCATGAGCTCATCTGGCAAAGGGCAAAGCGTCTGCCGCAGCGAAGCGGAAATTGAAGCCTGCTGGAGCTACGCCATGGAAGGCGGTCGCGCAAAGAAGCAGCGGATTATCGTTGAAGGCTTTATTACGTTTGAATCAGAAATTACGCTGCTTACGATTCGCTCTGTATCAGGCACAAGCTTCTGTGCGCCTATTGGTCATGTGCAGAAGGATGGCGATTACATCGAATCATGGCAGCCGCATGCGATGAGCACCGAGCAAATCGAGCAGGCGGAGGAAATTGCCCGCAAAGTGACCGAAGAGTTGGGCGGCTACGGCCTCTATGGCGTCGAATTGTTCCTTACGCAGGGTGGTGTGCTGTTTAGCGAGGTTTCTCCACGTCCGCATGATACGGGCATGGTTACGATGGTGACGCAGGATTTGTCTGAGTTTGCGCTGCATGTTCGCGCTGTATTGGGCTTTCCGATTCCAACGATCAGGTTGCTGTCGCCAGGTGCTTCACACACGCTCAAAGCGGATCGCGAAAGCAGCGAGTTCCGTATTGGCGGTGTGAAGGAAGCGCTGGCGCTGCCGCATACGCAGGTGCGTGTATTTGGCAAGCCGGAGACGAAGGTTGGGCGCCGGATGGCTGTTGCGCTCAGCACGGCTGCAGATGTGGAGCAAGCACGGGAAACGGCGCGGCAAGCGGCGGAGCTGCTGCACATCACATACGGAGAATAAGCTGCAGAAGGGCTGCCGCGTCCAGTTATCGTATGGGCGCAGCAGCCCTTCTTTCCCGAAATATAAGCATTTATAAGTTTCCCATTTATCATTAGGCTTATATTTCTCGGACTGAAACGCGCCACGCCGCCAGAGGACGGCGATAGCCGTTTCACCTTGAATTCTAAGCATTTATAAGTTTCATCCTTATATCCGCTTAGAATTCTAAGGCAAAGCTCTTCGCTCGTCCTAGAAGGACGACGAAGTCATTTTTGCTTGAAATATAAGGATTTATAAGTTTCACACTTTTAAATGGGCTTATATTTCTCGGACTGAAACGCGCCACGCCGCCAGAGGACGGCGATAGCCGTTTCACCTTGCCTATTTTGTTTTTTTCCAGTATACGCCTGTTGAATCTATCGTGACGAGCGGATCGGTAATATGATAGGCGTTGCGGAAATCGGTTACAGCTGCGGAGCAATAGCCAATGGAATAATCGTCAATGACGATAAAGCCGCCGATGGTTACTTTGGGATACAGATGGGTCAGCGCATCCATCGTCGAGGAATACATGTCGCCATCGAGGCGGGCTATTGCTATTTTATTCGTTGGCGCCGCCGGCAGCGTATCCTTGAACCAGCCTTTAAGAAAGATAATGCCATCGTCATACAAATCGTATTTTTGAAAATTGCTGACGACCTCAGGCAGGGAAACGCGCAAAAAGTCCTGTTCGTGAAATTTCGAGGTTTCGTCGATCGGACAGCGGGCCTCCGGCTTTGGCAGTCCTTCAAAGGAATCGGCGACGATGACTTTCCGGTTCGTTATGCCATGTACTTTTAGAAAGCCGCGCATGAAAATACATGTCCCGCCGCGCCATACGCCTGTTTCAATGAAATCACCCTCGATATTGTTGCTAATGACAGCATTCATAAGCTGATGCAGATGATTCATGCGGATACGCCCGATCATACTATGTGCGATGAGTGGCCAATCGAGGCCTTGAAAGCGATTTTCCTTCGTAGCGCCAGGCTCATGCTCCAGCCAAATTTCAAATAATATTGCTTTTTTCAACATTTCCAAATACATCTCTTTTGGTGTATTATTGCTCATAATCACAGTCCTTTTCTTTTTTATGGTTAACGTATGAATATGAATCAAGTTTGAAAATGGCTTGTGTATACGACCACTGGCGCGAAAAACTTATATATCGCCCATCATTTGTAAATGATTGTGAAAAAGGAGAGAGACAAGCGATGCGTTCATCCAAAAGATTAGGCATTATAATTGGCAGCTGCTCCCTGTTAATCACGATATTAATGCTTGTAGGCATTGGTTATTCGATTAAGGATCAGTTGTTTCCCTCTGTTTCGGCACAGCCGCAGGGTACGGCGCTGCCAGGCCAGACGCCTGAGAAAAATCAGCTTCGCATTGTAGCGATTGGCGATTCTCTGACCAAGGGTGTTGGTGATTCTACAGGCGAGGGTTATGTCAAGCAGGTCGTAGACAGCTTGGCTGCTGATCCGGACAAGCAGGCGGAGCTCGTCAACAATTTGGGCATTAGCGGCCTGAGAGCCGACCAGCTTGCAGAAAATTTAAAGACGGATAAGGGCATCGCTTATGCGCTTCAGCAGGCCAATGTCATTTTGCTGACGATTGGCGGAAATGACCTGTTTCAATCGCTGCAGGGTGCTGGGGATTCCAATACTTCTGCAACTGCTGAACAAAGCATGTCGCTCGAGCAGGTAGAGAAAGGGCTTGAGGAGGGCTTGAAGCGGCTGGATGATGTCCTGTCGGAGCTGCACCGAATTAATCCGGACGCCCGCGTCATTTATATGGGGCTTTATAATCCGTTTTTTGATGTAGAAGAGCTGCGGGATGGCAGCTTGCAGGTACAGAAGTGGAATGAAAGAGCTTATGAAATGCTGCATGGATATTCGAATATGACGATGGTACCGACATTCGATTTATTTGAGGAACGGATTGGCAGCTACTTGTCCTCAGACCATTTTCACCCGAATCATGAAGGTTACAAACAAATTGCGCAGCGGTTCGTGCAGGCGTTGTAGCAGAAGGAGTCGCTATGGAACAGTCAAATTTAGTGCTGCAAGTGACAAATCTAAGCAAAAAAATTCGCGGCAAGCAAATTATTCACGATGTCAGCTTTGAGGTGCGGGCGGGTGAGATTTTTGGGTTCCTTGGACCCAATGGCTCTGGCAAAACGACGACGATCCGCATGCTGGTCGATCTGATTAAGCCGACCTCTGGGCAAATACGGATTTGCGGGCATGATGTGCAAAAACAGCCGGAGCAGGCGCTTCGCCATATCGGGAGCATTGTAGAAAACCCTGAAATGTATGGATTTATGACGGGCTGGGACAATTTGCAGTATTTTGCCAATATGCTTGATGATGTGGATGAGGCGAGAATTAGCGAGGTTGTCGAAATCGTCAGTCTGACAGAGCGTATTCATGAAAAGGTCAAAACGTATTCGCTCGGCATGAAGCAGCGTTTAGGCATTGCCCAAGCGTTGCTCGGACGTCCGAAGCTGCTTATACTTGATGAACCGACGAATGGGCTTGATCCTCTGGGCATCAAGGAGCTGAGGGCTTTTGTGCGAATGCTTGCTGGAGAAGGCATTAGCCTGTTCATTTCAAGTCATTTGCTCAGTGAAATTCAACTGATGTGCGATAGAGTGGCCATTATTGACAATGGCAGAGTGCTTGCCGTAGGCTCGGTGGACGAGCTGGTGCAGCAGGCTGGAACGTATGTATTATGGCAGCTGGAGCCTCGGGAGCAGGGTATTGCTTTGCTGCTGCAAGGCGGCAAGGCAGCAATCGTCTCGGAAGAGGAGCACCGTATCGATGAAAGCGTGCTTGCGAGCATGCCGGGGGCAGTCGTCACTACGATGCCGCTGGAGGATATTGCAGGTACCGTGAGCCGACTGGTGGCAGCAGGCATTAGCGTAGAAGGGGTGCACAAAGCCGCTCCTACACTGGAAGAATTGTTTTTGAACATGACGGAGGGGAAAAGCCTTGCATAAACTACTGCTTCTTACCGAGAATGAAACCTTGAAGATGTGGAAAAAAAGAAGGTTTCTCGTCATTATCCTCGTACTCCTTGTTATTATTCCAATGTTCACGTATGCTCAGTTAACCGTAGCCCAGAACAATAAAGACAAATTTGCCGACTGGCGCAATGAGGTGCTGCAGCAAATTACGGATATGCAAAACAGGCTGTCGAGCAATCGGATTCCTGAGGAGTGGAAAAAGCAGCAGCGTATAGCCGTGCAGCAGCTCCAATATTATTTGGACCATGATGTCAATCCGAGCAGCCCGAACGGCGTGACGTTCACGCGGGAATTCATGAATAATGCGGTAGGGCTGTTTATTCCGCTGCTGGTCTTGACCATTGCCTCTGATCTCGTATCCGGAGAACGCGGCACCGGAACGATCAAAATGCTGCTCACCAAGCCGGTTCGCAGATGGAAGGTGCTGCTTAGCAAGCTTGCGGCGCTTACGCTTTATGTATCGCTGCTTGTCGGGGTGATGGTGCTGCTTTGTTATTTGATATCGGGCCTGTTTTTCGGCTATGGAGGCTGGGGCTTGCCTATATTTACCGGTTTTATAATCAATGACAGCGAGGTCGACACAAGCTTTGTGCACGTTGTTCCCCAGTGGCTGTATATGCTCATGCAGACGGGACTCGTATGGCTGTCCGCCATGACCGTAGCGATTCTCGCCTTGATGGTATCGGTTCTTGTCAGAAGCACGGCGGCAAGCATGGTCATTATGATGGCTTCCGTTATTGCAGGAACGATCCTTTCGAGCATGTCCTCCTCATGGGAGAATGCCAAATATTTATTCGCCGTCAACCTCAATTTACCGACATATTTGGAAGGATCACCGCCGCCGATTGAGGGCATGTCATTTTCTTTTTCCCTTATCGTGCTTGCGATTTGGGCGATTGCGGGGCTTATTGTCTCGTTCAGCGTCTTTACTAAACAGGACATCTTGAATTAAAATAGCTTGAAGATACGGTAACGATGTAACAAGTGCTGCAGATAAGGGGGGCGCATATGGCAGAGCATACAGATGTTTTTACACAAGCACCGGCCGCGGATCGGAATTATGAGGCCGATGATATACAGATTCTTGAAGGCTTGACAGCCGTACGGAAACGTCCGGGAATGTATATAGGCTCTACGAGCAGCTCAGGGCTGCATCATCTCGTTTGGGAAATCGTCGACAATGCTGTCGACGAGCATTTGGCAAAGTTTTGTTCCGCCATTGAGGTAACTTTGCACAAAAACGGCTCCATTACGGTCTATGACAATGGACGAGGCATTCCGACAGGGATGCATAAAAGCGGCATTCCAACGCCGCAAGTTGTATTTACGATCCTTCACGCTGGTGGGAAGTTCGGCGGCGGGGGATATAAAAAATCAGGCGGCCTGCACGGCGTCGGCGCTTCGGTAACAAATGCGCTATCCGAATGGCTGGAAGTGGAAATTTTCCGTGATGGAAAAATACATAAGCTTCGGTTCGAATATTGGGTAGATGCGGATGGCAAGGAGCATGTCGGCGAGCCGACAACGGGACTCGAAGTGACGGGAACGACATCGCGTACGGGAACGAAGGTTACGTTTAAGCCGGATGGACGCGTGTTTCAGACGGGAACTACGCTAAATTACGATACTTTGGCGGAACGGCTTCAGGAAATCGCTTTTCTCAATTCGGGGCTGAAAGTAACGATCAAGGATGATCGCAGCGGCAAGCTCGATGTATTCCACTATGAAGGCGGAGCGCGCCAGTTCGTCGAGTTTCTCAATGAGGACAAGTCGGTGCTGCATGACGTCATTCATTTTACTGGCGAACGTGAGGATATCGAGGTTGAAGTGGCGCTTCAGTACAATGATGGCTATACGGAAACACTGGCTTCCTTCGTTAATGCCATTCCTACACGCGGCGGCGGTACGCATGAAACGGGCTTCAAAACCGCGTATACGCGCGTCATGAACGATTATGCCCGCAAAGCCGCGATGCTGAAGGAGAAGGACAAAAATCTGGAAGGCAATGATCTGCGCGAAGGCATGATGGCGGTCATCAACATTAAGATGTCTGAGGTAGAGTTCGTCGGCCAGACGAAGGACCAGCTCGGCAGCGCATCTGCACGCGGCGTCGTCGATGCGATTGTGACGGAGAAAATGCAAGTGTTTCTCGAAGAAAATCCGCAGGTTGCGCAGCTGCTGCTCAAGAAGGCCGTTCAGGCTTCCAGGGCGCGTGAAGCGGCGCGCAAGGCGCGGGAAGATATGCGCAGCGGCAAGAAGAAGAGCGAAAGCTCCAATCTTGGCGGCAAGCTGACGCCGGCGCAATCGAAGGATGTTACGCGCAATGAGCTGTTTATCGTCGAAGGCGATTCGGCGGGCGGCTCGGCCAAGCAAGGCCGTGATTCGAAGCATCAGGCGATTTTGCCGCTCAAGGGCAAGCCGATGAATCCGGAGAAAGCCAAGCTGCATGATATTTTGAAAAACGACGAGTATAAAATGATTATCGCCGCGATTGGCGCAGGCGTAGGCCCGGAATTTGATTCCGAGGAATGCAACTATCACAAAATTATTATTATGACGGATGCCGATACGGATGGTGCCCATATCCAGGTGCTGCTTCTGACGTTCTTCTATCGTTATATGAAGCCGCTCATTGACAGCGGACGCGTATATATTGCTCAGCCGCCGCTTTACAAGCTGACGCGGAAATCCGGCAAGCTGGAAACGGTGCGTTATGCATGGACGGATGAGCAGCTGCAAAATTATTTAAAGGAATTCGGCAAAAACTTTGAGCTTCAGCGCTATAAAGGGCTTGGCGAGATGAATCCGGACCAGCTGTGGGAAACGACGATGAATCCGGAAACACGGACGATGCTGCAGGTGCAGATCGAGGATGCTGCGAAGGCGGAGCGCCGTGTGTCTGCGCTGATGGGCGACAAGGTTGATCCACGCAAGCGCTGGATTTTGGAAAATGTTGATTTTGCGGAATATCAGGAATAGGAGGCAAGCAGCATGAGCATTTTGGAACAGTTTCTTCCAGCTTTTCTTGAAGAAATCGTGGGCGATCGTTTCGGCCGCTACTCTAAATATATTATTCAGGACCGCGCCATTCCCGATGTGCGCGATGGCTTGAAGCCGGTACAGCGGCGTATTTTGTACGCAATGTACGATTCCGGCAATACGCCGGACAAGCCATATCGCAAGTCTGCGAAAACGGTCGGCGATGTAATGGGCAACTATCATCCTCACGGAGATTCGTCTATTTATGAAGGTATGGTGCGGATGGCACAGCCTTGGAAAATGGGACATATACTCGTTGACGGTCACGGCAACTGGGGCTCGATGGATGATGATCCCGCTGCGGCCATGCGTTATACGGAAGCTCGTTTATCTCCGCTGGCAATTGAACTGCTGAGAGATATTGATAAGCGTACGGTCATGTTCAAGGATAACTTTGATAATACGACGAAAGAGCCGGTTGTGCTGCCGTCTCGCTATCCCAATTTGCTCGTAAATGGGACCAGCGGCATCTCTGCCGGCTTTGCGACTGAAATACCACCCCATAACTTGCGTGAGGTCATTGATGGCTGTATCGCGGTTATGAACCGCCCAGAGACGACGCTCGAAGAGCTGATGCAAATTATTAAAGGGCCTGATTTTCCAACGGGCGGACTGATAATGGGTGAGGAAGGCATACGCGATGCTTATGCGACCGGCAAAGGCCGCATTTATTTGCGCGCCAAGACAGCGATTGAGGACATGCGTGGCGGACGCCAGCAAATTGTAATCACCGAAATTCCTTATCAGGTTGTCAAATCACGCCTCGTGACGGCCATGGAAAACATTCGTCTAGAGAAAAAGGTCGAAGGTATCGCTGAGGTTCGCGATGAGAGCGGACGCAACGGCCTGCGGATCGTTATCGAGCTGAAGAAGGATACGGATGCAAACGGAATTTTGGCTTATTTGCTTAAAAAGACGGATTTGCAGGTTGCCTACAGCTTTAATATGGTGGCCATTGTTAATAAAACGCCACAGCAGCTCGGCATACGCCAAATGCTGGATGCCTATATTGCGCATCAAAAGGAAGTTGTAACATTCCGAACGCAATATGATCTAGAAAAAGCTGAGGATCGTGCCCATGTGCTGGAAGGGCTCGTTAAGGCGCTGAATTTGCTTGACGAAGTGATCGCAGCGATTAAGGCTTCCAAAAACCGTGCCGACGCACAGCAAAATCTCGTGCAGAAGTTTGCGTTCAGCGAGCGCCAAGCGGATGCGATTTTAACGTTGCAGCTCTATCGTCTGACGAATTTGGAAATTACGTCGCTGGAGAAAGAGCATAAGGAAGTAATGAAGCGCATCGCTTATTTGCGCAGTATCCTGAACAGCGACAAGAAGCTGATTGGTGTCATTCGTGATGAAATGATGGAAATTCATGCGAAATTCGGCATTAACCGCCGTTCGGATATTCAGGGAGAAGTAGAAGAGCTTAAGGTAAACCTTGAGGTGATGGTTACACCTGAGGAAGTGCTCGTTACACTTAGCAATGAAGGCTACATGAAGCGGACAAGCATGCTGTCGTTTACACGCTCCGGCGGTGAGGTTGGCAACGCGGGCGTGAAGGAAGGCGATATCGTCCGCGGCTTGTACGCTGTCAACACCATTGATAATTTGCTGCTCTTCACGAAAAAGGGACAATATTATACGCTGCCCGTCCATCAAATTCCTGAGTTCAAGTGGAAGGATACAGGGACCGCGGTCGTCAATATCGTACCGATTCCGAAGGATGATGCGATTATCAGCGTCATCCCCGTGAAGGATTTTAATGTTCCAGGCGCTTCGCTCGTCTTTGTTACCAAACGTGGACAGGTGAAGCGGACCGAGCTGAAGGATTACATGTCAACGCGCTCGACTGCGATTGCAGCCTGCAAAGTTGCCGAAGGCGATGAGGTCATTAAAATTATGCCGAGCGACGGTACGAAGCAGCTGATGCTCGTCAGCAAGCAAGGCTGGAGCATCCGGTTCTCCGAAAGCGAAGTAAACCCTATGGGGCGTGTCGCTGGAGGCGTGCGCGGCATGCAGCTGAAGGAAGACGACGAACTGATTGCGGCAGATTGGGTCTCCGAGGATGAGGGAGAATTATTCGTCATCTCTGACCTTGGATATGCCAAGCGCTCGCTGCTGCTGGATTACCCTGTTCAGGGCAGAGGCGGCAAAGGCGTTCAGACGTTTGAATTTAAAGAAGGCAAGCGCGTGAAGCCGAATGGCTCAGCACTCGTTTATGCTGTTTATTGCAAGGAAGCGATTGATCTGATCGCTCTAACCTCATCCGGGGCTAAGCTGCCGATTACGACGGAGAAATCGTCGATTGATGATCGCAGATCGATAGGGCGGACTATCGTTCCGATCGAAAAAAATGATGCCATAACAGCGGTCATTGTCCGCCCGTCTGATGTCATTCAATCATAAGGGCGATTAGGCGGATCAAAGCGTTCAATTAACTGGATCATCGCATCCAACATAACCCACAATGGTACGAGCTCATCCGGGCGATCGAGCCATTGTGGGTTTTTTATAATGCCGTAAGCTTTAATTTTGCGAATGATTTCGGCTTTCTCGTTGTCCATAGAGGTTCACTCCTTATGAGGTGAGGATGGCGAAATAGGGAAAGCGCCCAGATTCATTGTATGTCTACTCTTGTCAAAACGTTCGGGTATATCGCAGTTTGTGAGGGAAATTATTAATTGGGTTAACCTTTTATTCGACAATCTCGGATGGTATAATTGGAATTAAAGAGAAATTGGACAGGAAGCGGGTGCATGAATGGTTTCTGATGAATTTACTCGATTGTGGACGAAGCTAAGCAGAGAATGGAGGACAGGTCTGGAAGAGGGGCTGGCGCCGCTCACTGAAGGTCAGCTGAATGTGCTGGATTTATTGCTGCAGAACCAACCGATGAAGCCATCTGATCTATTGCAGCATTTGGCCACGACACCGGCAGCAATTACTACTTTGCTCGATCGTATGGAGCGTAATGAACTAATTGTACGTACAAGAGATACAGCCGATAGACGAATTGTATGGATATCCGTTTCCGGCAAAGGGAAATCAGAGGCGCAGCGTGGCAAGGAAGTACGAACAAAGCTCATTTCCGAAGCGCTGGATCGGATTTCCTCCCATAATCAGCAGCTGCTTGTTTACTTATTAGGCAAGGTAGCGAATCGATAGTTTGGCCATTGCAGAAGGCAGGTGAACAGGCGAGAAAGGCAAGACGCCTGCGCTATATTCTGTGCATGAAACGGGCGTTGCCGTCTAAGGACAGCAACGCCCGTTAATGCTCACCCTTCGGTCTGCTGCCTCGCATGCTCTAAGAAGCTTCTAAGACATTGATTCGAGCCTTGTACGCAGCAGGTTGAGATTTTTTTTCAGAGAAGCATATAGATCCGGTGTGAGCAGCTTGCTTGACTGCTCCGCCAGCGTTTGCTCGACAGGCAGTATGCGATAGCGATAATTATGATCCGGTTTGTAGCGGTAGACCCAAGTCGGAATCGCTTCAATATCGGCAAGCTGGATGCTGCCGTCCCCGTTATTTTTGCGAATAAGCACTTGATAAATAACGCCATAATCCTTCGTGTCTCCACGCTGGTTGGAAATAAAATTGCCCATCGAATATATAATAAGTCCTTGGCGCTCGCGCCCGTTGTCATCCGTTGCCTCCAGCACCTCATAGGGCTGAATAACATGCGTATGCGAACCTGCAATAATGTCGGCTCCTTCCGCAATCAGCTTGCGGGCAAGCGTCTTCTGCTCCTCATTTGGCTTCGTCTGATACTCCGTTCCAAAATGGAGCGCCACCGTAACAAAATCAGCTCCTGCTTTCTTCAGCTTCTTAATGTCACCAATCATTTTTTGCTCGTCAATTAGCGGAACCATGTAGGGTTTTCCTTTAGGAATAGCAATGCCGTTCGTACCATATGTGTATGCGAGCAGCCCCATGCGAATCCCGTTTTTTTCGACGATAATATTTGTATCCGCTTCCTTTTGTGTGGCGGCGGAGCCTTTTATTATAAATCCTTTCTCCTTCATATGCGCAAGCGTCAGCAGCAGCCCTTTCTCGCCTTTATCGAGCACATGATTGTTTGCATTGGTCAGTATGTTGAAGCCGGCGTTTTGCAGCGCATCAAGCAGGGCAACGGGCGCATTAAACGTCGGGTAACCGGTATATTCGAACGCTGATCCGGCAACAGGCGTTTCTAAATTCGCCAAAACCCAGTCGCCTTCCTTCAATATCGGCTCTACATCTTGAAAGAAAGGGTCAAAGTTATAGCTTTTCGTTTTTTTATTATAGGCCCCTGGCAGCTCCGGGGAGTGCATCATAATATCGCCAACTGCGACCCATAGCGCTTCCTGATAGCTATTAGAAGGGCTGGATGGGGGAGAGGCTGCTTCCTGCGTTGTTGTCGGCACTGGTGATGGGTCAGATGAAGGCACAGGGGAGGTCGTTGCACTAGGAGCTGTTGTCGGTTGTGCGCTGGCGCCTGATTCCGACGTCATTGTAAGCGTGGAATCGCCGCTGTTAGCGGTAAAGCTAGCAGTAAATGGTAATGAGCTTGCTAGCGTCGGGAAAAAAATAATAAGGAGTCCTGCTGCTGCAAGCAGCAGCAGGAGCAAATTGACGGCAAGATGAATTTTAGTCCTTCGGCGCATATGCGGAATCTCCTTCAGCCAAGTAGACGTCTGCTGCGGCTTCCAGCTCGGCTTGCGGCCACCAGCCCCAAGCTTTCGAGCCATAAGGGATGGAGCGGAAGCAGACGTGTTCCTTCGTTATGGGATGGGAAACCGAAACGGAAGTAGACCAAAGTGCGATATCGGAAACGCCGCCCGTTTGCGGCGCTCCATATTTGCGGTCGGCCACCAGCGGGCAGCCGATAAAGGCCATTTGCGCGCGAATTTGATGAGGCCGCCCCGTATGCAGCATGACAGCTACCAAAGAATAACGGTCTGAACTGGATATAACGGTATATTCCAGCACAGCTTCCTTCGCTTCAGGCGCTTCCTGCTTGAATACGGTCACCTGATTCAGCTTCGCATCCTTGCGAATAAAGTGGCGAAGCTTGCCGCTTGCCGCATGAGGCTTGCCATGTACGACGCACACATAGGTTTTGCCAAAATTTCGGCTGCGGACAGCTTCGGAGAGCCGTGAGGCCGCTTTGGAGGTTTTGGCGAACAGCATTGCGCCGCCTACAGGCTGATCAAGCCGGTGAATAAGGCCGAGAAATACATTTCCCGGCTTATCGTGGCGTTTTTTTAAATCGCGTTTCAGTAGTGTCAGCATATCCGGCGTACCGGTGTGATCCTCTTGGGAGGGAATGCCCGGCTGCTTTACAACTGCCAAAATATGATTGTCCTCAAACAGCACTGGAATTTCGCCAATGCTGCCCCCAGAGGAGCCTGCCATTAGACAGACTCCCAGCGGCCCAATATGCCACAAGGCAGGTTAAGCCCGGATGCGGTAATAGGCAGGCCAATTTCGCCGCAATGAATGGCCCCGCCGAAGCGTTTCGCCATCGTCATATGGAGCAGATTATGAAGCACGGATGGAGATAGTCCCGTCGTGTACGAATTAATCAGCATAAACAATGGATTATCGGATAAAATCGTCGTGCAGAACTCAAGGAATGGGAACAGGTTCTCTTCCAGCTTCCATGTCTCGCCATTCGGGCCGCGTCCATAGGATGGCGGGTCCATAATAATAGCGTCATATTGACGACCACGACGCTGCTCGCGTTGCACAAATTTGAATACATCATCGGTAATGAAACGGATTGGCTTGTCGGACAGCCCGGACAGCTGGGCGTTTTCTTTTGCCCACTGCACCATGCCCTTGGAAGCATCGACATGAACAACCTCTGCGCCGGCTGCTGCTGCGGCAACAGTAGCTCCACCGGAATAAGCAAAAAGGTTCAGTACGCGAATCGGACGGTCCGCTGTGCGGATTTTGTTCATCATCCAGCTCCAGTTCACCGCTTGCTCAGGAAATAGCCCCGTATGCTTGAAGCTTGTCGGCTTAATATGAAAGGACAGCTCTCCGTAGGATATCGTCCAGCGCTCAGGCAGCTGGGAATTGAACTGCCATTCGCCGCCGCCTGAGGAGCTGCGATGGTAGTGGCCGTCTGTTTTTTGCCACAAGCCGTCTTCCTTCGTTATGGGCCAAATAATTTGCGGGTCTGGCCTGCGAAGAATATAGGAGCCCCAGCGCTCAAGCTTATCTCCATTTCCTGTATCTATTACCTCGTAATCTCTCCATTTATCTGATACGTACATGATTTTAGTATTCCTTCCCAATTTCAAAATTTGTATTATAATATTATGGTCAACGCTAATTATAGCGAAGCAAACAAGTTGAAGCAATTAGGAGAGGATATTTATTCGAAAGGGATTTTGGGGATGGATCGCTGGACTTGCTGCAGGCGTGCTTATATTTGCATTAACTGCACAGCAGGCTGTGCGCCTGGAGCTGTCACAGCTGGACAAAGAAATAGCCGCATTCGCTCAGCAAATGCGGGGAGAAGGCTGGACAGCTTTTTTTAGAGTGCTGTCTTATATGGGATCTTCGCTATTTATTATCGCAGCGACTTTTGCGCTTTTTCTATGGTTCGGCTGGCGCAGCGGCTGGCTGAAAGCAGCACCGATTATAGTTGGTACTGGACTTGTATACATAACGAATACTTTGGCCAAAATGGCGTTTGACCGGGGTCGGCCTGAGGAGGCTTGGGGAATAGAGGCAGCTAGCACAAGCTTCCCGAGCGGGAATGCCATGATGGCGCTTTCGCTTTATGGGTTGGCAGCTGTATGGATTGGAAGGGATGCCTGGTTCAGTCAAACGACGAAGCGGATCAGCTATGTACTCGCAGGATTGCTTATTCTATTAATGGGCGCCTCAAGGCTTTATTTCAGCGTCCATTACGCAACGGACATTATTGGCGGTTATGCAGCCAGCTTTGCTATCCTCGCACTGATGATGGCCGTTCTGACGGCTCGCCGCTAACGAAGGCAGCAGGGCATTACGATGGCTAAGATTTATTCCGACTCGCGTAGGACACTAAGCATCTTGTCAATGGACGCTTTTCGCTTGTCTTCATCCATATGATTCAGCAGCCGCAGCAGCTCTTGCGTTTCTTCCCTGGCCAGCCCAGCCTCTTGCTGGCGGGTTTCACCTTCAATAATATAATCCGTCGTTACATGAAAAAAGAAGGCGAGCTTAATCAGCGTTTCATATACAGGCTGGCGATTGTTAATTTCGTAATGACTGTAGGCTGATCGGGTGATTCCGATCGCACGGGCAACGGCTTCTTGCGAAAGATTTTTTTGTAAGCGGAGTTCCTTCAATCGGTCTCCCATCGTCATTTTAGTGGCTCCTTCAAAAAGGCTGAAATAATAATACAAGCTTAACTATTAATTTATGATACAAAATGTATCATTGTCAATAGTTTTGGCGAAATTAGCAGGAAATATCTGTATTTAGGGAGGGTGAATAAACAGTGGTACTAACCTTTGAATGTGTTTGCGGCAATCAAACTGGACTGTTCGCAACCGGAGATCGAGATGATCAGGGACGCGAATATTTGGAAGCGGAGGACGATGATCGCATCAGCTGGGTCGTGGGCGAGACAGGCATATTGTTCAAATGCTCCTTCTGCGGTCATACGTACCGATTAGAGAAGCAATAGCTTGTCGGGAGAGGTACCTTTTCGGAGTGGCATAGTAATGAGATTGAGTCATCCGTACAACTTGAGTGAGATATGAAATTCAATCTTTTTTTATGTACGTACAAGTTGGGGTGGCAATGCTGCTAACAAAAAGCCGGATTTTACGCTTTACGCGTAAAGTTCGGTTTTTTTTGCTTTTGTTTGTCACAAAAGAGGAGGCTTCTTTGTCTTATCTTATGAGAACCGAAAAACACCAACCTACTAGGAGGAATTTATCATGAAATTAAGAGTAAACTATCGCACGGCGAACCCGGCTATATTTAAAGCGTTGATGGAATTGGAGAAAGCAGCATCAAGCTCCGGCATTGATCCTATCACCTATGAGCTCATTAAGCTGAGGGCGTCGCAAATCAATGGCTGTGCTTTTTGTCTGGATATGCATAGTGAGGATCTTATGAACAAGGGCGAAAGCATGCAGCGCATTATGCTGCTAAGCGTATGGCGAGAAGCGCCAATTTATACGGAGAAGGAATGTGCTGTATTGGAATTGACCGAGCATGTGACTCAGGTTTCGGAAGCGGGAGTGCCGGATGAGCTGTACAATCGGGTGAGAGACTATTATGATGAAGCGGAATATACCGCATTAATTTTAGCGATTATTACGATCAACAGCTGGAATCGAATTGCCATTTCAACCAGCATGTTCCCTGGCTGCTTTGACTAAAGGGACATTATAGGCATTTATAAATTTGGTTATTTTGCTCTGTGAAAGGAAGTTTTGGACGCGAGATGGCGGATACTCAGGTGTTGTGGAAAGTAGCAGAGTGGTATGCGGATTATAAGTCGCTGCTTAGCTCGCTTGCATACAAGCTGCTTGGATCACGGCAGGAGGCGGACGATGTCGTCCAGGATGTTTTTGTGACGCTTCAGTCGGCGGAGCCTTATCCGCTGAGCAATGTCAAAGCCTATTTGTGCAAAATGACGGTCAATCGCTGTATGAATGTGCTGCAATCTGCCCGCCACAAGCGAGAAGCTTATGTCGGCGAATGGCTGCCGGAGCCATGGAGCGGCGATTATGGCGATGAGCCTTTGGAGCAGCTTGCGCGCAGGGAAACGATCAGCTATGCAATGCTCGTCATGCTGGAGCATTTAGCCCCATTAGAGCGTGCTGTATTTGTGCTGCGTGAAGGCTATGGATATGGCTACGATGAGCTTGCTGAGCTGGTAGGCAAGTCAGAGGCAAACTGTCGCAAAATTTTAAGTCGTGCCAAGCAGGCGCTTGACCTGTACCGCCAGCTTCCACAATCGCATGCTGAAGAAAGAGAGCTAACGGTGGACGCAGCTGCATTGGAGCCATTTGTTGCGGCATTTGAACAGGCCGATATTGGGAAGCTGCTTGCGTTGATGCGTCAAGATGCTGTGCTTATCACCGACGGCGGGGGCAAAGTTACTGCAGTGAGACGGCCCGTTATTAGCGCACGCCGCGCTGTCATACTGTTGCGGAGAATGTCTACGCACAGCCTGCACGCTGCGAGCCTATCTGTCTCCATCATAAACGGGCAGCCAGCGCTCGTCTTTCGCCGTGAAAAGGCTGTACAGGCGGTTATATGTCTGGAATGGGTTCATACGGAGGCCGGCAGCCGTATCAAGCGTATTTATACGATGTATAATCCGGATAAGCTATCGCTTATTTAATGTGAGGTTCTACTCATAATTTGCTTGCTGGATGCAGAACATAAAGCTGAGCAAGCAGCAAATGAATGAGGGGGAACAGCATGATGAAGCGTATGACACTCCGGCTGCTAAGCCTGTGTTTGGCTGTATGGCTAGGCTGCCTTGGCATGGGCAGCGCGTTTGCACAGCCGGGGGTTTATCATTTCGGGTTTAAGAAAAGCGCAGGAGGACAGCTGCCTTCGATTAATGAGGAGGGCTTTAAAGGCATCGTCCAGCAAAATGGGGCGATTTTCCTCGGCGATACGAAGCAAAAGGAGCTCTATCTGACCTTCGATAATGGCTATGAAAATGGCTATACGGCCAAGGTACTGGATACGCTTAAGGCCAAGGGTGTTCCTGCCGCTTTTTTTGTAACGGGCCATTTCATCAAAGATCAGCCGGAGCTAGTCAAGCGAATGGCGTCGGAAGGGCATATCGTTGGCAACCATTCCTGGAGCCACCCGGATATGACACAGCTAAGCTCAGGACAAATTCAGACCGAGCTCCAAAAGGTGGAGGAGCAGTCGGCGCTGCTGACGGGCCAGCAGCAAATGGCGTATTTGCGTCCGCCAAGAGGCATTTTCAGCAATCAGGTGCTTGCTGTCAGCAAGCAGGCTGGATATACTAGCGTATTCTGGTCGGTTGCCTATAAGGATTGGGACATTAACAGCCAAAGGGGCGCAGCATATGCCCAGGATCAAGTGATGCGCCAGCTTCATCCGGGAGCCGTTATATTGCTGCATTCGGTTTCCTCCGACAATGCTGGGGCCTTAGGAGCGATTATAGACGGTGCTAGGGCGCAAGGCTATACGTTCAAAAGCTTGGATCAGCTGACCAATCGCAGCTATTGATATCTACAGGCTGCTTTGCAAGTCGAATGGTTGCAGCCGAATACGATGAGTGAAAATGGAAGATATGCAAAGATAAAAACCAACCCCGTGCTGCCCTAACTAGAGCACGGGGTTGGTTTTATGTGTATACTGGGCATGCTGTACGCAGGAAGAGCGCCGTTATGTGTTATTTTGTTCCAGCGGTATATTGGGCACTTGGAAGTTCAACGGTCCAGCCAAATGGGTCGGCAATGACGCCCGTTTGGATGCCTGTTAACGTCTCATACAGCTTGCGTGATAAGGGTCCTGTCTCTCCGCCGCGCAGCAGCAGCTGCTCATCGAGGTAATGCAGCTCTCCAATTGGAGAAATAACCGCTGCCGTACCCGTTCCGAAAGCTTCCTCCAGCGTATCGTTATGATAAGCCTCGACAAGCTCGTCAATGGACAGCTTGCGCTCCTCAACGGGAATGTTCCACGATTTAAGCAGCTCAATAATCGATTTGCGCGTAATACCGTCGAGAATGCTGCCATTCAGCGCCGGAGTTACAATTGTGCCATTGATGCTGAAAAAGACATTCATGCTGCCAACTTCCTCTACGTATTTACGCTCAACACCGTCCAGCCACAACACTTGCGTACAGCCTTTAGCTGCCGCTTCTTCCTGAGCTTTCAGGCCTGCGGCATAGTTGCCGGCTGTCTTGGCATTGCCGACGCCGCCTTTAACCGCACGTACATACTCGGATTCCACAAAAATCTTCACCGGATGAATGCCTTCCGCGTAATACGAGCCGACTGGCGAAAGGATAATCATAAACATGTAGTTTTGCGAAGGGGCTACACCAAGTGATGATTCATTCGCAATAATGAACGGACGAACGTATAGGGATGTTTTATCCTCATCCGGAATCCAGTCCTGATCAACAGCAATGAGCTGCTTCAAAGCTTCCAGCGCAATTTCCTCGTCAAGATGCGGAATGCTCAGACGTTCGTTAGAGCGGTTAAGCCGTTTAAAGTTTTCTTCCGGACGGAACAGCAGTATGCTGCCTTTATCTGTGCGATACGCTTTCAAACCTTCGAACACCGTTTGTCCGTAGTGGAACACCTTGGAAGCAGGGTCGAGCGTAATCGGCTGGTAAGGAACGATTCTTGGGCTATGCCAGCCTTTCGATGCTTCATAGTCCATAATGAACATATGGTCGGTATAATATTTTCCAAACCCTAGTTGATCGGCTTGGGGCTTTGTTTTTTTGGTAGCAGCTAATTTAATGGCAATCGGTTGGCTCATTTTAGAATCCTCCCACTTATATTCGTGATAGTCGTGTAGTTGAATCGTACCACTTAACCAAGTATATTGATAATATCTGTTTTGTCGGATCATCATACTTTTTAGGTATAGGAGAATGCATATGGATATACGTCAGCTCAAATACTTTCTGGCGATCGCCAAGGAGGGGCAAATTACACGCGCCGCCAAGCTGCTGAATATGGAGCAGCCTCCGCTTAGTCGCCAATTAAAGCAAATGGAGCAGGAGCTGAACGTCACTTTATTTGATCGCAATGGCAAAAGCCTTGTGCTGACCCACGCGGGAGAGCTGCTGCGCGATAAGGCAGAAAGCTTAGTCAACCAATTTAATGAAACGATGCAGGAGGTAAGAGAGCTCGATGCGGGCATTCAGGGCGTGCTGCCTATTGGCTCGGTCGTTTCCTGCATTTCGCTGCTGCCGCCTGTCATTGAGCGGTTTCGGGGCAAGCATCCCGAGGTGACGTTTAAAATTTGGGAAGGCGATCATTATTTGCTGGGCAGCCAGTTGGAGAAGCGCAGCATTGAGCTTGTCGTTGCCAGACTCCCGTTTGAATCGGCGTCTGATTCGCTGCCTTATTCGATTTTGCCGCTGCCATCCGATCCGTTTGTAGCCGTACTGCCTTCAAAGTGGAGCACAGATCCACACAAGCAATCGATGCAGATGAGCGAGCTTAAGGATTTACCGTTTCTTGCCCTCAAGACGGAGCGGACAACGGCGATGCATGAGAAGGTGATGATTGAATGCCGCGCTCATGGCTTTGAGCCGAAAATCATCTGCGAATGCTCCAGCGTCGCCATTATAATGGCACTTGTGGCAGCTGGGATCGGCGTTACCGTCTTTCCCAAATCGGTCATGGCCTCTTTCCCGCTGCCAACGATTCGCATGCTGGCCATCACGGACACGGATTTTCAATCAGATGTCGGTATCGTTTGGCTCAGGAATCGTTATCTTTCCAATGCCGCCCGTCATTTTATTCAAATGTTTCAGCAATAGCCGCCGCTTCGGGCTCTTCCGGCGTTATTTTGAATTTGCGCGTTTCCTCCCGCAGCTCAGTAGAGAGCGATGTCAACGCTTCTGACGAAGCGCTCATTTGCTGAACGGTCGCCATTTGCTCCTCCGAGAAGGAGGAAATGTTGCGAATGTCCTCGGCAATGCTTTGCGACATCGTAGCTAGGCGTTCCGACAAATCAGCCATCGTGCGCGAGTCATCGCCAAAATGGCTGACAGCCGCTGTAATTTCTCCAATATGAAGTGAAGCTTCTTGTACGGAGGTATCGATATTACGGAACGACTGGCCGGCCTGCTGGACCACCTTCATGCCCGCTTCCGTTTCTTCAATACCTACGCCAATCGAATGGGAGGCGGTATTCGTATCCTTTTGAATATTGGCGATGAGCTCGAAAATTTGTTCTGCGGAGACGCGTGCTTCCTCTGCGAGCTTGCGCACTTCGCTTGCAACGATGGCAAAACCTTTGCCTTGCTCGCCGGCATGGGCCGCTTCTATTGAGGCATTCAAAGCGAGCAGATGCGTCTGGCTGGCAATCGCCGTAATGACATCGGCAATGGCGCCGATCTCCTGCGACCTTGCCGAGAGCTGATGAATGATCGCGAATGTCTCTTCCGTCGAATGTTTTATCTTCTCCATTTGAATAACGGTTTGTTCAATAACCGAGCCGCCATAATTTACCTCTTGAACGACTAGGGCAGACGCATTCAGGCTGATGTCCGCAGACTGCTTCATCATTTCAGCCCGTTCGAAGTTGCTTTCGGCTTTATGACGTGCACCCAGCATACCCTCATGCTGCTGCTGGACTTGCCCGGATATCGTAATGATATGAGCCGTTAGCTGTTTCGCGGCCACTGTATTTTTCTCCGAGCCGTCATGTAAAAGCAGGGAAGAGGTAGCTACTTGCTCTGCTCCTTGATTGATTTGTCCGATGAGCTGCAATAAATATTGCTTCATTCGGTTGATTGCCCGGGCGGTTTCACCAATTTCGTCATTTTGCTTCAGGGTCAGCTCAGAAACGAGTAAGTTTCCGTCAGCAATTTGTTCAATGTTTCGCGATATGCGAACAACAGGCTCTGCTATGTAATGGCTGATGGCTCGTGCAACAATTAAGCCAAGCAATATAATGAGACACGTAAGAAGCGGAAAAAGCAATTCGGCAACGCTAGCGTTTTTTTCTGAACTGTCGTCCTGAAGAAGGGTATTCAGCTGTTGCTGCTCATAGTCAAGCCATGCCCTGACTTTATCGGATGCTCCAGCATTTGTCGCTGCTGCGGCCGCATCGGCCAGAAGCTGTTGTCTCTCTGTATTGACGATGCTTTGCTTCAGTGCAGCATAATCCTTATCCTTGAGATTCAACTCAAAATAGGAGAGGCCTGACAAACCGATAATTAAGACGAGAATGATTGAAAATCCGGCCATGATTTTTTTGCGAAGCGTAAAGGTTAGCAGCTGATTGAATTCAGATTTAAAGTCGTTCACCACAGTTCCTCCTGATATTTATAGAATGATTTTTTGGCATGTTCTTGTCGAATAATAACTCTTGTTGTCAGTTAATGTTATTGTACAATATAATCATTTTGTACCGTTAATACTATTTTTGTGATTCTTAAGGACTAAGGAGCTGAAAGCGTGTATCAACAAAAGCATTTGAAAAGGCTTGAATTGGGATCTTTTATATTAAGAATCGTAATGGGAATCATCTTTATATTTCACGGTGTCGACAAGTTTGTTATGGGCATGGATAGCGTTTCAACGATGTTCAACAACTTTGGCATTTCGGGATTTTTCGCCTATGTGATAGCAACTCTTGAGGTAGTGGGCGGAGCTGCGCTGATTCTCGGCCTTGAAACCAAAATATTTGCCGCCTTATTCGGCATTCAAATGATTGTTGCGACCTTGTATGTATCGTGGGAAAAAGGCTTGATCAACGGCTTTGAAATAGATTTGCTGCTCTTTGCCTGCTGTGTCCATTTGACCATGAATGGCAGCAGCTGGCTATCGCTCGACAATGTGTTTCACGGCGGCAGAAGAAGGGTCCAGTCAGAGGAAGCCTAAGCCTTTACGATACCTGTCATTGAGCGAGGGCTGGCTTTTGTATATAATGAGGATACGTATGGGTGAGCTTGACGAGAAAGGTTGGAATGATGCAGTTGCCAAATGGAGAAAAGACGGCGGAGACAAAATCATCGAAGCGTTTACAGCCGATTACAACGCAATTTATGCAAAATGAAGGTAAAGCGATCGTTTTGCAGCGCGCTGATCCGTGGATTTATAAGCATGTAGACGGCTGGTATTATTTCACGGCAACTGAGCCGGATTATAATTATATTGAGCTGCGCCGCTCGCAGACGATCGTTGGTTTAGCTGATGCGGAGCCGATTGCAATCTGGCACAAGCATGAGAGCGGCGAGATGAGCGAGAAAATTTGGGCACCTGAAATTCATTTTATCGATGGCCGCTGGTACATTTATTTTGCTTCGGGCAGGACGGATGCAAGCTTTGCTCATCGTACCTATGTGCTTGAAAATGAAAGCGTTAATCCGCTGGAGGGCGCATGGACGGAGAAGGGCAAAATCGTAATGAACTGGGAGTCCTTCAATCTGGATGCTACGACGTTTGAGCATAAGGGAGAGCGCTATCTGGTTTGGGCGCAAAATGATCCAGCGATTAAAGGCAATACGAACCTGTACATCGCGGCGATGGAAAACCCTTGGACGATTCGCGGGACTCAGATTATGATCGCAACCCCGGAATACGATTGGGAAAAAATCGGCTATTTGGTTAATGAGGGGCCAGCGGTCATCAAACGGGGCGGCAGCATCTTCATCAGCTATTCTGCAAGCGCTACCGATTTTAATTATTGCGTTGGTTTGCTTACGGCATCTGAGGACAGCGACCTGCTTGCTGCTGCTTCGTGGACGAAATCGCCGGAGCCGGTATTTAAGACGGATGAGGGGCGTGATCAGTATGGGCCGGGCCATAACGGCTTCACTGTAGCGGAGGATGGCGAGACGGATGTATTCGTGTACCATGCCCGCACCTATAAGGAGATTGAGGGCGACCCGCTAAATGATCCGAATCGTCATACGTTCGTCAAGCAGCTGCATTGGTCGGAGGATGGCAAACCTGATTTTAAGGTCTGGAATGAAGGCTGGACAAGGTGAAGGGGCTGTCGCCGTCCTCTGGCGGCGCGGCACGTTTCATTCCGAGAAATAGAGAGAAAGGATGGAAACATCCTATCCTTACCTATATTTTCAAAAAAAGTGGCCCACATCTCTGTGGGCCTGTCCTAGTTATATGATCAACTGTGGGGTTGATAGTTATTATTATATAAACAAAACCTTAGTCGAACCTTAAAGAACTTTGTCTAACGATTGTCTAAAACGTGAATGATTGACGTCAAATGTGACAAAATTCGCTATAAGGTTGAAAAAATGCTCAAATCCAGCTGAAGCCCTTGCTTTAGCTGGATTTTTTTGAAATATAATCCTATGATAATGATCACCCTTATTATGGACTTATTTTTCACCCGCGAAATGATAGCTTTGCCGCCAGGCGTTTTTCTTAGTTTTTCACTTTTGTCGATTAACCCATGGGAAACTGTCACAATTCAGCATTCTTTATTGTGATTTCAATCACAATCAAAAACGTATTCCTTGTTTATACTGGTGAAGATCAAGTTTGAAGGATACTTAAACCCGTGAGGAGAGTGCGATGATGCTGAGTGAGAAGACCATTGCCACAATTAAATCTACCGTTCCTGTATTGGAAGTCCACGGCACAACAATTACGAAGCGTTTCTATGAAACGATGTTTGCGGCTCATCCGGAGCTGCTTCATATTTTTAACCATGCCAATCAAAAACAAGGCAAGCAGCAAGCAGCGCTCGCAAATGCGGTTTACGCTGCCGCTCTTCATATTGATAATTTGGCTGCTATATTGCCAGTTGTGAAGCAAATTGCCCATAAGCATAGAAGCTTGGGGATTTTGCCAGAGCATTATCCGATTGTTGGGAAATATTTGCTTGCTGCGATCAAGGATGTGCTGGGCGATGCGGCTACGGATGATATTTTGCAGGCGTGGGCAGAAGCCTATGGTCTAATTGCCGATGCGTTTATCGGCGTGGAGAAGGAAATGTATAAGCAGGCAGAGCAGCAGCATGGCGGCTGGGAAGGGTTCCGGGCTTTTGTGGTCAATAAAAAGGTTCAGGAGAGCGACAACATTACATCCTTCTACCTCCTGCCGGAGGACGGCGGTGCAATTGCAAGCTTTAAAGCTGGGCAATATGTGAGCATGAAAAGGGAACTGCCGAATGATGCTTTTACCCATATTCGCCAATATAGTTTATCGGACTCGCCAAGCAAGCCTTATTACCGCATTTCGGTCAAACGCGAGGATGGGCGGGATGACCAGCCTGCTGGCAAAGTGTCTGTGTCTTTGCATGAGCATTTGCGCGAAGGAGATATCGTTCATTTGTCAGCACCGGCGGGCGATTTTACAGTGGATTTGGAGGATACGCGGCCTGTCGTGCTCATTAGCGGCGGCGTTGGGCTGACACCGATGATGAGTATGCTGCATGCTGTAGTGGAAGCCAGTCCAGAGCGGCCGGTTACCTTTATCCATGCGACCACGAATGGAGACACGCATGCGATGAAGGAGCAGGTAACCGCGCTTGCCGGCCGTCACCCGCAGTTGTCCGTGTTCTACTGCTATACGCAGCCTACGGCACATGACAAGGCGCTTAAAGATTACCACAAGGAAGGGCTGATCAATTTCCCATGGCTTCGCACAGCTATTCCGACGACGGATGCCAGCTTTTATTTTTGCGGACCACAGCCGTTTATGAAAATGATCAATCGCGCCTTGCGGGTGTTTGACGTTCAGGCTTCCGATATTCATTTTGAGTTTTTTGGTCCGGCTGAAAGCTTGAACGATGGGCAAGGCGAGCAGCAGGAAACAGCCGATACCGTTTAATTAGAAGGAGGCTTTCTTCACTGCGCTCTCGGTGGCCTTTGCGCGCAGCAGCCGATTGACTGTTTCGCGGCGCAGCCCGATCAGCTGTCCAATTTCATCCTGCGTCAGCACATCGCAAAGGGTAGCTGGTGAAATATACTGGTCGAACCATTGCTCCAGCTTGCGGAGCTTATCAATCGGTGCGGCCTGCGTCAATTGATCGATGCGCTGCTGCATCATGCGCAGCTTGTTTTGCAGCAGCAGCGCAATATCGCGGCATTTTTCCGGCTCGCTCTCCAGCGTTTGGTACCATTCTCGGGGCGGCAACACCTCAATATTGCAGGTGACCAGCGCTACAGCTGTTCCGTGATACGCCTGCTGGGTAATGAGCGAATGATGGGGAATCGTTTCTCCAGCGGTGATAATATTCATTAGAATGGGATTGCCATCCTCATGCAGGCGAATAATTTTGAGCATCCCGCTTTTAATGTGGTAGAGCGGTCCTAGCTCTCCTTGACGGAACAGTGTTTCTCCTTTATGAAGCAGCATAACGAGCATCTTCCTTCCTAGTATTTCTTATATATAAATGATAACGGCATTTCATAGACGGGATCAATCAGTGCCAGGCTGATTGGTCTTTTTTTTTGCAATATAGACATGCATAAGCTATTCTTTAGTGACCTATCTCACAGTGGTTTGGCACATTATACTGGTACATTGAAATAAATGAGAACAGCTTTTGAAAGGACGACCTTCTAATGAACATACACAAGGAGAAGAACGATAGCAAGCATCAGAGAAAAGCAGTGACGCTAGGCGACGCGCAGCAGGCCTTGCTCGATCGGGTCCATCAGGCCGGTACGGTCAAAATAGCATTGGCCGATGCAGCAGGCTATGGCTTGGCCGAGAGTATTCACGCACGAGAAGCGATTCCGCATTTTCGCCGCTCCGGCATGGATGGCTACGCCATCAGAACGGCGGATTTGCAGCAGCTACCTGTTATGCTGGAAGTTATTGAACAGCTGCCAAGCGGAACTGTGCCGACAAAAGTGATTGTGCCTGGCACAGCGGCACGAATTATGACCGGCGGGATGGTGCCGGATGGTGCCGATGCCGTCATTATGCTGGAAATGGCTGAAGAGGCCGAAAAGGCTGGCCAGCCTTATGTCATGCTGCGCAAGGCGGTACCCGCCGGAGCGAACATATCGCCAATCGGCCAAGAAGCACTTGCTGGTGGGCTAATGCTGGAGGCGGGCGAACGGATCGGGCCGGGGCAGATGGCTCTGCTGAGCGCACTCGGCTGCGCGGAGGTTCGTGTGCACCGCAAGCCGCTCGTTGCGATCGTTTCAACCGGGAGCGAGCTGTTGTCCATTAATGAGCCGCTGGAAGGCGCCAAGATCAGAAATAGCAATATTTATATGCTGGCGGCCCAAGTGCGTGCATGCGGCGCTGAACCGCTTTTCGTGGAGCACATTGCTGATGATTATGCGAACGCTGAAAGCATGCTGTACAAGCTGCTCGCAAGCGACGTGGATATCGTGATTGCAACGGGAGGCGTATCTGTCGGGGATTATGATATTATCGCTGATTTTTTCCAGCAGTGGGAAGGGGAAACGCTGTTTAATAAAATCGCGATGCGCCCAGGCAGTCCAACGAGCGCAGGCATATGGAAGAATAAACTGGTTTTTGGATTGTCCGGAAATCCGTCAGCATGCTTTATCGGCTGTGAATTATTGGTGCGTCCCGTATTACTCGCCATGCAGGGGGAGCATAAGTCAGCTGATGTTCAGGGGCATGATGCTTTTCTTGCAGCCGATTATAACAAGGTTAATGCTTATCCCCGCTATGTACGGGGCATTCGATATTTCAACAACGGACTAGTGTACGTAAAGCAAGAGGGCGTGGATATGTCGAGCGCGCTAGTTACGTTAAAGGATGCAAACTGCCTAATCGTCATTCCGCCTACGAAGACAGGCATCAAGGCGGGGACGCTTGTTACGGTCATTCCTCTTGCCGCTTCTACTTTATAAGATTGGGCAGTCCTGCACTGTACAAATTTGCCCTATAGCGTACGTCATGAAAAAGCGCCGCCCGTTCAACTCCCGAGCTATATTTCGGAAGGGAAGAGGGGCGGCGTTGTGCGGTACAGCATAATTTGTGGTTGATGCGCACGGGATTATTGCGCAGCCGCCGCACTCGGACATCTTAGCGTTAAATCAAGAGTCTGCTGCAGAGACGGCAGCGGCAGTGCTAACACGCTCAACAGCGTCCTCCTTCATACGTTTGCGTGTATTCCAGTCAAAACGCCGCGCATTGCTCCAAAAATTATATTCTCCTGTATAGTAGCCCTGTTCATCTACCTCGAGCTTTTTGCGGGCAATCATTTTGACATAACCAATGACGCGGCTGAAGGTGGCGATATCGTCGCTGCCGCATACAGGACAGGCGTGAATGTTTTTTCCATCCTCAGCGACGATTTGCTGGCTGCAAGTAAGACAGCTTGTCAGAGTCGGCGTGAGCGTAATATATTGAATCGGCTTCTCGAAAATTTTCTTTAAATAATCGGCGAGTCTCTCCGGAGCAAGCTTCGTTTCAAGGAAATGATGCAAAATGCTGCCAGAGGTCGCATAAGCCTGAAATTCAGCGCTGTTCTCCACCTGACGCAGAAAATCATCTTCGCTGAACGGCAGCATGCAGCCCGAGGTTAAATAAACGTTATCCCCTGTACCCTGTAGGAAAATACTGCGGTCATGGTTTTTCGCCCATTTAACATCATGACGGGCCAGCTTGATCGCGGCATTTTCACCTGGTGCATATTCGATGCCGCAGGCAACCTGATCGCGGACGATAAATTCATTGATCGTCTCTGTCATGAACTGCATGATTCGGTGGGCGAGCTGCTTGCCTGCCTCATTGTTCATCCCGCCCTCATAGCCGATATTGATTAGCCCCTCATGCATGCCAGTAACGGCAAACACATTAAAATAATTGGACAAATCACGGTTTAAGGCGAAAAAGGTCGGATACAGCTCTTTGTTTTGCTCAATCCACTTGCGCTTGGCCATATGGCCTTCCTGCATAATGTTCAGCAGCTCCTTGATTTTCGCAAGCAGCGTATCTTCATGTCCGCCGTATTCCATTAGGACGCGGTTCATGTTTAAATTAAGAACTTGTACGGCACCGGTAGAACCAGTGGAGCTGCCAAAAATCCCGCTTCCGAGACGTGACAATACTGTTAAGTCTATTTGCAGTCGGCAGCACAAGCTGCGGCTGACCTCGGGATCACGCGGTTTAATATAAGGGTTCAGACGGCGATAATGCTCGCTCTCGAACGGCTTGCTGCGGAAGTTTTCGAAATAAACGCCGCCCCATTGGTACATGCCGTCCAGCAGCTCTAGAAACAACGGATTGCTGTAGTCAAAATAATCGTCAATCGGTACTGTCAAAAGCGGAAAGGTGAACGGGATGCCATTACCTGTACCTTGCTTCATCACCGCAATAACCGCCTCGTTAATCCGGTCAAAGTAGGCGGATGGAATTTCCTTGTAGCGCATGTCCAGTGGCGAGCCGCCAATGACGACAAAATCATCCTTGATTTCATCAGAAGGCTTGCCAAATTCCAGCGTAATGTTAGTGAAGGCAGATTGCGAACCACCGCGCAGCGGCATGTTCATTTCCCAGATCAAGCTTTGGAACAACTGCTCAAGCTCCTCGGCGGTGAAGATATGGCCTCTGACAGTCTCCTCATAATAGAGATAGGAGGCGGATACCGTCGTCATCTGCGAAAGCATGACAGCGCCGGATACCTGCTGCGACATCAGTACGACGAGATTGCTAAAATGCCGCAGCAGCGTTTCGAGCTTTTTTGTCGGCTGCGAGGACATCATATTTTTCGCCAGTGTTGGGATGCCGTTCGCCGCAATATCCTTGCAGCCTACACTTAGGCAATAAGGGCTAAGCTGCTTGTCGTGAATGTACACAACGCCATCCCAATAGAGCTCGGTAAGCGCGGGCGGCAAAATATGCTCCAGCAAATACTCCTCCTCGGCAAAATTGTTCAAATTATGGCGCAGCAGCGGCAGCGAGTAGACAAAGTTGCTGTTTTCTCTTTTCAAGTAGTCGGCTTGCTTCGTCTCGGACCCGGAAGTAAACGTGCGGATAATATCGGTAGATTGGCTAAACATCATCGGCCTCCGTTCTATTTTTGCGGTGGATGGTAGGGATTCAGGGAATAAGGTACAATACTGTCATACTTGTCTTTCAACTGCTCAACATAGGAGGCAATCTGGACGAAAAACTCCTCGCTCAGCAGCGGGTAACGAACCGTCCTTACTTGGCTCAGCCTGCTGTTGTGGCGAATGACGAGATCGACGGAGTCGAGGATGTCCTGACAGAAGCGGACGGAAGGCTGGGCGCCGATAATTGCCTTGAACACCTCGGCATCCTCCACTGGGTCGAGCAGGTGAAAGGGCAGCTTCATATCGATATGAACGCCGTCGATCAGCGCCAGTTCCAGCAGATGCTTCAGTTTGCCAGGGAACGTGCCATTCGTCATAACAATGATTTTCCCTCTGAAAATAAGGCGCACACGCCGCAGGAAGCTTTCCAGCTCAGCCGCGCTGCTGATTAAAAATTCGCCCCCGCTGAACAGCACGGCGTCGAACAGCCCATCGCTGCCGCTCAGCCGCTCAAGCGTCTGCTCTGGGGTTAACAGCAAATGCGGAATCGGCTTCTGCGCGATTAATTCCGCATCATTATGGCAGCCGTAGCAGCGCATATTACAGCCGTTCCAGGCGTGAATCAGCAGGGAGAGATGCCCAGGCAAATCTGTAAAGGTACGGATGAACCGGGGGTAGAAAGTCAGCATCATATTCTCCTTTCCACTGAAATAACTACATTTAGTTTCAGAAGTTAATGATAATACAACATGTGGTAGTCGTGAAGTGATAGGGATCACAGCAACGTGAGAAAAAGAAGGAGAGGGACCATTGCAAACTTCCATTATTCAAATTGTCGGCTTTAAAAACACCGGAAAAACGACGCTGACCGCAGCGCTGGTCAAGCAGCTCGCCGAAGCCGGCTGCCGCGTCGGCACGGTTAAGCATGACGGACATGATTTTGACATTGATCATCCGGGTACCGATACATGGCAGCATCGCGAGGCGGGTGCGCATAAAATCGCCATCACCTCGCCGCATCGCACGGCGATTATGGAGCAGCGGTCGACGCCGCTGAAGGAGCTGCTTCAGCAGTTTGGCGACATGGACTGGGTCATTGTCGAGGGCTTTAAACAAGAGTGTTATCCGAAAATTGTCTTGATTCGCGAGGAGGAGGACGAGGCGCTCGTTAAACAATTAGAGCAGGTCGTTGCGGTTGCATCATGGTATCCGGTGAGTTTTGGTGGGCTCCCGGTATTCGATGTGCAGGACAGCGCTGGTATGGCAGCTTGGATTCAGGAGGAACGTGGCAAGGGAGCATTCGTGCTGGAGGAACCGACATAAGGGTATAAGCGGGGTAAAACCGCCCGCTAGAGTTGGTATCGCTCCTTGAGAAGCGCGTAGTGTTACTAGGAATAGGCAGCAACACGAATAGGAATAGGAGTAGGAATAGGCAAGCCGCGATGAGGATCATCGGCAGCTTGCTTATTTAGAAGGCTGTTTTCTGAAATATTGTTGCTAAATAAAAAACAATTATAGTCATTATAGCCTCGCAATAGATTCACTTAGAGAGGTATGATAGACATTAGTACAGTTTATAGAGGGAGATTTATTATGAACACAAATGCTCGTTCCGATTCCAAAGAAAACATTTTTACGATTGAATGTAAGGATGTCATTCTACGAGAATTTTTAGTTGCGGATTTAAATGATTTTCATTCACTCACCTGGCAACCTGAAATACATGAATTTTTGCCAGGCTGGAACGTATCGAAAGAGCAAAGGGAAGATTGGTTTATCAACTATGAAATTCCAGAAAACAAACAGTTTTTGAATGCTGTATCAACAAGTGAAGACATTGGTGAACTCCGTCTGCGACTAGGAATTATTTTGAAAGAGACAGGAGAATTTATCGGTTGGTGTTGTTCAGGAATTAAAGATGAATTGCCACCGCCAAATCGAGAAATCATGTATGCAATTTCTAAGGAACATAGAGGTAAAGGATTTACAACCCAAGCGTCACAAGGAGTGATTAATTATTTGTTTGAGAGTACGAACGTTAAGGTGCTTACTGCTATTGCTCTATTAAATAACGTTCCGTCCAATAAGGTAATACAAAAATGTGGTTTTCACTTTCAGAGTATTATTGAGATGGATAACGAAAAATATAACTATTATAAACTTGATAAAAAGGATTGGGCCGGCAAACGTTAGCTTTGCCGCCAGAGGATGGCGAAAGCCGTTTACGCTCGTACCTAGCAATAACCTAAAAATTCCTTCGCCTCCTCCGACATCATGGCAGGCTGCCATGCAGGCTCCCAGACGACATTAACGTCGACAGAGGTGAAGCCCAGCTCCCCCAGCAGCACATGTCGGACGCCGCCAGCAATCATATCGTGCATCGGGCAGCCTGGCGTTGTCAGCGTCATGATCACGGTAATATGTTCAGCTTCCCAATTCAAGTCGTATACAAGGCCGAGATCGACAATATTGACTCCCAGCTCGGGATCATGCACCTTCCGCAGCAATTCCCATACTTGCTCCTTCGTACCCTCTTCCATTCTGCTTCTCTCCTCTCCAAAGTGCTGCTTTTCATCTTGTAAAAACCAAGGCGATTAATGAAATATAACCGAGTGAAAATAAGGAAAAGCCAAGTCCGCCTACAAGCGCCAGAAACGGCAGGCTGAGCAGCAGCCCCGCAAACAGCAGCAGCAGGGAAAAAGCGATGCCGGTAAGCCCAAGATTGACGCCGTTATCTCCCAGCAAAGCGGCCATGGTAGGTATGCCTGGTTTGCCGACCTGCGGACCGTATTTTTGCGTCCACCATAGGAAGGGGACGATTTTGGACAAGTAGCATAAAATCATAAAACTGGCCCAGCCTCCTAAATAAATCCAGCCCGCAGCTGTTGCCAGCTCAGCTGAGCCAAACGCCTGCGGATAAAACGCCGTATAGATCAGCGCGCCGATGGCAAACAGCGCAATAGCGCGGCAGCTGTTCAACGACCATACGATGCCTGCGCCGGGATGGCGCTTATGCCGATGCTTGCGAATTTGCGCAAGGTGAGCATTGTAGGCAAGCAGCGCAAGCACTAGAAAGAGCAGCGCGGTCCATTTTGCCCAGAAGCCCCAGTCAAACAGGAAGGAGGCAGCGCCCATCAGCACGCCAGCATTCCATAAGCCGAGCGTGACATAGGACAGGCGGGCGGGAAAGCTGTGCGCCAAATAAAACATCGGCAGCATTTTATAGCTGAAGCCGGTAATGAGCAGCCCGAACCACCCTAAGGTGCCGAGCCAAATATGGGCACCGAACATGCGCTCATGCAGCCCGCTCCAGGCATTGAGGGCGAAGTTCATCCCCATCCCCATGCCGGATAGCCCTGTGAGCGCCAAATACAATACAGCGCAAGCGGTGCTGAGCGTGATGGCATTCCACTGCGCGGCGCGCCATAGGGTATAAATGACATTAAAGGCGAACAGCAGCAGACCGATTAGAGCGAGCACGGCAAACCCAGCAATCCAGGCAACCTCGCCTTTAATGAACCCGTAAAGCAGTCCGCACACCCCGGCGGTGAAGCAGCCGTAATGGACGTAAGCGAGTCGTTCACTAAATATTTTTGATTGTAAAATAACATGTATGAGCTGATATACAGCGCCCATTGCAATCATCGTTGCCCATCCAAGAATGATGAGATGGATGTTGAACCAGCCTGTGGGCCCGCGAACAGGATCTCCTATCCAGTCGGCAAGCGACAGCAGGGAGGTGAGGTGGAACAAGGTGAACCCGGCGATACCCGTTGCGATAAAGAGAAAAGGGAGACGCAACATAAGCTGAGGCCTCCTAGCTTTTTTGAATGAACACTTGTGCGGTACCGTCTTCCTGCTCTTCAATTGTAAAGGCATATCCAAGCGAGTTAAGCTCCTCAATGAGAAAGACGGGAACTCTATCATTATGAATAATAACTTCATCGCCGATGCCCAGCTTTTCCAGCGCATGCAAGGTGCGAATCATCGGCTGAGGCGGCTCCAGTCCACGGTTGTCCAGCCGAATGATTTTTTTGCCAGAATGCTCTGAAGAAGCTGGGGAGGCTGCCACATCTGTATCTGCTGCCGCTTCCCTTACTGCCTCTTCCATCACCGCATCTGGCTCAACATCCCATTTCTGCAAGAAGCTTTTATTTTTCTTGTTGACGAAAGTGACGCTCCAGTGCTCAGGGCCAATCTGCTGAACTTTATTGGCGTAGCCCTTTACTTTCATCAAGCCAAGCAGCGGGGTAGGCTTGAAGGTAGCATGGAGCACGAGCACATCATGGGTTTCCAACTCCTTCACCTGATCCATAATGAGCTGGAAGGGCTCCAGCTTTTGGCGCAAATAAGGCCTGACATCAAGCTCCACAATTCGGGTTTGCTTAGCTAGCATGGCTGCTCTCCTCCTCCGATCGTTAAAGGTAAAGCCTCGCTTCCTCGTACAGCCCCGTCATTCCTCCGTATAAAGCATAGAAAAAGGAGTCCGGCGCATCGAGTGAAAAGGAGGTGTATTGCTTGGGGTCCGTATTCAGCATCCGCTCGAAAAGCGATGCGCTGTCGTAAGCATAAAAGCAAAAATACGTATAGTTGAACTGCGGCATTTTTTCCACCATGGTGACGATGTCGAACGCATATTCCGTAATATGGGTCTGGGCATCGCGGATCATGGTCAGCGCATCCTCCAGCTGGACCGCAATTTTAATCGTTTTTTCATTGACGATAGTCACTTCGGCCATCTGCTTGCCTCCTTATCGAAGCTATTCTACAAAGCTTTTTGCTGCTACAGCGCAAGCTTTCCGATTTTGACGCGAAAAAGCTCAGGGCCCTGCTCGATATATTCCCAATCAAACTGATCCTTGTACATCGATTCGAATTGGAAGCGGAGCGGCACGGGATCATGGTCGTTAATGAGCAGCATCGCTTCGGAAGGCTTAAGCTCCTGAAACGTTTGAAAAATAACTTTGTGCTTTAATTGCGGCGGATACTCCGTAGCGTTGACAGTTGCAGTGAAAGCTTGCATAAAACATTCCTCCTCGAAAAGATTGGTTATGGCTATGTCTAAAGCATAATCGAAAGCGAGAGGCGGCTTTGTGACGGGAATCACATTGTGCGGGGTAAAGGGTATGCGAGCAGGCGATATGCTGCGGGTGACGGCTGTCACAGCCATCCTGCCTAGTTTGCTGTAGACTCGCGGTATAACGAAAGGAAAGGCCGCGCTGATTGAACGCGGCCAAGCGGGAGGGGAATATGGAGCAGCAAATGGAGCATAAAAAAGAGCTTGAACAACAGGTGGACATTCGGGTGCTGCCAATGGGCAGCGATTTAGTCTTTCTCATCACCGGGGGAGCCGCCCATATTGGCGCCTCAGCTACCGCGTATTGGACAGCATGGGGCGCTCATGTAGCTGCTCCCAAATGCGAAACCATCACACTGCCAGGTCACCAAGAAGGAGAGCTGGCAGCGGAACTGGCGATGCTGGCGGCAAGCACCCTCGGCGTAACCGCTACTGTGGTCGTGGGCATACATCTGGAGCAGCCGACTCGCATTGAAATAACGAACATTGTCAATCGAACGAGAGAGGGCATGAAGCAGAAAATTGCGCTTCTGCGCTAATGCTTCATCGCCGGCTCATGCGTATCCTTGCCGTCTTTTGTTACGCGTAATATCGCGGTGGCGCCCTTGGAGGCATCATTAAACTGATGCGTCACAATCGGGTAGTCGCCTTCCTCGGTAACAGTCACCTCGACCACAGCACCGCCGCTTGCCGGAAGCAAATAGGTTTGCAGGCCGTACAGCACATTTCGCGGATTGCCGTCCATATAAACCCGGTCCAGCAGGGTGCCTACAATATGAAACGAGCTGACCTCGTTCGGACCGGCGTTATTGACATAAAACCGCACCCGATCTCCGACTTTGGCAAGGAAAGGCTGTTCTTTCAGCCCAAAATCATTGCCATTAAACACGACATAGATAGGCTCATCATTTAAAAACGCTTGATAGTCATGCTCCGTATACCACTCGCTTTGCACAATCGTGTATTCCCGGTCAATGTCTGCATCGCTAGGATAACCATTCGTAGGCGCTACAATAATCATGCCGTACATGCCGTTTGCGATATGAGCGAGTGCCGGACTTGTCCCGCAATGATACATAAACACGCCCGGCGACTCCGCTTTATAACTAAAGTGACCTTCTTCATTCGGCATCACATCGATGAATTTTTTGCTTGGCGCAGCATGAACGGCGTGAAAATCCATCGAATGGGGCACGTTTGGGTCCATATTTTTCAGCGTAAAATCAATCGTGTCGCCTTCGTTCACATGCAGCACAGGTCCGGGTACCGTCCCATTGAACGTCCACGCATTGTAAAAGACGCCTTTGGAAATTTCTACATCGGTTACCTGGGCAGTCATTTCAATCTTTACCGTGCTTCCCTCCCGGTGAATAATCGGTGCTATAGGCGGCTGATTCAACGTTTCCGCCGCTTCCGCAATAGCGGCCGCATCATTATCCTCCGCAGGGATGTATGCGCAGAAAAGAGCGATTGCTCCCAAAATTGCGATCACAATCATCATATGCCTCACATTCAGCATGGTCATCCTTCCTTTCAATCCAGTAGATGCCTAAAGAGATATCGTATACCTCAACAATAAAGTAAGGTGCCGCTTGCGAATGTGACGGGACGCACAGTTGCGCTCCAGAATGTTTTCTAAAATAAGGACAGTTTCTATTTTGCTAAGGAAAGGAGGGAGAAATATGAGCATGACCGTAAACAAACAGGAGCGCGATTACAAGGTTAATCCATTTATCGTCATTTGGGAGGTGACCCGCGCCTGCGCGCTCAAATGCCTGCATTGCCGAGCAGAGGCGCAGTACAAGGCAGATCCTCGTCAGCTAACACTTGCTGAAGGCAAGCGGCTGATTGATGAAATCGCGGCGATGGATCGGCCGTTATTTGTTTTTACAGGCGGTGATCCGCTAATGCGGCAGGACTTGTTTGAGCTTGCGAAATATGCGTCCGAGGAGCAGGGACTGCCGGTTTCGATGACACCTAGCTCCACACCGAAGGTTACTTATGAGGCGATTTGCAAGGCAAAGGAAGCGGGCTTGTCGCGTTGGGCGTTCAGTCTGGATGGCTCGACAGCGGACATTCATGATCATTTTCGCGGAACGCGGGGCTCGTTTGACCAGACGATGAAAGGAATCGCATATTTGCAGGAGCAGCAAATTCCACTGCAGGTGAACACAACCGTGTCGCGCTACAATGTGGACGATTTGCCTGCAATCGCCGAGAAGGTGAAGGAATTGGGCATCGTCTTGTGGAGCGTGTTTTTTCTCGTCCCGACGGGCCGTGGAATGGAGGCAGATATGATTTCGCCGGAGCAGCATGAGGCAGTAATGATGTGGCTGTGCCAAATTCAGCGAATGATGCCGTACGGAGTGAAAGCGACGGAAGCACCGCATTATCGCAGAGTTTTTATGCAGCAGCAAAAGCGGGAGCAATTGGAGAGGCGAAAATATGCGGGTGAGGAAATAGCGGGATGCATAGATACAGGCGGGGGTATGGGCAAACATGCCGACATGCTGGGACGTGCGCCCAAAGGCGTCAATGATGGGGATGGCTTTGTTTTTATTAGCCACACGGGGGATGTTTATCCAAGCGGTTTTCTGCCGATTGCATGCGGCAATGTACGCGAGCGGCCGCTCGCAGACATTTATCGGCATTCCCCCATCATGCAGCAACTGCGGGATAAATCGCTGTTAAAGGGGAAATGCGGAATCTGTCGCTTCAAGCACATATGCGGCGGTTCAAGGGCGAGGGCCTATGCCCTCACTGGCGATTATTTGGAGAGTGATCCTTATTGTGCTTATATACCGAGTTTAAATTAAATAGGTAAAGGCGGGGTGTTCATGCCTTATAAAAAGCTATGGGCGGCATTGGCGCTCGTATTTGTTCTATCCTTTGGCATATTGCTCTATTACGGCGGAGAAATTATTCAGGAGAAGCCGCCGATCCCAGAGCGAGTGGTCACGGAGCAGGGGGATGTGATTTTTACTAAAGCCGATATTATGGCGGGTCAGCAGGTGTGGCAGCGAATGGGCGGTCAGGAGCTGGGCAGCATCTGGGGCCATGGCTCCTATGTAGCGCCGGATTGGACGGCTGACTATTTGCATCGGCAGCTTGTGTTTATGAATGATTATAACGCGCAGCAAAAATACCAGCTGCCTTATATCCAGCTGACCGAGGAGCAGCAGGCGGAGCTTAAAGCCACGCTCAAGCGTGAAATCCGCACCAATACGTATGCCACACAGACGGGTGACCTTATCATTACATCACTACGGGCATTGACGGCTTCTAAGCTGGGTGACTATTATGCAGCTGTATTCGGAGATGCGCCTGAATGGGACGTATATCGCGAGCAAATCGCGCTGCCGGCCAATACGATAAGCTCAGCGGCGGACCGCGAGAAGCTAAACGCCTTTTTTTGGTGGGCGACTTGGTCGACCTCGACGAATCGAATAGGCTCGGATATTACGTATACGAATAACTGGCCGGGCGAGCCGCTCATTGACAATGAACCGACAAGCGTTTCGCTGCTCTGGTCCATTGTGAGCGTCGTTTTGCTGCTTGCCGGAGTAGGAGCGCTTGCTTGGTATTACGCCGTACAGCGGAGCAAGGAGCAGGATGAGAGCGGACATATACCGGAGCAAGATCCGCTCCTGCAAGTAAAAGCGACGCCTTCCATGCGCGCGACGATGAAATATTTCTGGATTGTGACGGCGCTGATCGCCGTGCAGGTAGGTCTCGGAGCGATTACGGCCCATTACGCGGTAGAGGGCAATGGCTTTTACGGCATTCCGCTTGCGGAATGGTTCCCTTATAGCGTCACGCGAACCTGGCATCAGCAGCTTGCGGTATTTTGGATTGCGACCGCATGGCTCGCAACGGGTTTGTACATCGGACCAGCGATTTCGGGGCATGAGCCCAAATACCAGCGTTTAGGGGTGAACATGCTATTCGGCTGCCTGCTGCTGATCGTTGCCGGTTCAATGGCGGGCGAATGGCTTGCGGTCAAAGGCTACATTACAAGTGCGACGCATAATTTTTATTTTGGACATCAGGGCTATGAATATGTCGATTTAGGCCGGGCTTGGCAAATTTTTCTGACGGTCGGCTTATTTATCTGGTTTTTCCTCATGGCGCGGGCAATTTGGCCGGCTCTGAAGAAAAAGGGGGAGAGCCGTCATCTGCTGACGCTGTTTCTGATTGCTTCGGTTGCGATTCCGACATTCTACATTCCGGGCTTAATGTGGGGGCCTCAGGCACATTTGACCATTGTGACCTACTGGCGCTGGTGGGTCGTTCATTTATGGGTGGAAGGTTTTTTCGAGGTATTCGCTGCTGTTGTTATCGCATTTCTGTTTTCTCGCATGGGGCTTATACGCACGGCAACCGCGACTGCAACGGTGCTGTTCTCAACCGTTATTTTTCTTGCTGGCGGCATTATTGGCACGTTTCATCATCTATATTTTGCCGGGACGCCGATTGGGGTGCTCGCTTTCGGTGCATCGTTCAGTGCGCTTGAGGTCGTGCCGCTGCTATTGATTGGGTTTGAAGCTTATGAAAATTTGCGTCATGGCCGGGCAAAGCCGTGGGTAAAACGCTACAAATGGCCGATCTTTTTCTTCGTCGCCGTATCCTTTTGGAATTTGGTCGGAGCAGGTCTCTTTGGCTTCCTGATCAATCCGCCCATTGCGCTTTATTATATGCAGGGGCTGAATACGACGGCGCTTCATGCGCATACCGCGCTGTTCGGCGTTTATGGCATGCTCGGAATCGGGCTTATGCTGTTCTGTCTGCGCGGGCTCACCGGAGAGAAGGAATGGCGGACGAAGCTGCTGAAATTTTCCTTCTGGTCGTTTAATATTGGCTTGATGACGATGGGGCTGGCAAGCCTGCTGCCCGTAGGCATACTCCAAACGCTGGCGAGCATGGAGCATGGGATGTGGTATGCGCGCTCTGCCGAATTCCTTCATACCCGCACGATGCAAAATCTTGTCTGGCTGCGGGCTGTCGGCGATACGATTTTCGCTCTAGGCGTAGTAGGCATTGTTATTTTTGTTATCGGTTTGGCGACAGGCCGATCCTATAAATCGGACGTTAGCTAATCATATACGCTTGCTGGAAGTCTGCATGCTGTAGGGCTGTCAAGCGGCGGGCGAATCGCTGCTTGACAGCCCATCTTAGACGAAGGAGGAGGAAGGCTTGCCCAAAAGCTGGATTCATCTAACGCTTGGTTATTTCCTCGTAACGGCGGTAACTGGCCTGCTGATGCGCAGTATGGCATTTGTCACGCTACCGGGGCTGCGATACGATTATTTGCTGCATGCCCATTCCCATTTAGCACTGCTCGGCTGGGGATATATGGCGCTGTTTATATTGTTTCTCGCTGTCTTTTTTAACTCAGCCAGTGGCAGCGCAGAGGGCGTCTTCAAGAAACAGAAAATCCGCGTGATGCTGGTGACAACACAGCTGACCCTAGCCGGAATGTTTTTGGCGTTTTGTATCCAAGGCTATGCCGCCGTATCGATCAGCTTCTCGACGCTGCAAATTTTGCTTTCCTACTGGTTTGCTGGATGGGCGTGGAGAAGCTTAGCGGCAATGGCAAGAGAAGGAACCAAACCGGAACGAGAAAAAGGCTCAAATCCAAGCGCGAGTCAGCCGCTCTCCTTTCTGTTCGTCAAAGGTAGTCTGCTATGTCTCGTCATTTCCTCGCTTGGTCCTTGGGGGCTTGCCCTGCTGAGTGCCAATGGATGGAAGGGTAGTCCGCTATATGAAGCAGCGATTTATTTTTATTTGCATTTTCAATATAACGGCTGGTTTACGCTCGGCTTGCTCGCGGTGCTGCTGCGGCTGATGGAACAGCGGCAAATCGCCTATTCTGTGAAAATCGTCAAGCTGCTGTTTTGGATGTACGCGCTGGCAATGCCGCCTGCATTTCTACTATCGGTGCTCTGGCTGAAAATAGGGCTGGCCGCCCAACTCGCCGCAGCGCTCGCTGCCGTCATTCAGTGGGCGGCTATTTTGCTATTTTGCGCCGTCCTGCTCAAAGCCCGCTTCGCTTTGTCCACCGTATTCACAGGCTGGGCGGCACGATTGCTCGTGCTTGCGCTGCTGCTCGCGGCAGTCAAGGCAACGCTTGAGCTGGGCCTTATCGTGCCGCAGCTGGCGGAGGCTATTTATCAATCGCGCAGCATCGTCATCGGTTATTTGCATCTGACGCTGCTCGGTTTCGTAAGCTGCCTGTGCCTAGCGCTTTTCCTCCAGCAGGGCTGGCTGAATGGTAAGGGGAGGACGGTGCATATCGGTTATATGAGCTTTATTGCTGGTTTTCTGCTGAACGAGCTGACGTTATTTTTACAAGGCTTATTCGATTGGACAGGTCGCGGGGCGCTTGTATTTGTACAGGAAGCCGTCTGGGCCGCAAGCCTGATAATGGTGACGGGCATCGCCTTATTCTGGGGAAAAAGAAAGGCCGCACAAGTGCAAGGCTAACCGCCTTCACTTGTGCGACCAGGTTTTTAATGCTTCATAGTCATGAATCAGGTAGCCGCTCCGTTGAGGCTCCAAAATCCCTTCCTTACGCAGCTGATTAATGAGCCGGTTGACCGTTTCCCTCGTCGTGCCAATCGTATTGGCAAACTCCTGATTGGTCATCGGCACCTCCACATGGACGCTGCCGCCGTGCTCCGTTCCATAATTTTCTGCAAGCTTGAGCAAGAAGGAGACGCCGCGGTCCTGCACATCCTGCCCTGTGAGCTCCTGCAATTTTTCCTGCAGCTCCATTATTTTACCGCTCAATACGCGCATTACCTTAATGGCGATCGCCGGCGTATTCATCATGAGCTGCTCGAACGCATGAATAGGAATGGCCAGCAGCTGCGTCTCCATAATCGCCTCTGCCGTTGCCGGGTACGGGTGCTGGTTGAAAAAGCCCGTATGAGGAAACATATCCCCTGTTTTGAGGAAGGACATAATATGCTCATTGCCGTTTTCATCGGTTTTATAGGTTTTAATCAGCCCGTTCTGGACGAAAAACACGGCCTCTTTATGACTGCCCTCCGTAAAAATAGCGGTCCGCTTGCGGTATGACCGAGGAATGACAATGGCCCATATCCGGGCCAGCTCATCCGGCGTCAAATCGCGAAATAAAGAAATTTGGCGTAAAAGCTCCATCTGCTGCATCGCCGTACACCTCCGTTTTTTTCATTATAACTCAGACGATTTAGGCGTTATGTGACGCTAGTCACAGGTGTAGTCTATCTCTTCAATCATGTACCGCCTATTTCCCGTTCGTATGACCCATATCACATCCGCTCTGTTTCTGGCGTGGTATCGTAATCTGTACAGATGAAGGGGGATGGCAGAATTGGGAGAGGCACCTAAGCAAATCATCATCATTGGGGGCGGCATAACAGGTCTGAGCGCCGCCTTCTACATGCGAAAGCTGCTGGATGGGCAGCAAATATCGGCAGAAATAACTCTTATAGAAAAAAGCAGCAGCCTTGGCGGGAAAATAAAAACGCTGCGACGGGATGGCTTCCTCATCGAGCAGGGGCCGGATTCGTTCATGGCACGCAAGCAGCCCATACTGGATTTGACAAGGGAGCTTGGTCTTGAGCCGGAGCTGGTAGCGGCGAATCCGAAAGCGAAGGCGAACTATATTTTGCATAAGGGCAGGCTGCATCAAATGCCTATGGGCCTGATGCTCGGCATTCCGACGGAAGTGACTCCGTTTATGAAGACGGGGCTGTTGTCGCCGCTGGGCAAGCTGCGTGCAGCCTTTGATTTATGGCTGCCGAAGCGGGAGGAGGCAGGGGATGAGTCCTTAGGTACCTTCATTGAGCGGCGGCTTGGCCGTGAGGTGCTGGAGCAGGTTACGGAGCCGCTGCTGGCGGGCATTTATGCTGGAGATGCCAAAGCGCTCAGCCTGCAAGCGACCTTTCCGCAATTTCGGCAGCTGGAGCAGCGGCATCGCAGCTTGATTTTGGGCATGCTCGCCAGCAAGAAGCAGACGCGTGTAATGCCGAAGGAGCTGCCGGAAATAGCCCGCCGCAGCCTGTTTCTCACGTTTAAAGGCGGGCTTGGAAGCCTGATCGAGCGTTTGGACGAGCAGCTTTGCTCCATCCGCCGGCTGACTGGACAAGCGGTCAAGGAAGTGACGAGGGAAGGGCGGCGCTATCAGGTTCGGCTTGAGCACGGAGAGGAGCTGCAGGCGGATGGCGTTATTATGGCGCTGCCGGCTTATGAGACCGCCGTTTTACTGGAAGGAAGCGCAGGAATGCAAGTTCAGGCGCAAAGATCAATACAGGCGCTGCACGACATTCCCTATGTATCGGTTGCTAATATCGCGCTAGCCTTCAAGCAGCAGGACATTAAGCTTCCGCTGAATGGCTCCGGATTTGTGGTGCCGCGAGGCGAGGGCCGAATGATAACCGCATGCACCTGGACGTCGTCAAAATGGCTGCATACGGCGCCGAATGGTCATATTCTATTGCGGGCTTATATCGGACATGCGGGGGCGCAAGCCTGGACAAAGCTCACGGATCGCGAGCTGCTGGATGCTGTTCGCCAAGATTTGCAGGCGATAATGGGCATTGCAGCTGAGCCGCTTTTTACGGAGCTGACCAGGTGGGGACGGTCGATGCCGCAGTATCCAGTGGGGCATCTGGAGCAGTTGGCGAAGCTGCGTGAGGGGCTTGCGGCTAGCCATCCCGGCATATTGTTGTGCGGCTCCGGCTATGAGGGAGTCGGTCTGCCGGATTGTATCGGGCAGGGAAGGCGAGCGGCTGAAGCGCTGCTGCTATTTTTCAAGCAGTGATCCTCATCACAAACATGCTAGCTGGCCTGCGCTATACTAACAGCAGCTAAAGGCTTCATCAATTTAAAAGGCCGGAGCTGCAACATTATTTTATGGAGGTGCGACAAATGACCATATTTAACGGTACAGAGAAAATTGGTGAAATTGTGACGCGTTATCCGGGGGCAAGCAACCTGTTTCGAGCCTATAACATTGATTTTTGCTGCGGGGGCAATCGCTCGCTGCATACGGTGCTGCGGCAGCAGGGAACGGATGAAGCTTTGTTTTTAAGCGCGCTCAATGAAAATTTTGCCGAGGCCAGCAAGCATAAGGGAGAGGATATCGACTGGAGCAGCAGACCTTTTACGGAGCTGATTGAGCATGTGATTCAGACGCATCATGTGTATGTCCAGCAGGAGCTTCCGCTGCTTAGCGAGTTTACGACGAAAATATTGCGGGTGCATGGGCATAAGCAGGCTGATGTGCTGCCCCGGCTGCATAGATTATTCCACGAAATGAAGCTGGAGCTGGAGCAGCATTTAATCGACGAGGAGGAGCAAATCTTTCCACTCATCCGCCAGTATGAGCAGGAGCCATCCCCCGAGCTGCACCAGAAGCTGACAGCGGCGATAACGGAGCTTGAGTCCGAGCACAGCCAGGTAGGTGATCTGCTCAAGGAAATACGTGCGGTTACGCATCATTTCGAGCTTCCGGAAGGGGCATGCCGTACGTATACGTTAACCTTTCAAAAGCTGGAGGAACTAGAAACCGATCTATTTCAGCACATTCATTTGGAAAATAATATTTTGTTCCCGCGCGTTCTTCAGAGCGCATAGCTTCATTTTAAGATAGAACAGATAATATAAAGCAAATAAATAATACAGAAAAAAAGCCTTCCTACAGGTTGAACCATTGCAGGAAGGCTTAATTAAATGCGGCAAACCTCCTTCGGACATTGCTCGCAATTGCAAATCGATTTCAGATGCTCGATGTCTTTCAGCACGATATAGCCGTGATCGAATGACAATACCTCTTGTTTTTTTAGCTCGCCGAGCATGCGGTTGACGCTTTCCCTAGCAGCGCCGATATAGTCGGAAAGCTCGGTATTCGTTATTTTCTCAGAAATCAGCACGCCCTCCTCCGTTTGCTTCCCGAAAGAGTTTGCCAGCCGAATAAGCGTCGAGGCCAAAGCTCCCTGCTTCCCATAAATGACGAGGTCGCGGAATTTAGTCTGAGTCAAACGATGCATAAGCCCCATCCACTTCATAAATTCAATCGCCAAATCGCCATGCTGCCACAATAAAATTTCTAAATCGCTTTTTTGAATAACGCCGATGGTGCAGTCCAGCACGGCCTTTGCGCTTGAGCTGTGGCAAGTAGGCTTGAAAGGATCGAACTGGCCCAGAATATCACCTGTTTGATATTGGGAGAAGACAAATTCCTTACCGTCGGTATTGTGTTTAATCAGCTTAACGCGGCCTTCCATTACATAATAGAGCTTGTCGTCGGCATCGCCCTCCCAGAAAATATGGCTGCCGGCTGGAATATGGTGGGTATACATAATTTCATTGAGTTTCTCAAAGCTGGTCTCTGAAAAACAAAATGTATTGTATACGTTTTGTGTGTAAGGTCTCGCTACTGTCATTGGTTTCATCCCCAATTACCGCCTTTGCTGCTAGTATAGCGGGACTATCCGCTTGAAATAACTTACTCCCAATGTAACAGAAGTCCATCATCGCCAGAGTGACTAAAATCACACTTTGGCCATGAAAATTGTAAATAAAGCCTAAGAGAGTGATATTTGTAACAGTATCGCCTTATAAAACCTTCTATAATGTAGCCAGAAAAGGGTGTCCACTACAGAACGGAGGGACATATATGCTGACGGGAGCCATATTAGCCGGCGGGCAAAGCCGCAGAATGGGCGGTCGCCATAAAGGTCTGCTTCCTTTTGTAAACGAAAGCATTGTCGAGCGGCAGATCCGCACGATGAAGCAGCTTTGCGCTGAAGTCATTTTAGTAACGAATGACCCGCGAAGTTATTTGCCGATTCTGGGGAGCAGCATTCGCATCATTACAGACTATATTCCAGGCAAAGGGCCGCTGAGCGGCATGCATGCCGCCTTAACCCTAGCGACACATTCGGACATTTGGGTCGTGGGCTGCGACATGCCGCTTATTTCAAGCACGGTTGCCGAGCAGCTGTGGAGGGTGAAGCGGGAGCGTCGCTCTGCGGCGGCAATTCCATCTGTGGCTGGCAAGCTGCATCCGCTGCATGGCGTCTATGACAAGCGCAGCGCTGGCGAAATTGAGAAGCTGCTCGATATAAAAGAATACCGAGTGATGACTTTTCTGAACCGGATTTGCTATAACGGAGTAGATTTGCAGCAGCTCGAAGCACCGGCCGAGCAGCTTAGCTGTGTGACGAATGTGAACACGCCTGAGGACTACGAACGCCTCATCAGCTTGTATGACGCAGCCTTGGCCTCTCAAACTTCCAATGCCTAGCTTCAGACAGATGCTTTGAATTCAATTTTCCTTAACGCTGAATAGAGCGGAGGAAAATTGTTTTTTTTTTTTGAACAAAAAGTGACGAAGGTTTTAGTGTGATGACAATCACAGCGATACATCCGTCTGCAATGGTTTAATGGGGGCAGAAAACATCGAAGAAGGAGAATTTGCCATGGATCGAGCCTTTGCTTCCAAATTTGCGAAAATGTATTTCATGACCGTAGTAGCGCTGCTGATTCTCGTGTACGTCGGCACCCGATTTTTCACCCATATCGACCTTGCCCTTTATGGCTATATGGTGGGCACGTTCGTTTTCATCGGGGGATTTTTCTACCGATTTATTGCTTGGGCCGAGCGTCCACCAACGAAGCTGATTATGAAGAAGGGGCTTAAGCTGCTGTTTCGCAAAAGCACCCCGCAGACATCGGTTGAGCATCTGGCGACCTATCGTTTCATCTTCAAGCGCGGCGTTTACCGCTGGACACAGCACGTGCTGCTTGGCTGGGGATGTATTTTATCCTGCTGCGTTACGTTTCCGCTGGTGTTCGGTTGGATGTATTTTACGATGGGCGAAAATGGCCTGTACACCGTCGTCGCCTTCGGTATCAATGTGATGCAGGTGAAGGCGGACGGCTGGATCGCCTTTCTATTCTACAACGCGCTGAACATTACCGCCTTTATGGTTATTGCCGGGGTATGCATGGCGCTGTATCGCCGACTTAACGATATGCAGGCGAAGGCTGAACAGACATTTACCTATGATTTTTTGCCGCTGTTTTTGCTGCTCTTTATTAGCATTACGGGGCTGCTGTTGACAGTCAGCAACATTTTTCTGCATGGCTGGGGCCATCCGGTTATGTCGCTCATCCATCAATGGTCGGTTATTGTTACCCTCATTTATTTGCCTTTTGGCAAGCTTGCGCATATTCCTTTCCGTCCAATGAGCGTACTCGCCAAAAATTATCGCGAAGCTTACGGCGAGCAGCAAATGAAAGCCTGTAAAGTATGCGGCAGCAGCTTCGTATCGACGGAGCAATCCAGCGATGTCATTCAGGTGCTTGCCCAAAACGATATTTCCTTCGAGATGAAGGAAGGCTTCCATCTCGCGGAGCTTTGTCTGCCTTGCAGACGCAAATACCGGATGTCCCGCTTTACTGGCATTCCGACACATGAAATCAAGGTCAAGGAGGCCAACCAGCATGCTAAAGGATAAGTTTCAGCAAAATATTCCCAATAAGCATCATCCGAAGGAAAAGCTGGTCAAAACCCACTGCGCCTACTGCGGCATGCAGTGCGGGATGAATTTGCGGGTCGATACCGACAAAAATACGATTATCGGAGTGGAGCCAAGATACGACTGGCCCGTCACACGCGGCAAAATGTGCCCGAAAGGCGTAACCGCCTATCAGCAGACGAATCATCAGGACCGGCTGCTAAAGCCGCTCATTCGGGATGACGCTTCGAAAAAAGGCACAAAGGAAGGCTTCCGCGAAGCCAGCTGGGACGAAGCCTATGATTTAATTGCCCGCCGCTTCAAGGAGCTGCAATCCGAATATGGCAAGGACACGCTGTCCGTATTCAGCGGTGTCTCGATGACGAATGAAAAATGTTATCTGACCGGTAAATTCGCCCGAGTTGGGCTGCAAACGAGATACATCGATTACAATGGGAGATTTTGTATGGCGAGCGCAGCAGCGGGCTTCCTTCGGAGTTTTGGGATTGATCGCGGCTCAACGCTGCCGTGGACGGATATTCATCAGACGGATTGCTTGTTCATCGCAGGAAGCAATACGGCAGAATGCCATCCAACGTCGATGTTCCGCGTCTGGGAAGTGCAAAATCGCGGTGGCTATCTCATCGTCGTCGATCCAAGGGAGACACCGATTGCCCGAAGGGCGGATGTCCATCTGGATCTCAGACCGGGAACGGATTTGGCGCTTGCTAATTGCATGGTAAATCTGCTCATTCAGAACGGTCATGCGGATCATGAATATATCGCGAATTATACGAGTGGCTTTGAAGAGACGGTAGAGATTGTGAAGATTTTCACACCGGAATACACGAGTGAAATTACCGGGGTAGCTCCGGAGAAGCTGATCCGGGCAGCGGAAATTTTCGGCAAGGCGCCGAATGCGATCGTCATGTTCGCCAGAGGCATTGAGCAGCAAGTTAAAGGCGCAGACAACGTCTCGGCCTATACGAATATGGCCCTTATTACCGGAAAAATTGGACGGCCCAAATCGGGTGTAGCGACGCTTACGGGACAGGGCAACGGTCAGGGCGGACGCGAGCATGGGCAAAAGTCTGATCTGCTGCCGGGCTATCGCAAGCTGACGAATCCGAAGCATGTGCAGGAGGTATGCGAGGTGTGGGGCATTACGCCGGAGGAAATGCCGCTGCCGGGTGTATCGGCCTTTGAAATGTTCGAGCTGATGGAGCAGAAGACGATTCGCGGCTTGTATCTGCTATGCTCGAACCCGGCTGTTTCCGCGCCGCATCTCAATTATGTGCGCTCGGTATTGAAGAATTTGGACTTTATGGTTGTCGCCGACTTCTTCCTGTCGGAATCAGCCGAATTCGCCGATGTCGTGCTGCCGTCTGTTACATGGTCGGAGGATGAAGGCACGGTGACGAACTTGGAGGGCCGCATTATTAAAATCAACAAGGCACAGGAACCGCTGGGCGAATCGAAGCCGGATTGGCTCATTCATGTAGAGCTGGCAGAGCGGCTTGGACGCGGTGACTATTTCCGCCATTTGCAGACGGCAAGCCAGGTTGCAGATGAGTTTCGCCTCGCTTCCAAGGGTGGATATGCTGATTATTACGGCGCCACTTGGGACAAAATCGATCGGCAGGATGGCGTGTTCTGGCCCTGCAAGGATGAAGAGGATACGGGAACGCCTTATATGTTCGAGGATCACAAATATTTTCACCCCGATGGCCGAGCGAAAATTTGCGCATTGCCTTACCGCCCATCAGCGGAGGAGCCATGCGAGGAGTATCCGCTCCGCCTGACGACAGGGCGGGTTGTCTATCATTATTTATCGGGCAATCAGACGCGGCGGATTCCGTTTTTGCGGGATATGTGCCCAGAGCCGTATGTTGAGGTTCATCCTGAGACGGCCCAGCAGTATGGCATTGCGCATGACGAGGTTGTCAAATTGTACACTCGCCGGGGCGAATGCTTATATAAAGTGAAAGTGATTGAGGCGATCCGCAAGGATACCGTATTTGTGCCTTATCACTATGGTCATGAGCAGTCGGTCAATTTGCTGACGATTGCTGCCCTTGATCCGATGTCGCGAATGCCGGAATTTAAAGTCTGTGCCGCACAAATGACGAAGGTGCCCGCCGCCGGAAAGGAGGCAGCACGATGAAAAAGCTGCTTTACATTGAAATGGACAACTGCATCGGCTGTCGCAGCTGTCTCGCCGCTTGTACGCAATGCGGCGGACACGACGAGCGCAACCGAAACTATGTGTACGACGTCAACCCGCTGGTTGATCGCCAGACAATTCCGCTCATGTGCCTGCACTGTGTCAACCCGGCGTGCGCGAGAAGCTGCCCGGCGCAAGCGATTCAAATTACTGAGGAAGGCGCAGTGCTGTCCGCGCTTGTCGAGAAATGCATCGGCTGCCAAAACTGCACGATCGCTTGCCCTTATGGCATTCCTAAATTTGATGAAGAGCAAAATTTGATGTATAAATGTGACCTCTGCTACGACCGGACGAAGGAAGGCATCCCGCCGATGTGCGCTTCCGTCTGTCCGACCAATACGCTGCAATGGATTACAGAAGAAGAGCTGGCGGAGAAGCAGGAGCAGCACCGACTGGGCAAATGGGTTTCCAGCCACCAGCCGTTCGAGCCGCTTGAAGGCGAGACGAATGTAAAGATCAGCCTTCCCGGCATTTTGCAGGGTGTCCAAAAGCTATTTTAAACGATAGGGTTTTACCGGCTTTGGCATTATGATGCGGCTTGGAACGTTAGCTAGTAGAAGGAGGTTCGGATGCAATGGACAATGAAGCAGGAAAAAATAATAAAGTGCCATTTGAAGAGGATAATTACACGCATAACATTCACAAAAATAATGAACGCCAGCTGGACCGCAGGGGCTTTCTGAAAACGATGGTTGGCGCAGCCGGCGTGTTCGCCGTGTCCACGCTGCCTTGGGGCGGCCTTGCTGCGAAGGAACTGATGGGTTTTGGAAAAAGCAGCCATCCGAAGAAGAAAATCGCCGATGTGCGGGCGCTCAAAGTAGGAGAGGCTGTGGAATTCCACTACCCCGGCGACCATGAGTCAGCATTGCTCATTCGGCTAGGCGACAATCAGTATAAGGCTTACCAAAATGCCTGTACCCACTTGAAATGCCCGGTATTTTGGAGCCGCGAGGAGGATCAGCTCGTCTGCCCTTGTCATCATGGCTTTTTCGATCCGCAATCGGGCAAGCCGACAGCAGGGCCGCCACGGAGAGCGCTGCCTGAGATTTTGCTTGAGTTGGATGGCGGAGCGATTTATGCGACAGGGGTGAAGCGGTATGAAACGTAACTACAGAGGGGTGTTGCTGCTGTGCGCGGTGCTTTTTTTGAATATCGTCTGTACGCAGTACGTCGTTAATCATTATTTTCATGAAAAATATGAGCTTGTTCTCGTTTTTGCCTTGCTGAATGTACTACTTTTCCCGCTGGCCCTATGGATTTATAAAAAGGAGGTTCGCAGATGAACGGAAATAAAACGCAGTTATCGATTCAGACGGGAAGCCTAATTCTTGGGTTTATGGTTTGGGTTATTCTTTCATCGCTTATTCCGTTTATTAAGGAGGATATCCAGCTGACGTCAGGCCAGCTTGCCTGGGTGACGGCGATTCCGGTGCTGTTCGGCTCAGTGCTTCGGATACCGGTCGGCTATTGGACAAATCGCTATGGCGCGCGCAAGCTGTTTGGGTTTAGCTTTCTCCTTTTACTTGCCCCCGTCTATTGGGTCAGCCTTGCAGACAGCTTTATCGATTTGATTATCGGCGGGATTTTCCTTGGCATCGGGGGCGCAGTGTTTTCGGTTGGCGTCACTTCTCTGCCGAAATATTACCCGAAGGAACGGCATGGCTTTGTGAACGGCATTTATGGCATCGGAAATTTGGGTACGGCGATTACAGCATTTACCGCTCCCGTAGCGGCTAACTATTTGGGTTGGAGCAAAACAGTTCTGCTGTATCTGGTGCTGCTCGCCATATTCATCTTGATTAATTTTATGCTGGGAGATCGCAATGAGCCGAAGGTGATGGCTTCTTTGTCGGAGCAGATCAAAGGGGTATACCGTAATGAAAAGCTGTGGGCGCTTTGTTTGTTTTATTTTATTACGTTCGGCTCTTTCGTCGCTTTCACGGTCTATTTGCCAAACTTCCTCGTCTCGCATTTTGAGCTGAGCAAGGTGGATGCGGGGCTGCGCACAGCTGGCTTCATCGTACTTGCGACCATCATGCGGCCTGTTGGCGGCTGGTTAGGAGACCGTTTCAATCCATTTATGATTTTGATGTTCGTGTTTGGCGGACTTACGCTGTCAGCGGTCGTGCTGTCTTTCGCGCCATCCATCGGCATGTATACGGTGGGCTGTCTGATTATTGCGTTTTGCGCGGGTACTGGCAACGGGACGATTTTCAAGCTGGTGCCGCTGTACTTCACCAAGCAGGCGGGCATTGCGAATGGTCTAATATCCGCTATGGGCGGGCTTGGCGGATTTTTCCCGCCACTGCTGCTGTCCGTGCTGTACAACTGGACCGGCCATTACGCCATCGGCTTCATGGCACTGTCAGAGGTTGCGCTGGCGAGTCTAATCCTCGTCATTTGGCTGTACTATCAAGAGAAGCTTGGTCATGCTGAGCGCCTGATTCAGCAAAACGCTCAAAATGCTCAAAACGACCACAGCACAAGAAATAGACTGCCGGGGGATATGGTCAAATCTTAAAGGTTATAGGTCAGGCTCCATTTGATAGATGCACAGGGAGGGATTGACGATGAAATCGGAATTTATGCTGGATTTATGCTTTATCCGCAAGCAGGAGCTGGGAAGCTCATTTACTAAATCAATTGAAGGGCTGCTCCAGCAGCTGTTCGCCAAGAAATCCTCCTGGTTTCTGGAAGAGAAGCAGGAGGGGGAGCTTGAGGTCGTCAATGCGGCGGTGAAAGGCTACAGTGACTGGGAGAAGGATGAGGAGGTGCTGTTGTTTATTGAGGAGCAGGCACCTCCGGAATTTTGGGAGTGGATTCAGGGTTATAGGCTGGAGCTGGATTTGAAGCGTCCCGAGGAATGTAGGCACTGCGGCGAGAAAGCGGGCAGTCCAAATGCGGGGGAAGGTGCAGCCTCATGATGGAGATGCAGCGCTTGGTGGATGAGCTGATGCCGTATGCGGGCAGCCGCATTAAGGTGTGGATGGAGGACCGTTCAGGGGAAAAGCAAACTTTGCCGAAGCCATATACGCTGTTTAAGGTAGAGGCGGCAAGTGACGGAACGCAGCTGTTGTTTTATTTTAACAAAGAGCAGTTTCTGTCGGTTCCAGTGTTTGATGAGAAGCATACGCTGCTGGAGCAGACGCCGACCGGACCGCGCTTTGTCTCGCATGATGAGCAGTCGCAGCTGCATTATTGGGTGTATTTTTTATAGGTGAGTATAGCCTTCGCTATAAAGCTCCAACGTCGCTGGGTTCGTGACGGCGGGGCTTGTTTTTATAATGTCGGTTTGACAGTATGGATTTTATCAATTATCATTTAGATATTATCAAATCGACAATATTAAAAACGGAAGCGGGGAACGAGCCATGTTTGGATTCGAATTCGTTAAGTTTCAACCGAGCGATTATATTATTCAGGTGAAGAACGGGAAGGTTGTGAAAGAGGGCGTTGGTCTGTCCTTCTATTATTATGAGCGGGCGTCCTCGGTGGTCGTCATTCCGATTTCCTCAATCGATGTGCCGTTTATGTTTGAAGAGATTACTCGCGATTACCAGACGGTAACGGTGCAGGGTCAGCTGACCTACCGGATTGTGGACTACCGCAAAATGATGGAAATTATGAATTATACGTACAATATAAAGAAAAAAGCCTATATTTCCGACGATCCGCTTAAGCTGTCCCAGCGTATGATTCAACTTGCCAAGGTGCTGACGAAGAAACAGCTTGCGCAGCTGCCGCTTAAGGAAGCGATCCAATCGAGCGAACGGCTGGCGAAAATGATTAGACAGGACATCAGCCAGCATGAGGAGCTGGCGAAGCTGGGCATCGAGCTGATGGGCTTATCTATTTTGGCGGTGCTGCCGAACAAAGAGACGATGCGGGCACTTGAAGCGCAGTCGCGCGAGCAAATGCTTCAGGATGCGGATGAGGCGCTGTACGTGCGGCGAAATTCCTCCATAGAGCAGGAGCGACGCGTGAAGGAAAATGAGCTGAACACGGATATTGCGGTTGAGCTGAAGAAGAGGCAAATTCGCGAAGCGCAGCTTGATGCGGAGCGCTCGGTGCGCCAGAAGCAAAACGAGCTTAAAGAGGTGCAGCTGCAATTTGATACGCAGCTTGAGGAGAAGAAGCAAGCAATAATTGAGCTGGCTGCTGCTAACAAGCGGTCTGAGGCGGATGCCAAGGCGTATGAGCTCGCCGCTGTGATGAAGTCGCTGCATGACACCCAGCCGTATGTGCTGCATGCGATGACGAATATGGGCATGGATTCGAATAAGCTCATTGCGATTGCATTCCAGGAAATGGCGGAAAAAGCGGAGCGAATTGGGCAGCTGAATATTTCGCCGGATCTGCTGCAAAGCCTGATACCCGGAGCTGGCAATGGGTCGGGCTCGGGCAAGACGGAAGCCAGAGGAGGGACAGGACGATGAGCCGGGCATCGGGTGCAGATGCAAAGTTTATCGTCGTAAAGCGGAAGACGAGGCTGGAGGAACTGCTCGTTCGCTACAATACGGTGCAGCAGGCGAAGTTTTACATTGAGCGGCTTGGCGCTGACTTTGGCGACTATTGGCTGGAAAATGACGTGTATCAAAATGCTGTATCAATGACGGTAAGCGAGCTTGAGCAGCAGGGCAGAGTTCAAGTGCTGGATCGCGAGCATGTGCCAAGCTTCCTATTCGGCGACCACGATATCGTCGTCGTAATTGGCCCAGATGGGCTAGTCGCGGGTACGTTAAAATATTTGGACCGCCAGCCGCTCATTGGCGTCAATCCGGAGCCGCAGCGCTGGGAAGGCGTGCTGCTGCCCTTCACGGTTGGCGATTTGCACCTGCTTATTCCCGAGGTGCTGCGCGGCAAGCGCCGGGTTCAGCCTGTTACGCTGGCAATGGCGCAGCTCAACAATGGCCAGTGCCTATACGGCGTTAACGATTTGTTTATCGGCCGCAAAACCCATGTATCGGCACGGTATGAAATTAAGCTCGAGCAGCATGCTGAGCAGCACTCCTCCAGCGGCATCATTGTGTCGACCGGCCTCGGCGCAAGCGGCTGGCTGCGCAGCGTGCTTGCCGGGGCAGCGGGCATTGTAAGCAGCGCGACACACCAGCCGCTGACGCTCACACCGGAAAATTTAGGCGTGCCTGAGGAACAGGCAAAACGGTGGCTGGACTGGTCGGCGGACTCGCTTTATTTTACAGTGAGAGAGCCATTTCCAAGCCGGACGACCGCAGCTTCGATAGTGTTCGGGCAGATCAACGGGCAGCGCAAGCTGCGAATCACGTCGCAAATGCCGGAAGACGGTGTTATTTTCAGCGACGGGGTAGAGAGTGATTTCCTTACTTTCCATTCAGGGCTTGAGGCAACGATTGGACCCGCTGATCGACAGGGACATCTCGTTATTTAAGCAAAGTTTAGAACAAGAACAAGCACAAGAATAAGAACAGGGCGCAGGGCGCGATCATTTTGGAAATCTATAGGGAGATTCGCACGCCAGTCCGCAGCAATCATGCTATAATTGGGGCATGGGTTGATGGGGATGATTCGGATTAGCAGGAATACGCTTGTGAACCTAATCTAGAGATGAGAGAGTGATTTTGAAATGCTGCGTCGATTTTTTTCGTATTATCGTCCCTATAAGGGGCTGTTCTTTCTTGATTTCGGCTGCGCCATTCTTGCCGGATTGCTGGAGCTGGCCTTCCCGCTTGCGGTCAGTCAATTTATTAACGATTTGCTTCCCAGCCAGAATTGGACGCTGATCGTTGCTGCCTGTGCGGGGCTGCTTGCCGTTTATGCGCTCAATACGGCGCTGAATTATGTCGTAACCTACTGGGGGCATATGCTAGGCATTAACATTGAAACGGATATGCGGCGCAAAATGTTCGACCATATCCAAAAGCTCAGCTTCCGCTTCTTCGACAATCACAAGACGGGGCATTTGATCGGCCGCATTACGAATGACCTGAATGATATTGGCGAAGTAGCGCATCACGGACCAGAGGATGTATTTATTGCGGTTATGACGCTTATCGGCTCCTTCTCGCTGATGGCCTACATTAACCTCGAGCTTGCACTTATAACCTTCATCATTATTCCGGTTATGGCTTGGCTGATTATCGTCTTCGGCGGCAAAATGAGCAAAACGTACCGTCGGTTGTTCGGTGATGTCGGCAACTTTAACGCCCGTATTGAAGACAATGTCGGCGGCATTCGCGTCGTTCAATCGTTTGCGAACGAAGAGCATGAGAAAAAGCTGTTTTCCGTAGACAACCAAAATTTCCGCCTGACGAAGCTGCTCGCTTACAAAACGATGGCGAAAAGCATTTCCGTCAGCTATATGATGATGCGTCTCGTTACGATTTTTGTCATGATTTGCGGCGCTTACTTCTTTATTCAGGGCAAGCTGGATATGGGTGAATTTATGGCGTTCATTTTGCTTTCGAACATTTTCTTCCGCCCGATTGAGAAAATCAACGCGGTTATCGAAAGCTATCCAAAAGGCATCGCCGGCTTCAGACGTTACACGGAAATCATTGATACAGAACCTGACATTGAAGATCGGCCAAATGCGACAGAGCTCAAAAAAGTCGTCGGTAATGTCCATTTTCATGACGTGAGCTTTGGTTATGAAACGAACAATATGATTTTGCAGAAAATCAATTTGGATATTAATGCTGGAGAGACTGTGGCATTCGTCGGGCCGTCTGGCGCAGGGAAAACGACGATTTGCAGCCTATTGCCAAGGTTTTATGATGTGCTTGCGGGCAGTATTACGGTAGACGGCAAAGATATTCGGGACATTAAGCTGGAATCGCTGCGCAAAAATATTGGAATCGTGCAGCAGGATGTGTTCCTGTTCTCGGGCTCCATTCGCGAAAATATTGCTTATGGAAACTTGAAGGCAACAGAGGACGAAATTTGGGAGGCAGCGCGCCGGGCATCGCTTGAAGATTTGATCAGAAAAATGCCTGAAGGGCTGGATACGATTATTGGAGAGCGCGGCGTCAAGCTTTCGGGTGGACAGAAGCAGCGCCTGTCGATTGCTCGAATGTTTTTGAAAAATCCGCCGATTCTCATCCTCGATGAAGCGACCTCGGCACTGGATACGGAGACGGAAGTCGCGATTCAAAAATCGCTGTCCGACCTGTCCGTAGGCAGAACGACGCTAGTCATTGCCCACCGCCTGACGACGATCAAAAATGCGGATCGCATCATTGTCGTCGACGAGAGCGGCATAGCTGAGCAAGGAAGGCACCAAGAGCTGGTTGCGGCAGGAGGCATTTACAGCAAGCTGCATCAAGCCCAATACAGCACGGTCTAGCCATTACGGCGAAAGGCCGTTTACGCTAGATAGAATGGCCTGATAATCCTCCGGCGTATTCATATTAATGAATTGCTTGGCAATCGCCGGATTGTCAGGCTTGTAAGGAATGATGGACAGCTGGGGGAGTACATCCATGACCTTCAGATTTCGGCTATACAGCGCGGCGGCCCATTTGCCCAGCGTTCGTCCATGGAAGATGGCAAACAAAGGATGGCTTCGCTCCTCGATGATCGGGATGACAGCATCTTTGGCTGGATGGCTGCCAAGCAGCGCCAGCATTTCAATAAAAGGCGCAGCGGTGAGCAGTGGATAGTCACAGGCCGCGACAACGTAAACCGTGTCCGGTTCCTGATCGCTCATTCCGGCATGCAGTCCGGCAATCGGGCCAAGACTTGGAAAGATATCAGGCTTAATTGTAATAGAGGGAGCAAGGAAGGGATATAATTCAGGCTCATTAGTAATGATAGAAATGCGGTCTGTTAGAACACTTAGCTGCTCGGTTATGATTTGAATAACAGGCTTGCCATTAATAAGGAGCAATTCTTTACGCTGCTGCATGCGGCGGCTTTCTCCTCCGGCAAGCACAATAGCTTCCAGGTTCATCCTCGTTCACCTTGCTTTCCATAATTCGTTGATGTCAGGAACATTGACAAATACTTGACCTCTATTCATAATGTAAGGAACTTGTTCGCTATTTACCATAGTGTAAAGTATGAGGCTATCATTTAACAACATTCTCTTTTTGCATAACCTGAGGTGAGGAGCTTGGAGCATTCAATAAAGGATCAATTGAACCGTGGTCTGCGGGACCTGCGTTTATCTGTTACCGACCGTTGTAATTTCCGCTGCCGTTATTGTATGCCAGCCGAAATTTTCGGTAAGGACTATCCGTTTTTGCCTGAGGACAAAGTGCTCAGCTTTGATGAGATAGAACGGCTCGTAACGATTTTTGTATCATTGGGCGTCAAGAAGCTTAGAATTACCGGCGGAGAGCCGCTGCTTAGAAAAGATTTGCCAACGCTGATCAAGCGCTTGAATGCAATCCCGGGCGTTGAGGATATTGCACTCACGACCAATGGGGTTCTGCTGCCCAAATCGGCTGCTGCACTTGCGGAAGCTGGAATGCGGCGGGTAACGGTCAGTCTGGATTCGCTGAATGACGAGCGGTTCCGGCTAATGAACGGAAACCGCAGCGGTGTACAGGCCGTGCTGGATGGCATTGAAGCGGCTTCTGCGGCAGGCATGCCAGTCAAAGTCAATATGGTTGTCCAGAAGGGCACCAATGATCAGGATATATGGCCGATGGCAGCTTATTTTCGCGAAAAGGGACATATTCTTCGGTTCATTGAATATATGGATGTGGGGAATTCAAATGGCTGGAAGTGGGATCACGTTTTTTCAAGCAAGCAGATTTTGCAGCTTCTGGAAGAGCACCTGCCGCTTGAGCCGGTGGAAGCCCATTATGTAGGCGAGGTTGCTTCACGCTATCGCTACCTGGATGGATCGGGGGAAATCGGTTTTATTTCCTCCGTCAGCGACGCTTTTTGCAGCACCTGTACACGGGCACGCATATCAGCTGAAGGTAAGCTGTACACCTGCCTGTTTGCCTCGAAGGGCTATAATTTAATGGAGCTGCTGCGCGGTGACGGAACGGATGAGTCGATTCGCGAATCCATCGCCCGCATTTGGACGAATCGCGATGATCGTTATTCGGAGGAACGGGCTACCCGTACCCAATCGCCAGCAAAAATCGAAATGTCTCATATCGGCGGCTAATTTCATAAGGAGTGACCGGCTAAGGCCATCCCACCACGCTTCTGCGAGAAGCGTGGTTTTTTGTGAAAAAAACATCATAATCGTCTATCACTTTTTCTAATGGAAATCATCATAATTCTTAATTTATAAGGCTAAATTAGGGTGAAATACCCCCATTTCACTCGGATTTAGCCACATTTTGCTCCTGAATCGACTTTTTGGGAAAAATTAGGTTGTAATGTGCGCATTGCCCGATTGCACTTAATATGTTAGTTTGAATATTAATGAGGGACTAAAGTGTGTAAGCGCAGTTTACAAGGTGAAACGGCCGAAAGCCGTCCTTTGGCGGCGCAGCGCGTTTCAGTCTGAGAAATATAGAGAAAGGATGAGAAAATCCTATCCTTTCCTATATTTTAAAACAGTATGATTTCATGTTTATGAGAGGTGGATTTTGTTGCAACTTCAGGTGACGAACAGTCCTTTTAATCAGGAGCAGGTTGAGCTTCTTAACCGCCTTCTGCCAACTTTGACGGAATCGCAGCATATATGGTTATGCGGATATTTGTCCGCAGTTCAGAGCACAGCAGCTTTTGCCCCTATTAGTGCAGAGCCGCAATTAAGCGCAGCACTTGCTGTAGAAGGGGAAGCGCTGTCAGCACCCGCTCAGCCAGCAGGCTCGCGCGAAGTGACGATTTTATTTGGATCACAGACAGGCAACAGCCAGCGGCTGTCTGGCAAGCTTGCAAGCAAGCTTGAGGCAAACGGCTTCCAGGTTACATTGGCCGCAATGAACAAATTCAAGCCTAATGGCTTGAAGAAGGTTGAAAATTTATTGATTATTGCAAGTACTCATGGAGAAGGCGAACCGCCGGATAATGCAATCTCCTTCCATGAGTTCCTATATAGCAAAAGAGCGCCGCAGCTGGATGAATTGTATTTCTCCGTTCTGTCGCTCGGTGATACTTCGTATGAATTTTTCTGCCAGACAGGTAAAGATTTTGACGTTCGTCTTGAGGAACTGGGTGGCAAGCGCCTGACCCCGCGTATCGATTGCGACTTGGATTATGATGAGCCGGCAGCAGAGTGGTTCAATCAAGTTTCGGCAGCGCTAAACGAGCGTTTGAATGGATCGGCTTCTGCACAGCCAGCAGCTGTATCCACAACCGCTTCGGTTAGCTCGACTGAATCCGAATATTCGCGTACAAATCCGTTTCATGCGGAAGTGCTTGCGAACATTAATTTGAACGGTCGCGGTTCAGACCGCGAGACGCGCCATCTGGAGCTGTCGCTTGACGGATCGAGCCTGCAATATGAGCCGGGCGATTGTCTAGGTCTTTTTCCAGAAAATCATCCGAAGCTTGTAGACGAGCTGATTCAGGCTTTGGGCTGGAGCGCGGATGAGAAGGTTCCATTTAACAAAAAAGGCCAAGAAGGCTCGCTGCGCGAAGCGCTTCTGAAGCATTATGAAATTACAGTATTGACGAAGCCGCTGCTGGAGCAGGCTGCGAAGCTTTCGGCCAATAGCGGGCTTCAAGAGCTTGCAGCGCCCGGCAAGGAGAAAGAGCTTAAGGATTACATCAACGGTCGCGATTTGCTTGATTTGGTGCAGGATTTTGCACCATGGAACTGGTCGCCTGCTGCATTTGTCGGTATTTTGCGCAAGCTGCCAGCACGTCTTTATTCCATTGCGAGCAGTTTCCAGGCCAACCCGGACGAGGTGCATCTGACGATTCGCGCCGTGCGTTATGAAGCAAATGGCCGCGAGCGTTACGGCGTATGCTCGATTCATACGGCAGAGCGTCTGGAGCCAGGCGATACCGTACCGATTTATATTCAGAACAACCCGAATTTCAAGCTGCCGGCAAGCGCCGAAACCCCGGTTATCATGATCGGTCCAGGCACAGGAGTAGCACCTTTCCGGGCATTCATGGAGGAGCGCGAGGAAACGGGAGCGGAAGGGAAATCTTGGTTATTTTATGGCGACCGCCATTTCGTAACGGACTTCCTGTATCAAACGGACTGGCAGCGCATGCTGAAGGACGGCGTTCTGACGAAGCTGGACGTTGCGTTCTCACGCGACTCGGAAGAGAAGGTGTATGTACAACACCGTATTCTGGAGCAAGGCAAGGAGCTGTATGAATGGCTGCAAGCCGGCGCCCATGTATATGTGTGCGGCGACGAAAAGCATATGGCACATGATGTGCATTCCGCACTCATTACGGTCATTGAGCAGGAAGGCGGCATTAGCCGCGAGAAAGCAGAGGCTTATCTCGCCGACATGCAGCAGCAGCAGCGCTACCAGCGCGATGTGTACTAAACCGACTTAAAGCGAGTGCGAGAGGAGAAAGCAGCAATGGCAAATGATCAAATCGTAAAGCCTATCGGCGGCCCGCCGAGCGATGTTGAACATATTAAAATAGAGAGCAATTACTTGCGTGGAGCGCTCGTTGAGACGCTTCGCAATCCGGTTACAGGAAGCTTGCCGGAGGACGACAACCGCTTGATGAAATTCCACGGCAGCTATATGCAGGATGACCGTGATCTTCGCAATGAGCGCGAGAAGCAGAAGCTGGAGGCTGCATACCAGTTCATGCTCCGCGTCGTTGTGCCTGGTGGTGTAGCGACATCCGAGCAATGGCTGGCGATGGACGAACTGGCCCATAAGTACGGGAACGGAACGCTGCGTCTGACGACTCGTCAGGCTTTCCAAATGCACGGCGTGTTGAAATGGAATTTGAAAAAGACGATCCGTACGATCAACGACAAGCTTATGACGACGCTTGCTGCCTGTGGCGATGTTAATCGTAATGTGATGAGCAATCCTAACCCGCATTTGTCTGAGGCTCATGAGCAAGTGAATGAGTGGGCGAGACTTATTAACAATCACCTCGCGCCGCGCACGCCTGCGTATCATGAAATTTGGCTGGATGGCGAGAAGGTAGAAAGCTCGGAAGCTGCTAGCGAAGTGGAACCGATCTATGGACCGGTTTACTTGCCGCGTAAATTCAAAATTGGGATGGCCGTTCCGCCATCCAACGATGTAGATGTTTATTCTCAGGATCTGGGCTACATTGCAATTTTGGAAAAGGGCAAGCTCGTCGGCTTCAACGTAACCGTTGGCGGCGGCATGGGCATGACGCATGGCGATACGGCGACCTATCCGCAGCTTGGCCGCGTTATTGGCTTCTGTACGCCTGAGCAGACGATTGACGTTGCCGAGAAAACAGTTATGATTCAACGTGATTATGGCAATCGCTCTGTTCGTAAAAATGCCCGTTTCAAATACACGATTGACCGCCACGGTCTGGACTGGTTTGTTGACGAGCTGCACAAAAGAATGGGCTGGAAGCTGGAAGCGCCGCGCGAATTCCACTTCGACAGCAATGGCGACCGCTATGGCTGGCTTAAAGGCACAAACGGCAAATGGAACCTGACGCTGTACATTCAAAGCGGGCGGATTCAAGATGAAGGCGACTACAAGCTGATGACGGGCCTCCGTGAAATTGCGAAGATCCATACCGGAGACTTCCGCCTTTCGCCGAACCAGAATCTCGTTATTGCCAATATTACGACGCAGAAAAAACGCAAAATTTTGGAGCTGATCGAGCAATATAAGCTGACAGATGGCCTGCATTATTCTGCTTTGCGCCGCAGCTCGATTTCCTGCGTAGCGCTGCCTACCTGTGGCCTTGCGATGGCGGAAGCAGAACGGTATTTGCCGACTTTGATCGACAAGCTGGATGTGGTCATGGATGAAGCTGGTCTGCGTGACGAGTCCATCGTTATTCGCATGACAGGCTGCCCGAACGGCTGTGGCCGCCCAGCGCTGGGTGAAATTTCATTTATCGGAAAATCGCCAGGCAAATATAATATGTATTTGGGCGCAAGCTTCAACGGCGACCGTTTGAACAAGATGTACAAGGAAAATATTGATGAAACGGAAATCATCAGCACGCTGACTCCTATTATTAACCGCTTCGCGAAAGAGCGCGAGCAGGGCGAGCATTTCGGCGATTTCGTCATTCGCAATGGTTATGTGAAGGCTACGACGTCGGGGCTTAATTTCCACGACTAGAGGCTCCGCTGTAGGGTATAACAGGCGAGCTTGGAAAAGGCAGATCATACGCTTGCCAGCTGCTCTATTTTTCTCAAAACGATAGATAGGAAATAAGGTCTGGGGCATTGGCTCCAGGCCTTATTTCGCATATTGCCTATTGAGCGGCTGATGCTTATAATAATTGAGTTGATGTAGAGATAGAGAATGCAATTGGACGTATGTAAAGAGAGGAGCACGTCATAGCGATGATGCCGGAAAAAAAAGTAACGTGGCTGGAGCTGTTTTATGATTTATTGTTTGTCGCGGCCGTCTCCAAGGCCACACATGTGCTGCTTCATGTCGAGCATAGCAGCATTACTTGGGAGCATTTATCCAAATTCATCTTGATTTTTGTGCCGATTTGGTGGGCATGGGTTGGACAGACGATGTACAACAATCGTTTTGGACAGGATACGCTGAAGCACCGATTATTTATCGTGGTGCAAATGTTTTTCGTCCTTATTATGACAGCAAGCTTGAATGTTGATTTTGACGCGTATTATGTGCCCTTTTTTATTGGTTATATCGGGCTTCGGATTATAACGACCGTGCAATATTTGCTGACGGCACGTTCAGAGGTGCTGCATAAGCTGCAAACCGCACGCTTCTTCGGTACTTATTTTTGGCTGGGGATAGCGGTATCGTCATGTTCCTTGTTTTTTGATTCGTGGCTGCGTTACGCGATTTTGTATGCGGGCATTATTTTGGACATCATCGTTCCGTTAATTGGCCGCAAGCATCTCGTTGTCACGCCGATCCATACCCCTCATTTACTGGAGCGTTTTTCGCTGTTTACGCTGATTTTGCTGGGGGAATCGGTTGTTAGCCTGCTTTCGATTTTGGATGCCGGAGATATGAGCTTTACTTCTATTGCATTCGTTGCACTCTCCTTTATTCTCGTCATTGCGATTTGGTGGCAATATTTCGAGAACATGGAGAAAAATGTGGATAAAACGAAGCGAACGGCGGGGCAGACGATTATTTACGGTCATTTGTTTATCTATTTATCGCTTTGCATGATCGCTGCTTCGATTCAGCTGGTATTTTTGAACAAACTGGAATATGGCTTTATGCTTGGATTTGTTTTTGGCTCTGTGCTCATTTATTTTCTGTCGGTTATGTGCGTGTTATACAGCTACCGTTTTGAGCATTTGCGTCCAACCGTGAAGCATATTGCGCTGCTGTTGCTGCTGCTGCTTGTTATATTCAGCGTGAACTTGCTCGTTGTAGTGCCGCCGACGGTCGTGCTGCTGGAGCTTGTGCTGTTCTTTATCGTATTTGCCAAAACAACGGCTTAGCTTTCAAAGGATAAAGGGTTCTACATATTATGCATGACTAATATGTAGAACCCTTTATGTTTAATTATCGTAAACGACCAAAAAACCGCGATTCTTTATTGAAAGCTCGATCCTGTTGAAGCTTTTATCGACGTCCTCGGAAGGTGCGGCGTAAATCCTCAACCCACTTGTCAGGAACTTCCCAAGGGATGAAGTGTCCACCATGTTCGTGGGCTGTGATGTTGACATGTTTATACCAAGGAGCCCGATCGCTGTCGAGAAAATTCGATACGCGATTTTCAGTCGTGATACCCGGCGGATTTTCGTAGCCCACAAAGGTGATACCGGTTGGTGCTTCAATGACAGGTGAGCGACTATGATCAGGTGTCCATGGATAGCGGTTATTGTTCGCATAGACGCGCATTGAGGTTTCGATGGCGTTGTTGACCCAGAAGATTGTTGCGTGTGTAAGGATGTCGTCCTTTGTAAAGACATTCTCGACGTTGCCGTTATTGTCACTCCATTTGGTCCATCGTTCCAAGATCCATGCGAGCATTCCAACTGGCGAGTCGCTCAGTCCGTAGGCGAGTGTGCTGGGATCAAGAACGTGAACGGCGAGATGCGATGCGAAACGGCTATCAAACTCCAAAATCTGCGATTTGATTTTCTCAGTGATGTTGTCGGGAATGGGACGGCCTCCGGCGAAATCCCAAGCGCGATCTCCGTTAAAGAAGCTCAGTTTTAGAGCAGACCCGATATGAATGGCGTAGAGCTCGTCACTATATTTGTGTCCCAGTTGACCGGTCACGAGAGCACCTACATCGCATCCCCCTGCCGCGTATTTCGCATAGCCGAGAGTATCGGTCATGAGCGTATGCCAGAGATCGGCAATTTTCCAAAAGTTCATGTCTGGATGGTTTGGCAGTGGCGTCGAGAATCCAAACCCAGGAAGGGAGGGCACGATTACGTCGAATGCTTCAGCCGGGTCACCCCCGAATGCGCCAGGGTCTGCTAGTGGATCAATGACTTTGGACCAATGCCAGAACGTCCAAGGCCAGCCATGGGAAAGGATCAATGGGACAGGATTAGGCCCCACGCCAGGTTTACGCATAAAGTGCACAGGAACTCCGTCAACATTTACTTTATAGTGTTCGTAGGCGTTGATTGCCTTCTCGGATTTGCGCCAGTCAAACTCGTTAATCCAGTAGTCGACGAGTTTCTCAAGGTAGTTTCGACTAACACCGTAAAACCAGTCATCATTACCGGCATCCAGAGGCCATCTGGTAGACTTTAAACGATTTTGAAGATCAGCAAGTAGCTCATCTGATACGTAGATCGGACTCGTTTCAAGCACGAAAGGAACTGTTGTCATAAGTGTTCCTCCTTGTATTCGTTTGTTTCGTCCGTCACTCGGGTATGAACAATGGAAATGCAACCGCGACTGAGACTACGAATCGGTTCCCAGTTCGACCAAACGCCTCAATGCGGGAATGGCGGATGCAATTGCCCGTTTTTCCTCCTCGGTAAGCCCTTCACTGAATTTCGAGAGCTTCGTCATGCGATTCAAACGACGAGAATCAATAATATTTGCCCCCAGCGCGGTAATATGCACTTGAACGACTCGGCCATCATTCGGATCTGGCCGGCGCTCGACGAGCCCGTCTCGTTCAAGGCGGGTCACCAACTGTGTGATTGCCGACTGCGTAACTTGCTCATTAACTGTCAACTCAGTAAGCCGCATCGGACTCTTGAGGGACAACGTGTGCAGGACGGAAAGTGTAGTGAAGCTTAGCTTTTCAATTGACGGCAACCGAATGAAAATCCTCGTTAAATCTTCGAACACCATAGCGAAGTCGCTAACGTTCAACTCAGTCAGGTTATTTTTAGGTTTCATGAATAAAACTATATCACAAATTTATATAAGTTTCTAATGTAAATTTAGTTGGCCAAGACTCCAAACCAGCATAAAGACGTTGGTTCACGACCCCATTTCAACGAAATCATGTTCTCTCCTTGTGTCACTAACCTCCGTTAACTCAATCTAGCAAATTAACTAATTCGCAAACCTGTTCAAATAACACTTGGATGAGAAACTGATCTCTGATGTTTGTTGTTGCGTTTAGCATTTGCTGCACTAGTTCGTTTGATAGTACCAAAATTAATTGTTTACGCTCGATTCTTAACCTCTTTACGCCTCCCGCTATGGGCTACGCCCTACACAAATAGAATCGTATGTTGCATATAATCTTTACATTATATAAATTGTAAACAGTAACTTCGATTCCTAAATAATGAATCTATTATATATAAAAATAGTGTAATTAATAAAAATAAAGTGTTAGACTAGGAAAATAAAGGACTAGACTGTCGAGGGCATTGAACCAACTAACCACACCCTAATTCGCCAGCGTACCACAATTGTTTCAAAAAAAATGGATTATCGATTATGAGGAGAAGACATGGAGCAAATCATTATCCAACCAGTGACCACCCAAAATTGGGAAGAAGCGATTGAGATTTCTGTCAGTGAGGAACAGAGGGACTTCGTTCCATCAGTGATTCAGTCGCTCGCCTATGCCTATATCAAACCGTGGGATGAAGCGTTAGACCCGTTTGTCCAATCCATAAATGGAAAAATCATTGGGTTCTTTTATATTTCGTACACGCCCCACAGTTCTGATAATTATTGGATCGGCGGATTTCAAATTGACCAAAAGCACCAACGGAAAGGCTATGGAAAAAAAGCAATGGTTCAAATCATTAATTTTATTAAGGAAAATCATTCGAATTGCAGGTTAATTTCCTTAACTGTGGCACAAGAGAATCTTATTGCACAAAATTTGTATGAGGGAATAGGTTTTATCAGAGGACACCGTTCGAACCAGGATGGGGAGATTATCTATACCATGCAACTCAACTGAACGGTATTCATTTCATAATGGAGGTCGTGTACTCTTTGGCTATTATTAAATTACATAAGATTATAAAAGAGTTCGAAAGCGAGTGTACCCAATTAAGCGTGAGCAGCCAACAGATAGACTTGGTTGCAAGTAATGAGGATTCACTATTACATGCAGCAAATGAACCTACATCTGTTCCATACGGCATTTTTTCTGAAGGAATAATGGTCGGGTTTATACTTTTTGATAATGAAATATATAAAGACGGTTATTATTGGATTCTGAGATTTATGATTGACGAGAGATTTCAGAGAAAGGGTTATGGAAAAGCGGCGATTGAAGAAGTAATTAAGATGCTTAGTGCCAAGGTGGACTGTAAACAAATCAGGGTATCACATATCCCACACAATATAACCGCAAATAAACTCTATAAGGATTTAGGGTTCGTAGAAACGGGAGAGTTGGAAGGAAACGGGGATATTATTTTGGTTTATTTTATGTGAGATGTTTGTCTCCCTGTTGCTGGAACTTAGAAGCAATTGCCCGAGTGCAAAATAGATGATTAACGCTGGTTGTATCCACCTTTTGTGATAGATATATATGCCTATTTTCTCAGACCGGGGCTACAGAATGTTGCTTAAGGATCATTAAACGAAATTCCAATTCATGTTAAAATAATAGAATTACAAATAGAAAGGTGCGTAATACGATGGGATCATGGGGAACAGCATCGTTGGAAAGCGATGAAGGACTTGATGTACTTGATGCTTTAAGCAAATTTGCAGTGGACCGCCAGTCTTTTAAGTTGAAGGAGCTTTTAGCTCATTATAGAGAGCTCGGATTCCTTGCGGAAGATCCGGAAGAGGAGGATTTCCTTTATGATAATTCAGCTATTGCTCTAGCTGAAATTGTGTGCGCCTATATCGAAAACGGCAAGACGCAATACGAGGCTCTGAGTGGTTTGAAGGAGATCGTCTGGGAAACGGAGGATCTGCTCGAGTTGAAACAATTGGTTCAGCAGGTGCTGGATAATAAAGGCGGAGAACGCGAGCTGTATGAACTACGGGATGGAGATCCGGACTGGATTAACCATATGGGAAATGTAGTTCGTATTTTATCAGAGCAGGTTTAAATTGTGAAAAAAACGGCTGCAGCCGCATTAAGCGATTGCAGCCTATTTGCTGTTCATCATCAGCTTATATTTTGTGAAAATCCAAGAGTTAACCATATCAGTCATCGCATGATGGCTTATGCGCACAGGTGGCTTTTGCTCTTGCAAAGCATCTGCTGTTGCTGCATGTACCGAAAAACGAAGCGGTTTTGTCATTTTTTTAATATCTTTTGTGATTTCATCAAAAAACGCATAAGCTAACGGCTGATGCTCCCGAATATCCTCATAAATATAATAGTTTCCTTGTTCATCCTCCACATTGATTTGAAAGCCTTTTGGAAAGGAAAGCATGATGCACGGCAACTCATCCTCTGCCCATTGTCCGTAATAGGGAAAAGGGATACCTTCATTTCTCGCAAAAAACCCCGTGCTTTCATGATCAGACTTAACAGAGATGGAATAAACAAAGAAAGGATGATAATCCATTCTTTTTTCCTCTGCCGTAAAATACTTATAAAATGCTTCATAAGCGGTATACACCTGATCGTAATCATGCTTCGTTTGGGCATAATCGGTACGATGGAACTGCACTTGCATATGTTCAAAAAGCTTCAGAATGCTTTTAAACTCTTCGGGTGTTATGAAAAATTTAAGTTTATAAAATCCGCTGTTTTTTAATTTGTCCATTTCTTTCCTCTCACCGCCCAATATTGACTCCATTTATATTATCACATTTTAACAAATTGACTCCACATTCTACCTACTCTTCACCTCCTTTTTTGTAAATTAATATAAAAAACACAAAAGAAGCCCGTCTGCCAGACAGTTGGCGCAATCCGATATTGTGAACCATTCGGCTAAATATTTTGGAACCGTTCAAATTAATGATTCGCTGAATCGCCTTCTCACAGATCAACCTGCGGAGGTGAAGGAAGCTGTTTACAGCATCATTCAATCCAATATCATTACAGACATTCCTGGAGATGAGGAAAGAACAGTCTTATTAGAACTGGGACTTACTCAAGCTAAGTATATCGCGGACAACTACATGAAGGATGATGAAGCTGCGGAATTTATGAATACGATTCGTCAAATCGGCATCATCTCCAAAACGAGAACGGTAGACCCTGAAACGAATGAATTCCATTACGAAACCCCGCCGCAAAGGCCTATTGGGGCTCCGGATGATTATATCGATTTGAACGATATGATGAAAAAATTCGAGCCGAATACGCTGGACAAGCTGCAAGAAGCTATTGTGAACGGTAAAGACTGGAACAGCATCTTGCAAACCTTCGCTAAGAAAGCGTCGACAAATACGGATTGGATGAAGGCATACAGAGAGGAAGCTGCCAAGCCGATTGGGGACAGTGTCGGTGAGAACAGATTCGAGAGGGCCTCTACTGCCAGCTTGACTGCTTTTGTCCAAGATATCAAGGACATCGCTGCCAATGCCGGATTTGAAAATACGAGGTTCATTAAAGACAATATAGAGGCTTTTATGCGAACGTTGGAAAGCGCAAGGTCTTTTCAGCCTTAAAAGTATCGAGTGAAAAAATACCCGCCTGCCGCTGCTTGGGCGAATTCTAATCAGGGCATGCGGGTATTTTTCTAACGTTTAAATGGTTGCCCTACTAACCAGTATTTTGCTTTTATCTATAACATAAGCTTAACCAGTACACGTTATAAATTAGCATGGGAAGGAGCTGACCTCCATAAAGAAACGATTGCACAAGCAGCTTGAGGACATTCTTGTCTCTTCTGTAGATAATAAAAACATATTTGGGACGGTCCTTAGAATAGAATCAGGAAATAAACAGTTGATATGGACCGGAGCGGCTGGCGATATGAGTCCAGGCAACCCGTTCTTTATCGCGAGCACAACCAAGCTTTATGTAACGGCATCCATATTAAAGCTGAGAGAGCTGGGGAAAATCCAGCTGACTGACAAAATAAGCTGTTACCTAGACACGGAGATTCTTTCGGGAATCCATCACTACCAAGGCACCGAATATTCTTACGACATTACGATTGGACAATTGATGGCCCATACTTCGGGGCTGCCCGATTACTTTGAACAAGAAAGGAAAATCAGTAAGAGTCTAAAGGTTGAACTACTCGCTGGACATGATCATGCATGGTCGTTCGAGACGGTGATGGAGGACGTAAAGCAAATGAAGCCACACTTCCCGCCTGGTAAGAAGGGCAAGGCATTATATTCCGATACCAACTATCAATTGCTTGGCAAGATTATCGAGAACGTAATGAATAACAATTTAGAAGATGTTTTCAAGTCGTTCATTTATGAGCCCTTGGCTTTATCTAAAACCTACCTCTATAGAAACAACCACGATCAAACTCCCAAGCCACTTTATTATAGAAAATCGTCCTTGCATATACCAGAGGCCATGGCATCCTTCGGCCCAGATGGGGGGATTGTCTCTACTGCAGACGAGCTGATGCGGTTTCTGAGGGCTTTTTTTGAAGGTGAATTATTTCCTAAACCATATTTGAGTGAGCTATATGTTTGGAATAAAATCTTTTTTCCGTTACAGTACGGCATTGGAATCGCGAAATTTAAGCTTCCTAGGTTTTTCTCGCCGCTGCGATCAATGCCAGAGTTAATCGGACATTCCGGTTTATCGGGGGCTTTTGCGTATTATTGTCCAGAGAGGGATTTGTATTTATCAGGTACGGTCAATCAGGTTTCCAATCCGAGCTTGTCCTATAGGCTGATGCTTCGAGTATTGCAGTCCATGTAAATATAAACGCTTCTGGAGCGGAAAGCATGAAGGGCTGTCTTTTTTTTGCGCCTTTCTGAGTATGGGTTGAACTATAGTAAAGATTGAATTATAGCGAAAAATTTACAAATCTATTTTTTATATTTTATTCCAAAATTCGATATAATTTGATATAATATCCCTTGCGAATAGATAAGAGACTCTCCTTCCTAGTACCTGAAATACTCTTCCACGAAGAAGGCGGATGTCAGTATTCGCACCCCAATTTCATAACAACATGGCACAGTCAGATTAGAAATGCTGGTTTTTTGGAAATAACTAATTTTTCAGAGGAGACTGAAGCCATGAACAAAACTCTGCATTTTGAGCTCGTATCTAATTCTACGGAGGTACCGCTCACCTTGCATATCGGGCAGAAGAAGTATGCGCTGAACAATCATACGCCGCAAACGCTGCTCGATTCGACTAGGACCAATAGTGCGCTGGCACTAATACCTGAACAGCAGAGACAGAAATTCACTCATTTTGTTGAACTATCCGAGTCTGTGTTCCAAAGTGATCGTCTAACCCGCATCCGTGTAACCTCTCCTGATCACGATCCGAATGTATACCTCCCCAAGCTGCATCATGTTTCCTTTCACATTCCGAAAGTACACAGAGTCAATCACATAAAGAGCAAGCTTGCCACGAACTCGCTGCACTTACATCCCAAGCTGACAAGTCTTGGAGTCGCCCAGCCTCACACATTTGATGCCCTTCAGGTCAACCTTGATGCGGAAGATTTGTTAAGCCCATGGGATATTGCAACATCGATTTTGTTCCACTATCCGGAGCTATCCTCCAATAAGCCTTATACAGCGAATATCGTGATGAACGATCACATCGCACCACCTCAAAATATTAATCCTACCCAATATAACCAAGTGTACAATCTAGCAACAATCATTAGCAAACAGGGTCCTGCATCCTCAACTGGCGGCTGGGCTAAAATTACAAATTCGGTTGACCAGAACGGCACTCCGCTTACTTATGGCTATGACATGGGTACGCATAAGGCGGGGGATGCGATCCTCATTTACAGCTGGTCAGATTTAACCGTACAAAATGCAACCTCCCCAATGACTGGCGCCATGCAAAGTGCAAGCAACGACAATTCGCTTCAAAATCAAACATGGACGGTCAATCAGGGCAAAACGGCCTACCAGCAGGATGGAGACTCCACAACGGGCTCGCTGCAAAAATCGTTCTCGTCATCCCGTGCAACACTCGAGGCTGTCGGAGACCCGTCGTTCAAATGGACAGTTAAAGAGGAGACTCCGCATCACGGGCTTGGCGTTTATGCCGATACGATTTCCTTTAGCGATAAAGGCAATTTTTCCATACAAGTGAAAAATACTTATTTGCGCACATTGACTGCGTATGCGGAGTTTTTCAATGAGAACGGGGATGCGATCTCCAACCCGTCAGGCTGGGTAGATCAACTGCCATCCTCGATTTCCAGCTGGTTCGAGACGGACAAGAAGAAGTTTATCTCTAGCGTATCCGCCGTCAATACGATTCTTGGCATCCCTATGCCAACGGATCCAACGACGCTTTCGTTCGTTTTTCCAGAGGATGCCACGCAGCTTAAGCTGCTCTTTGGGGGTCTAGGCACCTCAAAATGGGATGGAGATGTCGATCCATCAGGCGCCATTCTTACAGGTATATTTCAATACGGTATTCCTTCGATATTCCTTATCGCTGGTGCAGCCATTACGAGCACCAAGTGGTTTAAGGACTTCGTGTCTGAAACCGAAAATATCGTGGCGGCCCTTGCGGTTGCATTTCCAATTGTCGGCGGTGGCGTAACAACGGCTGCAGCCTTAACCAATGTGAAATCCGTACTAATCAGCTTTGCGGACGCTATGGCTGGAATCCTGCTCGCTAAAGGGCTGGAGAAGCTGGCGCTTTATATTACAGGTCAGATCACGGTTGCGGAGCTGGAGGACGAGGTACCGTTTGTCGGCTGGGCGCTTCGGGCGGCCAACATGGCGATCGACTTTGCGGAAATGGCGGTTACGACTGGAGAAGTTCTGTCCTCGCCAGCTACGCTTTCCATTGACATTTGCCGTACGATGGATCTGAATTTTAAGCTGCATCCAGATCCAGCCCATGGCGAGCCGGGAAATCTAGAAACAGCGGTTTGGCCTGCCGTGTCTGACCATTATCAGGTGACGGTGCAGTACAAAGGGGGCACGAACTTCGTACTTAGCGGCAAGATGCCTGCTACAACATCAAACACGCCGCTGCTGCTGACCTTCGCAGATCTGCCTGTCGGCGGGAGCATCCAGATTACTGCTGGCATCTACTCAGCCAACGGCTGGCTATGCGGCAAATACCAGAGCGATTGGATGGACGCCTTCCCAAGCAGCGGCTCCTCTTCACTTTCACTCGATGAGAATATTACAGAAATTCTAGTGCCGCTTACTCAGGATACACAGTACAACTACAAAGAGAAAATCGTATACGACCAAAACTCGGGCAAGCATGTGTGGCATGCCGGTGATCTGCCGACGGCCACACTATCCAGTCTGGACTGCAGCAGCGGTGGCCATTATATTTGCAAACCGGTCGATATTACGCTGAATGACCAAGCTTACCAGATTGGCTATGTATGGAGCGCCTCGGGTCAGAGTTATATGGCTCAGAACGTCTCGGTGCTGGCCGATCCGCAGTCGCGCTACAAGTCATCCGAGGTTCAATTCACGGTGCAGCCTTACATCGCCTATGACCAATTTGGCCTTCAGCCAGATGGTAGCGGGCAGGAGACTGTTAGCTTGAACAACTTCATTCTCGATACCCGGAACAGCCAAATGAATTTGCGTCAGGTTAACCTGATGGACGGTGAAAGCGGATTCGGTTTGAATGACCCGAATTTGAAGAGCTGGGGACGGTTCAACCTGTCTAATATCGACGCGATGGTCGTTCATCCGGATGGAGCGGTCATTGCCGTCAGCTGGAAAGACAGCAAGATGGAAATTCTTCAAATTCCAGACGCGCCGACCGACGATGCGCATGCGCCTGACGCTCAGATGGTATCCGGGCTTGGAGTTCGCCAAGGGCTGCTGCAAGGGCCGAAATCTATCTCTGTAACACCAGACGGTCGTGTGCTTATTCTGGAAACGCTTAATAAGCGGATTCAATCTTTCGATACGAAAGGAAATCCGGTTTCCAGCTTCCTGGGGGATAAGCTGTTCACACTTGAGGCTTCGGTCTATGCGTCAGACCTGGATAATGGCATATTCTCAGAGGCGCTGCAGCTTCAGTTCCAGGAAAACGGCCTAACGCATATTTTTGATCTGGATGAATCGCTGATTGAAAGTCTGAATCAAGGCCAGCTCACAGACAGCATCATTAATGCGTTTGCTGTCCAAGGTGTGTTCCTGACCTACGAAAGCGATCAAATGAGCAATCATGCGGTCAGCACATACATCACCGTCATAACATCTGGCGAGGCTTGGACGATCACCGACCCGAACAAGAACGCAGTCTACAACATTAAGAAAAACGACCTGGTTCTCAACGTATTCGATGTGCTGAACAATGTAACCGTTGATGTCCGCGCGAAGGGCAGCATCTGGGTGGTAGAGGATTGGAACGGTGCGCAATCGTACTACATCTCCACCGATGCGGCGAGCAGCCAGACTCTTAATGTCAGCCGCTATTTGTCCTTCATGCTGCTTTATAATCCTGAAAACCGCACTGACATCACGTATTTGGACGTAGCGGTCGAAGCGAAAGGCTATCTCTACGTGCTTTCTTATGTAGCTGGAGGCAAGGAGCCCAGCGATTACTTTTTGGACATCTATAACCCGGACGGCACGTTCCTTGTCCGTACACCGGATTCGAAATTACAGCCGACGAGTCCGCAATTTATCAGCGCAGCGAAGCTTGTCGTTGACGTATGGCGCAATGTCTATACGCTGAACTACGAGCCAATTATAGGCCCGAACAACATGACGGAACCATCGATCAGTCATTGGATTCCGACTCCGCCGCTGTTCGATTTGCCGCTCAGCGACCAGCCGAACTTCGATAATGCCAATGTTGCGGCGGTTCAGGCTGCTTTCTCAGCTAACGGTATTACGCTGGCGAACCCGACTACGATCAAAACGATAAATTCAAGCGGCTACTGGAAGGTATCCGATTCGACACAGACGTATGATGTCATCCGCAGCGGTGCGAATCTGGAGGTCTATTCCATTCCAGTCACTTAAGGAGCAGCCTTCGAATCAATAGCAGCCATGAAGGAATACAAGAGTATGTGATGCAGCTTAAGCGTCATACAAACCTACACCCTGTAGCTGTATGGCGCTGGAACTGCAAACCGGACAGGTAGAGGAAACGGAGGAACGAACATGGGCGATCTATTCAGCCAAACGCTGCAGCTTCTCGGGTTGACCGAAGCGGATGCAAGCAAAGATACACTTACTACAGGGAATAAGTCAGGGCCAACCTATTTATCTACTCGGCCGGATTTTGAATCCGCGCTGGCAGCCAAGAAGATTACGGTTAAAAGTTTAGAGCAGCTGCAGTCGATAATCGGAACCAACGATTCAAGCAGCAGTGAGCTTGACATTCCTGAGCCGTGGCCGGCAAGCAAATCCGGCTTGAAGACCCAGGATCTTACCGAGCTGGATGAGCGGCAGCTTTATGACGCGCTTCGCGCCTGCCTGGCTGGCCGGCAAAACGAGGTGCAGAGCTACAGCGAAATTTTAAATGCACGGTACTTTCCAATGAATCTAAGCGTGTTCACTGCTCAGAATATTGTTGTTTCCGCTGGAAGCCCGCTTATTATTTCCCCTCAAGGACATGATCCAGTGTCGGTCACATGCGATACGCTGACGCTTGAGCAAGGCGGTCAAATCATTTGCGAAGCACCGGTTATTTTCACCTGCAATACGTTCATTAAAAACTAACGGGCACCCCCGATAACCTAGGAGGAACTATACAATGCTGACTGCACAAGATATCCGCAATCAATTTATGGCGAAATTTAATTTGACCGATGAGATTATTCAAAAAGGAACGCTTACAACGAGCGGAGGCGGCACGTATATCTCGGCTAATCCAAGCCATGACACCGCAATTAAACCTTTATATGTAACGATTGAATCGATTGATGATTTCAAGTCATTTGGTGGGAACTCCGACGAGCATTATGCGAGCAATCTGCTTCAAGAGCATCATGAAGCACTCGCTGAATGGGATGCAAGCAACAACCATAAGACTTACTCGGAGCTGTCTGTACTGGAAAAATCAGCCGTCTGCAATGCCTATCAGACTTATATCTACGGCAACTCGAAAAACGTCCAATCTTATAAAGAGGTGCTGCAAAAGCATTTCTTCCCGGCACAGCTTGCTGTCTGCGCAGGTCAAGATATCGTTGTCACACCAGGCAATCCACTTATTCTAGCTGGCGATGGCGACAATCCAATTACCTATAGCTTTAACACCATTACGATTCAGCCGGGCGGGCAAATTATTAACCAAGCAAATGCCACTTTGCTTGTCGATACGCTTATTCAGGAAGAGGGCGGCGCCATGCTTGCGGATGCACCGCCGACTAACAACTTTGTAAGCATCGGAGCTGACGGACAAAGCGGGGCTCCAGGCGGCAACGCTGGCAACGGAAATCCTGGTAGTCAGGGCAGTGCAGGCTCTGACGGTAAAAATTCCTGTGACATACAAGCAGGACAAGGCGGCACAGGTGGAACGGGCAATCCGGGCACGCAAGGCGGCAACGGCTCTCGCGGCTCTGACTCTCAAGTCGTTAAAGCTACTCTAACTGTTGTGCAAGGGCCGATCTTGCTCATGTCTTGCGGCGGGAATGGCGGTGCTGGCGGCGTTGGCGGCAATGCTGGCGCTGGCGGTGTAGGCGGTAATGGTGGCAGCTCGACCTCTCATTGCTCAGCCGGCGCGCAAGGTAAAGGAGGTCAAGGCGGTAACGGTGCTAACGGCGGTAGCGGCGGTGATTCGGGCAATGGCCAAAATATTTATTGTACGTATCAATCGCTAGGACCTAATGGCTCTATCTCCCTTGGCGTTCCGACGAAAGGGCAAGGCGGCCAAGGCGGAGCAGCAGGAAACGGCGGCAACGGTGGACAAGGTAATCCGAACGGCGGTGGCGGTACAGCGGGATCACCAGGGGCAAATGGCAAAAACGGCACGAGCGGAACGGTCTATATCAACAACGTCCCTCAGCAATAATCGCTACTTATTATAGAAGGAGGTCAGCAGATCATGAGCGCAAGCTACGATATTGTCATTCAAGGCGCAACCGGAATCAATGGAGCGAATGGCACGCAGGGCGAGAGTGCCGCCACAAGCGGCAGCAACGGCATGAACGGGACGTATAACAAAAAGGATACACCGCATTGTACCAGTGCTACGAATGGTCAGCAAGGCCAGAATGCGGTATCCTCGGGTCAAAATGGCGAGCAGGGCAGCGCAGGCGCCTCAGCCTCCGCTTTCTTTTTGAAGTGCCAATCCATTGTTTCTCAGAGCCCGATTACGATCTTTAGCGCAGGTGGTGCAGGCGGTAATGGCGGTAGTGGTGGCAACGGCGGCAATGGCAGCAATGGCGGCAACGCCGGCCAGCAGAATGCGAAATGCTCCAGCTCCATCCCCCCAGCAATGGGTGGAAATGGCGGAAACGGCAGCAATGGCGGAAGCGGGGGGAATGGCGGAAATGGCGGAAACGGCGGCGATATTACCGTCACTTATGTGAGCGCCTCACTTAACGTGCCGTTTATCGCCCAATCAAACGGTGCTATTGGCGGGCAAGGAGGCAGTGCGGGCTTTGCAGGCGTTGGGGGCGTAGGAGGAGTGAATGGCACGGCACCGGGGCAAAACCCGTCCAATGCGGTTAATGGTGCTTCCGGAACGAACGGAGCACCTGGCGTGAACGGAAATTCAGGAATTAACGGCAGCGTCTCCATCAAGGAAGCCAGTCAAATTTAATTAACAATCGGCGGGGGGAATACGAATGTCCTCGACCATGATGACATTTATCGGAAAATGGATATTCAGCGATACAGCTGGAAGCACATCTATTAGCCTGGATGGCTCTACCTCTCAACTGGTGGCCGTCCAGGCTTCCGCCGTCTCTCCTGACCAGCGCTTCAACGCTTATGGGGATATCGGCACCGGTTTTTGGCTCCAGGCCAATAATGGCAAATATGTTGTCTATGCTGGAAGCAGCTATGCGGCAACAGAGGATCGGAGCGGGGCTCCTGCACGGTTTACATTAGTTTCAAGCGGCGATGCTGTCTTGCTAGTCGAGCAAGTATCGGGCACACAGTATGACGTCAATATGAGCGGAGGCACGATTAGCAGAGTAGCGGTCGACAATCCGCCAGCGACGGCTTTATTCCATCAGCAGTCAATCACACCGGGGCTGGTGCAAATTCAGCAGGCCTCGGTTATTCATTCGGCCGATTTGTCATGGGCTTATTTAGCTAAAGCTGACCTCAGCCAAATTGATTTTTCCGGCTCCAATCTTAGCGGTGCAAATTTAGACTCCTGCAACTTGTTTGAAGCGACATTCCAAGGACCAGATACGATTATTTCGAATTCGAGCTTTGCGAGCGCGTCAATGAGCTACGCCATTCTGGATAAATGTACGGCTTTGAACGTCGATTTCAGCAATGCCACTATGAAATTTGTGTCGCTTTCCGATGCGAGCCTGGCTGGCTGTGATTTTACATCTGCCAACCTGTCTAGTGCTTCTGTAGACGGTGTTGACCTGACAGGAGCATGCTTGGCAGGTGCAAACCTTTATGGTACGGTGCTCATTCATTCTAACCTGACGAAAGCCGACCTGACCGGTGCCAATCTGCTGCTGGCGAATCTGGACAGCATTCAAATTCCCGGTGCAACGTTGACGAATTCGACACTAAACAACCAGGATTTGACGACAGCGACCATCGATTCCCAAACGAACTTTACGGGAGCTAGCATGCAAAAGGTTCGCCTCAACAATTGTTCGTTAAAGAACGTAACCTTCACGCATGCGGATTTGACGGGTGCGCTGCTGGATGGCAGCAATCTGATTGGCGCTGATCTCAGCTTCGCGACACTGACCAATGCTTCCCTGCAAAATGGAGTCGCCCTGTTCAGCGCTTCCTTATCCAATGCAACGCTGACTGGCGCAAACTTGACGGGTGCGCAGCTTGGAGCCAAGCAGGAAGCGTTTACGCTAAGCACCTCGCTCATTTCCGATTTGAACGGCGGCGCTGTCACATCTGCGATCAGTCAGGCTTTTCAGAATGCAGGGTATCCGCTTTCGAACGCAGCGACCATCACGGTCCGCATTCCGAGCCAGAACTGGGTCATCACCGATAACAATACGGTATATACCATTACGAACGGCGGAGCTGTGCTGAACGTATGGCTGTATGTATCAAGCAATGATGCTGCCGTTCTAGCGGGGGCCTATATGCCTAATGCCATTTTTACCGATGCGAATCTGTATGCGGTCAATATGTCAGGCGTCAATTGGTACGGAAACTCGGCAAAAGCGGATAACGCCGATTTGGAGGAAGCTGATCTCGCCAATGCCAATCTCGGCAGCATGGATTTCTCGCAGGCCCGGATGTACGGCTGCAATCTCGATTCAGCCAATCTAATTGGAACGACGATGAACGGCACGTATTTGACGCCGTCGATTAACAAGAAGCAGGCTTCGCTGGCTTTTGCCAATATTCAAGGGGCAATCTTCCAGCAGGCACAGCTGCAGAATGCAGTATTAACGAATGCAGCGGTATCGCTAAACGAAGGTCCGTTCTTTACGCTGCCTTCATCGTATGCGGTCGATCTGGACAACCAGACGATATCTGCTGCGCTGCGCAGCCAGTTCCAAACCAACCATTATCCGCTGGATCCGGCGGCAACTGTAACAGCTGTAACGCTGGGCAGCAACTGGACGATTAAAAATGCATCTAATCCGATTTATCCGATCTATTCAATAATCAAAATAGACGCGCAGTTATACGTATCCGGCGGTCCGATCGGTGTTCATTTGTTTAATTTGCCACAGTCCATGAGCAAAGAGCTTAATTCGAAAAATTTAGCCTCTGACATTCAAAGCGCTTTCAGCAGCGCAGGATATCCGCTCGTCTCCACTGCAAGCATCGACCAAGTCATCATCCCGGGCAGCAAATGGCATTTGAGCAATATCAGCACAGGTACTTCTCAATTACAGCAGGGCTATGTGGAATTTTATATTATTGCAAACGCTGATCAAACGCTGCATGTATACGGATCGGTGCTGATGGTGATTCGTTCTGATGACACCCATACGATGGAACAGGTTCGAATCGTGCTCGCTGCGACACAGATGACTCAGGATGTTATGGACGGTACGACGACATGTCCTAATGGGCAAAAGCTGAAGCAGTATTTGAACCAGCTGCCTCCACAGCACATCACATGGGAGCAGATGATGACGGCTGCTGCGCCGCCTAAGCCGCCGGCCTGTGTGCCGGACCCGTTTCATTGGTGCTGATAAACCTATATCAAGGAGGTTATTAAATGGCAAGTCAGGTCGGTCCATCACCAATGGATTATGCAGTTCTGCTTGCGGGGGCGCATCCGGAGCTGTCTTCGCCGGATCCGGCAGTTCAATCCGAGGTCAACAGCCATATCAACAGCCAAACCAATTTGCTTTATGAACTCGCGACAGCGTTCAGCAAACAAGGTCCAGCTTCTCCTAACGGAGGCTGGGCCACAATCGAGCAGATCGGAAAGCTCGGCACGGAACCCGTTTATCAATATACGCTGTCATCTGCAACTGCCGCGGCAACGGGTCCAATCATTGAAGGAACGCTTGTACTCGTCAAGCAGGACGCCAAATTGCTAAATAAGCTATGGTCGGTTCAGCAGGGCGTCGCCGGTTCTTATCAGCCTGTTATTCCGCCAGCTGCTGGTTTTCAGTGGACGGCGGACAATTTTCAACCGCAATGCGGCATTACGGTACAGGCAGTCAGCGCAGACCCTCAATCGAATCAGTTCCAAATTGTGCTGCAAAATAGCTATCCGGCATTCTACAGTCTTTATGCGGAATTTCTCGATGCTTCCGGTGCAGTCATAGCGCCTGGCTCAGGGGAATGGACATCCAGGCTTCAGTCAGGCTCGCGCTTTGAAACTGCGACGAAGAAGTTTATTGGACTAGTGCCGCCCACACTCGGAATTGAAGGTATGCCTGCCACTGCCAAGCAGACGACGCAGTCATTTCACATTCCGCAAGCAGCAGTAACTGTCCGGCTTACCTTTGGAACATTGGGCGCGCTTGGGTGGAACAGCGTTACGAATCCGCTGCCATTTTTTTTCTCGGCCGTGCTCGGCTACGCTGTCCCTTGGATCATGAAATCCGCTGGTGAGTATACTTCGGCGACAGCCGCATGGTATTACGAGTTGTTTAGCGACAGCGGAATTAGAATAGAATTGGAAAAGAACGCGGGGCTGCTGGCATCTGCCGCTTCAACGTCGGATGCAATCAATCTGCTCTGTGCACAGACAGGCAAGCTGCTCTTTGGCGGCTCTCTGCCTAAGCTGCTCGCCGCATTGCGTCTCAAATACAAAGACGATGTGCTTATTCAGGCAGCGCAAAGCACATATTGGCCGCTAGCGGGCATGTTGTCTTCTCTGCAGAGCGGTGTAGTAAGCGGTGTGGTAGAGACGCTGTCTGTTCCTGCAACGTTTACGCAGGCTTATAGCATAAATATGATCGCAGCTTCAACGGTTGAGGTATATCCGGACCCCGTCCACGGCGCTTGGCCGCTTTCGGCTGCTTCCTATACGATTAAGTGGGCAGGAAATGGCGATGTGCAAACTGGCAGTGGATCGATGAACGGCATATGGAGTGATCCGCTGTTGAAGTCGTCGTTTGCCAATGTACCGCATAATGCTGCCATATCCGCGACGGCGTACATTTACGATGCTTCTGGAAATGTAGTTGGCCAGGGCGAAGCAAGCGCAATGGCATCCTCCATCCTCAGCATCGTTATTCAAGAAAATGTTCCGGCGGTGGCAGCGAAGGGCTACCAGCAAGCGCTGGCGCTGGCCTTTAGCGATGAGGCAGGTTTCAATTGGCAGCCGGCAGCTGAGGCAGATTCCTCGACGATTGCAAGTCTGGACTGCAGCAATGTCGGAACCAATCTATGCCAACTGACAGGCCTATCATTTAATGCTGCTGCTTCGGCGCTTGTGTATGGCTGGCGGGCATCAGGCACGGCGTGCGCGCCATGCAGCGGCGGCGGGGCAGGGGCGCAAATGTACAGGCTTCAATCTATTTCAATTTCGTCATCGCCTGCCCGTTCGCTCAAGCCTGCATCCTGCGGTTTCTATACGATGACGACCATTGCAAATGGTCACAATTGCGATGATAATCTGTTTTTTGATACACGTACGGCGCCGTATGCGCTCAGGAACATCACACTCGGAGATGCTGGCGTTTTTCAGTTTCCTACGGAAACAAGCCGAGGTTATTTGACGCTTAGTACGGTGGATGATTTGACCGCTCATCCAGCTGGATTTGCGGCTGCAGTCAGCGCAGCCGCAAACATGCTGCAGATTGTGCAGCTAAGCGCACAGCCGGTTGCGGATAGCGCGGCACCGGGACCTTATTCGGTAGGTGGAATGGGGACACGACCCGGACTGCTGCAGCAGCCTGTAGCAGTTGCAGCTGCGCCTGACGGTACCCTCATCGTACTGGAGGCAGGGAACAAGCGGCTGCAGGCCTTCGACGTGTTCGGCAACGGCCAGAATTATTTCGCTATGTCCCCAATGCTGCAGCTTCGCCAGACGTCCGGTATTTCGTACATTGATCTGGATATCGATAGGGATGGCAATATGTATGTACTGTCCTATTCCGGAAGCGGCAATCAGGCAAGTCAGTATTTGCTTGACGTGTACAGCCCGCAGGGAGCGCTGCTTTCTTCAACGGAGGGTGTAAATGCAGCGAAAATTGCCGTAGATGAATGGCGGAATATATATGCACTCGACTATAGCCTATTGCAAGGGCCGCAGGGAGATACAAGTCCTGCCATTCGGGTATGGACGCCGATAACGACTTGAGGTTGGAAAGGAAGGCTATCACGATGTCTAAGCAAAAGCATCAACAGTTCGCGAAGGAGCAGACGCACACGAATGAGGAAGCCATTGCAATTATCGGCATGGGCTGTCGTTTTCCCGGCGGGGTGAATAGTCCAGAGGAGTTTTGGGAGCTGCTCAAAAATGGTACAGACGCGATCGTGGAGGTTCCGCCAGAGCGATGGAAGAACACGGATTTCTATCATCCCGACCGCGACAAGCCGGGTAAAATGGTAACGAGGCACGGCGGATTTATCGACGCCATCGACCGGTTTGATCCAGAATTTTTCGGTATTTCCCCGCATGAAGCGCATCATATGGACCCACAGCAGCGTCATTTGCTGGAGGTTACATGGGAAGCGCTGGAGGATGGCGGGCAGCGCCCCGAGCTTCTTCGCGGCCGGGAGGTTGGTGTGTTCGTAGGGGCATTCGCGCTTGATTACCACGCGCTGCAATTCGGCGATCCATTTCAGCGGGACGCCGGGCCGTATACCGCCGCAAGCAGCATGACCACGATGATTTCAAACCGGATTTCATACATTTATGATTTTTGCGGCCCGTCCATGACCATTGATACAGCCTGCTCGTCTTCACTTGTTTCGCTGCATTTGGCTTGCGAAAGCCTGCGTAAGGGCGAGAGTGAACTTGCGGTTGCTGGTGGTGTTGTGCTGATTTTCACCCCGCAATACACGTTGGTAGAAAGCAGAGGCGGTTTTCTGTCACCGGAAGGCCGATGCAAAACGTTTGACACCACTGCGGACGGCTATGTCCGGGGCGAAGGCGTTGGCATGCTGGTGCTGAAACGACTGGAGAATGCTATAGCAGATGGCGATCCGATTCAGGCGGTTATTATGGCAAGCAGCGTCAACCAGGATGGGCATACACCTAGCATTACCGTGCCCAGTTCCGCGGCGCAGGAGCGGCTGATTCGAAAAACGCTGGGCAAGGCGGGCATTTCTGCAGCAGACGTGCAATATGTTGAAGCGCATGGAACAGGCACGCCGGTAGGCGATCCAATCGAGGCGCGAGCCATTGCCGCAGCCTATGGAGAAGGGCGGGCGGAATCGGAGAAGCTGTTCATCGGTTCTTGTAAAACGAATATAGGCCATACCGAGGCAGCGGCAGGTGTAGCTGGCCTGATTAAAACAGTGCTTTGCCTCAAGCATAAGCAAATTCCACCGAACCTGCACTTTCATAATCCGAACCCAGCCATTCGATTTGATGAATGGGGCATCCGCGTGCCCGTCAAGCTTGAGCCGTGGCCTCCGCATGACGGCGAAGCCATTGCGGCGGTCAATTCATTCGGTTTTGGCGGCACGAATGCACATGTGATCGTCCGGGAATTGTCGATTAACGAGAAGAGCATTTTGCCGCAAGAAGAGGAATACATGCTTGCCGCTCAAGTAGGCAGTCACCACGGTGGAATGCTGCAAGCATCAGCAACAGTCGACACAATTGTAATAGCGAATCAAGCAGCTGTCATGGAGCAGAAAAGCTTTGCAAGCCAGGGTTCGGGACTGGACTTTCCTCCTATTTCTTCTCAGCGCTCGTACCTGCTGCCGTTATCCACACGACGAGCGGCAGGGCTGCAGCAGCTAAGCGAGAGCTACACACGGCTGCTAAGCGATTCCGGCTTAGCGCTTGATGATCTGTGCTGGAGCGCTGGTGAACGCCGCGAGCATCATCATCACCGTCAGGCGTGCATTGCCAAAGACAGCAATAGCCTGGCAGAGCTTCTGACTGCGGCTGTTGAAGGAAAAGCGGCTAAAGGTGTCATCACCGGTATCAACCTGCCAGGAGTGAGGCCTAAGCTTGTTTGGACATTTTCGGGCATGGGCCCGCAGTGGTATGGCATGGGACGGCAGCTGCTGCAGATTGAGCCTGTGTTTCGAGAGACGATGGAGCAGTGCGACCGCTTGTTTGCACAAATTTCCGGGTGGTCGATGCTTGCCGAGCTAGCGAAGGACGAAGTGGATAGTCTAATGGACGAGACGGAAATTTCAATGCCGATCAGTTGTGCCCTCCAGATATCTCTGGCCGCACTATGGCGTTCGTGGGGAATTGTGCCGGATGCTATCGTGGGGCACAGCGCAGGCGAAGTTGCCGCATTTTACGAGGCAGGCGTCTATACCTTAGAGCATGCCCTCCAGATCGTTTATCACCGCAGCCGTCTATTGCAGCGTTTAAGCGGGATGGGCGGGATGGTGGCTGTCGGCGCCAGCGATGAGGAAGCGAAGAAGCTATTGGAAGGCTTTGAAGAAACAGTAAGCATTGCTGCGATCAACAGCCCTTCATCGGTCACGCTTGCAGGGACGGTTCAATCGTTGGATGATGTTATGTCCTTGGCTACAAAGCGGAATTTATTTAATCGCAAATTGAAGGTGCAAGCACCTTTCCATAGCCATTTCATGAAGGCGATTAAACAAGAGCTGTTGGACAGTCTGCAGGGCATCCCGTCACAAGCCGTGTCCGTTCCACTTTATTCCAGTGTTACAGCTGGACTTATTGACGGTGAAACAGTAGATGCCAATTATTGGTGGCGCAATGTTCGTGAACCGGTACGCTTTGCACCCGCCATTGAACAAATACTGCAGAGTGGCTGTACGGTTTTTGTGGAAATCGGGGCGCATCCTGTTCTTACCGGTGCGCTAAATGAATGCTTTAGCGCACGCCGTGCCTTGGCGGTTTCATCGATCCGCCGTAAGGAAGACGAGCATGAAGCGATGCTGCTGTCGCTTGCTGAGCTTTACGTTTGGGGATTTGAGCCGAACTGGAACGCACTTTATCCGCAAGCTCAGTGGACAGAGCTCCCGGCCTATCCATGGCGGAGGGAGGCCTATTGGCATGAGCCGGAGGTCATCCGGCTGATTCGTCTTGGGCTGCGCGACCATCCGCTGCTTGGCCGTCCATTGCTTGGTGCAGCAGCAGCTTGGGAGGGGGAAATCTCCCTCATTCGTTTTCCTTATTTGCGCGATCATCGGGTGCTGGATCAGACGGTTTTCCCGGCAGCTGCGTACATTGAAGCAGCAATGGCGGCTGCTCAGCATACATTGGGCGGAACGGGCTATGCGCTTGAGCAAATTGAACTGCACCGCAGTCTTACGCTGCCACAGCCCTCCACTGTCATGCTTACCCAGCATTATCTTGACGTGGAGAATGGTACGTTCCAAATTTATTCGGCGGCGGATACGTCAGGAAGTCCGTATACGCTTCACGCATCCGGCCGTGTAAGGCAGCTTCAGCCGGTAGCACCAATGGCGCAGCTGAATCCGAAGCTCGCGAGCCAAACGATGCACCGCACCGTGCAGCATGAACAGGCATACCGCATTTTGAATCGTATGGGCTTCGATTATGGAGCTATGTTCCAAGGCTTGCAACAAGCCTATATTGGGATTGATGAGGCCTGGGCGGAGATAAATCTGGAGCTATCGGCAGCGGAGGCAGAGGATTACATCTTCCATCCTCAGTTGATGGACTCCTGTTTCCAGGCGCTGCTGGCCGCAGAATTCCCGCTTGAAGGCGAGACGCCAAAGGAAGCAAGAGATGAGTTTCGTCTGCCGGTGCGTATTGGGGAAATTCGCTTTTACCGAAAGGTAAAGGGGAAATTATGGGCGCACAGCCGATTGACGGAGCGAAACGATAAGATAACAAAGGGAGACCTTCGCATCTATGATGGAGATGGACGCTTGGTTGCCGAGTTCCTCGGCTTCGTCAAACAGGCGGTGGATGCAGGTGTAGGAAAGATTAGCAGCGCACAATTAAAGCGCTGGTTCTATGAGCCGCAGTGGCAGCCTGCTCCTGAGCTGAACGACCCGCCGCTGCGCATGACAAAGAAGGATGTCTGGCTGTTTCTCGCCGATCACAGCGGTGTGGCAGAGGCAGCAAGCACACTACTGCGGCAACAGGATTTTGAGGCGGTTATCGTAAGGCCCGCTGTCGAAGGTGAATATCATTTTGTACCTGCTTTAAATGGGAGCAGAATACACCCTGGTACGAAACAGCATTACGACAAAATGGTGAAAGACGCCCTACAGGCGTTTGGCAGCCGTCTTCGCGGCATTGTGCATGCCTGGAATTTAGATCTTCCTGAACCGGAGAGCATACATTTGCATGCAGATAAAATGGAGGCTGGGCAAGGAAACAGGCTCTGGAGCAGTCCATGGATGGAAGGGAATGACAACTATGCCCTGCACAAATCGTTATCCCTCTACTCTGTGCTTTATGCGGTGCAGAGCATATCCATGCAAACGGCGAAGATCCGTCTCTGGACGCTGACACGCGGTGCACAACTTGTCCATCGTTTGGATGAGTTTACAGGGGGAAAACCGCCAGCTGTCTTTCAATCGGCAGTATGGGGGCTTGGACGATCGATCGCACAGGAGTTTGGAAATTACTGGGGCGGCATTTGCGATATTGCTCCTGATGCCACTGCGGCAGAAGCGGCGCAGCTTTTCGTTCGGGAGCTTGTCAGTGAAGAAGCCGGCCGCGAGGACCAGCTGGCTTTTCGGAATGGAGAACGCCATGTGCTTCGCCTCAACCAGGCGGCACGCATTCCTGGAGCGGCACTTCCTCTGCGCTGTCGCGAGGACGGCGCCTATCTCATTACTGGTGCATTTGGTTCGCTCGGTCAGCATGCTGCGCGGCTGCTTGTCAAGCGGGGCGCCAGAAGACTGATTCTGATTGGACGGAACCCGCTGCCGGATCGGCGCGAATGGAAAGCGTATTTGACGGATAATCTCGATGATGCGACACGGGCTGTTCAAGCGGAGCGAATCGCTTTTGTGCTTGAACTGGAAGCTGCTGGCGTTTATGTGCATACCATTTGCATCGATATTACAGACAAGCAGAGCCTGGGAGCCTTTATGGAGAATTATATCGGCAGTGGCCATCCTCCAATCCGAGGCGTCATCCATAGTGCAGGAGCCATTCGAGATATGCTGCTGAGACAAATGCCGGCAAAGGTTTTCGATGAAGCCTATGAACCGAAGGTCAAAGGGGCATGGAACCTGCATGAAGCGACACTCGCCGAGCCGCTGGAATTTTTCGTTATGTTCTCCTCTATTGCCTCGCTACTGCCGCCAGCCGGACAGGGGAATTATGCCGCAGGCAATGCGTTTATGGACGGACTGGCCCACTATCGTCTCAGCCAGGGGCTGCCGGCGATGAGCATTAACTGGGGACCGTGGCTGTCCGGTATGGTCACCAGACAGAACTTGGCAGCCCATTTTCAAGAAAATGGGATAGATTGCATACTTGATGGGGAAGGAGAGCGCCTGCTGGAGCATTTGCTCGGTCAACCACTTGCCCAAGTTGCTGTACTTTCCGCAGAATGGAAGTCCGTCCGTACGCTATATCCTGACACGGCGCTGCTCAATCTGCTTGATCAAAAGGCGCGCAGCGAGGGGCAACAGATCGAAGAAGCCATTAACTGGTCAGAGAAATTGTCGGCGCTTGAGCCAGCATTAAGAGCGGCTGCGGTATTGGTGAAGCTGACGGCCATTATCGCTGAGCTGCTCCACTATAATCAAGAATTTCTCGACACGTCGCGCAGCCTTCCGGAGCTCGGGCTTGACTCGATGATGGCCATTAAACTCCGAAATCGAATTACCAGCGAATTTGGCTGCGCGCCAATGGTGGGCGATCTTCTCAGCGGCAACACGGTTGAAATGCTAGGGGATGTGTTAGTTAGTTTATTGGAAGAGGAACGAGAGGCTGAAGAACATCATTTAGAAGCGAGTATGCTATAAACGTGCTAACAAGAAAAACAAGAAAATCCGCCATTTTGGCGGATTTTCTTGTTTTAATCATTTTTATAGCGATAACGCTCTGAGGGGATAGCTAAAATATCTTGATTGCGAATGTTCAGCAACGAGCACGCTGTTAGGCGACCGAATTGTAACCTTTAGCTCCATCTCTTTTGAAGAACTAGATGGCAATCTCCATTTTAACTGATGGGTGATATTTATAATTGATTAACTCGAAATCATTAATAGTAAAATCATCGATTTTTTTTATTTCTGGATTGATCCAAAGTTCAGGTGCAGGATATGTCTCTCGTTGAATCTGTTCTTTCAAAGGATCAATGTGTCGCTCATAAATATGAGCATCATTAATATTTAGCGTAAGCATTCCTAATTTGTATCCTGTAACTTGAGCGATCATTCGCTGTAAAACGGAATATTGGAATACATTAAATGGGTTTCCTAAACCAATATCATTTGATCTTGCGTTGACAATTAGATGAAGGATTCCTTGTTTTATTAGCCATTGGTTATTCCAAACACAAGGATACAGCTCCATTTGGTCAAGATCATCAATATTCCAAAGGGATATTACATGTCTTCTTGAAGCAGGATTATTAATGAGTTGATCAATTAGATTATGGACTTGGTTTGTAATCTTACCATTGAGCATTATTTGCTTGCCCAACTGATAGCCATATGCTTTACCTATATTGTTGCTAGCATTTGTCCACTCTTTCCAGATTTTCACGTTGCTTTCATCTAGATAAGAGCAATCACTTGTTCTTTTGACATAAAACCATAGTAATTCGTGAATTGCCGATTTCCATGGAACTCTTTTTGTTGTAAGTATAGGAATTTCAGAATTATCAAATTTCAACTGCTTTGAAATTAAACTTTTTGTGTAGGCTGGAGTGCCATCCGACCAAGTTGTTCTAACGTCGTGGTCTTTGTCCCAATCTCCATCTTCAAGAATTTCATTTACTAATTGACTGTATATCCTATCAGCCTTCGCCATCTAATGTACCTCCAAATCATACATGAGCATTGCTTTATAAGTTTCGCGGGAAATGACAAATTTACCTTTTTTCATTCATATCCTATTGCTTAATTCAACGTAAATAGCTTGCACCACCACGCAAACTGGCCTATTAACTTAATACTGTCGCTTCTCAAGCTTAAACTTTTCATAACGCTGAACCTTTATCAATACTTCTCTATCGATTCAAAAATACCCGCCTACCGCTGTTTGGATGAATCCAGGCAGGGTAGGCGGGCATTTGTATGCAAAGCCTTATGGATGGAGGCTCGATTAAAGCTCTTCGTCGGATTGGTTGATAAGCCATTGAATGCCGAATTTATCCTTCAGGCTGCCATACCCTTTAGACCAGAAGGTTTCCTGCAATTCCATCTCGACGGTGCCGCCTTCTTTGAGCTTGTTGAAGACTGACTGCAGTTCTTCAAGCTCCTTGCTGACGATGGAGAGGCTGATGTTCGTACCTTCAACGAAAGGCATATCTGGAAACACATCGGAAAACATAACTAAACTGCCCATAATTTTCAGACGTGTATGCATGACCAAAGGTTTCACTGCTTCTGGCATCTCAAAATCCGGATTTGGAGGAGAGTCCCCGAATGTCATAATTTCAGGCTTGTCCGTTCCGAAAACCTCTGCATAAAACAATACCGCTTCACGACAGTTGCCATTAAAATTCAAATACGCCTGAACAGCCACTTACGTCACTCCTTCGTAGGTTTGAGGTGGGGTTAAGCTTGGTCAATTACGCTCCTATTGTATCACTAAACCAAGCTTGTTCAAACCCGGCATCGATGAAGAATATTCAGGAGCTTCTTTGCCAGCAATTAGGGAAGAATCCGTCCATAAGACTTATTGTCCCTTGCATCCACCGCGGATAAAATAAAAGGACAAGCTTCGTTTGCAGCCGACGCTGGCAGCTTGCAGCCTGAAGCGTTTTATAGCTTTCCTCAGAGCCGGGTACCCATAGCGGGTGCCCTTCATTTTGTTCAAAGCTGGTGTGTTCAGGTTTAATGAAATCGGGTATTAAATTGTTGGTATACATAACGGTTTTTGCTTAATTTTAAAAAAGGAAAGTGGAAGGTGAGTATAGATGATGGAAGCAGCACAACGAGCGGAAATAGATGAGATGAAACGAGAGATTCACCAGTGGTTCGACCAATTGGAAAAGCAGGATGGAGCAGACGTGATCAAGCGCACCAAGCTGCAAGTAGGGGTTTTTGATTATGCACAAATAGACTGTACGGCTAAAAAGATAGACATTGTGGATCATGATCTGGGCATCGGTTGGCCAGATGAAAAGGATCAGCAGCCCGATCCGCATGCGCTGTTTACAGTCGAGCAGATCGAGACGCTTGTTAAGCCGCAGCTTGCGGAAGAGATCGAGGAGCGTCTGAGATTGCTGGCGGCATCGCCTGTAACGGATTACCGCTTTACTTTTTGCGGGAAGTTCCGGGCCGTGGAATGTGTCTTTGAGCTCACCCTCGTAGAATACGTGAATGAAGCGAAAAAGCAGGAGCTACTGGGACATATACAAGCTTATGTGACGCAAAAGCTAGATTCGGGCAAGTTTCCGACGAAGCCGCTGGAGACGTTTTTTCTGGCGCGGCACTTGGTGAGTGAGCAGCTCTTTCCGCAGCTGGATGGCGAATGGATCGTTGCCAAATTCGAGAAAATTTTAGAGCTCAATAAATCTCGTAAAGAAGCGCTTCAGGAGCATCGCAGCTACATCATCATGATGCTGAAAACCTGGGTGGAAAACCAGATGCTGCCGACGCATTTCACGCTTGAGGAGGGCGAGGATAGTCGGAAGCAATATAAATTGAAGCCCGAGGCTGCTGCCGGATCTGTACAACCGGGGCTAATCACGCTGCTGCTTTATGCGGCTGTCGCTATTCTGCGCTTCGAGCCGAGCTACAGCAAGCAGAGGGGACTTACCTTTATCGATTGTGCCCGGCAGCTCGGAAGCGACAAAGCAACCAAGCTGCTTGAAGAAGGCAGCGGCGCCTATCCGAAGGAGGATAGCGACTACAGCGATGCTTATGTGCACTGCAAGGCCAATGATGTATTTTCGACGATAACGATCGTCATCAAACAGGAGGAACAGCAGAGCTACGCACGGGCGGTGGCGTTCATCATTCGGTTGCTTCAGCAGGGTTTCCCTAAAAGCTATAAGATCAAGCTAAAATCGAGCGTTAAGCAATATTTGCCGCTGAAAGGGCTGGCCAAATCGGATACGCACCGCTTCTTTGCGAATGTGCTTGCCTTTGAAGAGCTGCATCCGCTGCTGGAGCAATATGCGCGCGAGGCAATGGAGGAGTTCGAATGGTACGGCGATGCGGAGGATGAAAAAAGCTGCATGCCGGGAAGCTATGCTGTTTTCGGTCTAGGCCTAGCCGATCCCCGTTATTTTCCGCTTGCTCAGCAATATATGAAGCTGGTAGATGTGGAGCATCAATTGGTGCAAAATAGATTTACCGCCGAGTTTGCGGCCCACTATGGCGTTAATGCCGATTCTATCGCAACGCTTGTTGTTTGCATGCTGCATAGCACGGAAGAGCTGAAGCTCAAAATCAAGCCGACTTTCGAAGAGGAAGGCAATCTGGCGCTGCTGCTGGAGCAAGTGAAGGGGCGGCAGGATTATGAAGTGGAGCATCTCATATATTTGATCTGGGGCGGGACAGACAAGCTGAAGGCAGCAGCTCGGAAAACAAAAGACGCGCGCCAGCCCCTAATGGAGCAGCTGCTGCAAGCCGCCTATTAATATAGCTTGAGCATGAGCACAAGCGGGAGCAAATGAGCAATAAGCAGAGCGAAGCGCTTTTTATAAAAGGAGGGGCCTGCCCATGTATATCGTATCGCCTAATGGTTCGCCTATACCGGCCGAAAAGCTGCATCAGCTGGAACAAGAGCAGCAGTTGACGCTGCCTGAAGCGTATGTCCGCTTCTTGGTTCTTCACGGCCCAGGCACTTATCGCGGCTGGTTTAATATTGAAGTACCTGATCCCAGTGTGCTGAAGCCGTTCGCGGAGGAGGAGTTTTGGGAGCATGATGCTGCCAGCCCCATTACGCAGCAGCAAATCGCCGAATGCGTGTCGATTGGCACGACGATTGACGGCGACTTTCTCGCGGTGCATCCGGCTGTCAAGGGCATCATCTGGCTGCCGCGGCATTCGGAGATCATCGAGCTGTATGCCGAGGGTGCGATTGAGCATGCCGACTATACGGAATTTCTTAATCAGATATATGGCGAAAAGCTAGCTAAGGAAGCGGCGGTTCCGGCTTATTTTGATCCGTGGACGCAAACGCGGAAGCATCAATTTTTTCATTTTGCCCCGGATAAGGCTGGATATGAGCTGCCTGAGCTGGCGCGCCAGTGCAAGGAAAGCTTTGAGCCGGATTTGCAGATTGAAAATGCCTATACATGCCTATTGTTTTTGCAAGGGCTGGGCGGGTATATCCGTTTCAATTATGCTTACCGGCTGGAGGTTGCCATTTTCTATGAGGAGGGGCAGGAGCCGCTCTTGCAACAAATAACCGCTTTTTTGAAAAATCATAATTGCATATCATTAACATAATCGAAAAGGTGGGAGCGAAATGGAAACATTAAATCGATTCGTTTGGAACAGTCTGCCGAGCCAGGAGAAGGAAATTGTATTGAAAATGCTGCTGGATAAGCTTCCGGAAGGGTTTGAATATCAAGGGCTGGAAACATTCGAGCGTTATGGCAACAGACTCGAAACAGGTGTTTATGACTATGAGGGTTATAAGTTCGTTTATGTGCCGGGAGACAAGGTAACGCTGGGCTGGGAGCGTTGGGAGCAAGGCTTGGATGCCGCAACAGCTGAAGATTTTCAAGAGACAATGAACGAATATGGTGTTGAGGATCGGGATGCGTTTATCCGCAATCAAATGTCGCCGGTCCGCGAGGCGGAAATTGGCGCTTTGCTCGTCGAATGCGAGACGCATTCGCTAGGCTGGTACGAGGTAGAGCTCGATGACGAGGATTTGGCCGAGGATGAGGATTTTCAGGAGGAATTGAAAAAATTCAAGCTCAGCACCTATTCAGAATACGAGCGTCATCAAAATTTTCGTTTCGTACGCGAAGGGGAAGACATCCTCGCTTATTTGTTTAATGATGAGCTGGACGCGGATATCGTCGCTGAGCAAATCGAGCAATCCGGCTTTAGCCTGCCTACGGAGGATGAGTGGGAGTATCTCTACGGGGGCGGCTGCCGGACGTTGTATCCTTGGGGCGACAGCTTTGATTATGGGCTGAAGCTCAGGCATTTTGAGGAGCTGGCCGAAGGCGAGAGAAGACCTTACGATTTGGAGCTGCCGAATGCGTTCGGTATTTGCTTCTCGGGTGACCCTTACCAGTATGAAATGACGCTGAAGGATGGGGAGTTTTTTCCGAAGGGCGGAGATGGAGGCAGCTTGGTATGCGGTGGAACAGGACCAGTTGTAGGCTATTTGCCAGCGACAGCGGTCTACTATCGCGATCCTAATGTGTTTGAGCTGGACTTCGAGGATATAGTCGGCAATTTGCGCTTTAGACGGATAATCCGGTTGTAAGAGGGAAGGTGAGCAGCGTGGGGTGGTTCGGATTCGGAATTAAGCGAAAAAGAGGGTCGAAGCAGCTTCGGCAGCAGCAGGGTGCTTCGGCCGAAAAGGATGACCCGCAGCTTAGAAGCACAGCGCTGCTGGAGCTGAGCAGACGTCTTGCCTGCGGGCAGTCGCAGATCGTGGACGAAGTGACTGAGGCTATGCTGCATGAAGAGGATTATTTTGTGCGCTGGTTCGATCGGCTGGATGAGCGGGGGATTAGCTGCCCGATTCCGGAGCTGCCATGGTTTGCGCTCGTCGATTCGCTGCAAGCGGAGGGGCTGGCATGTGAAATCGACTGGAAAGAGGACAGCTATGAGGTGGCCAGCTTCATTGAGAATTTGCTTGCCCGAAAGCAGCTGCTGCCAGTAGTGGAGTGGAATTTGAAGCATGAAGCAGATGAAATACTCCCAACCTACGATTTTTTGGTGAAAATGTTTAAGCTGCTGCAAACTCATTCGATCGCGCTCGCTTGCATGGATATTAATAGCGACAGCTATGTGCTGATTACCGTCCGTACGGAGGAAATCAGCGAGCTGCGGGCGCTGGCGGTGCAGGCAGGCTATCGTATTGATGGATTTGAACAAGGATAGCATACATGCGAGCATCGATAAGTAGAACTAGATAAGCTTGAATAAAAGGATAAGAAGCTCCTGCCATTTTGCTGGCGGGAGTTTTTTTCGTGAAAAGGGTTGACGATTTAAGAGATTCAATATAATATCTGATATATCAGATATCAAATATAAAGTTGCAGAGGTGAGGCGATTGGAAACCATGTCTATGCATACTGCTTTCAATTACATTGGCGGCGAGTGGGTAGCTTCCTCCTCCGGTGAAGTAGAAGCCAGCTTGAATCCTTCTACCAGAGGCGAAGTTGTCGGCTGGGTGCAAAGCTCTGGCACCCATGATTTGAATGCTGCAGCGCAGGCTGCGAAGGAAGCTCAGCCTATATGGCGCAAGCTGTCTGCTCCGGCAAGAGGCGAATATTTGTTTAAGGCAGCAGCAGCGCTTGAGCGAAGGCTTGATGAAATTGCCGAAACGATGGCACGCGAGATGGGCAAGACGCTGCCGGAGGCAAAGGGCGAGACGGCAAGAGGCGTGGCCATATTGCGGTATTACGCTGGCGAGGGCATGCGCAAGACAGGCGATGTCATTCCTTCAACAGACAGTGAAGCGCTAATGCTGACTACCCGGGTTCCACTTGGCGTCGTGGGCGTCATTACGCCGTGGAACTTTCCGGTGGCCATACCGCTCTGGAAGATGGCTCCCGCCCTTATTTACGGCAACACGGTTGTGCTTAAGCCAGCTACGGAAACTGCTGTAACCGCTGTTAAACTGATGGAATGCTTGGCAGAAGCGGGTTTTCCAGCCGGGACAGTCAATCTCGTAACAGGCAAAGGCTCCGTCGTTGGTCAAGCGATGGCCGAGCATCCGTTCATCCAAGGAATTACGTTCACCGGCTCAAACCAGACGGGAAAACGGATAGGGATGGCGGCACTTGCCCGGGGAGCGAAATATCAGCTGGAGATGGGCGGCAAAAATCCGCTGATCGTTGCCGCTGATGCTGACCTCGACCAGGCGGTGGAAGCGGCGGTAAACGGCGGCTTTCGCTCAACAGGTCAGAAATGCACGGCTACTAGCCGGGTGATTATCGCAAATGAAGTGTTCGAGCCGTTTGTGGCGAAGCTGCTGGCCCGAACGAAGGAGCTTAAAGTCGGCAGCGCTCTGGCGCCCGATACATGGATGGGGCCTTGCGCCAGCGAGCAGCAATATAATAATGTCACTTCCTATATTCGCCAAGGCGTAGAGGAAGGAGCGGTGCTGCTGCATGGTGGCAGGCAGCCGGTAGGGCTTGAGCAGGATGGTTATTATATCGAGCCAGCGATTTTCGACCAGGTGGATGCAAATATGGCCATAGCGCGTGAGGAAATTTTTGGCCCGGTGCTGGCGCTCCTCCGATTTGATACGATAGAGGAAGCATTATCGATAGCAAATGATACGGAATTTGGCTTAAGCGCTTCCATTTTTACGCAAAATATCGCTCATATGCTATCCTTTATTCAGGACATGGATGCGGGCCTTATTCGAATCAATTCCGAGAGCGCGGGTGTGGAGCTGCAAGCGCCGTTTGGCGGCATGAAGCAGTCCAGCTCGCATTCGCGGGAACAAGGGCAGGCAGCGATAGAATTTTTCACCTCTATCAAAACCGTATTTATAAAATCCTGAGAAACAGGCGCAAGGCCTGCTGCACAACGAGGGGGCGGTAATGATGAGCATACATGGTCAAGACGAAGATATAGCTTTGCAGACGCGCTCGATTCGCGACGTTATATACGAGAAGCTGAAGGAAGCGATTTTGTCCGAGCAATATAAGGCGGGCCATCATTTGAAGGAACGGGAGCTGGCCAAGCAGTTCGGCATCAGCACAACGCCGCTGAAGGAAGCGCTGCGGAGGCTGGAGCAGGAGGGGCTTGTTACAACTAGCGCCAGACGTGGTACGTTCGTCTCCAGCGACATTATGAACTCGGTTGAAGAAATCAACTGGGCGCGATCGGCTCTGGAGGGTGTAGCCGCACGGATGGCGGCGCTCAAAATAACGGATGAGGAAGCCAGCGTGCTAACGGAAACAACGGAGCAAATGCGCAAACATACCGAAGCGAAAGACACGGAGCAGCTGATCGCGCTTAATGGTCATTTTCATAAATTGATCCGAACCTATGCGAAAAATAATTATATTTTTCAACAGATTGAAGCGATTCATTCCTTTGACCGTTCCTTCCGCAAAAAAGCGCTGTCGCATGAGGATGAGCTGGAGCGGGGATTTCAGGAGCATTATGCCATCTATAAGGCTATCGTGGCGAAAGATGGTGACCTTGCCGAGAAGCTGATGATTGGACATATTCGTAGGACGATTGAGTTTGTGAAGGAAAGCAAGGCAGCGGCGAAAGCGAAGAGCTAGCTTGCTGTAAGTAGACGTGTACAAGCAACAAGCAACAGCAATAATAGCTACGGCAGCGGGGCGGGATGAAACGATGGCTGACCTTCATTCCGCAGGCAAACCGCTTGGGCAAACATTAGAGGATTGAGAGAAAGGAGATGCTGAAACGATGTATGAAGACTTGAAAGCGAAGCTAAGAGGCATTAACGCGATCAATGTGACACCGTTTGATGGACAGCTCGGCATCGATTGGACATCGCTGCAAGGCAACATTCGCTATTTGCTCGATCAAGGCATTCAAGCGATCTATCCATGCGGCAACACAGGCGAGTTTTATGCGCTGAGCGTGGAGGAGGCCAAGGAGGTTACGCGGTTCGTGACAAATACCGTAAACAACCAAAGCTTGGTCATTGCAGGAGTGGGCTATGATGCGAGTACAGCTTCCGAGTTAGCCCTTCATGCGGAAAAATGCGGCGCTGACGGCATTATGGTGCATCAGCCGGTTCATCCTTATTTGCTGGCGCAGGGTGTAGTCGATTATTACAAGCAAATCGCCGCAGCGACCTCGCTGCCAATGGTACTGTATATTCGAAGTGAGCAAATTACGCATGAGGCGATTGTACAGGCTGCTGCCATACCGAATGTTGTGGGCATTAAATATGCGATTAATCATCCGCCATCCTTTAGCCGCGCTGTACAGGCTGTGAAGGAAGACATCGTGTGGATATGCGGAACGGCCGAAATGTGGGCGCCGACGTTTTATGCGGCCGGGGCTAAAGGCTTTACTTCGGGAATGGTCAATGTAGATACCCAAAGATCGTTTGCCATGCTGGAGGCGCTGAATGCAGGAAGCTACGAGCGGGCAATGGAAATTTGGCGCGAGGTGCTTCCCTTCGAGCAGCTGCGGGAAAGCCATAGAAACGGCAATAATGTAAGCGTAGTCAAGGAAGCGATGTACCAGCTGGGGCTGATTGCCACGAGAGCCGTTCGCCCGCCGATCAGCACATTAACGAGCAAGGAATGTGAAGAGGTAGCAGGCATGCTGAAGGAATGGGGCTTGCTGCAGCCCGTATAGGGGCAATTCCTTTTATAAAAATATAGGGAGTATATGATTTTTCCATCTCCTCTCTATATTTCTCGGAATGAAACGCGCCGCGCCGCCAAAAGACGGCGACAGCCGCTTCATCTTATGTAAGCGCATTATATGTATTTTAAACAAAAAGGAGGAAGTTAAATGGTGGAGCAAAACAGACCAGAACGGCAGTTGCTGCTAAGTCGAACCGCGGATCGGACGCTGGCGCTGAGCCATACCTTTTCGGATGAGCCCGGTGGCATTCGCTGGCGGCGCTGGGATTGGAGCATCGGGGTAGCCTTCTATGGGATAGTGAAAGCGGGAGAAGCGGTGGGAGATGCCCCCTATGACCTGCTGCTGAAAGGCTGGATTGATGGCCGAATAAAATCGCATTTTGAAAAAGTGTGCGTGAACTCCAATTCGCTGCTGCTGACGCTGCTGCATTTGCGTGATCAGGACGACGAAGGCCACTATGCGAGACTGTTTCAGACGTTTGACGATTATTTGCTCAACAGTGGGCCGCGCACCGATTCCGGCGCCCTTGAGCATACGGTGCTGGACAATGATTGGTCGGATCAGGTATGGGCGGACACGCTGTTTATGAGCTTGCTTTATATGGCGCAGCGGGGAACGCTCCTAAATGATGAGCGGTTTAGGCTGGAAGCTGGAAGACAGCTCGCTCTGCATTGCAAGCTGCTGTTCGACCCTGATGAAAAGCTGTTTTATCATGGCTGGAACGATAAGCAGAAAAAATGGATCGGCGTTCATTGGGGCAGAGGCAATGCGTGGATGACGGCGGGCATTGTTGATATTTTGGAGCTGCTTCCGTCCGAGTTTGATGGCCGGGAGGCGATTTTGGAAACGCTCTATGCGCAAGTAAAGAGGCTGGCTGGGCTGCAAGAGGCTTCAGGGCTGTGGAGAACGGTGCTGAACCGGGAGGACACTTATACGGAAACGTCTGCTACCGCTGGCATTGCATATGGCTTGCTGAAAGGCATCAGGCTCGGCCTCATTTCGGAGCAATACCGCGAGGTGGCGGAGCGGGCGCTTGATGCAGTAGTGGCAAGCATTGATGAAGAAGGTTATGTAACAGGCGGTTCGTCAGGTACCCCGGTGAAGGCGGATGCCGAAGCCTATAATCAAATCCCGTATGAAATTACGCCGTTTACGCAAGGCTTGGCATTGCTTGCCCTCCATGAAGGACTACAGCCTAACAAAAAAGGGAGTGTTTCGATTCATGAAGCTGTCTGATTTGCGTTTAACCGTCGTTGGCGTGCCGCGTTCTACCGGCTTTGTCAGCAAGCATGTCATTGTGGAGCTGATGACCGATGAGGGCTTGACCGGCATCGGCGAAATGTCGGATTTTTCCCATCTTCCTTATTATTCGATTGATTTGAATGACCTGGCGACAGTGCTTAAGGGCATCCTGATCGGACAAAATCCCTTCCAGCTGTCGCGCATCAATATGGAGCTGAAAAGCCATTTTCCCGAAGCTAACTTTTATTATGAGAAGGGCAATTTTATCCGCAATGGCATTGATGCCGCACTGCATGACTTGTGTGCGAAGGCACTGAATATGTCGGTATCCGAATTTATGGGTGGGGCTATTCAGCACAAAATCAAAGTATGCTTTCCGATCTTCCGTCACCGGTTTATGGAGGAGGTTGAGGAAAATATCGCCGTCGTCCGCGAGCGGCTGGCACAAGGATTTGACGTATTCCGGCTGTATGTCGGAAAAAATCTCGATGCGGATGAAGCGTTTCTGGACGGGGTACAGCGCGAGTTTGGCTCACGGGTGAAAATCAAATCGCTTGATTTCAGCCATTTGCTGGACTGGAAAGCATCGCTCAAGGCGATACGCCGCTTATCTGCTTATGACTTTGAAATGGTCGAGAGTCCGGCTCCCCAAAATGATTTCGAAGGGCTGCGGCAAGTCCGCATGAAATCGGATTATCCCGTGAGCGAGCATGTGTGGAGCTTCCGCCAGCAGCATGAGATGCTGCGTCAGGAGAGCGTAGATATTTTTAATATTTCACCTATCTTCATTGGCGGTCTGACATCGGCGCGGAAAGCAGCGGCAGCCGCAGAAGTGGCGGGGAAGGGCTGTCTGCTGGGCACGACGCAAGAGTTGTCCATTGGCACGGCCGCAATGGCACATCTCGGCAGTACGCTCGTCAATCTGAATTATACGTCAGACCCGACGGGGCCGGAGCTTTACGTAGGCGATGTGGTCAAGGAGCCGGTTCGTTATGAGGAGGGTTATCTGATCGTGCCAGGAGCTGACAAACCAGGTCTTGGGATGGAACTGGACCCGGCTAAAATCGAAAAGTACCGCGTGCCGGATTTAAGCTGGGGAGCGATATCCGTCCATCAGCTGCAGGACCGTACGTCACAAACGAAGCAGTAAAACAATAAAACAATAAAACAATAAAGCAATGAAGCAAAATGATATAGAGGCAAGCCATGGCAAGCATTCCTATAAAAAGGGGAGACGACTCATGAAAAGCAAGCCGATTCAGCCTTTTGCAAGCAGCAGCAAGCGGTGGGTGAACCTCATCTGCACCGGAATATTGACGGTGGGGCTCGCCGCGGGCTGTGCAGGAACGGGAGAGAAAGCAGGCAGCAGCGGAGAAAACAACGGGGAGAATGCAGGTGCGGGCAAGCCCTATAAGCTGTCGATTGCGCTGCGGCAGGTCGGAGATATTCCGGCAAAGGGCAATGAGGTGGAGCAGGCGATTGAACAATACACGAATACCGAGCTTGCGATTCAGTGGATTCCGCAGGCGGCGTTCGATGATAAAATCAATGTCATGATTGCCTCCAATGAGCTTCCGCAAATTTTAAAGGTCAACTATGTGCCGAACGTAATGAATGCAGCGCGCAACGGACTGTTCTGGGAGCTGGGTCCTTATTTGAAGGATTATCCGAATCTGGCGGCGCAGGATCAGCGCTACTATGACAATATTAAAATTGACGGCAAGCTGTACGGCATCCCGAACTACCGCGATATTGGCCGGGCAGCGGTCGTTTACCGCAAAGATTGGTTTGATCAAGCGGGACTGAATTTGCCCGTCACGATGGATGATTGGTACAACGTTATGAAAGCGTTCTCTGAAAAGGATCCAGACGGCAATGGCAAGGCCGACTCCTACGGCACAATGCTGTTCAAAAATTACAACGCCGGAACGCAGCCTGTTATTACGAGGCTTGCTGTCAGTATTGGCGGCGTCAATCGCTGGGGTGAGGACAATGGCAAATTCACGCCGGAGTTTAAGACACGGCCGTATATGGATGTGCTTCAGCTGTTCCGCAAGCTGTATGCAGACAAGCTGATTAATCAGGATTTTGCTGTCTATGATGTGACGGAGCTGGATAAAGCGATGTATGACGGCAGGGTCGGCATGCGATTAAATGTTTCAGCGCAAAATGTTCAGAGCTATTCCGTCGCCATGAAGGATACGATTCCGACGGCAGAATGGGATATTGCACCGTTTGCTGGGCCCGATGGTCCGCGCATCGCAGGGGAGCCGGGCAACTTTGGATTTTTGGCGATTCCCAAATCGGCAGTCAAGGATGAGGCGGAGCTGAAGCGCGTGCTGACCTTCCTCGACAAGCTGATGGATGAGCCGATGTCCACGCTGCAAATGCGGGGCATTGAAGGCAAGCATTATGAGGTGACGGATGGCACGAAAACCAAGTTTACGGATTTTGCCTTATTCCAGCGGGAGGTCAAGCCTTATCGTGACGGACTGCTTAACATTGAAGGCTACAATGTTCCGGAAATTGATGATACCCCGATTGCCCTCAAAGGGACAAAAATGGCGAGAGATAACGTTCAATATGCGGTGCCCAATCCCGCGCTGACGCTCAATTCGCCAACGTATAATGAACGTGGAGTAGAGCTTGATCTCATTATTCGCGATGCGGAAACGAAATATATTATGGGCCAAATTGATGATTTAGGCTTCCAGGCGGAAGTGGATAAATGGGCGAAGGCTGGCGGCGATGCAGTCGTGAAGGAATATGAGTCGTCCTTCGTAGAGCTTGGAGGCTAACAAGGGAGGGACGCGCATGAACGCACAAATCCGCACGACGGGCAGCAGCAATAGCAGGCCAGGCGGATCAATGCTTGGCAAGGAGCGGGTAAGCAGACGCAGCGAGTGGCTACGGGAGCTCATAAAGGATAAATGGATGTATGCGATGCTGCTTCCAGGCGTGTTATTTTTCATTATTTTCAAATATGTCCCGATGTACGGCGTCATTATCGCTTTTCAGGATTATCAACCCTTTCAGGGTGTGCTGGGGAGCAACTGGGCGGGACTTAAGCATTTCGAGCGATTTTTCTCGGAGCCGCAGTTTTGGCAGCTGTTTCGCAATACGCTGCTGCTGGCGATATACAACATCGTCTTTTTCTTTCCGCTGCCGATCGTGCTTGCTTTAATGCTCAATGAGGTGCGGGTCGAGCGGTTCAAGCGGTTTGTGCAGACGATGATCTATATTCCCCATTTCGTGTCCTGGGTCGTCGTCGTTGGTGTATTCTACATTATACTGACGACGGAAGGCGGCATTATCAATGAAATGCTGTTTGCGCTGACCGGGCATAAAATCGCCTTTTTGCTGGAGCCGAGCTGGTTCCGAACCATCATTATTTCGCAGTCGATTTGGAAAGAGGTAGGCTGGGGCACGATTATATTTCTCGCGGCGTTGTCGGGCGTCGATGTGCAATTGTATGAAGCGGCGCGGATTGACGGAGCCAATCGGTTAAGACAACTGTGGCATATTACACTGCCGGCCATTCGCAGCACAATCGTCATTTTGCTTATATTGCGTCTGGGCACGTTTCTCGATTCCGGGTTCGAGCACATCTTCCTCATGCTTGCCCCAACCAATCGCGACGTCGGTGAAGTATTCGACACGTATGTGTACGTGAAAGGCTTGACCCAGGCCCAGTACAGCTACAGTGCGGCAGTCGGCCTGTTCAAATCCTTTATCGGCCTCATTCTGGTGCTGGGAGCGAACTGGATGGCCAAGAAGTTTGGGCAGGAAGGGGTTTACTAGAGCCATTATGAGAGCAGGAGGAGAGGGTTATGAGCCAAGACCAGTCTTATGTTCGCGTGGACAATACGCTGGGTAACAAATTGTTTGACGGCGCCAATTTCATCGTGCTGACGATTATTGCTTTGGTGACGGTACTGCCGTTCATTTATATTTTGGCTGTATCTTTTACGAGTCCGGAGGAGGCGGCAAAAGGGGGCTTTATCCTTTTTCCGAAGTCGTTCTCGCTGTCGGCTTATCAATATATTTTCTCGACCGATACGCTGATGCGCAGCTTGCTCGTATCGATTTATGTGACGACGCTCGGCACGGCTATCAATCTGCTGTTGACCTGCCTGATGGCCTATCCGCTTGCAAAGCAGACGCTGCGCGGACGTCAGCCGATTTTAATGGCGGTGCTGTTTACGATGCTGTTCAGCGGCGGACTCATTCCGACTTACTTTGTCGTAAGCGGCATGGGGCTGACGAATACGCTGTGGTCGTTAATGATTCCGAATGCCATAAGTGCGTTTAATCTGATTGTGCTGAAAAACTTTTTTCAGCAAATTCCCGATGGGCTGGAGGATTCTGCGCGAATCGACGGCTGTACGGATGTCGGCGTGCTGTTCCGAATCGTCATTCCATTATCCATGCCTGCCATTGCCACCTTTGGCATGTTTTATGCGGTTTCGCATTGGAACCAGTTTTTCAGCGCTATAATTTACATTAACGACAGCGATAAATGGCCGGTACAGGTGCTGCTGCGGGAAATCGTTATTTTGGCGCAAAGCCGCATAGGTGATACCGGATTCGATGAAACGGCAATTCAGCCGCAAACGATTCGGATGGCGGTCATCGTATTTGCTACGATTCCGATTTTGCTCGTGTATCCGTTTTTGCAAAAGCATTTTGCCAAGGGCGTTATGCTCGGTTCGGTTAAAGGATAAAGGATAAAGGATAAAGGATAAGGGGTAAGGGCTAAGGGTAGGCAGGAAGGGAGTCAGCAAGCAGGATTGGCGTTCATTAAATTAGGTGAATAAGTTAATAAGTAAATGAGTAAATGAGCTAAAGCAGCGGCAAGTCAGCCGCATCTTCGTCCCGCCGAGTGGGATAAGGTGCGCAGCCTTGCCGCTGCTTGCTGTTTGCATAACCGGGCAAAGGAATACTAATAAACACAATTGGTTGAAAAAATGAAAGTATTGCTTCTGAATCTGGATTGTAATTATTAAGATTGGATATAGAATAGGAAGTGTGAACGATAGCAGCTAGAAACATCCCATTGATATTGCTATAAAAAAGCTATTGATATGAAGGGGGATGGAAGATGTTGAACGTTTTAGTTGTGGATGATGAACCGAAGCATAGGAGAGGGCTATCCCGGATGCTAAAAAATTTGCGGCCGGAATATACCATTTATGATGCAATGGATGGTGCTGATGCTTTGCAAAGCATGAGCATTCATCCCATTGATTTGGTGTTCACAGATATTCAGATGCCGATTATGGACGGCCTCGAATTTATGGAGCGTCTCATCGAACGCGGGGGAAGCGAATGCATTATTATAATGAGCGCTTATTCGGACTTTGAATACGCGCAGCGCGCCTTGCAATTAGGGGCTAACGATTATTTGCTGAAGCCAGTTGAAGAACAAAAAATCATTCAGCTGCTTGCGAAAACGGAGCATAAAATGCGCGCCGTACGCCTTGCCTCCGTGGAAGCTGCCCTTGCCGAATTGTTTGAAGGATCACCAGATACAGACGATTATGAGCAGCTTGAAAGAGCCTTTCCAGCTGCTAAGCAGGGGATGGTTATGGCTGCGGTGCTGAACTTGAATATAGGGAAAGGCGATCTGAAATCGCTGCTGAGCGAGCTCAAAGCGATGCTCGGAGCAGCCTTGAAGGCGCAAGGGTTTTCCTTCGCTTTCTACATGTCCGATCAGGCGCTTCACACCTTGATCATAAGCGGGGAAAACGGGCCAATCGTCTCGCCTGAATGGGAAGGAACGCTTCGGATGATGATTCGCCACTTCTCGGCTCAGCATGGAGTCGAATTAACCTTTGGAATCGGGAGCGGCTTCACCAAGTGGGAGCATGAAGCCAGAAAATCTTTTAAACAAGCTAGTCTCGCTCTGCAAACGAGATTTTACAAAGGCGGAGGCATTGTACTCGAAGCTGACCAAATAAATGACAGCGGACATCAGGCGCTGCTAAAGCTTGATGTGCGTTTTTTGACAGACGCCGTTGTTGCGGGCGATAAGGCTGGCATTCGAGCTTATCTCGATGCCACGATGAATCAGGCGACCGCAAGCGGCTTCCCGCAGCCTGAAAAGCTGGTATATGCCATCGCTGCCGCTATTCAGCATTTAACCTCCTGCTTAATGGAAAAAGGGCTGCTTTCTATAAATAGTGCTGCATTTGAGGAAGCGCTGCTGCAATGCCAAACCATTGGGCAATTAAAAAACGAGGCTCAAGCATGGATTTTCGAATTGGCTGATGGTTGGGATAATCGAACAGCATCCTGTCGAAACGAAGCAATTATTGACGCCTGCAAAACCTACATTGAAAACCACTATGACGAAGAATTATCCCTCAGTACGATCGCTGCGAAATTTCACTTTAATGCTTCTTACTTTTGTTTACTATTCAAAACGCATACTCATACGACCATCAACCAATACATTATGCAAACGAGAATGAAGGCTGCAGCCGGGCAATTATTGCAAACCTCGCAAAAGGTATATCAAATTGCCGAAAACGTCGGCTATAAGGATGTAAAATATTTCATACGGCTGTTTCGCAAGGAATATGGCAGCAGCCCAGAGGAATACCGTCATTTATCTGCTACTCGCTAAAGGAGGGGCTTAGCCTGCGGACGCCTTATTTTTTACATCGCTTTCAAAAGCATTTTAGCTTGCGCTCCAAGCTTTTGCTGACCTATGCCTTAATCGTTACGCTGCCGCTCGTCGTATTAAGCTCAAAATATTTTTATTCAAGTAGGGAATTTGTTGCGGATTTTGCCCGGCAAAACCTCTATTCCATCGTAAAGCAAAACAATGAAATCATTGATGAAGAGCTGTCGCGGGTGGAAGAAAGCAGTCTTGCCATGTTCGCCGATCAGGTGCTGTATGAGCAATACTTACATGCGGACCCTACGGACGAATACAGCATGATTACGATGGAGAAAAAAGTGAATCAAGTCATCAGCAAATATTTCCTCGACCTAAATCAAATCTACTCGATTCATTTGATTACGAGTTTCGCTAATATTGGCACGTCAACTTTTATTCCCTATCAGGATTTTAATAAGACCGCTTTATATCAAAGGGCATGGGCAGGAAATGGGGGGATGGCCTGGGTGCCGACATTTTCGTTTGATCGCATGTTTGATCGGAAAACGAGCCAAGTGAGGCCGCCGGAATATGCCCACCTGCTGTCGGGGGTGCGCCTGCTTAAATTGTTTCAAATCAATAATAGCGAAGTGATAGAGCTGCAAGGAAAAGCTGAGATGCCGGTGTTGGTAGTTACCTATAATCCGGAAATGTACGGCTCCCACTTGTCGGGCGCACTTCCAGCGGGTGGCGCTTCTTATTTTATTATGAGTGCAGAGGGCGAGCTCATATCAGGCACGGACATGTTTAAAGAAACTCGCCTCGGCAAGCCGGCATGGCTCGATGAGATTGCAGCAATGAAAAGCGGAACGATTACCGTGATGCAGGATGGAAAGCCGTTAATTGTGTGCTTTGATACCTCTAAAGTAACGGGCTGGATATCGGGCATTACGATTTCTCCCGGAAAGCTGATGGCCTCATTTTTGCCAGAAATTAAATCCTATACGCTCTACTTGGCTGTATTTCTCCTTATCGTTTCACTCCTGCTGGCTTATATATTCGCGAGCTCCATTACGAAGCCTGTCCATCAGCTGCTGAAAGCGATAAAAAAGACCGGTGAGGGCGAATTCGATACGCGAATTCCCGTCGAGTCCTACAACGAAATGGGCTATCTGATCCATAAATACAATCAAATGAATGTGAAAATTAATAGATTAATCGAAGAGAATTACATCGTCAAGCTAAGAGAGAAAGAAACGCAAATTATGTCGCTGAATATACAGCTTAACCCTCATTTTTTGTATAACACCTTAAACATTATGAATTGGACTGCTCTGGAAAACAATCAGAAGGAATTAAGCAGCATGATTGTCAGCTTATCCGCCATGCTTCAGTACACATCCGCAAACAGCCAGGACATTGGTGATTTCAATGACGACTTAAATTGGCTCAAGCATTATATTTTCATCACGGATCAGCGCTTTGAAGGAAAGTTTGCCGTCACCTATGACATTGCCCCTGAGCTTTATACATACACCGTGCCCAAGCTTTTTTTACAGCCGTTTGTTGAAAATGCCATTGTGCATGGCTTTGCCCACATTCATCGCGGCGGTCTCATTCAAATTCGCGGCTGGCTGGAGGACAAGCAGCGCTGCTTCACGGTTGAAGATAATGGCATCGGCATTCCAGAAAGCCAAATCGCGTCTTTGACACAAACGGAGAGCAGCTCAATCGGCATTCAAAATGTCGACAAACGAATCAAGCTCATTTACGGCGATTCCTATGGCGTTACGATAGATTCTCAGCCCCAAAAGGGGACGGTGGTGAAAATTCATTTGCCCCTATAGAAAAAGCGAAGATCCTCCACCAATACAAAAATGTTCGAATTCTTTTTATAGCAGCTCTTATTTACAATAATACTATAAACCATTTGTAAATAAGATGGAGGGCGAGCCAATGAAAAAAGCTAAACGTTTAACCGCATTAGCTTTGTCGGCAGTTTTTTCGATGACAGTCCTACTTACAGCCTGCTCCAGCAACGAAGAGTCTCCTGAAAATCAAACCGGTGCAAAACCTCCTAAAGGAGGCGAGCAGGTTACGCTTAAATTTTCTTTCTGGGGCGACACCATCGAGAAGAAGACGGTCACGGAGGCACTTAAGCTTTTTGAGCAAGAAACGGGCATCATCGTTGAGCCTATGCATGTGCCATCGGATTATTTGACGAAGCTGACGACAATGGTAGCCGGCAATGTGGCACCCGATCTCGGTTATTTGTCTTCTGGCGCAGCGCTCAGCTGGGCAGAGGATGGCAAGCTGCTCAATCTTACCCCGCTAATTGAAAGCGATCCCGATTTTAAAAAGGAAGATTATTTAGATCAAATTTGGTACGACTACGCGCCCGGCAAGACGATTGGAATGAGCACCGCAGTAGAAGGCTATGGACTCATGTACAACAAGGATATGCTGCTGGATGCTGGTGTGGAGCTGCCTCCGACTGAAGCAAGCAAGGCATGGGACTGGGATACCTTTATCGAATATTCAAAAAAACTAACGCTGGATGACACGGGGAAAAATGCGCTGGACCCGGCGTTTAATCCGAATAAAATCAAACAATATGGCTTCCAATATGATCCATACAACATGATGGCAGCGGTTGTCTCCAATGGCGGCAACTTTTTAACCGAGGACGGTATGGGCTTTGGCTTAGTGGAGCCGGAAGCGATCGAAGCGATTCAAAAGCTTGCTGACCTGATGTATGTTCACCATGTTTCACCGACCCCGCTTCAAACGAAAAGCCTGCCCGATATGGCGCTGCAAACGAAAAAAGTCGCCATGACCGTATCTGGAAACTGGGCTCTGCAAGCATTTGCCGAACAGGAATTTAATCTAGGTGTAGGCGTTCTTCCCAAATTAAAAGAAAGCAATACGCTGCTGGATGGCGCGCCGACGGTTATTTTCAGCTCGACCAAACATCCTGCGGAAGCCTGGCTGCTTTATAAATATATGGCTGATCCGGAATCGGTGCTGCCGCTAATTGCAGGAGGATTGTGGATGCCGCTCAAAAAAGCTTGGTATACCGATCCAGAGCTGATCAGCAAATGGGCTTCAGGAAACAAAGCCCACCCAGAGGGCTATACCGAATCGTTCATGAAGCAAACGCTTGAGAATGGCATACGGACGCCGGGCTTTGAGGTGAAAAATCTAGCTAAAATCAATGCGCTTGTCACGCCTGCACTTGATTTGGTATGGACGGGCAAAGAAACAGCCGAGCAAGCGTTAAAAGGGGTTGAGCCTAAAGTGGAGCCGCTCATTCAGGGCTATTACGGAAGATAAGCTAGGGGGATCGCCATTCGCCTGGAGAGGAGGTGTTTTTATCACTCGTAAACGCCGTATTGCGCTTGCTGGCATCCTATTTGCCTTGCCCAGCATTCTAGGCCTGCTCATTTTCACTATATTGCCGATGTTATCCAGTTTATTGCTAAGCTTCACGGATTATCGCATTGTGAATACGCCGAAATTTATTGGGCTGGACAATTACACGCGGCTGTTTGATGGAACGGATCAATATTTTTACAACTCTTTAGCGGTTACGTTTAAATACGTGATTTTAAGAGTTCCTCTCGGGCTCGTGTTTTCATTTATCGTCGCTTTTTTGCTTAATATGGAGTTTATTCGCGGCAAGTCGATTTTTCGAACAATCTTTTATTTGCCGGTTATTGTGCCCGCTGTAGCTTCCTCGATGATTTGGATTTGGTTGTTCAGTCCTGATTTGGGCCTATTCAACAGCTTTCTGGAAGCACTCAATCTCCCAACCCTAAACTGGCTTTATGCAGAGGAAACGGTCGTTCCTTCGATTGTTCTCATGAGTCTTTGGGGGATGGGGAGCACGATCATCATTTTTCTGGCGGGCTTGCAAGGTGTGCCGAGAACGTTGTACGAGGCGGCTATTGTGGATGGTGCAGGTGCGATGCGCAAATTTCTGCACATTACGATACCGATGATGACGCCGATCATTTTCTTTAATCTGATTATGGGCTCGATTGGCGCCTTTCAGGTATTCACCGAAGCGCTCATTATGACACAGGGCGGGCCGAACAATGCCAGCTTGTTCTATAACTATTACATTTATCGCGAGGCCTTTTTATTTGGAGAAATGGGGCATGCCTCGGCAATTGCCTGGATTCTCTTTATAATTATCCTGCTTGTGACGGCGATTTTTTTCCGGACTTCGAAATCATGGGTATTTTATGAAAGTGAGGTGTAGCCCAGATGCTGAGAAGTCGCCGAATCTCGCAAATAACCGTCTATTTTTTCCTTTTCGTAGGAGCCGCTTTTTGCCTGCTGCCGCTGTTCTGGCTTATACGCAGCTCGCTCATGACGTCGATTCAAATTTTTGAAATGCCGCCCAAGTGGATTCCTGCTCCCTTTCAATTTCAGAACTATGTAGAAGCTCTAACATCAATCGATTTCTTCCGCTTTTTCCGCAATACGCTGACCATTACGATTAGCTGCTTGGCAGGAGCGCTGATCAGCAGCTCGCTTGGCGCGTATAGCTATGCAAGGCTGAGCTGGCCGGGGAGAAATATTTTTTTCTCCCTGCTGTTAGCGAGCATGATGCTGCCCAGTGCGGTCACCTTGATTCCTACCTTTATTGGCTGGCGATTGGTAGAGCTCATCAATACGTATTTTCCGCTTATTATGCCGGTCTGGTTTGGCTCAGCGTTTGACATTTTTCTGCTCAGACAGTTTTATTCGAGCATTCCTAAAGATTTGGATGAAGCGGCCTATGTCGATGGAGCGGGCCCCTGGACTATTTTTTACCGCATCATTATCCCCTTGTCTAAACCGGCTTTAATCGTCATTGGACTGTTTTCGTTTATGAATTCCTGGAATGATTTTATGGGGCCGCTCGTTTATTTGAATGAGGAAAGCAAATTTACGATGGCGCTCGGCCTCCAAATGTTTCAGTCGCTGCACAGTGCGCAGTGGCATTTGCTAATGGCTGCGTCCACCTTCGTCATTATGCCTGTCATTATCGTGTTTTTTATAGGGCAGCGTTATTTTATTGAAGGTATTACGTTAACTGGAATGAAAGGGTGAGATCCGAAATGAAAGCAAGCATGAGGATAAAACAAGCGGCGCAAGCTTTCGCATTAGGTGAGGTTAAGCTGCTGGAGGGACCATTTAAGCATGCGATGGAAACGAATCGCCGCTATCTTCTGGAGCTTGAGCCAGACAGACTGCTGGCTAGATTTAGAGAATATGCAGGGCTTGAGCCACGAGCGCCGCAATATGGGGGCTGGGAAGCGGAGAGCTTGTCGGGACATACGTTAGGGCATTATTTATCCGCTTGCTCGATGATGTTTAGCTCTTTAGCAGAGGCGGAATTCAAGGAAAGAGTCGATTATATAACGGATGAGCTGGAGCTTTGCCAAAATAAGCATGGGGATGGTTATGTTTCTGGAATCCCGCGCGGCAAGGAGGTTTTCCACGAGGTCTCTTCCGGCCATATTCAATCGAAGGGCTTTGACTTAAATGGGGCATGGGCTCCCTTGTACACGCTGCATAAATTGTTTGCGGGACTGAGGGATGCTTACCGGCTAACCGGTAATGAGAAAGCGCTCGTGGTCGAAAGGAAGCTTGCCGACTGGGTCGAGGGCATTCTCGCACCGCTGTCTACAGAGCAAATGGAAGAAATGATGATTTGCGAGTATGGCGGCATGAACGAGGTTTTAGCGGATCTTTATGCCGATACGAATGAATACAAATATTTAACATTAGCTGAGAAATTTTGGCATAAGCTGATCCTTGATCCGCTCGCTGAGCATGTGGACTGCTTGCCCGGAAAGCATGCGAATACCCAAATTCCCAAGCTGATTGGACTAGCGAAGGAATATGAATGGACTAGCGACGAGAAGCGCCGGGACACAGCTGAGTTTTTCTGGAACAGCGTCGTCCACCACCATTCCTATGCGAATGGCGGCAATAGCTTTGGCGAATATTTTGGCGATGCGGATTCGTTTAATGACAGGCTGGGACCGCAAACGACGGAGACGTGCAACACCTACAATATGCTGAAGCTGACGAAGCATTTGTTTGAGTGGAAAGCGTCCGCTGCGGAAGCCGATTATTATGAACGGGCGCTGTTTAATCATATCCTCGCGTCCCAAAATCCGGAGTCTGGGGGCATGACGTACTTTTTGTCGCTGGCAATGGGCGGGCATAAAATTTTTGATGACAAATTCGACGATTTCACCTGCTGCATCGGCACAGGGATGGAAAGCCAGGCCAGCTATGGAAGCGCGATTTATTTTAAAGGGGAAGACAAACTTTTTGTGAACCAGTTCATCCATTCTGAGCTGGCATGGACGGAAAAGGGCGTTACACTGCTGCAGGAAACGGAGTATCCTTTGGACGATGTGATACGGCTCAAGCTATCATGCGCGAAACCTGTGCGGTTCAGTCTCAACCTTCGCTATCCGGGCTGGGCGGAGCAAGGGGTTTCTATTGAAATCAATGGTGAAAAAGTAGAGGTTGACCATTCTCCCGGCTCCTTTATCGCAATCAACCGCTTGTGGATCGACGGGGACGTGCTTCGGGTCGTTGTTCCGATGTCGCTGAGGCTGGAGGCTATGGCGGACAATGCGGATCGCGCAGCGATTTTTTATGGGCCTGTGCTGCTTGCGGGTGATCTGGGCAGCCACGATGATCCTCATGCTTCTGATTACCTTTATGCGCCTGTATGGCTTTCGAAAGGGAAACCGCTGGATACATGGCTGGAAGCAGTGCCGGGGAACAGCTTAGCTTTTCGAAGCAAAATGGTCGGTTATCCCCGCAATGTGGAGCTAACGCCATTGTACCAAATGGTTGACCGTTCCTATACCGTGTACTGGGATCTGTTCACGCCGGAAGGCTGGGCGGTGGCGGAAGCGGATTACAGAAAAGTGATGGAGAAGATGCAAAGGCTGGAGCAGTGTACGATTGATTATGCGCAGCCAGGAGAAATGCAGCCGGAGCGCGATCATGATTTTCAAGGCGACAGCTCGACTCGCGTTGGCATGTTAAACCGCAGACCATTCCGTATGGCAGGTCAGGGCGGCTGGTTCTCGTTTGACTTGAAGGTGAAGCCCGAAAGCAAAATGATGCTAGTCGTCACTTATACCTCGGCTCAAGAGATGCCTAATTGCGAGTTTGATGTCTGTTTAAATGGCGAGCCGCTGACAGAGGTTGAGGAAGGCTTTACGGAAGACGAAAAGTTCTATAATGTGAACTTCCCGCTCTCATCTACAGCGCTTGCTGACGCCGAGAAGGTTACCGTTACCTTCCAAGGCAAAGAAGGGAAACGCATTCGCCGCGTATTTGGCCTTCGGATAGTGGACAGCGAGCAATATAAACAGCTAGGCGTGCAAAGCGACTCTATTTAAAAGCATGGTGAACAGGCCGGTTCTTCATGCCATGCAGCCCTTTTTCACCATCCATTTAATTTGGCGAAGGGAGCGTGAAGCAAATGGAAGCCCAGCGGCTCAAGAGGATTAGGGAACAGCTGGAAAGCGAGCAGCTAGATGGGATAGTCATTGCAAGTCCATTCAATCGAAGATATATGACCGGATTTACAGGAACAGCGGGATTTGTGGCGATTACGAAGGATCAGGCGCTGCTTGTCACTGATTTTCGCTATACGCGTCAAGCGACGGAGCAGGCGAGAGAATACGAGGTCATTCAGTATACAGGCAAGCCATTCGAGCTTATTCGAGAAAAGCTGGACTCTGCTGGAGCAAGCAAGCTCGGGTTTGAGAAAAATCATGTGACATTGGCGGGCTATGGCGCCTACGAGGAGTCTTTTAACGGATTCGAGCTTGTCCCGACCCAAAATATCGTTGAAAAGCTGCGCGGCATTAAAGATGAGCGCGAGCAAGGGCATATTCGCAGGGCGATCGACATTACGGAAAAAGCGTTTGACCATATTTTAGGCGTCATGAAGCCTGGCATATCTGAGAAGGACGTATCTGCCGAGCTCGAATATTTTATGCGCAAAAATGGGGCGACCTCATCAGCCTACGCTACGATTGTAGCCTCTGGCTTGCGCTCGGCATTGCCGCATGGGCTCGCTAGCGACAAGCTGCTGGGAACGAACGAATTCGTTACCCTTGATTTTGGAGCGAGCTATGAAGGCTATTGCTCCGACTTGACCCGGACCGTGTTTATTGGCAAGCCGGAAGAGCGGCATAAAGAAATTTATAAGATTGTACTGGAAGCGAATGAGACTACCTTAAACGGACTAAAGCCGGGCATGACGGGCAAGGAAGGTGATTCGCTGGGCAGGGACTGCATTGCCGGCTATGGTTATGGGGAGTATTTTGGTCATGGGCTCGGTCATGCCTTCGGTTTGGAAATTCATGAATGGATGGGCTTTTCCCAGAGGTCGGATGATGTGCTGGCTCCCGGCATGATTTTGACAGTGGAGCCTGGCATTTATATCCCTGATTTTGGTGGCGTCCGTATCGAGGATGACATTTTGATCACAGACACAGGCATTGAAGTGCTGACGAAGTCGAACAAGGAATTAATCGTTTTGTAATACAGAAGGAGGTGGCCTCGTCCATGCATGCTGAATCTGCGGAAGTCGTCATCATTGGCGGAGGCATCATTGGGATGGCCATCGCCTATTATACGGCCAAATTAGGGATGGACGTTCTCGTCGTCGAGCGCGGGGAGATTGCGGGGGGAACCTCCTCCAAATGCGACGGCAATATTTTAGCCATTGATAAAGACCCTGGCTTTGACAGCCAAATGTCTTTGAAATCCCAGCAATTAGTCGCCGAGCTGGTGTGGGAGCTTGATGAGGAGTTTGAGTATCGGGCACCGGGGAGCATTCTCGTCTGCGAGACGGAGGAAGAGATGCTCGCTGCTGAGCGCTGGGTTTCCCGGCAAAAGCAGGCAGGGCTCCCATTCCGGATGCTCGATCAGAAGGACCTGCGAGATGAATGGCCGTATATGGCCGAGGATTTATTAGGAGGTTTAGAGTGTGCGACGGATTCAACGGTTAATCCCGTATTGCTAACCTACTCCTTGGCCGCAACCGCTCGCCGTCATGGCGCCCGATTTCGAACGCATACGGCGGTTACGGCGATTTTGCTCGATGAGAAGCGGAGAATTCGAGGAGTGGAGACTGCAGCAGGCATGATTAAAGCGAAAATCGTCATTAATGCGGCTGGCGTATGGTCGAAGCTTATTGGACAAATGGTAGGTATCGATATTCCAATTGAGCCGCGAAAAGGCCATATACTCGTCGCTTCTCGCTCAGCCAACATTGGGAAACGGAAGGTGATGGAATTCGGCTATTTGATCAGCAAGTTTGGCGGGAAGCGCCAAGTAGATCCCAAGTTCGAAGCGTATGGCATCGCCCTTGTATTCGAACCTACCGCTGCTCAAAACTTTTTAATCGGTTCGAGCCGCCAATTTGCTGGTATGGATACCCGTGTGGACCAGAAGGTTATTCGGCTTATTGCAGAGAGAGCGATTCGCTTCTTTCCGGTCATCGAGCATATTCCGATGCTTCGAACGTACGCTGGCCTAAGGCCATGGACAGCCGATCATTTGCCCATCGTTTCATCTATTGACGAAATACCGGGCTTTTATGTAGCAGCCGGCCATGAAGGGGATGGAATCAGCCTCGCGGCGGTTACGGGGAAAGTCATTAGTGAAATGATAAGCGGAGCCGAAACCTGCATTCCGATTGAGCCGCTGCGCTATGACCGCTTCCGTCGTGGCGGCGTAGATCAGGAGGTAGTCCTATGAAGCTTTCCAAACTGGTGACCACCATCGATACCCATACAGGAGGCAATCCGACCCGAACGGTTACAAGCGGAGCACCGGAGCTAATCGGAAACACGATGACCGAGAAGATGGTTTACATGTCCGAGCATTTTGACGATTTTCGCAAAGCGTTGATGTTTGAGCCTCGGGGCCATGAAGTGATGTCCGGTTGTATTTTGACTCCTCCGTGCGACGAAACGGCCGATATCGGCGTTGTTTTTATAGAGACGGGCGGCTATTTGCCTATGTGCGGGCATGATACGATTGGCCTTTGCACAGCGCTGATTGAGGGCGGGATCTACCCTGAGAGCAAAAACGTCATTCGGCTGGATACGCCAGCAGGGCTTGTGGAAGCCCATCTTGACATTGCCCATGGGAAAGTCAAAGAAGTGACGTTCACGAACATTGCTTCTTTTTTGTACAAAAAGGATGTCCGGCTCCAGGTCGAGGGGATTGGTGAGTTTTCCGTTGATATTGCGTATGGCGGCAATTTTTACGGCCTGGTTGATGCGCGTCCGCTGCAGTTGCCTCTGGTGCCAAATCGGGCTTCGGAAATCGTACGCTTGGCGATCAAAATTCGGGAGGCGATTAACGAAAGCATTGAAGTGGTGCATCCCGAAATTCCGGTCATTCGCGGGCTGACCCATATTGAGTTTTACAGTGATCCCGTATCGCCTGCTGCCCATTGCCGCAATACGGTCGTCGTGCCTCCGGGAGGAATCGACCGTTCGCCCTGCGGGACAGGAACCTCGGCGAAGGTAGCTGTGCTGCATGCCAAGGGCGAGCTTGCCAAGGATCAGGAGTTTGTCCATGAAAGCATTGTAGGCTCCGTGTTCCGGGCCAAAATCTTGGAGGAGACAACGGTAGGCGGCTTGGCGGCCGTCATCCCGCAAATATCAGGGTCAGCCTGGGTAACAGGCTTTCATCAGTTTGTTTTTCAAGATCAGGATGAGCTGCGGAGTGGATTTTTCTTACTCTAATATTACTCAAATGCTGGTTTGACGGAGGCTTGAATATGGAAATCAACAAATGGTATGCAGCGATTGATACGCATTCCGGCGGAGAGCCTCTTCGCATCCTGACAGGTGGGCTGCCGCAAATGGCAGGCGCCTCTCAGCTAGCCAAGTCGTTATTTTTCAAGCAGCAATATGATTCCGTACGAACTCTGCTTATGGCTGAACCGCGAGGACATTACGGCATGACAGGGGCCATCGTTACAGCTCCTGTATCAGAGGAAGCTCAATTCGGCTTATTGTTTCTAAATCAGGAAGGGCTTGCCGCTATAAGCGGGCATGGAATTTTCGCGGTCGTAACGGCATGGATTGCGACGGGGCAGCTGGATGCGGCTATTGCAGCGGGCGGCATCTTAATCGACTGCCCGGCGGGCAAGGTGAAAGCCACTGCTAGCTGCGAAGGGCAGGAAGTACGAACGGTCTCCTTCCATAATGTTCCGAGTTATGTATATGCGGAATCCCTTACACTGAGCATCCAAGACATTGAGATATGTGTCGATATTGCTTTCAGCGGGGAGTTTTATGCGGTTGTCGATGCTGCCGGACTTGGCGATAGACGGTCAATCCCTGAGCTTCAAGCATGCGGAGGGTTAATCCGCAAAGCCATCGAAGCACAGCTGGAGGTTAAGCATCCGGTGCTGGAGGGGATTGCTGGCATTCATGGCGTATTTTTTTACGAAAAGGTGGAGGGCGATCCGACTAATTCGGTCTATCGCAGCTGGTCCATATTTGCGGGAGAACAGCTTGACCGCTCGCCGGGAGGAGCGGGAGCTTGTGCCCATATGACGGTTTTAAACTATAAGGGGCTGCTTAAGCGCGGGCAGCAGGTTGTTTATGAAGGCGTTGCTGGCACGCGTGCAGTTGGCAGCGTGGAGGAGGAAATATGTGCGTTCGGGAAAAAAACCGTCACTCCACAGCTAACAGGAAGCGCTTATGTGCTGGGCTTTATGAATTTTGTGCTTGTTTCTAGCGATCCGCTGGCTGATGGATTCGTGCTGTACTAGAATGCCAAAAATCTAAACGATTAACATTCGAGAGGAGCAATTTTGAAATGGCAAAATTTGAAGGTGTCTATGTAGCTATTGTTACCCCTTTTACTTCTACCTACGAAGTCGACTATAAGCGATTGAGGGAGCATTGCGACTGGCTAATCGCAAGTGGCATAAGCGGGCTTGTTCCTACTGGATCTCTTGGCGAATATGCAACGATGAGCAATGAGGAACGAGCAAAGGTAGTGGAGACGGTCATAGAAGCTGCAGCAGGGCGGGTGCCGGTCGTTGTTGGCTCAGCAGCCCCTTCTACAAAGCAGGCGGTCGCATGGGTACAGCATGCCAAAGATTCAGGTGCGGCTGGGGTTATGGCGCTGCCTCCTATCAATTACAAGCCGCTCGAGCATGAGGTTATTGCTCATTACGAGGCGCTGAATGAGGTAGGCCTCCCGATTGTAGCGTACAACAATCCTCATGATTACAAAGTGGATTTGACGCCGCAGCTGCTTGCGAAGCTTTCCAGATTCGACAATATCGTTGCGGTAAAAGAGTTTTCCGGAGACATCCGCCGCGTGCATGATATTTTGGCCTACACCGATCTTGAAGTCATGATCGGCGTAGATGATTTAGCGATGGAAGGCCCGCTGTTTGGCGCAACAGGCTGGATTTCCGGTGTGCCCAATGCGCTGCCGAAGGAGGGCGTGGAGCTGTTCAACCTTGCAAGACAAGGGAAAACTCAAGAGGCAAGCGCGCTTTATCGCCGTCTGCTGCCTTTGTTCCATATGGATGCCAGCCCTCAGCTCGTTCAATCGATCAAATATATGATGGAGCTGGCGGGATTCCCGGTCGGTCCTACACGTCCGCCGCGCCTGCCTTTGCCAGAAGCGGATTACCAGCTCATTAGAGAAGCTTTTGAATACGCGGTTAGACCTAATCAGCCAGCAAACTAAAGGAACGTTGAGATTAAAGCAGCCTAGTCCGAAGAGGAGGAATCGCAAAATGGTGAGCAGTCGGAATTGGATCGGAGGCGAGTGGATTACGCCAGCAGCAGGCGAATCTGTCGTTATAAATCCATCGAATATTAAAGAGGAGGTTGGCGTTCTCCATCTATCTGACCAGTCCCACGTCGTACAGGCGGAGCAGGCGGCGCGTAAAGCGTTTGAAGCATGGTCTTGTCTAACAGGCGCTGCTCGAGCAGAGCATTTGTATAAACTTGCTGCCGCACTGGAGTCCAAGCTGGCTGAGGTAGCGAATCTCGCAAGCTTGGAAATGGGTAAACCGATTACGGAAATGCGCGGTGAAGTGATGCGTGGAGTGAATTTGCTCCGTTATTACGCGGCGGAAGGGGTACGAGCCAATGGGGTTGTCATTCCTTCAAGTGAGCCCAGCGTTTTGCAGTATACGAAAAAGGTTCCTCTGGGCGTTGTTGGCATTATTACCCCATGGAATTTCCCGGTTGCCATACCTATTTGGAAAATCGCGCCTGCGCTTATTTGCGGCAACACCGTTATTTGGAAGCCGGCGGAATTTGCCTCCTTAACGGCAACGAAGCTCATTGAGATTTTTGCAGAAGCAGGGCTTCCTTCGGGCGTCATCAATCTCGTCATTGGCAAGGGCAGCAAAATCGGAGATGTATTGCTGGAGCAAATTTCGCTCGACGCGGTAAACTTTACTGGCTCTACATCAACAGGCACTCATATTGCCCAGCTTTGCGCCATGCGAAATATTAAATATCAGACGGAAATGGGCGGGAAAAATGCCGCTGTTGTTTTAAACGACGCTGATCTTGAAAAGACGATTCCGCTCATTGTCAGCGGCGCCTTCCGTTCGGCAGGGCAGAAATGTACAGCAACGAGCCGAATTATCGTCGAATCAGGCATTTATGCTTCGTTTACGAAAGCGCTCGGTACAGCGGTTTCACAGATCAAGCTGGCACAAGCTCTAGATCCTACCGCTTATTTAGGCCCCGTTGCTTCCGCAAGCCAATATGAAACGGTCATGTCTTATGTCCATATGGCCCAGCAGCAGGCGGATATTGTTGCCCAAGGTCCGGCTGCTGCTGAAATAAACGAGGGGTATTATATTCAGCCGATCGTGGCAGCAGGCTTGGATGCAGGGCATCCCCTTATTCAGGAAGAGGTTTTTGGGCCAGTTGCAGCGCTGCTTCAGGCATCTGATTTCGAGGAGGCCATCGCTTTATGCAATCAATCGATTTTTGGGCTAAGCGCTTCGCTGTTTACGCAAAGCTTGTCCTATGCCCATCGGTTTTTGGATGAAGCGCAGGCAGGCATGGTTCGCGTGAATCAGGAAACAGCGGGCGTCGAATATCAGTCCCCATTCGGCGGGATGAAGCTTTCCAGCTCGCATTCGCGCGAGCAAGGGCAAGCGGCTTTGGATTTCTATACGGAATTAAAAACATGCGCTATCCGTTATTTTTAAAATATAGAAAAGTATGTGATTTTTCTATTCCTTCTCTATATTTCTCGGAATGAAACGCGCCGCGCCGCCAAAGGACGACGATAGCCGTTTCACCTTGGGAGGTTTATATAATGAAGCATTCATCCTTAGTCATTTGCCGCTGCGAAGAAGTGACCATGGGGCAATTGGAAGAAGCTTATGCGTCGGGAAGCTGCACTTCACGCCAGCTGAAGATGAAAACAAGGGCTACGATGGGCGCTTGTCAGGGACGGGTTTGCCGAGCCCTTGTAGAAACATGGATTCATGTGAAAAATCCAGATGATCCTCGTGACGCTGAATTATTATCGTACCGTCCGCCTATTCGGCCTATAACGTTTGGCCAGCTAGCAAAGGATGAAGCGTAATGGAAAGGATTGAGAACCATCCGATACTTGGCTGTTGGCAGACGCCGCGTGAACCTGTTGCTTTTTCCTTTAATGGGAAGCCAATGACAGGGCTAAAGGGAGAACCAATAGCGGCGGCGCTGCTCGCAGCCGGTGTTCGGACGCTGCGCAGGCATGAGGAATCGGGGCATGCTCGTGGGCTTTATTGTGCCATTGGTCATTGCATGGAATGCCGCCTGAGCATAGAAGGAAAAGGAATGGTACGTTCCTGTCTTACTCCGCTTGAAGCAGGAATGTGTATAGCTGAGGGGCAGCAGCTTCCAAACAAAATAACAGGGAGGAAGCTGCTATGACGAAGGAGAGCCAGCCTGATCTCATTATTGTTGGTGCTGGGCCGGCTGGCTTGTCGGCAGCTGTTGTAGCTGCTGAAAACGGCCTAAATGTCACGATATTGGATGAATTTCCCGAACCGGGCGGACGCATGCTCGGCCAGTTTCATGAAGAGAAGGGCCACTGGTGGGTAGGAAAACAGGTCGCCCATCATCTCATCGAGCAGTGCTGCACGCTAGGTGTTCATATCCGCTGCGGCGTATCCGTTCACGGCATGTGGCAAAACGATCAACATTGGGTGATTAGAACGTCAGACGGTTCCATCACGGCAGCTAACGTATTGCTGGCAACGGGCGGTGCCGAGATTCCGCAGCCGTCTCCCGGATGGACACTGCCAGGTGTCATGTCGATTGGCGCAGCGCAAGTGATGACTAATGTACATTTCGTCAAACCCGGGCGCCGCGGCCTCATTATCGGAGTTAACGTGCTAGCGATGGCAATCGCTCGTGAGCTATCGGTAAGCGGGGTATCCATCGCATCCATCGTACTGCCTACGCAAAGTCCGCTTTCTGGAACAGACGCTTTGCCTAAAGAAAATGTAGAAAAGCTGCTCGGATTAGCCCATTTAGCACCGTCGGCATTTATGAGAATGGGTGGTAAAGTAGCCCATTCTCTAAATATGGCGGGAGTGGTATCCCATTTTTTCCCGAAAGGTGGCATCAAGCTATGGGATATTCCATTAAAGCTTCGGACAACGGCTGTAGCTATCAATGGCAAGGACCATGTGGAATCGGTGACGCTTGCCGACGTAAATGGACGCGGCGAAACGATTGCTGGAAGCGAGCGGGAGGAAGCGGTTGATTTCGTCGCTCTTGCTGGTGGTCTATATCCATTAGCCGAGTTAGCTTCGGTTGCCGGCTGTCCCTTTGTTTATATGAAAGAGCTCGGCGGCCATATTCCGCTTCATAGCGAAGCGATGCAGACTCCAGTAGCTGGGCTGTATGTAGCCGGCAATATAACCGGTGTTGAAAGTGCTCTTGTAGCCATGGCGCAGGGGCGGCTTGCAGCCACTTCCATTTGCAGAGATGTGGGGCTGCTGGGCAGGCAAAGCGATGCAAAACTAGCGGAGGCGCTGCAAAAGGTTCAGCAAGTGCGTGCTTCCGCTTTAATCCAGTTTCATCCGGGCATTCCAAAGGCGAGAGAGCAAGTCTACCAAATGTGGGCGAAAGGCTGTGGCAACGTTGAAAATAATTGAAAGCAACGAAAAATGGCGAAAGGTTTCGTATAAGTCCGTTAAGATTCATGACCCTTTTTGGTCCCATTATAGAAGTCTCGTTCGTGATGAGGTCATTCCCTATCAATGGGAGGCCATTAATGACCGGGTTGAAGGCGCTTCCCCCAGCCATGCGCTGCAAAATTACCGCATAGCGGCTGGCGAAGCGGAAGGAGCGTGTTACGGCTATGTTTTTCAAGATAGCGATGTAACCAAGTGGCTGGAGGCTGTCGCATACAGCTTGCAGGCCGATCCCAATACGGAGCTGGAAAAGCTTGCGGATGAAACGATAGATTTGCTGGGGAAAGCCCAGCAGCCGGATGGTTATCTTAATACTTATTTTACGATACAAAATCAGGACCAGCGCTGGACGAATGAACGCGATAATCATGAAACCTATTGCGCGGGCCATTTGATAGAGGCAGCCGTTGCTTATTATGAAACGACGGGCAAGCGCAAGCTGCTGGATATCGCCTGCAAGCTGGCGGATCATATCGATTCGGTATATGGCGCAGAAAAGGGCAAGCTGCGAGGTTATCCCGGGCATCAGGAAATAGAGCTGGCTCTTATGAAGCTTTATAGTGCAACGGGCCAGGAGCGCTATTTGAAGCTATGCCAGTTTTTTATTGATGAGCGCGGCCAAGAGCCTCATTATTTCAAGGCGGAAGCAGAGAAGCGTGCTGAGAAACGGGGACGAGAATCGCTGCTGCGTGAAGGCTACTATTCATTATACAAAAACAATTACGAATATAATCAAGCCCATTTGCCTGTTCGGGAGCAGCTGGTGGCGACAGGGCATGCCGTGCGGGCGGTATATATGTATACCGGCATGGCGGATTTGGCTGGCGCGACGAATGATACAGCGCTGCTCGAAAGCTGCAAAAGGCTATGGGAAAACGTGACGCAAAAGCAGATGTATGTAACAGGAGGCATTGGCTCGAATCACGAAGGGGAAGCTTTTTCATTCGACTATGATTTGCCTAATGATACCGCTTATACCGAGACCTGCGCTTCTATCGGCCTTGTTTTCTGGGCGCAGAGCATGCTCCATCTTGATCCGGACAGCAAATATGCAGACGTCATTGAGCGGGCTTTATACAACGGAACCATTAGCGGCATGGGGCTGGATGGCAAAAGCTTTTTCTATGTCAATCCGCTGGAAGTATGGCCCGCCGCCTGCAAACGTCCGGATACACGGCATGTGAAGCCCTCCCGGCAAAAATGGTTCGGCTGTGCTTGCTGCCCGCCCAATCTTGCACGACTTATCGCATCACTCGGCTCTTATATTTATTCCCAAAACGAGTTTGCGGTTTATATCCATCAATATATCGGCAGCGAGACTACGCTGAAGGTGGCGGGGCAAAACGTAAGTCTTTCCCTGCAAGCCCATTTCCCTTGGGAAGAAACGGTCGCCATTCACGTGACGCCTGAGCGTGCTGAAGCGTTTACGATCGCCCTTCGCATACCAGACTGGTGCGACGATGCAGCGATTAACGTAAATGGTCAAGCGATACCGCCAGATTCGCTGCAAATCCACAAAGGTTATGCTGCGATAAACCGCATCTGGCATACGGGAGATCATATTGCGCTAAAATTCCCCATGGCAATCAAGCGCCTATATGCCCATCCCGATGTTCGGGCGAATGCAGGCAAAGTGGCCTTGCAGCGGGGGCCTGTTGTGTATTGCTTGGAGGAAGCGGATAATGGGGCGTTCTTATCGCATATTGCGCTGCCTGAGCAAGCTACGCTTGCCGCGCATTTTAAGCCTGATTTGCTCGGCGGTATCGTCGTCATTGAAGGGCAGGCCGTGCGGGGCGAACAGCCGGGTAGCAGCCAAAGGCTATATGAATCTCGCAGGCGAGGGCAGCATTCCTGCACCATTCGGGCTGTCCCTTATTATGCTTGGGCGAATCGTGGTGAAGGAGAAATGGCGGTGTGGATTCGGGAAAGCTAATATGCGGAAGTAGAGGGAGGCTTGATGATGAAAAAAGGGATTTCATTCGTCATTTGTTGTATGTTATTCGTTTCGCTTTTTGCTATGCCCGCTGCTGCAAAGCCTAAGCCTGCTCAGCCGGAACTAACGAGCGGCGAAGCGAAGCTTGAAGATATTTTTGGCCGAACCGTTAATCATTACGGCGTTGAGCTGGTTGACTGGCAAGGCTATATTGCCAATCCCTATGTTAAGTTGAACGTCATTCCGCCTGCCAATGCCGCTTATCCGCTCACCATAGACATTAAAGCTAAAGGCACCTCCCGCTTGATGATGGACCGGCCAAGTACACTCAGCGCGACAGGTGCCCAAAAAACGCTGGCCTTTGATGCTGCTGGCGAGCGCAAACCGTTCCTGCTGGAAATTCATCCGGATCGGATAGGCGGCAACGGCGAAATCGAGCATTATACGCTTGAGCTGACGATTACCGATGCGTTAGGAGCTGTTCGTTCGCAGACAACGCCTATTCGCGTATGGGATCAGGATGACGAGAAGGAGCCCGAGCTTCCTTTAAAATTTGATTACCGATTCGATACGATACAGCCTTATTTTAGTGATCCTGCAATTCGCGAGGCGGGCGAGCAGGCCATTAAGGATTGGTTTTATTTTTTTGATATGGAGTCATTTGATACGGTTCCTGCAAACTCCGAAGTAAGCATGCTTCCCGAGGATAACTTTGATGGCCACATTGAAGTAACGAATGATGAGGCATTCAACGGGATGTGGATTTTTCTAAGAGGGCTGAATGGCCCTTATTCAACAGGTGCTCCGACGGACAATGGAAAATATCATAAGCGCGGCGGCATTACGATTCCGGATAAGCTTCATCGTTCATTAATGACGATTCTTGATTTTTACGATACGGCGACGCCATTTACATCTTTGAATGACGAGGAATGGTACCTCACGGAAATGTCAAATACGTCTACGGATGTATACGGCCTCATTATGCATGAGTTTGGCCATGCGCTCGTATTTTCCGGTAACTGGAAAGGGGTAGCTGCTTATAAGCGAAGCGGGGGCACGGCAGACAATATTGTCGCCTATCAAGGCGGGCCCGTTCCGCTCGACGGCACCTATCATATTCCGGGAGAGGAGCCCTATTGGGATCGGATCAGCGGTCAAAATGGCGGAAGGACGCATCTTTTTCACAATAAGCGCTGGATGCTGACGAAGCTAACCTTGCTAATTGCGGAAAAAGCAGGCTGGAAGCTGAACGATAAGCTGACTCCGTTCCTGAGTCCATCCATTAAAAACATGCCGATTCCAAATGCGAAGCAGGGGAAAAATTATGAGCTGCAGTTGCAAGCGGAGGGCGGGGTTCCTTTTTACGATTGGACGATTGCAGATGGTTCGCTGCCACAAGGGCTGACCTTGGACCGCTTCACCGGCAAAATCGCTGGAAAAGTGTCTGTGCAAGCAGAGGGCAGCTATTCGTTTACGGTACAGCTTCGCGATTACGATGAGCTTGGAACCCCCGTTCAAAAGACATTCACATTAAATGTGGGCCAAGGCGAGCTTTTAGGAAGCTATTTGTTTGATGAAGCAGACGGGGCGATCTCCCTAGATTATTCGGGAGCGGGGTACGATATCTCGACCTTGCATGCAAGCAGAACAGATGGGGCGAGAGGGGGTGGGATAGCCTTTAATGGGGCTTCCAATTATGTTGAACTGCCACGTGACATGCTGAAAAAAGCAAAAGCGTTCTCGTTCTCTTCATGGGTGAATGTGACGGATAGTGTCTATTCTCCAAGCTCAGTTGGCGTGACGAATTCGGTCTATGACACGAGCTCGCGGATTTTTGATTTTGGCACATCGGATTCTAAGTATATGGCACTATCCACAGATTCCCAAGGCGGCTTAAGCTTTACGATTTCGAGAAAAGGGGGTAAGGAGGAAGCAACCATCTTAGGGGGCAGCATAACCTCTGGAAAATGGCAGCATGTGGCGGTCACGGCATCTGGTCATACGGCGATCCTTTATGTAAATGGGATGGAAGCAGCGAGAACCTCTAATTTGACCCTGGGAGCGATCGAATCCATTTTAAAGGGCGAGCACCATTATGTTGGAAAGTCTCAACGCGATGAACGTTATTGGAATGGCATTTTGGATGAGATCAAGCTTTATAATCGCGCTTTGTCTGCCGCCGAGATTGCCAGTCTTGCAGCAGATCAGCCATTGCCTCCAGTTGTTGAGCCGCCAGCGCCAGTAAATCCTAATGTGGCGATTGAGGGAAGCATTACGACTTCCTACGTCTCGCCTTGGGAGAGCTTGGTAGGGCTGAATGACGAGTACGAACCGGAGAGCTCTGCAGACCGAGGCCATCCGGTGTATGGCAATTGGGACTCGCACGGAACCGAGCAATGGGTGCAATATGATTTTGACCAGCCTTTTACATTATCGTCAAGTGAAGTTTATTGGTTTGATGATAATGACGGCATTGATTTGCCGGAGTCGTTCTACATCCAATATTGGGATGGGACGAATTGGACGCATGTTTCCAATCCGTCTGCATATGGCGTGTTGCCGGACCAGTATAATGTGACCACCTTTGATCCGGTGACGACGACCAAAATTCGGCTATCGATGAAAGCAAAGCCGACAGCTTCAACGGGCATTGAGCAGTGGAAGGTCATCCGCGTGACGGAAACAGACGAATAGAAGACAGAAGGCAGAAGGCAGGCAATTCACAAATAAAAGGGAGGCTTGGCGATGTTGAAAAGAGGTACGAACCGCGTGGCCGTTAAAAAAATGATGTCAGCAGTTGTTTGTTTGGCCTTGCTAATAGGCGTTATAGGCACGATTCCGCAGAAATCGGTTTATGCGGCGGCCAATTTTGCGGAAGTAGTAGACATATTCGGGCGGACCGTTAATGACAACGGTATTGAATTGGTCGATTGGCAGGGTTATCTTGCGAATCCATCTGTGAAGCTCACGGTTAAGCCACCATCTAGCGCTGTTTTCCCCGTTACGATTAACCTGCGTACACAGGGAACGACCCGGCTGATGATGAATAAGCCTAGTACGCTATCGGCAACGGGCTCGGCGAAAACGCTCACTTTTACGAATGCATCCCAGCAGCTGGATTTTGAATTAGCGATTCACCCCGATCGAATTGGCGGGCCCAACGAAATCGAAAATTACACGCTGAGCATGCAGGTCGTTCAAAGCAATAATACACAGAGCACGCAAACGATTCCGATTCGCGTGCTGGATCAGGATGATAATGCCGAACCTTCGCTGCCTATCAACTTTGATTACCGCTTTGATACGATTACGGGCATCTTTGCAGATGCAGGAGTGAAGGCGGCTACCGAGCAGGGGGTCAAGGACTGGTTTTATTTCTTTGACGAGACGCCATATGACACAGTAGCTTCAGGCACTGAAAATATTTCAATTCCAGGCGACAACTGGCTGAATCCGATTAGCGCTACCAATAATGCCGCTTATAATGGCGTATGGGTTTTTCTGCGCGGCTTAAACGATCCTTACTCAACGGGCTATCCGGCAGATAACGGCAAATACCACAAACGGGCTGGGGTTCAGGGTCCGATTCACCGCTCTTATGGACTGATTTTGGACTTTTATTCCGGGTTTACACCGTTTTCCTCCTTGAATGATGAAGAGTATTATTTAGCTCAAATGCCAGGAGCTTCCTGTACCTCAAACTGCCAAACAGATGTATTAGGCTTAATCGCCCATGAGTTTGGCCATGCCGTTGCCTTCCACAGCAGTTGGAGCGGCATGGTGAACTACCATAGCGCCGGCGGTAGCAATGATGCGGAAGTCATCGCATATCAAGGGAACGCGGTTCCGCTAGATTCCAGCTATCATATTTCGGATGCCAATTCCCTTTATTGGGATCGAATCAGCGGCCAGAGTGGAGGCAGAAACCACAAGTTTCCTTCCCAGCGCTGGATGATGACGAAGCTGAGTTTATTGATCGCCGAAAATGCGGGCTGGAAAATCAATAAAAATCTGTCTCCTTTCGTAGCGCCTTCTATTGTTACAACCTCGCTGCCTAACGGAACGAAGGGCGCAGCTTATTCGCAGCAGCTCACAGCCAAGGGCGGTGTGCCTTTCTATGATTGGAATGTAACGAGCGGTTCGCTGCCGCCAGGGCTGACGTTTGATCGCTTCAAAGGTACCCTTACAGGAACAATCGACAATAGTGCCCCTCAAAGCAGCTATACGTTCACTGTTCAGCTAAGGGATTACGACACGCAAAGCACGCCTGTCACCCAATCGTTTACGATTAATTTAGGCGGAGGCGGGCCAGTCAGCGATGTTGTTGCCCAATATTTATTTAATGAAACAAGCGGAGCAACGGCCGCTGATGCGTCAGGCAATGGAAAAACAGCTGCGCTGAGCGGCGGCATCACTTGGGCAGCCGGGCATGCGTCGGGCGCCGTCAATTTTAACGGTTCTACTGGATATGGAAGCTTGCCAGCAGGCATTGTGAACAGCTTGAATGATTTCACCATTGCTACTTGGGTGAAGCTGAACGCGGTATCCGATTGGACGAGAATTTTTGACTTTGGTACGGGTACAACGGCGAACATGTTCTTAACACCAAGGCCGGGCGGCGCAGGCTTAAGATTTGCCATTACGAATAGCGGCAGTGGAGGAGAGCAGCGGATTTCAACGACGACGGCGTTTCCGACTGGGGTATGGAAGCATGTCGGAGTAACGCTCTCGGGTAATACGGCAAGTCTGTACGTAGATGGCGTACTCGTAGGCACCAATACGAATATGACGCTTAAGCCATCGAGTCTTGGCAATACGACGCTTAACTATTTGGGCCGTTCGCAATATACGGGAGACCCGTATTTAAACGGTGGACTCGACGATTTCCGAATTTATAATCGGGCGCTCAGCGCAGCGGAAATGACCACACTGTTTAACAGCTAAGACCAACGCAATACTACTCAAAGCAAAGCCAAAGCCAAAGCCAAAGCCAAAATTAAAGCTCTTGTTCTTAGTGTCATTCCTGTAAGTGAAATGCCCTCTGGAAGCTCATTGCAAAGCCCTTGCGGGTCTAGCGATGAATGGTCCAGAGGGCATCATTTCAGTTTAGTTCGAATAATGAAGTTCGCTTAGATGGCGGATTTTTTTATTTAACGGAGGTGAATCCAGTTAGGAGCTTATCTCGACGATCTTCATTTTAGCTAAAATATTCAGGGATTAGATTATTAAGGTATTAGGTAAATCTCTATACTCGGCCGAGCATTGAAAGGTCGCAGAAACCAGGTGATTCATTACAATAAAGTCTTGTTCTAAATAATTTAAAAGTGGTGAAATCATTTTCATGAGATAGGATACATAATAAGCTCTTTACCTAGGGTAAGTTGACACAGGAATTTCATCGTGATATATTTAGCTTACTAAATAAATTACAGCTATTTGAGGGTTGCCGCATGGATGATAAGGTGGATTGTGATATTCGGGAGCTGTTAGATAAAATATCAGCTCGAATGCGCCGGGATTACAGCGAAAGTCTAAGAGAGCTTAACCTTTATGTAGGTCAGGATAATTTGCTTTATCGCTTGTGGTTAGGCGATGGAGTGACACAAATGCAGCTATGTGAACATCTGAATTGTGAACCGCCTACGGTAACGAATATGGTTAAATCACTGGAACAAAACGGATTTATTTACCGTAAACGTGATGATAAAGATGCTAGGGTTATGCGAATTTTTCTAACCCAACAAGGCAAAGAACTAGAAGAGCCCATTGGAATCAAATGGAGACAGCAGCAAGAAAAATTACTCAAATCAATTTTAACGGAAGAACGCTTATTATTAAGGCGTCTTATGAAGCAAATGGAGAGTAACTTATTTTAAGCTCTCTCTTTTTTTAGTATTTTATTTAGTAGGCTAAACAAATATTTAGTAAGCTAATTAAATTAGCTTTTAGAAAAGAACAAATTTATTGCAAAAAGGAGACGATTATACGTGACTACAGAGAAAATTGGTGTTGGTGTTGTCGGAGCAAGTCCCTCTAATCCTTACAGTTGGGCGGTTAATGTACACATCCCATCTATTAAGGCGTTATCCCACGAGTACGAATTGAGAGCTGTAAGTACAAGCCGTCAAACGACTGCGAAAGAAGCCGAGAGAAAGTTTGGTGTACCCGGATTCGATAACCACTTGGATTTAATAAACCATCCTGGCGTAGATTTGGTTGTCGTCACTGTAAAAGTTCCCTATCATCATGAAATAATATCAGCTGCATTGGATGCAGGCAAAATGGTTTTTTCAGAGTGGCCGCTCGCCAATGGCTTAGCAGAAGCAGAAAGCTTGACTCTTCATGCAGAATCCATTGGAATACGCACAATTGTTGGCTTACAGGCACGTTATAGTCCAATCATTCGCTACGCAAGAGATCTGATCTTAGATGGTTACATTGGTGATGTACAAAGTACGACCCTGGTGGGATCAGGAATGGGTTGGACGGGGGTTACCGACCGAGGGAACTCATATGTTTATGATAAAAATAATGGCGTAACCGTTCTGTCTGTTCCGATTATGCACACCTTTGACGCCCTACAGTATATGCTTGGCGATTTTTCAACCATTTCTGCAGAGTTGGTAACCAATCAATCCGAAGCCTTATTAACAGATGATCATACTAACATTCCCTTTACCTCTCCGAGCCATGTATCGATTATGGGGACACTGACGAATGGTGCGGCTGTTTCTACCTTTTATCGCGGAGGAATTTCTCGTGGCGACAATATGCGTTGGGAAATCAATGGTACAAAAGGCGATCTTGTCATAACAGCACCGACGGGCCATCTCCAACTGGCTGAATTAAAGCTGCAAGGCGGGCGAAATCAAGACGAGCGTATGGAAGACTTGACTGTTCCTGCATCTTATTTTGATGAAAAGCTTCCTGCTGGTTTACCAAATAATACAGCTCGGATTTATGCACAGTTCGCTAAAGATCTGCGTGAGGGCACTTACACTACCCCTGATTTTGCCCATGCTCTACGCCATCATAAACTTCTTAGCGCAATTGAAACAGCCTCACTTACAGGAACGAGGCAGCATTTAAGCTGATTTATATGAAAGAGGAGTATACCCAATGCATTCAACGATGAATGAACAAAACTTAAAATTATCGATATTGGATTTCGTTCATGTATACAAGCATAGCAATCCTATAGAAAGTCTTACTAATACAACAGAGGTTGTTAAGTTAGCCGATCAACTGGGTTATACCAGGTACTGGTTTACGGAACATCACAATACAACGAGTCAAATCAGCACTTCTCCCGATTTGCTAAGCTTGCATGCAGCCTCCCAGAGCCGGCACATTCGTGTTGGTTCTGGAGGAATGATGCTGCCTAATCATAGTCCATTGAAAGTGGTAGAAAACTTCACCTTGCTTGAAGCGCTATATCCGGGAAGAGTAGATCTAGGCTTAGGAAGGGCCGCTGGGACAGATCGTTTAACGGCAATGGCCTTGCAGGGCTCGCAAGATGATTTCCCTGTCCAATTAGATTATTTACTTTCTTTTTTTTCGCGAAGCTTCCCGGAACAACATCCTTACCGTAACATCAAGCCTCCTGGTGATCCATCCTTGATTCCTGAGCTTTATATGCTGGGCTCCAGTCAGGGAGGGGTACAGTTTGCGATAGAAAAAGGGCTCGGCTTTGCATTTGCTGCCCATTTGGCTCCGAAACTGGCAGTACCAATTTTGCGAGCCTATCGTGAGAAATTCATTCCCTCGTTGAATCTGAAGGAGCCTAAAAGTATGATGGCTATCGCTGTTATTACTGCAGAGACTGACGAAGAGGCAAAGTATTTGAGCGGTCCGTTAGAACTCATGTGGGCAAGGATGGCTACAGGATCATCTATTATTTCTTTTCCTACCTTAGAAGAAGCGGCAGCTCATCGGTATACGCCTGACGAAGAAAGAGCTCGGGAGTACAACCGTGAACGATTCGTCATCGGAAGTATCGAAAATGTGGCGAAAAAGCTAAGGGAAAAAGCGAAAGAGGCATGGGTTGACGAAATCATGATCGCTGATTTTTATCCCGAACAGGCTGCGCGGCTAAAAGCTTTTGAATTATTGGCTAAAGAGTTTGGCCTTAACAGAAATGAGGGGTAACATGCGAAATAAAAAACAACTTAAAATCGGTGCAATTGTCGATGGTGTAGGTTGGAGTTATACGGCATGGCGCCATCACGACATGCCTTCTAATGCGAGCGAAAGTGTAGATCATTATGTGAAAAAAGCAAAAATGGCTGAAGAAGGGAAATTCGATATGGTTTTTTTAGCAGATGTAAGCCATATAGGCCCTGGTATGATTCCACATTATCTAAGTATGTTTGAAGGTGTAACGATACTATCCGCTTTAAGTATGGTAACGAGCCATATTGGACTTGCTGCAACCATTGCAACATCCTACGCAGATCCATTTACAGTGGCTAGGCAGATGGCCTCTCTCGATAAAATAAGCAACGGGAGGGCAGCATGGAACGCCATCACTTCTAATCCTGGCGGTTTGGCTAACTACAGCAGAAGGCATCTTTCTAAAGCTGATTTATACCCTTTGAAGAAAGAGTTTATTGAAATTGTAGAAGGACTATGGGATTCCTATGAAGATGATGCTTTTATCCGTGATAAAAAGAGCGGTATTTTCTTCAATCCAAGAAAGATGCATCCACTGAACTATAGAGGAAAATATTTCTCTGTAGACGGCCCATTAAATATTAGTCGTTCTTCACAAGGAAGACCCGTTATTTTTCAAGCAGGTACTTCTGATGATTTTATGGATATCGCATCCAAGCATGCTGAAGGCGTACTCGTAAATGGGGATGATTTTAATTATGCTAATCAATTCAGTATGGAATTAAGAAGAAGAGCAGCCCTTGCAGGAAGATCGCCGGAAGACCTGTTGACTATGCCAACCCAACATATCATCGTCGGAAGAACAGAAGCTGAGGCGAATGAAAAGTTCAAGGAGCTGCAAAGGCTGTCGCCGCTAGGAAATCGCACACCTAAGCCCTCATTTTTCGGATCGGCAGAGACCGTGGCAGATAAGATTGAGCATTGGCATCAAGCAGGGGCAATGGACCTGCTGCTCCTAAGACAGGAGCATCCTTCGGGATTGGATGATTTCATTGATCTGGTCGTCCCCATCCTACAGGAAAAAGGAATATTCCGAAGAGAATATGAGTCCCGCACCTTGCGGGGAAACCTGGGACTTCCTTACCCAGAGAATAGGTATGCAACCCTATCATAAACAACATTGGAGATGAAAACGATGATTCCTTTTCTTAATAGAATAAACGAACTGAGCAGAAAACAAGCAAAAGAAGGACTAACCGATAACGAGAAAGCAGAGCAGTTGAAACTGCGGCAAGATTATTTGCAGATGATTCGTGGACAGTTCATGACCACTATGTTAGCTGTCTCGGTAGTCGATTCTGAGGGTAATGATGTTACTCCGTCAAAGTTAGTTGATGAAAAAAAACGTATGCTCTTGAACTAACGAGGAACGTTAGCATTCCTGTAGAGCGTTAATTATCAGCTTTGCAAAAAGAAGAGCGCCTCGGTACGATGGGAGTACGCAACGGGTCATAGCCCTAAAAATCCCATCATCCAGGAGGACGCTCTACTATGAAGTTTAAATCCCAAGACAAACAAAATCAACTCATTGAAAAAATTACCCCTCAGCATCTCGTCGTCGGAATCGACATTGCACAACTAACGCATGTCGCTCGTGCAGTAAACTTCCGCGGAATCGTCATCGGTCATCCACTATCCTTCTCAAATAATGAAGAAGGGTTTCAAGTTCTTCTTCGTTGGGTTCTTTCCTTGCAAGCAGCTCATAATCTTAACTCGGTCATTGTTGGCATGGAACCTACCGGTCATTACTGGCTTAATATCTCTAGATGGCTTTCAAAGCATCCAATTGAAGTTGTTCTGGTCAACCCTCATTTGGTGAAAAAGAATAAGGAGAACCGCGATAATACCCCATCGAAGAGTGACAAGAAGGATGCCCTAGTTATTGCGGACATGGTTAAGAATGGCTACTACGCGTTCATCCGCGACACACCTGAGGCTTTTGAAGAACTTCGAGTCTTTCTCTCAAATCGGGACTCCGTCGTAACGAGACTCGTTAGTACGAAGAATCAAATCCATCGTTGGGTTGACGTGGTGTTCCCAGAACTGCGACAAGTCTTTAAAGGGCTTATGTGCAGAAGTTCATTGGCCACGCTCCGTCTTTTCCCGACACCTGAAGAACTAGGGAAATTACAGCCTCATGACGTGGTACGAGGGTGGAAATCCCTCATGAAGCGTCAGCCTGGTGAAAGAAAGGCCCAAGTCCTTATCACTCTTGCTCGTCATTCAGTTGGATCTAAACAAGCTACGTGTGCGTACAAACTTCATTTAAAGCAACTCCTCGCCGAATACGACCTTGCATGTCAACAACTGCAAGTAGTTGAGGCAGAGATTATTACGGTGTTAGATCGCATCCCTTTTGCTAAATTAATGCTTGCTGTCAAAGGGATTAGCGCGATCTCACTAGCGGGTATTCTTGGAGAGGCCGGGGATTTAAGCGGCTTTGCGCATGGTAATGCACTGCTTCGGCATGCAGGTCTCAACCTTGCAGAAGCAAGCTCAGGCAAATGGACAGGACAGATGAAGATTAGTAAACGTGGACGATCTCGCCTCCGTCGGTTTATTTACATGATGACCATGAGTTTGGTTGGGAATAACCCGGAATTCAAAGCAATGCATGCGTACAATGTACAGGTGAAAAAGATGAAGAAAATGAGATCGCTTATGAAACTGTGTGGTAAATTAGCCCGAATACTCGTTGGAATGGCCCGCAGCAACGAAGCCTACAATCCTCACAAAACGATGCCCGTTCAGCAAGCAGCTTAAGCAATAACTTACCGTTTCGTCGTACAAATGTTGGCTTATTCGCAGGATTTCAAAAAGAAAGCACAGGGTACCGGGTGTATTGAACCAAAGGGCATCGACCCGTAACGTTAGCAAGACCGGCCTCCACCCCTTGGACAGGCGTAACGAAGGAATGAGAGGGCAAAGACCCGTTGAGACATGGGAGTGAAAACCTTCAGGGCGGCGTGGAGAAAGTGTGCAGTATATGGTAAAAAATGGGGCGTGAACCGCCCCCTCTATTTCCTCACGCCTTCATGTTGGCCTGGTCTACAACAAGGGTTCACTTACTTTCATTCTGTAGTTTTGGTAAGGGTGAAATCCTGCGAATAAGCGAGCATTTGTGAGAAAAATGAATCGTACCGAGGGAGCTCAATAAAACAGCGGCAGTCTAAGACGATATTACTCGTCTCCGGCTTGCCGCTGTTTTTAATGTTGGGATAGTTGTTAAAAAATGCGGTGCTTCCAGCCGTTCAGCTTGGCAATTGCCTCGACATAATAATAATCGCCATAGATGAGCGATACATCGATAAAGCTAGTGCCGCTGCCCGTTCCATGCAGCAATATCGCCTCATGCTCCGGCTGCTCCCATGTCGCATAATTTTCCGTCAACGAACGCAAAATCCGCTCCGCTGCATTCGTATACAAGCTTTTCTCGCCCGGTGCCACAAGCTGCGCCAGCTCCAGCAGGCCAGATGCGGCGATGCTTGCCGCCGAGCTGTCCCGAAACAGGCGCTCATCGTCTCCGAGACGGAAATCCCAATACGGCACCTGATCCTCCGGCAGGCCAGCGATAAAATAATGGGCGATGCGCTTCGCCGTATCTAGGAACCGCTCATCTCCAGTATGGCGATACGTATTTGTAAAACCGTATAGTCCCCATGCCGTACCGCGGCTCCATGAAGATTCCGGCGAATAGCCTTGGCCGCCCAAGTTTTCGAGGTAGGCGCCATTTTCAGCATCGAAGGAAATAATATGCTTAGTGGAGCCATCTGGACGAATGCCGTGCTGCATCGTCGTCTCGGCGTGACTGATTGCAATATGCTTGTAGCGCGGATCTCCGGTCACTTTGCTCGCCCAGAACAAGAGGGATATGTTCAGCATGCAGTCGATAATGACCCAGCCATACTTATCCTCATTCCAGGCCCGAATAAATTTGCCGACCGGATTGTAACGGGCAGCGAGGAAGTTCGCTGCTTCGATTCCTCGGCGCAAAGCATCCTCATCGCCGGTGAGCGTATGCTTAATAACCGCAGTCGGCAAAAACTGAAAGCCAACATCATGATGCAGCTCAACCGTCGGCTTAATAAACCATTGCTCTAGCGTTTCATCCCAATGCCATGCAGCATCCTTGTATGCTGGCTTGCCCGTCATATCATGCATAATCCACAGCAGCCCCGGCCAGAAGCCCGTCGTCCACCAGTCGGACCCAATATCGTCAAATTTCCCGTCCTTACCCGCAAAATGCGGACATTTGTCGCCGATTTGCTGAACCATGCGCTCAGCCTTGCTGTCCAGCCGTTTTATTATTTCTTGCCAATAGGACTCAGTCATTGTACAGGCCTCCATCATTTTTGAATATGCGGTGACCTGAGTATAGCCCGTTTGAGACACGGAAAGTTGCAATTGAATATAAAGAAATGTTTATATTTTGTCATTACTGATTTTTGCGGTATTTGAGTGGAGTGGTTCCAAGCGCTTTGCGGAATAGCTGGTTAAAATAGGAGGCGTTCGGAAAACCGACGGCAATGCCAATCTGCTCAACGGACAAGTCGGTCGTGCGCAGCAGCCGGCAAGCCTGCTTAATGCGTCGGGCAGTCAAATAATCGACAAGCCGGCTACCGGTTTCCTGATGAAACAGTCTGGAAATATAGGATTTGGACAAATGCATTTCTGCCGCCAGCTGCTCTAAATGGATTTCTTCATGGTAATGCTCCTCGATCCAGCGCATCATTCGCTCGGAATAGCGCAGCGAACGATGCTGCTCGGCAGGCAGAAGAGTGCTGTCGCCCATTTCCAGGCAGCTTACGAGCTGAAGCAGCAGCATGGTAATATTTTCAACATTTTCATGATGAATCGAACCGTTTGGCTGCTGATTGCAGTCGTAAGACTGCAGCATCCATTCCATAACCTCGGCTCGCTCGCTCAGATCAAAGCCGCACCGATCATTTGTGCCCTGCCATAGAGCCGAAAAGATCGTCTTCCGATTGGGAAAACCAAGCAGCAGCTTCTCAGCGGCATAGGGGTCGATGTAAAAAATTGAGCGATGAAACGGCTTTTCCGTTGAAACGTCCGAATAAATGCGATGCAGCTGATAAGGCTGAAAGAAAAACAGCATGCCTCCGCGAATATCGTACATTTGCTGATTGACGACAATATGCCCCTGGCCGCGATGGATGTACATAATTTCACAGCATTGATGCCAGTGGTAATAACCTTTGTAATGGTCGTTCGTGTACAGATTATAATTCCACACGAGCGACTGCTGATTTTGAAAAAGAACAGGTTCGAACAGCTGCTTCATAAGCCCTCCGCGATGACAAAATATAAACATTTGGATTCGGTTAAATTATAGCCTTATACAGAGGAAGAAAGCTATGATTCGGAACCTCTCTTTTTTGTTGCGAAGTGCTGTCCACTATCAAAACCATATTTGGCGAGATACTGCGGATACGAATGAAGATGCACAGCCCTTGCCGTGCGCTGAGCTTCCTCCCGGTGCTCCGGAACCTGCTCAGCCTCAACATAATCAGCCAGCACGTCGATGACGTCATCGAGCAGCTTCGCCCGAAAATACAGTTCCAATCGTTCGAGGGCCGCAGTCCCGGCTTGTGCCAGAACTTTATCTCTCCATATCGGCCAGGACGGGTTATGCGTTAGTGGCCAAAGCAGTACCGAGTAGTCCATCGCCGCGTCGCCCTGGCCAGTTAAGTCGTCCCAGTCGATTATCCGGAACCCGTAATTGTCGCATGTCAATACGTTGTTGCTGTTCAGATCGTTATGAACAACATCACTCGCAGGGTGTAGAAATGCAGGGGTGTGCCGAACGATGTCCCGCAGCCTCTGAACCTCTTCCCCAAACCACAAAATCGTCTCGTCCGATACAAAATCACGGAGCAGCTCGCGCGAATTTCGGATTTCTTCGAGATCCTCCGTAAACCGGGTAATATACTCGTCCTCGAACGCCTCCGAATAAGTGCGAGTCTCAGTATTAGGCAGCATTCCGCGAAGACGTTCGTCGCGATGGAGCTTAGCGATGGTCTCTATGACACCCGTTAGCGCAACCTCAGGATTCCGTGTTTCCATAAGCGGGATCGCTTCCTCGATAAATTCAAAAACGAGTCCGTAGGGATATCCCGGCACGATTTCGTACTCAATTGCATGGACCAGCCTGGGCGCGGTGTAGTTCCCGGCAAGATAATCACTGACGCCCGCCCATTGCCGCAGACGCGCAGCCTTGCTAGGTGGGGCCAGCTTGACATGAAGCTGAGTGCGGCCGTCCGTCAGCCGGACAGACAAGTTGCCGAAGCCACCAGGGTTATAAATATATGAAGCATGGATATGATTTGGCTCTAAACCAAGGGCATCGGCGTTCACTGACGCCCATTCCGCAATTATTTTTTCAACCAGTTGTACCTGCATATCTGCACCCTGCTTTCGCGGCATATTTTGGTCAATTCCGAATAGTTTTGCATATGATTAGCCTGAAATATATTCCCCGAACAACTGCCGCGCTTTATCCCAGTCTACGCCTAGCTCGCCCTTCCAGCCTGCCCATGGCATCTCCATATCGGAGCGTCCTTTCGTATTGCTTAGCTGAAGCTCGCCGTTCAAAATGTCCTCCATATTCGTCCAAGAATCAGGAGTGAGGGGGAGAACCGTATTGGGCAGTACCCCTACCGATGCTAGGGATTTCAGAATGCTGCGGCGCATGCCAGGTGTTCCTTTCAGAAGCTTCGCTGCGGTAAGGCGCTTCTCCAATTTGCCGGGCGTTTCATCGTCCTCGGCTTCATCAATGAAGTGCAGAAGCTGGGAGAACTTTTGAATATCCTCAGCCGTTGGTACAATAGGGCCATGCTCAGTCAACTCAGCTAACTCGGTCAAATGGGCATATGCGCCCACTGTCGAATCATAGGCATTGCCCAAATGAATGGCGTACCGAATATACGTTAGATGCTCGTACTGGTCTTTGCTGAATCCGCAATATTTGCAGCATACGAAACGCTCCGCCTGCTCATACGGATGCTCCTGCATATGAATCATCTGTTTATAGTTCATTAAAGAAGAGATACCCGCTGGAAAGCTGCCGCCAACGCCGGCAATGAATACGCCAGCAATGCTGCCCCATGAAAATGCTTCATTGGATTGAAGCGAAATGAGCTTGCGGTTCAGCTCGTCATGGGTAAGCAGCTCGATTTTATTAGCTTCCCACTTATAATGCTCAAGCAGTTCACGCTCACTTGGCTCCAAAATATCCGTGTTATATAAACTGATGCTGCGATCTGGATTGTAGTGGGAATTGGCATACTTATAAAGCTTTTTGAGCGCTTTCATCAGTTTTTTATCCATTATGTAGACTCCTTGTCTATTATAAATGATGTAGAATGCCCTTCAAACCTAAGCTTAATAGCAACGCATGGAAAAAGGCAAATCGGGGAGGAAGAATTGGTAGAATACGCTAATAGGATGGTACAATAGGAAGCAAGAGCATGGTGAGCAGGAAGCAGGATATAGTAGAAGCTAAAATGGCACAAAAGCTAGTTATTATCGGCAAGGAGGGCATGGATAATATGAAAGAAGAGCTTATGGAACGATTAAAGGCGTTCCTTTATCGGGAGGATAATCTTTCTTTAGTCGGCATTGCTGCCAGCCAAGAAGAAATCGCAATGGCACAGGAGCGGCTAAATGTAAGCTTTCATGCGGACTATATTCATTTTATCCAGAAATTTGGCGGTGCGTATGCGGGTCTGGCTGTTCATGCGTTCTCGAATGGCTCCAGCATTGGAAAAGAAACGGTTGTTGATTTGACGCTGGAGTTTCGAGAGCAGTTTGAAGGAAGTTTACTTGCCGAGCTTTTGGAGAGCAGCTATGTGATATCGATGGATGGCTCCGGCGATCCTATTATCATTAATCCGGCTGGGCAGGTTCTCATCTGCTATCATGATAATGGGGAAATGAAGCCATTGGCAGACTCATTTGAGGCGCTGATTGAGGATTGTTTTTTGGAGTGGTGAGTGATGACGGACAAGAAAAATCAGGCTGGCGGAGATTGGGCCTCCCTAACGGAAGCTGAGCAGGAAGTCGCGGCTTTATGGCTGCTGGAAGCCGATATGTATAACGGCGGGTTTTTGCAGTTTTTTTGCAACTGGGGATATGAAGCTTATTTGCACGCCGTTCGTGCTTTAAACACCATTGCAGCGCCAAAAGCGCTGGATATTCTCACAGGCTGCTATGCGGTGATTGATACCTATAAGGATGATCCGCGATTGGAAGCGCTTTGGGACATCCCGAAGGTGCTGACGGAGGAAGAGAGCGATGCGCTCGAAGAGCAGGATGAGCAGTTTTGGGCGTATGAGGACAAGCTGTCCGAGAAGGCTTATGCGCATTATCATCTTTTGTTGCAGTTGAAGCCTTAATCATGGAGGAAATAGATGGGGACCGATATTCATTGTTTCGTAGAGCAAAAAATGTATCGCTATTCAGGTATAGATCAAACGGGAACATGGATTTCAATTGATAAATGGACTAAAAACAGTTGGGTCATTCTTTTTTCAGAACGTAACGAAGAGGCGCCTTGGGTAGTCGAGAGGGAGGATATGATTTTTAAAGATCGGAATTATGATCTCTTCGCCATTCTCGCCAATATTCGGAACCCTGACCAAATGCCTTTTATCAGTGAGCCGCGCGGATTGCCTGACGATGTTAGTCCAGAAATTCGGCTTCAAATAAAATATGGTGAGTACCATAGCACGACTTGGTTTACCGCTAAAGAAATCTTAGAATACGATTGGAACCAAGTGTTTGAATACGAAGACGAAACGATGGACGGAAAAGTTTATATGGATACCGTAAATTATATGGAATGTAGCCGTGCTTTCTTGGATGTCGTCAACCGTTTGGTTGGAAGGAGAGAACCATCAGAGCTACGTCTGATTATTACGTTTGATTGTTAAAAACCTTAAACGAACCCGTCAATTTGGTGCATGAACTGTCGGACTCCTTCGGGGCGAATTTGATACTCTACAAGTGTGGAAGGGAGGGCAACTAAAGATGCTTGAGCACATGAACCGGGCATTGGCCTATATGGAAGAACATTTGACGGAGGAGATTGATTTTAAAGAGGCGGCAAGGCGGGCGTTATGCTCGGAATATCATTTTAAGCGAATGTTCTCATTCCTTGCTGGGCTTACGATGTCTGAGTACATTCGCCGCCGGCGTCTAACGCTGGCTGCCTTTGAGCTGCAGCAAAGCCAGGTTAAAGTCATCGACGTTGCGATGAAATATGGCTATCAATCACCGGACGCATTTACGAAGGCGTTTCAGCTTTACCATGGGGTTACGCCATCCGAAGCAAGAAGCAGCGGACCATCGTTAAAGGTTTGCCCTCGCATGACCTTCCAGTTAATCGTTAAAGGAGGAGTCGAAATGAATTATCGCATCGAGGAAAAAGCGGATTTTCGCATCGTAGGCATTCACAAGCGGGTGCCCATCCAGTTTAACGGGGTTAATCCGGAAATCGCGGCAATGTGGCAAAGCTTGGATGAGCAAAAGATAACTGTGCTCAAGCAGCTATCCAATATCGAGCCTTATGGCATGATTAGCGGCTCGGCGAATTTCTCGGAAGGCCGGATGGAGGAGAAGGGCGAGCTGGACCATTATATTGGCGTGGCCACAACGCTCGCGTGTCCGGTGCCATTTTCACAATTGGAGGTTGCAGCATCTTCCTGGGCCGTATTTGAAGCAGTCGGGCCATTCCCGGGTACGCTTCAAGAAATTTGGGGCCGCATTTATTCGGAGTGGTTCCCGTCTTCCAGCTATGAGCAAGTGGAGGGGCCGGAGCTTTTGTGGAATGAGCATAAGGACATCACGTCCGCAGCGTTTAGAAGCGAGATATGGATACCGGTCAGAAAGCGGATGTAAGACAGTAGCGATTGATGCAGCGTATATGAAAGGGAAGCCGGAAGGAAGCGGGCTTCCCTTTTTGCATTCGTTGAGATTGCTGAATCAAGGTTAGGGACAACGCTCCAGGCAGCATCTATGATTCCCACTATTTTCATTTTTAGCGGCATGCGCTATATTTGAGAGAAATAGAATGTAACGGTAAATGAGGGGTTTATAATCATTTTGAGAAAACAGATTAAGTTAAGCCACGTGATTTACTTGGTATTTTTTGTTTTGCTGCTGATTGCTGTGCGCTGGAGCTGGCAAAATCAGCTCACCGTAGAGAAACCGCCAACGGTAAAGCAAGGCGTGCTGGATTTGCGCGGTGTAGATTTGGATGAATCCAAGCCGTTTCTGCTGGACGGAGAATGGTTATTTTATGCGGGGCAATGGGTTGGCGCGTCTAATGTAGAAAGCGCTGTTAAGGGACAGCTGCTTCAGGTGCCAGGCAAATGGAATGCGGCCTTTGACCATGCTGATCAAGAGGCATACGGATACGGAACGTATTATGTGCGGATTTTGCTTGATCGGCCTTCGGTGGAGCCATTTAGCGTGTGGTTTCAATCCATTTATACCGCTTCGGAGGTGGAGATTAACGGGGAGCTGCTGGCCAAGTTCGGCGAGCTTGCCGAGGGGCAGGAAGGACATGTTTCCGAAAATAAATCATTCAAGGTGAGCTATGACGGTGAAAATCAAGTGGAGCTGGATTTGTTCGTTCGAGCATCTAATTATGAAGCGCCGCTGAACGGCGGCATTATTCGTTCTGTACAGATGGGCACAGAAGAAGGCATTGACCGAATCTATACCTATTCCAGTGCTTTTCAGCTAATCGTCATTGTCATTTTCCTGCTGCATGCGTTATATGCGCTGATCATTTATTTGATTAATGTTCGAAAAACAGAATTTATTATGTTTTTTCTCATGATGATTGCAGCGGCCATGACGGTTGCCGTATATCACCATGGGCTTTTATTCCAGTTAATCCCTACTGATTTTGGAGGGACGTTGAAGCTGAAAGCTTATGCGTACACATGGTTCTCTTTCTTTCTGCTCATGATGGGCAGGGCTTTTATTGGGGTTACCCGCAAAGGCCTGTTGTTTTATAGCTATGTCTGCCTACTAGCGGCGTATACGATTTTTGTCGCAATGGGACCGCTAGAGCTGGTGCTGTATTCGATAGAATCGGGGCTATACATGATGCTGTATTACCTCCCTTTGTTCTGGACGACCTATTATTTTATGAAAATGGTGTTAAATCAGGCAGAAGGCGCATTATTTCTCTTATTTTCCGTCGTATGTGTCATTAATAATATATTGTGGGGAACGGTGTATTACGCCGGAACGTCGCAATATATGTTTTATCCGGTCGATTTAATTGCTGCGATTACCAGCTTCTCGGCCCATTGGTTTAAAAGATATTATCACAATTGGCATGAAAATGTTTCGCTCAACGCCCAATTGGCGGAGTCGAATCGCTTGAAGGATCGTTTTCTCGCCAATACGTCGCATGAGCTGCGCACGCCGCTGCACGGCATTATGAACATTGCCCAAAGCGTGCTGACAAGAAAAAAACACATGCTGGATGGGCAAAGCCAGCGCGACATGGAGCTGCTCATTATGATCAGCCGCCGGATGTCGCTTATGCTGAATGATCTGCTGGACGTCGTCAGGCTCCAGGATAAAAGGATTCAAGTACGAATGACCGCGGTGAAAGTTCAGTCAGTAGCTGCTGGTGTGCTGGATATGCTGCGGTTTTTGACCGAGGGCACGAAGGTTAAGCTGCGGATGGACATTAAGGAAAATTTGCCGCGTGTCTATGCCGATGAAGAACGATTAGTGCAAATTATTATTAATTTGGTGCACAATGCATTGAAATACACCCAAGAGGGAAGCGTGGAGCTGGCTGCTGAGCTCATAAACAGGCAAGTGCAGATACGTGTAACGGATACAGGAGTGGGTATGGATGAGCTGATGCAAAAGCGTGCTTTCAAGCGCTACGAGCAAGGCGCTTCTGGCAGAGGGGGAATTGGGCTCGGGCTAAGTATCTGCAAGGATTTGGTCGAATTGCATGGCAGCGAGCTGTTCGTCCAATCCCAGCCGGGCAAGGGAAGTATGTTCAGCTTTAACTTGTCCGTATTTGATGACAGTGTGGAAGACGCGCTGACTCAACCGATGATTCTTGTGAAAAAGGAAGCGGAATCACTGGCGTCTGTCGGCGCACAGCTTGCAGCAGGAGCGGACGCAATAGCAGCCGCCCGTTATGATTTAACCAAAGTCGATCTGCCTGCTTTAAAGTCTGAAGGAGGTGCTGAACGAATTCGTGTGCTGGCCGTTGATGATGATCCTGTCAATCTGAAGGTGCTGGTTCATATTTTGTCCGCGGATATGTACCATATTGAAATGGCGTTTTCCGCGCAAGAAGCATTGGACAAGCTCCACCGTGAGCAGTGGGACCTTGTTATTGCAGACGTTATGATGCCAGGCATGTCAGGGTATGCACTGACGCGGTTAATTCGCGAGCGTTTTACGCTGTATGAGCTGCCGATTATTTTGCTGACTGCGCGCAGCGAGCCGGAAGACATTTATGCCGGTTTTGTGGCGGGAGCGAACGATTATGTTACCAAGCCCGTAGATGCGCTGGAGCTAAGGTATCGGGCGGGGTCTCTTTCATCGCTCAAGCAGGCGGTTAATGAACGATTAAGCATGGAGGCCGCTTATTTGCAGGCGCAGATCCAGCCGCATTTTCTGTTTAATGCTTTGAACTCGATTTTGGCGTTAAGCGAAATTGATGCGGATAAGATGAGAAATCTAGCAGAAGCGTTTACATCTTACCTGCGTATTAGCTTTGACTTTCTCACCACAGGCAAGCTGGTACCGCTGTCGCGGGAGCTTGAGCTGGTGGAAAATTATTTATATATTGAGCAGCAGCGTTTTGGCGAGCGGCTTAAGATCGAGTGGGAAATACAGGAGGATGTTGATAAGGACATGCCGATTCCACCGCTTATCATTCAGCCGTTAGTAGAGAATGCGGTCAGGCATGGACTGCTAAGCCAGCGCAAGGGCGGAACGCTGGGCATTCGTATTGTACAGCAAGCGGATACGGTGGAATTTTATGTGAGGGATACGGGGATTGGAATGGATGAGGAGCAGATTAGCCGGTTGTTGAAACCGGCAGGAAGAGAAAATCGCGGGATTGGGCTGCTGAATACGCATAGCCGCTTGACTCGTCTTTATGGTCGAGGGTTGAATATTGAGAGTAAAGTAGGTGAGGGGACTGTTGTAGGGTTTGGGATTTCAAGGTTTGGGAAGTAGAAGTTTTGCAGAATGTGATAGGCAGGGAACGTGATGGCGTTCTAATTTTGCAGGAATTGAGGGAACAGATATGGACTGGAGAAAAATGCTTGGTACGTTGTTGACCGTTGTTGTTGTGCTGCTGCCCGGCAACACAGCGTATGCGGTATCATCGGAAAGCTATACGTGGAAAAATGTATCTATCGGGGGAGGAGGGTATGTGACAGGAATTGTGATTCATCCGTCTGAACCGGATCTGGTGTATATCCGCACTGACGTTGGCGGGGCATACCGTCTGGACCCGAATGATTCAAGCTGGATTCCGCTAATGGACGGACTGGGCCCGGAGCAGAGCAATTTGTATGGAATTGATGGTATTGCGCTTGATTCACAAAACCCTGATATCGTCTATGTATCAGCTGGAAAAACAGGGAGCGCATCCCCCAGTGATATTCTGAAATCTACCGACCGCGGAAATACGTGGTCCAGAACAAATTTGAACAAGCGCAATGAGGCTAACGGCAATGTGGAGCGGGCCATGGGGGAGAGCATTGCAGTTCACCCGAGTCTATCTAACATGGTGTATGCGGGTACCCGATATGACGGCTTGTATAGGAGTCAGGATGCAGGACAAACCTGGTCCAAAGTAAATGAGGTTCCCGCCGGGACAAGCGGCAAAGGGATTCGCAGCTTGATCTTCGGTAGCGTTCCCGGGGCAGCTAACCTAGAGACAGCACTTTATGTCGGTGTAATGGGAATTGGAATTTATGAGACACGAGGCGATGGCTCTACTTGGAATCTGATTCCGGGAAGTCCTGCACATCCGGCTCGTTTGGCCGCGGGACAGGATGGGTCTTTGTATGTAACTACGCCCAATAATGGAGTGCATAGGTATAAGGACGGAAGCTGGAGCAATATTACGCCTAATGCAGCATATACGTCCTATTACGGCATTGATATTGATCCTCATAATGACAGCCATCTCTTGGCAGCGGTCAGGACAGGCGGAGCCCAGCTTCCGTTGTATCGTTCCATCAACAAGGGAGAGAGCTGGACGCTAGTGAACAAGGCTCAAACCTCCAAACCCGGCTGGTGGCAGCCCAATATGTTTTTTTCAGCCACTTCTACTGTCGTGTTTGACCCTCATCATGCCGGAACCGTTTATTCCGCAGACTGGTTTGGCGTCTACCGAACAAAGGACATCGGGACGTTGTGGACAAAATGGGAGACCCTATCTAAAGGTCATGAAGAGGTGGTTGCCCTCACAGGAGCTGCGCCGCCAGAAGGAGCACCGCTATTCACGGGTGTAGCCGATGTTATTGGCTTTCGTCATATGGATGTGAATGCTTCGCCTGCAGCGAGGCTGGACATGAGTTCGATGCGGGAGATGGTTAGTGTTGACTATCACGAAGCTAATCCACAATATATGGCCTTTATCGGGAGTGATGACTGGTATGGAACAGTTACCCGCATGTTCGTTTCATCAGATAATGGGCTGACAATGGAAGCCCGCCCTGTACCTGCGGGCTCTAAGCTGGGCAGACTGGCTTATTCCGCTACAGATCTTAATACGATTCTATGGTTCCCCCAATCTGGCAGTCCAGTGAGGACAACAGACAGGGGAGCTACATGGGAGGCTATGACAGGGGCGCCGACGGGTACGGTGGGCGGGAGTATGATATTTTCATACAATCATCCGATAGCTGCTGATCGGGTGGACGGAAGCAAGTTTTATGCCTATAAATCGGGCTATCTGCATGTGAGCTCGGATGCAGGACAAAGCTGGTCCATCGCTAACCAAACGCCACTGCCAGGGGGAAGTCCTGTGAAGATTGAGGCGGCTCCCGGAATGGAAGGCGTGCTCTGGATTAGCTTAGGTGCTAATGGCGTGCATGTCTCAGCTAATTCAGGAGCCTCTTTTACTAAGCTGGATCAGATCAAGGAGGCTAGATTGTTTGCATTCGGCAAAGCGGCGCCAGGACAGACACAGCCAGCAGCTTTTATATATGGAGAGGTTGGCGGGATAAAGGGAATATTCCGTTCGGATGATAGGGGAAGCACATGGGTACAGATTAATTCGCCCCAAATGCAAATCGGAAATGAGCCTCAGGTTATGGTGGCAGACCGTCAGGAATACGGAAAAGTATATATTGGCACGAACGGGCGCGGCTTTATGGCCGGAACAAAGGATTAGGCTTGTGAGGCTGCGAGGTCTATAAAATCGCATTTCATTGAAGAGTTGCCCAATGATAATTATAACCCACGGTTTGTTTTTCCCATGTAATGGTTGCTGCGGTGACTTCATTATACAGGAAGCATCCGTGGGCTTTTTTTACGCTACAGATCAAATGAATGTGAGCCGAGTGAAATCGCCTAATAACGAACAAAAAAATTACAACAAAATCCAAAAATAGTATAACTAAACTTTTGAGAAAATATGTTAGGATTGAATGGAAAACGTTTTCAATATTTAGAAAAAATTATCAATTAATAACGCTTGGCAGCATAATTGCACGATGTGTGTTTATTCCACTGGCTTCCTGCAAAGTGTTTTATTTCGGACAAATGCAAGCGCTTTCAATGTGGTGTAGGCCATATTTCCAATGAAGACGGTATTAAAACCAACAATCGGAGCACGAACCTTTACAAAGGCTTTGGCGAGAAATACTAGGGGCGGTTCGGTTTCGGAATCACATATGTTGGGGAAAGTGGAGTTTGAAAAAATATAGGAGGTGGGCATGACAACCGAGCTGAGTCAAGCGACTGGCGGAGCTGCAAATAATCTTAATTGATAACGGGACTTGGGATGCCTACGTAGATTATTTGGAAATTAATGAACGACAAATTTATTTGGGAGAGGATTTTAATATGTATAAGCGAATATCTCTTTTTTTATCGATTTTACTTTTACTCATGGGTATGATGTCAAACATCTCGATTTCTTCAGCTGCCACTTTTACAAATCCGTTTGTATATGCTGATGCTCCAGACAATGATGTGATCAGGGTGGGCAATACTTTTTATATGACGAGCACAACTATGCACATGAATCCTGGCGTTCCCATCATGAAATCCTATGACCTTGTAAACTGGGAAATCGTAAATTATGTTTACGATACCTATGCCAACAATGATGCACAAAATCTTAATAACGGGCAAAGCGAGTATGGAAGAGGCTCGTGGGCAAGCAGCCTTCGATATAATAACGGAATCTATTATGTGTCCTTCGGCTCTAATTCTACCGGCAGAACCTATATTTATCAAACCAGCAACATAGAAACGGGTCCTTGGACATCATCCGTGCTTGGCAGCTATTATCATGATGCATCGCTGCTTTTTGATAATGATCGTGTATTTTTGGTTTATGGCAGTGATGATATTAGAATCATTGAGCTTTCCACAGATGCAAAATCGATCAAATCAGGTGGACTAAATCAGATCATCATTCCGAGTTCGAGTAACATTGCAGGGTCCAGCTTCATAGTCAAGGCCGAAGGCGCACACATACAAAAGATCAACGGAATGTACTATGTATTCCTTATATGCTGGCCATCGGGAAGCGGGCGCACACAATTAACCTATCGTGCAAGCAGCTTGACCGGAGCCTATACAGGTCAGGTTTCATTAAAGGATTCAGGCATAGCACAGGGAGGGATTGTTGATACGGCTACTGGCGCTTGGTATGCCATGTTGTTTAAAGACAGTGGGGCAATCGGACGTATGCCGTATATTGTTCCGGTTACCTGGGCAAATAATTGGCCGGTATTCGGAGTTAACGGCAAGGCACCTCTAACAATGAATCTTCCTGTTGAGGGATATCCGGTGAAGAAGGTTTATGCATCAGATGAGTTTTCTTCGGCTCAAGCCCCGAGTCAGCTCATTGTAAACGGAGGATTTGAAGATGCAACCATAAGCCCTTGGACGAATAACAATACGGCAACGGTCGCAGCAATTACGACAGACTATGTCAGCGGATCAAAAAGCCTATTTGTTAGCGGCAGACAGCAAACAGCTGCGGGCCTAAAACAAGTCATTACGGGTAAAGTGACGGCAGGCGGCGTCTATCAATTTTCCGCAAAAGTTAAATATACCGACGGACCCGCCACTAAAACCTTCAACTTTAATATCCAAAACGGTCCAAGCTACACAGGGATATCCATTCTTGGCTCTAGTACGCTAACCAAAGGCCAGTGGGGCACAATTCAAGGAACCTATACACTTCCGGCTGGTGCCGATCTCTCGCAAACCTTTATTTTTATTGAGACACCCTACAATTCAACCCCAAATCAGGCAAATGACCTCATGAATTTCTATGTAGACGATGTTTCGTTTACAGGAATGGCTTCGTCAGGGGCGACTCTTGCAAAGGTTTGGCAGTGGAATCACAATCCTGACCATACAAAATGGTCCCTTGCACAGCGGCCCGGATTTATGAGGCTGACGACAGGAAAGCTGAGCGCAAGTATTCTTGATGCCAGAAATACACTTACGCAAAGGACATTTGGTCCCCAATCTACAGGAAGCATTGCGATGGAAACAAGCGGCATGAAGGATGGAGATTATGCTGGTCTTGCGGCTTTTCAGGCTAAATATGGCTTTGTTGGTGTGAAGATGTCCGGAGCCTCGAAGTCCATTGTGATGGTAAATGCCAGCTCGGGAACGATGACTGAAGTGGCAAATGTTCCGGTCACTCAGGATCGCGTGTATTTTAAGCTTTTCTGTGATTTCACAAATCAGACGGATAAAGCCTATTTCTCCTACAGTCTTGATGGCACAAATTGGACGTCTATAGGCAATACGCTCCAAATGTCTTATACGTTGCCTCATTTTATGGGATACCGTTTTGCTCTGTTCAATTATGCGACTAAATCAACGGGTGGTTTTGTTGATTTTGATTATTTAAGATTGCAGTAATGAGATGGCTGTAAAGCATGCATCCGCAGTATTCTGTGGGAATGCTGCGGATATGGAAAATGCCTGATAGAGAGAGAGCTGCAGCGGTACGGAGGAACGAGATAAACTATACTAGTATTTTATTATTAGGAGGTACATGATGTTTAAATCAAAACTAGTAAGTGGATTATTGACCTTGGCGCTTTCTGTTACGTTAATTTCCAGCTCAATGGTGCCAGGAGCCAGTGCTGCTGATGTGAACTGTCCGAACGGCTACGTAGGTTTAACATTCGACGATGGCCCCAATCCCGGAAGCACGACAAATCTGCTCAATGCGCTGAAGCAGGCTGGATTGCGCGCAACGATGTTCAACGTCGGACAAAACGCACAAAATAACCCGTCTCTGGTGCGGGAACAAGTGGCCGCGGGCATGTGGATCGGCAACCACTCCTATACCCATCCGCAAATGACTGCACTTAGCAGCTCGCAGATGACGACGGAAATTACACGGACGCAGCAGGCGATTCAGTCCATTACCGGAACCGCGCCGAAGCTGTTCCGTCCGCCGTACGGTGCCACCAACTCGACTTTGAAATCTGTCGTGGCTCAAAACGGTCTTACAGAAGTGATGTGGAACGTGGACTCCTTGGACTGGAACGGTGCCACCTCCGCCCAGATCGTGGCCGCCACGGGCAGGCTGCAAAACGGTGACGTAATCCTGATGCATGACCAGTTCCAGGCTACGCGCCAAGCAATCCCGCAGATTGCTCAAAGCCTCAAGAGCCGCGGCCTTTGCACCGGCATGATCTCGCCGACCACGGGCCGAGCGGTTGCTCCTGACGGTGGCGGTACAATTCCGTCTCCAGGTGCAGGTACGAAAGTGGAAGCTGAGAGTATGACAAAGAGCGGCCAGTACACCGGGAATATCAGCTCGCCATTCAACGGAGTTGCTTTATATGCCAACAATGATTTGGTGAAATACACGCAATATTTTGCGAGCGGCACTCATCATTTTTCACTGCGTGGTGCTTCGAACAACTCCAGCATGGCCAGAGTCGACTTGAAAATCGGTGGACAGACGAAGGGGACGTTCTACTTCGGCGGGAGCAATCCAGCGGTCTATACCTTAAACAATGTCAGCCATGGAACCGGAAATCAAGTGATTGAGCTTATTGTAACAGCGGATGACGGCACATGGGATGCTTACCTTGATTATTTGGAGATTAATTAAAAAAAGAAGCGGTAAAGGAGCCTTAGCGTTAATGACTTGAATTCTAATCTTTATAACAAAAGCCTGGCGGGAGCTTCCCCGCCGGGATTTTCGACGTTCACAGCATGGTAATCTGCCGAATCCTTTGTTGGGAATAGGGATATCAAAATGTCTATTGAAAACTAAATATAAATAATATATAGTATACATAAAATAGCCAATAGTTAGGATGAGTTTGAAATGTCATACTCCACAGCTCTATCGCAAGGAATTGCCATATTGCTCTATATTCACAGCATTGCGGAGGAGAACTGCTCTAACTTTTTGTCTACAAAAGTGATTTCTGAGCAATTGAATATTCCCGTCCCAACGACGGTTAAAGTCATCAGGAATCTGAATAATGCTAGGCTGACGCTTGCTAAAGAAGGAGCGAAGGGAGGCATTCTACTGGCAAAGCCACTAGCAGAAATTACGTTATTAGATGTTTTTTTAGCGGTCGAACCTGGCAAAACGCTGTTCAAGCTTCATACCGATACCACACTTCAAGGGAAAGAAGTAGACGCAGTCAAACAAAAGATTGCCTCCAGTCTGCAAACCGTTGAGGTGGATATGCACAATAACTTAAAAGAAGTGAGGTTAACCGACTTTTTGAACTGAAAAAGGGTTACCTTCTCTTTTTTTAAAATAAACTAGATATAATTAATATTTAATATATTACATTAATCACTTTTTAGTTTTATCAAACGAGAGGAGCATGAATATGACTTTTGAAAATAGAACAGTAAGAGCGATCAATGGGGTTGAAATTCCGCAATTGGGATTTGGAGTATACAAAATAACGAAAGCAAAAGAGTTTGAAACGGCGATCGGCGAGGCGATTCGAATCGGATATCGGCATTTTGATACCGCTAAAATTTACGGCAATGAGGAAGCATTAGGAAGAGAAATACAGAAAAGCGGTCTGCCGCGTGAGGATTTTTTTATCACGTCTAAAGTGTGGAATACAGATCTTGGTTATGAAGCGACCAGGAAGGCTTTTGAGCAAACTTGCAAAAAGCTGAAGGTAAATGATCTGGATATGTACTTGATTCATTTTGCCGCACCTAATGATTTGGAAGCGTGGCGAGCGATAGAAGAGCTGTACTCCGAAGGGAAGATCAAAGTGATTGGCGTTGCAAATTTTGAGATTCAACACCTTGAACGATTAATGAAGCATGCTAAAATCCCACCGATGATCAATCAAATTGAGACGCATCCCCAATTTGCCCAAAATGACCTGCATCAGTATCTCAATGAACATCAGATTTTGCATGAGGCATGGGGGCCGCTAGGGCAAGGGAATAAAGCGTTATTGGAGCATCCGGATTTAAAAAGAATAGCTGATTATCATCATAAAACAGTGGCTCAGGTCATTTTACGTTGGCACTTGGAGCGAGGCATCATCGTTATTCCAAAATCATCGAGCCCAAAAAGAATGAAAGAAAATAGTCAGATATTTGATTTTGAGCTGACCAGTGATGAAATGAAGCAGATCAACCAGCTGAATATAGGCAAAAGGTATTCGGTTAATCCAACGGGTTATATGATTCATCCTATCTATAATAAACTGATGAAGCTTTTTATTAAATAAATGCAGCTGGATTTGCTTGATCAGTTTCGGCATATGGCTAGCGTATTGGATTATCATTAGATAAATAATAAACCAACGAATAGGCCACCGGGCAAAAGGTGGCCTATTCGCGTGGGCGAAGTAGCCCCAACGTTAAGGTATCATTACGCTCTTGCTTGCGGCTGAAGTCGATACTGCTTCGGACTGACGCCATAGCAGGCGCTGAAATGGCGCGTAAACGGGTGGATGGAGGGATAGCCGAGCCGCTCAGCAATGGCGGTTACACTCAGCTCGGTTTCCAGCAGGAGATTGGAAGCCCGCCTCATCAGCAGCTTGTGATGATAGGCTTTGGGCGTTAGGCCGGTCTCACGCAGAAACAGGGCATGGAAGTAGGTGCGCTTCAAACCGCAAAATGTCCACCAGGTTTCGACCGGCTCGCGCTGCTCTGGATGGTCGTTCAAGTGAGCGAGCAAACGGACAATCCGATAATCGGTTGGCTGATGAATGTGAACCGTATTGTACCAGTTCAGCATCCACGCATAGAACAGACTATTAATCATCTCCATCCGGTAGAACGCCGCATTATGATAAAGCTTAGCGAGCATAACGAAAGATTCATACAGCTCAGGGTAGGGCTGCAGCGAATAGACGCGTGGCAAACGGTCGAGCTCGTCACAAGGAACGTTTCGTGAGGTTTCGTGCAGCTCAAACGGTTCTGGCGCATAAATAAAGGTTCGATTGGCGGAAACCGGCTCCTTATCATCCCATAAATCGGCATAGAGATTATAGGATTGCAGCGGATGGCTGGGTGTAATATGAAAGGCATGGGGCTCAACCGGCTTTAGAAAAATAAGCGTTCGGCTGTCAATCGGGTAGCGTACTCCGTTAATCTCCATTTCCCCCGGTCCGTCGGTAAATAGATGAAAGGCATACACGCTGCAGACGCGGAGCTTCTCATTGGAGCTGCCATCATACAAGTAGTTCATGCAGTCGCCGACATAGGGGGTCATCTCGTTCAAAAGCTTCATGCGAGCACCTCATTTTCTATCCTTGTACTAAAAAATTAGCGGATGAATCGTCAAATTAATGGCCGCCTGATCAAATACGAATAGCTACATCAATGATACAATAACTGCAATGTTAAGCCAAGTTCTGTTGATAGTTATGTGGATTTATTAACAACAGAAAAAACAGAAGCGACTAGGTTCTGAGCTTCAATAGATGACCCCGTCCAAGGAGGTAAGCTTTTGCGATTTAACCAAAAGGTCGTGCTGGTCACGGGCGCTGGCTCTGGTATCGGTGAGGCATGCACAGCGATGTTCGCTGCCGAAGGGGCATGCGTCGTCATAGCGGATTTGAATGCTGCGGAGGCACAGCGAGTGGCGGATGGACTGCTTCAAACAAATGAATTTTTGAAAGGGCTTCCAAAAATATTGGCGCTCCAGGCCGATGTCTCACGGGAGGAGTCTGTTGCTTCGCTAATAGCTTCAACGCTGCAAACGTTTGGACGGCTGGATGTGCTCATTAACAATGCTGCCATCATCTGTCCGAAGCCCATCGAGGACATCGACGAACAGGCTTTCGACCGGCTGTATGCCGTTAATGTAAAAGGCATTTATCTAATGATCAAGCACGCCATCACCCATTTGCGCAGCTCGAAAGGCACTATTGTCAATCTGGCATCGCTGAATGGCCTAGTCGGTCAGCGGAACAATGCCGTATACGCTGCCTCCAAGGGAGCGGTTATTGCTATGACCAAATCGCTGGCCCTTGATTTTGCTCCAAGCGGCGTCAGGGTCAACTGTGTATGTCCAGCGGGCGTAATGACGCCGCTGCTGGAAGAGTGGGTGCAGCAGCAAGTCGATGCTGAAGCCGCGAAGCGCACTTTGGATGAAATGCACCCGCTTGGACGTCCGGCCAATTCCGCTGAGATTGCGCAGGCCGTGCTTTTTTTGGCATCAGAGCAGGCTTCCTTCATTACGGGTGTGGCGCTCCCGGTCGAAGGCGGCGCATCGCTAGGCTACTAACTGACAGGCAGGAGACGTGAAAATGAAAATGACAAAGGTAGAAACCTTCGTGCTGCATGTTCCGATTGATCCGCCGATTACCGATGCGATTAACGTGGCTACGCATTGGGGGCTGGCTGGCGTTCGGATTTATACAGATGAGGGTTATGTTGGTTATGGCTACACAGGCACTTGTGCGCATGGAGATGATATGATCGTCGATACGATTGAGCGTTATTACGCCCCTGAGCTGATCGGCAAGGACCCTTTTATGGTGAAGGAAATATGGGATATGCTGCGTTATGGAAAAATGCACTGGATTGGCCGCGCGGGTATTGCCCACATGGCGCTTGCAGCAGTAGATATTGCACTTTGGGATATTATGGCGAAAGCCTCGAACAAGCCGCTGTGGCAGTATCTTGGCGGGCATAAGTCAACTGGAATTAAAGCCTATAACACGAACGGAGGCTGGCTGAACTGGCCTTTGGAGCGTTTGCTGAAGGATGTAACAGACATTGTCGAGCAGGGCTTCACAGGGGTGAAAATTAAAGTGGGCAAGTCTGATCCGCATGAGGATTACGAGCGGGTGAAGGCGGTCCGTCAGGCCATTGGCGACAAAACTATTTTTATGATAGACGTGAACCAGCAATGGAATATCAACACGGCGATGACGTGGGGCAAAAAGCTGGAGCAATTCGACCTGTTCTGGCTGGAGGAGCCGCTTAACCCGGACGATATTATGGGCCACCGAAAGCTGGCCGATGCGCTCAATGTGCCGATCGCTCTTGGCGAGCATGTTTATTCCAAATATGCGTTCCGCGATTATATCCATCAGGGTGCGATTGAATATTGCCAGGTCGATGTGACCCGTGTCGCGGGCATTACGGAGTGGCTGCAGGTAGCGGGGCTTGCCGCATCCTATGATATCCCGATTTGTCCGCATGTGGGAGATATGGGGCAAATTCATCAGCATTTGGTCGCTGCGACATCTGGAGCGATCATGCTGGAATACATTCCGTGGATCAGGACGATTTTTGTAGAGCCGGCTACGGTCAAAAATGGGTTTTATGCGCTGCCGGAGCTGCCGGGAGCTTCGACTGAAATCATTCCTCGTTATTTTGATCAATATCGCATCAGATAACCGAAAGGAGCAAAGCGATGAGACTGCATGGCAAAATAGCGCTGTTGACAGGAGCGGGCTCCGGCATCGGAAAAGTGACGGCAGAGCGGTTCGCGAGTGAAGGGGCTGCGGTTATCGTTAATGACATTGATGAAGCGAAAGGACGAGAAACCGTCAAAGCGATTCAAGCTGCTGGAGGTGAGGCATTGTTCCTGCACGCTGACGTGACGGACGCACCTTCCGTGCGTTCCATGGTAGAGCAGGCGATAGCGGCATATGGCGTCATCGATATTTTATTCAATAACGCAGGGATTAGCGGGGTAGGGGCTATACATGAAATAGAACCGGAGGATTGGGACCGTGTCGTTCGGGTCAATCTGCGCGGCGTGTTCCTGCCCTCCAAATACGTGCTGCCCTATATGATGGAACGCAGAAGCGGCAATATCATTCATATGTCCTCCTGTATTGCGGAGATGGGCCTCGCACGAAGAGCTTCCTATTCGGCTACCAAAGGGGCGGTGCTGTCACTCGCCAAATCGATGCAGGTCGATTATGCCAAATACAATATCCGGGTGAATGCTGTGCTGCCTGGAACGATCATGACGCCGTTTGTAGAGCAATATTTGAAAAACTCGTACGAGGACCCGGATGCGGCAATTGCAGCCATCAAGCTGAGACAGCTTGGCGGACAATTGGGGAAGCCGGAGGATGTAGCGAGCGCGGTATTATTTCTGGCCTCCGACGAGTCTTCCTTCATGATGGGCTCTCCGCTGTATATTGATGGAGGCGTCGTCTTCGGCAAGGATGCATAATCGATGCATAAACCATTTTGTTATAAAGGCGGTTGGATGAAATGAAGCTGGTAACGATTGATACGGACGGAATGTATCGTCTCGGTCTGAAGGTGAACGAGGGCATATTGGATATTCAAGCGGCACTGCAATGGCTGCCGGGCGCCGCTGTTCCAACCGATGTTATGCAGATTATTGCGGGCGGTGCTCAGGCGCTTGCGCAGCTGGAGTCTTACGCAAAGCGCGTCATGAAAGCGGCAGAGCAGCCGGGTGTGGCGTGTGGAGAGATTATTTTGGCGGAAGACGAGGTAAGATGGGGGCCTTGCGTCACCCGCCCGGGCAAAATCATTTGCGTCGGCTTGAATTATAGAAAGCATGCAGCGGAGACCAATGCGCGGGTTCCAGACTACCCGATTCTGTTCAACAAGTTTAACAACACGCTTGCTGGTCATGGCAGGGATATTGCGTTGCCTGAGCGGGTAACGACACAGGTCGATTATGAAGCGGAGCTTGTTATCGTCATCGGCCAAACGGCGAAATACATTAGCGAGGACGAGGCGCTCCGGCATGTGTTCGGCTACTGCTGTGTCAATGATTTGTCGGCACGGGATCTTCAAATGCGGACGGCACAATGGCTGCTCGGCAAAAGCTGCGATGACTTCAGTCCGCTTGGCCCTTATCTGGTAACAGCCGATGAAATCCCGGACCCCAATGCGCTCGATATAACCTGTACCGTCAATGGGGAGGTCAGGCAGCATTCACATACGAGCGATATGATATTTTCCTGCGCCGAAATTGTAAGCTATATTTCACAGCATATGACGCTGTCGCCGGGCGATATTATTTTGACCGGAACGCCGGAGGGTGTTGTGCTCGGCCTGCCAGAGGAGCAGCGGGTTTACTTGCGCCATGGCGATACGGTAACGATTGAAATCGAAGGCTTAGGCAGCTTGACCAACCGATTTGTAAGCGAGGCTTAGCAGGGGCGGATCTTTAATGGGACATAACGATATAGCTGAAGGGTGATGCATAGTGAGTCAAGCGAAGCTTTGGTACAACGGTCCGGGAGAGGACTGGAAGCAGGGATTGCCGATTGGCAACGGCCGGATTGGCGCCGTTATTTATGGCGGCAGCGAGCGGGAAACTTGGTGTATGACGGAGCTGACGTATTGGTCTGGGAAGAAGGAGCGGATAGCCGGAAACGGAGGAGGAAAAGCGGGACTTAACCGGATGAGGGAAGCCTTCTACCGGGGCGATTATAATGAGGGAGATCGGCTCGCTAAGGAGCAGCTGCAGCCGAAGAAGCAAAATTTCGGCACCAACCTTTCCGTTTGCGATATGGTGCTGCGGTTCGGACATCAGAGTGATGATATCATTCGCGAGCTCGACGTGGAGCAAGCTACGGCAGCGATGTCTTATTCAAGCGAAGGCCAGACGTTCACCCGTGAAGCTTTTGCAACTAATGTAGAAGGCATCGTTGCAGCGCGGTTCGGGGGCGAGCAGGCAGGAAGCGTCAGCTTCACGCTCAGAATTACGGACCGCTCAGGACAGTTTTCGGCAGTCGCAGTAGGTGATGATTCGATCGCCTTTCGTGGGCAAGCAACGGAGGATATGCATAGCGACGGCACATGCGGTGTATGGTGCGACGGGCTGGTGAAGCTGGTCGTGCAGGGCGGCAGCGTCCAGACAAGGGCGGATAAGCTTGTTGTGACAGGCGCAGACGAAGCCTATCTTTATTTTGCGATGCATACGGATTACGGCCAAGCGGATGAGAACTGGAAAGAACGAAGCGGGGAACAGCTCGCAGCCGCGATCGCCAAAGGCTATGATCAATTGAAAGCCGAGCATGTAGCGGATTACCGCTCGCTGTATGCCCGTGTAGCTCTGGACCTCGGAGCATCCGAGGCTGCTGCGCTTCCGACGGATGAGCGCATGCGGCGGCTGCGGCAGGAGGGACATGACGATCCGGAGCTTATCTCTTTGTTTTTCCAATATGGCCGTTATTTGACGATAGCTGGATCACGTGCAAATTCGCCGCTGCCGCTGCATTTGCAAGGCATATGGAATGACGGCGAGGCGAACCGGATGGCCTGGAGCTGTGATTACCATCTGGACATTAATACGCAGATGAACTATTATCCGACGGAAATCGTCAATTTGGCAGAATGCCATGTTCCGCTCATGCATTACATTGAGCGGCTGGCGGATGCGGGGAGACTGGCTGCACAAGATTTCTATGGCTGTGAGGGCTGGGTCGCTCATGTATTCTCCAATGCGTGGGGCTTCGCGGCACCTGGCTGGGAGACGGGCTGGGGGCTTAATGTCACAGGCGGATTATGGATTGCCATGCACCTCAAGGAGCATTATGAATATGGGCTGGACCGTGCCTTTCTGACGGAGCAGGCTTACCCGGTTATGAAGGAGGCCGCCGCCTTTTTCCTTGATTATATGGACGTCCAGCCAGCCAATGGCTGGCTAGTGACAGGGCCTTCCAACTCTCCAGAAAACAGCTTTTATCCCGCGGATCGGGAGCAGGGAGCGCAGCAATTGTCGATGGGCTCGACGATGGATCAGGTGCTGGTACGGGATTTATTCAACTTTTGTCTAGATGCGGCTAAATTACTCGGAACGGATATAGAGCTTCAAGCGAAGCTGGAGCATGCGATTGCTCTATTGCCCCCGCTGAAGGTCGGCAGCAGAGGACAGCTGCAGGAATGGCTGGAGGATTACGAAGAGGCGCAGCCAGAGCATCGCCATCTTGCTCATTTGTTTGCCCTTTATCCAAGCAACCACATCACTCCGCGCGATACGCCTGAGCTTAGCGCAGCCGCAAGGCAGACGCTGCTGGGTCGAATGACCGATGAACTGGAGGATATTGAATTTACGGCGGTATTGTTTGCAACCGGGTTTTCTCGCCTATATGATGGGGACCGCGCATTGTGGCACATTAACCATCTAGTTGGCGAGCTCTGTTTTGATAACCTGCTAACGTATTCCAAGGCGGGGGTTGCCGGGGCAGATACGAATATATTTATTATTGACGGCAATTATGGCGGTACGGCGGCGGTGGCAGATACGCTGCTGCATAGCCATGCAGGAGCTATTCATCTGCTGCCTGCCCTGCCTTCGGCGTGGCGGTCAGGCTCCTTCAAGGGCTTGCGCGCGAAAGGCAGCATCGAGGTAGATGCCGCATGGGAGAACAATAGGCTGACAGAAGCCACGCTCTACGCTCACGCCTCGGGACCGGCGATCGTTCGGTTCGGCGAGCTTGCCGTGAAGGTTGAGCTTGAGGCTGGTCAGGCTTACAGGCTTGATGCCGGGCTGCAAATATTGGAGCGTATGGCTATAGAGCGGTAGGACAGTGGGGCAGTAGTCTGGTTTTCCACTATATGAACGATAAAGACAACTACGCTCTCGTATAAAGTAGTTGTCTTTTCGCATCGTTAGGTTATGATGTAGGTGCGGCCGTTTTTGGAGCTCGATGGGCATGCTTTCGTTATTTATGAAAGCGCTATTATATAGAAGGGTGGGTTGGCTGTGCCCAAATATACGACTATTTTTCGCAAGTTTCTGGTGTCCTACTTAATTATATTGATCATTCCGAGCATAGCGGGTTATGTGTCCTATCGCACCTCGATTTCGGTAACGCAATCCATTTCCATCGAAAATAGCGTGACCCAGCTGCAGCGAAGCCAGGAAATATTGGAGCGAAGGATGGTGGAGGTGGAAGGCTTCACCCGCCAGCTTGCCTTGAATCCCGATCTGAATAAGCTTATGAACGAGCAGAAAAATGGAGATGAAATCAACGTCTATGGCATCTGGAGCATGGTGAGGCAGGTTACGCCGTTTAGCCAGACGAATGATTTTCTGCAAAATTATTTTATATATTTAAGCAATTATGACGTGATATTCACCCAAGGCTCTGCCTACTTCCGTTCGGAGCATTATTACCAAAATTTTCACTACACGGATCTTTCGCTCGATGAGTGGAAGGAAGAGGTGCTTGGCAGAACGCATAGCAGCGAGATGATGCCGCTCCGTTCATTTATGAGCAATAAGAAGCAAAGCGCGGTCGTGACCTATATGCAATCGCTGCCGCTCGACAGCTTCAGCGGTTCCTCACCAGCTACAGTCGTTGTTATGATCGATGAGGAGCATATTTCCAATCTGCTTGCTGGACTGGAAGACCGCTACGGCGGTTGGGCTCATATTAGTGATGCGGATGGGAATACGGTAGGGCTGCGGGGAATAACGGAGGAAGCGGCAAGAGAGATTTCCACGTCCACCGAGCTTGACCAGACAAAGCGCAGCCAATTTTACCATGACGATCTTGTCATTACGATTCAATCCGATACGAGCGGCTGGACTTATCGCGCAGGCATACCGCGTCAGGTGCTGATGGAGAATGCGAATCAGATCAAGCATATGACTTGGCTAGTGACCGGCATTGCTTTAGTGCTCGGGTTGCTGGCGGGGCTGCTGCTCTCCTATCGCAACAGTGCGCCGATTAACCGGCTGCTTGGCGTGATGAAGGAGCATTTCGGCAAGGACGGTTTCGCGGAGCGCAATGAATATGATTTTTTACAGGGCAATATTTCGATAATGATTACGAGCAACCGGCAACTGGAGCTTGAGCTTGAACGTCAGCTACCGCTCGTTCGGGATGGCTTTCTCAAGCGCCTGCTGGCAGGTGAATTTCGTACGCTGGAGGAAGTTGTAGCTGCTGCGGCTCAAGCGGACGTTAACCTTGCGGGTGGTGAGGGCTACGTGGGCATTTTGCGAATTAACGGCTATTCTGGCATGGATAGCATCGATATATTAAAGGAGCTTTCAGCGGCAAGGCTGATTATGAAGCAGATATTGTCCGAAACCGAGGAAAGCTTGTTGATGACCGATCTTGGCTCGGACCGTTTAGTTATGCTCTGGCTGAATCAGGAGGAGCAGAAAGCCCAGACGGGCGGCGCCGATCACCGTAAGCGGTTAAATGAAGCGCTGGAGGGGCTTGCTCGGACAGCCTATTCCGAATACAAGATTTCGTTGTCATCAGCGTTTGGAGAATGCTTCCAAACGCTGATGGATGTTAGCCATTCGTTTGAGCAGGCAGGGCAAACGCTGGAGTATACAGAGCTCTCAGGCAAGCAAAGCATATTGTGGTTCAGCGATTCCGGCCGGGAAACAGCGACCTATTATTATCCACTAGACATGGAGCAGCGGCTGATCAGCACGATTCGTGCAGGCGAGGCTGAGGAAGCGAAGCGGATCATGTCAGCGGTGATGGACAAAAATTCGGATCAGCACCAGCTAGCTCCGGAAATGAAGCAGCAGCTTGTCGGCGAGCTGAAGGGAACGCTGCTTAAGCTGCTGGATCAGAAGGCGCTCGTCCAATCGGAGCTGCTCCCTACGCTGAGGAATCAAATGATTGGCATCCAGGCAGCAGATATGCTGCCGGACATTCAGCAAGAGATCGACGGCATTATTGAAGCATTGTGCGGCATTATTAACAGCAAGAAGAATAATGCCCATATCCAAACGGCTAATGACATCAAGCGATTTATTGCCGAAAGCTTTAGCGATTCCGAGCTGACCTTATACCGGATCGCCGAGAAGGTTGAGCGTCCTGAAAAATATATTTCTCAGCTATTCAAGGAGGTGACGGATATGAATGTATCCGATTACCTGGAGATGGTCCGAATTGAGCGCGCCACCTCGCTGCTTCGCACAGAAGGCTGTACGGTTGATGAAATTGCCTCACGCGTCGGCTACAATAGCTCACATTCCTTCCGCAGAGCGTTCAAGCGGGTAGTGGGCGTGGCGCCAAGCTCTTACAGGCAGTCCATCCATATTTAGACGCCCATTAGGCGCCGAAGGAGTGAAGGGAAGATGAAGCTGGGCCGCAGCGGCATTGCTGTCTTTGTGCTTATGCTTGCGCTTGCGGGGCTGTTGCTGCTCGTCTCATGCTCTACTAAAGAGAGTAAATCTGTAAGCGGAGATGAAGGCGAGCAGAATGAAGCGCCGATGGAGCTGCATGTATTTGCTTTGCAGGAGCCGGGAATAGAGCTTGGAACCAATGATTTCACTCGTTATCTGGAGCGAAAATTTAACGTGCATTTCAATTGGGAAGTTATTTCAGCAGACGGGGCAAGGGAAAAACGGCAAATATCGCTCGCAGGCGGCGACTACCCGGATGCTTATTTTCTGACGGCGTATATCGATCAATTTTCACAATCGGACCTGCTTAAGTACGGCAAGCAGGGCATAATTTTGCCCCTAAATGAGCTAATCGCGAAATATGCGCCCCATGTGCAAGCTGCTATGACGGAGCATTCGGAGCTCAAAGCGCTCAGCACAGCTCCTGATGGGAACATTTACGGCCTGCCAGCCTATAGCGAATGCTTCCATTGCTCCTATCCGAACAAAATGTGGGTGAATGACAAATGGCTCGCGAAGCTGGGGCTGGACGTACCGGCGACAACCGAGGAATTTAAGAAAATGCTGGAAGCGTTCAAAAGCTCAGATCCCAACGGCAATGGATTAGCTGATGAGGTCCCGCTCAGCGGCTCGACCGAGGATTTTGGCGTCCGATTGATTCCATATTTGATGAACGGTTTTATTTATGATGATGATCGCCATTATTTGCTGCTGGAAGGTGGCAAGGTTGAGACGGCTGCGGATAAGCCGCGTTGGAAGGATGGGCTAGCGTATATCAGGTCGCTCTACAAGGGGGGCCTGATTGATCCGGGAGCTTTTATTCAAAATGCGGAAGCTTTAAAAAGAATCGGCGACAATAGTGGAGCACCTATGCTAGGGGCGTCGGCAGGGATGCATCCCGCTATTTTCGCAGGTGAGAGATTGAACGATTATGTGCCGATCCCCCCGCTTGCGGGACCTTATGCTTCCTATGCTACCTATCAAGGAGGCGGTATGCAGCCTGGAGCCAAGTTTGTCATCACAACCCGGGCGAGCAAGGATGCACAGCGCAAATTAATCGAAATCATCAACTATATGTATACACCAGAAGGACAAACGACGTCCCAAAATGGTATGGAAGGTATCGGCTGGCGCAAGCCGCAAGCCGGAGAGCAGGCGCTTGGTGCCGGCGTCAAGCCGTTGTTCACAAGCCTAATTCTGATCAATGAAGCGGAGTCGACCAATTCCGGCTGGAGCGGAATGGCGCATCTATATATGCCTAGGGAGTATCGCGATAGCTGGGTGGTGGGCAGGGATATGTATACGCCTGATGGCTATGAACGCAGGCTTTATGAAGCCACAAGGCTGTATGAAGGACATGAGCCTACAGATATTTTTCCGATCTGGATGTTATGGCTGGACCCGGCCGAAGCGGACGAGGCTGGCATATTGCATACGAATTTAACCAATTATATCGAGCAAAGCACATTGCGCTTCATTACAGGCGATTGGGACTTAGACAAGGATTGGGACAGCTACACAGCAGGTTTGTATGATATGAGGGTTCAGCGATACGTAGAGATCATGCAAAGGGCTTATGATCTTCATAAAAAATAACAGACTCCTATAATGAAAAAATAAAACGTGTAAATCGGCTGGAAGCAGAGCCGGTTTTTTTCTTATGTCCATTATTGCCATATTGGCTGGGACAAAAGGTTAATTCAGACCAAGCGCTCGTTGTAGTTCCCAGCTCCACCTACTCTTCCTAGGCTCCCCGCCAAATGTACGGCCCCATGGGCAATTGTCCCCCCTAAAACGGCGTTATTGTACGCTAAACGACGCAAGTGTACCTGTCGCAAGCAGGGCTGAATCCCCTATCATCAAACCTATGGAAAGCGCTATCATTCATTGTCAGACAGCGACTTAGGGGGGATTGTTCTGGAGAAATTGGTTGTATGGAAGCATCGAATATTAAACGTCGGTGTCAAGCGAAGAGTGTCGGAGGAAGCTCGCAGAAGCTTAAGGAAACATTGGCAGCTTTATTTGATTGTTATACCGCCGGTGTTGTTTTTCCTTATTTTCAAATACTATCCGATGCTTAATGCGGTGCTGGCGTTCAAGGACTATAACGTCATTAAAGGGATCTGGGGCAGTCCGTGGGTAGGCTTCAAAAACTTTCAGCTGTTTTTTGACAATCCGATGTTCTGGCCGCTCGTCAAAAACACGATTTACGTCAGCGGCTACCTGCTGCTTGCCGGTTTTCCGGTGCCGATACTGCTGGCGCTCATGTTAAATGAGGTCGGCAGCGGAAGATTCAAGCGGCTCGTCCAGCTCGTTACTTTCGCGCCGTATTTTATCTCGACGGTCGTGATGGTATCGATCATTATGCTGTTTCTCGCTCCGCGGCTGGGCTTTGCCAATGTGGCTTTGAATTTTTTTGGTATGGACTCCATCAATTTTCTCGGCGAGGCCAGCATGTTCCGCTCGATCTATGTATGGTCTGATATTTGGCAGACGGCAGGCTATTCGGCGGTCATTTATTTGGCGGCGCTCGCGGGCATTGATCCAACGTTATATGAGGCAGCCAAAGTGGATGGCGCTTCGCGCTTTCAAAAGATTGTGCATGTGGACATTCCTGGCCTGCTGCCGACGATTACGATTATTCTCATTCTGAATGTGGGCAGCGTGATGGCAATTGGCTTCGAAAAAATATACCTGCTGCAAAATCCGCTGAATATGGTCAATTCAGAAATTATTGCTACTTATGTGTATCGAATTGGGCTGCTAAATGCCAATTACAGCTTTGCAACCGCAGTCGGCTTGTTTAACTCGCTTATTAATTTGGTGTTATTGGTTACGGTGAATGGCCTAGCCAAACGCTTTACGAAATCGAGTATCTGGTAGAAGAAGGGGAGTACGCCTATGGCAGCGACAAAATCAGCAATGCAGCAAAAGCCGTTCAGGCTGAAAATCAGAGAATCGGCCGGTGACAGGTTATTTCTATTCATCATCTACACGGTACTCTCACTTGTGCTGCTCGCAGTCATTTATCCGCTTATTTATATTTTGAGCAGCTCCATCAGCAGTCCGGCAGCTGTGACTTCCGGCCGTGTCTGGCTGTGGCCCGTCGATATTTCCTTCCGCGGCTTCGCGGTGCTGTTCAATACCCCGCAAATTATGACGGGCTACGGCAATTCGCTGTTCTATACGACGGCGGGAACGCTGATCAGCGTGACGCTTACGGTTATGATCGCCTATCCGATGTCACGCAAAAGCTTTTTTGGCCGTGGCGTTATTATGATGCTGATCACGTTCACGATGCTATTCAGCGGCGGCCTCATTCCAACTTATATGGTGGTCAAGGAATTTGGCATGATCGACTCGCGCTGGGCGCTGCTCATTCCGAATGCGATCTGGGTATGGCAGGTAATCATCGCCCGTTCCTTCTTCCAGTCGTCGATTCCCGATGAGCTGATGGAGGCGGCGGAAATAGACGGCTGCAGCGATCTCCGGTTTATGCGCAGCATCGTCCTCCCACTGTCCAAGCCGATACTTGCCGTGCTGTTCCTGATGTATGGGGTGGGCCAGTGGAACGCTTATTTCGATGCCCTTATCTATTTGAAATCAGCCAATCTGTTTCCACTCCAGCTTGTGCTGCGCAGCATCATCATTATGAACAATACCGCAGGCGTGACGGACGCCCTTAAGCAGGTGGAGCGTCAGCAGCTATCCGAGCTGTTGAAATACTCGCTGATCGTCGTAGCTACGCTGCCGGTGCTTATTATTTATCCGTTTGTACAGAGGTATTTTGTGCAAGGCATGCTTGTCGGCTCGGTCAAGGGCTGATGATGAACTGGAGAATGAAGGGAGGTGAGGCTTGGTATTGAAAGCGCAAATGTAAGAAAGACAACTATTATTATGAGATGAAAAGGGAGCGAACAACAATGAAGAAGAGACTGTTAGGCCTGCTCGCCATCGCAGTGGTCGTTAGCATGATGCTTGCTTCATGCTCGCAGAACAATAAGCCCGCCAGCAGCGCGACCAATGCGCCTGCTTCGCAATCGGAAGAGACGGGAAGCACCGCACCGGTTGAAATTACAATGTTTGCCGTGCAGGAGTCGGGCATCGATCTGACAACTAACAAGTTCACCAAATTCGTCGAAGAGAAGTTCAATATTAAGTTTAAGTTCGATACGACGCCGCCGGACGGGGCGAAGGAAAAACGCCAAATTTCACTCGCGAGCGGCGATTATCCGGATGCTTACATGCTTCCGGGCTACATCGATCAATTTTCGCAGGCTGATGTGTTGAAATATGGCAAGCAGGGCGTGCTTGTGCCGTTGAACGACCTGATTGAGCAATATGCTCCGAACATCAAAGCGGCCATGGAAAAAGACGCAGATTTGAAAGCGTTTAACACGGCGCCTGATGGCAATATTTACGGCCTTGTCGCATACAGCCAATGTTTCCATTGCTCGTATCCGAACAAAATGTGGATCAACACGAAATGGCTGGATAAACTCCAGCTTGAAATGCCGAAGACGCCAGAGGAATTTAAAGCGGTGCTCAAGGCGTTCAAAACCGAGGATCCGAACGGCAACGGAATGGCCGACGAAGTGCCGCTCAGCGGCTCGATCGAGGATTTTGGCGTACGAGTTATTCCATTTCTGATGAACGGCTTCGTCTACGATGACGATCGCAACTATTTGAACCTGACGGGCGGCAAGGTTGAATCGGCGGCGATAAAGCCCGAATGGAAAGAAGGTCTGGGCTATATCAAATCCTTGTATGATGAAGGGCTGATTGATCCGGGCGCATTCGCACAAAACGCGGAAGCGTTCAAAAAAATCGGCGAAAACGGCGATTCGCAAATTTTGGGAGCGGGAGCGGGCATGCACCCTGCTATTTTCATAAATATCGACACGGGCAACAAAAACTCAGCCGATTACAACCCTGTACCGCCGCTTACTGGACCACATGGCTCCTACGCAACGCATGATGGGGGCGGCGTAGCTCCTGGTGCCAAGTTTGTGATTACGAATAAAGCATCCGAGGAGCAGCAAATCGCCTTAATTAAGCTGGTCGATTATATGTTCACGCAAGAAGGCCAGACGAATGGCGCCTCCGGCATGGAAGGCATTGACTGGAGAAAACCAAAGGATGGCGAGGTTGCGCTTGGCGAAGGCGTAACGCCGCAAATTGCTACGATCCCTGCCGCTGAAGGCGAAGCCCCTCGCAATGCGGGCTGGAGCGGAACCGCTCATTTCTTTATGCCGAAGGAGTACCGGGACAGCTTTGTTCAAGGAACGGATATTTATGATTCCGCCAGCTATGAGCGCAGATTGTATCAGGCCACCCTGCTGTACCAGGGTCATGAGCCGAAGGAGCTGTTCCCGCTGTGGTCGATCTGGGTCGATCAGAACGAGGTGGATGAAGTGAGCATTTTGCAAACGAACCTTAAATCGTACATTGAGCAGAACGCATTGCAATTTATTACCGGCAACAAAAGCTTGGAGAAGGACTGGGACGCTTATGTGAAAGGCTTGAAGGACCTGAAAATCGATCGTTATTTGGAAATTTTGCAGAAAGCTTATGACACGTCGTTCAAGTAATACTGCGGATATAGCAAATGTTGTGGATGAATCAGAATCTGCAACGCCGAACTCACAGGATCAGGTTATTATTGCGAGATAATGACCTGGTCCTATTTTCTGACAGAGGAGCTTAATTATGATCCCATTCATGAAAAAAATACGGCCTTGGCTGCTCGTTGTCGTTCTGCTTTCGATGCAGCTCGGACTGGTAGCGCCTTACGGTAACGTAGCGAAAGCTGCGGACAATGGACTCGCCGAGAAGCCTTACATGGGCTGGAGCAGCTACAGCATGCAGGTGTATACGAACAACGGCCACTGGATTACCGCTGAGCAGATCAAGGCGCAGTCTGATGCGATGCACGAGAAGCTGCAGCCTTACGGCTATGAATATATTAATATCGACGCAGCCTGGAATGGTGACATGGATGGCTACGGCCGACCGATTCCAAGTACGACCCTTTATCCAAACGGCTTGCAGGAAGTGATCGACCATATTCATGATAACGGCCAAAAGGTAGGGCTGTACGGTATTCCAGGTATGTCGCCGCAGGCGTATGATCAGGATTTGCCGATTTACGCTGCGCCGGGCTGCTCCATGCAGGATATTGCAGCGCAGCCGCTGCAAGAGTCAGATTACTGGGGGCTCGGCTACAAAATCGATTTCAATCAGCCTTGCGCACAGAAATATATTGATTCGATTGCCAATTTGTATGGCGAATGGGGGATCGACTTCCTCAAGTTCGACAGTGTGACGCCGGGCTCTGGCATATCGGACCTGTCGCTTGATGCGCGAGATGACGTCAAAGCATGGTCGCAGGCGCTTGAGCCGCACGATATCTGGCTGGAGCTTTCATGGGCGCTGGACATCAAATACATCGACTACTGGAAACAATACGCCAACGGCTGGCGTGTAGATTGGGATGTAGAGTGTTATTGCGGCACTGGAGGCTTGACGGTATGGTCAAGCATTGCCCGTCTCTTCCCGAAAGCGGAACAGTTTTGGCGCCATGCCGGGCCAGGCGGCTGGAACGACTTCGATTCCTTAAATGTTGGAAATGGTTCGATGGATGGCCTAACGCAGGATGAACGCAAGACGGCTATGTCATTTTGGGCACTGTCATCCGCGCAATTGTACATTGGCAATGATATGACCAACCTCGATGCTTATGGCCTAGAACTATTGACTAACGAAGAGGTCATCGCCGTCAATCAGGCGGGCCGTCCTGGGCATCCCGTATCTACAGCTACCGAGCAGCAGGCATGGTATGCCAATAACGGTGATGGCACCTATACAGTTGGGCTTTTCAATCTGGGCAGCTCGGCGGCGACAGTGAGCGTGGACTGGAGCGGGATCGGACTTGAGGGGCCAGCCAAGGTGCGCGACTTGTGGACGCATCAGGAACTGGGTACGTTCAACACCGGCTTCAGTTCGGCAAATTTGGCCTCGCATGGTTCGAGATTGCTGAAGGTTACGTCGCTTGGCGGAACATCGATTGCTAACGATGACGATACCGGCTTCAAGTATACAGGGGAATGGACGCGCAATGGGGGGCAGGAGCTTGCCGGCGGCGCACAGAACCTCATTATTGATGTAGGCAATGCGGCAGCGCAGAGCAGCGCCATCACTCCTTCAACGGCCAGCTTCGATAAAAAACAATCCGAGCAGGCTGATGGCGCCACGACATTGACGCTGAATGGCAACACGCTTTCCAGTATTTCGGCGGGCGGGACAGCGTTAACGGCAGGTACGGATTATGTGGTGAATGCGAACGAGGTGACAATCAAAAAAGAATATTTGGCGGCCAAAGCGGTCGGTACATTAAACTTGACCTTTACATTCAGTGGCGGCTTGCCGCAGACGCTAGCTGTTGCGATAAATGATTCGACGATCAGAGACAGCAGGGTAACACCGTCAACGGTCAGCTTCGATTTGTTGACGTCTGCGCAAACGGATGTGGAGCTAACAACGGCGCTGAATGGCAATACGCTGACAGACGTCAAGCATGATGGAAATACGCTCGCTGCGGGAACCGACTATACTGTAAGCGGCAATACATTAAAGCTCAAGAAAGCGTGGCTTGCTGTGCAGCAGGCGGGAACGAAGGCACTCACCTTCACCTTTAGCGCCGGAGCAGAACAGACGGTATCGCTTGTCATTCAGGATACAGCAGTTGGCGGATCAATTACCCTGAACGATGATGATCCATCAATCGTCTACACAGGCGGTTGGAACCGCAGCTGGAATCGTGGACTTGGAGATTATATGGATGATGTGCATTATGCCGAAGCGAATGACAACGATTATTTTTCGTATACGTTCACAGGAACGGGAATTGAGTTCATTACGGAGCTTGATCCATCTCAGGGCGCAATCGACATTTATATGGATGATCAATTTCAACGTACGATCAGCACGTACAATATTGGAAGACTGGCGCAGAAGCCTGTGTTTAATATCACTGGCCTGGCTGACGATACGCATACCCTTAAAGCGGTGAAAAAATCAGGCTATTTCCTTCTGCTCGATAAGCTGCGAATACTGTTGCCTGATCTTGTAAGCGCCCCGAGTGGCGGATTCGACAAGGCAGCGGGGCAGCAAGCAGACTTGGTCTTTACGATGACAGGAGCCCGCAGCGGTTTTGGCGGCATTTCGAACGGAGCAGCAGCGCTGACAGTAGGCACGGATTATACAGTGTCCGGCAATGACATTACTGTGACGAAGGAATATATGGCGGGACAGCCTATTGGTACAGCAAGCTTGACGTTCTCGTTCGCAGGAGGCGCTGTGCAGACGCTCGCTGTAGCTGTTAGCGATTCCGCGGCGGCAAGCAGCACGATTAGCCCTTTTGAAGCGAGCTTTGACAAAAAAGCATCCGCCCAGGCAGACGTTGCTGTGGCATTGATGCTGAACGGAAACACGCTCTCGGGCATCAGCAACAATACAGCGGCTCTGACAGCAGGCACGGACTATACCGTATCCGGCAACGATGTGATTCTTCAAAAAGCGTACCTTGCCAGTCAGCCCTTAGGCACAACAAGCCTGCGCTTTGATTTTAGTGCGGGGGCACCGCAGACGCTGGCCGTCGAGATCACCGACACCACTGGGCAGAACAGTACGATAAGCCCAAGCACACTAAGCTTTGATCATAAAGCGGCGGCACAAGCAGATATTGCGACGATCATTAGTTTGAACGGCAATACGCTAACTGAAATTGCTAATGGCGCGACAGCGCTGCAAGAGGGAACAGACTATCAGCTTTTCGGCGACCAGCTCACGATCCGCAAGGGCTATCTTGCGCAAATGCCAAATGGCATGACGAATTTGACGTTGTCCTTCAGTGGCGGTGCTTCGCAAACGCTGGCCGTTGCAATTAGCGATACGTCGAGAGGCCGCTATGTTGCCGTCAACAACGATGACAGCGAGATTTCATATAAGGGCGCCTGGCAGCATGGACGCAACAGAGGGCTCGGTGATTATAAGGACGATGTCCATTACACGGAGACGACGGGCGACTATTTGGAATATACGTTTGAGGGCACAGGCATTACGTTTATAACTGAAAAAGACTCGTCCCAAGGCGATATGGACATCTATATCGATGGCGTATTCCAGCAGACGGTCAGCACGTATTATCCTAGCCGCCAGATTAATCAGACCGTATTTGTCGCAGAAGGCCTGACACTGGGCGAGCATACGCTCAAAGCGGTCAAAAAATCCGGCTACTACATGCTGCTCGACCAATTGAAATTCCGAATGGCCGATATGATCAGCCCGGATACAGGCAGCTTCGACAAAACCGCGCAGGCAGATATAACAACAACGCTTCAGGTTGACGGAAGCAATTTGCTGGGCGTGAAAAACGGAAATGCAACGCTCACGGCGGGTGTGGATTATACGGTGTCGGGCAGTGATATTACGATCAAGAAGGAATATTTGGCAGCTCAGCCTGATGGCGCTGTTAGCTTAGCCATCTCTTACCGTGGCGATTATTACAACGATCTCCACCGTACAATGACCAATGGGGATTATGCCGAATTTTCGTTTACGGGCACAGGGGTTTCCCTGATTGCGCCAAAATCGGATGTTCAGGGAGATATGGATATTTACATCGATAACATCTTTCAACAAACGGTTAGCGCCGTCCATGCAAGCCGATTGACGCAGCAGGAGATTTACGCAGTGACCGGCTTGACTGATACGGCTCATACGATTAAAGCAGTGAAAAAATCAGGAAATTACATGCTGCTTGACGGCGTGAAGTTTGCAGTGAGCGGTCAGCCGCAGCCATCGGCGACACCAACTGGCACGCCGTCAACAGCGCCGTCGACGGAGCCTACAGCGACAGCAACGGCACCTACTGCAATACCAACGGAGACCGCAGCAACGCCAACGTCACCTACTGCAACGCCTACAGCCGCACCAACACCCGTGCAAACCGGAGGGGGAGGGGCAACCAATGCTCCTCCCCCATTGGGGGGAAACGGTACAGCTCCATCCTCGGAGCTGATTACAGTTGATATAGGGAATGGAATCAACAAGACCGTCAATCGAACCAAGCAGGCTAGCGGCAGCAAGCAAGATGAGCTTTCGCTGACGGCTGACGAGGCTCGCAAAGCCGCAGACAGCGCAGCTGCATCAGGTGCGAAGGCTGTGAACATTATCATTCCAGACACGCTGGATGAAGTGGAGGAAACGACGCTTAAGCTGCCCAAGGAAGCAGTCAAAAGCTTGACGACAGCGGAGGTTGGCCTGCAGTTATCAACTGCAAATGCTGTTATTGCGGTCGGTAGCGGCCCATTATCGCGGTTGCAGGATGAGCTGTATTTTAAGCTGGCACCAATGAAGGACGTTGTTAAGCAGCAGGAGCTTGCTGGGAAGGCCAATCGCCAAGCAGCTGTCAGCATCGTCGTCGGTGATGGTCAGGCAACTGTTGTCGGGCGTCCGATGAACATTGAAACCAATTTGCAAAATGCGGAAGTTACGATAATCCTACCGTTAAAGGGCACCAAGCTTGATGAGGCAGAGTGGCAAAGTCTAGCCGTATATATTGAGCATAGCGACGGAACGAAGGAACTGCTCAGGGGGACTGTCGTTCCTTACAACGATCAGGGTGACAAAGGACTTGCATTTACCGTTACAAAGTTCAGCTTGTTCACGCTGCTTCATATTCCGGGGCTGGATCAGTCCAGTCTAGGTCTTGCTTATATGAAAGGCTACGAGGATGGCACGTTTAAGCCGGACAATCGAATAACAAGGGCGGAAATTGCCGCCATCCTGTCCCGTATTTTGACGCGCCACAACGCGGGCGCGGCGAATATAGAGTACACTGATGTCGCAGCAGGATATTGGGCTGAGGAGTATATAGCCGATATGACCCGAATGGGCTTAATGAAGGGATACGGCAATGGGGAGTTTAGAGCCGACCATTCGGTCACGCGTGCTGAGATGGCACGGCTTGTGTCGCAACTGCTCAACAGCGGTTCGGGCTCACAATCCGGCAAGGGCTTTGACGACATAGCGGGGCATTGGGCGCAAAGCGATATTAGGCAAGCGCAGGCTCAAGGTTTTATAAATGGCTACAACGATGGCACCTTCAAACCGAATCAGGCGCTGACACGCGCAGAAGCAGCCACAATTATCAACAAAGTGCTGGGCAGACCAAATGCGAGCGCTTCGGCATTATCGTCGTGGAAGGATGTCCCGGCTGCGCATTGGGCATTCGGAGCTATTGCTGCAGCATCGCAAGAATAGTTGAAACGGGTCCTCCTGATGTCAGGGGGCCCGTTTTTTATTTTAGGAGGGGGCAATGATTATAATCTTCGCTTTTCAAACAAAGTATTTGATTGAAAATACTACCTTGACAGACATAGTAGTGTGCCGTATTATACAAATACGGAGATGATTATATGAGTGAGAGCAAAATTACATCCGACCTGCTGCGCGGACATACCGATACAATGATTTTACGGCTCTTATCCGAAGCTGACCGATACGGATACGAGATTGTCAAACTAATTGCCGAGCGCTCGGGCGGCGAGTATGAATTAAAGGAAGCCACGATGTACTCCAGTGTCCGGCGGCTTGAGGCAGACGGCGATATCGAGTGGTATTGGGGGGATGAATCGCAGGGCGGGCGGCGCAAGTATTTTAGGATTACCGATAAGGGCAAAGTGACTTACGACCGCAACAAAAGCAATTGGGAGTATTCGAAGCGCGTGCTAGAAAACTTATTATAAGGAGATGTGATGTGATGAATCAGAAATTGACCAGCTATTTGAATGGCGTGTTTACGCCATATGATGGAGTGAAAAGCGTCACCGAATTAAAGGCGGACCTGCACTCCGATTTGCAGGAGCGATATCATGATCTCAAAACCGAGGGCAAGGATGATGAAACAGCGTTTAACATGACCATTGAGAGCATCGGCGACATCGAACAAACGATAATGGAGGTCGCCAACCTCTCCCGCTCGTTGGAGCGGCAGGTGCTGACAAACCTTAGCGCAAGCAACTTGCAAATGAGCGACTTTGCTGGCGTTATTGCCCATAAAGGTCAATTTAAAGCTAGCGCATTGCGCGGTTCCGACTTTGCTGGCGCAGACTTGACCGGAAGCTCGTTTAAGAGCAGCGACGTACGTGAAGCCAATTTTGACGGTGCAAATTTGACGGACTGCATTCTATCGACCTCTGACCTTACGAATGTTAGCTTCAAGCAATCCATCCTTGTACGCACTACCTTCAGCATGTCTGGGCTGGACGGAGCAAAATTCACAGGTGTAAAACTGACCGACGTCACGTTAAGCAAGACCGACCTTAGAAAAACAATCTTTGAAGGCTGTTCCTTTAATGGCGTGGACTTCGAATATTCCGACCTGAGCGGGCTATGTCTGGATGGGCAGACCTTTATCGGCGTTAAGTTTGACAAAGCGGCATTAAACGAAGTTTCGTTTAGGGGCGCTACACTCAAAAATGTATCCTTCAAGTCTGCATTTTCCTTTTCGAAAAGGTATTTTCGTGCAATCCAATCGATCTGCTTTGACGGCGCAATGATGGATAAACTGACCTTTGCTGTGCTCAAAGGCATGGAGGCCGATTTATCAAAAGTTAAGGTGATATAAGGAGGGGAAATATGAAAAATAAGTCCATTCAAGTGATTGGAATGACAAAGTCCTACAAGCAGCAAAAAGTCCTAAAGGGCGTGGATTTCGAGGTGGAGGAGGGCAGTATTTTCGCCCTGCTCGGTTCTAATGGGGCCGGTAAGACAACGGTTGTCAAAATTCTAACTACGCTGCTCAAACTAGACAGCGGAACCGCCACAGTAAACGGATTCGATGTTGCGTCGAGCCCCGAGCATGTAAAGCAGGCTGAGCAGCTTGCCGACCGAATCGATGCCGTCGGCCGCTCGTGCCTTTGCCGAAAACCAGCCGGTGACCTCAATCGTGGAAGCCATCCGTGCGCTATTATCAGATCAACCGGTGGGTAACGATATATGGGTCGCGCTTGCGTGGTGCGTCGGAATTTTATTCGCAGCATATTTTTTAGCAATGTGGGTGTATAAGAAGCGGGTGTGAATTTCATTGATGCCGTGAATTTTCTAAATGCCGCTGCAGCAGCTTAGCTTAAAGCACCTAAGAGGTGCTTTTTATTTTGTAACCTTCCAACTGCAATAGCTTGGTTTTCATTTCTATTCCACCTCGATAGCCAGTGAGTGTCCCGTTTTTGCCGATAACACGATGGCAAGGAATGGTAATGAGTATCGGGTTCGCACCAATGGCTGCACCAACAGCTCGAACCGCCGCAGGTTTTTGAATATGGTTGGCAATATCCGAATAGGACCAGGTTTGCCCATATGGAATGCTGCAAAGAGCCTGCCATACTGCCTCTTGGAAAGGTGTTCCTTGAAATACGGCGGAAACCGTAAAGGTTTCAAGCGTTCCTTGCAAATATTGAGCCAGCTCAGCTTTATACGGAAGCAGCTTTTCATCATCCCGAATCAAAGGGCTATGCGGAAAACGCGACGCAGCCCATTTCGCTAACTCTTCATATGGCTGTTTCTGCGAACCTACAAAGCAAAGCCCTTCGATTGTAGCTGCAACGTGCAGGCTCCAATCTTCATAACTAAACAGCGACCAATATATGCCCCCGTTAAATGAATTCTTCATTTTGGATGATCTCCTTTATTTGTTGTAACTTCACCATTGTTATGCAACTGTCGGTAGCCTTCTGGTGTATGCCCGGTTTTCTGCTTGAACATGGTAATAAAATAAGGGGTATTAAGCAAGCCGACATATTCGCCTACTTCTGCAATTGGTGTAGGGGAAGAGAGGAGTATCGCCTTGGCTTTTTCGATTCTAATTTGCTGGATATAATCGACGGGGGTTTTGCCCGTTACTTTTTTGAACGTTCGGTGCAAATGATACGGTGTGCCATGACAAATGGATGCAAGGGTGGCAAGCGTTAGCTTATCTTTATATTGTCGATCAATATATTCGGTCACCATCGCGATCCATTCTTCATCAGGCAATCGTTGCCCTGTCGGCTTACATCGTTTACAGGGACGAAATTGGGCAGCCAACGCTTGCTCGGCAGTCAGAAAAAATCCGATATTCTCCCTGTTGGGCGGTCTAGATTTGCAGGACGGCCTGCAAAAAATACCCGTCGTTTTGACAGCGTAATAAAATTGACCGTCATATGAAGGGTCATTGCCTAAGATGGCTCGCCATTGTTCATTAGACACAGGCGCGGGCGGGATGGACTCGTCCTTATAGCGCAGGCTGTCAGAAATCTGATCCGGATTCGCTTTCCATTCGTCGGACATTGTCGTTCACCTCTAAGGTTAGTATAACCGTTAATGGGGGTATATGTGTGCAATCTGGAATGTAATAGCAAGATAACGAAATCCTGAGGTATGATTTATACAGCTATTTCAACCAAACGAGTTGGTTTTGGTAATAGGTCTGCCCGGAGGTGAAAGCAATTCAACAGTGAGGGTATTAATGCAAAAAAACAACAGCAATAATAGGGCAGCCAGTAAAACTGGCTGCCCTAATTTTCATAAAATCTGTATCACAGATTCAGCTGCTTGCCTGACCCGACTTTTTAATACTGTCAATTAAGAGGGGGAGTAGCTTGCTCTCTTGGATTTTTATTGTATAAATATGCTTAAGAATGATATCGACATTTTGTTGGTTTTTACTGATTCTATTTTTTAACTGTGCATTTCTGCATATTAATGATAATCTTTCTAGTTCTTTATATCCCTCATATAGAAATTCAAATACATTATCAGCTATAACGCCATTACGCTGCAAATGAGCTAGTCTCATTAACATAAGCTTTTTATGTTCATAGACGACATGAAGGGGACGAATATCTTTCTGATGAGAAGAAAAATTTTCGATTAAGCTATCATACGCATTTAATCCATATACGATATTTGGCTCGTAATTTCTGTTGGCAGACAAGCAGGAGAAAAAATCTATCGAGTTAAGATGAGCCTCGAGCTGTTTTTTTATCATATATGTATTTAATTCATAATTGTAGTAATGGTGAACACGGAGTAATATTACATTGCTTTCTTTATGCCTAATGAAGGCATGTCTAAAATCTGTAAATGTGAGCATACCTATTCGGAAAATATTTCCTTCTGCATAGCCTGCTATATCAAAAGTCTCATCTGCACGATTGTAGCCAAATAATAAATTTGAATGCGCCCGAAAATATTTTTTATAAGCTCTGCGACCCGGCACAAACATCTCATTTAAGTCTAAATCCACATAATTTCCGTCATCAATAAAACTAATCATGAGTTCAACGATGTCGATTTTGTTTTTTTCAAGCTTTTCAATTAAGGTGTACTCTAAGTACTGTGTCATGAGATAGGGGCAATAAGCAAAAAAATGTCTATCTTTATGTAGTCCGACATTAAAATCAAAGGGTATTTGGTGTATTTTAAAGTCCTTATAACTATACAATTGAATATAGTTGGAGCAGTACCAACTAAGAAAAGCGTTATCTGCAGGAGAGCATGAAGCCAAGCCCATGTAGGCTCCGGGATTAAAGTTGAAAGGTACTGTTCTTGTGAAGCTCCACTTTTCCTTGTCATTACCACAATATAGATTGATTTGATCACCGCAGCACTCCATTTTCAACCATATAGGAGGGTTTATATCGCTTACCAATTCGAATGTGGTTTCATCCCCATTAGAATCTCTGCTCTGGATAACAACACCGTTCACGGAGGGGGTGGCGAATAGAAACAAATATTTTGCATCAGGGGCCAGGCTCTCTCTTAACATCAAACCGGCCTTCGACCAGACAGAAGTTCTTTTTATGCGCTCAATTTTAACTTCTAATCCATTGTGACCCGATAGGCTGGTATGGATAAAGTTGAAACTGTCTCGTAGACCGCTGATGTCTCCTTCATGGCAAAAAGCATGGTTCAAATGTTGAAGGGCAAAAGATTTTTGATCGTTTTGTAGACTATGATCATCGGATATGGTGGATTGAAACCACGCAGCATGTTGGCTAGGAGGAATCACATTAAGATCTTTAAAACTAATATTTGGACTATCATGCATATAATTCTCCAAAAGTATTGAAGAAATATATGCATGATAGGAATAGGAATTGAAAATGTTATCAATTTGAAATGGCAGTTGCTTTTTCAATTCTTTATCCTCCTATGATAGTTAATAAATAAGTAAGATAAATATATTGTAGTGGTATTACTATTCTAAATACAACCTTATAAATTATTGTTATCTGTATCCCCGATTGAAAGTATAACCTTTCTCTATCAAGTTAATGAATTGATCGATCACTGTTTCCTCACTAGTTTTGATCTCATTGAGATGATACAGGATACGATTCAATATTCGGTTGTTCATGGTCAGATTATATTTTAAAACGAGGTTCTTGACGATGATGGATTGCTCTAGAATGGAAGTAAACGTTTTCAAAATATCATCTGCATGGCTCACATGATTATAATGAATCATATACTTGATTCGTTGTACCATCATATTTTTATGTTCCCATATTGTATGGAAAATCCGTATATCTATTTGTTTTTTGAGCATTTTAATGTCTTTTTGCAAGTATTGTAAAATAGGCTCATATACCGACATCCCGTAGATCCACCAGTCGTTTGGAGGATTCAGTGCCCGATAATGTAGAGAAGAGTTGGAGCTATAACGATATTCTTTTAATGATTGTATGACAAGCTGCAGGTCAAAAGGGTAGTGGAAGTCGTGATCAAATTCTAATACATAGATATATTCTCTGATGGGATTCGACTTATCGCACTGTTGGAACGCAGTGTTAAGCTCCTCAAAACCCACCTCATGTGTACCGAAAACTCGTTTGGAATTGTAACCCACAACAACTGCTTTTTGTTCTTGTCGATTGTACCCAATGATTAGCATCTCGTGAGGTAATGAATATTTTTTATTATAGGCTTGCTTGTCTGGTATGTAGTATTCGTCTATATACATGTAGATATAGCCATTCTTGTCTATAGAATTGCATATAAAATTTATTAAGTTCCCATCATATTTCTCAATAAAGCTATAATGGATTTTTTGAAACTGGATGAAGGGACAACTCAGAAATAGACGATCCCATTCAAAATAGGAATTGTAGAAGGTGAAAAATTTGCCCTCAGGAAAATTGCCGGAACATATGAGTTGAATGTAGTTGCTGAAAAACCAAGCTTCCGCTTTCTGGTACTGCAGGGCAATGGCAAGTGGGTAAGCATTGCAAAGGTAGCCATAAATAGGGGGGACGGCTATAGGGAGAGTATGTTTATTCAATTGGACCACCTCCAGATAGATATTCTATACATTAAAAATTAGGTAAAAAATTTCTAAAGAAATCCTTTCGCATCATAATATACTAATAATATGTGAATGTAAACAGCTATAATGAAACCCATTTCATGAAACTTGTTTCTGATTAATTGAGAATATAAATTCTTGAAATAATCCTCAAGGTGCTCATTCTTACTTGATAACAAAGATCCGATCTATGCATTTATCATCTAAAAATACATATTGTATCTAATTATACAAAAGAGTATTGTTTTTTAAAGAAAAAAATACTATATTAGTTCTCAATTCAATCATTTGGAGAAACCGACAATCCGTGAGGTGAGGATATGCCACTCGAACTATTGAAGTTTGTTACTACACGTCTTGAAAAATATTCCAATATTAGTTTGTATCTTGTTGGGAGTGCGGCCTATGAAGGATATAATCCAGACTGGAGTGACTTGGATATTGTAGTATTTTCTGAAGATAGAGATGTTGCTTTGTTGAAGGAATTGAATTTTATTATGGAGGAAGCAAATAGCAGATATAAAGGTGTAATGGCTGGGGGAGGGGACCAAATCCTCGATCTCATTCCTATTTTTAAGCAGGACTATCATGCAGTTACCGATTCTGAGTTTTATTTTGCTGAGAAGTATAGAATTATTGCTTTTACACTTGAAATTGTTATGCATGGTAAGTTGCTATACGGTCTAAATCGTATTGAATGGCTAAAGAATGCTTATTTTAAATTAAGTCGTGAAATGATTGGAAATGTTTTCTTGCAGAGCTGTTATGATCGTATTAATCTCTACCACAATATTTATGAACCCATTTCTAGCCAGCGAGGTTCAGTTAATCAGTATGCGCCGCATGGGAAATATAAAGTTATCCCGCTTTTATATATTCAATTGGTAAGAACACTACTTTTAGTGAAACACGGGATTCCAGTGAATAAGAGTGAAGCGGTTTTAAAGTTTCGATCGATATATCCTCATATTTTCCCGCAAATAGATTCAGCTTTTAAACTTAGAGAAGCTTGGAATTCTAATTCCAAGTTAGAGGAATTAACGTTCATAGCAGAGGGGCTTCCTCCTGTATTGGAATGGTTTATGGATCAAACCAAGCAGGATTGCGACCTTGATAACATGATTTTTTTACGCGGAAGAAAATCATGGCATTATCGTGATGGGGATAGAGAGCGCATTCGAAAATTTTTGAACGAAAATAAATTATCATACATACAAATAAATCCTTTTTTATATTTTGAGGAATCGAAAGAAATTGTATTTTTGGAATTGAAAAATGAAATTATTGCTTTGGCATTGCTAGAATACGGAACCAGCGATTTGCAAGTTCATACGATTAAATCTTTATCTCCAGCGGGCTACCAAGTACTTGATTATTATCTTTATCACAGAGCAAACGAAAAAAATAAGAAACTCACTCTAAATACTTGTCCGTTTACACATGAGTATGCTGTTTATCTAAAGTGGATTAATAAAAATCAAAAGGTTACTTGAACTAAATATGGAGTTGATGAAATGAGAAAAATGCCTGCATTAAAGGACATTGAGGCAGTATTTATTGATAGAGACGGAACAATTGGAGGTACAGGACATTTTATACATCCTCGGGAATTTACTCCTTTCCCATTTGCTGAAACTGCAATTAAGCTTTTGAAAGAACATAATATAAAGATATTTGCTTTTACTAATCAGCATCGTATCTCCACAGGCAGGGCCTCGATTGGTGATTTTGAGAATGAGTTTAGAAGTATGGGGTTTGATGGCGAATATATTTGCCCACACGGGCAGCAGGAGACATGTCATTGTAAAAAGCCTTCCCCTGGTATGTTATATCAAGCAGCAGAAAACTTTCAACTCAATTTGAATTATTGTATTGTCATCGGAGATGTTGGATCAACCGACATGCTAGCTGCTCACGCAGCTGGCTGCAGTAAAATACTTGTGAGAACAGGTTGGGGAGAAGAGTCTTTAAATGCTTACAGAACAGCATGGCTGGAAACGGAACCGGACTACATTGCAGATAACCTTTTAGAAGCGGTGAAGTATATCGTTCATGATTGACGTTCTAGTTTTATTCGGATAATAAGGATGGGTGTTTGAAATGTTTGTCGTTACTGGAGGAGCGGGATTTATTGGAAGCAATCTTGTTAAAGGTTTGAATGAAGCGGGTTATGAAAATATATTAATTGTGGATTGGCTTGAAAGCGGTAATAAGTACAAAAACCTAAACTCATTGAAATTTTGCGATGTTATTGATCCGGTTCAATTTAGAGAAAAAATAATTCGGAATGATGTATTGCATATACAAGGCATTTTCCATCAAGGAGCATGTGCAAATACGCTTGAAACCAATGCAGATTTAATGCTGGAACGAAATTATCACTACAGTAAGGATGTGTTGCATTATTGCATCCGTCAGCATGTTCCTTTGATTTATGCTTCCTCAGCTGCAGTTTATAATACTTCTACCCATGATTTTAAGGAAAATGAGCAAAATGAAGGTTATCTCAATGCCTATGGTGCTTCGAAACTTTTATTTGATAATTATGTAAGACGTATGCTCCCTCAGACTCAATCCCAAATAGTAGGGCTCAGATATTTTAACGTGTTTGGACCACGGGAAAATCACAAACAAAAGATGGCATCAATGATTTTTCAAATGTATCACCAACTACGTAATAACGGAGTGATCAACTTATTTGGAGCAGCAGGCGGATTTCAACCAGGCGAACAGCGAAGGGACTTTATTTATGTAAAAGATGTTGTGAAAGTAAATCTGTTTCTATTAGAGAACCCTGGAGTCCGCGGCATCTTCAATTGTGGGTCAGGAATGGCGACGAGCTTCAATGAAGTGGCCAATGAGCTTATTCGGCAAATAGGGAAAGGGAGCATAAGATATATTGATTTTCCCGAGCATTTAGGTGATAAATATCAATTTTTCACAAAATCTATCAACGAAAATTTGGTGAATAACGGGTATCAGGATGGCTTCACTCCTTTAAAGGGTGCGGTTGAGGACTATGTCTATTACTTGCAGCATCATGTTGGTTAAATTAAATGGATAAAATTGCATGAATGAAAGGATGAGATATAATGTCTCAAGTTTCTAGACAAGCTATTGTATCAAATTTGGATTGTTCTATCAGTCTAATCGTAAATAATGAAAAACTATTTGAAAAAATAATAAACAAAATGCTTTTAAGCTATTCAGTTGTTAAAACCATTAATAAAATCAGCGATTGGAATATTCGTGTCGAGTTGGTCCAAACTCCATTCACTCCTTTGAATGCAGAAAAATTTCAACTTCATTTTATTGAGCACGGTGAGGTAGCTTCCATTTTGGTAAAAGAAAACAGTCTTCACATATGGAAGAAAGAAGAGTTTTTACTCGAAAGAACTGGAAATGATATTTATATTAAAGGAAGCGACCTTACAATTATCTATGAATTAGTAAGAAAAGCAATTAGGCAATTGTTTACTTTTGAACTAGAGAAAGGGAAGGGACTCCGTCTCCATGCCAGCTCATTTGAGTATAAGGAAAATGGTATTGCATTTCTTGGTCACAAAGGGGCAGGAAAGACTACAGCTCTATTAACAATGATAGCTCATAAAGAGGCATCTTATATAACAAATGATGTTTTGGAAGTAAGGCCGAAAAGCGATGCTTTACAAATTAACGGCTGGCCAACAATATGTCTCATTGGACGAGGAACATTGCATTCTATTCGACGTTATTCCGGCTTACTTCCTGAGGAGATAAACGCCCATGATTCAAGCAAGCCTAAAATAGCAATATCGATGGAGGATATTGAAAAGGCTTTGGATACCCGTATGACAGCAGTTTCGACGCTGAAGCTAATCGGGTATCCCCAAGTGAATTTGAAGCAAGCAAACTCGGAAATAAAGGTGCTCGATCGAAGTGAGGGCCTGAGTAGAATAGGTGAGCATATCATTGATGAGGATAAAGACCATCCTGATTGGCTGCTTTTACGCACTGAAGGCGAAAATATGAAGAAAAATGACTTGGATTCTTTGTTTAATAATGTAGAATTTTTCGAAATCATATTAGGCTCGGATTCCGATGCTGCTTATTTGATCATTAGGAGCTTTTTAGAAAAGGTGGTTTAAACAATGTTTCATGAAGTTAAGATTTTTTCTGGTTCATCCAATCCAGAGCTGGCTCGAAAAATATGCTCTTTCTTGAATCAACCTATAGGAGAAGTGAAATTATCCCGATTCAAAAATGGAGAAATTTATGTCAATTATGAGGAAGGTGTGCGCAATCATGATGTGTATATTATTCAGTCCCTTTCGTACCCAGTCAATGATTATCTGATTGAACTTCTCATCATGATTGACGCGGCCAGGCGTGCTTCAGCAAAAACAGTTAATGTTGTTATTCCGTATTTCGGGTATGCGCGCCAGGAGAGAAAAACTGCGCCGCGTGAACCGATTACAGCTAAGATGGTCTCAGATATTTTATCCAATGTAGGGGCCAATCGTGTGATTACATTAGATCTGCATTCTCCTGTTATTCAGGGTTTTTTTAATATCCCTGTCGATCATTTAACAGCTATAGATTTATTTAGCGAATATATTCAAAATGAAAATCTTGTTAATCCCATAATTGTATCACCAGATGCAGGTCGGGCAGAGGTTGCTGAAAAACTAGCTAATTCTCTTCATTGCTCCTTTGCAATAATGATAAAAAAAAGACCCCTTCACAACCAGTCAGTAATCACCCATATTATTGGAGATGTAGAAGGCTGCACGCCAATCATAATTGAAGACTTGATCGATACCGGCTCAACGATTGTTAATGTAGTAAATGGACTAAAACAGCGCGGGGCAAATAAGGCATATGTTTGTGCAACACACGCCCTGTTCTCAGGTGAGGCACTGCGGTTGTTAGACCAAGAAAATATTGCAGAAGTCGTGGTTACAGATTCTATAGCTGTTCCAGACGAGGCGCCACATTGGCTTAAAACAATATCTGTGTCGAGGCTGTTAGCAGAGGCAATTCGAACGAATATATGCGGTGGATCAATTAGCGAATTATTTAATATAAAAAAAGTCTAATCAAAATTGTTATTATTTGTTTTATTAATTAAATACTAATTAATGAAATGATAAGGGGGATCGTGCTTGAGCCAAACTAGGAGAATAATAGAAGCTATGCAGGAATCAGGGCCTTTCAAAATTATCGTTGTAGGGGATCTTATACTAGACCAGTATACATATGGAAATGCTACAAGAATTTCTCCAGAGTCCCCCGTGCCTATTTTTCACACTCAAAGAGAAGAATTTTTACCTGGAGGAGCCGCTAATGTAGCTGCAATTTTGCGTAAATTGGGATGCAATGTGCTTGTAGGTGGATATGTTGGTCAGGATGAAGAGGGGAAAAAATTAAATTCAATGATCAATGATTTGGGTATGAATGGTTCTGGTGTTGGACGCTTTTCAAGAAGTACAACAAATAAAAATAGAATTATTGAGGGAAATAGACAAGTCTTGCGAGTGGATAAAGAAAGCTGCAGTGATATTGATGAAAATGAGCAATTAGATTTAATTCACTGGATAACAGGCTGCTTGCAAGAACATGCTGATGTTAAGGCCATAATCATTTCTGATTATGGTAAAGGAGTATGCACATCACAGGTGGTTCAAACGATAATAAAGTTATCAAGACAGTATGATAAACCCGTAATTATTGATCCTAAGGGGACAGACTGGACCAAGTATGCCGGAGCGTATTGTATCACGCCCAATCGAAAGGAAATACTAGAGGCATTGAAATCGGAAGCCTCCATTTGTGATTCTGAATACTTCAAGGAAATTGATAAATTAAGAAGAAATCTTGGCGTTGAAAATATATTGGTTACACAATCTGAGCAGGGCATGTACCTGTTGAATGATGAACCGACAAGACACTTATCAGCTACTGCATCTAAGATTATTGATGTCACAGGTGCTGGAGATATCGTTGTAGCCACGCTGACATTTATGATTAGTTGTGAACTACCGTTACTAGATGCTCTTACTGCAGCTAATATTGCGGCAGGATTATCAATTAGTAAACATGAAGCAAGAGCCGTTCATATTAATGAACTATTGAAAGCGCTTTATGAGATGGAAGGCGAACAAAATAAAATTGTTGACATGAAGGAACTCTCCATTTGGCTGAAATGTTGGAGAGCGAATAATGAGAAGATTGTTTTTACAAATGGATGCTTTGATCTGCTCCATGCCGGACATCTTAAATGTTTGAAACAAGCACGAGTGTTAGGGGATAGGCTGGTGGTTGCTTTGAATGCAGACGAATCTGTAAAAAGCATTAAAGGACTTACACGCCCCATCAACAGTCAAACGGAGCGAGCGGAGCTTTTAAGCGCATTAAGTATAGTTGATGCTGTAGTGATCTTTAATAGTAAAACCCCCTTAAAGCTCATTCAGCAAATCGAACCGGATGTTATTGTTAAAGGTGGTGATTATAGCATAAATGAGATTGTAGGCCGGGAATATGCTGCAAGTGTAGAGCTAATTGAATATGAAAGCGAGTATTCTACAACTAATATCATCGATAGAATTATTCAAATTAATGAAAGATGTATGGAGGTATAACTGAATGAGGAGCCGTTTTAGATCGAAGATGAATAGTTCGGAAGAGGCGGCAGCCATGATTTTTGATTGTGATGGAACTCTTGCGGATACAATGACAGCTCATGAGATGGCGTATGCTTATGCATTCCATAAACATGGTATAGAATTCGATCGTATTTTATTTCACAAGTATGCGGGTAGTGGTGGCAAAAGAATGCTTCAGGTGCTAACAGATGGAAATAGTGGGGTGGATATTTCTCAGCTGCACCAAGATAAAAAAGCAATATTTGATCATTTTGCTGACCAATACGTCATTGCGAATTCAGCTTTATTATACGAGCTGCGATTTCGTTTTCGCAGAAAATACAGAATTGCGCTGGCCTCTAATGGATCAAAGCAATCGGTCTTCAAAATACTTAATCTGTTAAATGTCGTCGATCTGTTTGATGTCATCGTTACTGGTGACGAAGTGAGACATTCCAAGCCGCATCCAGAAATTTATTTGAAAGCAGCACAATTATTGGATGTAGATCCTTCCGACTGTCTTGCTTTTGAGGATACAACAATTGGACTAGAGGCCGCTGCTAGGGCTAATATGCGTACAATCAAAATTCGAATAAAGAAACAACATTCACATAATCTGTGGAGGAGCCATGAGGACTGTTGATCAAATCACTTCTGGGTTGCTGTCCCTTGCATGTGGTGATGCACTCGGCGTCTTAGGTGTTGGGTACAATTTTGAGACACTACTTCAAGCCTATGGTTCAGTACCGACAGTGCTGCTTGAACCCATTCCTTCGTCGCCGGCTCGTACGAAATGGAAATATGCTGAAGTTACAGATGATACCTATCAAACATTGATGATAGCAGAAACTCTTGTAGCTTGCCATTCTATTAATCGAATTGAACTGGTTGACCGTCTTTTGTCTTTACCGCATCGTTACATGAAGAATGACTCCTCAAGTGGCCGCTTGCGAGTCAATCCAGACCCTTTCTTGAACCGCCTCTCAGTCTCTTGTGGTGGAGTAATGAGGATTTCTCCGATTGGAATGGTATTCACTATAAATGATCGAGCCCGATTAATTACCGAGGTACTGCAAGCAACGCAAATTACACATAACAGCCGATCAAGCATCGCTGGAGCATTAGCCATTGCATTTGCAATTAGTGCCATGCTTGAAGGGCATAAACAATATGAAGTCATTGAGTTCGCTATACAGGGGGCGTTCGAGGCACATAAATTTGGATATGGAGAGGAAGATGGCGATCCACCTTTGTGGAAAGAGATTGAACATGCATGTTGTATTGGTCATGATAGTTTTCGGTCTACTAATCGTTTCTACGAGGACTTTGGGGAGAAAGTTACGGAAGCAGTTCCCTTTGCATTAGCTGTATCAGCTAGTTGTTGGGATGCGAAGCTTGGTATTGAAACTGCAATCTCATATGGTGGGGATTCAGATACGATTTGTTCCATTGTAGGTGTATTATGCGGAACTCATACACCAGAATCGTTGCCCCTACATATCTGCCGCTATGTAAAAGAAACGGAGCGGATAATAAGATTAGCACAGGAGTTAGGGGGGCTTCGAGTAGGACTGACAACTCTTAATCAGTGAGTATAGTTAGATAAGAAGGAAGGCGAAGATTATGCCGCTAATATCAGCCCAACCTATTTTAAAGCATGCCAAATCGAAAGGATATGCGGTTGGCGCTTTCAATATTCATACGTTGGAAATGCTGCTTGCCATTGAAGAAGCAGTAAAAGAAACGAAGGCTCCTGTCATAATACAGACATCAGAAGGAACGATTAAGCATCTTGGAATGGACTATATCGTCGCAGCTGTTAAAAGTGCAGCTAAAAAATTGACAGTGCCGATTGCCTTACATTTGGATCATGCAACTAATTTTGATCTCATTATGGCCTGTATTCGTGCTGGCTACACCTCTGTTATGGTGGACGCCTCAACTCAATCATTTGATGAGAATGTGTACATTACGAAAAAAGTAGTAGAGGTTTCATCGTATTTTGATGTATGTGTTGAGGCGGAGCTTGGGGAAATTCGTTCTGAAGGAGAAGGGGGGGAGTCGCTGCTTGTAGAAGTGAATGATTGTATTAAATTCGTGCAAAAAACTCAAGTTCATGCACTAGCTCCGGCAATTGGAACAGTGCATGGTATTCATGATCAAGAGCCTGCAATTGATTTTGAGCGTCTTCGACTGCTTGCTTCCCATTTACCATTGCCATTAGTTTTACATGGTGGATCTGGAGTTAGTGATTCTCAAATAAGAAAATGTATTACATGTGGTATTAGTAAAATAAATGTTTCAAGTGAATTGAAGCGTATTTATTCTAAAGAAATTTTACGCAAGATGTTAACTCAGCCGGATTGCTATGACCCTAGAATGTACTTAATGTCAGCTAAAGAGGCTGTGAGGATAAAAGTAACGGAAAAAATCAAGGCTTTTGGCTCTCATGGAAAAGGGGATACTTTTAGCAATGCTACCTAGAAAACTTGCAAATAAATGGTACTACATGGATACGTTATTACGAAATGTATTATCTTTTTGCGAGAATTTTTATTCGATTAAAAAGAGCAGGAAGCGACTGCTTTTAGTTCGTTTGGATGCAATCGGAGATTGCATACTGTGGCTGGATGCTCTTTCAGCATACAGAAATATATTTCCTGAAGATAAATATGAAATAACCCTTATTTGTGATCGAGAGTGTGAAGAAGTTTTTTCTTCAAATCTATTCATAAGCAACATCATTGCTATTAATCGAAATTTATTTAATCAGTCTATACGTTATCGATTCAAAGTATTGTTTTGTATTTGGCGAAGTCAATTCGATATTGTCATTAATCCCATGTATTCCAGGGAATTTTCATATTCAGATGCAATTGTTAGAATGGCAGCTTCAAAGCTGAGCATTGGATTCGAAGGAGATACAAACAATATCACGGAACAGCAACGAGCTATTTCAAACCGATGGTACACACAATTAATTCAAAGCTCTGAAAAACAGTTAATGGAGCTGCGACGAAATGCAGAATTTGTAAGAGCTCTAGGAGATACATCATTTCAGTCATCCATTCAGGTTATGAGAAAAGATCCAGTTGATGCTAGCAGCTATCCGGAAATTGGTTCATCTCCATACTATGTTTTATTTCCTGGAAGCAGAAGGCCGATTAAACAGTGGCCCTTTGATCGCTATCTAGAGGTGGCAGCAAAAATTCATGAAAAAACGGGCTGGCTTGGTGTGATTTGTGGAGGGGAGAAGGAAGAGAAATGGTTGGAAGGAAAGCAATTGAATAATATCCCCCCCTTAGTATCTTATGTTGGAAAAACCAGTTTGTCTGATCTAACGAATATCATTGGAAATGCTCAAATGATCGTTACGAATGATTCGAGTGCTGTTCATATTGCGGAGGCAGTGAGAACATCGGCCGTGTGTATTGTTGGCGGATTTCACCCTCATCGGTTTTTGCCTTATGATCCGGAAAATAAAACTAACCAGCCGGTGACAAAAGTTGTGATGAAAAATTGGGAATGTTTTGGCTGCAACTGGAACTGTGTTTACCCAGTTGGTGAAGAGGAGCCCGGGCCATGTATTTCTTGCATCCAAGTCGATGAAGTGTGGAGTAAAGTATCTCAAATAATTGACGAGTCGATCGGTTAGCTAATATCGTTGGAGGCTCTGTAAATATGTTGACTACAATAATAATGGAACATGTTCAACTTGCGAATAAAATTAAAATAGAGAAAATAGAAGAAATAGAACAACTATGCTCTATCTGTAAACAAGCTATTGAAAACAACAATAGAATTTACTTAATTGGAAATGGTGGGAGTGCTGCCGACTGCCAGCATATTGCAGCTGAACTTGTTGGGCGGTTTCAGAAGGAGCGATCACCTATGCCTGCTATAGCGCTCACTACAGACACATCAATTCTTACATCTATTGGGAATGATTATGGGTTTGAGGCGATCTTTTCACGACAAATACGTGCACTTGTCACAGATCAAGATGTTCTCATTGCCATATCAACCTCTGGGAATAGTCCTAATATTATTGAAGGCATTCAAACAGCAAAGAAACTAGGTGCTTTCGTAATTGGGCTCACAGGCGAAGACGGAGGCAGGATGGGGAAATATTGTGATCTTATAATTAGTATTCCTTCCAGAACGACAGCTCGTGTTCAGGAGATGCATATTCTTATCGGTCATATCATGTGCGAGTCAATAGAAACTGAACTTAATTATGCTATAAAAGGTAGGGTTCAAAATGTCAGTAAATCAGATTGATGAAATGCTGGGGGTTATGGAGACTCATTACTTTTGGGGATTTCTTAATTCAGCTCAGCGATTGGCTATACAGAATACGCTCCTAGGCCGCTCTTTGCATGAAGTCTATCCATACACATATAAGACAATATTCCATGAATTAACAAAAGAAATTGAAGTGCTCTCTAATTTTCCTATTTCATTTGTCCATAAGACCCAGAAGGATTTTGGAGCTGAGCTGACTTTATTTCTTCATCAATGTGAGGATTTAACTCTTCCTGATTTTATAACTAAACCCCAACAATATGGACGGATTGATCGAGAAGAAGGACGGTATGAGTGGAATATGACCGATAAATATTGGATGGTACAAACAAAACACAGTCTCTTGATCGAGGGGGTAGATGAACAATTAATACTTAACAAGGGGCTGCAATGTATTTTAGGGGTGTGTGGAGATGAGTAGCTGGAGCCGGGAAAAGTCTCATCCCATTCATAGATTAGCCCGTTCTCTTTATGGTGCCTCACCTTCCATTGAGCTACTTGCCAATCGACCTTACAATGAAGTCTTTATTGTTAGCTCGCGATTAGGAAAATGGATAGTGAAAATGGAGAAGGACAAAAAGGTGAAGGAGTGTGAAGTGGGGAGTAATGCATTCTTGAAAGAAGCCGGGATTTTAACGTTGCTGCGTCAAAAGGAGCTTTTCGTTCCGAAAGTGAGTGAGGTTGGCGAGATTGAAGGCAAGTCATTTATCGTCATGGAATGTCTTCCTGGTATTCCGTTGGACTCGGTATTTTGGACAATATCTGGAAAAGAGCGGCTTGAATTGATGCAAGAGTTGCAGCAATTGCTCCGTAAAATTCATGATGTACGTTTGCCATATTCAGGTGAGATTACTGCTGATATTTTGGACCATAGGCCATTTCGACCATGGAGAGCCTATCTCATCGATAAACTGCAAATGTATTTAATAAAAAGGCCTCGTACCAACTACCGGACGCAAATACATGAGCTAATAGATCAGGCCTTCACTATATTTCCAGACAACTATGAGGCACAGTCACTTGTTCATAATGATCTGGGTGTTCGAGCTAATAATATTCTTGTCGATCGCATTGGAGATAAGTGGAGAATCATTGGGATTATTGATTGGGAAAGAGCGAAATCCGGAGATCCACTTGAAGAGTTATGCCGATTGGATTTTGAATTGACTAAAGGCTGGCTTCTTCACGCTATTAATGGGAATAACAAATTCAGACCGCCAACATCCATTTTAAACCAGAGTTTTATCGGAAGTTTGAACAGCCCTCAAATTCAGTGGTATCAACAATATGTTAGGATACTACCAACGAAATGGTATTTAGCCTGTGAATCCAATAACGGCGGAGGAAAAGCATGAATACAGCAACTATTCATTTGTTTAGACCTGAGGAGCAGTTACTAATTTTGCTCTCCAAGATGCATATAGATGGAGATACTCTCAAGCACATTGAACATAATTGCAGAGAAATGGATGAATTCAGGTGGTTAAAGCTATATGATTATGCGGTTAAACATAAAATATGCAATGTCATTCATTACACTGCACAGAAGTACAATATTTCTATTTATAAAAACAAAGCATGGGCCAGCTTGTTTGCAAACCAGAAGAAAGCAAATGCCCTACGTAATCATTTTTTATATCAAGAGGTTATTCCCATCCTAAAAGATTTCGAAGCGCAGGGTTTGCGTTATGCAGCATTAAAGGGACTGCACCTTAATCACTCCTTATATCCAGACTACTCTCTTCGATATAATAACGATATTGATTTGCTAGTCGAGGAGTCGGGACTTAGTCAGGTTGCCCAGCGATTGATGGATATTGGATTTGTTCAATCGCTGAATGCAGAAACTATGCAGCCTGCATCAAATAAATTAAAAAAGTTCTATCGGTTGTCAACCCATGAGTTGGTACCCTTTATAAAACGGACTCAGGAGCCTTTCTGTCCAGTCATCAATATTGATATCCAATTTGATATTATAGGTCGATCGAAACTCATTCGAAAAGTAGTGCCCCATGATATTATTTTTGAAGATATTAAGAAAATACCGATTCATTTTGGCGGAGCGACTACAATTAATGTTTTGTCAACAGAGTTCACATTGCTGCAGTTATGTGCGCATTTATTTAGAGATATGACACGTATTCAGGATATTGCAACTGGTCGAGATTTAAAGCTTATTCATTTTCTAGATATTCACTTATGCATTATGAATCAGAATGTGGATTGGGCATCACTGTGCCGCTTTTCTTTAGATTATGAAGTAAATCAACTGCTGTACTACACACTGTACTATGTTCGATATATTTATGATACTCCCATACCACAATGGTTTTTGGATGAGATTGCACTTGATGATGAATTTTTCATTGAAAGATATGGGTTTGAGGAAAAGGGCGAATTTTTTTGGAAGACCCCTTTTCATGAGAGATTATTTGGAGAAAAACACCGAGATGAAATAAAAGGACAAGATGAGATCTTATATGCGGAATCAAACAAATTTAAAAAAGGATTGAATGAGTTCTCTTCCTAAACTTATATATCTGGGGGATTATCAATGGTGAAGCTATCAGAACAAACGCATACAAAGGACATTATTTCGCATCTTATAAAGAAATTTCGAGATAATATTTTCAAGTATGATACGCATGAGCAATTACCAGATGAAAATTTTGATGACATTATTCAACATCAACTGCATTGCCTTACTTTAGATCATCAATTCGGAGGGAGGAGTTATTCCTTTCGTGATACAAGCGATTTCATTATGAAGCTGTCGGCAGCATGCCCTTCAACAGGTTTATGTTTGGCAATGCATTACTATACTTTGGCAGGGTTGAGAGAGTTCAAGAATCATTCAAAGCTGAATGAGATATTTACCGATATTAGTAATAATGGTCATTTTATGTCGTCATTTAACCAGCCGAATATTACTTTTGTACAGAGAGATCAAGACTTTACGAACTGTACCCCTATTCGGATTGAGAGTGTAGATCAGGGGTATATTGTAAATGGTGTTAAAAAGACAGTATCTGGTGCTCAGCGATTTAAATACTTACCTGTATTTGGCTGCCATCATGGTGTGAAAGGCAGCCAATTCGGACTCACAGCGTTAATATTGGATAGGGATGATCCAGGTGTAGAGGTGGATTCAACATGGAAATTATCAGGTATGCGCTCGACAGGAAGTCATAATATTAAACTAAACAATGTATTTGTCCCAGAGAGCAGACGTATAGGAAGGGAAGGCTTTGGAATCGAAGATACACCGAGTATGCTCTTCTGGTCAAGGCTGGCCATCTCATCTGTATATCTGGGAATTGCCCAGGCAGCGATTGAGTATGTTACCACGCTCATGAAGGAAAAAAAAGATCCTATTTCTCAAAGGAGTATAGCTTTCTTGCCTGGTCATCAGTTTAGGTATGCTGATATGAAGGTTAAATTTGAAGCAAGCTATAATCAGTTGTATATGTATGCTTTACAAGCAGAAGAAGAAAACCAATCCGGGAAATTCTCAGATCAGTTGCATCAGAAGGCAGCTATGACAAAGTATTTTGTAACTACTAATGCTAATGATATCGTATGGAAAGCTATGGAAATTGAAGGTTCTGCCTCAATGCTGGAGTCAAGTTTCCTTGAGAAACTATATAGAGATGTTCGCGCCGCGACGTTTCATCAGCCTTCAGAAGATTTGTTGAAGGAGGTACTGGCTAAAAGGTCTTTTGGTATTATTAGACCTAAAGTACGCTGGGTATGATTTTCAAAAATAATAATATGTAATTTATCTAAATTCACAGATAACATCGGGTAATAAAGAGTGAGTCGTTGTTTGTATTTCCATAACCTGCTACAATTGAGCTTATACTGTATGCTACTATTCAGGGTGATCAAAATGGAAATGAAAATTTGTTCAATAAAGCAACAAGAGTTCATTACTCCATCAAGCACAATGTCCTTTGATTTACATAACGGCACCTTGGCGTATTTACAATTTGGAAGCGCAGGCGCTGTGAAATGGAGTAATAAGGCTGAACAAGTTCAAAAAGGAACGATTATAGTTGGAAGCAAGTTTATGATAGATAATTACCGGAACCAATTCCTCTCTCTAAGAGGATTTGTCTTCAACTATACGGGAGCTGAAATTGCAAGAAATCAGTGCCATATTTATAAAGATCCTCACATCTTCCATGAGGTGTCTGCTGTTTTTGATCATGTTACATGTCCCGTACAGATGAACAGGAAGCTATCAGAATCCATTCCGGCTATTCTCGAGCAAATGACAACTCATAGTTCCGACAAGAAATGCTTTGCCAAACAAAGCTCAGGTAAAATGGATAAGCGCTTAATCGTGGTTAATCGCTATATACGCGATAATTTTCAGAAACCGCTTACTTTGCAGGAGTTGGCCGAGCTGATTGAGTGCAATCCGATTTATTTGAGCAATACCTACTCCAAGGTTTTTAAGGTTTCACCTATGAGGTTTGTTCAGCACTTGAGGATGAAAAAGGCGCAGGAGCTACTGATTGCTGAAAGTCTGACTATCGGACAAATCGCAAATAGGCTCGGGTATGTTTCGGGCTCCCAGTTTTCAGAACTGTTCAAGAAATATTATCATATCACGCCAAGCCAGTTTCGAGTAAAATACATGCTCAACAAAACCATTTTGAGGTAATTAGGGGGCTTTCAATGAATTTAGATGAGGTCAAACAAAAGGTTTTAGAAATGTTGGATGAACTGCTGGAACTACAAGGAAAGAAGCTAGGTGAGCAGGAGGATTTAAGCCAACTGGGATTAGACTCATTAAGATCCGTTAATCTCGTCGTTGAATTAGAGGATATTTTTAATATTGTGTTTGAGGATGAAGAGCTGCTATTCGAGAATTTCTCCACCGTGGAGAAGATTACAGACCGAGTAACAGAAAAATTGGTGTTGATCTCATGACATGGCACACGAATCCTAAACATCTGTTTCATAATCGCAACCTCTGGTATTATAACGTGAATCAAGAGCAATATTGGAATGATGCCGTTGTATTTCCAAGCATCAGTGATCCAAATCAGTTGGAGCTCGTTATTCAACAGGAGCAGCAGCTTTTATTTATTGCGCAGCGTGATGATACCGTACTCTTTCGCCATCATCCAGATGATGGCTTTTTAATTTATGTATCGGACTTCGGAATCAAGCTTCCTCAAATTAAGGTCATTCCTAGAGAAGAAAGTTTTAGCCGATATCTGCAAGCGGATACATGTTTTATTCCTTATATTAATTCTGAGGAAGTGTTTACTAGTATCCGCAATGCATCGGAAGGGATGCGACTATTTGGCTCCGAACCTGACCTAGTGAAACGGATCAACAATAAATTCTATACGCGGCAGCTCGCCCAGGCAAATGATTTTACTGTAACCGAAGGCTTCTTCTGTACAGATGAACTAAGCTTGAGAGAAGCCTACACCCATCTCAGGCGTCGTGGGTTTGAACGTTGTGTGGTGAAGGTCCCCTATGGCTCATCCGGCAAAGGATTGAAGGTTATTGAAGGTGATACGTCTTTTGAGATGCTCTTGAAGTTTATGCTTAAGAGGAGCAGACAGTTCCATCTGTTATTGGAGGGCTGGCATCCGGTGCAGCAAAGTATTAATTGTCAGTTATATTTGGATCAAAGCGGCCCAACGATTCTAAGTATAACCGAACAGCAGGTGGACGACCAGGGGGTGTATTTGGGCACGAACTTTTCTCCAGTCTATGATCGTGCCATCATCGAAAACTATAAGTCGGAGATGATTCGGCTTGGTCACATATTATGCAACTTAGGATACCAAGGAATCTGTGGCGTCGATTCGATTATTGACCGGGACAATAAATTATTTCCAATTATTGAACTGAATGCACGCTTCACTCAAGTTACATATCTATTGCCTCTCATATGTGAGGTTTTTCAAGCGTATCGATACGTTGTAAGCAGTTATACCCGTTTTGAATCGAAGACGAGCCATGATTTCACAAGCATCCAGCGCTTGCTGGATGAGCATATTCCAACTCTTCCTGGCTATGAAAAGTTCATCTACACGTTTGCCACCAAAAAATTGCAGAATCCATTTAAAACTATTTATCGTATATGTGTTTTGTTCTGCGGAAGCGATAGGGAAGTGCTGCAGGAACAGATCAAGCTTTTGCATACCTTTAAAGTAGAGTAGGATTCAAGCTTGCAAGGAGGCGTCTGTAATTCATCCTTCACCCTCAGTCCGGTCGTATTTATGGGTTATTCGTTTTCTGAAACCTTATAAGGGAAAAGTTGCTGCATTTATTATTCTTAGCCTGTTCATCATTGGAGTCGAACTGCTCGTTCCAAAGTTTATTCAGTATTTTATTGACAGCCTTCTTCCAGAAGGAAAGCTTGATGTATGGCTGCATGCGCTAGGTATTGTATCCGTGCTCGTCTTGTTTATGATTTTGGCAACACTCCTGCGCAATAAACTGCAGCGCTTTATTCAGGAAAAGGCAGCACGGGATATGCAATTTGCATTATTTACACATTTGCGAAAGCTGGGTTTTTCATATTACGAGAAAAATCCGATTGGGGAAACATTATCTTTATTCAATTCTGAAGTTGGTGCGGTGCAACAAATATATCATCATTACTTTCCCCGTCTGGTGATAACAGGAGTAACTTTTGTGGTTTGCTCTGTATTAATGATTTCTATTCACGTTGGTTTAAGCTTGGTCGTCATTCCATGTTTTTTGTCCTATTATTTAATTGGTCCTTATTTTGAAAAGCAAGCAGCTCGTCTAGGGAGAGAAGCGCAGGTCAAGAGAACAGCCTTTCATAAAAAAATCTATGATACAGTGTCTGCTCTACTCGAATTAAGGGTTTTCAATGGTCAGGATTGGGACCGGCATCAAGCCATAACTAGGCAAAGTGAAATGCAGCAAAAAACAAACCGGCTACATCTGATGAGTTATGCCAGAGGACTTGTGCGCCGTGTGTCTGTGCAGTTCGGAGCCATCGCTGTATTCGTATATGGTTCCTACCTCTTGAGCAAGGATGCGATCAGCACCGGTGCATTGGTGGCCTTTATGTTCTATTATTTCCGTGTGATTCAAGATGTTACGTTCATTGTAACCATGACCTCCGAACAGAAGGTCATTATGAACCAAGTTGAAAGGCTTTTCTCCTTTATAAGAGAGAAGCCGGAGATCAGGGAGAGCAAGGAGACGCGAGAACTCCCGGTGATACGAGGTAAGCTTGAATTTAGAGGAGTGGCGTTTCGTTACCCAGCGCAGTCGGAACTGATTCGTTGTTTTTCGTTAAAAATCAGGCCAGGGGAAAAGATAGCTTTTGTTGGGAAAAGCGGTAATGGCAAATCCACGCTGCTCAAGCTAATTGGCCGCTTCTACGACCCGACGCAAGGCGAAATCAGGCTGGACGATGTTCCCTTGACCCAATTGACGCTGAAGCAGGTTAGAGAATCGATGGGGTTTGTATTCCAGGAAACCTATTTGTTCGGGACAACAATTAAAGAGAATATTCGATTTGGCGCTCCTGATGCAACCGATGAGGAGGTTGAAGCCGCCGCCAAGGCAGCATTTGCTCACGAATTCATTGAGCAGTTCCCTCAAGGCTACGAAACCTATGTTGGCGAGCGGGGAGTGAAGCTGTCCGGAGGACAGAAGCAGCGTATTGCCATTGCTCGCATGTTCATAAAGAACCCGCGTATTGTGCTGCTGGATGAGGCGACAGCAGCGCTTGATAATATCAGTGAACGGGTGGTGCATGAAGCTCTCCATCGTTTATTTAAAGGAAGAACCATCATTGCTGTTGCCCACCAATTATCTACAATTAAAGACTTTGATACCATTGTAGTTCTTGATCATGGAGAAATTGTAGAGCAAGGAAGCTACGAGCAGTTAATGCAGCAACAAGGAGCATTTTGGCAATTGGCTGCCGGGAAGGAGCAGGCTCCCTGTGAGTAATCGAGCATGGATTTGGAAATATGCCAGTCAAGTCAAGGGATACTTGGCCTTTGCGACTTCGTTGTTTATTTTGGAGATGATCGCCAATATTGGTGTTGTCGGCATCCAAAAATTTATTATTGACGATTTGTTTGTGAAACGCAATTTTGATAAGATGTTTGTTTTAATGGCGGGTCTTGCTTGCTTGGCTGTCTTGTATAATGTACTGCATCTCTATGCGGCATTGGTTCGAAATAAAGCCATATTCAGGCTGCAAAGAATGCAGCTTAACGATATGCTGCATTATCTCCACCGCATTCCCGTGAGACGTTTTCGTGAAGAGCGAACAGGGAAGTATGTGACACATTTAACTGATGATATTAATCGATGTGCGGATCTGGTGGGCAACACGCTGCCTAACGGCATCATGGAAATAAGCGGAGCAATCATCTTGTCGATTATTATTGGACTAGCGAGTCCATTGCTACTCCTGATCATTATAGGTGTTAGTGCTACCTATATCGCCTTAGGCAAATACTTTGCCCCCAGAATAAAGCATGCTGAGAAAGAGAGTGCTGGAAGCAGCACAGAGGTGTTGGTTGCTATTGAAGAAGGGGTAGCATCCTCGCGTGAAGTTATTGCCTTCCATCGTCAGGAATGGGAGAGCCAGCGCTTCCGCAATAAGCTGCTTATCCATTTTGACAATCTCATGAGGCAGGTTGGCCTCTCGAACCGACAGGCGCTGCTGTCCATGATGATGCTTTGGGGAATTCGACTGCTTGTGTTGGGATATATGGGAGTCAAGGTTATAGAGGGAGAGCTCTCCATCGGCTGGCTGGTTGTTATCTTTCAGTTTTCCACTCAACTAATGCAATCCTATGAAAAAGTGTACAATTTTTTTATGGGACTTGCTGGAAGTATGGCATATGTGGAGCGTGTGCGTGAAGTTCTGGAAGGAGAAACATTGCTGGATGGCGTGGAAGTGCTAGAGGATTCTGTTAACACCCTTGTCTTTAAGCATGTTGTATTTCAATACAATGCGGAAGATCGGCCAGTTATTCAGGGACTGGACATTAGCTTGCCGATCGGGAAGAAAATTGCATTTGTAGGCACCAGCGGTGGCGGGAAATCGACGATTGCACAACTGCTTGTCCGCTTCTATGAACCGAATCAGGGCGAAATTGCAGTTAACGGACAACTGTTGTCTAGGATTCAACACCAAGATTGGAGCAAACGAATAACGATTGTTTTTCAAGAGGCTTATTTGTTCCCAGATACTATCCGTCATAATCTGATGATGGGGCGTGATATTGCAGAGGGCATCATGCAGGAGATGTGCAGAAGGATGGAAATTCATGAATTTATCATTTCATTGCCAGAAGGTTACGAAACCAAAGTGGGAGAACGGGGAATTCAATTATCTGGCGGCCAACGCCAACGCCTTGCACTTGTCCGCGCGCTGCTTACAGATAGCGAAATCCTAATTTTGGATGAAGCGACTTCTGCGCTGGACATGGAGACGGAGAGGCGGGTGCAGCAGCAGTTGGATCAGTTGCGCAAAGGAAAAACAACGATTATTATCGCGCACAGATTATCAACAATCTTGAATGCAGACATTATCTATGTGTTGGAGAACGGCTACGTCACAGAACAGGGAACGCATAAGCAATTATTGAGCCAGGGGCAAGCCTACACTCGACTGGTTTCGGCCCAGGCCGGTTATTGACAGTGCGCAGCAAAAGAGAATATGAAGTCAATCTGCCGGTCTTGGTGAAGCAGAATTGTTTGTTCAACGATCTTCGCGTCATCAAGCGAGCACAGCCCTGCCGTCTGCGCTCGCTTGATCCTACCCTCTGAACTGGCGGGCTTATTCGCTCCGCGACTCTTTCAGACTTAATAACGCTAACACTGAATCCTCACTACAATCTCCCGCTCATCCCGCTAAAGATAATCTATATCTTCAACGTATACCTGCAGATTGCCCGCGGCGGTGTGCTGCTGAACATCCGCTTCCTTTGATAAAGTGAGATTATCGAGATTCACTAAATGCATCCAAATTTCATCCTGTTTTCTTTTTTTGTCTAGCCGAATCCATTGAGGTTTGCGGGCAAATGAATTATAATTCTCGTTATTGATAATAGTTATCAATAATTATATATGCGACATAAGATTCTACATAAAAAGGGGCTTATCACTTGACTGTCATGCTTAATGCGGAAGAGCATATCCAGCTATGGAATGCTGCTGCTATCAAGGTGATCGACGTAAGGCACTTCAGCATGATGCATGGCGAGGAGTTGCGGTCGTACCTCTTTCCGTCAAGTGTCTTCCTATATGCCATTCGCGGCGAGGCTCAGGTGCTGCTGGACGGGATCGAACATTCCGCGAAGCGCTTCCATCTATGGCACGGTGGAAAAGGGACCTGTCTGGATATTTTTCCAACGGAATCGGAGTTTGAATATTATTTGATCTTCTATAAAGCAACGATTCCATCGACTGGCAGGCGAGAAATCTTGCAGCTCATGGAGCGGTATAATCCGTTTCAACTGCAATATAGTTTGGCTCCACTGCATGCTGCTGTTTTATTTGACAAGGTGGATACAATGCTGAAAGAATGGCAGAGCTCGCGCGCGTTAGAAAAATTTCATGTTAAAACGTTGTTTTATCAATTTGTTTATGAACTGCTATGGCAGCTGGAGCATCAGCAAATTGGCATGAAAAGACCTGATCTTGCAGCTCAGGTCGTTCGCTATATTCAGGAGCATTACCATGAGCCTGTAACCCGCGAATCGATCGCGCAGATTTTTCACTACAGCGTCCCCTATGTATCCAGACAATTTAGACAGGAAACGGGGATAAGCATGATAGATTATGTGATAAGAGAGCGTGTTAACAAAGCCATGGAATACCTGCAGAAAACAGATATGACTGTGCAAGAGGCTTCTGCCGGTGTCGGCTATGACGATGTATCCTATTTCACGAGAATTTTCAAAAAACATACCGGGATGACTCCCAAGCAATTCAAGGATCAGGATAAAGCAAAGAAAGCAGGGTTCGATTATCCTATCATTAGGGTTGGATCGTCCCTTTTCCCGCGCAGACTGCAACGTTATATTGGTAGTGGATATGAGAACCATTATCGATATAAAAGAGAGGGAGATTTATCGATGTACAGACACAAATCATCTATGGGGGTCACTTTACTATTATGCCTTACGCTGTTACTTAGCGCGTGCTCAGGAACAGGCAGCTCTAATAATGGACCAGTTGCGTCATCTACACCAGCAGCAACGACAGATGGAAGCACTCAAGTGCAGGCCTCAGCATCTAACGGTGGTGCAGCGAGCGCAGCGGAAATGGTGACTTATTCGGCAGTGAATGGCGAAGTTAAAATTCCCAAAAATCCGCAGCGTGTCGTTATTATAGCGGGCGCCTTTGTTGGCCATTTGCTGGCACTCGGCATTAAGCCGGTTGGTGCGGGAGAAGAGGCTTTTAACAGCTATACGGAAGGAAAGCTGGATGGGGTCGAAAGTATAGGCGATGGGATTGCGTATGAAAAGATTTTAGAGCTGCAGCCGGATCTCATTATCGTATGGAACGACCCAGCTGTTCTCGACAAGCTGAACCAGATTGCTCCGACGGTAGTTGTCGATTATGGCGTGCCTGTAAGGCAGCAGCTGCTGGAATTCGGGAAAATGACGGGCCGGGAGGAGCAGGCAAATGCCTGGATTACGGCTTGGGATAAAAAGATAGCCGATTATAAGCCGAAGGTGCAAGCGGCTGTGGGTGACAAAACCGTTGCTATCTTTGACTCTGGCAGCGCTAAAGAGTTTTATGCTTACGGCAATAAGCTGGGAAGAGGCGGCGAGATTATTTATGGCGAGTTCCAGTTGAAGGCGCCGCCTATTATTCAGAAAGAAGCGATCGACAGTGGTACAGGCTGGGCGAAGCTGTCTTTGGAGCTGCTGCCCGAATATGCAGGAGATTATATTTTTATAAGCGAGTGGACGGGCAAGGAAAATCCAGAGGCTGTTTTTGAAGGCAGCATGTGGGAGCAACTGGACGCAGTCAAAAACAATCGCGTATTCCGCGAAGAAGGAAGAGGCTTTATGTTCAGCGACCCTTTGTCTTTGGACGCTCAGTTGGAGTTTGTTGTGAAGAGCTTTATTGGGAAATGATTGGTGTTTGACAGGGAGAAGCCAGAGCCGTGAGTATGCGGTTCTGGCTTTTTTATCCCATATTCTATATTTTTTTTAAAATCGGTATGGAGTTGTGGGGCTATAACCTTTATAATTTGACGAGAATACTTTAATAAAGGAATAGGTGTTATTGATGAGCATATTAAATGTAGAGCGGCTGAGCCATGGTTTCGGAGACCGGGCAATTTTCAGCGATGTATCATTCCGCCTTCTGAAGGGCGAGCATATCGGTCTGATTGGTGCCAATGGTGAAGGGAAGTCCACCTTTATGAACATCATCACAGGCAAGCTTCAGCCGGACGATGGTAAAGTTGAGTGGGCAAGACGCATGCGGACGGGCTATCTGGATCAGCACGCTGTGCTGACAAAGGGACAGTCCATGCGCGATGTTCTGCGCGGTGCGTTCCAATATCTGTTCGATATGGAGCAGGAAATGAACGATATGTATGGCAGAATGGGTGATGTTTCTCCAGAGGAGCTGGAGCAGCTGCTGGAGGATGTCGGAACGATTCAGGACACGCTAACGAATCAGGATTTTTATATGATTGATGCCAAAATCGATGAAACGGCTCGCGGTCTTGGACTTACGGATATCGGTTTAGACAAGGATGTTCATGATCTCAGTGGAGGTCAGCGCACCAAGGTACTGCTGGCCAAATTGCTGCTAGAGAAACCGGATATCCTATTGCTTGACGAGCCTACGAATTATCTCGACGAGCAGCATATCGTATGGCTTACCCGATATTTACAGGAATACGAAAATGCCTTTATTTTAATCTCGCATGATATTCCGTTCTTGAACAGCGTCATTAACCTGATCTACCATATGGAAAATCAGTCGTTGTCGCGCTATGTGGGGGATTATGAGTATTTCCAGCAGGTGTACGAGGCGAAAAAGCACCAGCTTGAATCTGCTTTTAAACGGCAGCAGCAGGAAATCTCGGAATTGAAGGACTTCGTTGCACGCAACAAGGCCAGCGTGGCTACGCGTAATATGGCGATGTCTAGGCAGAAAAAGCTCGATAAGATGGACGTTATAGAACTCGCTAGGGAAAAACCAAAGCCTCAGTTCAACTTCAAGCCGGCGCGCACTTCCGGCAAGGTTATTTTTGAAACGAAGGATCTCGTCATCGGCTATGATTCACCACTGTCGAGACCGTTGAATCTGAGCATGGAGCGGGGACAAAAAATAGCGTTGGTCGGTTCGAACGGGATTGGTAAAACAACGCTGCTGCGCAGTATTCTCGGCCAAATACCAGCGATTTCAGGCTCAGCAAGGCTAGGGGATCTGCTAGAAATCGGCTATTTTGAGCAGGAAATGAAGGAAACGAACAACAACACCTGTATCGAAGAAGTTTGGAAGGAGTTCCCGTCCTTTACACAGTTTGAAATACGGGCGGCTCTTGCCAAATGCGGCCTGACAACCAAGCACATCGAGAGCAAAATCGTGGTGCTAAGCGGCGGAGAGAAAGCCAAAGTCCGCTTGTGCAAGCTGATCAACCACGAGACGAATCTGCTCGTGCTGGATGAGCCGACCAACCATCTCGACGTGGATGCAAAGGATGAGCTGCAGCGTGCACTGAAAGCATATAAGGGAAGCATTTTGCTGATTTCCCATGAACCCGAATTTTACCGCGATATTGTGACGGATACGTGGAACTGCGAAGATTGGACAACGAAAGTATTTTAATGGTAAAACAGGAATACAGGAATACAGGGCTGCCCTCATAGAGGCGGCCTTTTTTTACTGGAGGAATGAACCATTTATACGATGAATCCGAGCTTGAAACAAAGCTATCGAAAGGAATGAGGGAGATGAAACACCCTTTTCATCTGAAAGCGGTATGGAATGGTGGGCGTAACAGTGAAGGACATATCAATGCCGGCGGGTTAAAAACGATCATTTCGATTCCGCAGGAGATGGGCGGGCCAGGAACAGGTACCAACCCTGACGAAATGCTTTTGGGGGCAGCAGCGACCTGTTATCTGATTACCCTTGCAGCGATGCTCGAGCGTTCGGATATTACACCGCAGGAGCTGACTCTGGAGTCTGAAGCGATTGTAGATGTAACGAATAATGTGTTTACATACGAACGGATTGTACACAAACCGCGAATTGTGCTAAAGGTGGATACGTCCGAGGCAGAACGGATGAAGGTAGAGCGGCTGGCACATCGGGCAGAAGAGTCCTGTATGATCTCGAGAGCAGTTGCAGGCAATGTCTTGATAGAGACGCAGCCTAGTATTGTGATAATAGGGGTTAATGCGGTGTAATGTGCTGTATTTGTCAAAGGGGATTGAAAGACAAACGGAATCATAGGGGGTCAGCTAGTTTTTGATTTACAGGTACCTTCCATTGAAAGGATGTTTGCGTGAATCAATTATTCAAAGAACCTTCTGCTGGTATGTTGGCGGGAGTTTTTTGTTTGAAATATAGGTTCGATTGATAATAAAGGCGATCATTCCTTCGGGGATGATCGCCTTTGTTCGAATCTAAGACTAAAGTTCTTTCCAGTAAAAAATGGATATCCTATATATGTTACGACTTCTGATAGCTGCGGCGGAAGGCGCCGGGTGTGAGCCGTTCCAGCTTCTTGAAGATTGCTCCATAATAGCTGGCAGATTCGAAGCCGACTTGATGAGCAATATCCTGCATCCCACGCTGCACATTGTCGAGCAGCAGTTCCTTGCTCTTGTTAACCCTTACCTGATTGACATAGCTGATGGGACGAATGCCTGTCGTCTTCTTGAACAAATGGCAGAAGTATTCCGGTGTAACGCACATCAGTCCGGCGAGCGTCTGCAAGGTAATCTCTTCGGCATAATGCTGATCAATATAGTCCAGGACCGGCTTTAACCGCTCATACTGCTGCCCGACAGTATCGCTGCCCTCGACAGAGACGCGCTGAATAATCTCCGTCAATAAGGTATAGAGGATGGCGGAGCAGGCGTAATTGCTTAACGTTTGCTCTTGCGGCGTAAGAGCAGCTTGCAGCAGTTCCCGCATTCGGGAAAGAAGGTATTCGGGCGATGCGAGCGTGAATACGCATGTGTCTACAATGCCGACTGTTTCAAACAAGCCCGCTGACCCGCTGCCATCGAAGATGATCCAATCGACTTTCCAGCTCCCCGATAAAGCATAGTATTCGTGCTGCTGGCCGGGGAACAGCAGCATGCCCATGCCTGGCTTGACGATATGCTCCGTTTCACTTAGCTTGAGCTTGCCCTCGCCACTGCGGCATTGAATCCACTGATAGTCCAGGATACCTGGGTCTCGGCGTATATGCTCCTGTTCATGATGCAGACCGATGCCAAGCAAATAAAAAGGGAGCAGCTTGTCTCGGGAGGATAGTACCGGGAAAGCACGATTAGGGTGAGGCATGTCACCAATCCTCCTATTTTCTTAATATTATTATATCGTATTAATTATTTAAGATATTCACTCCAATTAATATATCATATAATCGCAATATATTGATAATAAAGGAGATCTCAGGATGGCGATTAAGATTGGAATTGATTATTATCCAGAGCAATGGGCTCCCGAGCTATGGGAGAAGGATGCAGCGCTTATGCAAGAGACGGGTGTTGCTGTTGTACGAATGGCGGAGTTCGCCTGGAGCCGAATGGAACCGAACGAGGGTGATTATCGGTTTGAATGGTTGGATGCGGCTATAGAAGTATTTGCCGCGCGCGGCATGGAGATCGTCTTATGCACACCTACCAATACCCCGCCCAACTGGATGACAACCCGTTATTCAGATGTATTGCCAATGGATGAGCACCGTCAAATAATCCGGAAGGGTGTGCGTGGACATCGTTGCAACAACAGCTATTCCTTGAGAATGCTGGGCTCCAAATTTGTGGAAGCGATGTCACTGCGCTATGCGAAGCATCCAGCCGTCATTGGCTGGCAAATCGATAACGAGATGCACTACCAGGAATGCCATTGCGATACGTGCAATCGTTCATTTGTCGCTTGGCTGCAGAAGCGTTATTCCAGTCTGGAAGAGTTGAACCGGGAGTGGGGTACGGTCGTCTGGAGCGGGGAGTACAGCAGTTGGGCCGAGGTAACGACGCCGCTCGGTACCAGCAAGCCGATGAATCCTTCCTATCTACTGGAGTACAAGCGGTTCTGCTCGGACAGCGTAGGCTATCTGTTGGGATGGCAGCTTGAAATTCTACGCAGCAACTGTCCAGGCCAATTTGTTACGCATAACATGTGGCAATACCCGAATAACCTTGACTATTATGATCTCTACAAAGAGCTGGACTTCGTCTCTGTTGATTATTATCCGAATGAGCTGTATCGCGATTATGGCGATCGGTTTCCGAGGAACGGAGCGCTGACGCTGGACTTGGTTCGCGGCATCAAGCGCCGCAATTTCTGGGTAATGGAGCAGCTGAGCGGAGCGCAGGGTGCCTGGATGCCGATTCAGCGCACTCCTTATCCTGGACTGATCCGGGCCCGTTCCTGGCAGACAATCGCCCGCGGCGCCGATATGGTCGTCCATTTCCGCTGGCGGAGTGCTGCCGTCGGAGCCGAACAGTTCTGGCATGGGCTTATCGACCATAGCAATGTTCCTGGACGCAGGTTCAGGGAGTTCGCGGAGCTTACCTGCGAGGTGAACCGGCTAGGAGAACGGCTGGCCGGCTCAACAATCGTTACCCAGGTTGCGATTCTACATTCGCATGATCAGCATACGGCGCTTTCCCTTCAGGCTCAAGCGGAGGGGGGAATGCACTATATCGACAACTTGTCCTCCATGCATAATGCATTTCTGAAAATGGGCGTCGGTACGGACGTTATCAACTGGACCGAGGAGCTCGATGGCTACAAGCTGGTCATTGTCCCTTCCCTCTTTTTGTTAAGTGAAGAAGCAGCGCAGCGGCTGGAGCGATTCGCAGCCGGGGGCGGCACAGTCGTCCTCTCCAATCGGACAGGCGTGAAGAACATGAGGAATGTATGTGAGATGCTGCCTCTGCCGGGGCTGCTGGCGGAAGCGGCGGGTGTTGTCGTTAGTGAATATGATGCAATTGGCAACAGCGAGCACCGGATTCGGAACGCGGAGGGCCAGACATTCGCTGCGAAGCAATGGTGCGATCTGCTGGAACTGCGAGGAGCGGAACCGATTGCCTGGTATGACAACGACTTTTACGAGGGGGTGCCGGCGATTACTGTCAATAAGCTTGGTGAAGGTGAAGTATATTATGTCGGCACTTGGCCGGAGCCATCGTATTTCTATCAGCTGTTCGAAGGCATATTAAAGGAAAAGGACTTGGCGCCTAAGCTCCAGTTGCCGGAAGGTGTCGAGCTATCGATTCGAACAAAGGGGGAGGAAAGCTTCCTGTTTCTGATCAACTTGACGAACGAGGAACGTGAGATTACGCTTGACACTCCCTATCGCAGCTTGTTAACCAGCGAGAAATTGGAGCAGAAAATGACGCTCCCAGCTCTAGGAGTAGATATTCTAACTTTATAAGATCAGCGGGTTGCATCTTTGCGAAGGGCTGTCTCACTGGGCGTAACACCTGAGAGACGGCTCTTTATCACTATGGTTTATCATGGGTTTTCTGTCCGGAAATGCTTTTTGATATATTAGTACTGTATAGTTGGCGAAGCTTCTATTAATCTAAACCAGCTTAAAACCATATTTATTTTGTGGAGATTAACTTTTAATGGATAGTGCGAGAGGAGTATTTTATATGGGCATCATTGTTCAAGAGAATAGGGGGATATTTCACCTGCAGTCCACCGGAATGAGTTATCTTATTCAAATCGTGGACGGATATCCTATTCATGTATATTGGGGAGACAAACTGAAGCATCGGGAATCCATGACGGATTTATTAATTCACACTCCCGAGAAGGCCGGATTGGATCGCTTGCTTCAAGAATACCCTCAATATGGGAGCGGGGACTTTCGCAACCCGGCTTATCAAGTAGAACTTGAGGATGGAACTAGAATTACGGAGTTAAAGTACGCAGGCTACAAGCTCATTAAGGGAAAACCGTTGTTAGCTGGACTTCCGGCCGTTTATGTAGAGAATGAAGACGAAGCAGAGACATTGGAGTTGGAGCTGAAGGATGCTTATTCGGGTCTAAAAGTTGTCCTTATCTATACGATCTTCGCTGATCGAAATGTCATCGTCCGTTCTGCACGTTTGAGCAATGAGGGGGGCAAGAAGCTTCGGCTACTCCGTGCTCTAAGCGCAAGTGTGGACTTCGGTGGCAAAGGAAACTTGGAGATCATCTATCTTTCCGGAGCCTGGGCTCGGGAAGGCAATATTACCCGTAGAGCGCTTCATCAAGGTGAGACCCGAATCGACAGTAAGAGAGGAATGAGCAGCCATCAATTAAACCCATTTTCTGCGTTAGTCACACCGGAAACGACTGAGCACAATGGTGAAGCTTACGGCTTCAGTCTGGTGTACAGCGGCGGATTTGAAGCGGTAGCAGAAGTGGATTCATTTGGCTCTACGCGAATTAGTATGGGAATAAACTCCTTTGATTTTACATGGCTGCTAAATCCAGATGAGAGTTTCACATCGCCGGAAGTTATTATGGTTTTCTCCAAGCAAGGATTGGGAGAGATGTCGCGTACTTATCATCGTTTATATCGTACAAGGCTATGCCGAGGGAAATACCGGGATGAAGAACGGCCAGTTCTAGTCAACAACTGGGAAGCTACTTATTTTAATTTTAATGCCGATAAGTTGGTATCAATAGCAGATGAGGGTGCAAAGCTAGGAATAGAGCTGTTTGTTTTGGATGACGGCTGGTTCGGGAAACGGGATTCCGACAATTCGTCACTTGGAGATTGGTACGAGGATCGCCGGAAACTGCCTGACGGACTTTCGGCCGTGGCGGAACGCATTAATGGGCTAGGGATTAAATTCGGACTCTGGTTTGAGCCCGAGATGATCTCGCCGGACAGCGATCTTTACCGAAAGCATCCGGACTGGTGTCTTCATGTTCCTGAGCGCAGGCGCAGCGAAGCAAGATGGCAGCTCGTGCTGGATTATACTCGCAAGGAAGTTCGAGATTACATTTACGACTCCCTTTCAGCGATCTTCTCAAGCGTGCCTGTCTCTTATGTAAAATGGGACATGAACCGTGCGCTGACGGAAATCGGTTCCGCAATGTTGCCGCCTGAACGTCAATCGGAGACGGCCCATCGCTATGTTCTAGGATTGTACGAGCTGTTGGAACGCATCACCACGGCATATCCGGATATTCTGTTTGAGAGCTGCTCAAGCGGAGGGGGCCGTTTCGATCCCGGAATGCTCTACTACATGCCTCAAACTTGGACAAGCGATAATACGGATGCTGTAGAACGGTTAAAAATACAATATGGTATCAGCCTTGTTTACCCTATAAGCGCAATTGGAGCGCATGTATCAGCCGTTCCGAATCATCAAGTCGGCCGGATAACGCCACTTGATTTTCGAGGGAACGTCGCCATGTCCGGGAACTTTGGATATGAGCTTGATCTAACCAAATTCAGTGATGAAGAAAAAGAGATTGTCAAAAACCAAGTCAAATCCTATAAGCAGATTCGCGGATTAGTTCAGAAGGGCGACTTGTATCGCCTAAAGAGTCCGTTTGAAGGGAACGAATCGGCTTGGATGTTTGTATCCGAAGACAAAGAGGAAGCCGTTGTGTACTATTTCCAAGTGATGGCCGTGCCGAACGCACCGCGAAAAACCTTACGGCTAGATGGGCTTAACCCGGAACTTGATTACGAAGTTTGGTCAAGTGATCGTGGGGAAGAGTCTAGCTATTATGGGGGAGACAGGCTCATGCAGTTGGGACTGCATCTTGCTTATCTGCAGAAAGATTATGAAAGTGGATGGTTCAGACTTAAAGCAGTTAAGGCATCCAATACGTAATCCCTATGGAATAAAAACTAGTAACAAAACAATTTTTCTAGTAGTCAGAAATAGAGACTATTCTATGCTGACTTCTTTAGTATCGATAGGTTACTTGTTCAGCTTATTATAAAATAGTTTGGAAACGAATACCAATTATCCCGATTTAGTTATGATTGATACTATAGGTAAATACATCGGAAAACTAAGTATTTAGAGAATACTAGGACGTGTTTGAAAACTCATTAATGAGTTTTCAGACACGTCCTAGTCGAATAACCGTATATGAGCGCAGTCTTTGAAAGATTTGCTGAAACTGCTATACTCAGGGCAGGTATGCAAGACTGATCTATCCAAGTTAATAAAGCGATTACGGAAGGAGTTTTTGTCACAGGATGAAGCAGCAAGAAGAGTACAAGGCATGGAATCACATACATATTGAGCTGGCTGACATCCGCCTGCATACTCTAGATGTGGGAGAGTCCAGAAGCAGCTACCGTTTGCCTGCAAGTGCCTTTTTATTTCTGTATAAGGGCAAAGCGACGATACGGATGGATGGACTTATTCATCCTGTTGAGCATTTTCATTGTCTGCATGGCAGCAAGGGAATGCGACTGGATATTGAAGCAGCGGAATATTTGGAATATTATATGGTGCTATATCGTGGCGACTTTCCGCTGCGCCGAAGGCAATTTCTGGACAAGGGCGGAATTCCACCTTTTCAGCAAATATTTGCTTTTGCTCCCGCTCAGCCTGTAGGGCTCTATCAGATGCTACAGCGGATGGAGGATGCTTGGAATCGATCGACGGAGAAAGATAAATTTTTAGCGAAAACACTCTTCTTTCCATTTATTCTGGAAATGCTTCAGCAAAAGCAGCAGCTAGGAATGAACCTCCTTCCGACAGAAGTTGTGAAGCAAGTAGCTCAGTATATGCATGAGCATGTGGATGAGCCATTGACGCTGGAGCTGCTAGGGAAGAAATTTGGCTACAACCCCCAATATTTGGCCCGTAGATTCAAGGAATTAACGATGCACAGCCCAATTGATTATTTAATAGGGCTTCGTATTGAAAAAGCGTGTCATATGCTGCAAAACACAGATGCTTCGATTGGTGATATTGCCCAGAGTGTAGGCTATGGGGATGTGTTTTATTTTAATCGTATTTTCAAAAAAAACGTTGGTCTTTCTCCCAGCCATTTTAAAAAAAAGCTGTCAGATAACGATGGTGTTCGGTATTATCCATATAAAAAGTGGGGATTGTCCATGTCAGAGTCTACTTCTCCATGCTATAGTGATAATGATAATTGTTATCAATATAAAGAAAAGGGAGAGTCTTACATGTACCGAGCATCCAGAAAAAATATGATGGCAGCACTTCTTATCTGTATAGCTTTATTGATTACAGCCTGCGGAGGGGGGAATGTGAATCTACAGTCCCCATCGGAAACAGCAACTGCTGGCTCTAATTCTTCAGCACTAACTCAGAAAGCGACGCCGGTAACAGATACCAAAATTGTGAATACCGCTTTCGGCGAGGTGGAAGTTTCCAAAAAGCCGGAACGCATTGTGGCGATTCAATATTTGAGCAGTCTTCTAGCCGTAAAGGCTAATCCCATCGCCTCTACGACGCGTATCATGGACAACCCGTATTTTAACGGTTTAACGGACAATATTGAGATTGTTGGTTCTTCCGGCAGCGATGTTTCCTTTGAAAAGCTGATAGAGCTTAATCCCGATTTGATTGTCGTCATGACATCGGATGAGGAAGAATATAAAAAGTACAGTAAAATTGCACCAACGATTGCTATTCCCTATGGGAACTTCACGTCCATTGAGGAGGAAGTGAAATTCTTTGGAGATCTGCTTGGACGGGACGAGGAGGCCTCTTCATGGATTGCCGATTATAATGCGCGAATCGCTGCTGCAAGTGCCAAGGTCCAAGCAGTGATACCTGCCGATGCAACCTTTAGTATCATGCAGGAAACAGACAAAACATTAAGTATTTATGGCAGTGAGTTTGGCCGTGGCGGAAAAGTTATTTATGAGAATCTAGGACGGATTTCGCCTCCATCCTATGATGAAGCAGTTAAGGAAGCTAAATACAAGGATATCTCAATGGAAGTATTGGAGCAATATGCTGGAGACTATATTATCCTGACTACCGAGAAATCAGTGGAGGAGCTTCGCGAGGACCCGATTTGGGGAGGGCTGGAAGCAGTCAAAAATGGCAGACTTTATGCCTGGCCTAACATCCGCTCTTATTTTATTGACCCGTTGTCGGTGCTGATGCAGACAGAAGAATTGGCTGATTGGCTGACGAATGTACCTCAAACCAAATGATAAAGAATAGGGTATTAAAGCTTCTGCAAGTAGTATTAGCAGGAGAGTATTAAAATTGCAATTAAATAATGAAGAGGAGTAATTATAATGAGGATTATTGCTGCAACTGATTCACACTACGAATATATTAGAAAACATGATCACCATATATTAGAAAACTTAATATTACCGAAAATTAGGGGAAATGAGATATATATTCTACAGAATGAAGAATATAGTATCGTTGGGTGGATGCGGCACAGCTATTTTTGGGATAACACACCTTTTATGAATATGATTTGGATCGATGATACATATCGAAGTAAAGGATTAGGGAAGAAAGCAGTTCTTTTTTGGGAAGATGAAATGAAGAAGCTCGGTTTTAACTTGGTTATGACCTCCACTTTAGCTAATGAAGGGGCTCAGCATTTTTATAGAAAATTAGGTTATCGAGATTCAGGATGCTTAATACTTGAAGATGAGCCTTTGGAAATCATCCTTACTAAGAGCCTGAAGTTATAGCAGTAAGGCTCGACTACGCCAACGAGGAACTTAATATTTTCTATATGAGGACAGGTTTTTTGCGGATTGTTACCGAGAAAAGCCTGTTTTTTTCTTTATTTTAGTTGTTGCAACTAGCATCGCTCTACCTAAAATCCGGTGCAGCAGATTAAACTTTAGAAATGAGCAGGGAGTTGGATTGACGACGGCCCTAAAATAAATTTGCTATGAAGGCTTCCTCTGCGAGGTGCAGCTCTAATTTATAGATTGGTTCCTAATACCTATAAAAAAATAAGGAAATGGTCTTAAAGTCATGTTCTAACTGGTGATTAATTCTAGAAATATGATTCTTATAGATCATTTTTGTTATTTTGCTAATGTATTCCAGATATATTTCCGAATATTTTTTTAACCAGTGTTCAGAAATCCACATTAGAGAATAGGTAATCCACTTAGGGAGGAACTATCATTGTTAGTTAAAGATTATGAACAATTAATCGGTAAAATACTAACGAAAAGCATCCGCGACACAAAGGGAACGCTTTTAATCAGAAAGGGAACTATTCTTCTAAAAAGTCACACCGAGAGACTTGCTAAATTTAGGATCAAAATTGGGGAAGTCACAACTATCGATGCGAATGCTTCTGAGCTGAATCAGGAGGTTACTGAGCATACACCTAAACAAAAGCCATCCATCCGAGAATCATATGAAAGGGCTAAGCAGCATTTTAACGATATGGATCAGTTCGTTCGCCAAAACGGCATTGTTCCTGTCGATGAGCTTGAACGAGAAGTTCTTCCCTTTATAAAGGAAATAGCGAAGCGATATAATCTATTTCAGTTATTTTCCGAGCTTAAGGAACAGGACGATTACCGGTACAGGCAATGTATAGGAACGGCCGTTATTGCGACATCTTTAGGTAAGCGGCTTGGACTGAAAGAAAACGAATTGGATTTGCTAACGACTGCGGCGAGTCTTTACGATATTGGACTGGTCAAGCTGCCAACTGCAATCGTTTCCAAACAGTCAAGGCTAGACCCTCATGAATACGCGATTATAAAGCAGCATACGATTCTCGGACACGAGCTATTACTCCAATCGGGCGTTGAGCCTCGGGTTGCTCTGGTCGCTCTTCAGCATCATGAACGAGAGGACGGCAGCGGTTATCCAAGTGGTCTGAAGGGGGATGAACTGGATCATTTTAGCAAAATTGTAGGTTTGACAGATTTTTATATGGCTATCATCTCAGAAAGACCTTATCGGGCTGCGCTGCAATTTTTTGAAGCCATCGAAGAAATTCATCAACAAATTATTTTAAATCGCTTTGATTCGGGCATTGGGCTGACGTTTCTGGATATGCTTCTCTCCACCCAAATCGGTTGTGAGGTTGTTTTATCAGACAATAGAAGAGGAACGATTCTACTAAACAACTATAACTACCCGACTCGACCATTTATAGCGCTTGAAAATAATCAGTTTATTGATCTTAGTAAGTTTGATGATATTAAAATAATTGAAATTGTCGGATAAGAGGACTGGCATATAACTTAAGCATTACGAGGGGGCCATGAAGGCCCCTTATTTTTTTGTTAATAGCCGACTATTCCAATCCTCGAAACTAATGCAAAATGGATGGTTTGTATGTGTTAAAATAGATAGTATTTGAGCTCAATGAATGGTGATGGAACGCTACATAAAAGGAGAAATGAATATGAGTCAAGACGAGTTTTTTATGAGAGAAGCAATCAAGCTTTCTAAGCTTGCGGTTGAGCACGGAAACGAACCTTTTGGAGCCATACTCGTTAAAGACGGGGAAATTGTATTTACAAATGAAAATCAAATTTATTCGGCAACCGACCCAACTTTTCATGCAGAGGCAGGGCTGCTGCGGCGATTTTGCGAAGAAACCCACATTACGGATTTACATGAATACACATTATATTCGAGCTGTGAGCCTTGTTATATGTGCAGCGGTGCGATGGTTTGGACAAATGTGGGGCGACTGGTATATAGCGCCAGCAACATGGAATTGTGCAGTATATTGGGCGAGCAAGGAAGCCCTTGCTCTCAAATCGTATTTGAAAATTCTCACCATAAGCCTGATCTCACAGCTGGGATATTACGGGAGGAAAGTCTTAGTGTATTGGCTGCCTATTTTTCGCACAACACAAAGGGCTGAAAAATTCCAGTAAGCAGCGATTGGGAAATTTAGAATATTAGGGAGCAAGCTGCTGAGGCATCTGCTCCCTATTTGTTGAAGAGTACAACGCTACCATCGCATCCGAAAGTAACATTGCTCCCCCAAGGAGGCCTAATCTTGCAAACGATCATGATTGTCGAAGACGAGCCGGCTATTTCCCGCGTTTTGGCGGCGTATATACGAAAGGCAGGCTTTGCGAGCATTATTTTTGACAGAGGGAAAGAGGCGGTGGAGCAGCTGGCTGTGCTTCAGCCCGCGCTTATTTTGCTCGATGTCATGCTGCCGGAAATGGACGGCTGGGAGGTGCTTCGTGAGGTGCGGAGGAGCAGCGTCTGTCCGGTCATTATGCTTACAGCTAAAGGGGAGATTGCTGACCGTCTGGCAGGTCTGAACAGTGGAGCGGATGATTATATCACCAAGCCGTTCGAGCCGCAGGAGGTAGTAGCACGCATTCAAGCTGTGTTGCGGAGAGGCACGCATGCTTTAATTGCGGAAAATCAAATCCAGTACGGCAGCCTGAAAATCAATCTAAACGACAGAAGCGTCTACTTATACGATGTATGTCTATCGATAACGCCGAAGGACTATGCGCTGCTGCTTTTTTTGACGGAGCATCCTAATCAAATTTTTCATCGGGAGCAAATCATCGAGCAGGTATGGGGCACGGGCTACGACGGGAGCGACCGGGCAGTGGATCATGCCATTAAACGCTTGCGTCAGGCGCTGCTGCATTTGCCTCCGGATGAAGGAGAAATCCGCACCTTGCGGAGAACGGGGTACCAGTTTTATACCAAACGAGAAGAGTAAGCGAGGGTTGCTGCTTTGCACGTCCATTCATAAAATGTCGGGTTAAGCCAAGCAAATGTAATGTCTATATTTTTTTGCCATTTCCCTGACACATTCTGCCATTATTCTGTAAAGGTTAGATTCTCTGAGTGATCTACTCCAAGATGTAGCTAATGATAAGAAGTCAAAGAGCTGCGAGCATCCACGATTGCAAACGTTGAATAGATAACGAAGAGGATTCTTTATCAAATAGAGCGGAAGGTGGATGAAGGATTATGGCGGATGTAATTGAATATCAGGTAATTGTTTCTAAGGCGAGGACTTCGGATAATAAGCTGCTTGTTATTACAGCGGCTGAGAGTGGGGAAGGCATAACGATTTTGCCACAGGTGTACGGAAATGAACATCAATTGTGGGAAAAAAGAAAGGTGCGCGCTGGAGATGACAATGCCTATGCACTCGTTAACAAAGCGACGGGCAAGTGCATTGGAAGAAAGGACTCCACGCAGGGCTCAAAGATTTATCAGGCGCTCGTTACGGAAGCGGACGTCAACGGTCTTATGGTATGGCGTGACGACAATGTTGCCGGAACGCACAATGCGATTAACAGCTATGTGGATTGGGAGCAGAAGCTTAATATTCCTGGCAACGGCCCATTTAAAAGCGGCGACTCGCTTGTGACGTGGGAATGGTGCCACGGTCAGATCAATGAATTATGGGTTTTCGTACCCGATCGCAAGAAGATTACAATCAAGAAAATGGAATTTCAAATGGACAGCAAAATTGTGATCAATAGTGTACCAATCGTAGCAGCCAAACAGCTTGTGACCAATCATTCAAATGTCCAGCAAACGCAGCAAGTTACATTGAAATTTTCCAAAAGCCAAACGTACAATTTCAAATGGGAGAGAGGGCTGAAGGTATCGGAAACGCTTGAGTTTAAAGCGGGGCTGCCGCTTGTAGGCGATACAGGTGTGAAAATCTCGGTAGAGGGCTCGCGCAGCTATTCGGAATCCAAGACACAAGACGAGTCCCAGGAGGTTTCGCTGCAGGTTCCAGTCGTTTTGCCAGCAGGTGCAACGATCGAGGTTTCCGCTATTTTATTGCAGGGCGTTATCGATGTGCCCTATACGGTGACGTTTGAAGTGGAGTACCCGAATGGGAAAACAACCGAAACGGCTTCAGGGAAATATACCGGCGTGAACACATTTACTGTTAATACCGAGTATAAAACGATCGTATAGCTTATGTATGCCATGTCATCATAAAATAAAGCTGAACGATAGCAGGCAGAAGGAGGCGGTAGCTTCTTTTTGTCTGCTTTCGTTTTTTTCTCCGTAAGGAAGTGGGTAGTTCCTACATATAAATTAAGTTAAACTATCATTAAAAAGGAAAAAGAGGTGAAGGTTTGTGATGTATGTCGTGGTGTTAAGTTTAATTGGGCTGCTGATTTCAAGCTATGTACCCATGGGTGCGATTTTGATCTGGAGCATCACTTTTGCTATTGTGATTTTGAATTATCGCAAAACTCTTCATATTCACAAGGATTTGCAGGAAATTAGAAGCTATTTAGGACTTATGGGCAAGGAAGAAGCAGAGGACTTTAAAATTGAAGCGGAGCTGAACAAAGTCAATCAACTGAGCGAGCAGGAAATTAAAGAAATTAATGAAGAAATTGAACAGCAATTGGAGAAGCAGCTTGAAAAACAGGAGGATAAGTAATTTATTCGTTGATCGTCTTATGTTATATTAAACTCCTATTCAATGTATAGAACTATAACTCGAAAAATTCCTACTAACGAGGTGCACAATGGAAAGTTTAAAAATAATAAATCCGTCCGTTAACGACGACATATATGCTTTTCAAGCGGGTCCCGAGGATGAGGAGGCGGTACGTGGGCTGATTATGGAAACGGCTCGCTGGCTTAGCAGTATGGGCTCAACGCAGTGGGGCGGCCTGCTTCAAGGAGAGGATAGCCACAATCTTGCAGGGGCGATAGCGCGTGGCGAGGTTTTTGCATTTCGCAAAGCAGGGGGAGAGGAGCTGGCGGGGTCTGTTATTTTGCAGCAGCAGCCTAGCGATTGGGATCGGAAGCTTTGGGGGGAAGCGGAAGCAGGCAAGGGAAGCGCGATCTTTTTGCACCGGTTAGTCGTTAATCGCCAGTTTTCCGGCAAAGGACTTGGCAGCGATATGATGGCTTGGGTTGAACGGGGTATCCAATATTCCGGCAAAGACCGGATTAAGCTGGATTGTATCGCAAACAATGAAAAGCTTAACCGCTTCTACAAGCAATGTGGTTATACGTATAAAGGCGAAGCGAGTGGCTGGAGCATTTATGAAAAGCTGCTTCCAGATGTAAGAATCCATTAAATAACGGCTGTTTATGAATAGGTCAAAAGTAATTCTAATGCAGGCAGGCTAATAAGAAGGAAATTAGCAAATTCTGTCGAATACCTGTGAAATTATGCTAACTAAACGAAAAATAGTTCTCGTCACTGGCCTGTTCCTCTGTCTGCTCATATCGATCCGTTTAATTTGGATTTATATGACCATCCCTCCTGATCATCCTGCTATCGTGCAAGGGCAATTGGATTTGCGCGGGTATAATCTGGCAGACTCGGAGGCCATCAGGCTGGATGGCGAATGGGAATTTTATGCTCATCAATTACGAATGCGTGGCCCAGAAAAGGCGGAAGCAGCAGCCGAAGGGCAGGCGTTCATTCAGGTGCCTGGAAACTGGAATACGGTGTTGTCCCCGCAGGCGGATTCAGCGTATGGTTACGGAACGTATCGTCTGCGTATATTCATCGATTCAGTTAAAAGCCAAACGTACGGCATCCGCTTGAAGAACATTCCGTCGGCTTCCGCCGTGTATGTGGACGGAGAGCTTGTGGCTCAAGCAGGACAGCCAGCACCAGAGGAGGAAAGCTACATAGCACGTAACGTGCCTTATTCAGCGTCCTTCACATCCGACAAGCAAGTGATCGATATTGCTATTCAAGTCGCGAACTATGATTCAGCGAGCTCCGGAGGCATTCTTGGTTTCATTTCATTTGGCACGGAGAAAGCGGTAAGCAAGGAAACGGCAGTTGGCCTCCATTTGCAAATGATGGTCGTTATTATTTTTTTACTGCATACCGTGTATGCTTTTATTTTGTATTTTATTGGCTTGCGGCAGCCGGGGTTGCTGTTTTTCGCCGGCGCTATGACCTTCTCTGCACTTTGGCTCCTAGTATCGGACGATATGCTGCTGATGGTCTGGCTGCCAATGAACGATGATTGGAGCTTAAAAATCCAGTTTCTTTCCTATATGGGTGCTGCAATATTTATGCTGGAATTTACGAAGCGCTTATTAACCGAATACCGGAATGTGCGAATTTTTCGCTGGTATACATCGCTCGGCATGTTGTTGGCGGTATATGTGCTGTTTGCGCCAGCCTCTTATGTATTAGCGGTAGCTGGCTTGCTCGGTATTTATATTTTGCTTCCCTTCCTCGTCAATCCGGTCATCACCTTGCGAACCGCGATGAGAAGCGATAAGGATGCGATTGCGCTGTTGCTCGGTGTGGCTGCGATGTCGAACAATATCATTTGGAGCGTTGCGAAGGATGCAATTGGCGTAGAAAGCTCCTACTACCCTGTCGATCTGGTCGTCTCCTTTCTCGGGTTCGTAGCGTATTGGTTTAAGCAATACATTCATACCTTCGCCCAGTCGAAGCAGTTATCCGAGGAGTTGCAGCAGGCGGACAAGCAAAAGGATGATTTTTTGGCGAACACGTCCCATGAGCTGCGAAATCCGCTGCATGGCATGCTGAATATGACGCAAATTGTGCTGGATAGAGACAAGCAGGCGCTCAGTGACCAAAGCGTGAAGCAATTGGAGCTTATTTTAACGGTTGGCCGCCGGATGTCATTTATGTTGAATGATCTGATAGATTTGACCCAACTGAAAGAACAGCGTATTCGGCTGAATCGAGGCAGCCAGCAGGTACAGAGCGTCGCTGCTGGCGTAATCGACATGCTCCATTATATGGTGGAAGGCAAGCCTATTCGGCTGACCAATACGATTCCGCATGCATTTCCCCATGTCCTTGCTGATGAAAATCGCCTCATTCAAATTTTGTTTAATCTGCTGCACAACGCGATTAAATTTACGAGCGAGGGACATATTACGATCCATGCGATCCAGCAGGGCGGAATGGCATACATAAGCATAGCTGATACAGGCATGGGGATGGATGAGGAGACGCAGCGCACAATTTTTGAACCGTATGAGCAGGGAGATTCGGGCATGACCGCTGCACCTGGCGGCGGAATTGGGCTTGGACTTAGCATTTGCAAGCAATTGGTCGAGCTGCACGGCGGCACGCTTGAGGTTCGCTCGCAGCCGGGGCAAGGCTCGGTGTTTACTTTTACGCTTCCGCTGGCAGAAAGGGGGGCTGCCGTAGAAGAGAGTAGCGACCATGACCATGATCATAAGCTTCTGCCGTCCGTTCCGTCTGCGGAAATGCTCGTTGCCGCGGCCAATGTCACAAGCACAGCCTATCTAGGGGAGCAATCAATAGATCACAATGGCGATAGGCATCTACCCCTACCAACCCAAACGAAAGATCGTCCAGCTATATTAGTGGTAGATGATGACACGGTTAATTTGCTGGTGCTCGAAAATATGCTTGGTGTGCGAGATTTTGACATTGTGTCGCTCACAAGCGGCAAGGAAGCACTAGCTCTGCTGGATTCGAGAAAGTGGGATTTGGTTATTACCGATATTATGATGCCTCATATGTCGGGATATGAGCTCACGCGCCTCATTCGCGAGCGTTATGCCCTCTCGGAGCTGCCGATTCTTCAGCTAACCGCACGCAATCGGGCGGAGGATATTGCCGCAGGCTTCCTGTCGGGAGCGAATGATTATGTGACGAAGCCGTCCAATGCGCTAGAGCTGAAATCGCGCGTGCTCGCTTTAATCCATGTGAATCGATCGATGAATGAGCGGCTTCGTATGGAAGCGGCCTGGCTGCAGGCGCAAATCCAGCCCCATTTTTTACTTAATTCGTTGAATGCGATTGCGGCTCTGAGTGTCATTGATTTGGACAAAATGCATGTGCTGCTCTTGGAGTTTAGCAACTACTTGCGGTCGAGCTTTGATTTTAGAAATTCAGAGCAGCTGATTCCTCTGGAGCGGGAGCTGGATTTTGTCCGTTCCTATTTATATATTGAGCAGCAGCGCTTCGGCAATAAATTGCAGCTACATTGGCAGGTGGAGGCCAGTCTGAAAAGTATGCTTCCGCCGTTGACGATCCAGCCATTAGTCGAAAATGCGGTGAGGCATGGCGTGATGAAGCGTGCTGCGGGCGGAAGTATTTCAGTGCAAGTGTCCGAACGCGATGATCAGGTGGAGGTTGCGATTATAGACGACGGTGTCGGCATGGATGCGGCGGTATTGGATAAGCTATTGGATAGAAGTGCCAGCGAGCGACAAGGCATTGGGCTGCTAAACGTGGATCGGCGATTGAAGCAAATGTATGGACAAGGCTTGTTTATTCAAAGTGTATCAGGCCAAGGCACAACGGTGTCTTTTACGGTGAGGAAGTAAGCAGGAGGGTTACAGCGGAATGGAGAGGAGAGGTTTGCCATTGTCTTTATCCACTGAGTATTTGCACTATGAGCCGTTTATAAAATCGCTGCCGCTGAAGTCCCGATATGAGCCTGCTGATTTGCTCGTTCCGGATTTGCTTATCGACCGTGAGGGGGAGGTTGAAATGTTTTACGCCCCTCATAATGAGTATCGGAATGGATCGGCGAGCCTTTTAATTGTCGGCATTACGCCCGGCTGGACCCAGATGGAACTGGCCTACCGAACGGCAAAGCTCGCATTGGAGCAAAATAAACCCTCGGACGAGGTGTGCAAAGCCGCCAAAATCGCCGCCAGATTTTCCGGTGCGATGCGCCGCAACCTGATGCACATGCTGGACAGCTTGAAGCTGCCAGAGTATTTTGGGCTTCCAGAAAGCGAGGCTCTATTTGCTGAAAATAATCCGCTCTTGCATACGACTTCGCTGCTCAAATATCCGGTATTCGTAGCTGGGAAAAATTACACGGGGCATAACCCCCCGCTTGCGGGCAATGTTTTTCTGCATGATTATGCGCTGAAATTTATTAAGGCTGAGCTGAAGCTGTTGCATAAACCACTTATTATTCCTTTAGGTAAAACGGTGGAAACGATGCTCAAAGAGCTTGTTGACAGCAAGGAACTGGGGGATATGCTAGAGGAAAAGCGCTGCTTGTGGGGATTTCCCCATCCTTCCGGGGCTAACGGCCACCGCCACAAGCAGTTCGCTGATGAGAGAGAGCAGATGGAGGCGAAGGTCGCCGCGTTTGCTGCTGAAAGAGAGGGACTGGCTTAGGTGTATTCAAAGCAAATGACAGCCTTGCGCAGCTCTTTATCATAAAACAAAAATACATTATCTGCGCCATAGGCCTGAAAATAATAGCCGGTTATTGAGCCGATATAATCAAAGACCTCTCCGTTTGCTTTTTTGGGAACATGAAATAGATTGGTGTTTTCGAACTTGCGCAGCTCTTCTATCGATTCATTATATTTTTGCATAAATTCTTGGGCTTCATCGGACATAAACGCGATATCATCCCATATTCCATTAATCTCGGGGTAGCTCAGTCCCCAACCATCCGCTTGCTTTTTGTTAAAATCCGCTAGCAGTTCCTCGGCCGAGGAGAATTCTTCGCTAAATCGGGAATAGGGGTAAATTTTCTGATTGTTTTGGTAAAATTGCTTTCGGATAAGATAATCCAGATCATTTTGCTCATAGGCCGCCTTCAAGCCCTCATCGAACTCAGAGTCTGCTGAATGCTGCTGCTGATGCAAGGTGAAGTAATTCCAGTCTGCCTCAAATTTGTATTTTCCATCTATGACATCAAACCCCAGCATATCTTCTTTCGTAAAAAGGGTATGGTAGCTTTGCGTGCTGTCACCCACACAGCCCTCATAAATTTCCTTGGCTGATACGACATGCAGCCATTCATCAAGCTCAGGATCGATGCATTTCAAATGAATGGAGCAAATGGGCAAAAAGTGCTTGCGATGATTTTCAATATCGTCATAGAAAACATCCTCATACGCGGGAAACGGTTTTATAAAGGCTTCAGGAATGTTCATCCGGCAGCATACCTCCAACTTATTCATTAGGTTTTATTTCATTATAAAGGGGAAAGAGGGAACTCCTCTTATATTAAACGACCAGAGCTAAAATAAAAACAGGCTGTTCAAAAGATTCGCAAAAATTTCCTCTTCGGTTGACTTTGAGAAGCTAATTAAGATAATATCTAATTAGACATTTATTAAATTATATAACAGCGAAATTAGATATAAGTTTAATGACATGCGTCAGTTATTCGATCAGGAGGTGAAAAAATGCAATTAGACAAAGTGGTCGCTTACCATAAAGCGCTTGCCGATCCAACAAGGATCAAAATTTTAATTTTGCTATCGGAAGGAGAGCTTAACGGTCAGGTTTTAGCCGAAAAGCTAGGCGTCTCCCCGGCTACGATTACCCATCATGCAGCAAAGCTGCGTGAAGCAAGCTTGATTAATGAGCGAAGAGAGAAAAACACGATCTTTTTTACTTTAAATGATTACTTTATCAAAAACAGTGCCACAGCGGCTGCCGAGCTGATTTATAAAAACACAAAAACAAAAGGAGGTACGGATATTTTGGAGGATGACAAAAACAAGCGGCTTCAGCTTTCTGTTGTTAAAAACTTTTTCACGCTAGACAATAAATTGAAGCACATCCCCGCACAGCTCAAGAAAAAGCTAATTGTCTTGGAGCACCTGGTATCAGAGCTAGAGACAGGCCGAAAATACAGCGAAAAAGAAATCAATGCGTTCATTAAAAGCTATCACGAGGATTTCGCCACCATACGCAGAGAATTTATCATGCACCAATTCATGTTCAGGGAAAACGAAATTTACGAACTGAATCCGCCTGAAATGTGGGCGAAATGGGAGAAGCTGGCGTGAGACCGTGCTCCATTTTAAGCTAAGGAAGGTGTAGAAGCTGATTCACTTAAAGTTAGTAACTGACCCTCTATCGACAGAGAGTATAAAAATTCAAAAGACGATGATGAATTCACAGCCTGAGTTTAATCTCTTAGTCATTGGTAAGCGTTTTCAAACAGACGAAGATATTAGGGAAGAAAATGAGAAAAATCTCGAACATGGCGAAAAAATGTTTCACTTGATTGAAAATAACGCATGTGTTGGAATGATTACGTATCTCCCGCAAAATCCGAATGATCTTCATCCGTGGATTGGACTGCTTATTATTCATAAGGAGCATGAAAGGGCAGGAATTGGAACGCTAGCATTGAAATTATTAGATGACGAATTGCCAGCACAACGTATAGATAAAGTCAGACTTTGTGTTCAGCATGGCAACCATAAAGGAGCTTCATTTTGGCAAAAGAATGGCTTTCATAAAATTAGCGATGGGCTGGATAATCATAATAATCAAATTGATATCTACGAAAAAAAGAAATGAGGAGGCGCATATGATGCAAAAAGAGGAACAGTTAAAGGTACAAGCGTTATCGGATATCGCTCATCTTAAGGTTCATGGAAGAACGACAGGCAGACTCTCTCCATTAACGTTATTTTGGACGGGAAGCTCCGTTGAATTAAATGCACAGGGGTCTGAGCTTTGGATAGAAGTAGAGGTGAATTACGACCAGTATGAGCCTTGGATCAGCATCCTGATTAACGGTATGCCGGTGAGCAGACAAATGTTAACGGCGGGCAGGTACTGGGTTTGTATGTTTAGAGGCATGAACAAGGCCGCGATTAAAAATGTTCGCATCGTAAAGGATGTACAGGCGATGAGCGCCGATTCCAGCTGCCTCTTGCAGATTCACGCTGTGAAGGCTGACGGCGAATTTGCCCCGATTGAAGCAAAGCCATATCGCATCGAATTTATAGGCGATAGCATTACCTCTGGAGAAGGGGCCATTGGAGCGAGAGCCGAGACGGACTGGATTCCGATGTGGTTTAGCGCCGTTGACAATTATACGGCAATGACAGCGGAAGCGCTGAATGCAGAGTACCGTGTCCTTTCTCAAAGCGGATGGGGCGTGCTTACAAGCTGGGATAACAATCCGCATGCCAATCTTCCTGATTATTACGAACAGGTTTGCGGCCTTCTTACTGGCGAGAACAATAAAGCTTTAGGCGCGTTTGACAAAAATGATTTTGACTCCTGGCAGCCGGATGTCGTCGTCGTGAATTTGGGATCGAATGATGGCGGCGCTTTTCATTCTCCGGAATGGGTGGACACTGCGACTGGCAAAGCTTACAAGCAGCGATTAAAGACAGATGGGACATTTGAGGATGAGGATCTAATAACATTTGAGGAGGCGGTTGTGCGCTTCCTTATTAAGCTTAGAGCATATAACCCAAATGCGCCTATCATATGGGCCTACGGCATGCTGGGTCTACCGATGATGCCAGCTATTTACCGAGCTGTAAACGCTTATAGCATGCAAACAGGGGATAAGCAGGTATCCATTTTTCAGCTTCCCAATACAAGGGACGAAACATGGGGAGCAAGACAGCATCCCGGCAAATTAGCCCATGCGGAAGCAGCCCGAGAGCTGACGGGTTATTTAAAAGAAGTTTTACGTTCCTCTTCTATGTCTTAGTTGGCCGAAACATCGCGACAACCAATACGACAAGCAGCGGAACTAGCAGTACGAGTCCCGTCCATATCGGATGAATTTCTGTTACAATGTGTCCCCACTGGGTACTGCTGTCGTAAGTGACGAGCCCCATCAGAAAGCCTGTCAAAGCTAACGGCATAATGATGACATTGTTGTCCTTCATGCCGCAAAGCTTTGCCATAAAGAGGCTGAGCACATAGAGGGAAAGCGTCGCCTTCATATATGAGCCGAGAATGAGCGACATGCCAATAATGGACTCCACCCGTTGGAAAATTTCCTGGAATTCAATGAGCCGCGCTATGGAGTACAGCATATAGGGCCCAGCTCCTGCGCTTGTGCCGAATACCATTAATGTGCACACCGTCACAGCACAGAGTACGATCAGGTTTGCCGCGTAGGAGATAGACAAGGTCGTCATCAGCTTTTTTTTCAGTTTTTTCCCCGCAGTGAAGGGCAGCAGCATGCCGAACAAAAACACTTCAGAGTAAGGGAAGCCAAACGTATAGTAGGCTCCTGCCATGACGGGCGTCATGCCTTTAGGCAGGATCGGAAGCAGCTGCTCAGGTCGGTATTCAGGAATGGCAAACAGCAGCACGACGACCATGAAAAAAGAAGTTAACAGCATAATCAGGGTGAACATGCGGGCTATAACTTCTATCCCTGCACGTGCTGTCAAAGCAGCGATAAGAAAAATAAGGGAAGTAAAGGCGTACATCGGTGTTTCTCTCATCATCGCCCCAATCATGAACTGGCCTACGCCTACGACAATAGCCGCTTGCATTTCCAGCAAATACGAGATGGTCAGCAGCCCTAACAGCACCGTCAGGACGTTGCCAATCAGCTTGCGGCTGTAGTCAATGTAATCCAGGCTGGGAAATCGGCGATTTAAATACAGCAGCATCATTAGAATGCCAAACCCGATTGATCCAGACAGCAGCAAGGAGAGCCAGGCAGCAGCACCCGCTTTTCCAATCAGCGGCCCAGGCACAAAAATGATCGAGGAGCCGGTCATGAACACAAAGAAAAGCACGCCCATTTGAAAAGAACTGACCTTTTGTTTATTCAAGCCGAATTCTCTCCTTTCTTAGCTGTGCCCCGTTTTATCAACGAATGTTCGCTTTAAATCTGCCCTTTATCGCTTCGCTGGCCGAAGCATTGCCACAACGGTGACAAGGACCAGCGGAGCAACGATGACAAGCACGATCCATAGTGGATAAAATTCCATTAAGAAATTGTTCCAATGCGTATTGCTATCGTAAGTGACCAGCCCCAATAGCAAGCCGCACAGCGCAAGCGGCATAATGAGCGTATTGTTGTCTTTTAGCCGGAAAAGCTTCGTGATGTACAAGCTTAGCAAGTATAAAGAAATGGTTGCCTTCATATAGGAACCGAGAATGAGCGACATGCCGATAACGGATTCAATACGCTGTATAATTTCTTGAAATTCAATGAGCCGGGCTACGGAATATAGAACGAATGGGTTGAAAGAAGCTGTCAGACCAAATACCATTAATATGCATACCGTCACTGCGCAAAGTGTGATTATACTGGCAGCTAGAGCAAGCGATAGGGATAGGTGCAGCCGCTTTGTCGACGTGTTCCCTGCTACGAATGGCAGCAGCATCCCAAACATAGTCACCTCGGCAAAAGGAAGCCCGAACGTAAAATAAGCTCCGTAAGTGATCGGCAGCATCCCTTTAGGAGAAAGGGGGAGCAATTGTTCCGGCTGGTATTCAGGGAGCGCAAATACAAGTACGATGATGATGAAGAAAGTAGTCACAAGCATGATGAGGGAGAACATGCGTGCTATTACCTCAATTCCCGCGCGTGCCGTATAAGCGGCAATGAGAAACACAAGGGAGGAGAAAAGGTATAAGGGCGTTTCTCTCATCATGGCGCTAACCATAAACAAGCCAACACCTTCGATGATAGAAGCTTGCATAGGCAATAGATAAGAGATGGCTGCAAGACCAAAAAGCATCGTCAGTACGTTGCCAATTAACGCTCGGCTGTAGTCAACGTAATCCCGACCAGGAAAGCGGCGGCTTAAATAAAACAGCATCATGAGAATGATAAAGCCAATTGCGCCAGAAAACAGCAGGGATATCCATGCGCCAGCACCAGCTATGCCAATTAGCGGACCAGGTACATATATGACCGCAGCCCCAGTCAAAAATACATAGAGGAGCACAGCTATTTGAAAAGAACTGACTTTTTGAACATTCAATTCAAAGGAACTCCTCTCCTTGTTTTCTTAACCAGGTCCGCCCAGCATGCTATTAATCTGTTTAGCGGGGCCGTCCAAAATTTGCTCAACGATGTCAAAATAATCGGGCCAGTCCTTGTTTACTACATAATCAATGGCCATGTAAAGGCAAGCAGATACTATTAAGGCATAGATCCACTTATCCTTCTTCGTTGTTTTCCCGCGCAGCGTGATGCTGTCATAAATGAGCATTCCCCCAAAAACTACTGCCACAACCAGCGTTCTTTCCCACATCGCATTTGTCCTTTCTACTAGTTATGAGGATGGCCTGCTGTTTATCGTTCCGCCTGTCACAAGCTTAAGCTCCGCTTTAACTTCAATCCGCAGCTGTGCAAACTGCTCATCCCAGTCTTGCTGCAGCTTCAGCCACTCTTTTGGGCTTTGACGGTACAACTGGTTGCCAATACCAATAACCTCAAGCTTATTTTTTTGTAAAAAACGGAGCGTTCCCCCCGTTTGCCGAAGAATGGCTGCTGAAAATTTCTCAATAAATTTTTGTTCATCCTCGAACGATATAATCGATGAGCATTTCAGTTCGGTAATCGCAAGCTCTCCTTTAATATGAAAGCTCACCTGGGGCCGACCGTCATGGATCTTCGTTGTCATCGCCGTTTGAAGCGAGAGCACTTCGGCGGTTTCCTTTTCCCCTTTCATGCCTGAGCAGGGTGTCTCTAGCACGCCGGAATGATAGTCGTTACGCAGCATGAGCAGCCCTTCCACTTTATCCGGGGGCATAATTTTTTTAAGCTTGCCATCCTTGATCAGGGCAAGCCCCGCAGTGGACATCGATTCCTCTGGGCTAGCTTCATTGTATACATAGGAGAGGACAGCGTCGGGATGAGCGCTTTCCCTTTGCAGCAGCAAGCTAAGTAGAGTGGTGTCCATCGTTTTAGCTGCGTTGAGATAAGAAAACTCTTCTGTTCGCAAAATTTGCTGCGCCGTCGTTTGTTCAATAAGCGGCTGCTTCTCCAGCATTTTGTGGGCTGGGCCCTTGGAGATGAGCAGCTTAACGCTGCTGCGCGGCTCATGATCACGGTAAAAAATATCCAGTGTTTTGCCCAAATCCTGATTTCTTGCCAGCTTTTCTCCAACAATAATGATTCTGGTATGGCTCCACTGGGCTTTGCGACCCAAATGAATGGGTATGTCTCGAATCGCCTCCATCACCGTGTCATCATGCGTTCGAATGCTGACGCTGGACGTTTGGGTTGTCGCTGACTTGCCGGTTTCAACCGAGGCTGGCCGATAAATCTGCGTCAGCATTTCGATTTTTCCATCCTTCGTTTCATCCAGTGCGACGCCCATCACAAATCCACGCTCGGTCAGCTCATATTTGCTCCAGCAGCCCGTAAGCACAGTTGAGAGTAGTGTCAGCATGATGATTAGTGAGGCTGGAAGGGGGAAATCGCCCGTTTGTTTTCTCATATCGATCCATTCTTTTTCATATTTTTAGATTGCTGCGGCTGGCAGCAGGTACTTATTGCCGATGCATTTTTTGCGGCTTATGCAGCAGCCTTTTAAGCGGGATTCTCATAATGACATCGCGAAGCTCGACCAGTCGAAAAGGTGCGAGCGGAGCCATATAAGGCTGACCAAGCGATCTCAGCTTGCATAGATGAAGCAAAATAAACAGAAAGCAAATCATCATCCCAAACCCGCCGAGCAGCGCTGCGGAGATCATAAGCGGAAAGCGTAAAATGCGAAGCGCAATAGCAATGCCGTATTGTGGAATGGAGAAGGAGGCAATCCCTGTCAGCGCGACGACGATAACCATAATGGGGGAAGCGATCCCGGCGCTTATCGCTGCGTCTCCAATGACGAGTGCCCCGACTATGCTGACAGCAGAGCCTACCGTTCTTGGCAGACGCACCCCAGCCTCACGCATCAGCTCGAAGAAAAATTCCATCAGCAGTGCCTCGAAGAAAGCGGGGAGTGGCAATCCCTCACGCGCATTCAGTACCGCAAGCAGCAGGACGGTCGGGATAAGCTCGGGATGAAAGGTCGATAGCGCAATATAGACGCTGGGCAGCGACAACGCGATAATAAAGGCAATAATTCGCAGCCAGCGTATCATCGTGGAAATTACCGTACGCTGGTAATAATCCTCGCTGGATTGGAAAAATTCAGTAAACATGCCTGGACAAATCAGCATGCCGCCGGTTCCTTGCACGAGTACGACGATTTTGCCGTTTAATAGCGCTGCCACAGCCATGTCTGTTCGTTCTGTATAGCGATGCTGGGGAAAAGGAGAATAGCTGGAATCTTCAATAAGCTGCTCGATATAGGAGGTTTCCAGTACATCGACCGTCTTAATGAGCTCCATTCGCTTCTTAAACTCGGCGAGCATTTCGTTATCCACTTTGCCTTCCAAATAACCGAATGCGATCGTTGTGTTTGTATCGCCGCCGCCGCTCATGAGCTCAATTTTGAATTTCGGCGTTTTCAGCCGCAGCCGCAGCAGTCCTAAATTTTTCTGCAGGTTTTCAACGGTGCTTTCCCGAGGCCCCTGCACGACCGATTCATTGACGGGCTCATTGACCTGTCTCGTCTCAACGGACTGGGCTTTAAAGCTGAGTGCCTGATTCCATCCATCGAATAAAATGAGCAGCTGTCCGCTGGAAATGCTGCCTACGACAGCATCTAAATCGTTTACGAGCTGTACTTTTTTACCGGAAGGGCCATGGTTTTCGAAAAAAAAACGGACCTCGTCAATTCCGGCTTCCATCCCGGGTCCGACTTCATGCGCTACAAGATCCTGCAGCGATATTTTCATATAGTTAATAGTATCGTCCTGAATGAGCGAGCTGTAGTAGATCGAGCAAGCTTTATGCTTCATTTCGGGGCCGTAGTGCCAATGCATAAAGATGATGTCGGAGCTGCGGTCAAAGACAGATTCCAGATAACGAAGATTGTCCTCCAATGTGGAGTTAATCGGTTGTTTCCCATCCCCGCTGCCTGATTGTCCACTTTGTGGCACGGACGGCATCGTATCCTGAGTGCTGGTCCCCGTATGTCCATTCTCGGTTGTCATGTTCGCTCACCTAGTTTCCATGTCCTGGTTTCTTACATTTACCAGTATGGCTTGCGCTCTGGAAAACTATACGACATAAAAAGACAACGTCCGCGAGGGAAGTTGTCTTGGTTTTCAAATTATTGCTGTATGAGCAGCGGCGCAATGTGTTGGCGGAAAACATCCGCTGGAGGCTTGCCTCTTTTCAGCCTGTCATTGGTGACGACTACGACGATATGGAGGCTGGGGACAACGGTAATCGTCTGTCCGCCAAATCCTAAAGCATAATAAAAATCGAAAGCAGAAGGCGAAGCGGAGTCCGCAGCTGCTGAATAAGAATCGACCCACCAATGCCAGCCGTACTGGCCATGACGAGGAGACTCAGCGGCTATTGCAGGATAGACGGAGCGTTCTACTAAAGCTTGAGAGATAAGCTGCTGTCCATTCCATGCACCCTGCTGCAAATACAGCTGTCCCAGCTTCAGCATATCGGCAGGCAGCAGTTTTAGTCCGAAGCCCCCTGTATGAATGCCCTGTGGATCATGTTCCCATTCATATTGGGAAATGCCTAAAGGCTGGAACAGGTAACGCTTGGCAAATGCAGCAGTGGTCATGCCGCTTGCTTGTGCGAGAAGGGCGGACAGCATTTGTGAGATGCCAGAGTTGTATTCCATTCGTGAGCCAGGCTCCTCCGACAAAGGCTGCTCCAAGGCAAATTGAATCCAGTTTGGCGTTTGCGTCATCCGGGGGAAGGAGTTTTGCCCGCCGAACTCCGTCCAGTTGAAGCCAGCAGACATCGTCAATAGATGCTCCAGCGTGATCGCTTGTTTTCGCAGATCAGAATCTTCAGCAAGCTGGGGGAAAAATGAAGCGGCGGGCGTCGATGCCCCCGGCAGAAGCTGCTTGTCCATCGCGATACAAATCAGCGCAGAAACGACGCTTTTGGTACAGGAATTAACTTTTGCAATTTCTTCTCTCGTACGCTCATTTCGGTAATGCTCGATGATAAGCTTGCCATTATGTGACACCAGGCAACTCCTTAAATCCAGCGGCTCAATAGCCGGGAGCAATGATGACAGGTTCATCTTTATTTTCCTACTTTCCTCATCTATATGTTCTTTCGATTATAGGGGGTTGGAGGAAAAGAAACAAATGGAACGATGCTTTCTACTTTGTACTTTAAGGCTGGCTATCTGGTTAAGGCAAGCAGTTGTGTCCATTGTCAGCAGCGGAAAATGAATCTATACTACCAGCGAACTTATAGAAGCTGGCGGCAGAAGATGAATAAACAATTGGAGCTTTATGATGTAACGATAATCGGTGGCGGTCCGGCTGGATTGTACACAACCTTTTATAGCGGCATGCGCGACTTGAAAACAAAGCTGATCGAATCACAGCCGGAGCTCGGAGGACGAATTTTAACCTATCCTGAAAAAATGATCTGGGATGTAGGGGGTATAACCCCGATCCGTGGAGAAAAATTGATCGCTCAATTAGTAGAGCAAGCGAAAACCTTCGAGCCAACGATCGTACTTGGCCAGCAAATTTCAGGCTTTGAGCGGCAGGAGGATGGCACGATTGTGCTGATGGCATCGAGCGGCGAGCAGCATCATACGAAAACCGTTATTTTGGCCATAGGTTATGGAGCCCGCAAGCTGGTCAAGCTGGAAATCGAAGGAGCAGACCGTTTCGAAGTAACGAATTTGTATTACACCGTTCAGGAGCTGGAAGGCTTCCGCGGCAAGCATGTGCTCATTTCGGGAGGCGGCGATTCGGCAGTTGATTGGGCGAATGAACTGGAGCCGATTGCAGCAAGCGTCACCATTGTACATCGCCGCAGCCAATTCGGCGGTCATGAGCGAAACGTCTCGAACATGAGAAGCTCCCCGGTGAAAATTTGTACGCCATATACCGTAGAAGCGCTGCAAAGCAGCAATGGGTCTAGCATTGATCAGGTGACCATCGCTCATTTGGAAACAGGCGAACGTAAGCTGCTGAAGATCGATGCGGTGATCGTCAATCACGGGATGAAATGCGATTTCGGGCCAGTGGAGGGCTGGGGTCTTGACCTCGGAGCGTGGCATGTAACCGTCGGCGAACATATGGAAACGAATTTGCCGGGCGTATTTGCCGCAGGCGATTTCGTAACCTATGGCAGTAAAGTTGAGCTGATCGCTGGCACATTTACGGATGGCATTATGGCACTCAATAGCGCCAAGCAATATTTGGACCCGGAAGCCCCGATGATGGCCTATGTATCCTCGCATAATGAGAAGTTTAAAGAAAAAAATCGCGCGTTAGGCGTAACGGAGGACGAAGAGAGCGAATAGCCAGCCGAATAGATTAAAAATAATAGTGAACAAAAAGAACGGTGAGCATTGGAACACCGTTCTTTTTGTTGCATACAGGCATGAACTGCTGAATGCATAACGAATTTAGCCATGAAGCTGCTTGACTACTGTTACTTTTCATATCGTTTACCGGAATATGCTGAACATTTATATATTGAACTGATATATACTTTGTGTTAATATAAGTTTGCGCAATGATATTTACAAAGAAGGTGGGGAATTTTTTGAACAGCCAAGATGTGATTTTAGGAATTTTAATGGATGAAAATTGTTCGGGTTACGAAATCAAGCACAAATTTGAAACGCTGTTTTCTTATTTTTACAATGCCAGCTATGGAACGATTTATCCGACGCTCGGCAAGATGGAGAAGCAGGGATTAATTACGAAGGAGAGCATTTTGCAGGATGGGAAGCCGAATAAAAATGTGTATACGATTACGGAAGCGGGCCGGGAACAGTTTATGCTTTATTTAAAAAGCGATATCCAGGCTGTGGAAACGAAATCCGATTTTATGGTGAGGCTCGTTTTTGGAAAATGGGCAGATCAGGAGCAAGTGATTCAATGGCTGGAGAAAACGATTGCCAAACAGGAGGAAGAGATTGCCCAATTAACGGCAGATTATGCAAACTGGAAACCGAACATGAATGCTACCCAAGAGCTGTGTATCACAATCGGTATTGCCAATCAGGAGAGCTCTCATCGAATTTTGGTAGAAGGATTACAGAAGCTGAAAGCTCAATTATAAGGAGAAGGGGTTCAACATGACCAAGGAAAAAACAGGGCTGATCGTATTGGCTATGGCACTCGGCCTGCTAATGTCGTCTCTCGACAACACGATTACCTCTGCGGCACTGAGCCATATTATTAAAGATATTGGCGGATTTGAGCAGGTCAGCTGGGTATTTACCGCCTATATGCTCGCGTCAACGAGCATGATGCTCGTTTTTGGCAAAATGTCCGATTTATTCGGCCGCAAGCTATTTTATCTCATTGGCATATCGATTTTCCTCCTTGGTTCAGCCTTATGCGGCATGGCGCAGGATATAACACAATTAATCGTGTTCCGGGCTATTCAAGGAATTGGTGCGGGGGCGCTGCTTCCAATCAGCTTTACGATCATTTACACGGTGTTTGCCGATCCGAAGCAAGCTTCCAAAATGGCTGGCGTTTTTGCCGGTATCTTCGGCTTGTCTTCCGTTGCAGGACCGCAAATCGGGACGTTGTTATCGGAGGCTTGGGGCTGGAGATGGTGCTTTTACGTCAATGTTCCGATTGGCATCGTATCCTTTCTTGTATTGCTCTTTGCCCTCAAGGAATCTCGTTCGGAGCGGAAGCCAAAAATCGATTATTTAGGAACGGCATTCCTCATCATTTGCACCATTTCCTTGATGCTCGCTTTGGAGTGGGGTGGCAAGGACTACGCGTGGACGTCTTGGCAGATTTTATCGCTGTTCGCGGTGTCGGTTATCGTGGGCTTGCTGTTCATATCCGTTGAGCTGCGTGCAGAGGAGCCGATATTGCCCTTAGTTTTGTTCAAAAATCGGATGGTCGTAGGGCTATGTCTCGCCTGTCTCTGTCAGGGAGCGATTATGTTTTCGGCCATTGCTTATTTGCCGATTTTCTCAACCGCCGTATTAGGGCATGAAAACTCCAACGCTTTGTTGACTCCGATGATGGTTTCGTTAATATCCGGAGCGGTTTTGTTTGGTTTCTTGCAATCCAAATTTGCTTATCGGACGCTTATTGCTTTCACAATGGCAGCCGGAGTTATCGTCAGCTACTTGCTCAGTACGGTTAGCCATGATGCTTCCAATTGGTATATGATTGGTCTTATGATACTGCTTGGACTCGGAGCTATCGGCCCTTTGATGAGCATGTCGCAGACAGCTATGGCGGCAAGCGTGGAACGCAAATACATCGGTATTAGCTCGTCCATCGTTGGTTTCTGGCGCAGCATTGGCGGCGTTCTCGGCGCATCCATCATGGCGACCATAGTCAACAACAACTTGAAGACGCTGCTGTCGGATGGAGCGGCTGAGCACCACATTCCACAGGATCAGATCGCAACGCTGGCGAATCCAGAACAGCTCGTGCGAGGGGCAGGCAATGTTCCGCAAGATATTATTGCTTTCGTACGTGATTCTTTGGGAACCGCGATTAATCATGGATTTATGCTAAGTATGGTCTTCGCTGTTCTTGGCATTGTGGCTGCATTCGTTGCAGGGCCAGGCAGGCAAAGCATTCCTAATGCACAATCCGCTGCCAAGCAGGCTTCATGAGCAGGTTAACTAAGCAGTATAGTTCCAGAGCCTGAAGGTAAGATGGTCACATGAGGTTTAAGGTCCAATAGGATTGCAAGTGAACAAAAGAACGACGAGCGTTGGGCTCGACGTTCTTTCTTTTGTATACAAGCATGATCTGTTGAATGCAAGCTGAAATCAGCCTTGAAGCTTCTTAATTAGCGTAATCAGCGTGCAAGCAGCAATTTCATTTGCGTATCCAGCTGCTTATGCAGCGAAATAGGGTCGCTAACGCGGAATTTTTCCAATTGCGTGTGATAGACGTGATTATTCTTCACTGCAGGAAGAGATTTCCACCATAATGTAGCGGATAATTGCTTAAAACGATCGGGATCAACTACCGTCAAAAAGAGATGATCGCCCACATAAAGCGGGAGCTGCTCCTCCGAAATAATGCGATAGGCTTCCTTGTTAATCATTTCCCGCTGAATAATAGCTGGGGCGGCGAGCTCCAGGCCGTCATATAAATTATAGGCGCCTCTGCACCAGAAATTGCCGAACACATAAATCGAATCCGAGCGAATTTCAATAGAGGAGAACGTTTCGTCACTTGCAAAAATAGCAGCTAATCGCGCCTTATGCCGCTCCGTTTTCCGATTGTATTGCACAATCCACTGCTCAGCCTCCTGCTGCTTATTGAACGTTTCTCCAAGCATTTGAAGCAGGCAGAGCGGGTTATGCTCATTACCTGACAACAATAGGGTTGGAGCAATGGTGGACAGCTTGTCGTAATCGTTTTGACAAGGGGCAAGAATGAGCTCCGGCTGAAGATTGGCTATTTCCTCAAGCTGCATAGGGATGCTGTTGACCTTGTGGATATCGGAGCTTAGCTCGCGAAGATGCAAATTGTTCGCTAGGTTTTTGGCAGCAGCAATGGGGCGAATGCCTAGCGCAAGCAAATGGCCGAGACAGCTCATCGCGCAAATGTTAACCTGCTGTTTTTTATGATTGCGAATGAATTGGCCGGGTGATATCCCTACGGTTTGCTTGAAGCGCCGATTAAAATAAAACTCATCCCGGTATCCGACTGTATCGGCAATTTCCTGCAGGCGCTCGCCGCTCAGCAGCAGCTGCTTGGCTTGATTTATCCGCAAAGCGGTCATAAAGCCGGAAACATTGGTGCCGGTCAATAGCTTAAACCAATGGGTAAATCGGCGAATGCTGATTTTGGCTTGCCCAGCAAGCTCCTCAACAGATACGTCCTGCTGATAATTCTCCTTCAACATAGCGATGATTTCCAGCACAGCCTGTCGCGAGTTTTCTGCTTTTTTGTGTCGTCCCAGATGCTGAAGCAGGCTGCCCATCAGCTTCTGAAAGCTGCTATGTGCAGCCATTTGCTCCTGAGCATCAGCTGTATGCTGGTGCTTGGCGATTTCCTTAAGCTCGCGGATTAACGCCTCGAAGGACGGGACGCTAAATTCCCCAGCGTTTAAAAGGGAAGGCGGATGACTCTCGTTCGTATGTATGGAAAAGGTTAAAATCCACAGCGATAGCGGGGATTGATCTGTATTTTTTATCTCAATCGTACAGTGTGGATTTAGCAGAAAGCAGGTGCCGTACATTAAGGAATGCTCTTCGTTGTTCCAAGTCAGGACACCTTCCCCTTGCTGTGCGACGATCAGCGTGTACGTTGTAAGCTCCTGCTGTGGTACGATTAATGGGTGAGAAAAGCTGCCTTGCAGCATGCCATGCAGTTGAAAGGATAGTGAGTTTACCGGGCTCGTGGCATGCAGCATATTCAAATTCAAAACAAACACCTATTTTTGAGAATAGTTATCAATGGAATTGATTTTACACGAAATGTCCATTCATTACAATGCATCCGATTCGTCCATCAGCCTTCCGATTGGTGCAAAATGAAAGCTTTATTGAACAAGACACCATGGTTATGGACGAGTCTTATGTTTATTTTAATGGCAACAATGATTAGCGCTTGTGGCAGCAGCAACGGGGCTAACTCGGTGCAGGGAGAAGCAGCGCCAGCCGCAACGGGAAATACGGAATCACAGGCAGCAGCAACGAAAACCGTGACGGATTCAACAGACAGAAAAGTTGAAATTCCTAGCTCGCCGCAGCGGGTCGTATATACAGACAATACGGTAGGCGATATATTGTTATTTGGTATTCAGCCGGATGTTATTATTACCTCGGTTACGGATGCCGCACAAATTGAAGCGATGTCCAAAATTGCTCCGGTTCTCGTAACGAACGAATGGGACCCGATGGCAGAGCGTATTAAACGAATTGGCGAATGGTTCGGTTATGAAAAGGAGGCAGATGCTTTTCTAAACGAGCATAATGGGAAAGTGGCTGACATGTGGAAGGCTTTGGTGACGGATGGAACGATCAAAGAGGGTGAAACAGCCTCTGTATTTCAGCATATGTTAACGGCGAACAGGCTGAGCGTATACACAACCAGCTATTTAGCAAGCTTTGTTTATGATAAGGACGGCTTTAAGCCGACTGAACCGATTCAAAAGCTGATTGAGGATCCAAAAGGCTATGGCTATGTCGATATATCTGCCGAAATGCTGCCGGAGTTGGCTGGCGACCGCATTTTCATCGTCTACATTGATGCAGAAGAAGGCGAAGCGGCGAAAAAAATGATCACTGAGCCGATCTGGAGAGATCTCCCGGCAGTTAAAGCAGGGAAAGTTTATTTTATTGATGGAAGCCTAGGCGTTTCAACTGATCCGCTTGCAAGAGAGAAGCTGATTGAAGTGCTGCCGGGAATTTTGAAGCAGTAGCAGCTCAATAGTTTTATATCAAGCTAGAAAAACAAAATAAGCCTTTGCATTCCAAATGGAATGCGAAGGCTTATTTACTTCAAGAAAAGTGTTGCCAAGTGTTAACTTAATACATTGCGAATATCGCAGCAAACATAAAGCCGCCTACCCCAAGCACCGTCAGAAACAGTGGAGGCGCGGATAAAATAATGCCTGCTATCGCCATGCCTTTGCCGCTGGAGGAACGCTTGGAGGCCAGACCGAATATAAATCCGAGCAGGCTAAAAATGAAAATAAGAATTGCAGAAATCACAACGCTGGCCATTCCAGCGGTATCACTGGCATATGGATTTAATGCCGTCCCAATAAAACTGAACAAGCCTCCAACGCACAGCAATACGCTGATAATGCCAAAAATGAGCGATATAATCGCTAAGGCCAGCCTATTTTTCGGCTGATTTTTGTTCGCTGCTGGTACAGCCTGTGGTGCGGGCTGGGTGGCAACGGGAGGAGCGGCTTGACGTGCTGATGCAGTTGCTTGTCCGGCAGCAACTCGCGGATTGGCAACTGGCCGCTGAGTTTGGGCACTGGTAGGCCTCGCTGCTGAGGGCTGCCCGGGCCTATAGGGCGTTGTTCCCGGTCTTCTAGGTGGTGTTTGCAAAAATATGACTCCCATCTATAGTTATATAGTCTCTCCATACCTGTCATCATTCGTCAAAGTTTTCCAAAATCCTCTTTTGGAAAGATTAATTATGGAAGACATAGGGCGAATAACTTAACGTAATCTTACATAGAAGGTTAGAAGAAATTTCCAAAATTATCAAAAAAAGCTTCACAAATGAAAGACTCTCGTGTAATATGAAATCAGCTTCAAGAGATTGTAAAAATTTCCTTATTAGGCAGGTGATAGGTTTATAGCTGACTACTAGCAATGAAAGGTAAGTGGTCCGTCGCAACCGTCTCTCATCCCAGATAACAGCTTTGGCATCCGCCTGAATGAAAATCAACAGGTACTCACTTACATTTATATCCTAGTATTCATATTGGAGGAGTGTATTTTTATGAAAAAGAGAGTAGCTTCTATTGTTGCAGGTATGCTGGTATTTGGTTCATTCGCCTCGATAGTCGCAGCAGAAGAAAATAGCGAGCCAAATTTTACTGATTCCTCGCAAATTTTCATTACGACGCCGGATTGGGTAGCTCCTTTGGCTGTATCGCCTGAGGAAAAGGTATGGGGCTATTTGGAAAGTGTAAGAGACAGATTGAATGTTGGCACAGAGGGCGACATTCGTGATCATTTCCGTATTGTAGAGCAGCAGACCAATGGTACAACCGGGACGATCCATTTTAGGTTGAGCCAATATGCGTCGGGCATTCCTGTATATGGTGCCGATCAGACGCTGCATGTTGATAGTGAAGGACAGGTGACGTCCCTTCTCGGCAGCGTTGTTGAAAATGTGCAGGAAAAGCTGCCGCAAACGCTCGTTCCGGTCATTCCGATTAGCGAAGCAGACGCGATTGCCGCCGCCGAGGCTGACGTGGCGCAGGAGTATGGCGCGCTTGGCGAGCCGCAAACGACTCCTAAAGCAGATTTGTATTATTTCGTACAGGATGGCGAGCCGGTATTATCTTATATTACAGAAGTGAATGTACTGGAGCCTGAGCCGCTGCGGGTTAGATATTTTATCGCGGCGGAGACAGGCAGCGTATTGTTTAAATATAATATTTTGCATCATATAACGGGTACGGGAACAGGTGTGAACGGAGACAGCAAAACATTTGAAACGAGGCAGGTTGGCTCCAATTATCAGCTGTATGATACAACGCGCGGGAACGGCATTATAACTTATAATGCAAATAATGGGCTGTCGCTTCCAGGAACGATTTTCTCCAGATCAACGAACATTTGGACGGATGGAGCAGCCGTTGACGCTCATGCTTATGCAGCTAAAACCTATGATTATTATTTCCAAAAATTCGGCCGCAACAGCTTGAACAACAATGGCCTGCAGCTCCGTTCTACGGTCCATTATTATACGAACTATAACAATGCGTTCTGGAATGGCGTGCAAATGGTATACGGCGATGGCGATGGCGTAACCTTTAAGCCGTTGTCTGGCGATTTGGATGTAGTCGGCCACGAGTTTACGCATGGCGTAACGGAATATACGGCGAATCTGGAGTATTACGGCGAATCGGGAGCTATTAATGAATCAATTTCCGATATTATCGGCAACTCCATTGAAGGGGACGGCTGGTTGATTGGGGATGATGTGTATACGCCAGGCATTCCGGGAGATGCGCTCCGCTCGCTAGCCAATCCAACTTTGTATAATCAGCCCGCCCACTACAGCAATCGCTATACAGGTTCCGCTGACAATGGCGGCGTGCATATAAATAGCGGCATTAACAACAAAGCGTTTTATTTGCTGGCGCAAGGCGGAACGTTTAGCGGGGTGAGCGTTACGGGTATTGGCAGGGAACAAGCAGTACAAATTTATTACAATGCGCTTGTGTACTATTTGTCGACATTCTCTAATTTCTCCGCCACTCGTGCAGCAGTCATCCAATCGGCAACGGAGCTGTACGGCGCAACTTCGACGCAAGTAGCTTCAGTTAAGCAAGCTTATAATGCTGTTGGTGTCTATTAAAAAATGTAAGTAGAATGATATATAATAGGGGAAAAGGCCAATCAGGAACGTCTGGTTGGTTCTTTTTTTGAAAAAATTTATTCGTTTATTAGCGTATGCTGCTGAAATCTTCTTTACGGATATTGCCTATAGCCTGCTATCGCGCTATGCTGGTATAAGCCTTTATTACAAAAGTTAGGGAACGATAAAAATGAAAATTGGTTTTTTGGATTCGGGTATTGGCGGGCTAACCGTGATGGCTGAGGCGCTTCGACGACTCCCTGCTCAGGATTATCTTTTTATGGCTGATAATTTGCATGTTCCTTATGGAACGAAGTCGAAGGAGGAAGTCAGAGCTTTTATTCTGGAGGCTGTGGAAACGATGGTAGGCGAAGGAATTGATGCCTTGGTTGTTGCTTGCAATACAGCGACCAGCATTGCTGTTGCCGAGCTGCGAACGATGTATTCTTTTCCCATTGTCGGCATGGAGCCGGCGGTTAAGCCAGCGGTTGAGATGAACCGCAGGACGGGGAAGCGGGTGCTGGTGTTCGCGACACCGCTAACGCTGCAGCAGCCTAAGTATTATGCTCTTGTTTCACGGGTAGACGATGAGGGGATTGTAGATTCCTTGCCGCTTCCTGAGCTTGTCCGCTATTGTGAGGACTTGCAGTTTGACAAGCGCATTATGGGCGACTATTTCCACTCCAAGCTGGCTGGGTATGATTTGGACCGTTATGGCATTGTCGTCCTGGGCTGTACCCATTACCCCTTCTATAAAGGGCTGCTTCGCGAAATATTGCCGCCACACATTCAGATTATAGATGGCAATGCGGGCACGATAAAACGCCTCACGGCGCTGCTAAGCCGAGTAGGCATGGTAGGCGGCGTAAGAAGCGGCAGCGTTCGCTTTATGTGTACCGGCAATGATCCTGCTTACATTGAGAAAATACGAACAGCCTTTGAATTGATCAGCGAGAGCAATGTGCAGAACGAAGAAATTTTGAACTAATGAAAATAAACAGTCTAAAGCGAACGCCTGCTATAACGGGGCGGCTTTAGGCTGTTTGCTTTTTTCCAGGAATGCTTGGGATAGATAACGCTCATTTGAGCTTCGTAATCCAGAAGCCAAGCACGACGATGGCAAGGCCTGCAATTGTTTTCCAATTGGGCATCTCCCGCAAAAATATTATGCCAATGACTACACAGACCAAAATTTCAATGCCTTTTGACAAGGTGAGAGCAAAGGTCAAATTTCCAAATCCTTTATACAAAAATTTGACGCCAAATCCAATCATGACATTTGCAGCAAAAATGACTGGAAGCAGCTTGAACTGATACCATATCGTGGCCCAGAAAAGAGGATCAATATGCTTGCTCTGATAAGCGAATACGGCATTTACCGCGAATAATCCTCCAAGCAGGAGGGCGACAGCATAAACGAGCAGCATGGGTTTGCGGCTCCTTTCATTCAAATATTCCGTTGCGCTTATATGTTGCCCAAGGGAAAGATTTTTTAAAGGAGGCAAATGTGAATTTTATATTGATGACCTGTATAGCGGACAGTGGTTTTACGAAATAAGCAGCCCTAAATCAATCAGCCCTGTCGTTTTCCAAGAGGAAAGCGACAGGGCTGATTCGTTTGCTTATTCATATTTTTTAAAAGCGCTTTTGTCATCCTGGACGTTTTCCAAATACATGATTTTCCCGTCGTCTGTTAGTTTGGCGATATCAATCCCGGTTTTAGCGTATACAGCACCTTCAGCTGTTTTGCCGCATACTGCCCAGTTGGTCTGGTAAGTGCCATTGCCCTGCAGCTCCCAGCTGTCCCACATATGCTTAATGTCATTATTGAATTGGTGAAAGGCCTTAATGAAGCTTTCGAAGCCTATACGTTTAGTGCCATTTAAAACAATCTCTACTTCAGGTGTGAAGAGAGCCAGCAGCTTCTCCATTGCCTGCTCATCCGTACGGGAAGCGTCAAAAAGTTGGAAATAATCGTCTAAAACGGCTGGTTTTGTCGTGTTGTTCATCGTCATTGCTCCTAATCCTTGCGCACATTACGCAGATATAAATATTAGTTTGATAATTATCGAACTGATGACAGCTTAGCATAACCCGCTAAAGGAGTGCAAGGAATAGTTTGAATAAACTCGAACATTGAAACATGCAGCCAGATATGATACGTTGGGCAGTATGAGAACTGTAAAATTACCAGAAGCCAATGAAATGAAGCTCACATCGGTGCTGCATGCGCTGAGCGACCCTGTTCGGCTTAAAATTGTTTTATGTCTTGCCAGGACAGGAGAGAAAAACTGCTCCTCCTTCGAGGTGGAGCATCTGTCCAAATCGACGCTATCGCATCATGTCAAAATATTGCGCGAAGCAGGAATCATTCAGCCGCGAATTGAAGGCAAGCAGCACTACTATTCCATTCGCCGGGACAATCTCGACTTATGTTTTCCAGGGCTGCTGGATTCCATTCTGGCAACGGACGAGCAGTATATTTAAGAGAATTCGAAGGGGGAAAATAAAAAAAAGCGGCTAAGCGGCCGCTTTTTTTTATGCGTATTAACGTTTCTCGGATACCGGAACCGCATTGTAATATTCATCGAGCGTAATGTCGCGCTCGTCAAGCTCTTTAGCCAGCTCCTTGCCGACATATCGAATGTGCCAAGGCTCATATTTGTAGCCGGTAATGCTGTCTTTTCCTTCGGGATAACGAATAATGTAGCCATATTCCCATGCATGATCTGCGAGCCAATCCGCTTCAGGCGTACCCGCAAAACAATCCTCTGCCGCACATTTGCCATCTGCACCCGTAACATCAATGGCAAGGCCGGTCTGATGCTCGCTCGTACCCGGAACTGCGCTGTACATGCGAGCGGCTTCTTCGCCATCTTTTTTCACATAATTGTTGAACAGTGTTTTCTGGCGATCATAAGAACGATAGCCGGAAACGCCAGCTAGCTTAATGCCATCACCAGCTGCTCCGGCGAATAATTGCTCCAAAGCGTCAGCTGCTTCCTTGCGCAGCATGCGCTTATCGATTTTCTCAGTGAAGGTGAATGCCACATCAGGATATACCAAATCCTGCGGCTCATAACCTTCTGGCAAGCTGTATTGCTTGTTTACAAGTACGACAGCAGCAGCAGGGTTCGCTACGACAAGCAAATCCTCAACGGTACCAGACGTTTCTTGCACAGCATTATCCACCGCTGTCCCAGCAGCATCGGTATTCGTATTGCTCACTGGCGATTGGCTAGCTATGGGCGATCCCGTTTCTTGTGCGCCAGTACAGCCAAAGGCAAACAGCAGCAGCAGAACCGTCAGAGCCTGTCCTGTTCTTTTTATCTTCATGTTCAAAAATGCCTCCTTAAGTGATCCCTATGACGAATTATAACGGGCAATTGTTTCGAAATATGTAGAAAATGTATCGAAATTGTAACATTTTCAGTTTTGGAACCGTGGGCTTGTTTCGATGAAGATGAAACGGCATTCGTACCCTGTGGTAAAATGGAAGCAAAATGCATGGATTTTGTGCAAGAGGGGGTGCCGGATGAACATAAACAGGATAGCAGGACTTCGCCTGAAAAATCAAGGGATAGCATCAGTTGAAAGCAATTGGTCACCTAAGCAGGTAGTCCAGCAGCTCGGCGCTGTGCAGGCTCAGGATTATATGCAGGCAATGTGGGCAATTGGCCTGCGTTCGCCTGGAGCAACGCTGTCCAAGGTTGAGCAGAGCATTGCAAGCCGCGAGATGGTACTGACCTGGACGCAGCGCGGAACGATTCATTTTGTGCCAACGGAGGATGTATTATGGCGATTGTCACTCGCTGCCCCGCGCTTGCTTCAGCAGTCGAAACGGCGGAGGGAGCAGCTTGAGTTAGATGATGCAACGCTTACGCGCAGCGAAAGCTTGATTCGCAATATGCTGCAAAGGGGAGCGCAGGTTTCGCGCGGAGAACTGCTAGAACAGTTGGAGCAGGCGGGCATACGCACGGACAGCCAGCGGGGTTATCATATTTTATGGCATAGCGCCTATAAAGGGCTGATTTGCTTTGGACCGATAAGCGGCAAGCAGCAAACGTTCGTGTTGCTAGATGAATGGGCTACTGATGCGCAGAAATTGACGCGTGAAGCTGCGCTTGCGAAGCTTGCTTTGCGATATTTTACCGCTCATGGCCCTGCTACGATTCATGATTTTGCCTGGTGGACAGGGATGACGCTTGCGGATGCAAGGGAAGGACTGGTAGCCATAAAAGGCCAGCTGGATAGTGAGCGAATGGACGGGAATGACTATTGGATGGTAAAGCAGACAGCCGGTGCTTGGACAGAGCAGGGGGAAAAGAGGCATACGAAGGATGAGGAGCAACAGGGTAAAGCTTCCGGCGTTTATTTGCTGCCTGGCTTTGATGAATTTATTTTAGGCTATAAGGAACGCAGCGCCGTGTTGAAGCCTGAAATTGCTCCGCGAATTGTTCCTGGCAATAATGGCGTGTTTTTGCCGATGATTGTAGTTAATGGACAAGTCGTAGGCACATGGAAACGAACGATTAAGAAGAAGGGGATTGATGTCGTCATTCATCCCTTTGAACCTTTTGATGATTTTAAGGAGGGCATTGAACAGCGTGCAGAAGCTTATGCGAAATTCATGGAGCTGCCGCTGGGGAAGCTGGTGTTTGAGCAGGAGGTTAAGTAAGGCGCAAAAAAATGACGTCTTCAAAGCGATCATCCCGAATCAGGGGTTCATGCTAGCTTGATACACATCATCCCTACATTTTTTCTATAATGGAATTATCCAATCCAATTGTGTGTAGTTCCATTGTGCTTTTTGATGAAAACGGATGGATTAAAAAAATAAAAGAATTCACTTTATTCCACTTTGCATAAAAGTGAAAATCTGATAGGATATATATTATAGTCTATAGATTTAGTAAGGATTAAAGGGAGGCACTTTTTTCATGGACAAAATGATGCTTGATTCCATAGATGCAACGACACATCTGGATCAACTCGAGGCTGAAGCGATTTATATTATTCGAGAAGTAGCGGCGGAATGTGAAAATCCCGTGATGCTGTACTCGATCGGTAAGGATAGCTCCGTGATGCTGCATTTGGCGCTGAAAGCATTTTATCCGGAGAAGCCGCCGTTTCCTTTCATGCATATTGATACAACGTGGAAGTTCAAAGAGATGATTGAATTCCGCGACCGCAAGGCGAAAGAATTCGGAATCAACATGCTTGTTCACTCCAATCAGGAAGGGATTGAGCAAGGGATCAACCCATTCGATCATGGTTCCGCATATACGGATATTATGAAAACCCAAGCCCTGAAGCAGGGCCTAGACAAGTACGGATTTACAGCTGCTTTTGGCGGTGGAAGACGTGATGAGGAAAAGTCACGTGCGAAGGAGCGGATTTTCTCATTCCGTAATAAAAATCATGCCTGGGATCCGAAAAACCAGCGGCCGGAAATGTGGAAGCTTTTCAACACAAGAATTAATAAGGGTGAAAGCATTCGCGTATTCCCGATTTCCAACTGGACAGAAAAAGATATCTGGCAATACATTCGCAGAGAGAACATTGATATTGTTCCTCTTTATTTAGCGAAAGAAAGGCCTGTCGTTAATCGCGATGGACAGATCATCATGGCGGATGATGAGCGAATGAAGCTTGAGCCGGGTGAGAAGATTGAAATGATGAAGATGAGATTTCGCACATTAGGCTGCTATCCGCTGACTGGCGGCGCCCTGTCAGATGCGGACACGCTGGATGCTATTATTGAAGAAACACTTGGTGCGGTATCATCCGAACGGACAACAAGGGTGATCGACCAAGAAGAAGCGGGAAGCATGGAAAGACGTAAACGGGAGGGCTATTTCTAAGATGAAGAGTCTGCTTAAATTTATTACTTGTGGAAGTGTGGATGACGGGAAATCCACTTTGATTGGACATATGCTTTATGAGGCTAAGCTTTTATTCGCCGATCAGGAGAGAGCCTTGGAGCTGGACAGCAGGCTGGGCAGCCGCGGCGGCAAAATTGACTACTCCTTGCTTCTTGATGGGCTGATAGCCGAACGTGAGCAAGGAATTACAATTGATGTGGCTTATCGGTATTTTACGACGGATCACCGTTCGTTCATTGTAGCGGACACGCCAGGGCACGAAGAATATACACGCAACATGGCCGTAGGCGCATCTTTTGCGGATCTTGCCATTATTCTAGTGGACGCAACCAAAGGGATTATTACTCAAACGAAGCGCCATACCCGGATTTGCGCCCTCATGGGGATTAAGCATCTGGTTCTGGCGGTAAACAAAATGGATTTGGTGGATTTTGATACGAAGAAATTTGATGAAATCAAAGAAGACTTCTCTCGCATCGCCGCAGAATTCCAGTTTGAAAGCATTCAGGTGATCCCTGTTTCTGCAACAGAAGGGGATAACATTACGATAAAATCGCCGAATACGCCTTGGTACGAGGGGCTTCCTTTGCTCCCCTATTTGGAGGGTGTTGATGTTCATTCGAACGACGACGTAAAGCCGTTTATGATGCCCATTCAGCGGGTATGCAGGCCAGACCACACATTCCGCGGATTCCAAGGCCAGATTGAAGCCGGCAGCATCGCAGTTGGCGATGAACTGACAACTCTGCCTAGCCGTGAGAAGGCGAAGGTTAAACGAATCTTTGTAACAGACCAAGACAGGAATTCGGCTCATGCCGGACAACCTGTCACTATTCAATTAGATCGGGAAGTCGACGTTTCAAGAGGTTGTGTGTTTACGAAGGACAATCAGCTCCAAGAGGCCGACAGCTTTAGCGCCACGATTCTGTGGATGGATGATTCTGTACTGACGCCGGGGAAAAATGCTCTGGTGAAGGTAGGTACAAAGGTTCTTCCTGGTACTGTGACGGCAATTAATTACAAAATCGATATTAATACAGGCAATACGGTTACAGCCGATCATGTGGTTAAAAATGAAGTCGCTAAATGTGAAATTTCATTATCGGATGGTATTGTTTTTGATGCATTTGAAAAAAATAAAAGCATCGGTGGATTTATTCTCATCGATCGTGTAACGAATATGACATCCGCTTGCGGCGTCATTGACGAAGCTCTTCAAAGCTCTGACAGTGCGGGCCAGCTCGATACGGAAATCACAAGAGATGTACGTGCCCAGCAAAAAGGACAGCAGCCATTAACGCTTTGGCTTACGGGTTCAGCTTCAGACAACTTGGCTCTTGCGAAGGGAATCGAGAAACGGTTGGTAGCGAGAGGCTATCATACGATGCTAATCGATAACAGCTTAGGAGAATCTGTGCGGCAAATCGCGGGTTATGCGACATTGCTAAACGATGCGGGACTTATTGCCTTGGTACTGGCCGGTTTTGCGAACGACAACGATCAAGCCATTGCGCAAGAAATAATCGGCCAAGCCTTTTTGCCAATCGATGTTGCTGTAAACAGCTCTTCGATCGAGGAAACGGCCAATGATGCCGTGAAACGTGTTGTGAAGGTTCAGATATAAGTACAGCCAATCTAATAAAGTTTGCTTTATCAAAAAGGTCAAGCCAGAGGGCTATTAACCCTCTGGCTTGACCTTTTTTCATCCATAAAATAAATAAATTATTTCAAACGGAGCATCATCGTCCATAGATCGGTGCTTTCGTAGCCCAGGCGCCATGCTGCAACACCTGCAAGATCATATTTTTTCGCCATATTGATGCGGGCTTGCACGGTTGAAGCGGTCTCTGCCCAAAATACATAGGTAAAACCATCTTTTACATAGGTATATTTCGTTTGACCGGAAGCTACATCCGGCGTTCCTATAGCATTCGTATCTTTAATAAGCTGCGGCACTTCCTTCATGTAAATTGCGCGATTGCTAATGAGGGCACCTGCGCTATCCAGCTTCCACTCGCGAACGTAGAAAGGAATGCCGAGCATAAGCTTTTTGCGTGGAATGCCGTAATCGAGAAACTGTTTCACGCCCTCTTCAGCCCACGCCAAGCTGGAAACGGAGCCCGCTTCTGGGCCTGTGCTCCAATGTTCGTCATAAGCCATAATAATAATCGTATCAACAATGCCTGCCAGTGCAGTGTGGTCATACGCCGTTGCCTGATTCCAGCTGGCGCTGCCGCGCGGCAAATCGATCGATACTTTCATGCCTTTGGCATGAACAGCTTTCGTGAGTGCTTTGACAAAAGCGGTATAGCTTGCCCGGTCCGACCCGGCTACCTCTTCAAAATCAATATTGAGGCCATAGACGCGAAGAGTCTCAAGCTTGGTGACGAGGCTGTTAATGAAAGCGGCCTGCGCTGCCGGGTTGGCAAGAAAGGTGCTCGTCATCTTTTTGTCAAACTGGTTGTGCAGAAGCGGCATGACGAGAATACCCTGCGCCTTCAAGGTGCTGGCGGTCACCGCATCCGACATATCGTTTAGCTTGCCGCTCGCATCTCCTAGCTCGAACCAAGTGGGAGAATCAATATCAAGCCCTTGTGTCCCCGCAACATGCCCCAAAATTGTCTGGCTGTTCGAAGATCCATTCCAGCCCATATAAATCAGCTTTGTTGCATTGCTCCATAATACCCGTCCATCCGCATTTCGAACGGTGGCATTTGCGTAGCTTTTGGCTAGCGTCACTGCGGATTCTTTGGTGTGTACGCTTTTAATGATTTTATCGTTTTGATAAACGGATAAATATGGCTTGTTGGTCCACCAGACTACGTTATTGTAAACGATATCTGCGCCAGCATATTTTTTGGCAAAGGGGATTGCGGCATCCACACTAATAAAAGCTTTGATGGTTTTGCCATTTTGCTGAACTTCGTAACTGCGAACATTGGAGAAAACGACCTTGCCTTTCGCAGTATTGGTTACTTCACTGCCTTCTTGCTTGGCTGCTGCTTGAACAGCGTCATAGAGGTAAGCGTATGTTTTGGTGCCGGAAATTTGCCCGCCATCCTTCGTTATCGTGTAAATGGCTTTGCCTGCACGCTGCCCTTTCTTTTGGGCAGCCGTCACATTATCCCATACCCATTCATTCGTGGAGCGTTTAATAATATGGGTATTGCCCCAATTGGCAGCTTCCTTCTTAGCGGCTGCAAGGGTAGCAAAGCCCCAGCTGCTTTTCGTATTTTCGCCTTGATAGAGCTGGAACTTGGCATAAGATTCATAAACCCAGCCCGGCTGCTGCAAATCCCGAATATGTACTTGCCCTAGCTGCTTTGCTGCGGCCTGCGCTTGTTCATAGGTGCGATATTCCCATTTGGGGTTGGAGGCGCCGCCTTGATAAACCTTATACCTCGGAAAATTATCCCACACCCACACGCGACCCGATATTTGCTCGACATGACTATAGGCAAAGCTTTGGGCATAGGCAATCGCCTGCTTCTCGGTTGTAAATTCCTTGAGCGCCGCCTCGTTCTGATACACCCGGTACTTGGTTGCGGAGCTCGCGGCCATGCTGCTGCCCGCGGAAAAAGCCTGGCTCAGCATAAGCAGCACCAGCAAGGCGGTCAGCTTTCTCATTTTGAATTTCATAAGCGTTCTATCACTCTCCTCTAGTTTCTCTACTCTATTAGACGCAAGGGGAGGCCGGAGGTTGCGAAGGCAGCTGCCTTATTCCATCAGGTAAAAAAATGAAATAAATATAACCGTGAGCGGATAAAAAAGGTGGAAAACAATAACAATAAGGACAGCAAAGCAGGAGGTGGCAGCTATGAAGCGGCTGTATGCGAAGGAAAAGCTCGATGAGGAAGAGTTAGAACTGGAGGAGCTCGAGAGGAGTCTCGCTGAGGTGTGGCAGGTCAACCGCTATTTGGGCGGCAATCCGGTGCTGTTCAAGCATTTGGAGCGGCTGCTCAGACAGACAGCTATCGCACGGCGTGCACAGGAGCTGGAGCAGATATTTGGGCAGAGCGCCGGGCTGGAGCAAGGAGCGGGACTGGAGCAAGGAAAACAGTGGGGATGGACCGGGTCAGGATCTAGGCCTGCGCAAGGCGATAGGTTGAAAATAAAGCTGCTCGATGTGGCGACAGGGCTCGCGGATATCCCGATCGCCTTGGAGAAATGGTGCAGCAGGCGCGGTATGGCGGTAGAAATTGTCGGCGTGGATATTCATCCTAAAATGGTGGAGCTTGCGGCAAAACGCACCGCTCATCAGACTGCCATACAGGTGCTGCAAGCCGATGGGACCGCTCTTCCATTCGAGGATAACAGCTTTGACATCGTCTTCAGCAATTTGGCGCTGCATCATTTGGATGACGGGGAGGCGAGCCGCATGCTGGGGGAAATCGACCGGGTAGCGAGGGTCGGCTGGGTCGTCACCGATTTGGAGCGGCACCGGCTGGCGCTGCTGTCCGCGCGAATGCTTGCGAAGTTTATCTGGCGCAGCCCGGTGACGAAGCATGATGGGCCAATGTCCGTCCAACGCTCCTATACAGCGCGCGAAGCGAAGGAGCTGCTGGCACAGGCAGGTGTTCCCGCTGCTGTCGTGCATCGGCATTTTCCATTTCGCTTGGCGCTAGTGTGCCATGCATGATGTCATCATTGTCGGTGCAGGACCAGCGGGCAGCGTACTGGCAGCACTGTTAGCTGCTCAAGGTGTAAAGGTGCTTGTGCTGGAGCGTGAATCGCTTCCGCGGCGCAAGCCGTGCGGCGAATCGCTGAATCCTGGCGCAGTCGCTGCGCTTGCGCGTGTACTGCCTGCTGGCAAATTCGCGGCGATTCGCAGCAGCATGGAGCATTCGCTCATACATGGCTGGCGGCTGACAAGCGGAAAGGCGGAGCTGCTGGCGTCTTTCCCCGCAGGCCAATTCGGAATGGCCTGCGCCCGTGAAAAGCTGGATTATGCGCTTGCGCTGCATGCTGGGGAGGCTGGTGCGCAGGTCATAGAACAAATGCGGGTGCAGCGTCTCATTTGGGAGCAAGGGCGTGTGGCTGGTGTTGTCGCTTATTCCGCAGCGGGTCAGGCAGCGGAATTTCGGGCGCGCCTCGTTATTGGCGCCGATGGGATTCGCTCAGCAGTGGCCCGCTGTGCGGGGCTTAGCAGCTTCGGCCCGCTGCGCAAAACAGCGTTCACGGCGCGGGTGAGCGGTGTGCGGGATTTGCAGCCTCGTGTCGAGCTGTTCACTGGGCGCGGCCTCGTTGTTGGGCTTGCGCCGATTGGCGGAGGTGAGGCCAATATGACGCTGGCCCAGCTGTCGGGAGCCGGGAGTGCGGCAGCAATAGCCGCAGGCTTGAAAGAAAGCGGAGCTGTTAAGAATGAAGCTAGTCATGCGGATATGGATACGGTTACGGATACGCTGATGGAGACGCTTGAAGCCGCATCGTTTTATGTCAATGCAAGTGGAAAAGCTCCTGCCTTTTGCGATGCGACTATTCTTGCTTCTGCTCCTGCTAAAGCGGATAACAGAGCTGCTTCTGCTAAAAGCAAGGAGGGGCGCGCTGCATGGCTGCTGGGAAAGGCGGGCGAGCTGCCAGAGCTGGCGGAGCGCTTGCAGGGTGTGGCTTGCACAGGCGAGGTGCTCGCCTGTGGGCCATTTGACCGCCGTGTGCGGGCAACGCAGCAAGCAGGGCTGCTGCTCATCGGCGATGCTGCCGGTTATTATGATCCGTTGACAGGCCAGGGCATTTACCGCGCGCTTAGCAGTGCGGAGCTTGCTGCGCCGCTGCTGCTTCAAGCGCTCGAGATCGACAGCGATGCGCCGCTTGCTCGCTATGCGGCACTTCAGCAAAGCCGCTTCGCTCCAGCTATTCGGCTGCAAAAATTGATTGAATGGACGAGCAGGCATGAGCTGCTGTGGCAATCCGCTTTGCGTGGAATTGGCTCGCTGCCTGCCGCCCGCAGCCGCCTGGCGGCAGTAATTGGCGATTGCTTGTGAATAGTTACACATACAAGGAGGATTGAATACACATGCATACCTACAACGAGGTAACGATGCGCTGTGAGCCGCTGACGGCCTTCCATTATGCGCGAAAAATCGAAAATTGGCCGCAGCTGCTCCCGCATTATCGCCACATCCAGTTTCGATATGGCGGCAGTGAGCGGGGAGGGCTCGTGAGAATGGCCGCCGTTCGGCCGTTTAAACGGTTTCAGTGGCCAGTCTGGTGGGAAAGCGAAATGGTAGTCAGCGAGGAGGAACTGATCGTTGGTTACCGCCATGTGCGCGGTGTAACGAAAGGGATGGAGGTAGAATGGCGCATTGTACCGGCTGGAGAAAAAGTTTCCGTATCGATTGTGCATCGCTGGAATTCTCCACCATGGAGCCGCAGGCTTTTCGCCGGTTTTATCGGCAAGCAGTTCGTCTATGCGATTGCGGAGAGAACGCTGCAAGGCTTGAAGCAGCAGGCTGAGCTCGAAGCCGCGCTTGCTGCCAAGAAGCAAGCTGTGCAAGAAGAGCTCTCTGATTCCGGGCAATGGACAGACCTGCAATGGGAGGCTCTAAGTGAACAATTAGCTGTGCAGTTCGCAAACGATGCGGCAGAGCAAGCCAGTATTCAACAAAGAGAGGCAGGTGGGCGCAATGGCTAATGCGATTAAGGCGGTCATAACCGGAATAGGCTGTGTAACGCCGATTGGCGCAGGCGTGGAGCAGCTATGGGAAGGTCTAGTGCGGGGGCAAAGCGCGGTGAGAGAAATTGAACGTTTTGTGCCAGAAGGGCTGCGGAGCCGAATAGCTGCACAAATTCCAGATTTTCAGGCGGAGCATTATATGGATAAAAAGCGGGCGCATCGCATGGACCGTTATTCGCAGCTAGCCGTTGCCAGCGGCGCGCTGGCGCTGCGCGACGCCGGGCTGAACCCTGCCGATCTGGATGCTGATCGGGCAGGCGTATTTATGGGTAGTGCACTGGGCGGCATCGCCTATGCGGAAGAGCAGTGCAGCCGCTACCATAATGGCGGCTTTCGGGCTGTGTCGCCGACGCTGGGGTTTTCCGTGTTCGGCGGCGCGGCCTCGTGCAATCTTGCCATGGAGTTTGGCATGACGGGCTTAAATGAGACGAACGCAATGTCCTGCGCTTCTGGCGCTGTCGCCATTGGCCGGGCGCTGCAAGCGATCCGGCGCGGCGAAGCGGATGTCATTATGGCAGGCGGCTCGGAAGCCCCGCTTGCGCCGCTTTCCTTTGGCGCCTTCGACATGCTGCGTGCGATGTCTACTCGCAATGAGTCGCCGGGTGTGGCAAGCCGGCCGTTCGACCGCAATCGCGACGGCTTCGTCATGGGCGAGGGCAGCGCAGTGCTCGTCATTGAAGCCGAGCATCATGCGAGGGCGCGAGGCGCGAAAATATATGGCGAGCTGGCAGGCTTCGGGCTGACCAACGATGCGCATCATATGAGCGCGCCGCTCCCATGCGGCACGCAGGCAGCACGCGCCTTGCGCCAGGCGCTGACGAGCGCGGATATGGCACCGGAGGACATTGACTATGTCAATGCCCACGGCTCTTCGACGCTGCTCAATGATGTGACGGAATCGCGGGTCATTCGCCAAGTATTTGGCAACCATCCGGTAGCCGTCAGCGGCACGAAAGGCTTATACGGTCATCCGCTTGGCGCATCAGGCGCTATTGAAGCAGCGATTACGCTGCTTGCGCTGCGCAATGGCTGGCTGCCGCCAACTACGAATTTGGATGAGCCAGACCCGGAGGCGCAGCTTGACTTGGTTGTCAAAAATCCGCGTACGGTGAAGTCCGCGGCAGCAGTGTCCAACTCCTATGGCTTTGGCGGAGTCAACGCGGTGCTTGCTTTTCGCCAGTATTAAAATGTAACTGGCATTGACTTATGGCTAGGCCATACCTATTATTGAAAATAGAGTTGACCGTAAAAGCGGAAACATCCTGATACAAGGGATGTTTCCGCTTTTTTTGAAATATAGGAAAGTATATGATTTCGCCATGCTTTCTCTATATTTCTCGGAGTGAAACGCGCTGTGCCGCCAGAGGACGACGAAGTCGTTTTTGCTTGCATATGTCGATCTGGATAAAAAAGATTTCACATATAAGGAGGTTATTTTTATGAAGGCACAAACTGCGCTAGCCTATGTAAATACGTTGCGTGAGGAATTAATCGCGCTGCGCAGAGATTTTCACAAGCATCCCGAGGTATTATTTGAGGTGGACCGGACTGCAGAGAAGGTAGCGGGCTATTTATCGGAATGGGGCTTGCAAGTTCAGCGGCATGTCGGCAAGCATTTTGGCAAAGGCGTTGTTGGCATTCTCAGCAGCGATAAGCCGGGACCGACAATCGTGCTGCGAGCAGATATGGATGCTCTGGCGATTACGGAGGAAAATATATTTGAACACCGTTCCGCGAGCGAAGGAGCTATGCATGCCTGTGGGCATGATGCTCATATGACGATGCTGCTCGGAGCAGCAAAGGCGTTAAGTCGGCACCGAGATATATGGTCAGGAACGATTAAATTCGTTTTTCAGCCCGCTGAGGAAAGTGCGCTTCCTAGTCCAATTGATGGGCGGATGATAAGTGGTGGCCGAGATATGATTGAGGCTGGGGTGCTGGAAGGTGTCGACCTATGCTTTGCCATGCATGTATGGCCGGAGCTGCCTACGGGTGTTGTTGGCATTCATCGCAAGGAGGCGATGGCGGCATCCACACATTTTCATATCGCTTTTCAAGGGTTGAACGGTCATCACAGCACGCCGCATTTGGCTGTGGACGCGCTGTCGATGGCGGTGCAATTTGTTTCCGATGTTAAATTCGCCCTTGCGGTGGAAACAGACCCGTGGGAAACGAAGGTGTTCGCATTCGGTACTTTGCACGCGGGTACTGCGATTAATGCAATTGCGGGGGAAAGCAAGCTGAGCGGGACCTATCGCGTTTTTCACCCGGAGCTGACTGCGCAAATTCATCAACTGCTGGAAAAGAGGGCAGATGCCGTCGCCAGCACTTATGGTGGCAGCTATACGTCGCAATATCGGCTGGGAACACCGCTGCTTAATGACGAGTCAGCCGTTCAGTTGACCATTCAGGCCGGGCGAAACGCCTTGGGTGACGATAAGGTTGTTATCTTGGACAAGCCTAGCCTTGCTGGGGAAGACTTTGCGCTGTATGTACAGGAGGTGCCGGGAGCATTCGCGTTTATTGGCAGTGCCCATCCAGCAGCCGAAACGGTTTATCCGCTGCATCATCCCTTATTCGATATCGATGAAGAGATGCTGACGGAAGGGGCAAAGCTGTTCGTGCAATGGGTGCAGCAGGCGGGGGAAGAGTATGTGAGCCAGTAAGGCCTGCATACCCCCTTTCCAAAACCCAGCCCATGCGCTATAATAAATCGTAAAGTTTACGAATAACAAAAAATATGTGCTTCTCCAAATAAGAAAGGAAGACGACAAGGATGGCTAAAAAGTCGAAAGTAGTTAGGGAAAGAAAACGCCAGGAGACGGTTGCGCGTTATGCTGAGCTTCGCAAGCAGCTCAAGGAAAACAAGGATTATGTTGGACTTAGTAAGCTGCCCCGCGATGCTTCGCGGGCTCGGCTGCATCACCGCTGTGAGCTGACGGGCAGGCCGCATGGCTACTTGCGTAAATTTAAAGTGTCGCGGATCGCATTCCGCGAGCTTGCCTATAAAGGACAAATTCCCGGCATTAAAAAAGCAAGCTGGTAACCTAACGGCGTTACTAACGGAAATGAAAACTCTTTCGGAAGGGGGGAGAACATGGACCCATTTACTATACGCAGGCTGGAAAAAATATTGGACGGCTACATTCATCGCAAAATCCCCCCGGCTGTGCGTTCAGCTGTCCGTTTGACCTATGAGTGGGAAGGCAATCGGCTCACTTTGACAGAGGAGCTTCCGGATTTTGAAAACCGACAATGGACGGGCGAACCAATTGCCCAATTTCATTGGAAACAGGAGCAGTGGCATGTATATGCCACAGACGGCGATAGCGGCTGGAAGGCTGTCTCCGAAATAGCGCCGCATCCTCATTTTGAGCAGCAGCTGGAGCAGGTTGAAATCGATCAGGAGGGCATCTTCTAGATCTCTTGAACATATGGCCGCCATTTAGCGATATGGCCCGACCAACAAGTCGGGTTTTTCGCGCGAAACTTTTATCGAAGGAGTCCTGCTAACATGAGTAAAAATCAAGGCAATCACCGGCTGCCAAGGGCCAAAGGAACGGATATGGCTAGCTTTTACAGCCCGATGGACTGTGCGAAAAAGGTGAAACGTATCGTGCTGCCGCCGATGAATCGGCAAATCGTGGAAGAATTTTTTACGATTATGGGCATGAAGGAAAAGTTTGAGGAGCATGATGTGCCAATTCCGGGCAAAGTCGTTATGTACGGGCCGCCAGGCACAGGAAAAACATTGACCGCCTTCTACATTGCGCAGCGGCTGGACGTTCCGCTTATTTTGGTCAGGCTCGATGCGATTATCCATAGTCATCTAGGAGAGACGGCGAGCAATGTCCGCAAAATATTCGATTACGCCAAAGCGGCCCCCTGCGTCTTATTTCTCGATGAGTTCGATGCGATTGCAAGGACCCGTGAAAATAATGATGAAGTGAAGGAAATGGCGAGGGTCGTGAATACGCTATTGCAGTGCTTGGACGAGTTTGACTGCGAAAGTATTTTTATTGCGGCAACTAATTTGGAGGAGGAGCTGGACAATGCGATATGGCGGCGCTTCGATACGAAGATGCATTACGGTATGCCGGATGATCGCAGCAGGTACGAATATATATCGCTGTTAATTGGAGATTTTGAACAGCAGGCTCATATATATGATACGGCCGCCAGTCTGCTTGCCGGATGCAGCTTTGCGGATATAGAGCAAATTGTGCTCAAGGCAAAGCGTAAGGCGATCATTGAGAGCAGTCCGCTGCTCCAGTCTCATATTCAGGAGGCGTTGAGTGAATATAAACCAAAAATCATCGCGGTGTAGTGGTTAGCTTTTTTTTGGCGATGTGGAGGGAAGGCTCGGTTTATACGATATGGAGAGAAGGATGGTGAGGAAGCGTGTCTTATATGACAAGTTTGAGCATGGCTTGCGAAGCGGAAAAGGTAATAAGCATGCATGCTGCGCTGGCAGCAGCGTGAACGGGAATTGCAGAACTGGCGGGCGCGTGAAAAAATAACCAAGCATCCGAAGCAAACGTTGCTGCTTGGGCATATCGCGATAGATGCGGAGCTGCTTCCTGCGCTCACGCTGCTCAAGGAGCAGGGCATACCGACGGAATTTTCATGCGCTGGCGTGAGCGTGCTTGATGAGCCGGAGGATCATTCGCTGTATATTTGGCATAACCGATCTTTTTGTCTGTTGATGCTGCGCTGCGCTCAAGTTGCAGCAAATGAGCAATGAGGCGCAGCGGCTGAAGGGTCAGCAAGTTGTAGAAATCTATTGCCATATAAGGCAAAGGTATTTAGATGTAAGCTTACATAACCAACACCCCGCCAGCAATCGCCTGACGGGGTGTTTGGTATTTTTTCTTCTAAGTTAAGCGCTAGTTCCATTTCTGCTCAATAAATTCGTCGCGGCCCGATTGCGCACGATCCTCTTTGTAATGCTTTGGATTTTTCTTATGGAAGTTTTGATGATATTCCTCCGCCGCATAAAACGTATCTGCCGCCCGAATTTCTGTTACGATCGGTTTATCGAAACGTCCGCTGCTCGCAAGCTTTTTCTTGGTAGCGAGAGCCAGAGCCTGCTGCTCTTCATTATGATAAAAAATGACCGTACGGTACTGGCTGCCGCGATCTTGAAATTGTCCGTCTTCGTCTGTCGGATCAATTTGCGGCCAATACAGCTCAAGCAGACGCTCATAAGGGAACAGGTGCGGATCGAAGGCAATTTGCACAACCTCGGCATGTCCCGTCTCTCCTGTTTTCACCTGCTCATAGGTTGGGTTTTTCTGATGTCCTCCCATATAGCCAGATACAATACTATGTATGCCTGGGAGCTCCTCGAAAGGGGTAACCATACACCAAAAACAGCCGCCAGCGAATGTTGCATATTGCATAACGTATTCCTCCTTGACGCTTATAAACACTTAATAGGCTAAACGTTAGCCTGTCTGGTTTAAAAAGTCAATTGTGATTAGAAAATGCTAAAACGATTTATATGGTTATTTTGCTTGCCTTTAGCAATTGACTGAGGGGAGGTATTGAAGGTGCAAAAAAGACCCAAATTTGCTTTGGGTTGACGAAGAGAAGGAATAGTTTTATTAATGTTAAATTATGAAATCACAAACGAAAGATCATGGGATTTTGTGGTATAAATATACCCTAGTATAAACCCAATTTTCTAAAAATAGTTTTTAGTCTAGCGAATACAGGCTATTAGTCCATACCTAAAAAAACCGACTCACGTACACTAAACCATCTATATAGGGAGGTGTCATTATTGAGTTGTCCCGCAACAAAAAAACGGTGTAAAAAGAAAACTACAATTGTGTGCCATTCAAAAGATAAAAAAAAGAAACGTCGTCATCGAGAAATTAAAAACAGGGTTTGTCAAAAGTGTCCCCCGCCTGAAGGACAGCAATTACTTCAAGGACTCGCGGAAGCGATAGCAGAAGCTGGGCCTCAAGGAGTTGCAGGAGCACTCGGACCCCAAGGATTAGCAGGACTTGTAGGAGCAATTGGCGCACTTGGACCCGAAGGAATTGCAGGAGCACTTGGACCCCAAGGATTAGCAGGACTTGTCGGAGCAATTGGCGCACTTGGACCCGAAGGAATTGCAGGAGCACTTGGACCTCAAGGTGTATCAGGACTTGTCGGAGCGATTGGTGCACTTGGACCCCAAGGACTAGCAGGACTAGCAGGACTAGCAGGACTAGCAGGACTTGCAGGAGCAATTGGCCCAGCCGGACCAGCTGGCCCAGCTGGCCCAGCCGGACCTGCGGGAGCAGAGGGTCCAACTGGCCTAACAGGAGCAACGGGACCAGTGGGCCCAGCCGGAGGAGTATTAAGCTTTGCAGATTTTTTTGCCTTGATGCCTCCTAATAATGGAGCAACTGTTGCTCCCAACACGGACGTAAGTTTTCCGCAAGATGGTCCAATAAGTGGGACTGCAATTACCCGTATAAATGCGAGCTCCTTTAACTTGTCGGCAATTGGCACATATCAGGTTATGTTTCAGGTCAATGTAAATGAAGCGGGTCAACTGATTTTAACGCTAAATGGGGCTGATCTGGCCTATACGGTGGTCGGGCGTGCAACAGGAACTACTCAAATAGTAGGTATGGCACTTGTGCAAACAACGACCATTAATTCAGTACTGACCGTTCGAAATCCTGCTGGCAATTCTACTGCACTCACGATTACTCCATTAGCTGGAGGAACATGGTCAGATTCCGCACACCTTGTTATTATGCGAATTGCATAAAAAGGGAAAAACAATATTTTTCGATGAAATACCAAATAGGTAATAAAGGCAGCCCTCCATATTTCTGCGGTACCATTCTTGGTACGTGGACATTGTGCGCCTCAGATACAAATATAGATATACCTTTATATTAAGGCAGTTGGAAAAGGAAAAAAGAGACTGTAAATCATTAGTTTAATGTGCAGATGATTAAGTTAACAGAGCACGATAGTTCAATAAAACAGTGGCAGTCTAGGGCTTTATTTACTCGCCCATGGCTGCCTCTTTTTTTTCTGGGGTCGGTCTAATCCTTTATTTGCTTCTGATACAAGGGAGCAGTCTGCGAACGGTTTCGTCTAAACAATCCGTACCGTTATATCTCACCTTCATGCCTGCCAGGCAGGAGCTCGCGAGGATCATGGGAACGGCTTATTATTGTCACATTTTTTGCTGTGCAATAGCTCGATAGGGCTATTACCATTCATAGCTTCTTAGGGTACGATGAGGCAGGTAATCTTGTATCATTTGAAAATATGGAGGTAAGCTTACATTGCATATGCGAAAAATCATCCCATTCATTCTATTCATCGGTTTGCTGCTGCTCACGGCGGCCTGCTCCAAAGGGGCAAATACGAACGGAGAGCAATCACAACCGCCTGAGAAAGAGCTGTCCTTTCTGTTTAACTTTGCAAGCCAAACGATAGATCCACATCTGGATTACACCCCGCTCCGAGCAGGTGTTGTTGAAACGCTGGTCAAGCTGGGCGAAGACCTCCAAATCCAGCCTTGGCTTGCGGAGGAGTGGAGCAGCCCGGATGGGCAGCATTGGACGTTTAAAATCCGGGAACAGGTGACGTTCCAAAATGGCAAGACGCTTGATGCGGATACCGTCAAGCAATCGCTTGAGCGGGCGATGGAGCAAAACCCGGGCGTGAAGCAGGTTTTGAAAATCAAGCAAATGGAAGCCAGCGGACAAAGCCTGCAAATTACGACGGAGCAGCCATTTCCACAGTTTCCATCGGAGCTGGTTCATCCCAATACAGCGATTATTGACGTGTCTGCACCGGAGCCGGATAAAAAGCCAATTGGAACCGGTCCGTTTCAAGTAGCCTCGTTCACTTCAGGCAGCTCGCTTAAGCTGGATCGCTACGACAAATATTGGGACGGTGCAGCAAAGCTCAGCCATGCGACCTTCAGCTTTAATGAGGATGCCAATGCCCGCTTGTCAGCGCTTATGGCAGGGGATGCGGATATTGTGTACCGTCCGCCAGTTGAAAGCATGGAAACAATGAAAAGTGATGCCAGCCTGCATTTGGATTCTGTTGTCAGCTTGCGGACACATGAGCTTATTTTTAATACGAAGCATGCGGATTTTCAAAACAAATATGTTCGCAAAGCTTTCGATGCACTCGTCAATCGCGATGAGTTGAAGGACGCTATTATGGGCGGCCAAGCGACGGTTGCCAGCGGTCCTTTTTTGCCGGAATTTCCGTTCGTGCCCGGCTATGAACCGAAGGAAAGCGGAGTGGACGCTGCTCTCAAATGGTTTCAGCAAGCAGGCTATGAGGTCGAGCAGGGCAAGGTGACCAAGAATGGCCAGCCGCTTTCCTTCAAGCTGGTCACGTACGCTTCGCGTGCGGAATTTCCATTGCTGGCCCAAGTGCTGCAATCGCAAGCGAAGGAGCTTGGCATTGCCATAACGATCGCACAAGTCGATAAATACGAGGATTATTTGCTGGAGAAGGATGATTGGGATTTGGGCACATACAGCCCGTTAATTGCGCCGCGCGGGGATGCGAGTTATTTTCTAAATGTAGCCTTTAAGGCGGATGGCTCGCTCAATTTCGGTAAAATCAACGACCAAGAGCTGAGCGCTTGGATTGATGAGCTGGATCAGACGGTGGATACGAATGCGCGTTATGCTTTAATTAAACAGGCGCTTACCCGTATTAATGAAGAAATGTATTATTCCTATCTCGTTCATCCCAATACGCTCGTTGTGTACCGTGACAAGGTGAAAAACTGGGTGACGAGTAAAAGCGAATATTATATGCTGACGAATGAGCTGGATGTAGAAGTGAAATGAGCATCGTTTGGAAAAGGGGCGTAGAGCTTGTTCTGTTTATTTTGCTGCTTTCCTTCGTCAGCTTCGTCTTCGTTAAGCTTGCTCCGGGAGATGCCGTTAAGCAAATGCTTCGTTCAGATGACGTTGCAATCACAAGCTCAGAAATCAAGCAACAGAGGGAGGAGCTGGGGCTAAACGAGCCGGTATTGGTTCAGTATGGCAGTTGGCTTGCCAGGCTGGCGCAGCTTGATTTGGGAAAGTCGTATATGACGAATCGGCCAGTCAGCGAGGAGCTGCTTCGTAAATTGCCAGCCACGCTGCTGCTTACCGGCAGCTCGCTGCTCATTTTACTGCTCATTGCAGTGCCGCTCGGCGCTTTGTCGGCCCTTTATCCCAATCGTTTCATTGACCGCGCAAGTAGGCTCCTTGCTGTATTGGGAACTTCTATCCCTAGCTTTTGGCTAGGGCTTCTTTTAATAGAAGGGCTATCTGTAAGGGCGGGCTTATTGCCGTCAATGGGAACGGGGACTCTTGCACATCTCGTGCTGCCTTCCTTGACGCTCGGTCTTACGATGTCAGCCGTTTATGTCCGCTTGATTCGCTCCAGCCTGATGGATAGCTTAACGCAGGATTTTATTAGGGGAGCAAGGTCGCGCGGCATTGGCAGCGGAAAAATTTTGCTCCGTCATGCTTTTCGCCATGCGCTTACGCCTGTTGTGACGATGTTCGGTGTCAGCATAGGCAGCTTGCTTGGCGGCACGGTTGTCATTGAGGTGTTGTTTGCTTATCCGGGCATGGGCAAATTTATTGTGGATGCGATACAGAGCAGGGATTATCCGGTCATTCAAGGTTATATGGTCGTGATGGGATTTGCCGTCACGCTTATTCATTTGCTGGTGGATTTGGCGAATCATGCTCTGAACCCGGAAATGCGCTTGAAAGGGGAGAACCGATGAAGAAAATAGGTTTTGCCGGATATATGGCCATGCTTCTTATCGCCGTGCTTTCTTTCTCGGTTTTCCTCGTTCCTCATGATCCATATGTCGTGAATCTTAACAACCGTTTGCTGCCGCCGACGGCGCAATATTGGCTGGGAACCGATGGACTCGGCAGAGACTTGTTTTCGCGTCTGCTCATTGGAGGACGAAATACGATAGGCGCGAGTGTGATCGTGCTTGTGGCAGCGCTAAGCATTGGCATACCTGTAGGGCTGCTGTCGGGATATATCGGCGGCTTCGTCGATCGCCTATTCATGCGTGTGTCGGATTCCTTTCTTGCATTTCCGGATTTCATCATTGCTATTGTACTAAGCGGCCTGCTAGGACCGGACATTTTTAATCTGATTTTTGCCATTGCAGCGGTCAAATGGATCGCTTACTCGCGTATTGTGCGCAATAGTGTGAGGTCTGAAAAGCACAAGGATTATATAGCTATTGCCCGCTTGAATGGCTTAAGCTCGCTCCATATCGTCATGAAGCATTTGCTGCCGCATGCCTTCAGCCATGTGATCGTTATTGCTTCGCTGGACGTGGGCAAAATCATTTTGATGATTGCGTCGTTATCTTACATTGGACTTGGCGTTCAGCCGCCGTCTCCAGAATGGGGAGCGATGCTGAATGAAGGCCGCGCCTATTTTCACCAGGCTCCGTATTTGATGCTTGCGCCGGGACTTGCGATTATGCTAGTTGTACTATTGTCCAACGCTTGGGGGGATCGGATTCGTGATCGGCTGGATGTGAAGCGCAGCAGGGAGTAAAGGAGGTCACAGCGATGAGCGTATTGAAAATAACAGGACTTAGCTTAAACGCAGGGCGGCAGCAGCTTGTTCAAGACCTTCATCTATCTATTGAAAAGCAGCAATGGCTCGCATTAATTGGTGAAAGCGGCAGCGGGAAAACGCTGACTGGCCTCGCGATCGCGGGTTTGCTGCCTCAGGCTGTGCGTATGACAAATGGCGAGATTTTGGTTAAAGGACGATCCCTTTCGGAGCTTTCGGCCCATCAAATAAACGGGCTGCGAGGCAAAGAGATTGCTTATGTTTTCCAAGATTATGCGGGGATGTTCAGTCCCTTTATTCGACTGGGGAAGCAGCTGGATGAAACGCTGCAAGCCCATAGTGGCTTAGGACGCAAGGAGCGGAAAAAGCAAATTTTGACTTGCTTAGAGGAGGTGCTTCTGCCGGCAGAGCGCGTATTTAAGAGCTATCCGTGTGAGCTCAGTGGAGGCCAATTGCAGCGGGTTTCGATTGCGGCAGCCATGCTGCTTCAGCCGAAGCTGCTTATTGCCGATGAACCAACGACTGCGCTGGATCAGGAAACGGGAGAGGAAATACTCTGTTTGTTAAAGAAAATGCAGGAGCGAGTCGGCTGCGCTATTCTGTTTATTACACATGATTTAAAGCATGTCAGGCGTTATGCCGATCAAGTGGCGATTATGCGCGGAGGCTGTGTGCTCGAGTCGGGTGATGTGCGGTCCGTGCTGGAACAGCCAGCCCATTTTTATACGAAGCAGCTCCTTGCGGCTGAGTCGGCTCTATTGTCGTCACCAACAATAACGATAGAACAAGAAGCGAAGCTGCAATTAGTAGATGCCGATCAAACGATGCTGGATCAGGGAACAGGGACAGCGTCTACGAGAGGGAATGCTTTGCTTGCTGCTCAAAACCTTGTCAAAACGTACCCGAAAGGCATCAAGGCGCTGGATCAAGTATCTTTTACGCTGAAAGCTGGGGAGTGTTTAGGGCTGGTCGGCGAGAGCGGCAGCGGTAAAAGTACAATGGCTAGATGCTTAATGCTTATGGAGCCGCTTGACGAAGGAGAGCTCCTGTTCCAGCAAATGCCGCTGCATAACAGGAAAGCTGCTGCAAGGTCGTTCATAAACGGACGTATTCAAACGGTATTTCAAAATCCAGCAGGCAGCTTGAACCCAAGGCTGACGATTGTGGATTCGTTAATGGAGCCGCTCGACGTTTTCAAGGACAAAACACCAGCTTTTTTAGGTGATAGCCGATATAAACGGGATGAAGCGGCTGCTCTTTTGCTCGATATGGTGGGGCTTCCGGCTAGCGTCATGCGGCAATATCCCCATGAGCTGAGCGGAGGTCAGAAGCAGCGGGTATGTATCGCCAGAGCGATCAGCATTGCGCCTGATTTTATTATTTTGGATGAGCCGACCGCGAGCCTGGATATGATCATCCAAGCCCAGATTTTAAAGCTATTGCAGCGATTACAGCAGCAGCTTGGTTTTGCCTGCTTGTTTATTTCGCATGATTTAGCGGCCGTGCAATTCATGTGCAGCCGAATTATGGTACTGGAGCGTGGGAACATCACAATCCAAGATGAACGATTTCCTGCTTCATCAATTCAATAAAGCGTTGTGCCGCTTTGGTCAAATAACGCTCCTTTAGCCAGATGAGTCCGGTGGCAAAATGAAGCTCGCTGTCTGAAATGGCGAATGATTGAATGTTATAGCCTTGATGCAGCTCAAGAACGGACTGTGGCACAATGGTTGCTCCATCCCCGTAGGCTACCCACTTCAACAGTAGGGAAATATCGGAGCATTCTCCGATCACATTAGCCTGTAAGCCGCGATCAGTAAACTGCTGGATGATGCTTTTATAAAGGCCGAGCCCTTCCGCACTGGGCAAAATAAGCGGATAACGCTGAATATCACGGTAGGAGCAATTGTCAGCGGGGTGCAGGACACTGCTCGCGGCAACGAAATAAAAGGGCTCCGAAGGAAGCTCCAACACTTCGAAATCACCTAGCTCCAGCGGCAGCCGCACGATGCCAAGCTCAATGGAACGTTCCTTGAGTAGCCGGACAATTTGGGCAGATTCATTTTGCTGAATCTTATAAGTGATAAGCGGATATGCTTCTTTAAACTTGTGCAGCAGCTGTGGTAAAACGATGGATGACAACGTATTGATACCCAGCATTAATTTGCCCCGCGTACCGCTGCCAATTTCTTTCACCTCCAGCTTGGTCTCTTCGAGCGCCTTTGTTAAGGATAAGGCACGTCTGTATAAAGCCTCCCCGGCGTCAGTAAGCTCCAGCCATTTCCCGCTTCTTACAAAAAGCTGTACCCCGAGCTCTTCCTCCAGCCCTTTCAGCTGTTGTCCAAGCGGAGGCTGTGTCATATGCAGCCTTTCAGCGGCCGCTGTAATTTGTTTCTCTTCCGCGATCGCAATGAAATAACGAAGCTGGCGAATATCCATGCGGCAAATCCTTCCCATTCCAAACGAAAAAAGTATGGAAAACGAATTTTTTAAATATTTTTAGTATGATGATAGCTATGTTACCATAGTTTTAAGCTGAAATGAAAGCGGGGCTGACATGGTGAATACATCTTATTGGTTAACCAATGCAAGGCTGGAGCAAGGGTATGAGTTTGAGGCTGGACGGATAACGGGTACCAAAACGGGCAACTGCCATTTGCGGATAGAAAACGGAACCATTGCTGAAATTTTGGAGGATGGAGTGGAGCTAGCCAGCACTCTGCCGAAATATGATGTAAAAGGATTATTGCTGCTGCCATCGTTTGAGGAAGGACACATTCATCTAGACAAAACCTATTTTGGCGGTCCGTGGAAAGCGGTCAAGCCAGTAGCGAGTATTTTCGAACGGATAGAGGAAGAGAAGGTTTTATTGCCCAAGCTTTTGCCGACGGCAAAGCTGCAAGCGGAGCGTATTTTGTCACTGATTCAACGATTTGGCGCCACGCATGTGCGCAGCCATTGCAATATTGAACCGGTCAGCGGACTCAAGCGGCTAGAAGCTACGAAGCAAGCTTTGGAGACGTTCTCTGGTAAAATCTCGGCCGAAATTGTAGCTTTTCCCCAGCATGGCCTGCTTCGCTCTGATTCGGTTGCGCTCGTCAAGCAATCATTGGCTGAGGGTGCCACCCATGTTGGTGGGGTAGATCCGTATTCAATAGATGGAGATATTGAAAAATCGTTGCAAACGATCATTGAATTGGCCGTTCATTATGGTGCTGGCGTCGATATTCATTTGCATGATGGACACGAAGCTGGTCGACAAACCTTAAACAGGCTAGCGGAGCTGGCTGAAGAAGCGGGCCTGCACGGAAAAGTAACGGTTAGCCATGCCTTTTGGTTTGCAGGCGCTGAGCCGCAGGAGGCAAAAGAAATGGCTGGACGGATGGCTAAGCTGGGCATGTCCATTGCTTCTACAGTGCCGATTGGGAAAATGAATATGCCGCTGCCGATGCTGAGCCGTCAAGGCGTCAAGGTGAAGCTGGTAACCGATAGCCTCACGGATCACTGGTCGCCATTTGGCAATGGGGATTTGCTGGATAAGGCAGGACGCTACGCTGAATTGTATGGTTGCCAAGAGGAAGCCTCGTTGTCCCAGACACTTGCCTTTATTACAGGCGGAATTACACCGCTCAATGCGAAAGGCGAGCAGGTGTGGCCCAAAGTAGGCGATGCCGCCAGTTTTGTATTGACGCACGCGAGCTGCTCGGCGGAGGCTGTTGCAAGAAAAGCGCAGCGGCAGTCCGTATGGTATAAAGGAAATATGGTGAGTGGGGCTATATAAGCCTCATGAAATTAGCGAAATCAGCTAAACTAGCTAGAAAAAATGCCCGAAGGCTTCTATAAAGGAGCCTATCGGGCATTTTTTAGTTAGCGATTATGAAAAATAAGGAAGTTAGCAGCACTAAATGAATGAAGGCAGGTCGTTACATAAATTTAATCCAGCTCGGCGCGAGTAAATAGATCGCTGATTAAATCATGATCCTCACAGGCTGCTTTGAAGGCTAACGCAAACTTCACCATGGCTTCCCGATTGCTTGAGTATACGCAGAACATATCTGCCTCTGGATCGAAGTGGATTTGCTCGGCAAGCTCAGGTATTTTTTCCTCCAAAAATACGGCTGCAAGCGAGCCCCAGTCATAGCCGCTGCCTTGAAAGCCTTCTTCCGCCCTCGCATCAAACAATTCCTGCTTGTAGGTGCCGGCATTTAAAATAACAGACCAGGATTTATTGTCGTGGTTAACAAAAATAAAAGGCTGCAAATGTGCTGTAATCCCATCAGCCTCTGAATGAAGCACTGCTTTATTGTTTGGGGCGGCATGGGCGTTCAACTGCTCAATCACCTGCTCGATAGCTTCATCCGTCATAGCGAGAGTACGATCGGTTACGATGATTTTTCCCAGCTTGATGCGATCATCGAGCCAGTCCGTAATAAAGGCTGGCGCATAGCCGCCTGTGCTAAACTCGCCTTCCCCGAATGCGATTAACTTATCATAGTCGTCTAAATATTTTTTTCGTGCAGGATTCGGATAGGTTTTCGTATAAAGCCAAAATTGCAAATCATACATCAAGGTAGACAGCTCGTCGGCTTGAAAGACGAAATACCCTTTCTCCTCGGTAATCTGTCTGCCAATCGACCGGATTTTCCCTTCCAGCTCATCGGTTTCCGTCACAGCGGCACAAAGCTCAGCCAATAGTGGGGAAAATGCGCCTTCGGCTACTTTCTTCAGATCCGCTTCTTTCTCTTCAGCTGATCTATCGTACACATCATCATGAACGAGCCCTTTAATAAACTGTTCAAAGCTGCATGCCAAATAAGTAATGTTGTATTCGTCCTCTTGATCAACGTGCACGACGGCAGGTTCGCCTTCTGGCCCGCAGAAGCGATAATCCAGCATGATGACATCATGGCCTGCGGATGGACAGTCGCAAATAACGATCCCAAGGTCAGGATAGCCCCATTCTTCGATCATAAACCGGCTGCCCAAATCTCCGCCTAGCGTGTAGGATTTATTTCGTCCAATGCCCATAATGCCAGTAATCGCGACGTGATCCTCTGACCAGGAGGTTGGCTCCTCCGCTGGAAAGCGGCAATTGACAGGACTTCCGCCGTTTTGGCTGTTCATGAGGGCAATGTAGGAGGCTGGCAGCTTGTAGCCAAGCTCCTGCTCAATGGATGCAATCAGCTCAGCGGTTGGAGGCGGCAGCACATAAGACTTGCGGGCATAGTCGCTGTCCTCCCAAAAGCTTTGTAAATCAAGCGAGGACAATGGCGCGTCTGGCTCGGAGCCCCGATTTTGCCCTGCCGCTGCGCTTTCCTCCACATAACGCTTGTGCTGGCGTACCATTTTATCAGCGAGCGGCTTGGTCCACTCCAAAAACTCCAAGGTTGGCTGGGATTTGGGGTCCAAGCGGAAGGACAGCTCAAAAGCCTGCAAGGCGTCCACGTAACGAGCCAGAAAATAAAAGGCATAGCCTTGGCGAAAATGCCATAAAGGGTCGTGTTTGCCTTGCTCGGAAATGAAGGAAAGCTGCTTTAGTGCATCGCGGTAACAATCTGTATTGTTAAGGGCTCGGGCAAGCTGGATAATGACCTCATAATCTCTGTCGGCTTCAGGGATTTCTTGCAGTCGATCAACAATGCTCTCGAACGCTTCTTCTTCATGCCAAAGGTTGATTTGTGCCAGAAGCTGCTGGTCCATAGGTATGCTTCACTCCTCATTATGAAATAGCTATATCTGTTATGATATATTGTTAATTATATCCTGAGACGAAGGCGGCTGGCTAATTGTTGAGCGGCTAAGCGGGAACGCAGGATGTAGTTTCAAGATGTAGTATAATGAAGAAGTGTACAAATTGATGAAAAAGTAGGCGATCGAATATGAGTGAGAAGCAAGCCAATATACATATCGGATGGAACTTTGACAACAGCTATGCAAGGTTGCCAGAAGGATTATTTACAGCAACAAACCCAACTCCGGTACGTTCTCCAGAGCTGATAATTTGCAATGACAAGCTGGCTGAAGCGCTAGGACTGGGTGCCGAGGCGCTGCAAAGCGAGGAAGTCGTGGATATGCTTGCGGGCAATCTAATTCCCGAGGGCGCTTTGCCGCTTGCTCAGGCTTATGCAGGCCATCAGTTTGGTCATTTTAACCGCTTAGGTGACGGACGGGCTTTGCTGCTGGGCGAACAAATTACACCCTCAGGCGAGCGAGTCGACATTCAATTAAAAGGCGCAGGCCGCACGCCCTATTCTCGTGGTGGCGATGGCCGTGCGGGGGTTGGGCCGATGCTGCGTGAATACATCATTAGCGAAGCAATGCATGGGCTGGGCATTCCCACTACCCGCAGCTTGGCGGTCGTGAAAACAGGCGAGCCTGTTTACCGTGAGGATACACAGCAGGGTGCCATTTTGACGCGCGTAGCTGCGAGCCATATCCGTGTCGGAACGTTCCAATTTGCTGCGCAATGGGGAACGGCAGAGGAGCTGCGAGCACTGGCGGACTACACCGTGCAAAGACATTTTCCGCAAATTGCCGGGGATGACAATCGCTATCTCTCCTTGCTTCAAGAAGTGATTAAGCGTCAGGCATCGCTTATTGCCAAATGGCAGCTCGTCGGTTTTATTCATGGCGTCATGAATACGGACAACATGGCGATTAGTGGCGAAACGATTGATTACGGCCCATGTGCCTTTATGGATGCTTTTAGCCTAGCGACAGTGTTCAGCTCCATTGACAGTCAAGGCCGTTATGCGTATGGGAATCAGCCTTACATTGCGGTCTGGAATTTGGCAAGATTGGCTGAATCGCTATTGTCGCTGCTGCATGACGATGAGGAGCAGGCTTTGAAGCTTGCTGAGCAAGCTTTAGCGGATTTTACAGACCAATATCACCATCAATGGCTCGCAGGCATGCGTGGAAAGCTGGGCATTTTCAATGAGGAGGAGCAGGACGACGAGATGATGAAAGACCTGCTCACGTTGATGGAGAAGCATGGCGCAGACTACACGAATACGTTTGTGGCGTTAACGTTTAACAAGCTGGAGGACTCGGCTCTGTTTAGCAGCCCTGAATATACAGAGTGGCATGAGCGCTGGCAGAATAGGCTCGGCAGGCAGGAGCAGTCCGTAGAGGAAGCGGGGCAGCTCATGCGCAGCAGCAATCCAGCCATCATTCCGCGCAATCATCGGGTGGAAGAGGCACTGGAGGCTGCGGTTAATGGAGATTATACGGTGATGGAGCGGCTGCTTGAAGCACATGCCGATCCCTATGCCCATTCTCCAAAGCAGGCTGAATATGCAGCATTGCCCGAGCCGTCAGGCCGTGCTTACCGTACTTATTGCGGAACGTAAATGCATGAATATGGACATTGCTGCCATAATCCTGCATAATACACTCAGGAACGACATTTGGAAATAAGCCTGTAAACTATTGTCGAAATATATACGATATGCGAGAGGTGGAATCGTTTTGCCCGAAACGGAAGAAATCACCGCTTTTATAGAAGCATTGGACGTGCCATGGCAGGTTGACGTATCGAATCAGCTGCGCAGCCTCATACACGAGGTCATTCCAGATGTTCAGGAGCGACTGCAATATAAGAAGCCTCATTTTTTGAAAAATGGCAAGTATGCGGCGGTCATTTCGCCTTCTAAAAAAGCGGTTTCCTTCACCCTGTTCCATACGACAGGTCTGGATTTGCCAGCGGACCTGTTTGAAGGGCCGGAGGAGCGGAAAACAATTAAAATTCAAGAAAAGGATTCCCCCGACTATTCGCAATTGACGAAGTATTTGGAGCAGGCGTCGAAAGAGCTTTAAGCCTTTCCCGCTCGCCTGAAACCTATAAAGCTGTCCAAGCACAAGAATGGAACTGAGAGGCTTTTTGCAGCTCACAGCACAACTTTCTGATTTGTGCGAGGATAGCTTTTTTCTTAATACAAGGCTATTACAAGGCGAAACTTGAAAATGCAAGGAGAGGCCAATGAATAGGGAAGAGGCTTTAATATTATTAAAATGTCATGCCTTTGCGTTTGAAGATATCGAGCATGAGAAGATGACGAACGGATTTCTCGGCATGCTCCGCCCCTTTAGCGGTCAGCTCGTGGAAGAGAATTTTCATGAGATAATGACAATCCTTGCTGTGCTGTCGCCCGAATTAATGAATAAATCGGTAAGCAGTGAGATGATGGGCTGTTTATGGAGCATTTGCCATTTGGGCAGAGCTTGGGCAATAGAGCCGGATGGCATGCTCCGAAGCAACGACCTCATTACGAAAGAGCAGATGCAGAAGATGGAGGAATGGCTGAGCATCATTTCTTACGCAGTGATGATCCTGCTGGAGGACGGCGGAACAGAGGAAGCCTTCTGGGGATACGAGGAATATAAGAGAGAGAGAGGAATAATTGATGGAATGGACGCTTGAAGATGTAGAACAGACGAGCAAGCTGTATCCAGACAGCTTCTTTATCCCTCCTGCGAAGGAGCGACGGTCGCAAGAAGTAGGACGACGAGTCAGATTGCATTTTACACGGGCAAACCCGGGTGAAAATGAGCCGAGTGCCGAACGAATGTGGGTGGAGGTTACAGGTTTTAACCAAGCGACTGAGCAATACACGGGGGTGCTTACGAACCAGCCGGTCTATTTGAAAAGCTTGAAGTCAGGAGACAGCCTAGTGTTCAAGCCTCAGCATATTGCCAGAACGATCCTGCAGGAAGGCGATGAGAGATGGCTTGAGGATGGCGAAAAGATGGCACTCGTATCTAGGCGCTGCTTGGAGCAGGGCGATGCCGTATGCTGGATGTACCGTGAAGCTGGCGACGATGAGCAGGACAGCGGCTGGCGTTTGTTCGCAGGTGATGAGGAAGACAGCTATATTAACGCCGATAATATTTTCAGAGTGCAGGTTTATGAAATGGTAGACCGGGACGCTAGTTTATTGGCGCCCTTTAAGGGAGCATATGGCTCGGCGGTTGAAAGGCAGAGTAGGGATGCTGCATGGGAAGAGGTAGTGGAGGAATAGTGGAATGGCCCACTTCCCTTGCAAACGACAATATATTTCATTATTCTGGATAAATAGCGTAAATTCAGCATGCTAGATTTGTAGAGGAGAGAGCCTAATGTCTGATTTTGATGATCTCGCAGCGCAAAGGCGCAAAAATCTAAAGCTTATTCAATTTAATCAAGAGGATCAATCGCTTGTCGAGTCGGATAAGCCAGCGGAAACGTTCGATGATGTAGGTGGACTGGAAGATGTCAAAAAGAAAATTCGCATGAACTTCATTTTGCCGCTAAAGCAGCCGGAATTGTTCGCAGCCTATGGCAAATCAGCAGGAGGAAGCCTGCTGCTGTTCGGGCCTCCGGGGTGTGGCAAAACGTTTCTTGCACGAGCGGTGGCGGGCGAAATTGAAGCTAATTTTATTCATATAGAGCTGCAGGCGATTCTTTCGATGTACACAGGACAGAGTGAGCATAACTTGCATGACTTTTTTGAAAAAGCGCGCCAGTGCAGGCCTTGTGTCATTTTCATAGACGAGCTTGATGCAATGGGCGGCAGCCGTAACCAAATGCGTCAGCATCACGACCGCATGCTGGTCAATCAGCTGCTGCTTGAGCTGGACGGTCTGCAAGCGGAGAACGAAAATGTTTTTGTAATTGGAGCAACTAATACGCCATGGTATTTGGATTCCGCGCTCAGACGTCCTGGACGCTTTAACCATCTTGTTTTTGTACCGCCGCCAGAGGAAGCGGAGCGCCAAACGATTTTGGGGCTGAAGCTGAAAGGCAAGCCCATGGATTCACTGAATTTGGAGCGGATTGCTGCCGAGACGAAATATTTTTCCGGAGCTGATTTGGAGCAGGTCGTTAGCGATGCAGTGGAATCGGCGATGGAGCGTATGCTGGAGACGGGTGAAGTGCAGCCGATTTCCCAAAATGATGTGAAAGCTGCAGTAAAATCCCGCAAAGCGACAACGCTGGAGTGGTTTTCCACTGCGAAAAATTATGCGACCTTCAGTGATGTCAACCGTGACTATCAGGTTGTGCTGGATTATATGAAGAAGCACGGCATTAAGTAGCAGGAAGGGGCAGGGAGAAGCTTTGGCGGAAGACAGAGATTTTGAGCAAAATACGTATGCTGCTGTATATCAGCTGCTCGAGTGGAAACGGTATAAGGAAGCTCTAGAGCAAACGGAGCAGATTTTGCGCCATAACCCGGAAGATATAGATGCATTGGCACTTATAGCTCAAATTTATTTGCAAATGGAAGATTACGAAAAAAGCTTGTATTGGTCTGGTGAAGTGTTGAAGCGTGATCCGGACCATACGGTTGCTTGGTATGTACGCGTTGTCACCTTTTACGATACGGATGATGTGAAGGCCTTTTTCGAAGCGGCACATGAAGCTTTGCGAATTGAACCATACAGAGCTCAGTACTACTTTTTGCTTGCTAGTCGGATGAACAAAATGGGGAAATTCAAGGAAGCGAAGGAGCATCTGCTGCAAGCGCTACAGCTGAATGCAGAGTCGCCGCTTTATATGGCTGTGCTGAGCTATACGGAAGCGCTGCTCGGTCATTTTGAGGAATCGGAGCAATTGGACAGGCAGGCGATTCGGGCAGAGGCGGAAGAGCCTGCTGTTCTGCTGCACCTCGCTTGGGCGGCAGGTCATCGGGGCGACTATACGCTGCAGGAAAAGTATATGCAAAGTGCCGTCAGGCTCAATCCAGAGGATAAGCAGTATCAGGATGAATATTTGAATGCCTTGCAAAACAGCCATAAGCTGTATCGTATCTTTTTAGCACCGATGAAGGTCATAAGGCGCATGAAACGCTGGCAGATTCTCGTCAGCTGGCTAGTGGCGGTGATCTTTTTTAAACCGCTCCTTATTGTGTTAATTGTACTGTATGTTTTAGCTCATTGGGCGACGAAGGGCATTGTGCATGTGCGCGTGTTTGGCTGGCGGCGTCGCGGTTCTTAAATGGTCCTTTTTGCAGCAAAAAAGATCTGAAGCGAGGCGATAAGCTGTTTCCGGTATTGCATCGGAGATGGCTTATTCGTCTATATTCCGACTGAATAGGCTGCAAAATTGAAGGCTCTAGGGTGAAAGAAAGGAAGGGAGGGAGGGCGGTCATGCACAATCTAGTAAACTTGATGAGGAGACTTATTTTTACTTCGGTTCACTGCTTTTCTTTCCGGGGTCAAGCGGACGATCTATTAACCGCTAAATTAACTCCTAAAATGCTCCATACCTATGCCATAGGCTATGTAATCGCTGGCAAGGGTTTGCTGAAAATAAGCGGTCATGCCACTCCAGTCAAGTCAGGTGATTTATTTTTTCTACAGCCTGAAACGATGGTCGAAGGGTATTCTGATTCCAGGGATCCGATTCAATATTCATTGATTCTGTTTTCCTGTATGCAATTAAGCAAGCCGATAGAGGGCTGGTCGGTTAAGCGACCTATTTTTCCAATGCAGGGGAAGCTTGCGTTAGTGGACGATCGCACTTCTGTAGAGGGGCTAATCCAGCAATTGCTTGAATTAAGCTGGCATTTCCGGTTACAGGAGAGGCATACGATCCATTATATGCTTTCAAAGCTGCTGCTGCTGATGGGCAAAAGCAGGCCTGAGCAGCAGCAGACTGTAGGCATGGACCAGGTGCTGGCCTATATGAATGAAAATTACCAGAAGGATTTGCAGGTTAGCCAATTGGCGGAAATGGCAGGTTTCAGTCCGAATCATTTTACGAAAACGTTTAAAAATCAAATGGGCAGCACACCTACGGAATATCTTTTGCAACAACGGATTACAGAAGCAAAGCAATTATTGGTTTCCTCGATGAAAGCGAAGCGTGTAGCTGAGCAGGTCGGATACAAGGATGAGCATTATTTCAGCAGAGTTTTCAAAAAAGCCGAAGGCGTTGCTCCTACCTTATATATTAAAAATAAATGCCATCGCATTGCCGCGTTATATTATGGGCTGGATGACCATTTAATTACACTTGGATATGAGCCGGTTGCTGCACTATCCTATACCGATCGGGTTTCCTCGACCTGCATTATTCCGAGGCTGAATGCGTACAGCCAGCAAAGCTCTATGCTCCAAGGCGGTCACACGAATTACGATAAGCTGCTCCGAACAAAGCCTGATCTGATACTGACAAGTGATCGCTTGGAGCGGGATGAGCTGCTGAATCAGATTGCGCCAACTGCCATGCTTAAGCATTCGAACAAATACGGACAGACGCTGGAGCAGCTTGCGGGCCTATTGGGCAGAGAGCAGCAGGCCGCAGCATGGATAAGCAGGTATGGCGAGAGAACGGAAAAGCTGAAGGAACGAATGAAGGCGCATTGGGGAGGACAGAGCGTTTATTTTATAAGGGTAAGCCAGAACTTTTATCGGGTATACGGAAAAAACAATCAAACGGGCAGCCTTTTTTATGATGATCTGGGATTATCGCTTCCGGATCGGTTCCCTACCCACGAATGGGCGCTCGATATCCAGCTAAACGACCTGCCATTATTTAATTCACAGCATATTTTTCTTATGGCTGACCCCACTAAAGGCTCGAAAATGCGCTTGCAGCATTTGCTTCAATCGGAAGAATGGCAATCACTTGATGCGGTACGTCGCCATCATGTTTATGACGCTAGTGATTTATTTTTCAAAGCGCTGGGACCTTCCGGTAGGATGTGGGCGATGAATTATACGGCATTAAAGCTCGGAATAATAGAGTAAAAAGATCCACCTTAATTGCATGGATTTATCCATGGTTATTGAAAGGGCCTTTCTTTATGATTAGTGATAATGATTATTATTACTATAAAGAGAGGGTTAACAACAAATGAATAAGTACCGAATGATGTACCTCGTATTACTTTCTATGCTGCTGCTTGCTGTGACGGCTTGCGGTAAAGGAGAAGGTCAGGCGAGCGAACCCGAGCAAACGAATCAGCCTGTGAATCAACCAGTGGAAAATGCGACTCGTACCGTTACCCATCTGAAAGGGGAGGCCATCGTTCCTGCGAAAATCGACAAAATAGTCGTGCTCTCCGCTGCTTATATCGATCATCTGCTGACTATTGGCGAAAAACCAGTTGGTGTAAATGTGGAGACCCGTTATGGTGGAGACTACCTGCCTTATTTGGCAAGCGAGCTTGCAGGTGTACAGCTGGTGGGCTCTGCGGATAGTCCCAATTTGGAAGCGATTGTTCAGCTGGAGCCGGATGTCATTCTCATAGAGAGTCGGACTGCGGAGAATACGTATGATCAGCTGGAAAAGATCGCACCAACGATTGTGCTTGGTACGGAGTGGCTGGAGTATGGCGATGATACGGCCTACTGGACTGCAGATTTATTGAAAGTGGCCGAGCTGTACGACAAAGTGGATTTGGCTAAGGAGAAAATTGCCGAGCTTGATGAAAAGACTAGGCAAGCCAGCGAGAAGATAAAGGCTATCGAAAATCATAACCTTGCCTATTTAAGAGTCAGAGAGAAGAATCTGCAAATATACGCGGAAAAAGGCCATCCTACAAATACGCTGTTGTACCATGATCTCGGTTTTTCGAAAACTTCATTGACGCCAGAGGAGCAGCGCGGCGAGCTGTCTTTAGAAGTGATTTCTGACCTAGACGCTGATTATATCGTGCTTGAAGTTGACCCTAATGGACAGGATAATTTGAATAGCATTAAGGACAGCTCCTTTTGGAATAAGGTTTCTGCGGTGCAAAATAATGAGGTGTATGAAACAGACTCGTTTTGGCTGTTTAAAGGCTGGGGCGTCATTGGACGAGGACAAATTATAGATGAAGTATTGAAAATGATGGAGTAAGCAGATGGAGGAGAATGCCCAGCAGGCTCAGGCGGCAAACTTTTTACAACAGAATTTTCGTATTTCCATAGGGGAATTGGAGAAGGATGCCTATCCATTTTCTGCCGTAGAGCTTCTAGATCCTACCAGATGTTCTCATATTATGAGGCTCCAGTCCAGACAACTGGAAGATCCGGGCGATATCGTAGTGGGAACCTTGTTTGCAAAACGTTACGCCGTGTTTTTTATGGGGCTGGTTTCTGCTGTTAGTTTATTTGATTGTAGACTGGATGCATCGCCTGAAAATGTGCGATTTCGAATAATGAATCTCGCTGCTATGGAATATCAGGTAATGTTGTCGGCGCATCCGTGGCTGCCCGTTTTAGAAATAGAACAGCGCAAAGCTGAGGTTGAAAATTGGACAGATCGTTTGCTGCAGCATACAGAAATGATTTTGGCGGCGGTATCCTCACATACAGGAGCAAAGGTGAACATGATGTGGTCGCTCATTTCGAATTATGTTCAGAATAGCTATGCGCGTCTGGAGCAGAATGTGGAAGTTTGGCGAACGGAACAGCGATTGCAGCTTATTTTGGCCGATCGGAGTATTTTGTTAGAACAAAGGAAGGGCAATCCGCTGGCTGTTTCATTTCGCGAATTTCATCATCCTCAATATGAAGGGGCTCCAATTGTTTTACGCCGTTATTGCTGCTTGGCTTACCGGCTGAGGCGGGAGGGACAACAGGTGCATGGGTATTGCAGCACTTGCCCGAAAATCAGTGATGAGGAAAGGCTCGATCTATTGGGCTATGGTGCAAATACTTAGCGGATAACGTATAGATTGGGTGTGATTATTTAGAGGCTCCTGCGGCGCAAGCTGCTGAGAGTTTCTTTTTTATTAAGAAGTAATTCTAAAGGCTTGTGAAATAAAAAGATGGGTAAGTCAAAAAAGCCTGCTCGTGAGGGAGCCGGTTTCTTTGTGCTTTAAACTATTCTTATGAAGAAAAGGCATACGTACAAACCATGTGCTTGAGAAATCCATTAACTAGTAGTAGAGAAGTCATGTCGAGGAATTGGTAAACAAAGCATGTTAGAGCGTTGGGTGAACGCTGACTTTAATATAACTCTCTTTAATAGCAGGGCGAGAACAAGTAGGTTTACTATTTTATCGTTAGCCATATTTTTCTGATTCTAATGGTCTGAGGCAATGGGGAGAACCGCATAAAGGGAGTGGCTAAGCAGATGTATTTAAGCAGTTCGGGATATTGCAGCAATTGCCAAGGAGGTTCAAATAACCATTGTACTTGTGGCGGTCAGTTAAGCTGTAATGGAATACCCAGCAAGAAAGGCGTAACGGGGGCAACAGGGGCAACCGGTGCGACAGGAGCAACCGGGGTGACTGGAGGGACTGGAGCTACAGGGGCAACCGGGGTGACTGGAGGAACAGGAGCCACAGGAGCAACCGGGGTGACTGGAGGAACAGGAGCCACAGGGGGAACGGGAGCGACGGGGGCAACGGGAGCGACTGGGGGAACGGGAGCGACGGGGGCAACGGGAGCGACTGGGGGAACGGGAGCGACGGGGGCAACGGGAGCGACTGGGGGAACGGGAGCGACGGGGGCAACTGGAGCGACAGGTGGAACGGGAGCAACTGGAGCGACAGGGGCTACTGGAGCAACAGGTGGCACCGGCGCAACGGGGGCTACCGGTCCTAATTTTGCTACAGAAGGCTTTTCTGCATTTTTGTCTAATATTGCATTATCCGCAACTGGACAGCTTACAAATTGGTCGGTGGCGAATCCTTATTATGGACATCCGAATTTTAATGCCGTAACAGGGAATTTCACAATTCCGGCAACCGGAAGATACACGATTTTAGCGACAATAAATTATGCAACAACCGCTGCTCTGAGTGTCACCCTTGGTGCAGGAATCAACCCATTTTTTGTTGTTCAAAGAACCTCTCCTACTGTGACTTCTTTAGTTGCAGGTCTGTTACCTATACTAAATGTCAGCGTCGTGCTGGTGTTAACATTACGCGCTGTTCTCGGAAGTGGAGAAGTAACTTTAGCGGGTGAGGTTACGCTTACGGCAGGCGATGTAATTGGATTATTTTATAATGCGAACGGATTAACTATTGCACTTAATATTGGGAATGGGGCCACGAATGGCGTTGTTTGGTCAATGCACGAAATCACTTAAACCGTTTTTTGAAATAAATTCTCATCATGTATAACCATATGCGGAGGAGGAACATTTAATATAAGTAAGTGACTGAATTGTCGTTGTTGAAAGAGGGATAATATGCTGAAAAAGGGACGTCGTTCAAGAAGAGAAATCTTGCCCTCGTTTATGATCGTTCTCAAAATGAATTCCTCCTGTATTCAGAAAATCAAACGCAAACACAAACGCAAATTTAACTGCAAGATAAAGAAAAGACGTTGTAGAAATCGCAGGCGAAAACGGAGATTGCGTCCGGTTTTTTTAAACCGTCCCAAACGCTGCCGTAAAGCACTATCCTTCCCAATTACGTTCCCCACTGCACCTTGTTTAGATCCCGTAAACCCAGTGAATCCAGTAAATCCTGTGACCCCTGTGAACCCTATAAGTCCAATCGTCCCGATTATTCCGGTGAAGCCTTGTAAAAATGCCAATGATATCGTCATTGAAAAAGAGTGCTGTGGTAATGTGCTCATTCAAGGAAAGCAGCCTGAATTTTTAATATGGGAGGCCGATGTCGACTCCCAAACAACGATTGCACAAATTAGTATTTTCTCAAATGCCGCGAGTACGGATGCTTTAAACGTAGACATAAACGGCGAGGAAACAAAGCGGATCATAGTATTGCCCGGAAATACATCCAATTTTATTGGGCAAGGTGTAAAATCAGTTAAAATCTCTGTACAAGGAAATGATTTCACCTATGTGGAAGGAAAATATGTGATTTCAACCACCTTGCAATTATCTGCCAGCTCCTCCACAGTGAACGGGCAATAAATAAGGTGGTTCTCCATCGAAATGGAAGAACCACCTTATTAAAACCTGCTTATTTTATAGATTGTAACGCACGGTTATACAGAATTCGCCTTGTACAGCTGCTGTTGAAGTTAAGGAAATGGATTGAAATCGTGCTACAGTGAACGATGCGCTTCCTCCGACAGGAATAACAATCGTTTCAATGGGGGCAACAATTCCTGCCGCGAAAAAGTTTACGGTTAGAGCACCCGTGCCTGTTTCATATTTCACAAAACCTGTACCGCTAATAATTTGAGGTATGTTATCTGAAAAAATAACTTGAGTACCTGCAGCAGCTAACTGCCAATTGATACATACTTTATCTTGTACAATAATTTTGTCCGTACAACAACTAAGTGAAGGTGTAGTATCACACATATGCGTTTATACCTCCTGCGTCCTTTTTATTAAATAGGGTATCGGGTAGTAATACAAAACTCTCCTTGATAAGTGCCTGGAGATGCTGCCGGCAGTGTAATTTGGATAGCGCTGAAACGACGATAGGTAAATGCCATGCTTGTTCCAGGAGCAAGTGTAAAGGGAGTAGGGTTAATAGGGGTTCCGGTACTGTCAAGGAAATCAAAGGTGATATCATCAGGACCGACGTCATATTGCAAATAACCAGTTCCTACAATATTTTGGTTAATGTTATTCGTAAAAGTAACAACAAGGACATCAGCCGCTACAACTGTGCCACTCCAAGGCGTACATACTTTATCTTGAACGAAATTTTTATCTGAACAGCAAGTAAGAGCAGATGCACTTTTACTACAAGCCATAGCGTAATACCTCCTAATAATAATTTCTAACTATTTAATGCAGGCAGAAGCTTGCTCGCTTGGACATATGCCTGAGGTTCAAGTTTTAATTGAAATTAATGATGTAATATGGTGAAAAATTTTAATAATGGTCAGCGAGTCTGTAAAAAACAAGCTGTTTCCGTTAGACCGTCGGAAACAGCTTGTTATCTGGGCCTTTTTATAAGTGGTACTATCGTGCTTGATAGTCAGTTGCACATCAGCAATGCAAAACGCTACAATGATTAGAAAGGCAGAAGGGGAAGATTGCAATGAGATATCCAGGTCATTATGTATCGTATTTAGTTGAGTTTCATGCGACGAGAGACTTTTTCGAATGCCATGAGCAGCTGGAAGAGTATTGGAAGGAGCATCCCGCAGATGAACGGGCGCTAATCTGGGTTGGGCTGATTCAGCTGGCTGTTGGCCAATATCATGAGCGGCGGGGCAATCTTGCAGGTGCAGCAAAAATGTATGAGCAAGCGCTTGGCAAGCTGACTGCCGAATCACTGGACAGCCTCGGGCTAGATGGCGCTGTAGCTGTAATAGAACTGGAGGCTGCACTTTCAAGGTCAAAGCAGCTAGAAGATGCTAATTCGCCTGCTTATAAGGATATGAATCTCGTTATTGTCGATGCCCAGCTGCAATTGTTATGCGAGCAGGAGTGCGCCAAAAGAGGACTGGCTCTTACGCAGTGGGGATTGCCGAGTGATAAGACAGACGAAGCGCTTATCCATCGTCATACGTTGCGGGATCGCAGCGATGTCATTGCCGCGAGAGAAGAAGCGATTGCCGCGAGAAAAAAGAAGCCATCGACGCACAATCGTTGAACGGCTCTGCGAAAGCAGTGAACGGTTCAGCTTCCCTTTTGTGCGGGAATGGCTTCTTTTTCAAATCAATAGATATTATGTAGGAAAGGCTTGCGGCTATTCTTGTTTCAGTCTGTCATAGCCGTTGACAATCAGATCGAGTTGTCCTGTTTCCGGCTCAATCGTCATGCCATGCACGGGAACATTAGGCGGAAGCAAGGGGTGATTGCGGATAATGCCTACGCTTTTCTCCACGCTTTCTTTCACATTGTCGAATCCGGTCAGCCAGCGCATGAAATTAAGCCCAGAGTGCCTTAGCGTTTCAACCGTCTGCTCGGGTACGCCGCGTTCTGTCATATGCTGAACGATGACCTCAGGATTAAGACCGGTCATGCCGCAGCCATGATGCCCGACGACAAATACTTCATCGGCTTGCAGCTCATAGATGGCGATTAAAACACTCCTCATAATATTGCCGAACGGCTGGGTGACGATGCCGCCAGCATTTTTGATAATTTTCGCGTCTCCATTGCGCAGGTTCATCGCTTTCGGCAGCATTTCGGTCAGCCGCGTATCCATGCAGGTGACGATGACCATTTTACGGTCGGGAAAACGGCTCGTTATGTACTGCTCATAATCTTTGCGCTCGACAAAAGCTTTATTGTCGTTCATGATTTGGTCAACGTTGTTCATAGGCTCCTCCTATATCTGGTGTTACAGGTTAATCTTAGTTAAAAGTTCATAAATACAGTGTAGTAGGCTGGAGCCGTCAGGCCGTCAGAAATCGCAAATTAAGGGAATAAATTTGTCCGTCGCTTTTCAAACTGAATGTTCCACGATCTGTATCGTAACCGATGCGGAGTTGAGGGTCAAAAAAAACTTCATGGCGGGGTTCATACAAAAAGGCGAAGGGCTGTCCTTGTGTTAATCGGTCGTCTGCACTAGATTCCTTTACAAGCTGTAGGGCGGGGACACCGCTGACGACGCAGCCGCAGCCTTCGGTATCATGCAGCAGCTTAAGCTGGTGAACGCCGTCTTCTAAATAGGGAGAAAGCTGCTCAACTGCGGATGGTGAAAAAGTTATAAACATAGGTGATGCCTCTCTTCCATTTCAATTCGCACTTTAATGATGTTTAGATTAAAGTTGATTATACGTACAGTAATCGTTAAGATCAAGTTAAGATCAGATGAAAGATGAAGGAATGCTGTTATTCTTTGGCAGCAATTGCACACTTCATGTTGAATTAGGCTGATCTTTTATTTATTTGGAAAGGGTGATGAGAAATGACCGTACATAATTCGAAGGCGCTAGCTCCATTTCTGGAAACGGTGAAAAAATTGAAAGCTTACGGCGAGGCGCTTGGCGTACTTTATTGGGATTTGCGCACCGGCGCTCCGCGCAAAGGCATGGATATGCGTTCGGAGGTCATCGGATCTTTATCCGGCGACATGTTCAAGCTTTCCACATCGCCTGAATTAGGTGAATGGCTGAGTGAGCTGGAACAGCCAGAAACATTCAGTGGACTAAGCGAAATCGAGCGCAAGCTTGTAACCGATACAAGGGAAGAATACGATCGCAGCGTTAAAATTCCGCCGAAGCTTTATGAGGAGCATGTCGTTATTTGCTCTCAGGCTGAATCCAAGTGGGAAGAAGCGAAGGCAGCGAACGATTACGAGGGCTTCCAGCCATATTTGGAAAAAGTAATCGACTACACGCAGCAGTTTATCGACCTCTGGGGACCGAAAGAAACCCGTTATGACACGCTGCTTGACCAATACGAGCCAGGCATGACCGTGAAGGAGTTGGATAAAGTGTTTGGCGGTTTGCGCGAGCAGTTGGTTCCACTCGCAGCAGCAATTGCTGCGTCCAAGCATCAGCCGGATACGTCCTTCCTGCGTCAAAACTATGAAAAGCAAGCTCAAAAAGCATTCAGCCTGCGGATTTTGAAGCAGATGGGCTATGATTTTGAAGCGGGCAGGCTTGATGAAAGCGCGCATCCGTTTGCAACGGGACTCAACACAGGCGATGTGCGAATTACGACTCGTTATTTGGAAGACGATGTGACGAGCGCCTTGTTCGGCACCATTCATGAGGGCGGACATGCGCTTTATGAGCAAAATATTATGACTGAGCTGGATGGAACGACGCTGAGCACGGGCACTTCAATGGGCATTCATGAATCGCAATCGCGTTTCTGGGAAAATGTCATTGGCCGCAGCAAACCGTTCTGGCAGCATAATTTTGCCGCTTTGCAGCAGCAGTTTCCGGGCCAGCTGGATGTGACGCTGGATCAATTTTATCGGGGCAATAACGTCGTTCAGCCGTCTCTTATTCGCATTGAAGCCGATGAGCTGACGTACAATCTTCATATTATTATCCGCTATGAAATTGAGAAAATGATATTTAATGAAGGTGCGAAGGCTGCCGATCTTCCAGCCATTTGGAATGAAAAATATAAGGAATATCTGGGTATTGAACCGCCGACAAATGCAGAAGGCGTCCTGCAGGATGTACACTGGTCCGGTGGCGCATTCGGCTACTTCCCGTCGTATTCTCTGGGCAACATGTATGCGGCGCAATTCGCCGATACGCTGGAGCGGGAGCTGCCGAACTTCTGGGAGCTTGTAAGTACAGGGGATCTGCTGCCGATTAAAGAATGGCTCAGCGAACGCATTTATAAATATGGCAAGCTCAGAACACCTTCTGAGTTGATCCAAAATGTAACCGGAAAGCCGCTGGACCCGCAATATTTGGTGAAATATTTGGAGAAGAAATATAGCGAGATTTATAAGCTGTAATAAGGGAATGGTTGTAAGTTATAAGGAAAGCTTGTAAGGAAGGTTTGGTTTGTGGGGGAAGGGAGCAGCGATATTGGCAGGACCCGACTCCCCACGCGAACCCCAAGCTCCCATGAAAACCCCGTAACATTCGCACTCCGCGCCCAATAAGCGGAAATGCGGATTTCGGGTTAAATAATGGAACGGATAATAGTGAGGGAAATGAGGTTCGCGAAAATGGGCCTTTTTTTCCTTGCTAGGTAAGGAGTTTTTGGGTGTGCTGTCGCTCCCCGTGCGGGAGTGTGGATTGAAACTGGAGAAGTGGCGGCGCTCGATGCGGCCGATCCGGTCGCTCCCCGTGCGGGAGCGTGGATTGAAACGAGGCAAAATCTGTCGCGGAGCTGGGACGGTTTGAGTCGCTCCTCGTGCGGGAGCGTGGCTGCTGCACCTTGCTAAGTACGTACTCGAGGCCAATCTCCTCTGACCATTCAAGGCTTAAGGAAGCACAGCATGCGATTGTTACTTAGAGCACAGTCACAGTGACCACTGTGGCTGAGAATATGTATATTTGGAAACTTATTCCTTTTTAGAAGGACTGAGTTTCCGTTATTCTGGCTTTCACTTCCATTTTGGGCCTTAAGCGGACAGAAGATCCGCTATTCCCTTCAAAATCCTCTCAAAATGACGATGGACAGCGCATTAGCGTCTCCTGAGTCCGCAGCCTGTGCCAAAACCAGTGATTCGGTTGAAATAGCGGCTGCTGTGTCCTCCAAGTCTATCTTTGTATCTTTGTGCAGGGAGCAAAGCTCCAAAAAGAGCAGCATGAAGCTGCCTTTTGGTGAGTAGGCTCACATTTATGAGTTATGCCATTCTCGGTAGTAGAGGGAAAACGTTTGAACGCTGGCTTCTTTCGAGATCTAGCTTGCTAGCGTTTGCCTACATGCCCTAGTAGAGCCGTTATTCCGCATCAGGTGGAATAACGGCTTTTTCATGCGCAAAAAGCGGCTAGCGGCAATCACCGCCGAGCGTGCGCACGCATAGGCTGGAGTACAACACGCAAGCTGTAAATAGCGGGAGGAGAAAAAGGATGAGGAGAAGATGGACAACGTTGCTGCTAGTTGTCACGCTGGCTGCAACCGCTGTGCTGGCAGGCTGCGGCGGAAAAAGTGAGAAAACAACGCTAAAAGTCGGCGAGGTCACGCGCTCCCTCTTTTATGCGCCACAATATGTAGCGCTGGAGAAGGGTTATTTTGCTGAGGAAGGGCTGAATATTGAACTAACGACAACGGCTGGCGGGGACAAGACGATGACGGCGCTCCTGTCAGGCGTAATCGATGTGGCGCTTGTCGGCTCGGAGACGTCGATTTATGTGTATCAGCAGGGGGCGGATGACCCGGTCATCAATTTTGCCCAATTGACGCAGACCGATGGTACGTTTCTCGTCGCTCGCGAGCCTGAGCCTAGCTTTGATTGGCAGTCGTTGAAAGGAAAAACTTTCCTTGGACAGCGGAAGGGCGGCATGCCGCAGATGGCTGGAGAGTTTACGCTGAAAAAATTCGGAATTGACCCGCAGAAGGATTTGGAGCTGATCCAAAATGTCGATTTCGCCAATATTTCGGCAGCTTATGCTTCAGGAACAGGCGATTTTGTGCAGCTTTTTGAGCCGACGGCGTCTATTTTTGAGAAAGAGGGCCGTGGCAAGGTGGTGGCTTCCTTCGGGGCGGAGAGCGGGCATTTGCCGTACACCGTTTATATGGCGAAGCAAAGCTTTACAAACAAAAACAAGTTGGCGCTGCAATCTTTCACCAATGCGATTCATCGGGCACAATTATGGGTGGCTGAAAATAATGCTGAAACCATTGCGGACGTTGTCCTGCCTTATTTTGAAAATGTAGATCGCGGTATTTTGATTAGCTCAATCGATCGTTATAAGCAGCAAGGCTCTTTTGCGGCTGACCCGATCATTGATCAGGAGGAATGGAACAATTTGCTGGACGTCATGACCTCGGCCGGCGAACTGAAGGCGCGAACCGAGCATGATGCCATCGTAAACACGGCCTTTGCGGAAGCTGCGATTGAAGCCGTGAAGTAACGATGGTTGCGAGGAGGAAAAACGATGGCGAATAGTGACCCCGCGCTTACGCTGCGGCAAGTGACTCATGTATATGTGAATGAGAAGGGCGCCTCGCTTGCTGTGGAGGATATGAACTTGACCGTTCAGCGCGGCGAGTTCGTCAGTCTGGTCGGGCCAAGTGGTTGCGGAAAAACGACGGTGCTCAGCATGCTCGCTGGCTTATTTTTGCCGACACGCGGCGAAGTGCTCCTGAACAATCGACAGGTAATACAGCCGTCTACCCTTGTCGGTTATATGCTCCAGCAGGATTATTTGTTTCCATGGCGGACGATTTTGGATAATGCGGCGCTGGGGCTGGAGCTAACGGGGAAAAAGACGCGTGCTGCGGTTGAAACCGTAGCCGATTTGCTGGCTGAGCTTGGCTTGCCCGGAGCGGAAACCCGTTATCCACATGAGCTGTCGGGCGGTATGCGGCAGCGTGTTGCCTTGGCGCGGACGCTGGCAACTGAGCCGGAAGTATTGCTGCTGGATGAGCCTTTTTCGGCGCTGGATTTGCACATCAAGCTTCAACTGGAGGATTTGGTACAGGAAACGCTGCGAAAGCTTGGAAAAACAGCGCTGCTTGTGACGCATGATTTATCTGAAGCTGTGGCGATGAGTGACCGCGTCATTGTACTGGCAGCAAATCCAGGGAGAATTCGCTGCGAGCTGACTATTCCGGATTCCATTCGGCAGGCATCGCCGATGAAAGCTCGACAGCTGCCGGAGTTTCAGCCGCTGTTCGATCAATTATGGGCAGAGCTGGATGCTGCCGAGAAGACCCTCTGGGAAGGGAGCGAAAGCAATGAAGGATGACGGGGAACATGCAGATAGAGAGCCAGAGCGAGTAGGGCAGGGACAGAAGCAATCTCCTTCTGATGTGAAAGAGGTCAGAGCAGACTGGCTAGACTGGCTGCACCGAGCTTATATGAAGCGGGCAAAAAGGACGACTGCGCTAGTAGGGGTTACACAGTTTATAATTTTAGTACTATTTATTGGACTGTGGGAGGCCGCGGGACGAAATCGGTGGATTGATCCGCTGCTGTTCAGCTATCCAACGAAGATGTTCCATCAATTGTGGGGGACGATGTCGGACGGCTCAATCTGGCCGCATATCGGAGTGACCGTATCGGAAACGATTGTCGGCTTTGCACTAGGCACACTACTGGGCACGCTGCTTGCGGCGCTGCTATGGTGGTTCCCTTTTGTATCACGGGTTGCGGACCCTTATTTGGTCGTACTGAACAGCATGCCGAAGGTCGCGCTGGGGCCAATATTTATCGTTTGTCTTGGCCCCGGCTTTCTCTCCATTGTAGCGGTCACTTTGTCAGTAACGGTTATTATCACGACTTTAAACATTTATAACCAGTTTCGCGAGGTGGACGCAGGCTACATTAAAGTTGTTCGGCTGTTCGGAGCGGGGCGGTCACAGCTTTTTCGCAGCGTAATTTTGCCAGCCTCGTTCCCGGTTATTATTTCGACACTGAAAGTGAATGTGGGTTTGGCATGGATCGGCGTTATAGTAGGCGAATTTCTCGTTGCGAAGCTTGGGCTGGGCTACCTTATTATTTATGGCTTCCAAGTGTTCAACTTTACGCTTGTTCTTTCCAGTCTGCTAGTCATTGCGGCGGTTGCCACGGTTATGTACAAAGCCGTTTCTGCGCTGGAGCGCAAGCTGATGGCGGGCTGGCGTGAGCAGTAGTACATTGTACGCTGTGATTTTTATGTAAGATAATTAGCTTGTGCGTGGTTGAAAAGAAGTGCAAAAACAGGCTTTGGCATAATGGCTGGGGTGGCTTCATAACTATTAGTATAGTTCGATTTTAGCTGGCGCTTTCGTAATAGGAGCGGGAGCTGCAAGGGTGAAAAAAAGGATTTTGCGGCGAGCCTCCCGCAAGCTGCTCGTATATAGCGGCCAACTAAAGGCGGGGAAATGGGGAGCGAAGGTCTTGGGGAAACGTGGATTTACGTTTTGCAGCGGGTTTTGTGGGTGTTTTTTAAAACAATCTCTCTTTGTCTGCATTCGTTTTATCAACATTCGCCCACGTCCTGCATACACTTTAAGTGAATGATTGCATGGAGGAGGTTAAATCAATGGCTAATGCAGATAAACAGCTTCAATACAGAGAAATTATCACCAAAGCTGTCTGCGGCAAAGGTCGTAAGTTTTCCACTGTAACCCATACCGTTACGCCGCCTCAACATCCGACCAGTATTTTGGGCGCATGGATTATCAACCATCAATATGAAGCGGTTCGTTCGGGCGATGGAATTGAGGTCATCGGTACTTACGACATTAACATCTGGTACTCGTACAGCAAAAACTCGCAAACCGAAGTTGCGAAGGAATCCGTTCATTATGTAGAAAATGTTCCGCTTTCGTTTGTCGATCCGAAGCATCGCGCTACAACCGTGGAAGTTTCAGCCGACGCGCTTCAGGAGCCGAATTGCATTGAAGCGAATGTTTCATCGAGCGGCTCCGGCGTTGTCATCCGGGTTGAACGCGAATTTTCGGTAGAGCTGGTTGCCGAGACGAAAGTGACGGTTGCTTGTATCCCTGGAGGTTTGGACGGCCTCGATGCCAAGGAATACGAGTACGGTCTCGACGATGAAGACTACGAAGATCTTGATCCGGATTTGCTCGACGACGAGCTTTAATCTGGCAGCCTGACGGCCATATGGCTAGCGTGGATTGAATCTTCCCGGCAAGGAAGCTTAAATCCTCAACATGTTAGCTTAACGCCACTGTGTCTCGGCTTCTGTACGGTATGATATGCGGCAATGTCCGCAAACTTGAGGGCGAAAGCCCTCTTTTTGTTGATATTGAACATATTCGGGCGTATGCCCTGGGGCTGAGATGGAGAAGGGGGAGGTTTGGTCAGAAAATGGTGCTCATAAGTTAAGGGTGAGTAGATTATGGCCGAAAGGAGCAATGAGATGGCGGCAGTGTGGCTGTGGAACAGCAGTACCGGGCGGTTGGAGCAGGCAGGTAAAGAGACTGCTGCCGCTGGATCACCTCCAACAGCAAGCCTGCTTGATGAGGTTAAGTCTGGCGACGCGGTTATCGTGAGCAGCTGCGCTTTTGAGAAAAAGGAGGGGCTGCCTGCTTTGCCAAGCGGCATCTGGCTGCTGAATGAGGGCGAGCTCGGCTTTGCGGCGATGTCTGCCGCCGAGCAGCAGCAAAGGCTGCGCCGGGCAGGCCTGCTTCGGCGGCAGGAGCTGGGAGATAGCGACCGATTATATAGGGTCGCTATTGCGCATTTGGAGCTGATCGAGCTGCAGCGCCTCGATCGGTGGGGCAGGCCCGCAGCGGGGCAGCCGCTGCTGCGGGCGGAGCCAGGCGGCCAGGCGGCAGCGCCATGGCCGCGGGATGCGGCTCTGCGGCGGGTCATCCGCGCCGCAGTCGCCGCTTTGTATGCACTCGGCCTCGATATGGGTGAGGCCGAGGTTGTGCTGGGCGCAGGCGGGCGAGCCGCCGTCCGCGCAGCGGGGGCTGTGCGCGATGCGAAGCTGCGCGCAGTGGGCTTGGCGCGAATGGCCGCCTGGTATGAGGCGGCCGCAGCGCCTTTGCCCGGCACGGCGCCCAAGCTGATGCTGGGCGCCGACCCGGAGTTTGCGCTAATGCGGCCGGATGGGCGAATTGTGCCGGCTTCGCGCTTTTTTGGCGATGGGGCCCAAGGGGCAGCGGGCAGCGACGCCATGCTTATTGGGCGACGGATCGTCTACCCCGTCGCCGAGCTGCGGCCCGAGCCGGCCGAAAGCCCGGCCGCACTGGCCGCGAATCTCCGGCGGCTGTTGCTGCGCGCCGCGGAACGTATCAGCGACCCCAGCCTCTGCTGGGTCGCTGGAGCAATGCCCGTGCCGGGACTGCCGCTCGGCGGGCACATCCATCTCAGCGGCACGCCGCTATCCAGCCGTTTGCTGCGGCTGCTCGACAGCTACGCGGCGTTTCCGCTCGCTCTCGTCGAAGACCCGGCCGGACGGGGCAGACGCCCCCGTTACGGCGCCCTTGGCGAATACCGCCAGCAGCCGCATGGCGGCTTCGAATACCGCACGCTGCCGAGCTGGCTCATCTCGCCAGCAGCGGCAAAAGCCGCGCTCGCGCTCGCGCTGCTGTGCGCGCGCGAGACTAGAGCCCTCACAGACATACCGGCTCTTGACGAACGGTATGTCGAAGCCTTCTACTCCGGCGACCGCACGGCGCTGGCCGGGTGCCTGGACCCGCTAGCCGCAGCGCTCGCGGCGACGCCAAGCTACGCGGCGCTTGCAGCCGACATCGAGCCTTTGCTCGATGCAGCGCGGCGCGGCATAATCTGGGATGAGCGGGCTGACATCCGCCACAAATGGCGCATCCCCATGCCAGCTCCTGCTTCTAACAGGTCGTCTAACAAAAAGACGACATAATGTTTAGTCCGTAGTCCGTAGTCCGTAGTCTCTAATCTCTAATCTTTATTCTCTAATCTTTATTCACTAATCTTTATTCTTTATTCTTTATTCTTTAATTTCTAATGTCCAATGTCTATTGCATGCCTCATCTCAGTTCTATAATGGAAGCCAACGAAGCTGACATTATAACCAACCTACGCGCTGGCAGTTATCGAAGCGGCAAAGCGGGGAGCTCTTTTTTAGCAAGTAAGTCCTCCAAACATGCGAGGCATATTCGTTCTTTTTTTCAGATCTCCCTATTTTTCACACGTGTTCAACAATAGGGCTTCCCTGCACTTTCAAAATGGCTTGTATGCCAAGCAAACAGGCCATTTCCCTCTTTTCACCGCGTTACTTCCCGCTTTATTTCTCCCGTTACTTCTCACTTTATTGTGCATACTCCCCCGGCTTTTCTCCCTTTATGCACACCCGGAAAAATAGACAAGTTGGCGCGGCAAGCCAACGCTTGATATAATAGTAGAAAGTTGCTTGATTAGAATTTCGGAGATTTGGCGGAATTTACGGCTCTGATCATACGATAAACCTAGATTGCGAACGCCCGCGTTCGCTTACAAAAATAAAGGAGGGGCAACAGTGGCAAGCTATACCCCGATGATTATGCAATACCTAGCGATTAAAGAAGAAGCGAAGGATGCGTTTCTTTTTTTTCGTCTGGGCGATTTCTATGAAATGTTTTTTGAAGATGCGATTGCGGCCTCGCGAGAGCTTGAAATTACACTAACCGGAAGAGAAGGCGGCGGCACTGAAAAAATTCCAATGTGCGGTGTACCCTATCATTCTGCGCAAAACTATATCGCAAGACTCGTTGAAAAAGGGTACAAGGTTGCCATTTGCGAGCAGGTTGAGGATCCAGCTGCTGCCAAGGGCGTCGTACGACGTGAAATTGTTCAGGTCATTACACCGGGAACAGTCATGGAGTCTAAGGCACTCTCCGATAAAACGAATAATTTTATTTCAGCAGTTGCCCTATTAAATGGGAAAGTATCGATCTCCTCCTGCGACTTATCCACGGGAGAGCTGTACGTCACTTCGTTCCCGCTCCAGATGGAAGCGCTGATTGATGAAATTAACGTCTATCAGCCCGCTGAAATTGTTGGTGATGAGGAATTGCTCGGCAAGCTTCAAGCTTCAAATGCTTGGAATCGCCCAATATTGCTGACGAAGCGCGAGCTCGTGCCGGAGCAAAAGCTGCTCGACCAATTCGGCAGGCAGGAGCTTTTACAGCTGAATGAAGCATGCTTGCGCGCCGTGAACCTGCTGATTGGCTATTTGGATGATACGCAAAAACGTTCACTCGGTCATGTTCGCGCAATCCGCAGCTATGAGCCGGGTCAATATATGATTCTAGATCATTATACCCGCCGAAACCTGGAGCTGACCGAGACCGTGCGCGACCGCTCGAAGAAAGGCTCGCTGCTCTGGCTGCTCGACCGCAGCCAAACCTCAATGGGCGCAAGGCTGATGCGCCGCTGGATCGACAAGCCTCTGCTTTCGCGCACCGCGATCGAAGCAAGGCTGGAGGCCGTTGATACTTTATATCGGAATTTGATTTTGCGCGATGATATTCGCTCTGAGCTGCATGATATTTATGATCTGGAGCGTTTGGTTGGCAGAGTGGCGTTTGGCAGTGCCAATGGACGCGACATGAATGCCCTCAAAACGTCCATTCAGCGCGTTCCTCAGCTAGTCCAGCTATGTAGAGACTCGGGCTCGCAGCGGCTGGTGCAGCTGATTGACGGATTGGATGATTGCGCCGATTTGGGAGATATGATTGAGACGGTGGTCGTAGACGAGCCGCCAGTCTCGATTCGCGAAGGCGGACTTATTCGTGCTGGCTACGATGATTATTTGGACCAGCTTAAGGAAGCCAGCACTAATGGTAAAAAATGGCTCGCTGAGCTGGAGCGTGCGGAACGCGAAGCAACCGGCATTCGCTCGCTCAAAATCGGCTACAATAAAATATTCGGTTATTATCTTGAGGTTTCCAAAGCCAATCTCGCGATGCTGCCGGAAGGCCGCTATGAAAGAAAACAGACGCTTTCCAATGCTGAGCGATTCGTAACGCCTGAGCTGAAGGAGAAGGAGCGTCTAATTCTTGAAGCTGAGGAGAAAATGGTCGATCTCGAATATGAGCGGTTTCTAGAGCTGCGTGAGCATTTAGCAGGGCAGCTTCACCGTCTACAGCTCCTTGCCGAGGTCATAGCCGAGCTTGATGTGTATCAGGCATTTGCGACGGTCAGCGCAGAGCGCAGATTTACCCGCCCATCGATTACCGATTCGTTCGATATGGTCATCGAAGAAGGCAGGCATCCTGTTGTTGAGGCCGTTATGGAAAATGGTGCAGCGTTCATCGCTAATGCGACGCAGCTTCATAAAGAAAGTAACACGATGCTGCTTATTACGGGGCCGAATATGGCAGGCAAAAGCACCTACATGCGCCAAGTCGCATTGATTGGCATTATGGCGCAAATCGGCTGCTTTGTTCCGGCAAAATCGGCACAAATTCCACTGACTGACCGGATTTTCACGCGGATTGGCGCGGCGGACGACCTAATTGGCGGACAAAGTACGTTCATGGTCGAGATGAAGGATATTCAAATTATGACCGAGAAGGCGACGGAGAACAGCCTTGTCATTATTGACGAGCTGGGACGCGGCACTTCTACGGGCGAAGGCATGGCCATTGCCCAAGCGGTTATTGAATATGTGCATCATCAAATTCGCTGTAAAGCGCTCGTATCGACCCATTTTCATGAGCTGTCGCATTTGGAGGATTCCTTGCCGCTGCTGACCAATGCTTGTATGGCGGTACAGGAAAGCGGCGATCATGTTACCTTTTTGCGTAAGCTGATACCTGGCGCAGCCGGAACGAGCTACGGCATTTATTGCGCGAAGCTGGCAGGCTTGCCTGAGTCCATTATTTCCCGCTCCTATGAGCTATTGGAAGTTTCGGAAGCAGTGGTTGAAACGAATGCGAGCAGCAAGGTGAGTACAGGTGCTGTTGCGGGAACAGAGAGTCAAACGGCTGAGCAGCAAGATCCGTATGTTGAATCAGAGCAGGAACAATTGTATGAAGCTATACAGTCTGGTGCTGCTTTATCCAATGCAACTGAACATGCCTATAACAGCAATTCCTCCGAAACAGATCATTCGGCCACCCAAGCATCGAATGCTGGCGTACGTGAAACTGCTGCGGCCATCCAGCTGTCCATTTGGGATGAGCCAGCTGCCGCGCAGGCTGAGTCGGGCCGCCGTAAAGGAAATGCCAAATCCGAGCAGCTTGCTGATCAACTGCGCAAGCTCGACCTATATAATATGACGCCGATGCAGGCGATGCAGTGGCTGGGTGATATGAAACGCAAAATGAACGACTAGAAGCGGCAAGTCCGCGTGGGAAGGAGGAGCATACAAATGGGTAAAATTCTTGTGCTGGACGAGCAGCTCGCGAATCAGATTGCCGCAGGCGAAGTGGTAGAAAGGCCTGCTTCTGTTATTAAGGAGCTGGTCGAAAATGCTGTCGATGCCGGCAGCTCCACAATCGACATCACAGTGGAAGAGGGCGGCTTGAACCTTATTCGTGTTATTGACAATGGCTCCGGCATTCCTGCCGAAGAAATTGAAACGGCATTCCAGCGCCATGCCACAAGCAAAATTGCCACGAGCAGCGACTTGTTCCGCATCGCAAGCCTAGGCTTTCGCGGCGAGGCGCTGCCAAGTATCGCGGCCGTTTCTCGGCTGGAATGCTTGTCTTCTACCGGACAGACCGGCTTAGGCCATAAGCTGTCCATCGAAGGCGGAACGATAACGGCCAGCATTCCGGCTGCTACGCCGCAAGGTACGGATATGACGGTGCGCGACTTGTTTTACAATACGCCTGCCCGGTTGAAATATATGAAGGCGGTGCAAACCGAGCTTGGACATATTTCAGATTATATTTACCGTATTGCGCTTGCGCATCCCGGCATCGCTTTTACACTTAAGCACAATGGCAATACGCTGCTGCGAACGCTTGGTACAGGCGACCGTCTGCAAGTAATCGCTGCTATTTACGGCTCGAATACGGCCAAGGCAATGATGGCGATACAAGGCGAAAGCCCGGATTATGAGCTGTTAGGCTATATTTCCAAGCCTGAGCTGACACGGTCGAATCGCAATGGCATAACCGTCATTGTGAATGGGCGGTATATTCGCAGCCATGCGGTTAATCAGGCGATGCTTCAGGCATATCATACGCTGCTGCCGATTAATCGTTTTCCGCTTGCGATTATTGAAATTGGCATGCATCCGAGCCTGCTTGATGTAAACGTACATCCTTCCAAAATGGAGGTTCGCTTCAGCAAGGAAGCAGAGCTGCGGACGCTCGTTGAGTCGGCTATACAGGCTGCACTTGGCAAGGAGCGTCACATTCCAGGCCCGGATTCTATACATAACCAGAAAAGGTCCGGTCCGGTATTCGTTCAGGGCGCCATGTCCTTTCATCGTCCGGAGCCCAAAGCACCGTCTTCACCAGCGGGAGACAGCAAAGGGGACAAGACGATTGCGCAAGCCCCTTATTCTCCATTTGGACAAGGTGCTCCTAGAGAATTTGTGCCGAAGGATGCGGCGGAACGTTTGTACAAGCCTGCCCAGACTGGAAATGGTATGGCGCGCGAAGCAGGCGCAGCATGGGAGAACATTGTCTCTGAAGCAAAGCATCCCCATGGAGGTGTTACGGCGAATCGTTCGCCGTCGCAAAGCCAAGACGCTCCGCTTCCAGCCGAGCCTTCCTGGATTCGTCAAGACGCGGCTAGCATGGCTAGCTCGCAGACTGTCGCAGACGGAAACGAGCCCGGCAACGGATTGGAAGGCATAGGGGCAGCAACTGCCGATTTAAGCAGTGAAGCTGCTGCCTCTGTTCATACGGCCTCCTTGCCCGACATGAATCTTGGACAAGGCAGCCAAGCGCCAGCAGCTCCGGAGCAGCCTTCAGCAGCGAATGAAGCGGGTTTTCCCGAGCTGCATTGGATTGGCCAACTGCATGGCACGTATATTGTGGCACAATCGGAGGAAGGACTGTATTTAATTGACCAGCATGCGGCGCATGAGCGAATCAATTATGAATATTATTATGCCAAGTTTGGCATGCCCGAGGCTGCAAGCCAGCAGCTGCTAGTGCCGCTTACGCTGGAGTTTACACCGGGTGAGGCAGAGCAGTTGCGCGGCATGCTGCCGTTATTTAATGAAGCGGGCGTCGAGCTTGAGCCATTTGGCTCCCAAACTTTTCTTGTTCGGGCCTACCCGCAGTGGCTGCCGGATGGCGAGGAGAAGGACATTATTGAAGAAATGGCGGATCTGCTGCTCACCGAGCGCAAATCGATCAATATTGCCAAGCTGCGCGAGAAGGCTGCTATTATGTGTTCGTGCAAAGCATCGATTAAAGCTAATGACAGGCTTACGCGGGAAGAGGGCGAAGCACTGCTCTCAAGGCTTGGAGCGTGCCATCAACCGTATACCTGTCCGCATGGACGCCCGATAGTCGTGCATATGTCCACCTATCAGCTTGAAAAAATGTTTAAGCGGGTGATGTCATGATCGTAACGACCGCCGATCGTCCATCTGAGGCGACGGTAGCCAAGGCGAGAAGAATTGCAGGTGAACTCTCCGTTCCTTATCGGGCGAGGGGGAGAATGACGCTGCGGCAAATCGGCGCCGAGATGGCCGAGATTCGCCTGTTTGTTGTGACGGATCGCGAAGTCAGGTATTATGAAGGACAGACGGATACGCCGTTATTTTTTCACCCTAGCATGGCTTTTGTAAGAGTCAAGCGGCTTCGAAGGGGAGAAACAGATCCGCTCATCATGCTCTCCCGCTGCGAGGAAGGCGATACAGTTGTAGATTGTACAGCTGGACTTGCCTCTGATTCTCTCGTATTCGCTTATGCGGCGGGCACATCCGGACAAGTTACCGCTATTGAAAGCGAGCAGGTGCTATGCGCCTTGGTGCGTGAAGGGCTTGCCGTCTATGAATCGGGGCTTGCTGATGTGGATGCGGCGATGCGCAGAATTCGCATGCTCAGCATGAACCATCTGGACTATTTGCGGCAGCTGCCGGATCAAAGCGTCGACGTTGTGTATTTTGACCCGATGTTCCGGCAGCCGATTCATGAGTCGAGCTCGATTCAGCCGCTGCGCCAATTGGTCAATGACAGCGCCTTGTCTTCCGAGGCAGTGGCCGAAGCGCTGCGAGTGGCGCGCAAAACCGTCGTGCTTAAGGAGCATCGCCATAGCGAGGAGTTTGCAAGACTCGGCTTTGAGCGGCGGCATTTACATTCTTCAAAAATTGCTTATGGAGTGATAGAGGTTGCCAGAACAAGAGAATAAGCGGGTAACCGCGCTGGGCAAAAAGCAGCCCTTGCTCGTATTAATTGGCCCTACGGCAGTAGGCAAAACCAATTTAAGCCTGGAGCTGGCCAAAGCTTGGCAGGCGGAAATCATCTCGGGCGATTCGATGCAGGTTTATCGCGGCATGGACATCGGAACAGCGAAGCTTCCTATGGAAGAGCGCGAGGGCATCCCGCATCATTTAATTGATATTCGCGATCCGGATGACCCCTATTCGGTGGCAGACTTTCAGGCGGGCTGCGGAAGCAGCATTGAAGAGATTGCTGCTAGAGGGAAGCTGCCCTTCATCGTTGGCGGCACGGGCCTCTATGTGGAAGCCGTGTGCTATGGCTTTGAATTTTCAGAGAGCGGCTCTGATGAGGCCTTTCGCCAGGAGCAGGAGCAGTTCGCTTTAGCGCACGGCGCCGAGGCGCTGCATGCGAGGCTCGCGCTCATTGATCCAAAGTCCGCGGAGCGTTTGCATCCAAATGACCAAAGGCGCGTTATACGTGCGCTTGAAGTGTTTCATTTAACAGGCATCAAGCAATCTGAGCAGCTCGAGGGTCAGAAAAAAGAATCCCCGTACGAATTGTGTATCGTCGGGCTGACGATGGATCGGGCGGAGCTGTACCGCCGGATTGAGCTGAGAATTGACCAGATGCTGGAGCAGGGGCTGGTCGAGGAAGTGAAGGCGCTGCTTTCGCGCGGCGTTCCGCCTCATGCAGTAGCTATGCAGGGACTCGGCTATAAGGAAATAGCGTCATTTTTACGGGGAGAATGTACGCTTGAGGCTGCGGTAACTTTGCTTAAACGGGACACGAGACGCTTTGCCAAGCGCCAATTGTCATGGTTTCGTCACATGAAAGATATCGAATGGATCGATATGGGGGAAAATTTTCACAACAATTTACATCGGATTCATGGTATAATAGCAGGAAAGTTTCAAGTCCATCTTGAATATACTTCTAATCAATCATTAGTAGTCGGAGGTAACGTCCAATGAACAAATCCATCAACATTCAAGATACGTTCTTGAACCAATTGCGTAAAGATAACATTCCTGTTACAGTTTTCCTGATGAACGGGTTCCAAATCCGGGGCGTTATTAAAGCGTTTGACAACTTCACCATTATTATTGACAGCGAAGGCCGTCAACAAATGGTGTACAAGCATGCCATTTCGACGTTTACTCCGCAGCGAAATGTATCTCTCATGCAGGACAACAGCAGCTCTGACTCGTAAGGCGCACGCCATTAGTGAAACTTTCTAATAGCGTTCTGCGTTTAACTAGATAGCGGAAGGAAAGGGCAGCCCGCTTTAACAGGGGTTGTCCTTTTCATTCCGGGGGTATAAATAAGAAGACAGATAGCTTCTAGGAAGAAGCGCAGGAGGGGAGTCACAATGGCTGATCGCAGGCAAAGAACACAACCTGAGAAGAAAAAAGGGCCTAAGAAGAAAAGAAGAATGTCGGGGAAAACGTGGTTTTTCCTGTTGTTTTTCACTGTAGTTATTGCTATCGTGTGCGGTATCATCGGGTATTCGCTTATTATTTTGAACGGTGAGCGAATGCTTAAGGAAAGAGCCGATATGATGGTTATGGGCGAAGCATCCATTGTCTACGATGCGAATGGAGATGAAATTTCGCGATTGTCCACAGCAGAAGAAAATCGTGAAATTGCCGAATATGATGAAATTCCGAAGGAAATGATGAATGCCCTTGTAGCGACAGAGGATCAGCGTTTTTACGAGCATGCCGGCATCGACTTTTTTGCGATTGGAAGGGCACTCGTCAAGGACATTATCGCTCGCAGCGCGGTTGAGGGCGGAAGTACGATTACTCAGCAGCTAGCTAAAAATATGTTTTTATCCTCGGATAAAACGTTGTTCCGGAAAGCGACGGAAGCATCCATTGCCGTAGCTTTGGAAAACAACAAGACGAAGGAAGAAATATTGACGCTTTATTTAAATCGGATTTACTTTGGCAAAGGGGTTTACGGCGTCAAGGGAGCTGCAAAATATTATTTCAACAGCGAGCTGAAGGACTTGAAGCTATGGCAAATGGCTACGCTTGCCGGAATGCCGAAAGCGCCAAGCCGCTACAATCCGGTAAATGATGCGGAAGGCTCCAAGACGCGCCGCGGAGTTGTGCTTCAGCTGATGTATGATCAGGGCTACATTACGAAGGACGAAATGGATGAGGCGAAGGCCGTCGATTATGTGACTCCGCCTACAGTAGAACAAAGCAAGGACGAGCCTTATAAAGCGTTCGTTGATTACGCAGTAGAAGAAGCATTGAGAGTTATGCCGGATATGACCGAAACGGACCTGCGCATCGGCGGTTACCGGATCTATACGACGCTCAATCCAACAGCGCAAACAGTCGTCGAAAAAGAATTTGCCGACGATTCCAACTTTGAGGAAAGCGTTGACGACAAGAAGGTTCAGGGAGCAATGGTCATTATCGACCATCGGGACGGGGCCATCCAGGCTATTGCAGGCGGCCGTGATTACGAACGCAAAGGCTTGAACCGCGTGGAATTGCCGCGGCAGCCGGGATCAGCGTTCAAGCCGATTACTTCTTACGGCCCGGCACTGGAAACCGGTCAATATTTTCCATGGACCGTTCTGAAAAATGATAAAACCTGCTTCGGCAACTATTGCCCTAAAGATTCAAGAGGCGCAACGCCGATTACGATGCAGGAGGCGGTTAAGCATTCCCGCAACTTGCCTGCCGTATGGACGCTAAATGAAATTGGCGTTAGCAACGGTGTGAAATTTGCGACAAAGCTTGGTTTTGAACTGAGCGACCAGGATCGCAATCTTGCGATTGCGCTCGGCGGATTGACGGAAGGTGTTACACCGCTGCAGATGGCGACGGCTTACAGTACTTTTGCCAATAGCGGCCAAACCGTTGACTCACATACGATTAGAGAAATTACGACGAGCAGCAATACGGCTGTCTATACGTATAAAGCTCCGTCAGCAGACCAGGTAATGAATGCTGATAGCGCTTGGTACATGACGGAAATGCTGCAGACGGTTGTCCAATCTGGCGGTACGGGAACTGGTGCGGCAATAGATCGCCCCGTCGCCGGCAAGACGGGTACGACTCAGCATGGTATTCCAGGCTTTAACTCCAGCGCAAACCGTGACGCTTGGTTTGTAGGCTACACGCCGGAGTGGACTGCCGCCGTATGGATGGGGTACGATCGAACGGATGAGCAGCATGTGCTCAAGAAGAGCAGTGCCCAGTCGGCTGCCATGTTCTCCAAGGTGATGAAGCAGGCGATGGCAGACATGCCGAAGTCCAGCTTTAAGAAGCCGCAGGGCGTGAAAGAGCCAGTTAAAGATGTAGGTGCAGTAACGAATTTTAATGCTGTGTTTGTTCCAGAGCAAATGAAAGTTGCTTTGTCATGGCAAGGTGCAGCTAGCAGCAACATTTCGTATAAGGTTTATCGCAAAGCGATGGACCAAGCAGATTTCAGCTTGTTTGTTGATGCTGCTGGTACAACGGTTGATGATATGTCAGTAGCACCAGGTATGACGTATGACTATTATGTCGTAGCGATCGATGCGGAAAATAACCTGACTAGCAAGCAGTCCGAGACGATAACCGTACAAATTCCCGAAACGGTTATTGATGTTCCAGACGTCCCGATGGACTCCATTGATCCAGATGAAGGTGAAATTGAACTGCCATCCTTCAGTCCTGACAGCGGCATGACGCCAACCCCGACGCCGGGCACGGAGACGCCTCCGGTTGAAACCATTGACCCAGGGACAGTTAGTCCCGAGCCAACGGATAACCCTGCTAGCCCTCCGGTAGAGGAAGGCTGGCAAAATGGCGGCAATGCAGGTGGCGAGGACAATCCGGCGAACGCGACGCCGGATCCCGCCCAAGGGGATGGAACGACTAACGAAGCCGGGTAGCAAGCGGCAATACGTAAGGAGCTGGTTACAAGAATGAGCAGGAAACAGTGGACGGTATGCAGTGCTTTTCTAATGGCACTCCTCATAATGACATTGCTTGCCGGCTGTGGAGCGAAAGGGAGCTTGACCAGTCAAGGAACTGCAGCGGAATCCGGCAATGCCGAGAAGGTGATGCGCTGGGAGCGTATGCCGGAGATGGAGCTGGATCTCAATAAATCGTATACCGCCGTATTTACAACGAATAAAGGGAATTTTACTGTGAAGCTGTACGCTAATGAAGCTCCTATAACGGTAAATAACTTTGTTTTTCTGGCGCGCCATGGCTTCTATGACGGTTTGACGTTTCATCGCATTATTGAATCATTTATGATTCAGGGCGGTGATCCGCAAGGCAATGGCGTTGGGACACCTGGCTATTCGATTCCGGACGAGCTGGACACGGAAATTAAATATGAGCCCGGTATAGTTGCAATGGCCAATGCTGGAAAGCCGAATACAGGCGGCAGTCAATTTTTCATTTGCACAGGCTCCGGCTCCGAGAATCTGAATCAGAACCCGAACTATTCGATTTTCGGAAAAGTCATAAGCGGCATGGATACGGTGGCTGATATAGCGAAGACGCCAGTTGACAATAATGAGCCGCTTGAAGATATCATTATTCAAAATATAGTCATCGAGGAAAAGTAGCTCTGCTATCGCCGTCCCGTCACCGGGGCGGCGATTTTGCAGTTTGGGAAAGGCGAAGCTTGGTTTATTTTTCAAGTCGGGTGGAGATGCGCGGCTGGTTATGGTAAGCTTTTTACAAAGCTATCCTTTACCATCGAAAGCCGTTGCTTCAGGGCTTATCTCAACGGAAAGGTACGTTCCGTATGAAACGAAAATTTTCTGACCGTGCGAACTGGCGTCGCATTTTGCGCAAGAGCTACTCTTGCATCACGCTGGACAATGATGAGTTCCGAGGCTTGGTAACCTTTTACCGCATTCACGAATTGCGTGAGCCGCTTTGGAAAGAGTACAACGGACGTCGGCTGTGTCTGGCCGATCGTGGCTATTTGTGGATGCAGCATTTTCCTCGTGGCGAGCATTTCGTCGTGACGACGATGTTTGATGACAAGGGCCGTGTTGTACAGTGGTACATTGACATTTGCAAGACTCAGGGACTGACGGATCAACAGGTTCCCTGGTTCGATGATCTGTTCCTTGATGTAGTTGTGCTGCCAAGCGGAGAAGTATTTCTGCTCGATGAGGATGAGCTTGAGGATGCGCTGCGTCAGGGCGATGTTACTGGCAAGGAGGCTGCTATGGCACGCAAGACAGCCGGCAGATTGCTTTCCAATATCCGCAATGGGCGTTTCCGTTATTTTACGTTAAGCTTGAAGCATCGCAAAAGCTTGGCGGAGAAGACAGGGGAGTTAAGCGAGTCATGAAGCAAATGCTAAGGACAGGGAGCAGCCGGCGCAAGCGGCGGACGAATAAGCGTCCGGGGCTGCTCCTGTTTCGTATGCTGGCATGGTGTACGGTTGCTGGGGTTTTCTGGTGTGGTTATGCGTTATGGGTCATTAACAGCTATGATGCTGCTAAAGAGAGCAAGAAAGCAGAGGTCGGTATTGTGCTCGGTGCCGCGCTTTGGGACAATGTGCCAAGTCCTGCACTTAAAGAGCGTCTGAACTTTGCGTATAAGCTATATGAGCAGGGCAAGGTGGACAAGCTCATTATGAGCGGCGGTCTTGATGCAGGAGGCGCAGTTGTCACAGAGGCGGCGGGAATGAAGACGTATTTGGTCGATAAAGGCATTCCAGAGGACAAGGTGCTGCTGGAGGATCAATCGACAAGCACATATGAGAATCTGCTGTTTAGCAAAACCATTATGGAGCGCGAAGGTTTTGCGAGCGCTTTAATTATTACCCATCAATTTCATGCGCCTAGAGCATTTGAAATTGCGAAATTTTTGAACTACACATCGGTTGAGGCTGCTGGTACGCCTTCACAGGTGTTGAAGCCGTGGAATGCTGAGGGGCGTGAGGTTTTAGCATACACGAAATGGAAGCTTGATGCCCTGATGCTCTGGTTAGGCTGACCATATGACAGCTATAGTTATAAAATCTGTTAATAGGACCGTTTATGCCTGAATACACTTGTAAAGCGGAACAATGCCCAAGCAGCGAGGCTGCTGCTAGGGAGCGGTTTCTGCTTGAATGCAGCGCTATGTATTTGCGCTCATTCCTAACGACAAGTGCGAAGGATAGGTGATGCGTCAGATGAGCGGACATGTCAAATCGGGCACTAATAGCGGACCCAGGCCTTCAAGGCAAATTAACGTTATTCTCAGAAGCCATGAGACGTATGCAGTTGCAGCTTCTGCGCCCCTGATTGAAAGCGAGTCTCTATCAGCGGTGAAGCCTTTGCCTGCGAGCGACCATTTTGCTGAAATTCAGAAAGAGCTTGAGCCGATGGTCGGGATGGAAAATGTGAAAACGCTGATTTATGAAATTTATGCACTACTCTATATAAGCCGCATGAGGACGGAAGCAGGCCTTTTTGGCGGCTCGCATGTGTATCATATGATTTTCAAAGGCAATCCCGGCACTGGAAAAACGACGATCGCCCGCATCGTCGCCAAGCTGTTTCAGAAAATGGGCGTGCTGTCGAAGGGCCATCTGATTGAGGTGGAGCGTGCAGATCTTGTAGGCGAATACATTGGCCACACGGCGCAGAAAACGCGTGATTTGGTTCGCAAGGCCATGGGCGGCGTGCTGTTTGTCGATGAGGCTTACAGCCTTGCTAGAGGCGGAGAAAAAGATTTTGGCAAGGAAGCGATTGATACGCTTGTGAAGTGCATGGAGGATCGGCGCAATGACTTTGTGTTGATTCTAGCCGGCTATCCGGCCGAGATCGATCATTTTTTACTGACGAATCCCGGTTTGCCTTCGCGGTTCCCGATTCAGATTGATTTTCCTGACTATTCGGTGGACCAATTAATCCAAATTTCCGAGCTGATGTCCAAGGATCGTGATTATCATTTGGCTCAGCAGTCCATATTTAAGTTAAGGCAGCATTTAATGACGGAGAAGCAAAATGACATTTTTTCCTTCAGCAATGCAAGATACGTTAGAAACATATTGGAAAAGGCGATTCGCCATCAGGCGGTGCGGCTGCTAAATCATTATGCAAGCGGTGTACCGCCAAAGCAGGAGCTGATGACCATCAGGCCAGAGGACTTCAAATGGGAGCCGAAAGCTTGATGGGAGGCACAAAGAACGATTGAGAGGGTAAACATATGCGAGAAAAGACGCACGATACACAGACTGATATTCAGGATCGCGCTATATTGGTCACTTTGGTCACACAACAAATTAAACGCGGCTCCAGCGATCCGGAGCATTCACTTGAGGAACTGGTTAAGCTTGCCGAAACGGCAGGCGTTGAAGTGCTCACAACATTAACACAAAACCGTGAAAAGCCCGATACAAAATGGTTTATCGGCAAAGGCAAGGCAGAGGAGCTACGTCTGGTTGCCGACGAAATGGGTGCGACAACCGCTATTTTTGATCAAGAGCTTTCTGGGGCGCAGGTACGCAATCTCGAAGAGATGCTGGATGTGAAAATTGTAGACCGGACGCAGCTTATTTTGGATATTTTTGCCCAGCGTGCGGGAACGCGCGAGGGGAACATACAGGTTGAGCTGGCTCAGCTCAGTTACTTGCTGCCGCGCTTGTCGGGACACGGCAAAAACCTGTCGCGTCTTGGCGGCGGCATCGGTACACGCGGTCCCGGCGAGTCCAAGCTGGAGACAGATCGGCGCCATATTCGGGGGCGCATCACTGATCTTAAAGCTCAATTGGATGAAGTTGTTCGCCATCGGCATTTGTACCGCGAGCGCAGAAAGAAATCCGGCATCATTCAAGTAGCGCTGGTCGGCTATACGAATGCGGGTAAGTCGACGCTGCTCCGTCAGCTGACGGATGCCGACGTATACGTGGAGAATCAGCTGTTCGCCACGCTAGACCCAACTTCACGCACACTTGAGCTGCCTAACGGCCGAGAAGTAATTTTGACCGATACGGTTGGCTTTATTCAAAATCTTCCTCACGATCTCGTTGCCGCTTTCCGCGCGACGCTTGAGGAAGTCAACGAGGCGGACTTAGTGCTGCATGTCGTAGACAGCAGTTCGCCCATGCGTGATGAGCAAATGGCCGTTGTAGATCGCATTTTGAACGATCTCGGGGCAGCAGGCAAGCCTACGCTGACGATTTATAATAAAATCGATCTTTGCTCGCCTGAGGAAGCCTACACGCTTCGTTCTGGTGGAGATTCTCTGATCATCAACGCATACAAGGAAGCCGACTTGAATCAGCTTTGCGATACGATTCAAGAAAAGCTTATGGGGGATACCGTTGTGTTTGCGCTGCCAGCCGCCAGAGGCGATTTAATTGCGCTTGCTTACCGCACGGGAGAAGTAATTGAGCAAGAAGTGGATGGCGAAGAGGGAGAACTGCTTCGTCTGACGATTCAGTTGAGCAAACAGGATTATGAAGTGAACGGGCACCGTCTGCATCCTTATATCGTCTAAGGATGCTTTGGAGCCGATCGACAAAAGGGAGAGACTACAGCAGCAATGAACGGAAATAGCGGAGTTGACAATGGACTGAATGGCAATGAAGAAGATTTGGTATGGAAACGGCTTGAGGAGCTTGCTGAGGAAGCAGAGGAGCTTGCAGGCGATCGAATGAAGGCGGTTGACCGCATTGCAGAACGAAATCAATGGAAGGTCATTCAGGCTTTCCAGAAGCATCGAGTAAGCGATTATCATTTTAGCGGCTCAACTGGCTATGGCTATAATGACCGTGGGCGTGAAGTGCTTGATTTGGTATATGCCGATATTTTCGGTGCAGAGGCGGCGCTCGTTCGCCCTCATTTTGTGTCGGGAACACATACGATTAGCTGCGCCTTATTTGGGGTATTAAGACCAGGAGACGAACTTTTGTATGTGACGGGCACGCCATATGATACGCTGCATAAAGTCATCGGCAAGCCGGGCGATGGAAAGGGCTCCTTGCAGGATTTTGGCATCCAATACAATGAGGTGGCTCTGCTGGAAGACGGCGGACTTGACTGGACAGGAATTGAAGCAGCCATTACAGCGCAAACTAAAGTAATCGGCATTCAGCGCTCTCGCGGCTACAGCTGGCGTGCTTCTTTTACTGTGCAGCAAATTGGTGAAATAACGAGCCGCGTCAAGCAGATTAAGCCTGATGTGCTGGTGTTTGTGGACAATTGCTATGGTGAATTTACCGAGCTTTTGGAGCCGACCCAGGTTGGCGTTGATATAATGGCAGGTTCATTGATTAAAAATCCTGGAGGCGGTCTTGCCTCGACTGGCGGTTATATTACCGGTACATCTGCGGCAGTCGAGGCGGCGGCTTACCGCTTAACTGCTCCGGGCATTGGTGGCGAGGTAGGCGCTATGCTGGGGACGCTTCGTTCGATTTACCAAGGGCTGTTTCTAGCCCCTCACTTAGTGGGACAAGCAGTTAAAGGCAGCGTGCTCGCTTCGGCATTATTCACGCAGCTTGGATTTGATACGCAGCCTCACTGGGATACGCCGCGAACGGATTTAATTCAAGCTGTCAAATTTGGCAGCGCGGAGCATCTGATTGCTTTTGTACAGGGTATTCAACAGGCAGCGGCAGTTGACTCCCATGTTACACCAGAGCCATGGGACATGCCCGGATATGAACATCCTGTCATAATGGCGGCAGGAACGTTTATTCAAGGCGGAAGCCTTGAGTTATCTGCAGATGCGCCAATTCGCGAGCCTTATATCGCTTACATGCAGGGTGGGCTTACGTTTGCCCATGCGAAATACGGTATTTTGACGGCATTGAAGCGACTCGTTGTTGAAGGATTAATTGTAATTAAACCTCACACGACTTGACACTTCCTTGGTAGGACGTTAAAATAGATGTAAATGAGCGACTGGAAGGTTGATGTGATATGGCTGACGAGATACGTAGAAATATGGCCTTATTTCCAATAGGCATTGTAATGAAGCTTACTGATTTAACAGCCCGCCAAATTCGTTATTACGAGCAGCATGATTTGATAGTACCGGCTAGGACGGCTGGGAACCAGCGATTGTTTTCTTTTAATGATGTAGAACGGCTGCTGGAAATTAAAGCTTTAATTGAAAAGGGCGTCAACATAGCTGGAATCAAGCAGGTTATGAATCCGGTTTCCAAAGAATCCGACGACGCGACTATTGTTAGTGAGCAATCGGAGGTTACGCGTAAGGAACTGTCTGATGCCCAGCTTCACCGCATGCTCAAGCAGCAGCTATTGGAGAAACGGCCTGGTCAGGCCTCGCTTATACAGGGTCAGCTATCGCGTTTCTTGCACAAGCGCTAGGATGCAATCGTACCATTATAATCAAGCAAACAAGGGAGATGACTTTTAGTGAGCTATACTAAAGAGGATATCAAGAGAATTGCCGAGGAACAAAACGTAAGATTCATCCGCCTTCAATTTACAGATTTGCTGGGAACGATTAAAAACGTTGAAATTCCAATGAGCCAGTTGGATAAAGCGCTTGATAATAAAATGATGTTTGACGGTTCTTCCATCGAAGGTTATGTGCGTATTGAAGAATCTGACATGTACCTTTACCCTGATTTAGATACATGGGTTGTATTCCCATGGGTTGCACAAGATCGTGTAGCTCGTCTGATCTGTGATATTTATATGCCTGACGGCACACCGTTCGCAGGGGACCCGCGTGGTATTCTGAAACGTGCGCTGAAGGAAGCGGAAGAAATGGGTTATACGGCGATGAACGTCGGTCCTGAACCGGAATTTTTCCTGTTCAAAACCGATGAGCGCGGCGAGCCTACAATGGAACTGAATGACCAAGGCGGATATTTTGACCTTGCTCCTATGGATTTGGGCGAAAACTGTCGCCGTGAAATCGTATTAACGCTTGAGGAAATGGGCTTTGAAATCGAAGCATCTCACCACGAGGTTGCTCCAGGACAGCATGAAATTGATTTTAAATATGCAGATGCAATTAAAGCCGCTGACCAAATTCAAACGTTCAAGCTCGTTGTTAAAACGATTGCGAGAGAGCATGGCTTGCACGCTACATTTATGCCTAAGCCGCTGTTCGGCGTGAACGGATCGGGCATGCACTGTCACCAATCGCTGTTCCAAGGCAGCACCAACGTATTTTATGATGAGAGCGACAAGCTGGGCCTTAGCGCAACTGCTCGTTATTATATGGCAGGTATTTTGGAGCATGCTCGCGCAATGGCTGCTATTACGAATCCGACAATCAACTCGTACAAGCGTCTTGTACCAGGTTATGAAGCACCTTGCTATGTGGCATGGTCTGCAAGCAACCGTTCGCCAATGATCCGTATTCCGGCTTCAAGAGGACTGAGCACGCGCGTTGAAGTGCGTAACCCAGACCCTGCAGCTAATCCATATTTGGCACTAGCCGTTATGCTGAAAGCTGGCCTGGATGGCATCAAGAACAAAACGACTCTTCCAGCTCCAACAGACCGCAACATCTACATTATGACGGAGGAAGAGCGTATTGAATCCGGTGTGCCAAGCTTGCCGGTTGATCTTAAGGAAGCGTTGGACGAGCTGCTCCGCAGCGATGTTATCTGCAGTGCGCTCGGCGAGCACGCTCTGGCTCACTTCTACGAGCTGAAGGAAATTGAGTGGGACATGTACAAGACGCAAGTCCATCAGTGGGAAAGAGATCAATATTTGACATTGTTCTAGAAGGTGAAATCCCTTGGCGCTGTAAGCGCTGAGGGATTTTTTTATGGGCAAATATCAGAGGTGAATATAAAAATAGATATTTGAGAGCGAAATAATGAATAAACAATTTGTTGATGTAGGATTGAATATTAATGATAATATAAAGGACTAAGACCGGAGTAGGCTGGGTTAGCTTTGATTTTCAGGTCGAGTGATTAAATTAGTTATTCATTTAGCGTCAAAAATTCTTATTGCCAATATGTACATCATCATGCAATGATGAAATCATAAACTATAATAAAATTTTGCTTTTTAAAATACTATCAAAGACGGTGGCGTTCTGAATACTATTAATTTTTTGATGTTAAGCATGTTTGATGCTCTAGCTGTCGTTGTGTTGATGTTTAAAATTTTTAGGCAGAGTTTATGGGATCACAAATATATAATTGCTCTTTTATGCGCTTTAAGCTCATGCTCATCTTATTTATTTAGGGTTGTGCTTGATATATCTCCTGTTCTGGATATGTTGGCGCAGATTGTGATTTTCCTTCTATTCAATAGGTTCTTGTTGAAGGTGAAAGTTTTTTATTCATGGATAATGGTCTCGACAGGTTTTGGTGTCTTTGTCGCTTTGCAGTTACCTGTTTATTATGTTGCAACGCTGTTCGGCGTTAATGAATCCGTTGCAGCTGAGTCAGGTGTCCCGGGAATCGAATTTATACAAGTTATAACTAATTCGGTTGCACTGATTATAGGTGCTGTTTTTAAACTCTTTAACTTTGGTTTTGCGTTCATTGTAATTCCACCGCATGATTTTGACATAAGGGAAAAGTTTTTCAGTGGAACGAATAGGTTAATTATTGTTACTTCAATTGGAATTGCTGTCACTATTACTATTGCATTGTACATAACTCTTTATTTCGATGTAATCATGTTTATATATCCGATGGTATTGCTTGTCTTAATCGTACTATACTATTTATCGAGTAGAAGGGATCGGGAAGATGATTGAATATTTATCCAGACAAATAGCGCTGTCTATAAAAAAGGCTGATCCGCAGGGCAATGTATCTGTCGATGTAATGGCCTATCAATTAGGCTATTGGTTAAATCCAACGGCGATAGTAGTGCTGACTTTAGTTGTAGGATGGATGACCGAGGCCCTCATCGAGACGATAATAGGTATGCTTGCTTTTTGCGTTTTGAGGCGTGATATAGGCGGTTTCCATTTTTCATCATTAACCAAATGTTTCGCCATTTCTACATTGCTACTTTCAACAATTCCACATATTGTTTTGAATGATGTAACAGCAATAACATTAACAATAATAAGCGGAATGCTATTATTTGTTTTTCGGAGGGAGAAGGGTATCTCTTTATTGCTTGTATTATCAAATATATATCTTAAATCAGATGTAATTGCGCTTGCTTTTTTTATACAGATTTTCTTTGTTATTCTTCAACAGATAGGAGGTGAAAAGGGGCATGAAACAGAAACTTGCTCGTAAATTCTCGGAAATTCTATTTAAACAAGCAGAAAAATCAGCAGAAGGAAAAAAAAGAAAGATTTTCCTTGGGATCCAGCCGGTACCGAAGGAATTGAAGTAGCGTGAGTTCTATGGACATGTCAACAGAGATTTTAGGTCAGCGGGTATACGGAGATGTTATAGATGGAGAACAATTTGATACATTCATTTTATCCGAAGTTATGCTGATTGATGTCTTCAAGCCAAAGAAAAACTATGTCGTTCCGCGTTTCTATACAGTAAAAGGAATCTTTACAGTTATATTAACGCTTGATGCCTGCAAGCAAATATTTATCCCACTTGGCTTTAAATCGCTGGATAGCAATATTCTTGTTAATATCGACCACATCAATTATGTGAAGGTCGAAAGGTTTGGAAACACAGCTTTTTTTGATGGTGGTGTAACGGCAAATGTAATTGGTCGTAAACTTCATTTGGTGGAGCATTTAATTATAAAGGGCTGATGTCTTTAGGTTAGTGAATCAGTCCTTTATACAAAAAAAAGCATTATACAGTGCTTTTTTTGTAATGTCAATAAATTTCCATACTAGTATGGAAATGTTAATGGCATTCGACAAAAATCGACATAACGATGATTTCTTCTGTGTTATATTAAAAATGTAAAACAGAGGGAAACGAATATCATTATAGAGACAGAGATATTAAAACAGAAATGATCGATTTTCAGACAGCGGGGGAAAATGCACTTCACTATATTGTTAAAACAACATGTTTGTGTAGATCCCCGCTGAATTCGATCATCATTTTGAAAGCGAATGATTGATACAACAATAGATTACGTCCTATGACTGACTTTAAAAAGTCGGAAGGGTCGAAACAAAGCGCTACTGATATCTACATCAGTAGCGCTTTGTTTTGGTGTTTTTTATCGATTTATTTTTAATAATAGACAATAAATTACATTATGTTTTTTATAAGGTATATTATAATTAATAAAGGAGATTAAAGCGTGGTGAAACATATATGGAATAAAAGGAAATCGATCTGGTACAAGTATTTGTGGTTCTTCTTAGTCTGGGCGCAAGTTAGGTAGTATGGCGTTGGAGGGGCGACAGTTTGGGAAATATATTTGACAGCTTCTATAAGCACATGGATGCAAAGTGACGGTGACACAAGCATAAGGTGATTTCGGTCTGATCTAGTTATAGGGGGACAAAGCTAGTTGTTCAAGCTATCCGAAGTGTCGTCATACCGAAGCAGTCTGAGTAGGAAGTTCGAGAGCTAGAAAAAATCCTCTGCCTAAATAAAAAAGCTGCATCCAGCCCGTTTCTTATACGGGCAAGGATGCAGCTTTCTTCATGTATGAAGAGTATGAAATATAAACGATTAATGGAAATCCCGGAACAAGCCAATGACTTTGCCTAAAATCGTAACATTCTTCAGGCGAATAGGTTCCATTGTTACGTTCTCAGGTTGGAGACGGATATGATCCTTCTCGCGGTAGAAGGTTTTGACCGTTGCTTCATCGTGCTCAGTCATAGCGACCACAATATCACCGTTAGTAGCGGTTTGCTGCTGGCGCACAATAACGTAGTCGCCGTTATGTATGCCTGCTTCAATCATGCTCTCTCCAATGACATTAAGAATGAATACATCATCATCACCTACATAATGGGAAGAGATTGGGAAATATTCTTCAATATTCTCGGTAGCGGTAATCGGCACACCTGCAGTAACTTTACCGACGATCGGTACATGGGTAACAGCAGGGCGTATAATTCCGTCGACATCTTCCTGGTCCAAAATCTCGATGGCACGTGGCTTAGTCGGATCGCGGCGGATAAGTCCTTTCTTCTCCAGACGGTCCAGATGACCATGTACGGTTGAGCTTGAAGCAAGTCCAACTGCTTCTCCAATTTCACGTACGGAAGGCGGATAACCCTTCTCGCGAACTTCGTTCTTTATAAATTCCAGAATCGACTGCTGGCGATTGGAAGCTTTGGACAACATGATCACTCCAGTTCACGCACTCCATGATGAGTGCGACAAGATTTTTGATTGAAACTTTGATTCAGGCACTGCATTAGAAGCGCAATATGAGTATTTATTTCTCAAATTATAACATGGAACCGCCGTTCGTACAAACATAAGTTCCTAAAAACAAAAGTTCGCATTGTGTGTTGACCACAAACAAATGTTCGTGTTAATATCAAAACAGAACAAATGTTTGGGAGTGAGGGCAATGATCATTTATCCAGAATCCTATCAATCTATTTTTTCAGAGAAAGCGCCTGTTAAGGTGGCAAAGATGAAATCGCAAATCAACATGGCTGCAGTTAGCAACTACGCTTTGAAGTTGGCAGTGTGTCTGGCCCTGTTTATTGTATTGTTTTCTGGTTTTTTATTGGTGCGTACAGAAGCTTCAGTGAATCATGTTGCACCAGCGTCTGCTGGAGAGCAGACGGTAGTAGTCGCACAAGGCGATACATTATGGGAGATTGCACGTAAATATTCGGACAGTTCTGATGATATACGTTGGTCCGTCTTTCAAATACGGGAGCGCAACCAGCTGTCGTCACCAGATATATGGCCTGGGCAGAAGCTGGTCATTCCTTCGTCCTAGTGTCGTTAAGCAAAATATCTCTATGGTATAGAATTGTATAGAACGGTGTCTGCTTGATAGAAATCATATAGCTGAACTTTGGAGCTCAGAAAGTGCCAATACGCTATCTAAAATACAGAATAGATCGGAACAATGATAGCATTATCGTTGTACGATCTATTCTGTATTTAATTACACACCCATTTTCTTGAAATATAGGAAAGTATATGATTTTCTCGTCCTTTCTCTATATTTCCCGGACTGAAACGCGCTGCGCCGCCAAAGGACGGCGACAGCCGTTTCACCTTGACAACAGCGTATTGGTAATGTCAAAGTAGAAAGAGTTTGGGAAAAGTACAGCAAGTGAGGTGAGCAACCAATGGAAGAGCTTATTGCAAGAATTAATGAATTATCCCGTAAAAATAAAACGATCGGTTTGACGCCCGAGGAACTGACGGAACGGGCTGAGCTGCGCAGTAAATATATGGAGCAGTTTAAAAGTAATTTTCGCCAGCAGCTTGATACGATTAAGTTCGTAGAAGATGAAGAGAATGAAGCGGAAGACGAGAAGCCACAGCATTAATCATCTTAATGGGAGAGGCGGGCTTTATTTATGAAATACCAATTGCTTGGACGTAGTGGACTGGCTGTTTCTGAACTTTGTCTTGGAACAATGACGTTTGGCAATACAACGAATGAACAGGATTCGCTTGAAATGATCAATCGTTTTGTGGAACGAGGCGGTAATTTTTTAGATACGGCTAACGTTTATGTAAGCGGACGCTCTGAAGAGATTGTTGGGAAAGCCATTAAAGGGCGTCGTTCGGAGATGGTCGTTGCGACGAAAGTTAGAATGACAACATCGCCTGATATTAATGGAGTAGGCTTGTCCCGCAAGCATATTATGGACGGCGTTGAAGCGAGCCTTAAGCGACTGCAAACCGACTACATTGACTTGTATCAGGTTCATGTATGGGATCATGCTACACCTATTGAAGAGACGCTGCGGACGCTCGATGACCTTGTCACATCAGGCAAGGTACGTTATATCGGCTGCTCCAACTTTTTTGCGTGGCAGCTTATGAAATCCTTAGCTTGGAGCGATGCTAATCGTTATGTACGCTTTGTTTCGCTGCAGCCTCAATATAGCCTTGTCAGCCGTCAGATGGATCGCGAAATGATGTCGCTTTGTCTGGAAGAAAACGTGGGTGTTATACCATGGGCTCCGCTTGGTGGCGGTTTTCTGACGGGCAGGTATGATCGCACTGAGCCGACGGAGGGCAGATTGACTAGCAAAGTAGGCGAAAGCGCTTGGGCAAATCGGGCAAGTGAGCACAATTTTGCTGTTTTGGATGCTGTAGTAGCGGCTGCCAAGGAGCTTGATAAAACACCTGCTCAAGTTTCATTAAATTGGCTGCTGCAGAGGGAAGGCATTACGTCCCCAATCTTTGGAGCCAGTACGCTTGCACAATATGAGGATAATATGGGAGCTGTCGGCTGGTCGATGCCAGAAGAGGTATGGAATCGTCTGGACGATGTCAGTGCGCTTGCCGAAGACTATCCGAATCGTTTTATTGCAAAATTCAAACGCCCGTTTTAACAGAGTGCAGTGAAAGCTATAGATAAACAGTGTCAGTCTGCATCACTTGTCAAACTAGATCGATAAAGCTTGATTTTGTGAGGCAGCATTATAAGGAGGAACGATTTTGTCACGTACATGGGAGCGCAAAGTGCGCCGAAATACGAATCAAATTAACAAAAATCGCAAAAAACAAGGCGGTCCGAGCTTTAAGCCTGCTGGACCCCAGTCAGATCGTTTTGTTGGCCGCAGCTATATTGCGCCGATTTTGCTCCTACTGTTTATTGCCATGTACGTTATTCTTGCACAAATGGACCCGCAATTTAAATTCGACACCTTGCTGGGTGTGACGATTGGCTGTTATGTATTTCTGGCAATTGTGTTTTTCCTGCGGCGCCCGTATATTACAATCGGTAAAAACTATGTTCAAACTCGCAAGCTGACCGGCGACAAGCGTCTAGGTGCAGAAGCGATCAAGACGATTCGCGTACAGCCTGGCTATGTGTCGATTGAACCGCAAAAAGGGTCGACGTGGGCTTTTTCACGAGCATTTCATCGGTATCCAACGGATGAAATCAGCGCGAAATTAGAGCAGTTTGCCAAAGAAAACGGCATAACATACGAACAAAAATAAATCGACCAGGAGAGTCTGTGAACAATGGCAAAGCTAGCGGTATTATTTGATTTGGATGACACGCTGCTATGGGATGACCGTAGTGTGCAAGAAGCATTTGATGCGACCTGTCAAGCAGGTGCGCAAGCAGCGGGCGTAGATGCGGTAGAGTTGGAGGAAGCTGTCCGCAAGGAGGCTCGCAGCCTATATGAATCGTATGAAACGTTCCCTTTCACGAAAATGATTGGAATTAATCCTTTTGAAGGCCTATGGGCTAACTTCCGTGAGGGAGAGCAGGAAGAGTTCAGAAAGCTGGAGCAGCTTGCACCAACTTATCGTCGTGAAGCATGGACGAAAGGGCTTAAAGCACTTGGCGTTGACGATCAAGAGCTTGGTGCCAGACTGGCCGAGCAGTTTCCAGCAGAGCGTAGATCGCGTCCGATCGTTTATGATGAAACGTTCCGGCTGCTAGATGCGCTAAAGGGCAAATATAAGCTGCTGCTGCTGACGAACGGTTCTCCGGATTTGCAGCAGGAGAAGCTTACAGGCGTTCCACAGCTTGCTCCTTATTTTGATCACATCATTATTTCTGGCGCTTTCGGAGAAGGCAAGCCGGCAGCTTCGATTTTCCGCCATGCGCTGGAGAACCTGGGCATTGAACCTGAGCAGGGCGTTATGGTTGGGGACAAATTGACAACGGATATTCTGGGTGCTAATACGATTGGAATGGATTCGGTATGGATTAATCGCCATGGCGCTGTTCGCTCGGATGAAATTGTGCCTACATATGAAATCAAGCATTTAGAGGAATTGCTGCCGCTGCTGGGGTAATCGCATATACTCGCGCCATTGCTGCTGCAAAAGCACAAAAAGAAGCCCCTTGGTCCATTGGAAATGGCTCAAGGGGCTTCTACATATAATGACGAAAATCAATAATGATATAATCAAGCTTTGGAGAAAGCAGGGTCTTCGAACGGGTGGGCAATCCAGCCTTCTGTTTCAATAAACAGGCGAACAGCAACGATTTGGCGGTTGTCCATCAAAGTAAAGAAGTGAGGAATCGTTTCTGGAACCGAAATAACGTCTCCAGCTTCCAGCTCAACGTCGAAATAACCGACTTCTTCGCTGCCTTTAATAATAAAGATGCCGCGTCCGGCTGTAATTGCGCGTACTTCGTCTTCCGTGTGCGTATGCACTTGCTCAAAACGTTTCAAAATATCATCAAGACCTGGTGTAGCGTCTGAAAGGGCAACGATATCCCATGTTTTGTAACCGCGACGCTGGGCAAGCTCACGAATTTCAACATCGTAAGTAGCAAGAATTTCCGCTTTCTCTTCATCGGATAATACAAATTTATCTTGCAGATGGCCTGGCAACTTGCTAGCATCCCAGTGTTCATAAAGGACTTCTTGGCTTTCCAAAAACGCGCGAACGTTCTGCTCGCCCGATATTCTTTCCTCAGTATTGCGAATTCTAATCTCAGCCATCACAATTCCCTCTTTTCCTATTGAAATTAAATGTTATATTAAATATATACTGATTATAATGCAAAATCAGTGGATTGTCGATTGCAATTGCTTTTCACATTGCGACGATTCTGTTAAACTGAACTTTAGTGATTTTCACAGGAAGGGTGCACAAAAATTGTCGAAACCAACCATACAAGAAATGATGCAAAAGCGGATATTGATTTTGGACGGCGCAATGGGAACGATGATTCAGCAGGCTGATCTTACCGAGGATGATTTTGGCGGCGAGGATATGGATGGCTGTAATGAAATACTCGTGTTGACGCGTCCTGATGTCATCCGTACTATACATGAACAATATTTAGAGGCAGGCACGGACATTTTGGAAACGAATACGTTCGGAGCTACAAGCGTCGTACTGGCTGAATACGATATACCTGAAAAGGCGCGCGAAATTAACCTTGCTGCGGCAAAAATTGCCCGTGAAGCGGCGGATAAATATTCGACACCTGAGCATCCGCGTTATGTGGCAGGGGCGCTTGGTCCGACGACGAAGACGCTTTCCGTAACAGGCGGGGTTACTTTTGAAGAGCTTGTAGACAGCTACTACGAGCAAGTCGTTGCGCTCATGGAGGCGGATGTAGATGCGCTGCTTCTGGAAACATCTCAGGATACGCTTAATGTGAAAGCGGGCAGCATCGGCATTCGCAATGCATTTGAGACGATGGGACGCGAGCTTCCGATTATGATTTCGGGAACGATTGAGCCTATGGGAACGACGCTGGCCGGTCAAAGCATTGAATCCTTCTACATTTCGCTTGAGCATTTGAAGCCAATATCCATGGGACTTAACTGTGCGACGGGCCCTGAGTTTATGCGTGACCATATTCGTACCCTAAGCGAAATTGCCAATTCGGCAGTCAGCTGTTATCCGAATGCAGGCCTGCCGGATGAGAACGGGAATTATCATGAGTCCCCGGAATCGCTGGCGAAAAAAATGTCTGCTTTTGCCGAGCAGGGCTGGCTGAACATTGCTGGCGGCTGCTGTGGTACGACGCCGGAACATATCCGCGCACTTGTCGAGACGATGGCGAAATATCCGCCGCGTACCAAATATGGTGAGCATCCTGCAGCGGTATCCGGCATTGATACCGTCTATATTGAGCCTGAAAACCGCCCGATTATGATTGGGGAGCGCACGAATATTTCCGGCTCGCGGAAGTTCAAGCGTCTCATTAAGGAAGAGAAGTTTGACGAAGCTTCGGAAATTGCCAGAGCGCAAGTAAAAGGCGGAGCCCATGTCATTGACATTAACTTGCAGGATACGGATATTGATGAAGCGTACGCCGTTCATCATTTTTTACCGCAAGTCGTCAAGAAGATTAAAGTGCCGCTCATGCTCGATTCAACCTACGATCATATTATCGAGCTGGGCCTTAAATATTCGCAAGGCAAAGCAATCATTAACTCCATTAACCTGGAGGATGGCGAAGCCAAGTTTGAAAAGATTCTTCCCCTTATCCATCAATATGGTGCAGCAGTCGTCATGATTTTAATTGATGAGCGCGGTCAGGCGGTTAGCCGAGAAGCGAAGCTCGAAGTAGCAGAGCGTTCTTATCGTTTGCTAGTGGATAAATACGGAATGAATCCAGAGGATATTATTTTTGACCCGAATATGTTCCCGGTTGGCTCTGGCGACCCGCAATATATTGGCTCTGCGGTGGAGACGATTGAGGGTATTAAGCTAATCAAAGAAAAATATCCGCTAGCCAAAACTATTCTTGGTCTCAGCAACATTTCATTCGGTTTGCCGGATGCGGGCCGCGAGGTGCTTAACTCGGTTTATTTGTACCATTGCACAAAAGCGGGACTCGATTATGCGATTGTGAACACCGAGAAGCTGGAGCGATACGCTTCGATTCCTGAAGAGGAGCGCAGACTGGCGGAGGAATTGATTTTTAATACGACGGATGAGACGCTGGCTGCTTTCGTTGCTGCCTTCCGCGAGAAGAAAGTGGTCAAGAAGGAGAAGATCTCCAACCTGTCGCTCGAGGAAAGACTCGGTTCCTATGTCGTTGAAGGCACGAAGGAAGGGCTGCTTCCTGACCTGGATTTGGCGCTTGCCAAATATACGGCGCTGGAGGTCATTAATGGACCGCTCATGCGGGGGATGGAAGAGGTCGGCAGACTGTTTAATAATAATGAGCTGATTGTGGCAGAGGTACTGCAAAGCGCAGAGGTCATGAAAGCTTCGGTTGCTCATTTGGAGCAGTTTATGGAGAAGGATGAATCGTCCGTAAAAGGGAAAATTATATTGGCGACGGTAAAAGGCGATGTGCATGATATCGGCAAAAACCTAGTTGAGATTATTTTGTCCAACAACGGTTACAAAATTATAAATCTTGGCATTAAAGTACCGCCTGAGAAGCTTATAGAAGCTTACCGCAATGAGAAGGCGGATGCGATTGGCCTGTCGGGCTTGCTCGTTAAATCGGCGCAGCAGATGGTCATAACGGCTCAGGATATGCGCAGTGCAGGCATTGACGCGCCGATTCTTGTCGGTGGGGCGGCGTTGACCCGGAAATTTACGAAGACGCGGATTGGTCCGGAATATGACGGCTTGGTGCTGTACGCTAAGGATGCAATGGACGGGCTTGATATTGCCAATAAGCTGATGGATAAGAACCACCGTCAACGTATGGAAGATGAAATGGCCGAATACAAAGCATCGGGCGGCGAAGAAGAGGTTCAAAGTAAAGAGCTGCCTAAGCTTACCCGGATCGAGCGTTCGAAAATTTCTGTAGACGCTCCTGTGTACATTCCACCTGATTTGGATCGCCATATTTTGCGCGATGTTCCGCTGCCGCATATTATTCCTTATATCAATATGCAAATGCTGCTCGGTCATCATCTTGGTCTGAAGGGCAATGTGGAAAACCTGCTGAAGGAAAAGAACGAGAAGGCGGTTCATCTCAAAGAAACGGTTGACAACATTTTGCATGAAGGAACGACGAACGGGATTTTGAAGGCTAACGGCATGTACCGCTTCTTCCCGGCACAGTCCTCAGGCAACGATATTATTATTTACGATGCTAAAGATCAGACGAAGGAAATCAAACGCTTCACCTTCCCGCGCCAGCAGGTAGAGCCATTCCTTTGTTTGGCTGATTTCCTGAAGCCGGTAGATAGCGGCATCATGGATTATGTTGGATTCCTCGTTGTAACGGCTGGCGAAGGTATTCGTGATTTGGCAGGGCAATGGAAGGATCAAGGCGACTACTTGCGTTCGCACGCGCTGCAATCGGTGGCGCTTGAGGTGGCTGAAGGGCTCGCTGAGCGCGTCCACCATATGATGCGGGATATTTGGGGCTACCCGGATCCGCATACGATGACGATGAAGCAGCGCCACGGCGCACGTTATCAAGGGATTCGCGTATCGTTTGGCTATCCGGCCTGTCCGGATCTGGAAGATCAAGGCCCATTGTTCGAGCTGATGAAGCCGGAGGATATTGGGGTTGAGTTGACAGAGGGCTTTATGATGGAGCCGGAAGCGTCGGTATCTGCGATGGTATTTTCCCATCCGGAAGCGCAATATTTTAACGTTGAAAAGGTTGAGCGTTAGGAGCATAAATAGCAACATGAATAGCAGGGAGAGCCTCCGTAAAATCGTTTTTAACGATTGGCGGAGGCTTTATCCTATTTTTGAACAGGGGGCGGTAGGAGCATGGAAATTTGGTTTCTTGGAACAGGTGCGGGAAGGCCGTCGAAAGAACGAAATGTGACGTCGATCGCGCTGCGGCTGCCAGAGCCAGATGGCGGGCTATGGATGTTTGATGCAGGCGAAGGAACTCAGCATCAAATGATGCGATCCCCGCTGAAAATGGGCAAGCTGAATGCTTTATTCATTACGCATCTGCATGGTGATCACACCTTTGGCATTCCGGGACTGCTTAGCACAAGGTCTTATTCCGGGGGCAAAGGTCCGCTCCATTTGTTTGGTCCTGTGGGCATTGAAGAGATGGTGCGAACCGCGCTGCGGCTGAGCGGAACCCATATTGATTACGAGCTGCTCATAACCGAGATCCAAGTGGATGGCGTTATTCATGAGGATGAGCGATTCGTTGTGGAAGCGTGGTCATTAGATCATCGCCTGCCCTGTTATGGCTACCGCCTGCTGGAGCGCGATTGTCCAGGCAAGCTTAATACAGAGCGTTTGAAAGCGCTTGGTGTTCCGTCAGGGCCGCTATATGGCAAGCTCAAGCAGGGCGAGGATGTGGAGCTGCCAGACGGCACGAAGGTGCGTGCTGCTGATGTAGCTGGTGCTCCATTGAAAGGCAGAATTATTGCGATTGCTGGCGATACCAGCCCATGCGCCAACATTGCCCGGCTTGCCGAAAATGCGGATTTGCTCGTTCACGAAGCGACGTTCGCGGCAGGACAGGAAGAGAAAGCGCATGAATATGGCCATTCGACGACGATTGAAGCGGCGCAGGCTGCGAAGGATGCTGGGGTGCAGCAGCTTATTATGACGCATTTCAGCTCGCGTTTTATGCTTGAGGATATGCCGATGCTGAAGGAAGAGGCACAGCGTATTTTTCCGCAATCGGAAGCGGCCTATGATCTGTTTCATGCTAAAATAGCGCGGCGCAGCGACTGCTAGTCATCAGTTACCCCTTACGAAATCAACATATGCTGAAAATAATGCGTTGACATTAGCCCCGTATGATGGCTGTGAACAGCAGTTTACACATCGGGAGGCTGATTCGTGATGGATACAGCAAGCCATTTATTGTTCGGCGCAACACTTGGGGGACTCGCGATGCTCGACCCTGCACTGGCTGCGCAGCCAGCCGCGATGCTTGCCGTATGGACGGCGACGCTGCTCGGCAGCCATGCACCGGATTTTGATACGGTGATGCGCTTAAAAGGCCAAGCGGCCTATGTTCGCCATCATCGCGGTATTACGCATTCGCTGCCTGCACCCGCCATTTGGTCGTTGCTGGGCTTGCCAATTGCGTGGCTTTATGGCGTACCGGAGCTCGCCTGGCAAGTTGTAGGCTGGATGTTCGTAGCGGTCTGTTTTCATGTTTTGCTGGATTTGTTCAATTCCTTTGGGGTACAATGCGCTAGGCCTGTTTCGCAGAAATGGCTGCATTTAGATACGTTATGCCTATTTGATCCGTATTTGTTTGTCTTGCATGCGTCTGGCTGTATTCTTTGGGCGTCAGGCATAGCCGCGCCAGGTCCGATGTTTGCCATTGTTTACACCATAACGGTTTTCTACATCGGATGGAGGCTGCTAATAAGCCGAAAGGTGAAGCGGCTGCTCCGGGAAAGCTTTGGCATCAGTACAGGCATAACGCTTGTACCATCGCTGCTTGGCTATAGCTGGCAGTTTACAGCAGACTGCGGCGACCATTATGCGGCGGGAACGGTTGCCGGGGGTTTGGTTACAATCGAGACGACAGTCAGCAAGTCGGATAGTACGGAGCTGGCTCCGGTCGTGCGTGCGGCGATGAATGAGGAAGGGGTAAAAGCTCTATTGTCATTTTCCGAGCGGGTTCATGTGAATGTGCAGGAGAAGCAGGGTGGTTACGAAGTGACCTGGAGCGATGTGCGTTTTTGGAATAAGCAGCAAATGCCGTTTGGGGTAGCTGTGACGCTCGATGCAGATATGAAGGTGCTGAATCACCGACTAGGCTGGAATAAAAAAACGTGGGAGCCACCCCACGTTTAGTGAAGTATTTTGAGAAAACGCACGGCAAGCGCTCTCCCAAGGGCGCTAATTTTTTTTGGCAACAAAGACCAGAGAGAAGACCGACAGGATGGATACGAGCACAACCACCGTCAGAAAGCTTATCAGCTGCAGCATGCCTGGCAGGAACACCGTCACAATAATGAGAAAGCCGCCCCAGAAAAATATTTTGGCCGAAAGCTGATGGGTTTTGCGCCACACTTGTTCGTTATTCAGTGTTAGCGGTGTTTTAATGCCGACAATGCGATTGGGCTTCATGCGCGGCAAGTAGTTCCCTATCGTAATGAACAAAATGCCGACAAACGGGATGACGATCATCTGAATATCAAGCTGGACGCCATAGCCATACGCGATGATGAAGCCTTGAATAGCGGCTAGGCCAAGCATCAGCACTTGATTGATGGTATCGGTGCTTTTGATGGTGCTGGAGCTTGCAGCCAGCTTGGGGTCGATTTTCGGCAAATATTTAAATAACAGCATAAGCAGCACCATAATGGCCGGGATGAGAAATAGAGCAAACATTTTACCGGCATACCGATCTGGTTCGCCATATGCATTCCAATGTACGGGCAAGGTGTCAGGCAGAGAAGAGTAGGAGATCATCCCGGCAATAAAAGATAGTGCAACAATGAGCCAAGTCCAAATGTTCTTTTTCATCATTCATCGTTCCTTTCCAAGTCAGGTGGTTAATAAGTTAAGGTTTTATTGAAAAGAAGCAATCCATTTGAGCAAATCCTGAAAGACGGTCGTATTTAGCGAGTAGTAAATATGCTGGCCTTTACGTTCATCCGACACCAGCTCAGCCTGCTTAAGCAAGTTTAAGTGATGGGAAATGCTCGGCTTGGTCATTTGAAAATGGTCAGCAATTTCCCCCGCTGTCAAATCCCGCTCTTTCAATAAATCCAGTATTGTGCGTCTCGTCGGATCGGATAATGCTTTAAACGCCTGGTTAATCGACAATGAGGAGCTATCTCCTTTCGATATTTAGATAATTATCTAACAATCTAATATAATCACATTGTAATCGCCATGCCCCAAGCTGTCAATAAACGGATACCCAAAAAATAAAATTGCAGGCCGAACATGTATTCTTGTAAAATGTAAGAAACGAGTGGCCTTTATAAGTCAGGATACAAGGAGAGAAACAGTCATGAACCGCTGGACGGGAAAGACCTCGGGACTCGAGGAGTGGCTGGAGCTGCTGAAGCATGATCAGGACATAATGGATAATATCACCCATTGGCGGACCATTCCGCCGCGCGAGGCTAGTACTGCGGCATTGCCTGCGGATCTGCATCCGAAGCTTGCGGAAGCGCTGCGCACAAAGGGAATTGATGAACTATATACACATCAGGAGACGGCTTATCGGTTCGTACGAGAAGGCCATAGCATTGTAGCGGTTACCCCGACTGCCTCTGGCAAAACCTTATGCTATAACCTGCCGGTGCTCCAGTCATTATTGGAAGATGATGAAGGACGAGCGCTGTATTTATTTCCGACGAAGGCGCTGGCGCAGGATCAGGTGGCCGAGCTTCAGACGCTTGCCGATCTGATGGACGTTGATCTCAAGACGAATACATACGACGGGGATACCCCTCCAACAGCGAGACAAGTAATTCGCAATGCTGGACATATCGTCGTGACGAATCCGGACATGCTGCACTCGGCGATTTTGCCGCATCATACGAAATGGGTTAAGCTGTTTGAAAATATTAAATATATTGTGATCGATGAGCTTCACGCATACAGAGGCGTGTTTGGAAGCCACGTTGCCAATGTGATCCGCAGGCTCAAAAGAATTTGCCGGTTTTATGGGTCGACCCCGCAATTTATTTGTGCATCAGCGACCATCGATAATCCCGCCGAGCATGCAGCAAAGCTAATAGGCGAGCCTGTGCGGCTCGTAGATAACAATGGTGCGCCGACGGGGGAGAAGCATTTTATATTTTACAATCCGCCTGTTGTGAACAGGCAGCTCGGCATTCGCCGCAGCAGTGTGCTGGAGACGAGGAAGCTGGCAGGCTTGCTGCTCCGCCAAGGCGTGCAGACGATTGTATTCGCCCGAAGCCGGGTGCGTGTGGAGCTGCTGCTGACCTATTTGCAGGACATCATTAAAGACAAGCTTGATGCGAAAACCATCCGCGGCTATCGCGGAGGATATTTGCCCAAGCTGCGTCGGGAAATTGAACGCGGTCTGCGCAGCGGTGAAATTCGCGGCGTCGTAAGCACAAATGCGCTGGAGCTCGGTATTGATATTGGGCAACTGCAAGCTTGCGTGCTGAACGGTTATCCGGGCACAGTAGCAAGCACCTGGCAGCAATCGGGACGTGCGGGACGCCGCCAGGGCAGCGCGGTTACTTTTTTAGTGGCAAGCAGCAATCCTTTGGATCAATATATGATTCAAAATCCTGACTTTTTTTTCAATCGGCCGCCGGAGCGTGCGCTTATTCATCCCGATAATTTACTTGTGCTCATTGACCATGTGAAATGTGCGGCATATGAGCTTCCTTTTGAAGAAGGCGAGAAATTTGGGGAGGAATCGCTTGCGGACATGATGGAGTTTTTAACGGAGGAAAAGGTGCTGCACCGTGCGGGCAGCCGCTGGTATTGGATGGAGCAATCGTTTCCCGCCCATAACATTTCGCTGCGCTCCGCGGCGCAGGAAAACTTTGTCATCATTGACATGACCGAGGGCAGCCGCGTACTGGGCGAAGTCGATCGCTTCAGCGCACCAACGCTTATTCACGAAGAAGCGATCTATATTCACGAGGGCGTGCAGTATCAGGTCGAGAAGCTGGATTATGCAGAGAAGAAAGCTTATGTCCGCAAAGTCGATGTCGATTATTACACCGATGCGAATCTCGCAGTAGAGCTGAAGGTGCTATATGTAGACAAAGAGCGCGAATCGGGCGAGCTGACGCGGCAGTACGGCGAGCTGGCGCTGAATGCGAAGGCGACGATTTTCAAAAAAATTCGGCTGCGAAGCCATGAAAATATTGGCTCAGGTCCGATTCATTTGCCGGAGGAAGAGCTGCATACGAGCGGCTACTGGTTCTCGTTCAGCGAAGAGGCTGCAGCGCGCAAAAGCAAAAATGAAATGCAATATGCACTACTGGGCATTGCGAATGTATTGGTTCATATTGCACCGCTTTATCTCATGTGCGATCCCTATGATATTCGCGTCGTGCCGCAGGTGAAGGCTGTGCATACTCAGAAGCCGACGATTTATTTTTATGACAGGTATCCAGGCGGCATCGGACTGAGTGAAAGATTGTTTGAGGTGCATGATGAACTGATCCGGCAGGCAAAGTCACTCATTCGCGGCTGTACATGCTTGAGTGGCTGCCCTGCTTGTGTCGGACCGATTGAAGAGGTTGGACTGCTGGGCAAGGAGCAGGCGCTAAAGCTTCTGGAAGAAGCGGAGGGAAATACATGAGCAGTTTGCGAGAGCGAATGAATCGCCTGCGCAGCAGCGCAGCTGGAGCGGCAAGCAGCACAGGCGGAGCACCGGAAGGTGCAGGGGAGCAGCCCTCTCGAGAGCTTGATTTAGAAGCCTCTCTAGAAGGCTCCCTAGAAACCTCGATAGAAGGAAATAAAGAAACCAATGTACTAGCCAATAGCAAAGTGCATGAACTTGACGCTTCCCATACTGCCAATATGGATGGCACTATTTTGGAAACAGAAGCAGGCGCCGAGCAGCTTCCCGAGAGCTGGCTTGCTATGGGCGTCAAGCTGCAAACCAATGAAGTCGGCACCTTCTTGCTGCGTGAAGTAAAATATGCTGCCGCTCATCAGCATGGCATTCACCGGCTCTCGGAGCTCAAGGAGGCGAGCAAAGGGCTATCTGCTTTTCACGGGGAGCAGATTGGCGCAGAGCACTTGCTCATTCTGGATTTGGAGACGACCGGCCTCGGAGTCGGGACAGGCAATGTGCCGTTTATGGTCGGCATCGCCTACTGGCAGGAACAGCAGTTCATAGTAGAGCAGGCGCTAATTCGCCATCCGGCAGAGGAACGGGCGATGCTGGCCTATTTGAAGGAAAAGCTGACGGCCTATGCGTATCTGGTAACGTACAATGGAAGAACGTTCGATTGGCCCGTTATGCTGAACCGATTTATCTTGAATGGCTTTGGCAGCAAAGTTTGGGCGCCGCTGCATCTGGATTTTCTTCATCCTGCACGAAGCGTTTGGCGCAATACGCTTGCTTCCTGCAGGCTTAGCCATGTGGAGGAAGAGCGGCTTGGCATCGAACGTGTGGATGATGTGCCGGGCTCGCTTGCCCCACAGCTGTATTTTCAATATTTAGCCGATCAAAATCCGGAGCCGCTGGCAGGCGTATTCCGCCATAATGAAATCGACATGCTTTCTCTTGCAAGCTTGGCGATCCGTTTTGGGCATTTGCTTAATGGCGAAGCGGGCTGCGGCCCGCTTCCGATGCCGGAAGAGCCGGAGGAAATTGTGCGAACAGGGCTGTGGCTGGAGAAGATGGGACAGGCGGAGAAGGCAGAACGCCTATTCGCGGTGGCGGAGCAGCTTCCGGGAATGACGCTTAATGCTTTGCTGCTGCTCGCTGCACGTGACAAGAAGGCTGGAAATTGGCGGCGAGCTGTGTTATTGTGGCAGAAGGCTGTAATGTTGCCTCACAAGTTTGGGGCAAGCGATGACAGCGCCTTTATCGAACTCGCTATGTATTACGAACATAAGCTGAAAGATTATGAATCGGCTTTATTATATGCGGACGAAGCGCTGCAGATGGCGCTTAGCCATCCGCTTCGGGGGCGTCAGACTGCCAAGCAGCGGGCGGAGCTTGCAGAGCTTCGCAAGCGGTCATTGCGCTTGCAGGGCAAGATAGGAAGGAAGCTGGGGAATCATGGGACATAATTTGCCTGAAATGCGAGGCTTGCTCATCGATCTCGATGGCACGCTTTATCATGGAACGAGAAGAATTGATGGTGCAGATGCCTTGCTGCGCAAGCTTAAAGAGCTGAATCTTCCTTACCGCTTCGTTACGAACAATTCTTCGGCCACGCCGGGAGATGTAGCGGAGCGGTTGAACAGGATGGATATTCCGGCGGAAGCGCAGGACGTGTGCACATCGGCGCAGGCTGCTGCTGAATATGTGGCTTCGGTAAAGCCGGGGGCTTCTGTTTTTGTTATTGGAGAGGCAGGTCTGCGCGCGGCTATTGTAGAAGCGGGCTTGCGGCTAACGGAAGAACAGCCTGATTTTGTCATTCAAGGTATTGACCGAGAGCTTAGCTATTCGAGGCTTTCACTTGCGGTTCGCTATATTCATGGCGGAGCTCCGTTTATTTTAACGAACCCGGATTTGCTGCTTCCTTCAGAGGGCGGTTTAATGCCGGGGGCTGGTTCAATTGGAGCGCTGCTGCAAGCAGCAGGGGGCAAGGAGCCGATTGTCATTGGCAAGCCTTCATCTATTTTGATGGATTATTCTTTAAAGCAGTTGGGTCTACCGGCTGCGGATACTTGGGTAATCGGTGACAATCTAGCTACGGATATTGCGGCTGGCCGCGCTTCGGGTTGTGGGACGCTGCTCGTGTTGACAGGACTTACAACAGAGAAAAATTATAAGCACTATTCGGAACGCGCGGGCTGCGAACCGGATAAAATATGTAGAAATTTAGATGAGCTGATCTCTTATATTACGAAAACTGCAAACAGCTGACATAGGGATAGCGTATAGACAGGAAGGAAGCGAACAGCAATGCCGGAATTGCCGGAAATTGAAAATTATCGCGTTTTATTAACAGAACGGCTCGCAGGAGACCGAATTACAGGAGTGCAAGTGCTGCAAGAGAAGCTTCTAAATGTTTCTGCTGAGCAGTTTGACGAGGCGCTTACGAATAGAACGATCTGGTTTGTCGAGCGTCGTGGCAAGCATCTGCTGCTGCATCTTGATAACGGCAAACGTTTGCTTGCGCAGCTCGATGCTGGAGCGTCGCTGTTTTATGGGCAAGGCGATGAACGCCCGCAGAGCGAGGCGCAAGTTGTCATTCAATTGGAAACGGGAAGCCTTTATGTTGTAGGAATGCGGCAGGGCTTCGTGCATCTTTTATCAGTAAAGGAGACTGGGCAGGTGCTGGCAGAACTCGGGCCAGATCCTTTGGATAAAAGGCTGACGCTTGAAAAGTTTACCCAGTTGTTCCGTAAAAAACGCGGAGCATTGAAGGCCGCGCTGGCTGATCAGCAGGTGATTAGTGGAATCGGTTCCTTTTATGCCGATGAGATTGCATACACTGCCGCTGTGCGGCCAGATATCAAAATTCCGCTTATTCAGGAAGAGGCATGGAAGCGTCTATATGAGGCGATGCATGCAGTATTGAAAGAAGCGGCGGGTAAGGGAGGCAGCGTGGAGCAGCCACTTACTATGGACGACAAGCTGACAGGCGGCTATTACACACAGCGCCGTGTCTATGAGCGTGCGGGGGAAGCATGCGGCACTTGCGGTACCCCAATTGAAGTAGTTGGCACTGCTGCGCGCAAGGCATTTGTATGTCCTTCCTGCCAGCCGGAGCAAGAAGAAAGCTAAAGTCGCGAACGGGGGAATCGTTCATGATTCATCTTTTTTTAGACGATTACAGGCATTGCCCAAAAGGGTTTGTACTGGCTTTGACAGCTCAGCAGTGCAAACAAATCATTGACACGGAAGACATTGATATTTTATCCCTTGATTATGATTTAGGCTGGAACCAGGATACGGGTGCGGAGGTTGTTCGCCATATGGTGAGCACGGGCCGTTATCCGAAGCAAGTTTTCCTGCACACCTCCAGCGCAGCAGGGCGGGTACAAATGTACCAGATGCTGTACGCTAATGCACCGAAGGAAACGAAAGTGCATAATGGGCCGATGCCGTTCTCGCTGCTGGAGGAAATTGCTTCATTGTAAAGGTTTGTGTGATGTTAGGGAGGTGGCGTTATGAGCCGGTGGATTGGTACGGCTAATCAAGGATATGCTGCCTATGCGGTAGAAGAGCTGAGGCGTTTATTAGGCCAGCTGAAAGTGACACAGCTTGCGGCTGGTGAAGTGTTTTTATTTGAAAGCCCGCTTTCAAGGGAAGAAACCTTGGAAGCGGTTCAGCGGCAGCTGCCGATTTTTTTGCGGCATTTGCAGCCGGTTGATCGCGTCATTGAGACGAGCGGCAATGCGGATGATTTGGAAGAGCTGTCCAGAGTTGTTCGGAATGCGCAGCTTTCTTTTGTGGACAAGCAGGTATCGATTCATTTGCGTAAGGCGAAGATAACCGTCTACCCGTATTCTGCAGCGGATACGAAAGCGGTGCTGGATGCGGTACTCGAAGAAATCGGTGCCGAATCAGCGAGGCAAAAGCCAGATATGATTATTGCGATATACGCAGCAGCTAGTCAGCTTTATGTAGGCTGTGGCACACCAGGCGAGATGTTGTCTGATTGGCCGGGTGGCGCTGTGCGTTTTCAACGGGAGGAAGGACAAATTTCCCGTGCAAAGTTCAAGCTGCTTGAAGCGGAGCGGGAGTTCGGCCTGAATTATGAAACATTCCAGCAAGCGCTGGATATAGGTGCAGCACCGGGAGGCTGGACATCGCTGCTGCTGGAGCGTGGCCTTCGAGTAACGGCCGTCGATCCTGGTGAGCTGCATCCTTCGTTGAATGGACATTACGCTTTGACTTATCATAAGCGTAATGCGTCGGATGTGAAGCTGCCCGCAGAAGCCTATGATTTGCTCGTCTGCGATATGAGCTGGAGCCCTATGCAAATGAGCAGGCTCGTGCTTGACCTGCAGCAGTCATTGGCGCGTGAAGCTACAGCGATTATTACAATTAAGCTTATGCACCGCAAGCCGCTGCAAACGATTCGAGATGTGTCAGAGCGGCTCAGCTCCGCTTTTACGATTGAGAGGGCAAAGCAGTTGTTCCACAATCGCGACGAAATTACATTGTATTTAAAGTATCGCAAGGCCTAAAAATAGAAGCAATAGGTGATGAGCGCTCCAACCGGGGCGCTTATTGTCGATAAGGGGGCAGTTCCTTTGCGTAATATGAGAGCGCTTTATGCGAATTTGCGTATTAAACATAAGCTGTTCCTTCTCCTCTCCGCCGTCCTCCTAACCGTTGCGGTTCTTGGCGGCGTTCTTCAGCAATATGCCTTCGACATCTACGATCAGAAAATCTATGAGCAATCTGCCAAAGCGTTAAGTCTCTCTGCAGTAACCATTGAGAATGAGCTTCGAAAAATCGAGCAGTTGTCCTATACGATTGCAACAGACACCAAAGTACAGGAATATTTGCGGACCATTAAGAGCGGTGGAACAGAATACGATAATTACGTGCTTCAAGTCAATATTCAGGACCGCGTCGTTAATTTAGGTGGTTTGGATAAATACATTCATTCCGTTCAGCTATATGATGTGCATGACAAGGCATATGCAACCGGCGTGCGAACGATAAATTTATCCAGTGCAAGACTGGAGCGGCTTAAGCTGGAGACGAAGCGAAATGAAGGGGGCAATACGTGGGTGGCGCCTGGCGAAAGTGACAGTGCGTTGTCGGCAGCTCGTGAAATTCGCAGCTATAAAAATTTGGATATGGATTATTTAGGCACCATTGTTGTGCGCGTCGATGCGGTTAAGCTGTTTCATGACTTGTCAGCCGGACTTGACAGCAGTGGAGCCAATATGATGATTGCCAGAGGTGCGGAATTAATATATCCGGACAATGCTATTTTTTCCATTGAAGAGCTCTTAAGTTTGACAGCAGGCTCCAGTGGATACCGCATTATGGAGCGGGAAGGCAATTCCTTTTTTGTCACCTACGTCGCTTCCAATCGAATGAATTGGTATTATTATACAATCATCTCATTTGATGATATTTTTCGCAATTTAGTTTGGGTCAAAAATTTCGTTATTGCGGCTTTTGGCTTGCTGTTTATTATATCGGGCATATTTGCGCTGCGGGTTGCTAATGGCATCACCAAGCCGATTGAACGGCTTAACGCCAATATGAAGCGCATTCAATTGGGGTATTTCGATTATGTAGAGGCCCCGGCGGAGCGGGCGCTTGCGATGGATGAGGTAGGCCAAATGCAGCGAAACTTCCGTATTATGGTCGAGCGAATCAATGAGCTCATTCATGAAAACTATGTCAAGCAGCTCGCGATCAAGGATACGCAGTTCAAGGCGCTGCAGGCGAACATTAATCCGCATTTTTTGTACAATACGCTGGATTCGATTAACTGGAGCGCTAAAATGAGCAATCAGCTGCAAATTTCACAAATGGTGGAGGCGCTGGGCTCCTTGCTTCGCACGTCGATTAACTTGAAAGAGTCGATTATTCCACTGCGGACGGAGCTGGAAATCGTCAATCATTACATTACGATTCAAACGTTTCGTTTTGAGGAGCGCCTTGATTTCAAGCTTGATGTTCCGGCTGAACTGCTCACTTGTGGCTTGCCAAAGCTGGCGCTGCAGCCGCTGATTGAAAATGCCATTCATTATGGATTGGAAGAAATGATTGACAGCTGTACCATTAGCATTCAGGCTTATACAGAGGAAGAGTACCTGTATATCGTTGTACGGGATAACGGGCCTGGCATGGAGCAGGCGTATGCAGATAAGCTGTTAAGCGGCGAAGTGCAGACGAAGGGAACCGGGCTTGGACTGCGAAATATTGATGAGCGTATTAAGCTGTTGTATGGTGAGGAATATGGCCTTCATGTGAGCAGCCAGCCGAATGAAGGGGCGGCGGTCAGCCTGAAGCTGCCTTACGAAAGGAAGGATTAGCTTGTTCAAAGTGCTGTTGGTAGACGATGAACGTATTATTTTGGAAGGAATTTCACAAATTGTTCCGTGGACAAGCTCTGGGGCAGAGTTAATCGGCACAGCCAGAAATGGTCTGGAAGCGTTGACTTTCATGGAAGAACAACAGCCTGATATTATTATTTCAGATATCAAGATGCCAGGCATGGATGGTCTTCAGCTCGTAGAACGGGTGAAGGAGCTGTATCCCCAAATTGCATTCATTTTGCTTTCTGGGTTTAGTGAATTTGACTATGCACGTACTGCGATGACTTATGGCGTCAAGCATTATTTGCTTAAGCCTTGTAATGAGACGAAGATTACGGAGGCGCTTACTGAGGTTATCGAAGAACTCCAGTCGCAGCTCACGCAGCATCAATTCGTTCAAACGATTCAAAGCGAGCTGACCAGAGTACTTCCCCATGCGAAAGCGCAATTTCTTAAAGAGCTGGTTACGAATAAAACATATGGCAAGCGCGATTGGGATACGTACCGCCGGATGTTTCATATTACGCATGAGACTTTGCCAATCAGGCTCATATTGATGCAGGTGGAAGGAATGTTTGAATACGAGCATATTTTTGCGCTGACGAACATTGCCGAAGAAAAGCTTGGCGAGGAGATTGTTCTGCTTAGTACAACGATTGGTCGTCACGTCCTGCTGCTTATTCAGGAAACGGAGCAGCAGGAGCAGCTGTTCTCCCGGCTATCGGGCATGAAGTGCACCTTCACTGATTTTTATAAGCTTGAAACGACGATTGCCGTCAGCGGCGCCGGGGAAATTACCGATGCACGCAAAATGTACCGCGAGACGCTTGAATGCCTGAACTTCCGCTTTCATGTAGGGGAGGGGGCGATTATTACGCCACAGGATCTTTCAACCGCAGCAGCGGCGCGGCTTTCGAGCTTTGACTATGACGAGGAGCAGCTCGGCATGGAGCTTAAAGCAGGAAACTGGGAAGCCGCGAGCGAGGAGCTGAGCCGTTTTTTTCAATTGCTCGCCGATCAGCGCATGGATACGGTGCTGACGAAATCATATGTCATTCCGCTCTTCGTTTCGATTGCTCGGCAAAGTACTCCGGAACGCTTAAACGATTATTTGCAAATGCTGGCACGGCTTGATGAGCTGGAGACGCTGAAGGCTATTGAAGCTTTCGTGAGTCAGGCGGCTAAAGATATCTGCGAGGCGAATTTTGATTCATTTTCCAGCAAGCAATCGACGGTTATTAAAAAGATGATAGAGGTTATCGCATCGAACATAGCTGATCCGGCATTGTCACTCAACTGGGTAGCCAATGAAATTTTATATATGAATGCTGATTATTTAGGCAAGCTGTTCAAAAAAGAAACGGGCGAGCGTTTTTCAGCCTACGTCATGAAGCTGCGTGTGGAGAAGGCGATGGAGGAAATTGTGCGGACGGAGGACGTTAAAGTATTCGAGCTGGCGGAGCGTTTCGGCTTCGGTGACAACCCGCAATATTTCAGCCAAGTTTTTAAAAAACATACCGGCTACACGCCATCCGACTACAAGAGATCACTATAACCGTATAGTGATCTCTGTTTTTTTAACAAAAAAAGCGGTTTTCTTTATTAAGAAAACGCATACAAAACGCTATAATTTGATTTGTAAGCAAGATAAATAATCACTAAGAAGAAATAAGGGGGAATACGAAATGAAGAAGCAAGCTAAAAAAGTTGTTCTCGCCCTCATGGCGTCCGCACTCATGCTGGCTACCGCTTGTGGCAGCAACGCAGGAACGAATTCGGAAACAGGCACAAATACAGGTACGAACAGCGGTGGCGGCGACAAGCCGATAACGCTTCGCATGTCATGGTGGGGCTCTGAAACACGTCACGAATACACGAAAAAAGTTATTGACCTTTATAAAACAAAAAATCCAAATGTAACGATTGAAGTGGAATATGCAAACTACGATGACTATTGGAAAAAAATCGCTCCGCAAGCGGCAGCTAATGAGCTTCCAGACATTATGCAAATTGATACTGGCTATTATGCACAGTATGCAGGTAAAGACCAGCTAGCAGACCTGACACCGTACTTCGGCAAAGAAATTGATGTAACAAACATTTCTGAAAATGCTTTGAACGGTGGTAAATTGGGCGAGGGCGTGTATGGGATGAACCTTGGCGTCAACTCTCTAGGTTTCCATTACGATCCGGCAACACTTGCTAAAGCTGGCGTAGACAGCATCCCGGAAAATTGGTCGTGGGATGATTATCTGTCCATGGCGGCGAAAGCGAAAGAGAACGGCATTTACATCGACGGTGGCATGCGGGCAGAAGTATTCTTCGGCTACTACCTCCGTACAGTTGGCAAGAAGCTTTATAATGAAGCAGGCAATGGACTAGGCTATGAAGATGACCAATTGTTCGTTGACTTCTTTGGCAAACTGGCGGATCTCGTGAAATCCGGCGCAGCGCCAACTCCAGATACACTCGCTCAAATTAAGGGTGTTGAGGATGATATGACGGTAAAAGGCACGCAAGTCGGCGTGTGGCAGTGGTCCAACCAGTTTGTTGCCCTTCAGCAAGCGGTGAACCGTCCGATGAAAATTGCTTCAATGCTGAACCCAGGCGCTAAAGAAGGCTTGTACCTGAAGCCAAGCATGTTCTTCTCGATTTCCAAAAACTCGAAAGCGAAGGAAGAAGCAGCTAAATTTATCAACTTCTTCGTTAACGATGCAGATGCAAACAAGCTGATTCTCGGCGAACGTGGCGTTCCGGTATCCAGTGTTATTAAAGAAGAGCTTAAACCGCTATTGTCCCCAGAGCAAGTTCAAGTATTTGATTATGTAGCTTGGTCGGAAGAAAACAGCTCCCCAATGGATCCAGTTGATCCTATCGGTGCTATCGAAGTATTTGCATCGCTGAAAAGCTTGACGGAGCAACTGAACTACGGACAAATTTCGGCAGAGGATGCTGCTAAGAAATTTAGAAGTGAAGCAGAAAACGTTTTGAAGAAAAATAAATAAAAGTTGGAAAAGCGGGCGATGGCGCTTATAAGACGGCCCATCGCCCTTCCCTTAAACCGACTTAATAGACTTCACTAGGAGCAGGAGCTGGTATGATGAAATCATTGTCCTTGCGTAATAATCTCGTTGGCTATACCTTTATATCTCCGTTTGTCATTGGCTTTCTTATTTTCACCCTTATACCTGCGGCTGCGTCCCTTTATTTCTCCTTTACGGATTATGATTTGCTGTCCGCGCCGAGCTGGATAGGGCTTGAAAATTATACTTCTATGTTTACCTCGGATGACCGCTATATGCAATCGCTTAAGGTGACGATGCTTTACGTGTTTCTGGGTGTTCCACTGCGGCTGATTTTCGCTTTATTCGTCGCTATGATCTTGAATACAACCTCGAAAGCTGTCGGGTTATATAGAACGGTGTATTATTTGCCTTCAATTATTGGAGGAAGCGTCGCAGTATCGATTATGTGGCGGAACTTGTTCGGTGATCAAGGGGTTATCAATGTGATGCTGAACTCGATAGGAATAGACAGCGTGCGCTGGTTCGGTGATCCGAATGCCGCATTGTTTATGCTCGTAACGCTATCGGTATGGCAGTTTGGTTCTTCCATGTTGATTTTCCTAGCGGGGCTGAAAAATATCCCGACTGAATTGTATGAAGCATCCGGTGTTGACGGTGCAGGCTTCTTTACAAAGTTTTTCCGCATCACTTTGCCAATGCTGACTCCGATTATTTTGTTCAATCTGATTATGCAATTAATTAGTGCTTTCATGACCTTCGTTCCAGCCTACATTATTTCCAAAGGCGAGGGCGGTCCGCTAGATGGCACGCTGCTGTATTCCTTGTATCTGTTCCGTCAAGCCTTCGTATTCTTCGATATGGGTTATGCATCGGCTATGGCATGGGTTATGCTCATCATCGTTGGTGTTTTGACAGCGGCAGTATTCGCAACATCCAAGCTATGGGTTCACTATGAAACAGAAGGAGGCCGCTAAACATGATACTTAAAAAATTCAAGTGGCCGATTTATCACATTTTTGTTGGTCTGCTGGCGATCGTTATGGTGTATCCTGTTATTTGGCTGCTCATGAGCTCCTTTAAGCCTAGTAATCTTATTTTTACAACATCGAGCTCACTCATTCCTGATCCATGGATTTGGAGCAACTACGTTACGGGATGGATTGGGTCCTCTGGACAATCTTTCATGAGCTTTATTACAAACTCGCTGGAAATTGTTATTCTCTCGACGATTGGAGCGGTATTGTCTTCCGCTTTTATCGCCTTTGGCTTCGCACGTTTGCAATTTAAGGGTAGAGCGATCTGGTTCGCTGTTATGATGGTTACGCTTATGCTGCCACATGACGTAGTACTTGTTCCGCAATACATTATGTTCTCCAAGCTAGGCTGGATTGGTACGATTTCGCCAATTGTTGTCCCTCAATACTTCGGTGTTCCATTTTTCATCTTCCTGATGGTTCAATTTATTCGGACCATTCCAAGAGAGATGGATGAAGCAGCTACGATTGACGGAGTTGGGAAGTTTGGATTGTTTTTACGGATTATTCTGCCGCTCATTATTCCGGCTCTGGCAACCGCTTCGATCTTTTCCTTCTACTGGCGTTGGGAAGATTTAATGGGTCCGTTGCTTTACCTGAATAAACCAAGCGCTTATACCGTATCACTCGGCTTGAAAATGTTCCTCGACAGCGAAAGTGTATCCAACTGGGGTGCCATGTTCGCGATGTCGATCGTAAGCTTGATTCCGGTGTTAGGTGTATTCTTCTTATTCCAGCGTTATATTGTAGAAGGAATAAGCACAAGCGGGTTAAAATAGCAATCATGCATAATGAGGAGACGAGTGAAATGCCACAGCTGCAATTTGATGAACAGCATTTACGTGAAGTAATCGATAAAGTCGTAGACCGTACGTTTCGTATGGATTTTGGCTGGGATTGGCCCGGCGGCGTCGCATTCTTCGGTGTATGTGAAGCTTATGAGGCAACGGGGAATGAAAAATACTTAACGCTGCTAAAAGAATGGGTAGACGAGAAGCTTGAGGACGATCTTCCTAAGCTTTCGGTTAATGGCGTATCTATTGGCCACGCTCTCATTACGTTGTATAAGGCAACCGATGACCGTAAGTATTTAGATATTGCAATTAAAATGGCAGATTATTTGCAAAACGATGCGGTACGGTTTGCCGAAGGCATTTTTCAGCATACGGTTAATTCTGAAACCTACAATTTCCCTGAGCAGGCATGGGTCGATACGATGATGATGGCAGGCTACTTCCTCATTCGTATGGGCGAGCTTCTGGGACGGGAAGATTATTTGGAGGACGGACTGCTGCAATATCATGGACATGAGCGTGTATTGCAAGATTCTGTCAGCAACTTGTATTATCATGGCTGGGATAATATTGCTCAAAACCATATGTCGAGCATTTTCTGGGCACGCGGCAATGGCTGGGCGGCGCTTACGATGGCCAAAGCGCTTCCACTCATTGCGGTGCAGCACCCATCCTTTATGATTATTGAAGGGTCGCTGCGCGATCAGGCAGCTACGCTAGTGCGCCTGCAATCAGAGAAGGGACTCTGGCATACGATTGTGACCGACCCTACCTCCTATGAGGAAACATCCGGTTCGGCAGGCATCGGGGTAGGCTTGTTCACTTTCGGGTCGCTGTACAATAAATACATCCAGAGGTCGATTGACGGCATTTTGGAGCAAATTACCGAAGATGGCGCAGTACAAGGTGTATCGGCAGGTACGGCTGTTATGAATGATGCGGAAGGCTATAAAGGAGTATCCTGTAAACGGATTCAAGGCTGGGGCCAAGGGCTGACACTCGCCTTCCTGGCAACGGTGCTGCAATCTAAAAAACGAGAGTTTTCGTAGCAGTAAAAAACGCTTCTCCACTTAAGGTGGGGAAGCGTTTTTTTACGATCTGCTTATTTACTCAGCCATAGCCTTCTCTGCCACGGGCTTAATTCCGCTCTGCAGCTTAAATAATGGAAGGAGAATAGCTACACCTGCAAGGAAAAATAATCCTGCAATGATATACATAGGCGTGAGCGAAATGGCATTTTTCATTAAACCCGACAGCATCATCGTAACCACCATTGAGCCCATGAACATCGGAGTTAAAATGCCATTTACACGGCCGATAAAGGATTCCTTCGTATTTTGTAAAATCAAAGTATTAATGCCAATTTGGATGCATGGCAGCGCAAATCCGCTTATAAACTGAAGACCAAGCGTGAACCAGTAATCCTTCGATAGTCCCATAGCGATCATTGCTAAGCTGTCGACCGTCATGCCAAGCGCCAGAAGCTTCTGCGGCGATAGTTTGCTGGAGAAGCTCATCGCAAGGACGCCGCCGATAATCATGGCTATGCCGTTCACTAATAGAAACCACTGCAAATAATCCTCCGGTTTCCCAAGTCGCTCCGTAATGAGAAAGATGCCCATTGGCTGAATTAAGCCGAGGCCAAGTCCAGCAGCAATGAAGCCGCCGCCGAGTGTACGCAGTATTTTACTTGACCATACGTAACGGAAGCCGGCCTTAATGTCCTCCAGCACCCGGGAATTTTGCTGCTCCCCAGCATCGTCTCGATCACGCGGCAGGAAAGCTAGCGAAGCAGCAGATAATAGAAAGGCTGCTCCCATTACACCAATGGCCGTCTCGATGCCGTAGCTTTGGTAGATAAATGTCCCAACGACGGGGCCGAAAATCATAAATACGGCGAACAGCGTTTGATACAGCGACATTCCCGTCTGCACTAAATGCTCAGGCACATGCAGCTTGAACAGCTTCATGCCAGCAGGCTGAGAAAATTGAGACAAGATGGCTGAAACTAATGTGGCAAAAAAGACGGCATGCCAAGTCCCATTTTCCATGGCGAATAGCACGGCTAGAATGGATAGGGCGCTTAACAGGTCGCACCATACCATCGTTTTCTTGGGTCGCCAGCGGTCTGCGAACGTCCCGCCAATAAACGAAAATACGAAGATGGGCGCGAATTCCGCTACGGAGATGAGCGACACGGCAAATGCATCATCATTAGTCATTTTTTTCACATAAAGCAAAACCGCGATATTCCGTACCCAGATGCCGATTTGCAAAAATAAAGTGGACATCAATATCGCTTGTACAAATCGATTGCTTAACAGCGAAAATGCTGAAGCAGGTTGATTGGCTGTCATCGTTTTCACCTTTCCTTTTTCACTTTTTTTAAAATATAAGAATTTATAAGTTTTCACGTATAAATTGAGCTTATATTTCTCGGACTGAAACGCGCTGTGCCGCCAGAGGACGGCGACAGCCGTTTCACCTTGAGCAGCGTTGTATTCAATGGGAATTTTACAGGACATTCGAAGGTGTAAAAAGGCTCGCTAGAATGAAAGATTACTCCGCCTTAAGACGGATAAATGGTATATCCATAAGTATATTATTTTGTAAATCTAGCAGGTAAATATAGTATTTTTGTCGAAATTCCATGGATGATGTTGAAATCTATCGAATAAAGACAAGGGGCTCGTTTACATGCATTTGTTTTTGAGAAAAAGAACGTTTTTATTGCTGCTTATTTTAGCGGTTGTACTGCCTACTTTAATAGCAGCGAGTGGAGGGGGCTCCAAGCAAGCAATTGTAAATCCAAAGCAGCTCTACAGCTATGAATTAATGACGAGTGATATCAAGAAGCTCGCCACTGCATATCCGGAGCTGATCCGTTATCGAAGCATCGGAAAAAGTGAATATGGGCGCGAGCTGTGGGTGATGGAGATTGGCAACGGCCCCGTCAATGTCTTGCTGAATGCATCCCATCATGCAAGGGAATGGATCACGACCATTACGATGATGAATATGGCGGAGACGATGGCTGCAAGTGCAGCTAAGCGGGGAGTGTGGAAGCAGCTTAATACGGCTGATTTATTCGACCATATCACGTTTCAAATTGTGCCTATGGTTAATCCCGATGGCGTTACCCTCCAACAAAAGGGATTAGCTGCTTTTCCACAGCAGGATCATGCCGAATTAATCAAAATGAACAAAAATAGCCGCGATTTCAAACGCTGGAAGGCCAATGGCAAAGGCATTGATTTAAACAGGCAGTATCCCGCCGATTGGGAAACGATTCGCCAAGCCGAATATGCGCCTTCCTATAAAAATTATAAAGGCAAAAAACCGCTGCAAGCGAAAGAAGCCCAGCTTATGTACAATTTCACAAAGCAGCTAAAACCAGAAATCGCGATATCCTATCATTCATCGGGTGAAATTATATTTTGGAATTTTAAGACGAAAGCAGTAAGTTTGCCAAGGGACCGGGCATTTGTTCAAGCTTATGCAGCGATGACCGGCTACCGGGCGGTAGCTCCGGAAGCTAATCCTTCGGGAGGAGGCTATACCGATTGGTTTATTACCGAGTTCGGAAAGCCAGCGCTTACACCAGAAATCGCTCCTGCTGTAGGAGAGACGAATGTGCCACTAAGCTACTGGGATCGGATCTGGAAGCAGCATAAGGATACGATGTGGCTTATTGGGATGACAGCTTACGAACAAGCGATGCTGAGTGAAAAAGCAAAGAAAGCATCTGCCACCATCGAACTGACCTCGCCTGCAGAAACTTATCGTTTTCCCGTTCTGAACCGGGAGACGGCTAGCCGCGTTAAAGCAGGTGTCTATAAGGTGACGAGGGAAAAAGGAAGCTGGTATGAGATCCAGATAAGTGGGCAAGGGAGCAGATGGATAGCTAAAAGTATTGCAATGCCGTGGAGCAAGCCGGCGCCGACTCCAACCCCGACACCGATACCGACTGCAAGTCCAGAGGTGACTCCTTCTTCACCGAGTCCGACAGCATCGATTGTGACGGAGCCATCAGTCGAGTCAACGCCAACGGCTGACCCAGCAACCGAAACCCCGAATGTGGAGGAAACACCAAAGGGTGTGGAAGATGCGGGAGCGAGCGCTGCTCCAACACCGATTCCAACACCAAGCTCAACTTGAAATTGAAACTATTCAAGGTGAAACGGCTGTCGCCGTCCTCTGGCGGCGTTGCGCGTTTCATTCCGAGAAATATAGAGAAAGGATGAAAAAATCATATCCTTTCCTATATTTCAAGGTGAAACGGCTGTCACCGTCCTCTGGAGGTGTGGCGCGTTTCATTCCGAGAATTATAGAGGGAGAATAGAAAAATTATATACTTTCCTATATTTTAAAAAAGCATGCAGGGAGCAATCGAGCTACACCCTGCATGCTTTTTTGCTACCCTTTTTTTGGCGGAAAAAGGGCTGGATTTAGGGCATAACCGCTATAATCCTCAACTCACATTTGGCTGTAACCCTTGCGCCACAAGGGATTGCGCCATAACATATGGCGTGGTGATTATAGGCAAACTGCCCCAGCGGGGTATACGATAAAAGGGTAACAAGAGCACCTAAATGAATTCCAAATTCGGGAGGTCAAAGCATGAGAAAGAAACAAATGGCATCAACATTTCGCGTCTTGTGTACAACGACATTAGCAGGCTGTATTTTGGCAGGTTGTGCATCAGGCTCAGGCGTGAACGAGGGAAGCGCAACATCAGGCACTAATCAAGGAGGCGCACCTACGAGCGAAGCACAAGCTCCTTTTAAACTGACAATAATGACAAACTTGCATACACCCGAAGTTCCTACAGATGCGATTGAGAAATTGCTAGAGGAAAAAACGAATACGGATTTGACGATTAACTGGGTACCAGATGGTAGCTATGAAGAAAAACTGAACTCGTCATTTGCAACGGGCTCCTTGCCTCAGGCTGTATACATGAAAAATCAGACCACCTACATTCTATTCCGCGACGCGATTCGCAATAACCAATTTTGGGAAATTGGTCCCTTCATTAAGGACTATCCAAACTTAAGCAAGCTCGATGAGCTGGTTGTGAAAAATACAGCAGTAGACGGCAAAACGTATGCTATCTATCAAGAGCGTCCGCTATCGCGTCAAGGCATTATTTTCCGCAAGGACTGGGCGGATAAGCTAGGTCTCGCAGCACCAAAAACGACGGATGAGCTGTACAATATGCTGAAGCAGTTTAAGGAAGGCGATCCGGATGGCAACGGCAAGGCGGATACGATGGGCCTGACCGACCGCAGCGATTTGGTGTATGGCGCATTCAAGACGGTTGCCTCGTATTTTGGCACACCAAACAACTGGGGCTTGGCAGACGGCAAGCTGCAGCCGGAATTTATGTTCTCGCAGTATAAAGAAACGATGGATTTCTTCAAGAAGCTGTATGACGAAGGCCTAATCAATAAAGACTTCCCGGTTACGAGCAAGGAAGATCAGCAGAATCTAGTCATTACAGGAAAAGCGGGTATGTACATTGGCTCGATGGCGGATGTGCAAAGCTTGCACCAGAAAACCGTGGAAATTAATCCAAACGCCCTTTACGATGTAGCGAATCACATTAGCGGACCGAACGGCGATGCGGGTATTTGGTCGATTCCAGGCTACGGAAACTTAGTATTGTTCCCGAAATCAGCGGTTAAATCGGAAGAAGAGCTGAAAAGCATTTTAGCTTTCTATGACAAGCTGATGGAGCCAGAGCTGGCCAATCTCGTGAAATGGGGAGTTCCAGACAAGCATTACACGCTCGTAGAAGGCGGCTTAGTGCAAAAGGTCGAAGATACGAAGATGACAGACCGCGAGCAAAAGCCTTACGAAATTTTGCAAGTGGGCGGCGAAAGCACGATTGATATGCTGCGTGCCTACAACAAGCTTCCAGCTAAAGCAAAAGCAGAGGAGCTCATTATCGAAAACAACAGCATGCTGATTAACGATCCAACAGCGGCGCTTGATTCCAAGACATTTGGCGAGAAGGGCGTAGAGCTTCAGCAAATTATTAACGATGCGACGTACCGCTATATTTTGGGCAATCTGGACGCGGCAGGATTTGATGGCGAAATCGAGCGTTGGAAAAAAGGCGGCGGCGAGAGCATTATCGCTGAATACAATGAATCTTTAGCTAAATCGCAATAGGAATAGAACTCCTGTAAAAACAGGGAACCGAAAGGATGTTTCACATGAGCAGCAACTCAGCGTCAGCAGTAGCAGCCGTTAAGCCGGACATGAAGAAGCATGACCTTCGCCGGCGTATATTGAAAAATAAAGCAATCTACCTCATGATTTTGCCGGGACTGCTGTATTTCGTCTTATTCAAATACTTCCCCATGTGGGGGCTTGTGATCTCCTTCCAGGAATACCGTCCATACGACGGTATTCTCGGAAGTGATTGGGTAGGCTTCAAGCATTATCAGCGCCTGTTTACCGAACCGATGTTTTGGACTATTTTTCGCAATACGATCGTCTTGTTTCTGATGAACTTAATTTTCTTTTTCCCGGTCCCCATCATACTTGCGATCTTATTAAATGAAGTAAGACTGCAAGCCTTCAAGCGTTTTGTACAAACGATTGTGTACATTCCGCATTTTATGTCCTGGGTTATCATCGTATCGATTTCTTTCGTCATGGTCACGATGGATGGCGGTATGATTAATGAGGGGCTTGATGCGATGGGCATGCAGAAAATCAACTTTCTGCTAAGCGATGAATGGTTCCGGCCAATGTACATTTTGCAGGTCATCTGGCGTGAAGCCGGCTGGGGAACGATTGTGTACCTGGCGGCCATTGCGGCCATCGATCCGCAGCTGTACGAGGCATCGCGGATGGACGGTGCCAACCGTTTCCGCCAAATTTGGCATATTACATTGCCGTCAATCCGCAGCGTTATTGTAATCCTGCTCATTTTGAAAATTGGCGATGTCCTGGAGCTGGGATTTGAGCATGTGTATTTGCTGCTTAACGCGATGAACCGGAATGTGGCGGAAATCTTTGATACGTATGTGTATACGGCGGGGCTTAAACAAGGGCAATTCAGCTACAGCACCGCGGTAGGCTTCTTCAAATCCTTCGTCGGTTTAGTACTGGTAATGTCCGCGAACTGGCTGGCCAAAAAATTCGGCGAAGAGGGCGTATACTAAGCTCTACGTTTGCCGCCGAAGCAACATCTTGAGGAGGAAAGGCTATTATGGTGCATGACAAAACGATTGGCGGCCGCTTATTTGATGGCGCTGTCTATGTAATATTATTTTTAGTTGCGTTAGTGACGATTCTTCCTTTCCTGCATATTATTGCTGGATCGCTAACGACAGTTGATGAGCTTGCGCAAAAGCGGTTCGTCCTGTTCCCAACGAAAATTAGCTGGGATGCGTATGCCTATATTTTCTCAACGAATACCATTTTTCGCAGTATGCTGGTTTCGATTGGGGTTACTAGCTTTGGTACGCTGTTCAGCATGATACTTACGTCATTGATGGCCTATGGCTTGTCTCGACGTGATTTGGTTGGTCGCAAGCAGATCATGTTTATGATCGTGTTTACGATGCTGTTCAGCGGCGGGATGATTCCGACCTTCATCGTCGTCAAGTCGCTAGGCATGATTGACAGCTATGCGGCGCTTATTGTGCCAACGGCTATTAATGCGTTTAACCTGATTATTTTGCGCAGCTTCTTTCAAAACTTGCCGGATGGTCTGGAGGAGTCGGCAAAAATCGATGGTTGCACGGATTGGGGCATTTTATTCCGTATTGTCATTCCGCTCTCTATGCCGGCGATTGCAACGATTTCCCTCTTTTATGCCGTAACGTATTGGAACACGTATTTGCCGGCGATTTTGTACATTGATAGTGCTGAAAAGTGGCCGATTCAAGTATTACTGCGGCAAATTGTTATTTTGGCAAGCGGCTTGACGGCGGATTCTTCGGGCTTCTCGGGTGATTTTGTTACGCCTCCAGATCAGACGATCAAAATGGCCGTCATCGTGGTAGCGACCGTTCCGGTATTGCTCGTATATCCATTTTTGCAAAAGTATTTTGATAAAGGCGCTTTACTGGGCTCGGTGAAGGGGTAGTCTGCCTGCAGACACTTCCCTTCGGGGGTTCCCCGGGTTGTCATCCTTGTATCCTATATGAAGAGAGGTTGAAGTCAAATGAGTCTATCCACTTTAGCTGAAACGATGCGTGTACGCGATGCGTTAGCGCTGGAATGGGGCGTTGCCGCCTGCGATTCCTTAATGGCGAGATTTCCCCAAGCGCATGACTTGCCTCCAGCAAACCGCTGGCATTACCATCAAGGCGTATTTTTGTATGGTATGCTCAAGGTATGGGAGCAAAATGGCGACGAGCGCTATTTGCTTTATATTAAAAGCTATGCGGATGCCTTAATCGATCCATATGGGAATCTGACTTTTGATCGCGGCGAGCTGGATGCGATAATGGCTGGGCTGATTTTGTTTACGCTGGATGAACAGTTTGATGATCCGAGGTATCGCCTAGCGGCAGACCGACTGCTCGGACTGTTCGGGACGCTCAATCAGACATCGGAGGGAGGCTTCTGGCATAAGGATAAATATCCGTATCAAATGTGGCTGGATGGCCTCTATATGGGCGGTGTATTCGCAATGATTTATGGTGCGAAATATGACAAGCCTGAGCTACTGGATATGGCGCTCAAGCAGGAGCGATTAATGAATCGGCATATGAAGGATACACGGACAGGATTGCTGTATCATGCGTGGGATGAGACGCGAAGCATGCCATGGGCAAACCAGGAGACGGGCTGCTCACCAGAGTTTTGGGGCCGATCACTCGGCTGGTATGGCATGGCGCTTGTCGATTTTCTCGATGTACTGCCGGCTACACATCCGGGCAGAGCTGCAATCGAGCTGGAGGTCGCGGCCCTTGTTGAAGCGCTCACCGAGTTTCAGGATGATCAAAGCGGATTGTGGTATCAGGTTGTCAATAAAGGCGAGCGGGAGGACAATTGGCTGGAAACCTCGTGCACATGCCTCTTTCTATATACGATAGCGAAAGCGATTAAGCATGGGTGTATTTCGAAAGCTTATTCGGAGATTGCGGTAAAAGGCTATGAAGGGCTGCTCCGCACGCTGCATTCCGATGAGACGGGACTAATTGTGACCGGCATCTGCATCGGAACGTCAGCGGGGGATTATCGCAACTATGTGACGCGCCCAACAAGCGAGAACGATTTGCATGGTGTAGGAGCCTTCGTTCTGGCTTGTGTGGAGTTGGATGGCGTACTTAGTTTGCAGCCAGCTCAAGCACAACAGGAATAGGCAGATTAGCCGGGGAGCAGTAAGTGGCTACCCCAGCTGATGCAGCTCCCGGTATTTGCCGGGAGTTGTTCCTTCGAGCTTGCGGAAGGAACGAATGAAATTTTGCGGATTCGTATATTGCAGCCGCTCGGAAATTTCCTTGACCGATATATTGGTATCCTGAAGCAGGCCAAGCGCGATGCGGTGACGATGCGCAGCCAAATATTCGCTGAAGGAAGTTCCAGTTTCCTTGCGGAATACGCTGCTTACATAGTTCGCATTGTAATGCATGCTCGCTGCAATGGCTTCCAGCGTAATCTCCTGGTCATATTGCTGGTGAATCATATGAATGATCTCCTCAGAAATATTTTTATACTGAGAATTGGTTCGCTCCTCTACCGCTACAATAATCGGTTCCACGATGTTTTGCAGAAACCAGTTGCGAACTTCCTTCGGAGAGTGCGGCTTGAACAAATATTCAAATAAGGATGAATGGTCGCCAAGCTCCATCTCGTGAATGCCGAGCGACTGGGACAGATGAATTAAATCAATTAGCAGCCTTGCAGTCGTCAGCTCAAAATCATGGGCGCTCAGCTGCTGCTTAAACACCGCTTCGAATAGCTCCGCCAGCGCTTCGTCGCTTTTGGTGCGATCTCCAAGCTTGATAGCGTCATTTAGCTCCGTCTGCAGGCGTACCGGATAAGAAGTATTGAAGCTCAGCTTTTGTGGCAGATCCCGATAAAACATCGCCGATGAGTCGCCAAACCGCTTTAGATGCTTATAAGCCTCCATACTTTCCTCAAGCGCAGTGCCCGCTGACTTGAGCTTGTCATGGTAGCCGCTAAAACCGAAGCTGACGGACAGATTCAGCACTTCTTTTACGGTTTGCGCAATTTGCTCTGCCAATGGAACCAATTGGGCAAAAAAAGTATCCTGGTTATGCTCACGGTTCAGCAGAAGTGTAATTTGCGACTGTTCGTAGACGATAGGCGCCAGCCTGTCGCTCGCATCAACCAATTCCTCCACAATATTATTCACGGCGAACAGCAGCAAATCGGTATCGCCCTTCGAATAGCTCGTTCCTTCAAAAAAATCAATGCGCAGCGTCATAATCGCATAGCCTTTAAACGCCGTAGGCAAGGAAAGCGTCTTGAGCCGCTCTTCAATCGTTCGACTGTTGCTTTTTCCTTGGTACAGCTCCATCATGAACAACGTGCGCAAGCTGTCAATCTGATTGTTCATCGTGCTTTCCAATTCGCTTTTCTCGCGAATGACATGCCGAATTTGATCGGCAATATAGACGAAGCCGTCGCGGCTTGGCTTATCATGCTTGGAGGGAAACAGCTGGAAGACGCTCACAAACAGCTGCTCAATCGGCTTATACAAGCGTTGAGAGCCGAACCAGGTCACAAGCAGCGTAATAGCAAGCAATGCTAGGCAAATAAACACAGTAAACCAGCCAATGGCACGAGATTGCTTCGACAACGCATGGAGAGATGTAATAGAAGCATACGTCCATCCGTTATAATCAGACTTGCGGTAGGATACCGTATAGTCTGTCCCTTCTAGCTGCGTATCAAATTGAGCAAGGAGGGAGTCAGATTTAGTAATATCCTGATAAAGGGCAGTGAATAAGCCCTCAGACGGCAGCAGCTCTTCATTTTGCCCAAACAGCAGCTCGCCTCTATCATTAAATACGAGCACAGCTTCGCTATTTTTATCAAAGGAAAGCAGCTCGTTCAAATAGCAGGAAGGGATCGTTGACACCGCGAGCCCATTTTTGGTTGAAGCCGTCAGCGGCAGCTTCTTTACGAGGCTGATGCCGTATGTACAACGACTTGAGGATTGGCCAAGCAGCACGGTATTACTGACGGGCTCTGTAATCCATTGCGAATCGAAGGGCAGCTCCTTATATTGAAGCAGCTGGTCTTTTTTGTCCAATTCACTCAGTCGATATAGGCCAGAGTTGTCAATATACCAATTTTCCCGGGTACTTAATAAAATAATATTTTCAATTCCTGTATCAAATGTCTGTAAATGGTTGACTTCTTGCTTGATTTGGTTAAATAATTGAAATTGTTCCACATTAAGCGGTTCCAACATGGCGGACTTCAAAAAAGACGAATTGACGAAATACGTCATAGAATGGTCTACGGTACGCATGACCTGCTCCACATTCATTTGCATTTGCTCCAACTGCAACAGCTTGGATACGTTTACATTTTGCTGAATTGTGTCGGAGGATTTCATGTAGGAGAATAGTCCAACAATAATGACGGGTAAGGAACTAATTAGAAAGCCGAACAGCAAAATGCGCAAAAAATACCGATTAGGTGGGGCTGCCATCATATCTCCTCCAAAACTATTGCGAGCCACACGCTGCACTGCTTCGCAACTATAATTACTAGGGTATTATACCAGAAAGTGGGTCAAGTTGCCTATGAATTTTGTGAAGAGACAGATTCATCGCTGTGCGAAATCGGTTTTAACGGCCTTAGTATGCGGAGCAGCTGTAGTGATGGTTTCCTGCCAACAGCTCGATGAGAGTGTGGCCGCCCAGAGCAAGGAAGCGCCGCTTGCTTTAACGTGGACAGCCGTTCAATACACGGAAAGCCCGCCATCCGATGTTGTGCTGGGGCATATTGAGGAAGCGACCAACACGAAGCTGTCCATTATTTGGGTCGCTGATGCAATGAAGGAGGATAAGCTGAACATCGCGCTTGCTTCGGATGCGCTTACCAAAATCGTCACGATTCAGGATATTCGCAATTCGGCTTTTTTGAGCGCGGTGCGTGCCGGTGCTTTTTGGGAAATTGGTCCTTATTTATCGCAATTTTCGAATTTGAACGCAATGGACAAAACGATTTTGCAAAATACATCAATTGATAACAAAATATATGGCATTTATCGGGAGCGAGACTTATCCCGCCAGGGCATCATCTACCGCAAGGATTGGCTCGACCAGTTGAAGCTGGAAGCTCCGTCAGATCTGGAAAGCCTTTATAAAGTAATGGAGGCGTTTACGAAAAATGATCCTGATGGCAATGGCTTAAATGATACCTACGGCCTAACGGATCGCAACGATTTGAAGTTTGGCGCTTTCCAAACGCTGGCCTCTTATTTTGGCACGCCTAATGATTGGGGCTGGATGGGTGGAGAGCTGCAGCCTGCATTTATGTTCAGCGCTTATAAGGATACGATGAAATTTATGAAGGAGCTGTATGAAGGGAAATTAATGAATGAGCAGTTTGCTGTGACGAGCAAGCAGCAGCAATGGGAGGAATTTACGGAGGGGCGCGCGGGTGTTTATATAGGAAACATGGATGATGGCCGTAATTTATATAAGACGCTTATTCAAAGCAATCCAAAAGCCGAAATTGATTTGGTGAACCGGATCAACGGGCCTGACGGCAAGCCTCATGTATGGTCGCAGGCGGGGCATAACGGCATATTCGTATTCCCAAAATCGCAGGTGAAAAGCGAGGCTGAGCTGCTGCGCATTCTTGAATTTTTTAATCGGCTTGCTGACCCAGAGCTCATATATATGCTGAATTATGGCGTTGAAGGCATTCACTATAAGCTGGAAAATGGTGATATGGTAGAGCTGCTCTCCAATGAAAGCGAGCGATGGGAGCAGGAGGTACGGCCGCTTATTTCGCTGATGGGGCTCAGAGCGCTTGCTATTCGTCCGCAGGGTGATCCGCTTAGGGAAAAAAGTGACCGCTTGACAGAGGATAATCGCAGCTTCCTCGTCGTCAACCCTGCCGCCTCGCTTGATTCTCCAACCGCCAATGAACGTGGAGGCGAGCTGAATATCATTATTCAGAACGCGACCAACTCTTTTATACTTGGTTTGCTTGATGAGCAAGGGTTCGATAAGGAAGTAGAGCGGTGGAAGAAGCTTGGCGGCGATCAGATTATTCAGGAGTTTAATGCGGGATATGCGGGCAGATCGTAACATTCGCATAGCGAATAATACACAAATTGTCATTCTTTTTTTGATGTCCGTATGATATAATCAGCGTTAAAATAAAGCTTAATGTTATTTTAAACGATGAGCGGGAAAGCATCCCGGCTGGAAGACGAACGAGATTCGTCTGTCCAGCCGGGATTTTTTGCATTTCTAGGGAAGGATGGCCAACATGGAAAGAAGCAAAGTTATCCGTGAAGGAGAGCATGAACTCCCGCTTTGGGAGACGGGTTCAATAATAGCAGATCGCTATGCCGTTATCCGGGTGCTGGGCAAGGGCGGAATGGGCATCGTATATGCGGTGGAAGACCGAAAGCTGCAGGGCAAGCTGCGGGCAATTAAAATTACACCTCTATCGGTAGAGGAGGAAGTGGACGAAGCTCATTCCATTACCGCGGAGGCGGGCATGCTAGTGCGGCTAAATCATCCGAACCTACCTCATATCGTGGATGCTTTTCCGATACATAAACATTCTGTTTATGCGGTTGTGATGGATTTCATTCATGGAGAAACGCTTGCTGTACAATTTCAAAAACGACAGTGCCAAATGCTGCTGCTTGAGGTGGTTCAGCTTGGGCTCCAGTTGTGTTCGGCACTTAACTACCTGCACCGTCAAAGGCCGCAAATCATTCATAGGGATTTAAAACCGTCCAATGTCATGGTGGAGGAAGGGGGCGGACATCTGCGTCTAATTGATTTTGGCATTGCAAGGCAGGTTAAAGCAATGGGAGGCCAAGATACGCAAAAGCTTGGTACACCGGGCTTTGCAGCTCCTGAACAGTATCAAGGCAGCAGCCAAAGTGATCTCCGAACGGATGTATATGGGCTTGGAGCACTGCTCTATTATTTGGCAAGCGGGGGTGAGCTGTATCAGCCCCTGCCCGTTGTTCCACGGCTAGAGCCTCACTTTCAATGGAAGGGTCGAATGAATGCAGAGGGCTCTCTCATGTTGGCTAATGTGCTTAGCAGGATGCTCGCCTATCGACTCGAGGACCGCACCGCAAATATGGAGCAAGTAGAGCGCGAACTGCTGGCAATCGTTCAACTTGCTGGTGGCGATCATGTCAGACCATCATCCGGTTACTCCAATAGGCAAGGTCACGTTAATACGGCAGCAAATGGCGTCACGATTGCCCTATTGTCATTGTCACCGGGAGCGGGAGCAACTTTTGCCGCTATTACGCTAGCCAAGCTGCTTGGTCAAAGCGGAGTGAGCTGCATCGCAGCTGAATTTCCAAGCAATCAGTCGGAATGGCATGCACTCCTGCCCTCTCAATATGCTAGCGGAAGGCTAGCATTCGGTAATTATTGGACCTGGCAGGAAGGCGCTATCCAGTGGCTTGCCCAAGAGCCTGCCCGTATAGAGCCAGAAGCATACGACTTGGAAAAATGGGAGCTTTTTTTGAATCAGCAGCATTATGGAGTGAAAATTGTCGATTTCTCGAGCTTCAATGAGCAAGCAGCAGGCGAGTGGCTGTCTCGGTGTCAACTGGTTTGTATAGTCGCCGATCCTTTTCCGGCAAAATGGCAGCAACCACAGCTGCGTCGCCTTCAAACGCTTCAGCAGAAGCTGAATGCTCAGGATGGGCGTTTCGTATGGTTGGCCAATAAGGATAGCCGCTTCGTAGAGCGGGAGCAATGGCTGCAATTACTGCCAGAGCAACCAATAGCAGTGCTGCCTATGCTGCCAGCAGCCGAATGGCTTAATGGGCTTTGGAGTGGCAAATGGGTGACGGAGGACAAACGGCTTGGCAAGCCTGTTAAGCAGGCATTTAATCCGCTGCTTGAGTTAATTGGCCAAATGGTGAAAAAGGGTAAAGGGAAATGAGATTGCCGATGGAGCCAGTCGGCTTAACTTCCTTTGTCCACCTCACAGCAGCAGCGGGGTGAAGAGACAAAGCCCACATTGAAATTTTACACAACTGAGCAGCTCTTGTGGTACAATAGATCGGGCATAAACATATATAAGCTTAAAAACGACAAGTATTACGCACCGACACAAACGCCGAAAAGGCAAAGTGATGCGGGCGTTATCATACGATGAGGCTTTGTTTGTCCTATTCCCAGCCTGGGAATGGAGCGAATCCTTGCCATAAACAAGTGCATGAATGGAGCTAAGAAGAAATGAGTTTATTAACAGTAGAGCAATTATCCCATACGTTTGGTGACCGCGTTTTGTTCAAAAACGTATCGTTCCGCCTGCTGGCTGGCGAGCATGTTGGTCTTGTAGGTGCCAATGGAACGGGAAAATCGACAATGATGAACATTTTGACCGGAAAGCTGCTTAAGGATGAAGGCAAAGTAGAATGGACACCACGCGTCCGCTACGGCTATCTGGATCAGCATACGAAATTAACGCCGGGCAAGTCGATTCGGGATGTGCTGAAGGATGCTTTTGCACCGATGCTGCTGCTCGAGCAGGAATTGAATGATATTGCGCTACAAATGGGCGATGCCGATCCGGATACGCTGGAGCAGTTGCTGGAGCGGATGGGTGAAATTCAGGAAGAGCTGGAAATTGGCGATTTCTATTTAATCGATGTCAAGGTTGACGAGATGGCCAATGGTCTTGGGCTGAATGCGATTGGGCTTGAACGCGACGTAACGGCGCTCAGCGGTGGACAGCGGACGAAGGTGTTGCTTGCCAAGCTGCTTCTGGAGAAGCCGACGGTCTTATTGCTCGATGAGCCTACGAACTATTTGGATGAAGAGCATATTAATTGGCTCACGAACTATTTGAAGTCGTATCCTTATGCGTTCGTTCTGATTTCCCATGATACGGGCTTTATGAACCAAGTGGTTGATATTATTTACCATCTGGAGTTTTCCAAGCTGACCCGTTATTCCGCCAACTATGAGAAGTTCCTTGAGATGGCAGATATGAACAAAGCCCAGCATATTGACGCTTATGAGAAACAGAAGGATTTTATCAAGAAGCAGGAAGATTTTATTTCGCGCAATAAAGCGCGTGCTTCGACTTCTGGACGGGCGAAGAGCCGTGAGAAGCAGCTTGATCGGATTGATCGCATCGACAAGCCGGAGGAAGCGGCTAAGCCGACCTTTGGTTTTAAGGATGCCCGTACGAGCGGTAAAACGGTATTCGAAGCTGAGGGGTTGTCCATCGGCTACAATAAGCCGCTGCTGCCTAAGATGAACATGCTGATTGAGCGCGGTGACAAAATTGCGATCGTAGGCTGTAACGGTGTCGGCAAATCAACGCTGCTTAAAACGATTCTCGGCGTCGTTCCAGCGCTTGACGGTAAAGTTTATCGCGGCGATTATTTGCACCCGGCATATTTCGAGCAGGAAGCAAAGGCGCCAACGATGACACCCCTGGATGATGTATGGAATGAATTCTCGAATATGACGCAAAGTGAAGTTCGTGGAGCTCTTGCCCGTTGCGGCTTGAAAAATGAGCATATTACGCGGGCGCTCAACCAATTGAGCGGCGGCGAGCAGGCGAAGGTTCGTCTTTGCAAGCTGATGCTGCGCGAAAGTAACTGGATTTTGTTCGATGAGCCGACGAACCATTTGGATGTCATTGCAAAAGCCGAGTTGAAGCGCGCACTTAGCGTTTTCAAAGGCACCGTCGTTCTCGTGTCCCACGAACCTGATTTTTATGAGGATTGGGTTACGAAAACTTGGGATGTCGAAAGCTGGTCCATGCAAACCCAGAATTAAACGGGCTGCAGCTTGAAATATAGGAAAGTATATGATTTTGCCATACTTTCTCTATATTTCTCGGACTGAAACGTGCCGCGCCGCCAGAGGAAGAGGACGGCTTTCGGTCGTTTCACCTTGATCGTAATAACGCTTGAGGAAAACAAGCAAGCCGGACTGCAAGCGGCAGTAGTCCGGCTTGCTTGCATTTGAATCGAAGATTCCTTTATGATGAGTACAAAACGGGTCCATGTAGGACTATTTGCTAAGGTAGGTGAACGCTTAAGATGAAAGAACGTGTCCTGGTAGTAGAAGATGAAGCAGGCATTTCCCGCATTTTACAGCTTGAGCTTGAGCATGAAGGTTATACAGTAGGCACGGCTTTGGACGGACGGACAGGCTATGAAATGGCATCGTCAGGGGAGTGGGAGCTCGTGCTGCTGGATGTCATGCTCCCGGAGCTTAATGGTATCGAGGTTCTGCGCCGTCTGCGACAGGCGGGCAATACGGTGCCCGTTATTTTGCTTACAGCGAGAGATACCGTTCCCGATAAAGTTAGCGGCTTTGAGCATGGGGCTAACGATTATATTACGAAGCCGTTTGCAATGGAGGAGCTGCTCGCGCGCGTTCGTAATATTTTGCGTATATTCCAGCAAAATCCGCGTGAATCCGAAGGCTCGGATATGATTAAGGTAGGCGATTTGACGATTGAACTGCGCACGCGCAAAGTTTTCCGCAAAGATATTATAATCGAGCTTACGCCGCGAGAATTTGAATTGCTCGTTTATTTGGTTGAAAACAAAAATGAAGAGAAATCCCGTGAGGATATCCTCTCCGAGGTATGGGGCTATGATTTCATCGGCGAGACGAATCTGGTCGATGTGTACATCCGTTACTTGCGGCAAAAGCTGGACAAAGGCTACCGCCACAAGCTCATTCATACCGTTCGGGGTGTTGGTTATATGGTCAAGGAGCCTGACGCATGACGCTGCGTAAACGATTTACGCTTTTCACGATTTTCTGGCTTATTTTCATATTGATTTTGTTTAACATTTTCGTTTATTTTTATGTCATAAAGATTACGACAGAAAGCGAAGAGCGCGTTATCGCAAACAAAGTCACTCTCATGCTGGAAAATCCGCAAATCCAAAGCGGCAAAGGGCTTAACAATTCGGATTTGCTAAGCGAATATTACAATGTGAATGAAATGATTCGCATTGTGCAGCTAGATAACAAGGTCGTTAATATTACAGGCTCGGACCCTGTGCTGCTGGGTCTCCCAGCAGCTTTTGAAAAGCAACATGATACCGGTATGATTTCGAAGGGCGGCGAACGTATTTTGTATACGCGCGTTCCCCTTTACGATGGGACAGAAATCGTCGGCATGCTGGAAATTAACAGAGTCTTGAATGAGCTGGATAATTATTTGCAAATTTTAGTGGCCGCGCTCACGGTAACGAGCGCGGGTGCGATTTTGTTCGCGATATTCGGTACGTATTGGTTCACGTCTAGACTGACGGCGCCTATTCAGCAAATGGTTACGACGATGCGGGAAATCGATCGCAGCGGGAAGCTGCGGGTTATTGAGACGACCAGCCACGAGGAATCTGCGGAGCTGCAGCAGCTGATTCGGGCTTTCAATCAAATGATTGAGCGGCTGGATCGTACGTTTGAGAAGCAGAAGCAATTTGTGGCAGACGCATCTCATGAGCTCAAAACGCCCCTAACGGTCATTTCCAGCTATGCCAATATGCTCAAGCGCTGGGGACGCGACGATGCCGCAGTGCGAGATGAAGCGATTGAAGCGATTGACCGGGAAGCAAAACGGATGCAGAACTTGACTAAGTCCATGCTAACGCTTGCCGAAGCTGAGCAAGAGGATTGGCTGAAGCAGGAGCAGTTCGATGTCGTTCAGGCTATCGATGAGCTGGCAGGCATGCTGCAGACAACGTTTCACCGTCCGATTCGGATTAAAACAAGCTCGAAAATTATTAGAATGTATGGCGATAAAGAAAAAATTAAACAACTGTTCGTCATTTTGCTCGATAATGCCATAAAGTATAGTAAGGATTCGATTGATGTTTCGGTTAGCCAAGTGAAAACAATCGTCAAGATTGAAGTCAAAGATAGAGGCGTAGGCATTCCAGAGAGTGATCTGCCGCATTTGTTTGAACGTTTTTATCGGGTCGACGGTGCTAGAAGCCGTGCGACTGGCGGAGCCGGACTCGGTCTTTCCATTGCAAAACGAATTGTTGATTTGCATGATGGCAAGGTAGATGTATTCAGTCAGCAGGATATTGGCACGACGATTACACTTCAATTTAAACAACGAAAGTAACGGTAGGAGGGTCGGTTTTGAAATATAGAGTAGCGGCCGTTCAATACAAATTGGCCGACATCAGCTCTTTTGAGCAATTCGCCGAGCAGGTCGCGCATTATGTGCGCAATGCCTCGGAATACGGCACACAGTTTCTTTTGTTTCCTGAGTTTTTTACAACGCAGCTGTTGTCCATCAGTGACAGCAGTGGCAAAGCCTTGAAGTTCGACCAACTCCCTAGCTTTACAGCTGCCTATGAAGAGTTGTTCGTTAAGCTGGCGGCGGAATACAATATGCACATTGTGGCAGGAACCCATGTTGTAGAAGTGGAAGGCGGGAAGCTTCGCAATGTTGCACATCTGTTCCATCCGGATGGAAAGATCGACCGTCAGTCAAAAATCCATCTGACCCCGACGGAAGTGAGCGATTGGGCGATGTCACCAGGCGAAGGTCTGGAAGTGTTCCAAACCCCGTATGGCACAATCGCCATGCTGACCTGTTATGATATTGAATTTCCAGAAATCGTGCGTATGGCAAGAGCGAAAGGGGCGGACGTCATTTTCTGCCCATCCTGCACGGATGATCGCCACGGCTTTTATCGCGTTCGTTATAGCGCTCATGCACGCACAATAGAAAATCAAGTCTATGTGGTGACGACAGGTACAGTGGGCTCGCTGCGGAAGGTCGATTTTATGCGGGCCAACTTTGGGCAAGCGGCGATTTTGTCGCCCAATGATATCCCCTTTCCGCCGGGCGGCATTTTGGCAGAAGGAATCATTAATGATGATATGCTTGTTGTGGCTGATCTTGATCTGAAGCTGCTTGAAGATGTGCGCACCGCAGGCTCTGTTACAACGTGGCGGGACCGTCGCACTGATCTTTATACCGATTGGTATTAAAGCTTTCCCTGGCAGAAGGGATGTGGCATTATTCGTAAACAATTATATGTATATCATGAGGGTGCTCCGGTAGAGGCTGTCATTCGGCGCTACTCCGAGCAGGACTTTGCAGGGCTGATCGACGTACAGCGCGAAAGCTTCCCGCCACCGTTTCCTTCGGATTTATGGTGGAGCAAGGAGCAGCTTGCCGAGCATGTTTCCCGTTTTCCCGAAGGTGCGCTATGTGCTGAAATAGGTGGCAGGCTTATCGGATCGATGACAGGCCTTATTGTTAATATGGATGATTATGGACATTCACACAGCTGGGAAACGATTACGGATAATGGTTTTATTCGCAATCATGACGGCAGCGGCGACACGCTTTATGTTGTAGATATTTGTGTGATTCCAGAGTATCGAAAGTCGGGCATTGGAAAATGGCTGATGCAGACGATGTATGAGACAGTCGTGCATTTACAGCTAAAAAGGCTGCTTGGTGGAGGGCGTATGCCCAGCTACCATCGTTATGCAGACGAAATAACACCGGAAAATTACGTTAGTGGGGTCGTTGCTGGAACATACAGCGACCCTGTTCTGTCTTTTCTGCTGCGCTGCGGCCGTACTCCTACAGGGGTGGCGGCTAATTATTTGGAAGACGAGCAGTCCTGCGGCTATGCAGCTTTGATGGAATGGCGTAATCCATTTCTTGCTGCCGATTAAATCCAATACCTGTACCTAATGAAAGGGGATATTTTCATGCTGTATCATCGTATTACGTCGATTGACGACCCTTATTTTGCGGAGCTGCATAAGCTGCTTCAAACGATTTTTCCGCCAGAAGAAGTGCTGGCTTATGAGCTATGGAGAGAACCGCTCGAGGATGCGGGTATCCATGTTTATGTTGCGGTAGAAGACGGCAAAGTAGTAGGCTCCACGGAATATCGTTATTATCCAGAGCTGCGCGTTGCGATGACCGACTTCACCATAATTGGACAAGCTGGCAAGGGCATCGGGCGCTTCCTGCTGCGTGCTAGGGAAAAGGATTTGGCGCGTCTTGCTGAGCAATCCAGTACAGAATCAATCGGCATGTTTGCGGAAATTTATAACCCATATGAAAGGGAAGAGCAGCATGCATTTGGTGGCGTAACGCCAATGAATCCATTTGTGCGCCGCGAAGTATTGTCGCATATCGGATATAACCGATTGGATTTCCCGTATGTACATCCGTCTTGGGACCATGAGGGTCAAGCCGTAACGGGCCTTCAGCTCAGCTTCCTGCCTGCTGATGAGAATTTAGCATTTTTGCCGGCTTCACTCATCGTGACTTTTCTTGAAGGCTACTATGAGGCGCTGCCTAATAAACCGCAAGCTTGGCTCGATATGATTAATCAGCTGCGACAACAGGAGCAGGTCGCACTGCTGCCGCTATAATGCGCATTACATTTCGCGGGACAGGTGATTCGATGGGTGTTCCGCGTGTTTATTGCAGCTGCGCGGTATGTGAAGAGGCGAGAAGCACGGGCATTAATCGCCGCTTGCGTTCTCTTGTGCAGCTTGATGGATGGGGAGCGGGATCTGCTGGTGGAGCTGATGAAACGGTATGGATTGACTGCGGCCCTGATTGGGGAAGGCAAATGGAAGCGGCAGGCCTCCGTTTCGTCAGACGGATTTTAATTACGCATGCCCATTTTGACCATATTGGCGGTCTAGTGGAATGGGCTGACGCTTGCCGCTGGCTGAACGTGAAGGGCGAGGCTTTTGCAGCGGCTGAGGTGATTAGCGAAATTAACGCTCGTTTTCCTTGGCTGCAGCAGCAAATCGATTTTCATGCGATAGACGGCGGAAATTTGCGGATTGGCAGCTGGGATATAACAAGCTGGCGAATTAATCATGGCAAAAATGGCTATGCCTATGCTTTTCGCTTCGATCATGCGGTCGAAATGCGTTCATGGGCTTATTGCTCTGACGCCATTGGGCTGACCGATGAACAGCAGCAGCCGCTTTATGGTCTTGATCTGCTGGTGCTCGGCACTAGCTTTTATAAAGAACCGTTCGCCTATGAAACCCGTTCTGTTTATGATGTAACGGAAGCGCTGGAGCTGATTCAACTTTGGCGGCCGAAACATACGATTTTTACGCATATGTCTCACGACATTGATTTGAACAGCGATTATGGACTTCCAGCTGCTGTACAGTTTGCAAGGGCGGCTCTGGAAGTGACGGTATAGCAAGGTATAGCAAGGCCCCGACAGAGCATGAGCATAAATTTTCTGGCGAAAGCTAATGGGGTTGACAAGAGCTTTGTACTTGAAGTAAATTGGAATTATATTTTGTTGGCTGGATGGTTCAGGAAGGGGTTTATTTTATGTTGACAGGTGTTCTTAACTCATAAATTGGATAGATTAGATCGCGTTGAAGGCGAATGGGAGCTTGCTGGCTGCTTTGTGCAGTTATGGCAGGTTTCTATGAACGCATCTTCATCAGCTGTCTGATACCAAGAGTTAAGAACATGTGGACTCCGCCTGAATGCTATTCGGCAGCGGCCTGACCACCGTGCTCTTGCAGCACGGTTTTTTTGCGTTATTTCCTAATATTAACCGTTTATATATGGCGGTTGCGTTAGGCCGAATAACGTTTGGTTAGGTATAGCAGCCGTTTAAAACAGGAATGGAACGCTCATGCGTTCTGTTCCTGTTTTTTTTGTGAATAGGCATCTATATCTGCACGAATTGGTCGTTTCACATAGGGCGACAACGTTGTGTAGGCTCGGTTTATTTCGAATTATTCACGCCAGCAAAATAGGAAATACATCTGATTTTAATGAGGAGCGATTGAAAATGATGCACGAAGCTACGCTAAAGCGTTTGGAATATGACAAATTGAAGGAACAATTGATCGACTATACCGTTTCGCCAGCCGGGCGATTACTGGCGGAACGCCATATGCCCAGCATAGAAATTAGACAAATTCAAGCATGGCTGTCAGAGACAGAGGAAGCCTCCGCCTTGCTTGCATCCGGGGCAAGTGTTCCTTTATCCGCGATGGAGGGGATTGATCCTTTTATGGCGCTGCTGGGCAAAGGACGAATTTATGTCGAGCAGGAGCTGGAGCAATTGCAGACATGGCTAGCTTCTGTTATGCAAATGAGGAGATATATGGCCAGTAAGCGGGGGATTGCACCGATCATTGCCAGCTATGCAGATTCCATGCATGATTGCCCGGAGCTGCGGGAGGAGCTGAGCCGCTGTATTCGTTACGGAAGCCTCACCGATCAAGCTAGCGCTGCGCTCGCAGAAATTCGCAGGCATCGCTACGCGGTAGAGGATAAAATCAGTCGTAAAATGGAAGCTTCGCTTTCCAAATATAAATCAGCCTTACAGGAGTCGATTATTAGTAAACGAAGCGGCAGGCTTGTTATCGCTGTGAAGCGCGAGCTGCGCAAACAGGTGCCGGGCACGGTGTGGGATGAATCGGCTAGCGGGCAAACCTTATTCGTAGAACCGGTTGATGTGGTCGATTTGCAAGTAGAGCTGCGGCAATGGGAGGCAGAGGAGGAGCGCGAGCGCACTGTTATTTTATCGGGCTTATCCGATTTGGCTGATGCGCATGAAGCCGAGCTTAAACTTAATTTAGAGGCGATGGCCACTTTCGATTTCATTATGGCGCGCGGCAAGCTTTCGCGTTCCTACGCTGGTCAATCGTTTCAATTGACCGATGAACCTCACATCTCTTTATCACAAGCCCGTCACCCGCTGCTTGGCCAGTCGGCGGTTCCGCTTGATGTGGAGCTTGGTCCAAATTGGAGCCAGCTCATTATTACAGGGCCCAATACGGGCGGGAAAACAGCGACGCTGAAAACAATCGGCCTGCTCGCGCTGCTCGCTCAGTCAGGGCTGCTGGTTCCGGCGGGGGAAGGGAGTCGCTTCGGCATTTTCCGGACGATTATTGCAGATTTAGGAGATGGACAAAGCTTGGAGCAATCGTTAAGCACCTTCTCCTCGCATATTCGTGTATTAGGCGAAATGCTGGAATCAGCTGGACCGCGTTCCTTGCTGCTGCTTGATGAGCTGGCGGCAGGCACAGATCCAGGCGAAGGCATAGCGCTATCAATAGCCGTGTTGGAGGAGCTTCACAATCGAAGAGCTTTGACGGCGGCAACGACACATTTTAATGAGATTAAGCAATATGCTTCGCGCACGAAGGGCTGTATGAATGCACGAATGGCTTTTGATCCGGATACCTTGCTTCCGTTATACCAATTGATCATTGGGGAGGCAGGGGAAAGTCAAGCCTTCGCAATTGCCCGTCGATATGGTTTGCCAGAGCGGGTGATGCAGCGGGCCGAGCAGCTTGCAGCTAATCGTCAGCAGATCGTAACCCTAGGCCAAGATGAACTAAGCACAGATGTTAAAGCAGAACAAAACGAAGCTCAAACCGAAGCTCATACCGAGGCCAAAGTGAAAAATAGCAGCAAAAAAGAAGAGGACGCAGGCAAAACTGCCTTGCAGCCCTTACAAGCGGGCGACGCGGTATGGATTTATCCGCTGAAGCGACTGGGTATCGTTTTTCGTCCGGCTGACGCCCGAGGAGAGGTCATTGTTCAGGTGCAGGGCCGCAAGCTGGCCTTCAATCGAAAGCGGCTGAAGCTGTCAATTGGCAGGGAGGAGCTGTATCCTGGGGAAGATTATGATATGAGTATCGTCTTTGATTCCAAGGAAAACCGCAAGCTCCGCAAACAGCTCTGCCGCAAGCATGTGGAAGGGCTGGTCATCGAGATGAAGCCCGAGGCTTTTGAATGATGTTTGTGCAGTCAGCTCATTATTGCTTAATCACGGCTCTGGATAATGAGCAGCATTCCTTCATCAATTGTAATGATTCCTTCCGTCTCCGCGAGTACATTGCTTATGCCCAGAGATTGGCCGATCTTCAAGCTGGCATTATGCAGAGGGTATTGAAAGCCGCTTAATGTAATGCCAGAAACAGCAGAAGTTAAGGGCAGCAGGGAAACATTCGAATAAGGCCCTTTCTGTATTACTCGTTTAGAGGAAGTGACAGTAATACAGTTATGTTCGTCGATAATACAGGCGGGAATACCCCGCTGTTCGGCGAGCACAAGCAGCTGCACATTCGATAACGAATGATCAAAACGAGTGCCTAAGGCGCCCAGTAAAATAATTTCATCCGGATTTTGCTCCAGCGCATAGCGCAAAGCCATTTCTGTATCCGTATAATCTTTATAAACCGGATCACAGGTAATCAACTCCGTGCTGGCTGAGCGTATTAGCTCCAACTGCTCGTCCGTTACGGAATCAAAATCGCCTATTGCAAGCTGCGGTGCATATCCCTGCTCCACCAAAAATAGTGCGCCGCGGTCGGCGCCAATGCGAAAAGCATCCTGCTTCAGATGCGGCAGCGCAAAGGCACCAAGCTCGCCGCCTGAGCAAATGACTATACGTTGAGGCATATTCGCTTCCTTCTTTCTCTAACCTATTTGTTCAACTATAAGCAAGTATAAGTTACACCCTTATAAGGGGCCTATATTTCACCCTCGAAACGGTAACTTTGCCGCAAAAGGATGGCTACAGCCGTTTCACCTTGTTGCTTGTCGCTTTTGCTAGTATATAGTTTCTTTGTGCAGAAACACCAGTAGCAGGTAGAATTTCGGCAGCAAATTGACGAAATATGTCGTTGCTTTACGAAAGCGTCGGGGCTAAAATGGGAAAGGATAGACCATTCGATAGATGACATTGGATGGGAGAACGGAAGCGGGGGCGTACACGTTGGATTTGGAGATTTTTGGCGTATTCAGCATTATCGGCACTATTGCCTTTGCCGTCAGCGGCGCGGTTGTGGCAATGGAGGAGGAATACGACATTCTTGGCGTTTTTGTGCTAGGTCTGGTTACGGCGTTTGGCGGAGGGGTCATAAGGAATTTGCTTATCGGCGTTCCGGTCACGTCGCTTTGGAGCCAGGGGAGCTTGCTGAAAATCGCGCTCATTGCAATGACGATTGCTTTTTTGCTGCCGGTTAAATGGATTTATACGTGGCGCAAAAGCGAAGCTTTTTTCGATGCGATCGGTTTATCAGCTTTTGCTATTCAGGGCGCGCTGTATGCGACGCAGATGAACCATCCCATTAGCGCCGTGATGGTAGCGGCTATGCTGACAGGTATCGGCGGAGGCATCATTCGCGATGTGCTGGCAGGGCGCAAGCCGCTTGTGCTGCGGGATGAAATTTATGCCGTTTGGGCGATGATTGGCGGTTTGGTTATTGGCAAAGGCTGGTTTCATTCGACGCTCGATTTGCTGTTCCTGTTCTTGCTCATTATTGTGTTCAGGATGCTGTCGGTGTATTACAAATGGAAGCTGCCGCGTCGCTCGCTGCGGGAGAAAATCGTTCAGGAGAAAGGAGAGGCCTAATTGAAGAAAAGAGTATTGTTTGTTTGTCTCGGCAATATTTGCCGTTCCCCGATGGCGGAAGCTGTTTTTCGCAGCAAGGTGGAGCAATCGGGGCTGTCAGATCAAATTATTGTAGACTCGGCAGGTACGGGAGATTGGCATATCGGCCATCCTCCGCATGAAGGCACACGCAAGGAGCTTGATTTAAACGGGATATCCTATACGGGTATGAAGGCGCGTCAGTTCACGCAGCAGGATGATGTGGATTTTGACTTTATCGTCTGCATGGATACGAAAAACGAGCGCGATGTGCGTGAAATTCTTGGAACGCGTGCGGGAAGCGCGGAGGTACTGACCTTTATGAGCCTGCTGCCCGAGCGTGGGGTAACGGATGTGCCAGATCCTTATTATACGGGTCAATTCGATTATGTATTTGAACTGGTGGATGCGGGCTGCGAGCGGCTGCTAGACCATGTGAAGCTTAAGTAAACTGGCCTTGTGAGAATGCAGCAGGTGAATATTTTTAAATAAACAAACAAAGCCTTGGCTTCCTCCTTGGGCGGGGGAAATCAAGGCTTTGTCTCATTTTGGAGGCAAGACGGCAGCGCTTATTGACGCTCAATAAAATACATTAATGCTTCCGGCAGCTCTTTCTGCCAAAAGCCCCATTGATGTTGGCCTTCTTTTTCCGCATAATAAAAAGGAGCTTGTCTTTCTTCAAGCAGCTTTTTGGCTTCACGGTTTAATTCGACAAAATTATGCACGCCTCTATCCGTTGTTTCATAAGCCGTTTCCTGCAGGCCGACAATCATGTAGAGCTCCAGCCAGGAAAGATCATTCTGAGCAGCCATAATTTCAAGCGAGCGCTCGAAATAGGCGCCTGACAAGGAAAGCACGCGGCTAAACAGCTCCGGATAGGCTAGCGCAAGATGAAGGGAGATGGTGCCGCCAAGCGAATCGCCGGCAAGTACGCGATGCTCGGCCTCACGACGGACCGGATATTTTGCTTCTATATAGGGAAGCAGCTCCTCGCCGAAAAAGCGGACATAAGCCTCATGGCGGTCTCCGTCAGGAGCATATTCCGCTGTGCGGAATGTTTTATTCACATCGACGCCAACAATAATGAAGGGCTCAACGCCTTCATCCAAAATAATGCGGTTCGCCGTCGTTGCTATACGGCCGAAGTTGAAAAAATCTTCTCCGTCCTGGCAGTAGACGACGGGATAGCTCAGCAGCTCATTGTAGCCGGGCGGCAAATAGACACGAAGCGAGCGCTGGCCATCTTGCAAATAGTTGCTTGCAACCGTTTCCCTGAGGACGGTGCGTTTCAAATAACGTTCATCTGTCATCATTTCTTCCTCCGTTGGTTGAATGGAATGGGAGCATGTGGGTAAACAATAGAGAGATGCCATAGTGATGCGGGTTCGGCAGCAGACGGAAAGGCTGTACAAGCTCCATAGTTTCAACATTGTATTATGCTGTTACATAACTTTTTAACAGCTGTTACATATACAATTTCTTAACAAAAAGGGCATAAGCGTTGAAAATACAACGTATTTTTTGCTTTTTGCTTTGACCATTTTTGTTAAACAGGTTTATAATAATTCTATAACAGAGTACTGTAATATTCAAATATTAATGATTGAGGTGAGCGTTCACAATGAGCAAAGTGCTTAGCAAACTGCCATATGAAGTTCAAACGGAGCCAGTTACACCATTGTCCGTCTTGTCGCTTGATGGTGAAGTTGTTAACCCGGATGAAATGCCGGAGCTTACGGACGACCAATTAAAAGAAATTATGTACCGTATGGTATTTACCCGTACATGGGATGATCGTGCCGTGAACTTGGGTCGTCAAGGCCGTCTGGGCTTCTACGCTCCAGTATCCGGTCAAGAGGCTGCTATGATTGGTAGCGAATACGCTTTGAATAAAGATGACTTCATCTGTCCAGGCTACCGTGATATTCCGCAGCTCGTATGGCATGGTCTTCCGCTGTACCAAGCGTTCCTGTATTCCAGAGGACATCAGCATGGCGGACAAATCCCTGAGGATGTTCACGTTCTAATGCCGCAAATCATCATTGGCGCGCAAATTTTGCACGCGACTGGTGTTGCCATGGCTTTCAAGAAAAAGAATGAAAAACGCGTTGCAATTACGTACACAGGCGATGGCGGTTCTTCCGAAGGCGATTTCTACGAAGGCATGAACTTCGCAGGCGCGTTCAAGCTTCCGGTTATTTATGTTGTACAAAACAATGGCTATGCGATTACAACTCCTTATGCTAAACAAACAGCTGCACTTTCTGTTGCGCACAAAGCACTTGCTGCTGGTATCAAAGGCGTACAGGTTGATGGCATGGACGTACTTGCTGTTATTAAAGCAGTTAGAGATGCTGCTGAGCGCGGCCGCAACGGCGAAGGCGCTACGCTGATCGAACTTCTTACTTACCGTTATCGTGCGCATTCCATGGCAGATGATACGACAAAATATCGCACCAAAGATGAGGAAGCGGAATGGGCTCCTAAAGATCCACTCATTCGTTTCGGTAAATATTTGGAAAGCAAAGGTCTCTGGTCGGAAGAGGATACAGCTCGCGTGAAGGAAGAAGCGAAAGCTACAGTTAACGAGCAAATCAAGAAAGCGGAAGCTGTTGAGAAAATGACGGTTGAAGGCTTGATCGACTCGATGTTCGAAACAACGCCGCAGCACCTCGAAGAGCAAAAAGCTGATTTCCAATAATAGCCTTTAACGAAGGAGGAACTATAGATCATGGCTCAAATGAACATGAAAGAAGCGATCCGTGACGCAATGCGCGTTGAACTTAAACGGGATCCCAATGTATTACTTTTTGGCGAGGATGTTGGTAAAGTCGGCGGCGTGTTCCGTGCGACCGAAGGCCTTCAAGCTGAATTTGGCGAAGACCGCGTATTTGATACGCCGCTTGCGGAGTCCGCTATCGGCGGTTTGGCAGTGGGTATGGGTATTCAAGGCTTCCGCCCAATTGCTGAAATCCAATTCGTAGGTTTCATCTATGAAGCGATGGACCAAATGTTTATTCAAGCGGCTCGTATGCGTTACCGTTCCGGCGGACGCTACAACTCGCCAATCGTATTCCGTACGCCTTTCGGCGGCGGCGTGAAAGCAGCTGAGCTGCACACAGATTCCCTGGAAGGTCTTGCTGTACAGACACCAGGTATCAAAGTTGTTATTCCATCCAATCCTTATGATGCAAAAGGTCTGCTTATCTCGGCTATTCGCGATAATGACCCTGTATTTTTCATGGAGCATTTGAACCTTTATCATGCTTTCCGTGCAGAAGTGCCAGAAGGCGAATATACGGTTGAAATCGGTAAAGCAAATGTCGTTCGTGAAGGCAGCGACGTTACAATTATTGCTTACGGCTTGATGGTTCACACGGCTGTTAAAGCGGCTGACGAGCTTGAGAAACAAGGAATCAAGGCTGAAGTTATCGACCTTCGTTCCCTTGTGCCTCTCGATATCGATACCATTGTCGCTTCTATCCAAAAAACGAACCGTGCAATTGTCGTTCAAGAAGCACAAAAAACTTCCGGCGTTGCCGCTGAAGTAATCGCTCAAATCAATGAAAAAGCAATTCTGCACTTGGAAGCTCCGGTGCTTCGGGTTGCAGGTCCGGATACCGTTTATCCGTTTGCGCAAGTTGAGGATGCATGGCTTCCATCGGTAGCCCGCATTTCTGCAGCTGTCCAAAAAGTACTGGATTTCTAAAGGAGGATATACGCGGTGGCTAAATTCGAATATCGTTTCCCTGAGCTTGGCGAAGGCTTGCACGAAGGCGAAATCATTAAAGTGCACATTAAAGCCGGCGACAAAGTAACAGATGATGACATTATTATGGAAGTGCAAAACGACAAGGCGATTGTTGAAGTGCCTTGTCCAGTTAACGGTACGGTACTTGAAGTTTTGGTTAAAGACGGCCAAGTTTGCCATGTAGGCGAAGTAGTCGCTTTGATCGATGCTGAAGGCGAAGTGCCTGAGCAAGCTGCTCCAGCAGCTGAAGAGCCTAAGAAGGAAGAAGCAGCTCCGGCCCCTGCTCCAGAAGCGGCAAAAGCTGCTCCTGCAGTAGAAGCAGCTAAAGAAGCTCCTAAAGCTACAAATGCTTCTGTGCTTGCTACACCAAGCGTTCGCAAGTTCGCTCGCGAGCAAAATGTTGATTTGACGCAAGTAAGCGGCACTGGCAAAAACGGCCGTATTACGCGTGAAGATGTTACAGGCTTTGACGGTTCTGCGCCTGCAGCATCCGAGCAAGCGGCGGCTCCTACTGAGCAGCAAGACAACGCAGTTGTAGCTGCAAAAGGTGCTGGCGAAGCGAAAGCAGCTCCAGTTGCTGCTGGTACAGCTTACCGTCCGGAAGAGCGCTTGCCATTCAAAGGCATTCGCAAAATTATTGCGGGCGCCATGTCCAAATCCGTTTATACAGCTCCGCATGTAACGATCATGGATGAAGTGGACGTTACTGAGCTTGTTGCACTTCGTGCGAAATACAAGCCTTATGCAGAGAAGAAAGGCGCTAAGCTTACGTATTTGCCATTCATCGTGAAGGCGCTTGTAGCTGCTGCCCGTGAATTCCCAATTATGAATGCGACGCTTGACGAAGCTAATCAAGAAATCGTTTTGCGTAAATATTACAATATCGGTATCGCAACAGATACAGACAACGGCTTGATCGTTCCTGTTATTGAAGATGCGGATCGCAAAAACATTTGGAAAGTGGCTGACTCGATTCGTGATCTGGCTGTTCGTGGACGCGACGGCAAGCTTTCGGCTAACGAGCTGAGAGGCAGCACGATTACCATTTCCAATATTGGTTCGGCAGGCGGTATGTTCTTTACACCGGTTATCAACTTCCCTGAAGTTGCAATCCTCGGTACTGGACGTATTTCCGAAAAAGCAATCGTACGCAACGGCGAGATCGTGGCTGCTCCTGTAATGGCTCTGTCACTGAGCTTCGACCACCGTCTAATCGATGGCGCAACCGCTCAAAACTTTATGAACTACATTAAACAGCTGCTGGGCAACCCAGAACTGTTCATTATGGAGGTATAAACGATGGTTGTTGGAGATGCTTCATTAGATATCGATACTTTAGTCATTGGTGCAGGTCCTGGTGGTTACGTAGCGGCAATCCGCGCTGCGCAATTGGGACAAAGCGTGCTTTGTGTAGATAAGGAATATGTAGGCGGTGTGTGCTTGAACGTGGGCTGTATCCCGTCCAAAGCTTTGATTTCCGCTTCCCATCAGTATGAGTCCATCAGCCACGCAGACGCTTTCGGTATTACAGCTAGCGATGTGAAGGTTGACTGGAGTAAAGTACAGGAGTTCAAAAGCGGCATTGTCAAGAAATTGACTGGCGGCGTAGGCTCCTTGCTTAAAGCGAATAAAGTACAGTTTTTCAGTGGTGAAGTGATGTTCATCAATGAAAACGAAGCGCGTGTATTCAACGATCAAGAAGCTCCACGCTACCGTTTCAAAAACTGTATTATTGCTACAGGGTCCCGTCCAATTGAGCTGAAAGCATTCCCGTATGGCAAGCGTATTATCTCCTCTACAGGAGCTTTGTCGCTGCCTGAGCTGCCGAAAAGCGTTATCGTAATCGGTGGCGGCTATATCGGTATTGAGCTTGGTCAAATGTTCTCGAAATTCGGTACGAAAGTAACGGTTATCGAGGGCGGAGACAGCATCCTGCCAGGCTTTGATAAAGACATGTCTTCTCTTGTCGTTAAGAAGCTTAAAGGTACGAAAGTGGATATCGTAACAGGAGCTCTTGCACAAAGTGCTGAGCAAACGGATAACGATGTAACACTGACTTACAAAGTTGGCGACAAAGAAGAAAAAGTAACGGCGGACTACTTGCTGGTTACGGTTGGCCGTCGTCCTAACACAGATGGAGATCTTGGTCTTGAGCTGGCTAACATTACAGTTGGCGAGCGCGGTCTGATTGAAGTTGACGATCAATGCCGTACTAGCAACAAAAACGTCTATGCAATCGGCGATATTATTGCTGGTCCTGCACTTGCTCACAAAGCAATGTATGAAGGACGCGTTGCGGCAGAGGCGATTTCCGGCCTGCCTAGCGTGATTGATTATAAATGTGTTCCTGCTGTCTGCTTCTCCGATCCAGAATGCGCAAGCGTTGGCTACACGGAGAAGGATGCAAAAGACAAAGGGCATAATGTTAAAGTGGGCAAATTCCCATTTGCTATCAACGGACGCGCAATGTCGCTTAATGCGGCTGAAGGCTTCGTTAAGCTTGTTGCGGATGCAGACAGCGGTCTTGTGCTCGGCGCACATATCGTTGGTATGGAAGCTTCCAATATGATTGCTGAGCTTGGTCTTGCAATTGAAATGGGCGCTACGCTTGAGGATATCGCTCTTACTATCCATGCGCATCCAACGCTGGGTGAGATCGTGCTTGACGCTGCAGAAGTAGCGCTTGGTCACCCGATCCACACGGTTCTTAAGTAATTAATTGTTTTGCTTCAATAAAATAGCAGCTGCCGTATTTGCGGCGGCTAGAGAAGAGGTCCCGCGGCTACTGAAGCCCGCGGGCCTTTTTTAATGAAAAGTTAATAATTATGTGCATGGGTGAGAATTTATACAGAATTAGCATAGGCAACTATTTTAAATGATTGATTATAATGATATAATACAAATCTATATGTCCAAATTAGGAGTTGTAAGTGAATGAGTGTTCATACTAGTGAGAACGAATACTTGCAGCTGCTGCGCAGCGTTCTGGAACGCGGCACGATCAAAGAAGATCGTACCGGAACGGGAACGATTTCCACGTTTGGTTACCAGATGCGCTTTAACTTAAACGAAGGCTTTCCGCTCATTACGACGAAGCGCGTGCCGTTTAAGCTGGTTGTCAGCGAGCTGTTGTGGTTTATAAAAGGTGATACGAATATTCGTTACCTGCTCCAGCACAATAATAATATATGGAATGAATGGGCTTTTAAGAAGTGGATTGAGAGCTCTGATTATACAGGCCCAGACATGACGGGCTTTGGCCTGCGCTCGCAAAGTGATGAAGCTTTTAATGTGCTTTATTTGGAACAAATGGAGCTGTTCAAGCAGCAAATTTTGCGCAATGATGCTTTTGCGGAAAAGTACGGCGAGCTGGGCAATGTATATGGAAAACAGTGGCGCGACTGGAAAACCTCGCAAGGCGAATCCATTGATCAACTGAAGGATGTTATTCATACGATTAAGACCAATCCCGATTCCCGCAGAATGATTGTTTCCGCGTGGAACCCAGAGGATGTTCCTAGAAATATGGCTCTACCGCCTTGCCACACGATGTTTCAATTTTACGTATCAGAGGGCAAGCTTTCTTGCCAGCTGTATCAGCGCAGTGGAGATATATTTCTCGGAATTCCTTTTAATATTGCCAGCTATGCCTTGCTCACACTGCTTATTGCCCATGAATGCGGCTTGCAGCCAGGAGAATTTGTGCATACGCTTGGTGATGCGCATATTTATTCTAACCATATGGAGCAGATTAAGACGCAGCTTGCCCGCGAGCCTCGCGAGCTTCCACAAGTACGGATTAATCCAGCCGTAAGCTCATTATTTGATGTGGAAGTGGATGATATTGTACTGGAAGACTACCAGCCTCATCCTTCAATCAAAGCGCCTGTAGCCGTATAGAAGGGATGGATACACGATGTCGATTACATTAATAGCAGCGATGGACCGCAACAGAACGATTGGAATCGGCAATAAGCTGCCATGGCGGCTTCCAGCGGAGATGGCGCTGTTCACGAAGCACACGCTTGGCAAAACCGTTGTAATGGGCCGTAAAACGTTTGAATCGCTGCCTAAGCCGCTGAAGGACCGCCATAACGTCGTCTTAACGAGGCAGTCTGATTTTGCCTCTGAAGGCTGTGAGACGGTTCATTCGATTGAGAAGGTTTTGTCGCGTTTCGGTGCGGAGGAGCTTATGGTTATAGGCGGAACGGAAATTTATACGCAATTTCTACCGATTGCAGACAAGCTTCACCTGACAGCTGTGGATGTGGAAGTAGCGGGAGGCGACGCTTTTTTTCCTGCGTTCAATGAGGCGGACTGGGAATTGGTGGAATCCATCCCTCATCGCAAGGATGAACGCAATTTGCATGATTTTACATGGCAAACTTTTACACGTAAAAACCGTTAATCGGCTTTTTTCGCGAGGGCACAGAGGGCAAATATGACATCGGAAGCGCATTTATTTGAGTCGACTGGTAGAAACGTACGAACATTATGTTATAAAGTGCAAATGATTGTACGGATAATCCATTAACGATGGCAGGTAAGAGTGTTAGGATTTTGTAAAATGGCTCGCGAAAATTGAAAATGTTTGTTATTGAATAATTGCTGAATTCCCGATATAGTTTGTTAGAGAAGCCTTACAACGGTTGACGGGAATAACGGATGGAGGAAAAGCGTTCATGTCTACACCTACTGGTTTTATGGAATATCAACGAGAACTCCCAGCCGATCGCGATCCGATTGAGCGGATTAAAGATTGGGAAGAATTTCATAAGCATTTGTCCGATGAACAGCTTCGTACTCAAGGTTCGCGCTGTATGGACTGTGGAACGCCTTACTGTCATTCGGGAATGGAGCTAGCTGGCTCAACGTCGGGTTGTCCGATTAACAACCTCATTCCCGAGTGGAACAATTTGATTTATCGCGGTTTATGGCGTGAAGCGCTGGATCGTTTGCACAAAACGAACAATTTTCCTGAATTTACGGGACGGATTTGCCCGGCTCCATGTGAAGGCTCCTGTACGGTTGGCCTGATTGGTGATGCGGTTACGATTAAGACGATTGAGCAAGCGATTATTGACCGCGGCTTTGACGAAGGCTGGGTTGTTCCACAGCCTCCGAAAGTGCGTACAGGCAAACGTGTAGCGGTTGTCGGTTCGGGCCCAGCGGGTCTTGCGTGCGCAGCGCAGCTTAACAAAGCGGGACATCTTGTAACGGTGTACGAGCGTGCGGACCGCATTGGCGGACTTCTCACTTACGGTATTCCTACAGTCAAGCTTGACAAGAAGGTTGTTCAGCGTCGTGTAGACTTGATGGCGGAGGAAGGCATAAACTTCGTTGTAAACACAGAGATCGGTAAAGATGTATCGGCTGATGAGCTGCAAGGTCAGTTTGATGCAATCGTATTGTGCGGCGGCGCTACGAAAGCGCGCCCGGTAGATATTGAAGGCCATGAGCTTGAAGGCGTTCATATGGCGATGGATTATTTGAACGGTACAATTAAGAGCTACCTGGATTCCAATCTGGAAGATGGCAACTACATTTCAGCGAAAGACAAAAATGTCATTGTTATCGGCGGCGGCGATACTGGAACAGACTGCGTGGCAACCGCGCTTCGTCATGGCTGTAAATCAGTTACGCAATTCGGTACGCACGCTAAGGCTCCACTGGTACGCGATAGTATCAACAATCCTTGGCCGCAGTTCCCGAACGTCTATACGCTTGATTATGCACACGAAGAGGCAAAAGCGCTGTTCGGCGAAGACCCGCGTGCTTTCTCCGTACTGACAAAGAAATTTGTTGGCGAAAATGGCAAGCTGACTGAGCTTCATACGGTACAGATTGAACGTACGGTTGATCCGGAAACGGGACGCAGAATTTATACAGAAATCGAAGGCTCCGAGCAAGTATGGCCAGCTGATCTGGTATTTATCGCAGTCGGCTTTGAAGGCCCTGAAAATACGCTGATTGATGCTTTTGGCCTAGAGCAGGACCGTCGTACGAATGTGAAGGCGCCTTATGGCAAATATACGACGAATGCAGAGAAAATATTCGCAGCTGGTGATATGCGTCGTGGTCAAAGCTTGGTTGTATGGGCGATTAATGAAGGTCGCGAAGCGGCTCGTGAAGTGGATAAGTTCCTGATGGGTGCTTCCTTGCTTCCCTAAATTAATGGTATGATAAATGGAATAGCAGCTTATGAGGAGCGCCTTCGGGCGCTTTTCTTGTCGATAGGAGGAAATTTAAGCGTTATGATTAAATATGGTCTGGATACGGTAACGGAGCTAAAGTTTGAGAAAATCGTGGCGAGCATGGAGCGGCGCAATGATCAATGGGTGGATATTGAGCTGTTGTTTGAGCTTTCGGAGGAAACCCCTGCGCCCGACGATCTCATTGATTTCAGCGGACTGGTCATATGTACGCCGGAGGGCAGTATTGCTCAAATGGTGCCGCTGGACGAAGATTGTGACTGTGAATATCAATTTACTGCATTTGAGAAGGAACAAATTACAGCCTTTATTTTGCAGGAGCAAAATCAGCTGAGAATTAGGCAGCTCCCCTCCCCAATATAAGGAAGGTTGTGGTAAAATCAGTGTGAGATGACGTGAAGGAGCGATTCGTCATGCATGCTGAAGAAGCTTATGTGTTATCCCCGGCAGATGTCAGCAATATTCGAAAATATGTCCAGCACAAATATGGAGCGCTACCACAGGAAAAGAAAACCGAAATGATTGCCGATGCGGTGAATCGCATTATACATAAGCAGCTTCCGTCTTTTGACGAGTCGATTAAGCGCCAGGTGACGGCGCAGCTTATTCGAACGGCAGTACTGGAGCAGAAGCGCCCCGTACGTGCAGATGATATTTTTGCAGCTTGTTTATTATTGCTTGACGACCGAGAGCAGGATATGGAGCAGCCGATGCATCAATGGGTGGAGAAGCAGCTGCAAAGCGTCGTCGAGATCGAGCGCTATCGGCAGGCGATGGACAAGCTGCGTAGTTCTATAGAGCAAGCGGACATGAGCGCGCTCCCTTTGCCAAGTGCAAGTCTTGCGGTGAACGAGAGCTGGCTTCAGTTGAAAAATGATTTGCAGCCGGCTGACGATGAGCCACTGGCTGAAGATCTGCTTAGAGCGGGAGCGGCCGGCTCCCCCGGCTTGGCTGACGTCATACCACTGCCATTGCCGCTTGCAGCACCTCAGAACGCGCCAGTCCCTCATAAACGGCGCAATCACGTTATTGTGTACGGATTGCTCAGTATACTGCTTGTGAGCGTTACGCTACTGTATGGAGAGTCTCTGACGCGTACGTTAAGAGGGGCGCAGCCGGAACCTTTAATCCTTGCTCCCAATGAACCTGTGGAGATCGTCGAGCTGGATGGCCTGCCGCAAGAGCTGCGGTATGTAGAAATTGATAAGAAGAGGCTGACGCAGTATTTGAAAGGCAAATCGTCGATACTTGCCAGGCAGCCTTATTTAGATGCAATTATTGCCCAGGCGAAATCATTTGATATACATCCGCTGCTGCTTTTTGCTATAACTGGACAGGAGCAGGCTTTTGTACCTACTACGAACAAACAGGCGAAGGAAATTGCGAATAATCCATTCAATGTGTTTCACAGCTGGAAGGAATATAATACGACGATTAGCGATTCCGCTGAAATTGCGTCGCGAACGATTGTGAATTTAAGCAAGGGACGGCCAGAAGGAATGGATCCCTTCACATGGATTAACCGAAAATATGCGGAAGACCCTAACTGGTCGAACGGCGTTCGGTCGATATTTGCTTCCATGAAGCAATATGTGGAGACAACAAGCAAGAAGTAAAGAGGCGATTTGTTGAAGACATTAATTATTGCGGAGAAACCGGATATGGGCAGGACGATTGCTGCCGTGCTTGAGCCAAAGGCAGCGAATCGCCGAACGTATCTGGAAGGCGACCGTTATATTATTACATGGGCGATTGGGCATTTGGTATCACTCGCTGAGCCTGACCAATACGACGCGCGCTACAAACGGTGGAATGATCAGGACTTGCCGATTATTCCACAGGTGTTCAAGCTGTGGCCGAATCCGCGAACGAAGGATCAGCTTAAGACGATTGGCGAGCTAGCCAAGCGATGCGGCAGACTTGTTAACGCATGCGATGCCGGTCGAGAAGGCCAGCTTATTTTTCACCTAATCAGACAATATTTGAAGCTGGCGCAGCCCACGGATCGGTTATGGATATCGGATTTGACAGCGGAGACCATTCGCCGCGGTTTTGACTCGCTGCGCAGTGATGACGAATATGAGCCGCTTACAAAAGCAGCACGTGCCCGCAGCGAAGCCGATTGGCTGATCGGCATGAATGCTTCTCGCGCTTTTACGATTCGCCATAAAGCCTTGCTTTCTGTGGGCCGTGTACAAACGCCGGTTTTGGCGCTGCTGTATGATCGCCATAAGGAAATTACGGCGTTTCAATCGGAAACTTATTTTGTCGTTAAAGCGGCGTTTGATCAGTCCGGATTTGGCTATTCTGGTATTTGGCAGGGGGAGCGTCTGACCGATAAAGCGAAGGCGGAGGCGCTGGCTGCAAAGACAGCAAATAAGCCTGCGAAAGTGGAAGATTACCAGGTGGCGGAAAGCAAGGAGTATCCGTTCAGGCTTTATGACCTGACGCTGCTGCAGCGGGAAGCCAATGGCAAGCATGGCTATTCGGCCAAGAAGACGCTCGATATTGCTCAAGCGCTCTATGAGAAGCATAAGGTGATTACGTACCCGCGGACCAACTCCAACTATGTAACCGAGGAGAACATTCCGGTCATGGGCAATGTATTAACGATGCTTCAGGGCACTAGCGGCTATGGCGAGCTTGCGAAGGGAGCGGACCGTTCTCGTGTTCACAAAGGGAACAAAGCGGTGTGTAATCCATCCAAAGTCGAAGATCACCATGCCATTATGCCTACACCGAAGCGTGCTTCTGGCCTCAGCCAGGAGGAGCAAAACGTCTACGACATGATTGTCAGACGTTTTCTATCGCATTATTATCCGCCGGCGGTTTACAAAAACCACACGGTGCTGACGGTCGTCGAAGGCGAAACCTTCCGTACAAAGGCGAAGGAACAGCTGGAGCCCGGCTGGAAAGTGGTGCTGCCTCAGCAGGATTCCACTGCGGCTAAGCCAGCTAAGCGAGGCAAAGCCAAGGATGATAAGGAAGGCGATGATGAGGAAATGGTGACCGATCAGCCATTTAAGCTGGACCCGCATGGAGCGGTTCATTGCAGCAGCGTTGAGGCGATGGAAAAAATGACTCAGCCGCCCAAGTCCTTTACAGAGGGCACGCTGCTCAAAGCTATGGAAGGCGCAGGAAAGTCCATGGAGGATGATGAGCTGCGGGAAGCGATGAAGGACACCGGGCTTGGCACGCCTGCGACACGGGCAGCGACAATCGAGCGGCTGAAGCATGTTGGCTATATCCAGCTGGCAGGAAAGAAGCTGGATATTACGTCCAAAGGGCTCGCTGCGATTGAGCTTATCCGGAATGCAGGCGTTGAGCTGCTCGCTTCGCCAGAAATGACGGGACGCTGGGAGCAGCGGCTGCACCAAATTTCCAAAGGCGAAGCTTCGGATGATCGTTTTATTGCACAGGTGAAGCAATTCGCAGCCGTCATCGTCGATAAGGTTCGTCAGCAGCGTCCTGCTGCGCCTGGGACGTTCGAGGATACCTCTGCGAAAGGGAAGAAGGCAGCAGGCTCGACGAAAGGTGGAGGCCGTACAAGCAGCTCACGCTCGTCAGAAGCGAAGGCAGGCACGAAGTCGCCTGCCGGGGTTAGCAAGAGCGGGAGCTCCACACGGTCAGCCGGTAGCGAAGCGGCGAAGCCGCCCAAGCAAGCAGCGGCTTCTGCGGCTTCAAGAGGGCCGCTAGCTGCCTGCCCGAGGCAGGGCTGCAATGGCAGTATTATTGAAGGCAAGCGTGGTTATGGCTGCAGCAGCTTTCGCGAGGGCTGTTCTTTTGTTATTTGGAAGGAGCAGCAGGGGAAGAAGATTACGCTACCGATGCTGCAATCCCTGCTGGAAAAAGGGGCAACCAGCCAGCTCACCTTTAAGCAGTCTGATGGAAACAGCTTGAAGGGCAGGCTTGTATTGACCGACCGTGACAAAGGGACGCTCACGATTCGGCCGGCTGACTAGTTACCTGACTTTCGTACCCTAGTTGATTGAGCATTTTTCGATTTGATCAAGCGTTACCGAACATCGCAGCAAAATAAGCCGCCGAACCAACAAATCTGCTGGTAGGGCGGCTTATTTCATCTCGAAACGGTATCTTTGCCGCTAGAGGACGGCGACAGCCGTGTACACTTGAGATTAATCTTGTATTTCTTTAACTAGCGATTAATATATCCATAGATGGCTTCCGGCACTTCAACTAAATCATTCAAAGTGAAAAAGGCCCCTTTAGGCTCAACTTCAATATTGACGACATTATATTGCCATTCGGTATCCTTGCGCATATGAATGGCGTGGATGCCGGCAGTCAAGGCAGGCACAACATCCGTACGAATGGAGTTGCCAATCATCCAAGTGCGAGCGCGATCCAGCGCGGTTTCCGCTAAAATATGCTCTAATGCCTCATTGGTTTTATGTTGACGGATATAGATGCGGTTATTAAAATATTTGCTCAGATTGAGCTGATCGATTTTGCGGGTTTGAATCAACTGCTCGCCACCTGTATAGAGATGAAGCTCATGCCCCTGATTCGCTAAGGAGTACAGAGTCTCCTCCATATTTGGATAGGGCTCAGTATCATGCTCGTATACGCTAAGCCCAAGCTTCCATAGAAAGTCCTGCTCAACAGTAGAGCGCTTCCGCCCTGTAACGTCGGAGAAATAGGCGTAGCTGTCAACGAAGGATTGGGGAAAATGCTCGCTCTTGAAACCAAGCACAGCAATTCCGGCGATATCAATTTCTGTTTGTTTATCCCTTACAGTGTTTGCAGTAACGTCTTCATATCCAGCAAACCAGGTCGTCATCGCATCAACAAATTGACTAATGACCAAATAGAAATATTTATTACAATGGATTAATGTATCGTCGAGGTCAAACATAATGTGTTGCTTCATAAAAAGCACGGCTCCTTTAGCGCAAAATAGACGGTGTATGAAATCAATCTACAGTATCGGGAGCCTTACGTCAACGCAGCAAACCCGTTTTCACAACAGTAAATTAGGAAAATTAAGGATAAACAGTAGGGCAGCCGGGCATTTTCATGAAAAATCAAGCATATTTAAGCTGCGACACAAGCAGCGTTGTCTTAATAAAAGCGATGCGGCGGCGGATATAGAAATCCAAGCTGTCGCCCCGCAAGTCATTCGGAGAGATCACCTCCTCAGAGCTGTTATCAATAATCGTCAACTCTCCGTTTGCATAAAACTTAAAAGTTAAATCCCGACGTGGCCAATTTTTCTCAACGTAACGAAAATTTTCGCAAGTGCTCTTCATGGTGATCCTGCCTCCCTTATTAGATGTTTGAAAAATAGTCAATAGGAACATTTGTTCTTGTTTTTATTATAGCAAACATTTGTTCGTGTGGAAACTGTTTTTTGTTTCCCGTAAACTAGATTTATATAAATGAGCATTTTGCATAAATCCCCTGAGCGACTTTCAATGTACAATATTTAGAGCGAAGCGGTTTTATCGGTCTAAATATTGCACCTCGGAGCGACCCGAATCGAATTATACAAAATGCTGAAAATATGATGCGTGAAACAAAGGGGCGCGGAAAATGATAAGAATTTCGAATTTAACGAAGGTAATTCCCGGAGGGCCGAAAGTGCTCGACGATATACATTTGGATGTGGAAGATGGAGAATTTATCGCCATTAAGGGAGCGAGCGGAAGCGGCAAGTCGATGCTGCTTAAATGCTTGGCGCTGCAGGAAAAATGGACGCGGGGAACTTACAAGCTGGATGGAACGGACGTACTAAAGCAAGGTCTTACCGGTAGATTTAAAGTTCGCCGTGAGGTGGCTTATTTGGAGGAGAAGCCTGCTTTGTATCCGAGCAAGACGGGACTGAAAAATGTGGTTATCGGATCGGTGACCCAGACGCCGGCTTGGCGGCGATGGACCGGCATGGTGCGCGGCGACGATTACATGGGCGCTATGGATACGATAGAGAAGCTTGGCCTACTCGATAAAGCACATCTGAAGGCGGAGAAGATGAGCGGGGGAGAACGCCAGCGCATCGCCGTTGCCCGTGCGCTCGTGCACGGAGCGAAAATCATTTTGGCGGACGAGCCGGTATCCGGACTTGACCCGCACACGGCTGATCAGGTGCTCGCGGATTTAAAACGGCTTTGCACAGAGCAGCGCGTTACGGTTATTGCCGTGCTGCATCAAGGGGATTATGCGGAACGTTTCGCGGACCGCATTATTGGGCTCAATAATGGCAAGCTTGTCATCGACATTAGAGGCAGGCGCTTGACCGAACGGGAGAAAATGCTGCTATGAGCGAAGTAAAGCTGAGATTGATTCAGCAGCATGAGCTTTTACAGGCGCTGGAGCTTGAGCAGCGCTGTTACTCACCTGAGGCCGCGGCGACTGGAGCGGGATTTCAGTACCGTTTTCAGGAGTATCCTTCTTATTTCTGGTCCGCCTGGTCAGAGGAAGGAGAACTGCTTGGCATAGCCAATGGGATTCGAACGGAGCAGGAAAGCTGCGGTGATGAGATGAAGGGAAGTCACCAAGGCGAATACGCGGGAGACAACTTTTGCATACTGACTATTGCTGTAGCTCCGGCATTCAGGCGCAGGGGAATTGCTGCAAAACTGCTGGACAAGCTGATCCAGGCATGCGAAAATGAAAGGCTGAAAGCGATTATACTAATGTGCGAGCCGCCTCTTATTTCTTTTTATGAACAGGCGAAATTTACATACGTAGGCAAGGCTTCTTCCACACATGGAGGAATTGAGTGGCATGAGATGAGGCGTAATCTGCATACAATGGAACATTCTAGCGAATAGGCAGGTGTAGCCCGATATGGCGTTCCAATCTCCTGTAATCGTTCAGTCTGTCCGCAGTACGTCTCCAAAGGTCGAACTGTGGATGCCTCATATTAGCGGGGGATCCAATGAGGCAGCGGATAGTCAAATCAATGGGATCATTCACTCAGCAGCGCAGCATCTCATAGCCGAGCAAGGTACGCTTGAAGACCCGCATGCGGAGATGCAAGGATATTTTGAGCTCAAAAACAACCAGAAGGATGTGCTCAGCCTGTCTTTGTTCAACTATGCTTATACGGGCGGAGCGCATGGACTGACGCTGCAGCAGTCGCTTACCTTCAAGCTGACAACGGGACGTTCTTATGCGCTTGCTGAGCTGTTTAAGCCCGGCAGCAATTATATCGTCAAGCTGTCTGCGCTGGTCACCGCTCAAATCAGGTCACGAGATATTAGCACGCTGTCGCCGTTCAAAGCCATAAGGCCGGATCAGGACTTTTATATTGCGGACCGGACGCTGGTGCTTTATTTTGCCCTCTATGAGCTGACGCCTTACGCTTTTGGTTTTCCGTATTTCCCTATCTCCGTCTATGACATTGAGGATATGATTAATGAAAATGGCCCGCTCGGACCAATGGTCGTCAATTATTGATTTGTGCAACTTTGCAGCAGGAGAGAAGACAGCATGATGTATATTATTTTATTATGCGCTGTATTTGTCACGACGATCGCTTTCGTTGTTTATTTGCAGTATGTGAAAAAGGACAAGGGGCCGAGCCTTTCCGCGCCCCCCGTTCGGCGACAGTCTTCAAGCTTGCAGCTGGGTCCAGTAAAGAAAAGCTTTCCTGGCAAGCAAGGCATCGGGCGCAGCCAGCAGGCGCTCAAAGCTTTGGCTGGCAGCGCGGATGCAGCAAAGATAGCGGAAGGCAAAAAGCTGCTTATAGTTGACGACCAGCCGCTTATTCGGCTCATGCTGGCAGAGCTGTTTCAGAAGGCGGGATTTACCGTGTATGAAGCTGCGGATGGGATGAGCGCGCTTGAGAAATTCGAGCGTCATGGTGCAGACTGCATTTTGCTTGATTTTATGCTGCCTGATATGGACGGATTGGACGTGCTGTGCGCGATTCGCAAAAGCGATGCGAGCGTTAAAGTATTGCTTATTACCGCCTACGGAGAGCCTGAAAAAATGGAGGCTGCGGCTGAGCTGGGCATTACCGAGTGGATAGAAAAACCGTTTGACACCGACCAATTGTTGAATCGGGTGCTCGCGCTAGTATAGGGTGCCTGCTTTTGCCTAATAGTTAATGTCATAAATAATTAATGCCATGATTTATTTTGCTTGATTGCTGGCATGAGCCCTTCCGCCCTTACATATAATGCTTAACGATGGGGGTGGTGGGATGATTGCGCTCGTAATCGGGCTAGCTTTATTTTTCGCTGTATGTGCGGCTGCATTAGCTGGGGCTGTGAAGGCGCAGCAAAGTATCAAATCTTCAAGCCATCAGAGCATGACGGCTTATGCCACCTATATTCAAATGCAGCAGGATAAGCATGATTTGAATCTGTTTGGGCTTGCCCAGCAGCTTAGACGCAAATTTGGAGCGGCTGCTTCATTCGGACTTTCCTTCAACACGATGGGGCTGTGTGCAGCAGCTTTGTTGTTTCTCGCGCCTGCCCTGCAGCAGGGAGGGCCCATTGTCGTCGGCATCGGCATTCCGCTTGCTGCGTTGTTTGCCTTAATGGTAAGTGCATCGCTTGCTGAGTTGTCATCTGCTATTCCGACCGCCGGTGGCGTCTATCACTGGTCCTCCGCATTAGGAGGACGTGTATGGGGCTGGCATGCGGGCTGGTTTCACATGGCTGGTTACATGGGTCTCCTGCTGCTGACCAATCTGCTATGCGCCTCTTTGCTGGATGGCCTGCTTGCGGGCTGGCTAGGTTATATGCCTTCCATATGGACGAAAGCCATTATTGCCTTGGCAATGGTGATCACGCAGGCCGCTTTACACAGCCGGGGCGTCCGCCTGCTGGCTGTTCTGCTGCGCAGCGGACTGTGGCTGCAGCTTATCGCTGCAATCGCTGCAATCGGCATTCTAATGGCGCTGTATTGGCCGGGTGCTTTTTCGCCAGAGCTGTTATTTACGCTTCCTGCCTATAACGGAGAGGGGAAGGGGCAGTCCACCATTGGCCTGCTTGCAGGCTTTCTGCTTCTGCAAAAGCTGTTTCTCGGCATGGACAGCGCTGCCCAAGGTGCCGAGGAGACATCCGATCCCCGCATTCGCGTGCCATGGGCGATCTATTTATCGACGGCTTACACGTTTATTATTGGCTTTGTGCTGCTGGCTGTGCTGACTCTTGTATGGCCTGGCTTCTCAAATGGAGGCATACCGACTGGCGGGAGCGTGTGGTTTGCGGGCAGTTTGCTGGATGCTATAAGCCGATCCCCGCTCGTGTCACTGCTCCTAGTCGTACTGCTCTATTCGAGCAGCAGCAGCGTCCTGATCGCTTGCTCGCGATTGTTGTACAGCCTGACGCGCGATAAGGCGCTGCCTTTCAGCAAGCAGCTGTCGGGCGTTCACCCTGCAACTCAATCACCCGGGAAATGCGTCTGGCTCGCTGCCGTTTTGTTTTTCTTTATCCTCGTGACATCCTGTTTGCTCATTCCAGAGCAGCTGCTGACGGCTGTCGTCCCCAGCTTCACACTGATTTGCCTATACACGGCGTATGCAATACCGATAGCGTTAGCGCTGCACGCAGGCAAGAAGCACAAGCTGCTCATAGATGCGCCTTGGCATCTCGGAAGGTGGAGCCCTGCTGTGAATATAACGGCACTGGTCTGGCTGCTGCTTAGCGTTGTGCTGGCGGCGATCGTGCTTGGCAAGGAGGGCATCATGGGAGCGGGTGCGGTGCTGCTTGTGTCGGCAGTGCTCGATTTGCGGTACCGAAGACGTCATCTAGAGACGCTGCAAAGCCGCCTGAATAAAACTCACGGAGAAATTATTAGAATTGAGCGAAAATTCGAACTAACGGAGTGAGGAGCCAGTATGGGAAATAGAGAGGTGGAAATGAGCCGTCTATTTCCCGGGGAAGCGCACAATCCAACATGTTTAAAATGATTTCGACAGCAGGCTAACGATTGCCTAATAAAGCTTAAAACCCGAGATAGCGTGTCTGCCCACAACAGATGGAAGGGGTAAAATCAGTGGAAACTAGATATGGCAAAATGAAGGCGCTCAGAAGCGATTAAGCAGTATCTAGCTGTTACAAAATGTGTCGAAGCTTGCCTGTAAAAGGACACTTCAATTAAGGGGAAATAGCGAATCTCATCGGCTGATTTCCGATTTTTTGCCAACTTCTGCTCCCAGCAAGTATAATAAAGGCAGCAACTGGTAGCTTAGGGGAGGACAAAACCATTGAGTCAGCATGATTTTTCAACATTTTTGGACCAATATGAGCTTGGCGCACGATGGGAAATAGCTGCCGGAGACAGCGGCATGAACAATACAACACGGATCGTGCAGGCGGGAAATAACCGCTATGTGCTGCGAATTTACAACAATCATCAGAATAAGTCGACCGTTTTGCTGGAGCACGAGGTGTTATTTGGGCTGTTGGGGCAAAAAAATCGCCATTTTGACGTTCCGATGCCTGTAGCGAACCGCGCAGGGCAGACCGTAACGGAGGCGCAGGGCGGCAAGCTGGCAACGTTATGCCATTTCATTGAAGGCAAGCGGCCTTCCGTCGAAAATATTTCCCACATTAGGGGACTCGGAACCGCTGCGGCTGCCTTATGCAAAGGATTAAGCGTCATTAAGCCACAGGGGGAGCCTATTTATGATCCCTATTACAAGCTGGAGCAATCTTATGAGGCCATAAGCATCCCAGCTATGCGAGATATTGCTGGCGAAGCTGGGATGCTGCCGGAATTTGAGGAGCAAATCGCTTGCTTGCAGCAGGAACGAGAAAGCTTGCGCAGCGATCTGAAAAGCATAGCCGAGCTTCCACATCAATGGATTCATGGCGATTTGAATTTCAGCAATTCCGTTGCACGTGGGGATGCTGTAGTCGGCTTGCTGGATTTTGAGTTTTGTACCGTCGATGTAAGGGCAATGGAGCTCGCAGTCGTTATTGTGGATTTAATTGACTGGGCAGATGATGGGCAGCTTGCGCGTATCGCCTTGTTTTGTGAAGGCTTTGGGGCGGAATTGCGGCTGACAGAGGAGGAGGCCAACACCATTCCGCTGCTGCTTAAGCTGCGGATGCTTGATGTGACACTGCATTTTATGACACGCTGGCGAGAGCAGCTTGACGAAGCGGCGGTATTGCAGAAAATTGTAATCCAAGCGGCAAATATAGTGAAATGGACAGGCAGCAATGAACTGCGTTTGAAAGCGCTATTTCAGGAGCTGCTTGCTGGTGTTGGTCGACCACAATAATTTGGAGGAGTTGGGCTCATGAGTGTTGCAGCCGCATTAGGATACAGCAGCGATGAAAGACTGCTCATTGTTAATGCAGATGATTATGGCTTATGTGGTTCAGTCAATAAAGCGGTGGAGCAGCTGTTGGAAGAGCGCGCAGTAAGCTCGGCAACGATTATGATGCCGTGCCCCGCAGCACGGGAAGCGGCGAGGTGGAGCGCACTACATCAGGAGCACGATGTTGGCGTTCATTTCACGTTTACAAGCGAGTGGGATAATTATCGCTGGGGGCCCGTAAGCAAGCCCGAGAATGTTCCTTCTTTGCTCGTAGAGGGCGGATATTTCCCGAAAGATAGCCGCACGTTTGAGCTGCAGGCCGACTCCGAGCAGGTTGAGCGAGAGCTGGTTGCCCAGATAGAGCTTGCCCTGCAATTAGGGATGAAGCCGAGCCATGCCGACAATCATATGGGCAGCTTGTATGGGCTTGCGACAGGCAAGCATTTTTTACCTATTGTATTCGACGTGTGCGCCAAATATGGCTTGCCTTTTCGCCTTCCGCGTCATTTGCTTGGTGATCGTGCACAAACAGCCTCTCCAGAGCTTGCTGAGCAGGCGAAGCAGCTCGGAATGCTGGCGGATTCCAAAGGCGTCATCATACTGGATTACTTAGTCGCCTTGCCATTTCAACTGCAGGCAGGGGAGACGTATGTGTCGTTCAAAGAGGCGATGAAACAGCAGCTGCGCAGCCTTAAGCCGGGTTTGACAGAGCTTATTATTCATCCGTCGCTCGTAACCGATGAGCTGTTTTCCTTCCATGGCCAGCCTGAGAAACGCGGGCTTGAGTTCCAGTTGTTCCGTGATCGAGAGATTGTGCAGGTACTGCATGGCGAGGGCATTCGGCTCGTTCGCTGGTCGGATCTGCAGCGGGTGCAGCGCGAGCGCTGTGGCTGGGGCCAATAGAACATCTTAATTTTATAGTGAAAAAAAGGAGCTGCTAATATGTCTTACCAATCCATTGCTGCATTATCTGAACAACTGAGAAGCAATATTGGCCGCGTTATCGTAGGGAAAGAGCATATAGCCGATTTATTGTTTATCGCATTAATTACCGGCGGCCATGTGCTGCTGGAGGATGTGCCCGGAACGGGCAAAACGCTGCTGGCCAAATCGCTGGCGAAGTCGCTCAGCCTGACATTTCGGCGTGTGCAGTTTACGCCGGATTTAATGCCGTCAGATTTGACGGGCATTCATTTTTACAATCAGAAGCAGGGCGACTTTGAGTTCCGGCCCGGCCCTTTATTTACGAATATGCTGCTGGCTGATGAGATTAACCGCGCCACTCCGCGCACGCAGTCCAGCCTGCTCGAATGTATGGAGGAGCGGCAAATTAGTCTCGAGGGCGAGACGATGCCGCTTGCGCGGCCGTTCATGGTTATGGCGACGCAAAATCCCGTCGAGCATCAAGGAACGTTTCCGCTGCCGGAAGCGCAGCTGGACCGTTTTTTATTCAAGATTAAAATGGGCTATCCCACAACGGATGAGGCGCTGCAAATTTTGAAGCGCTTTAAAGAACAGGACCCCCTGGAGCAGCTTGCACCTATTGCAGGGGCAGACGAAATTGCTGAAGCTCAGCAGCTGTATTCCTCCGTACGCGTATCGGATGATGTGCTGCTTTATATGTTGAAGCTTGTAGAGCAGACACGGAGCAGAGAAGAAGTGCAGACGGGCGTAAGCCCTCGCGGCAGCCAGGCGCTGCTGAGAGCCTCGCAGGTGCAGGCGATTTTGCGGGGAAGAGATTTTGTAACGCCGGATGATGTTAAAGCGATGGCGCAGCCCGTGCTGGCCCATCGTCTCGCGCTTCGTGGACTGCAGCGTACACAAGGCAGCGCAGATAAAATTATCGAAGATATTATTAGGCGAACCGAGGTTCCTGCCGAGGCAGGGCTTCTCGCTAAATAGGCCAGTTAATAGACGATGCTTGTCTTTTCTTTTATTATCGCTGCAATCATTATTGTTGTGCTTCAGGCTAAAATTTTTCGCAGATTTGCTCTGCGGAGCATTAGCTACTCTAGGCGGTTTAGTCAATCAACCTGTTTTAGTGGTGATCGTATGGAATTGGTGGAGCAATTGTCAAATGGCAAGTGGCTGCCAGTTCCTTGGCTTCGCGTCGAATCTCAATTATCCTCTCAGCTCATCTTTCGCTCGCAGGACAATCTTGCGGTGAGCAGCGGCGAGCATTACCAGAATCATAAAAGCTTTTTCAGCCTTATGCCTTATACAAAAATTACTCGCACGCATTCGTTTGTCAGCGCCAGGCGCGGGGTGTACAAGCTTCGCTCGGTTGCCCTGACCGGCGGCGATTTGCTGGGCATTCAGCATGATATGAAGCAAATGATGATTGAAGGCGAGCTGCTTGTATATCCGCTCCCTGCACAGGTACCGTTGGATGAGCTGCCCTCCCATAGCTGGCAGGGCGAGACGTCGGTGCGGCGATGGATTGTGGAAGATCCATTCGTTGTGGTAGGCGCAAGAGATTATCGTCCAAGCGACTCCTTCAAGGCGGTCAACTGGAAAGCGACTGCTCGGGCAGGCAAGCTGCAGGTTCATCAATATGATTATACAGCTGACCGGAAGCTGATGATTTATTTGAATGTTGAGGATCATGAGGGAATGTGGCGTACGATTACGGATGAAGCATTAATCGAACGGGGCATTGAATGGGCAGCAGGAGCAGCGGAGGCTATTACGGCGAGCGGCATGGAAGTCGGCTTTGCTGCCAATATGCCGCTGCAAGGCGAGCTTGAAAGTGCCATGCTGCTGCCCCGCAGCGGACATGACCAGTGGCTGGCGATACTGGAGCTGCTCGCGAAGCTGTCGCTGATCCGGACGGAGCTGTTCAGCGATCTGCTGCAAAGGGAGAGCGAGCGCGGTGTAAGTGGCTGCGATGTGCTCATTATTTCAGCGTATTGGAATGAAACGCTGGAGCTTGCTGCCCAGGAGCTGCGTTTTGGCGGCAACTCCGTCTCGATTTGGCTATTAGCAGGGCAGGCTAGCGAACAGCTGGAGGCAGGTGGCGTATCATGAACAAATCGCTTAGCGGAAAAATCGCAGGAATAGCTGTAGGGAAAGGCTTACTGGAGCTGTTGTTTTTTCTGCCTTTCGTTTTGCCGTTTGGTGCTTATGCGCTCTCAGGCGGCCTCCTTATCGTATGGCTGATCAGCTTGCCATTATGCTATGGCGCTGGCTCGCTGCTGCTTGCCATTTCAGAGAAGCTGATTAACAGCAATCGCGCAATAAGACTATGCCTTGCCTTGCTGATTGGCATTTTGCTTTCTGATGGTTTGCTTGCCGTATGTGGGGCAATTGCAACGGTATCAGGAGCAAGCTGGCAAGCTTGGTGGCCAGCGCTTGCTATTTTCGGCAGCATCGCTGCTTATCGGGGAATGAATGAACGGCTGCACAGCTGGCCGATTATGTTTACCGGCAGCACGATGATAATAGGCATTTTCGGCTATTTAGCGCTTCAACTGGCTCAATTTTGGCTCATTCCGCTTCAGCAATACTCGATTTGGATGACAGCGGGCGGGATCACAGCGTTGCTTGTTTATTTTTTCATGGTGAATGAGCGGCTGATGCAGCGCGAGACGGATCAGACGGGGCAGCATCGCCCAATCTCAGCCTCTATAGAAGCCTTCAAACGTCAAAATAGATGGATGCTTGCTCTGCTGCTGCTTCCTATTATTGCAATCGGCTTCATCAGGCAAATTACGCAGGGAATAGAATGGGCAGTGCGTTCTCTCGTTCAGCTGCTTCTGTCATTAATGACGGGACGCGAGGCGGAGACGCCTGCTTCACAGCAGCCGGAAGCATCGCCGCCCGCTTTTCCGCCTGTGGAGCAAAAAGATCCTGCCACTTGGCTCGTTTGGATCGAAAACGTATTGAAAGTCGTTATTATAATCATCGTTATTGCTGCGATAGGACTAGCTGTTTATTGGCTGCTGCGAGTCGTGTATCGCCTCTCCAAAGCATTTCTCGCCAAGATGGCAGAGCGCTCTGCTGAAAGGCTGGGAGGCGAGCAAGGCTACACGGATGAGGTTGAAAGTTTAATGACCTTAAATAAATGGCAGGATGGCTGGCGGCTGCGCAGAAAAAGCAAAAGGGGAGAGCAGGCTGTGAAGTGGGAGGAGCTCACGGGAACAAGGGAGCGAATCCGCTATTTATACAGCCGCTGGGTGAAGCGCAGCATAAGTAAGGGGTATGTGTTTCAGGCTCATTTGACGCCTAGGGAAACGGCAAAAGAGCTGGTCAAATGGCAGGTGGCTGCGAAGACTGAGGATAGCTATAGCGAAGCAGAACAAAAGCAGCTAATCAAGCTTTATGAGGAGGCGCGCTATAAGGAGGAGGAGCCGCAGGAAGAAGCGGTAAACGCCTTGTATGCGCGCCAGAAGAAACGCGGTAAATAGTTCAAAATAGCCTGGTCGGAGAATGGTCCGGTCAGGCTGTTTTGAATGGGTGTTCAAGAAAAACAAACGACTAGACTTTGAACGGCATTAAGATGGTAGTTTAGTTGAAGATGCGATTGGGTGAAGCGTATCACAAGTAGGGAGAAATGAATCACACCTTGCACAATTGTATGCAATAACACTTATAACGAAATTAAGTTATTGATATATCGCCCCAAGGACATATTATGAAACAGTGCTTTAATAAAGGAGTTGTGGTGTCAAATGGATAGGAATAAAAGTACAGGAATGAAATACTCTTCAAAAGCAGAAAACATTCTACCACAGATCAATAGTAAAACTAAGCTAGGCGACTTACGAAAAATCGCGAAGGACATTAAAAAAGATCACGAACTAGCTATGGAACTTTGGTCAACCGAAGAGTTTTTACCCAGACTATTAGCAATCTTAATTATGGATAAAAAACTGCTTTCAAAAGAAGTGCTAAATAAGCTTGATAAGGATATGCAGACTCACACCTTTGATGAGCGAAATAACTTAATGGATTGGTTAATGGCTAATCAGCTCTCCAAAGACAAGAAGACAATTACATTGATGGAGTCATGGGAAAATAGCCCTTCTGCTCTTCAAAGGCGAGCTTTCTGGTATTCTCAAGCGCGATTGAGATGGGTTGGACAAACACCGCCTGATAACACCGTAGACTTACTTTCTACATTAGAAGCTAATATTACGCAGGAAGAACCGGAAGTTCAATGGGCAATGAATTTCACCGCAGGCTGGATAGGCGTTTATGATCAAAAGTATCGAGCACGTTGTATTAAACTTGGTGAGAAAACGAGTCTTTATAAAGATGAAATGGTATCAAAGGGCTGTACTCCCAATTATTTGCCGGAGTTCATTGCAATTGAAGTTAACAAACGAAATAAAAATTAGTTACCCCTGAAAAACTTCATTAGTGTTTGATGTAAAAATAAAGGAATTGAAATCCTTAATATGGACAAAGGTTCTGAAGGTAAGCTTCCAGATCCTTTTTGCTTAAAGAATTTCGCCTCTAGAATGATACGGTGAACCGTAACCACAAGTACCGGCAAGCCTTTAAATGTAATTTTCTCCAGAGGTAGAAATCTGAATGCTCATACGCCGATTTTTACGGGTTGAGCTCTTTTCGTTAAGCAGATAAATGATTAGGTTGCTTGAATAAATAAAAAAGAGCCGCGGATTATGCGGCTCTCAATCTGATTTTATCGACCAATCGTGTTCGAAGCCCAGACAGGAATCCAACTATTGGGATAATTGCTATTTGTCAGGGTTGAGTTATAGAGAACTAAATTCCCATCATTTTGCATGATCAGCGTGTCACCAGTTGTGTTAGTTGGCAAACCTCTTCCGTGCTTGGAAATCCAAGAGGCGGTATCGGTAAACCAAGCGTCTTGAATTTTAGTAGTGTCAATTACCCAAACCGTATCATACCCCCACCCATAGTGATATTCGAATTTACCTGTGGCGTGGTTGAATCCAAAACGATAAGCATATTGGTATATACTTTGAGGTTTTGTTCCATATTGGTACATTACCAGTTTCCCAGTTGGTTCAAATTTAAACGAAATGGCCCCACTGTTATTCGTACGGCTACTCCAAAGAGAAGAACCATTCTGATAGATGACAAAATTTCCGTCATTCTGCCAAATGGCTGAAAATCTACCATCTTGCGAGGTGAGATAATCCCCCTTTGCAAAGCTGCCACCTATAGTAAGTCTATCTCCAAGATGGCCTGCGGAAGCCGTCGCTGGTAAGGCAAATACCAAAAGCAACAAGCAAGGTATCATAATACGAAAAAAACGGGGGAAAAGTTGTTTACTCATTTGATACACTCCTAATCTTTATAATGGTTAAAGCTAAATGCATAGAACAAGAAAACGTTACAGTTAGTGCATGTTTCTGTACAGCATTCTGTCAGGGGTGGCAAAGGAGAAATTAACCCGCCCCAATTGGTATGAAACTGGAATTAAGAATTAAACTTTTCTCAGGTTCACCTCCTTTGATAGACAAGGCAGCCAGTTCACATCATCAGACGATTATCAATACTTTATCTACCATCATATCAATTTAAAATAAAAATATCCATAATTTTCTACTAGTGTTTGGATCGGAGATATTTTGTTAATATTGTGATGATGGTTTGCGGTTATCTTACAATGGTCGGGAGTTGAACATATTGCGGTTAGGAGCCCAAGACGATAAGACGAGGGATGGTATACTAGCAACATTGGCTATTATTGGAGGTAAATAGAAGTATCTGATTTTATTTATATTGCTGCATGAGGGGACCAAGCGATTCGAAGAACTGAGGCGAATGCTTCCGGTAATTACGCAGGGTATGCTTACCAATCAACTGCGGGAGCTCGAACGGGATGGGCTTGTCGAACGTCGTGTATATCAGGAGATTCCTCCTAAAGTTGAGTACAAATTAACCGTTCATGGACAAACGCTGGAGCCGGTGTTGACGGATATGTGCAGTTGGGGATTTAAGCATCTCGACTTTATGAAAGACTCTTAATAAAGCAGATCTTATGCTGCCGCCGAGGGTAAAGCTGACGGAGGGTAGTAATGTAATCCCGCATCATAGATTCGTCCTCGAAGTGGAGGTTTCCCATACCTGTCATGATCAGCGGAAGTCGAGAACAATTGTGGTTCTACGGTTAGAAGGAAAATGCCTGCTTTCGAGATAGATAATCTTGGTTTTATAGAATAGCATGCGGAAAGCAGGAATAGATTAACGAGACTTGCCGTTACAGAAAGCGCACTGAACCGTATCATAAATAAGCAGGTTTTTGTGAAGGAATCCATGCGGGGCATGGATTTGTATAAATGTGTGTAGGATTCGGGCTATGGTTCATGAAAATGATATATGTAAGAGAAATTACTTTTTTTAATTTTATGCTAAGGAACTCTGTAACTTGAAATCAAATTAATTCCATTTTTTTGTGGATATGGCGTAGAATAAAGGTAGGCATTCAAGGACAGCAACGGTCTGCCCATATACATAGCAGTTTCGGCTTAAAATTGTAGGTGTTGGACCAGACGGAGTTATTTTATGTAAAGGTTTACAAAAAAAGCTTGAATGATTGCAACAAGAAGTCCGGGGAGGGTGGGACTTCTTCGATGTCAATTCTTAGTAATCTAGCCGGTCTGTGATATACCCGGATACATGCCATGTATTCGTACTGTTATAAAATTTAAAATAATTTCCGACCGGCTGGCTTAAACCGTATACACTGCCGGGAATCGCCGCAGCGACCTTCACATTATTTTTGTAAATATCGAATTTGCCATTGATTTGATCGACGGTAGTCGATCCAAGACTGATTAGACGGAATTCAAAACGGTCGGTTCCGACTATCGAGATTGCATTGAAAAATGCCTGATTTCCTGAAGCCAGCGGGGCTTCTGTCCAACTCGCTATCGCATTGCCGCTTGTCGAGGTCAGCCAATTGCCTGTCGTTCCATCCAATACATACAACGGTTTTTGTGAAAAAATACCGTGGACATATGTGGATGGTGCTGCCGAACTGCTTAAACTAAAACCCATTACAAAGATGGAAAACAATAGAACAATAGAAGTGACTAGCCTTTTTTTCATCATTCCACTCCTTTAACTTGATAATTGCCTCCCCACAAATGGAGCATATGATAATAAAACTAATATATACATAAATATGAAAATAAGGGTAATTTACCGCCATTTTGTTCTCGATTAAATCGATTTCTATTAGATTTCTAATGGCAGCGTATCCGCCTACCCGGGAGGCGCTCGGGATCTCTGGGAGATGAAGTTGTTTGGAGGCGCTTATCAGTTGGAAGGCATCACCAACAGTGAAAGGCCAAAATACGGCGCGTTAGATTTAATGTTGCATTCTGATGGTCCGTCTCCGAGGTTTGGTTCGTGTTATATCCTTCTTGCTTCACAGGCATCCTATCGTTGCACATATACTTACGGTGGTTCTCAGGATGATCCTCTAGAAAAAGGAACCTATGAAGAATTCGATGACATTTTAGCCGCCGTTCTTAAAGATGCATTCTTCCGAGAATATGCTCTTGGAGAAAAGGATCTGTCGCCCCGAAAAGTGGTCGATTGGCTTTTGTTCTGCTTAAATCTCCCTATCACTGAACGTATAAAACAGATGCCTAGTCGAAATCTTAATCACTTCATTGAGGCTCAAATTCACGGTGATATTTTTCTGCAAGATGACGTGGAAATACTGGTGGCCGATCCTTCATTTCAAGGAACAGACATAGAGGGAACTTTTGAGAAGCTATGCTTAAAATATTCAATAGAACTTCATTGGCATAAGGGATATGCTATCCAGGCCGATAAAGTACCACCGGATTTTAGGGGGTCAACCATGCCATTACTCGCCAAACGTATAGCCATCGACAATCTAATTGATGTTAGAGCAGTCGGAACTGCGGTCAATGATTTGATATGCAATCCGGATCTTTGGAGTGATAGAGGAAATTTAGATGGGGTGCTTCAGGAATTAAAATACATGTGGCACGTGCTGGTGCGATTCGGAGAACCGTACCATAAATAAGGGCAAGTTTTTTTGCGGAATTCCTTGCGGGACATGGATTTGTATATATGCGTGTATGTTTCGTGTTATGGTAACACTGGAAATCTAATATAGGAGGTAACATATGAGCTCCATTCTAAAAGTTATAGAAAAGCTAAAGTTGAACGTCTTGAATGTTGAAGATGTTCCAGAGTCATTTAGTTCTGATGTATACAAACTTATTCTTGCCAGTGGAGAAAACGTGTTTGTAAAAATTCCATTTAACAAGGATAAACTATTCCGTGAATTTCAGATGCTTGAAACATTAAAGGGTATAATACCTGTTCCTAAGGTATTGGACATTTGGTATGGGGATGAAAGTACTACTGGAGCATTGCTTCTTTCAGCAATTCAAGGTATGCCTTGTACAGGGATCATTGATGAGAAACTTTCTTTTCAAATTGGCGTTTATCATGCTATGCTCCATGAGGTTAAAACTCCTGGGTATGGTTACCATTTAACCGATGGTTTTAAGTTGCTTGACCAAAATAATTGGAGATTACATATCAAAAGTAATTTTGAAAAGTGGAAAGAGCCAATCAAAGAGATTCTCGACTCAAAATTGTATGAAAGTTGTATTCTTCACTTTGATGAAGTTTTCTCTACTTTACCGGATCCTGACGGACCATGCATTGTTCACATGGATTTTAGACCAGGTAATATATTGGTGAATGGTAACGAGGTTGCTGGCATTATTGATTTCGAGAGTGCCCGTTGTGGATCTTCGGAAATAGATTTCACAAAAGTCAATCGATATATTTGGGAAGTCAATCCTAGAACAAAGATACCGTTCATTGAAGGTTATCAATCGATTCGACCTATGTTGGATCTGGAAAGATTGCTGCCATTTTATGATATCTACGATGCTTTCAGCGCAGTTGTTTGGTGTAAAAACAGAGGAATTGAAAAAAATCAAACGTTCCTTCAAGAAAATATTTTCACTTTAAGGAATTTGCTGGGTTATTGAGTAGTCCGCGGTTCAGGTGAAGATAATCCGAAAAAGCCAACTCACGAGCACTTACAAAAGGATTGGCTTCTTCACCTTGGTCGGCAGCATACTCTTCATTTAACCATACCAGAGCTGCCGGCAAAAAATAAAGCTTGAATTACAGATTTACTTTGTCTATAATAGTGTTTGCAACTCAATAGTAGATATAAAGTATCTTTAATAGGTGTTTTGAAAAGGGGATTCTAAACAAAGCAGTGTAATGTTTATCCAATCTCTAAACAATAGCAGCGCAATAGAAAACAATGAGAATTAGAATGTTTTTTATTTTTCAATTAAAGACATTAAAGCTCTTGGAAGGTGGTTAATATGAAACAATTGATGGATGTTGCGATTATTGGTGGAGGGCCGGCAGGGCTTAGTGCCGCGCTAGTATTAGGCAGAGCGAGGAAGAGTGTTATCGTCATTGATGAAGAGCGTCCGCGCAATCGGGTGACACAGGAGTCGCATGGCTTTTTAACGAGAGACGGCATTAAGCCTGACGAGTTTCGTCAAATCGCGCGCGAGCAGATCAGTGTTTACCCAACCGTTCATTTTGAAAATGACTCAGCCGTTGCGGTAACGGGAACCGATGGGGAATTTATAATTACGACTGCCCAAGGATTAACCTTTGGGGCTAAAAAGCTGCTTTTTGCCGTAGGGATGAAGGATCTTCCACTTGATATTGAAGGATTAACGGACGTTTATGGAAAAAGCGCATTTGTGTGCCCGTATTGTGATGGCTGGGAAATGAGGGATAGGAAGCTGGTTATAATATCCAAGGGGGATCATGCGCTGCACTTTGCCAAAATAATAGCAGGCTGGACAAGCCAATATACCATTTGCACCGATGGTCCAGACGAAATGACCGCTGAGCAGCGCGAGGAATTGCAGCAGCATGATGTACCCATATTTGACTCGAAAATTCAGCGAATTGAAGCTGCTAACGGCAGCGTTCAGCATGTTGTGCTGGAGGATGGATCGATCCTATCATGCGAAGGTATCTTCTTTGTGCCGAAGCTGGCGATTGGATCGGATCTTCCGCAGACTATGGGCTGTGCCATGACAGAAGCAGGGGCTGTTATAGTCGATGAGTTTGGCAAGACGAATGTGCCGGGCATCTATAGTGCCGGAGATGCTGCTTCCCAAAAGTATCAGGTCGTTGCGGCGGCTTCAATGGGATCAATGGCGGCTGTAAGCATCAATAGTGAATTATTGGGAAAAGCATGGAGCGAGCGTGGCTAACCGTTTCATGACAGATTTATAAAAGGGGCTGCCCATACTCAGGTGCACAGCGCATTATATTGTGCTCTCTGGGCATGGGCAGCCTCAAACCTTTGCCATCAATCTATTTTAATTTTCGACTGCGGTGTTTTGAGCGATATGCGAGGCAATTTTTCTGCCGTGGAAACGTCCGGTTTCGATGAAAATTTCATTCGCTTCATGGCGTGAAGCAACAACACCGGCCAAAAACAAGTTTGGCACATTCGTCTCCATCGTCGCTTCGTTGAAAAACGGATAACCTTCCTCCGCCATCACGACACCTGTGTCAGTTAGGAAATCCCGATCCGGATGAAAGCCAGTCAGCGCAAGCACAAAATCATTTGCAATCGTATGTTTGCTCTCGAGGTCTTCAAGCGTGACGCTGCGGTCGTCGATGCTCGTGACGCGAGAGCAGAAGCGCATCGCAATTTGCCCCTTGGCTACCTTGCTTTCAAAGCCTGGTTTCACCCATGGCTTAATGCTTGATGAATAGTGCTCACCGCGATAAATGACGGTCACCTTCGCCCCGATCCGTTCAAGCTCAAGCGCTGCATCTATAGCAGAATTGCTGCCCCCAATAATCGCGACCTCCATTCCGGTATACGGATGGGCCTCGCGGAAAAAATGCGTTACCTTCTCCAGCTCTTCCCCAGGAATGCCCAAATAATTTGGATGGTCAAAATAACCGGTGGCAATAATAACATAGCGGCTGGAATAGGTTAGCGGTTCGCCAAAGCGATTGGTGCTGGAGAGCGTGAAGCGGCCATTATCACGAGCGACTCTCGTTACCGTCTCATAAGGATTAATCCGAAGCTCATGGCGCAGCGCTGCTGTGCGATAGTAATTCATCGCTTCAAGTCGCGAAGGCTTGTCATTGGGCGTCGTGAAGGGAATATCGCCAATCTCAAGCAGCTCGGGCGTACTGAAAAAATGCATGTAGGTCGGATACTGTGAGATCGAATGGACCAGATGGCTTTTTTCTATGATAAGGGGCTGGATTCCGATGCGCTGCAGCTCAATTGCCGCAGCAAGGCCGCATGGACCAGCGCCAATAATGATAGCTTCTTCTCTAATCATGTATGTACCTCCGATAATGATTTCCCCACCATTGTACTGCGGCGCGTGGAATTAATGCAAATTTGGCGAATGGCTATCTTGTACACCAGTTGGATTATTGTATAATAATGTGGAAACGTTGTTTTATAGAAGGAGGTCAAACATGCCGCGACGGTTTGTAATAGAGGCAGTGATGGTGGCAACTTATGGTCACCTTCTCGTTCCAAGCAGTGCTATTGATTATGTTGTTCCTTATTCATCCATTTTAGAGCTTTATGATATGAGAGACGGATCGGATCCCGTAATGGAAGATCCAGATGATGATGCTCATGTCAAAAATAAAATTGGCGAGCTGATTGCTTTTTTTGAAGATCCGCTCAACCGTAAAAAAATCGAACGCACGATGCAGGTGCCTTGGCGGGAAAGCTCGCCGCTGCTGCTAAACGAGCGGATACAGTTTACAATTGTACATGCTGTAGACAGCGCACAATACGGCGAGGCATTTGATCCAATCGAGACGGAGCTGCTGCTGACCGCATTGAAATTTAATCTGCCGCTGCTTTCCGACCAGTTTGAGTTTCAAGATAAGCTGATTCAAGCAGAAATCCCTGTACAAATTTACGACATTGAAGATTTTGAGTTTGCGGTGGAAGAGGGTATTTCCGCTACAGATATGGAGCTGTCCAAAGATTTTTGAGCATATTATATAGCACAAAACGAAAAGCCTTCTTGCATAAGCTGAACGCCAGCTGCAGCCGAGAAGGCTATTTGATTTTAGTTGGCTGGACTAGCCTGGGCCAGTTAACTTCGCCAATTATCCAGAATTATTCCCGATCAATTGCTTCCGCCATCGTCTTATCGGTCAAATGGGCGTAAATTTGCGTCGTCTCCGGCGATGCATGCCCAAGCTGCTCCTGCGTTTTGTACAAGTCATTGCGCAAATAATAATCAGTTGCGAACGAATGGCGAAGCTTATGTACGGATAAATAGGGCTTGCCGAAACGCTTCGCGTATTTCATAACCATGGCCTGCACCGCCCGTTTCGTCATCCGAGAGCCTTCTTTTTTGCCGTTCGCAATGGCAAGGAACAGCGCTTTTTCACGCTTTGGTGCTTTATAATGCGTATCGCGCATTTGGAGGTACACCTGAAGGTCATCTACCGCCTCCTGGCGAAAATAGACCGGGGTTTTAAACGAATCGTCGTTTTTACCTTTGCGGTAAACATGCGCGAGCTTTTTTTTCATATCAATGTCGTCGACGTTGAGATTGATCAGCTCGGATATGCGCAGGCCGGAATGCAAAATAAAGCTGATGATGCACGTATCCCGTATTTTGTTCAACTCATAGGAATACAGCGCCTGCTTGTTACTGGCAAGATCGGTTTCGTAGCCGCTGGCAATATAAGCAAGAAACTCCCCAATTTCCTCCTCCTGCAGCAGCTTGCCTTCCAGCTTCGCCGCCGTATCCTTAGGCTTGCTTGTGCGCTTAATAGCAACCTTCGCCATGACATTGCGCTTCAATAGCGGATAGAACTGCTCATCCTCCGCGATCTGGCTCAAATAATGAAAGAGCGAGCGCAGCGAGGACAGCTTGCGAGTTATCGTCGTTTTACGATTATTATGACTCGGATGGGTGGCGAGAAACATGCGGAAGCTGTCAATGCTGTCCATATGAAGCTGCTCCAGCTCCGTTAACTGAACGTCCTTGATTACCGCAGCCTCAGAGAGTCCTTCTGTAATAAGCCAATTTAGAAAGAGCTCATAATCCCTTACATACTCAAGCAGCGACGAAGGAGAGAGGTCTGGCAGCTTATAATTAATAAATTTCTCAATATACCAAGGCATGGATGGAACCCGTTTGTCGAGCTCCTGCCGATCCTTCACTTTAATAATGTTCATCCTTTATCACCTCTGCCGATCATCTAACCCTCATTATAGCAGTTCCCTGGAGAAAACTCCCGTACAGCGTATAAGAGAGCCGAGTACAGCTGTTCAAACATTAGTAAATTCATGTAATTAAGCAAATACGGTTACTTTCATATTAATACTATGCTAAACTCATACGAGTGCTGAAATTAATAAAAAATATATTTTAAAAATAAGTTTTTAACTTGTTTTGCAAAGGAGGAATATTAGAATTATGAAAAATAAACGAATATTTCGCAATTGCTTAGCATATATATTTGCAATTGTTATGGTCGTCAGCTTGCCGCTTCAAATCGTTGGAGCCGCGGCGCCAGCTACACTGAGCTATGGCAGCAAAGGGGTAGATGTTCCCGACGTTCAGTATCGATTAAAGATTTTAGGGTATTTTATGAATGACGAGGTAACGGACTTCTACGGTAAAATGACGGAGGATGCCGTGAGACGGTTTCAAAAAGATTATGGCCTTCAATCCGACGGCATTGCTGGCAAACAAACCTGGAAGACGTTGAAAAAGGTATCCGTCAGCGAGCATGAGCTTAATCTGCTGGCTCGTATTATTTTTGCCGAATCGCGTGGCGAGCCGTTTAAGGGGCAGGTCGCTGTAGGCGCTGTTGTTATGAATCGGTTAGCTTCCTCGCAGTTCCCTGATACGCTTAAAGGCATTATCGAGCAGCCAGGTGCGTTTACAGCAGTTGATGATGGACAATACCAGCTTAAGCCGGATTCTACAGCTTACAGGGCGGCAGTCGAAGCCGTTGCCGGGAACGATCCAACGCATGGCGCACTGTATTATTTTAATCCGAAGACGGCAACATCATCATGGATTTGGACGAGGGAACAAATCGTACAAATTGGCAATCATATTTTTGCTATTTAAAAGCATTATATCCAGCACGCAGCAGCAAAAACTCGCTCGCTTCCTGAACAAGGAAAGCTTGGCGAGTTTTTTTAAAATTTAAGCATTTATAAGTTTCTCCCTTATACTCCTTCTATTTCACCGCGAAACGTTAGCTTTACCGCCAGAGGACGGCGAAAGCCGTTTACGCTTGTAGGCATTAACGTATCTAATTGGTATAATATTCATTATTAAGGGGGAGGAGCAGGCAAATGAAGCGTAATAAGAAATGGGGAAATATAATTATTGGCGGGCTGGCATTGCTAGTGCTGCTTGGCGTTTTAGAATATAAGGGAGTCATTTGGCATAATTCCATATTTGCGAATGCCTATGAGGTGAAAGGGCTGGATGTATCGCATTATCAAGGCGAAATAAACTGGCAGCAAATAAAGGCGACGGGGAAATATGAATTCATGTTTGTGAAAGCGACGGAGGGCAAAGATTATACCGATAAGTGGTTCGAAGCAAATTGGCAGGGAGCGAGGGAGCAGCGCTTTTTGACGGGAGCGTATCATTTTTTCACAACGATGAGTACGGGGGAGGAGCAGGCGGCCCATTTTATAAAAACAGTTCCTTATGAGCCGGATAGTCTACCACCAGTCATCGATTTGGAAATCAGCCTGGACCATGACCAAGCTAAAATACATAAGGAACTGCAGGCGCTAGCGGATGGCATGGAGGCGGGTTATGGCAAAAAGCCTATATTGTATGTGACGTACGATACTTATCATACTTATATAGAAAATGTATCTGCGTTTGCCTCCTATGAAATCTGGATTCGCGACATTGTAAAACATCCGAAGCTTGAAGAGCGCGGCTGGCAGTTCTGGCAATATCATAACCGTGGACATGTGGCAGGTATTGACATGTACGTCGATATCAATGTGTTTAAAGGAAGCCGTGACGCTTTTATGAAGCAGTTTGCGGCCTCAGATTTCACTAATAAAGAACAAAAAGGGTGAAAAGCTTAAACAAATTCGTAACAGAATAACAATTTTGTGTAAGGTATGACACTCTTAATGAGACCTCTGTTGCCAACACCTCGCAGTTTGGGACGCTCCTTGCATTCTGACGCTCCTTCCATGCTTTTGGAGGACTGAGGTTCCGCTATTCTGGCTTTTTATGCGATCTCAGGCTGTACGCGGACAGGAAATCCGCTATTGCCTTCATTATCCCGTCAAAATGACGATTGACCGCACATTAGCGGCTCCTGAGTCCGCCACCTTGCTATAACCCATGATTTTGTTAAAATAGCGGCTGCTGTGCCCCAGCAAGTCTATCTTTGTGCAGAAAGTCAGCGCTGAAACGAAGCGCATGAAGCTGCCATTCGGTACGTGAATTCATCAGAATCTGGTTGGCTATATTAAATTTGTTAGACTGCCCAGGCTGTAGCCGCATAAAAAACGGCTGACAGCAGCAGGCAAAGCGGCGTAAACAAATACAAGTCAAATCTGGCAAAGCGGGTATTGCGGACTTTGCGGAACACGCCAACATAGTTGAAATCACCAATCGTCCGCAGCATAAAGGCAGCTGCACATGCCCAACAGCTCCACTTGATGAAAGCAGCATCTAAGAAAGCGGGGAGCAGCCTTCCTTGCATGAGCAAGAGCATCGCCGCACAAAACAGCAGGCAGGCTACGATCATCGTACCTGCTGCTCCCGGTACAAATAGTGTTTGCTGCGATCCTGCTTTCGTAGGCAATGCGGCGCTTGCGCCCCATTTTCCGCCAAAAGCCCAATAAACATGAATGGCGCTAAGCAGCAGCAAAATAAATCCGCTTTTTGCAATCCACAGCATCATGCGAATTCACCTCTTATTTTTAAGCCGTCCCAGATAACTTCAAAACGGCGTTCAAAGCTGGCCTGCATATGTGACATATCCTTATGGGAGGCTGCCCAATCAAGCAAAGCATGAAAGTACATCCCCGACAGCACGGCAGCTATATCTGCGGAAGCTAATTGGGACGGCAATTTATTGAGCTTCTCGGCCTCATCCAAAAGGGTGCAGAGCAGCTCTTCAAATTTATTAATGACGTTAAATTCTTCTTGCAGCAGCAGAGGAGAGCGCAGCATTTCCAAAATGGTGAGCTTCGCAAGCTCAGCATTGACGGCATATTTTTGAAACAAGTCGCGAAACAGGGTCAGCAATTTTTCTTTAACGTCGTTAATTAAGTGGTATCGCTCAAGGTTTGCTTGAGTGACTTCCATCTGTGTCTGGCCCAAATCCAGCAGGATCGCTTCCTTGCGAGGAAAGTAATTATAAAAGGTTCCTTTTTAAAGTTTTTGGCAAGCGCTATAAAAAGTCCACCATTATAAATAAATTCGAATTTTAAAATGTAACCGCATTCAATATGATAGAGCTGTACAAAGAGATTGGCATAACAAAGGGAGGCTTTATATGATCGCACGATTCAAAGGAAGGTCAGCATTGACGACATTGCTATTATCGCTAACACTCGTTGTGGCAGGATGCAGCGGCACAGGCAGCGGGGGAAACACGCCAGCAAGTGAAGGAGCCAGCAGCCAGCAGCCTGCGGAATCGCCGAAGGGCGAGGCGACATCGACGCCTGAGGAGAAAGAGCCTGTAACGCTCAAGTTTACGTTTTGGGGAAGCCCGCAGGAGAAGGCGGCGATGGAGCAGGCGACCAAAACCTTTACGGAAAAATACCCGTGGATTAAAGTAAACGCCATTCATATCCCGGAAGCTGACTATGATGCGAAAATTACGGCGATGGTTGCAGGCAACGACTCACCGGATCTCGGCTATATGCATGGGGAGCTTGCAGACCCTTGGCAGAAGGAAGGCAAATTCGTCAATCTGTTTGAGCTGCTTGATAATGACGGCGAGCTGAAGCGCGAGGATTTCCTCGACTATATTTGGTTCAAATCTTCCGAGGATTTCGCTTACGGCATTAGCACAGCGGGCGAGACGTTCGGTTTATTTTACAACAAGGATTTGTTCGATCAGGCGAATGCCGCTTACCCGCCCTCGAAGGCGGAGGATGCTTGGACTTGGGATGAGTTCGTCGATGTTGCCAAGAAATTGACGATTGACAAAAATGGAAAAAACGCCTCTGAAGCGGATTTTGATCCGAAAAACATCCGTCAATACGGTGTATCCTTTGAAACCTGGCATGGCCCTGTGCATGCGACGGTGATTAACAATGAAGGCGAATGGATTACGAAGGATGGGAAATTCGGCTTTAGCCAGCCGGAAGCGACCGAAGCGATCCAGCGTTTAGCGGACTTAATTAATGTGCATCATGTTGCGCCGTCTCCGGTACAAATGAAGTCGATTCCTTCACAGGCTGTGGCGCTGCAATCGAAGCTGGTTGCCATGTCGATGCATGGGCAGTGGATTAATCTCGATCTCGGGGCGGCTGGAGTCAACTACGATATCGGCGTCCTGCCGAAAATGAAGCGCAGCGTGCCAATGGGCATTAGCGGGGCGTCGGTCATTTACCAATCGACGAAGCATTTGGAGGAAGCGTGGCTGCTTACGAAATTCCTGGAAAATCCGGAAGGCTCGATCGACCTCTACAAAGGCGGACTTTGGATGCCAACGATGACGAAATGGTACACCGATCCAGAGCTTGTAGCGAAGTGGGCAGAAAATAACCCTGCGCATCCGGCGGGCTTCAAGGATGCGATGATGAATAATCTTTTGCATAACGGCGTTCCGAATGGCTCTTATTATATTAAAAATTTCTCGAAGGTGAATGCCATTACCTTCTCCGGCATGGATGAAGTATGGCTCGGCCGCAAAACAGCGGCAGAAGCGATGAAGGAGCTCGAAGCGAAGGTACAGCCTGAAATTCAAGGCCGTTATGATGTGAGTGAATAAACGATAAAACGAGTTTGGAGAGAGCTGTTATGAAACCACTGGCAAGCGTTCATGAGCGTGAATTAAAGGCGGAGCGCGGAGTCAGGCAAAAACGGAAATTCGGAGAGCTGGGCTTCGGCCTGCTCTTCGCTTCGCCAGTGCTGCTTGGCTACGTCATTTTCGTCATCGTGCCGATTGCGGCAACCTTCTATTTGGGCTTCACTTCCTACAGCGTCGGCACTGTGCCGAAATGGATCGGCTTTGACAATTATGCCAGCTTGTTCAGCGGGGCAGATCCCTTTTTCTACCCGGCAGTGAAAGCAACGGTTTATTATGTTGGACTGAGCGTGCCGCTGGGCATTATTTTATCGTTCTTTTTAGCCATACTGCTGAATCAGCAGGTTGCGGGCAAAAGCTTTTTTCGCGGCGTATTTTACCTGCCCGTTATTATCCCGCTTGCAGCATCCTCGATGGTGTGGATGTGGCTGCTGCAGCCAGACTTTGGCATCGTCAACTATGCGCTGGATGCGCTGCATTTGCCAACCTCCAGATGGCTCGGCGATACGACCTCCGTGGTGCCGACGCTCCTTTTATTCAGCTTCTGGACGCTGGGCAATACGATCGTTATTTTTCTAGCAGGCTTGCAGGGCATTCCGGGTCATTTATACGAGGCGATCGAGCTGGATGGAGGCAACCGGCTGCATAAGCTGATTTATATTACCATTCCGATGAGCTCGTCGATTATTTTTTTCAATACGGTCATTGCGTTCATTAATGGGTTTCAGACATTTGTGCAGCCAGCGGTTATGACACAGGGCGGACCTAACAATGCGAGCTTGCTCTATGTGCTGTATTTGTTCAACGAAGGCTTCAAGTCTTCGCGAATGGGCAGCGCCAGCGCGATTTCCGTGTTGCTGTTTCTCGTCATTATGCTGTTCACCGCAGCGATTTTCTACTTCTCCAAGTCATTGGTCTATTATGAGGGCAAGGAGGAGCGCAGATGAAAAAGCAATCATTGGGCAATCGAATCGTTATTTACACGCTGCTTATAGCAGGCAGCCTGTTTTTCCTGTTTCCGATTTTTTGGATGCTGCGCACCTCGCTCATTAATATGGGCGATTTGTATCAAATGCCGCCGAAGCTGCTGCCAGACGATTTAAGCTGGGATAATTTCGAGCAGGCGCTGGGCGCTTATCCATTCGGACGATTTTTTCTCAATAGCACCGTCATTACGGCATCTGCGATGCTTGGCGTGTTATTTTCCAGCTCCGTCTGTGCCTACAGCTTCTCGCGCATTCACTGGAAGGGCCGCGACAAGGTGTTTGGATTTATATTAACGGGGTTAATGATTCCGTTTTTCGTCGTTATGATTCCGCAATATGTGTTCTGGAATACGCTGCATTTGACCGATACGTTCGTACCGCTCATTGCGCCCGCGTGGTTTGGGGGAGGCGTGTTCAACATTTTTCTGCTGCGGCAGTTTTTCCTCAGCATCCCGGCAGAGCTGGATGAAGCCGCCAAGGTGGACGGTGCCGGACATTTCCGCATCTACTTGCAAATTATTTTGCCGATTGGCAAGCAGGCGATGATTGTGGTTGGCCTGCTCACGTTTCTCGCCAATTGGAACGATTATTTAGGACCGCTGGCATTCATTACCTCAGAAAGTAATTACACGCTCATGCAGGGGCTGACCCTGTTCCAAGGCTCCTATTCGGCGCAGTGGCATCTGATGATGGCGGCAACCTCCGTTATTGTTATTCCTTCGTTGATTGTCTTTCTCGTTGCGCAGCGGCATTTTATTGAAGGCATCGCCATGACGGGCATAAAAGGGTAGCAGGGGGAAGAAAAACGAGGGAAAACGAACATATCCATGAAAAATAAAAAGGGAAAGCGTCTGCTTGTTCGAGCAGGCGCTTTCCCTTTGCTGCAAATATAAGGGTAGTATAAGTTTCCCCCTTATACTACCCTTATATTTCTCGGACTGAAACGCGCCGCACCGCCAAAGGACGGCGACAGCCGTTTCACCTTGAAATATAAGAATTTATAAGTTTTACACGTATAAATGGGCTTATATTTCTCCGACAAAGCTCTTCGGTCGTCCCAGAAGGACGACGAAGTCGTTTTTGCTTGGTGCATTTATCCGCTAGCCAGCTTGCCCAGCAGCACGGACTCCACCTTGGAAATATGCGCCTCCATAAGCAGGGATGCTTCCGTTGGCTGCTGTGCAGCAATGGCAGCATAGATTGCCTGATGCTCGCCTTGCAATCGCTCCGCAGTTGAGCGTTCGGCATAAAACCATAGAGCCCGCGTATCCTTCATGCTTTCATGCAGCTTGGTGGACAAGGATTCCATCATCTCCAGCAGCACGGGGTTATGCGTCGCCTTCGCAAGCTCCTGATGGAAGCGGATATCTGCCTGCTCGCTGAAGGCTTCATCGCCAAGGCGTTCATGCATGCTCTTCAAAATGGAGGCCAGCGCTTCAAGATCGGCTTCGGTCCGATTGCGGGCAGCCAGCGCAGCGCAGCCAGTTTCCAGCACCTTACGCACCTCCAAAATATGTCGCAGCGTCTCCGCACGGTCCATCCACGCTTTGTCATAGAGAAAGCTTGGAGCCGATAGGGTAGCAGGCTCTGGAGGAGCTGTAACAAACGTCCCGCTGCCTTGGCGAATGTTCAGCCTGCCCATGGCCCGCAGCGCGCTCAATGCCTCGCGGATCGTTGATTGCCCAACGCCATAGGAGGCGGCAAGGTCGGCAACAGAAGAGAGCTTATCGCCTGGGGCGAGCGAGCCCCCGTCCATTTTTTGCTTAATATCGTTCATGACCCACTCGTAGCTTTTGAGCGGCCGGTTTGGGTTAATCTCCATATTAACTCCCTTCAAACAACGAATTAGCATGCTCCAAAATAACGCTTTCGCTTTTATCTATTTTATTGTATACTTTTTTCAATTCAAAGTCATCAGATGACCTGATTAATTAATAGATTAATGGGTTGAAGCTTTATTTTATGGAAGGGGACATCAATATGCTGCAGGAACCGATTCGACAACAACTGCTCGCTATAGTGGGAAGCGATTTTTATAAAGATGATCCGCAGTCGCTTGTGACTCATTCTTATGATGGGACACCAATGCTGCAAGCGCTACCAGACGGCGTTATCTATCCCGCGAGCACGGAGCAGGTGAGTGCGATTATGAAAGTACTGAATACGCATCGCATTCCCGTCATCGGCCGAGGCTCAGGCACGAACTTATGCGGTGGTACTGTTCCTGTAGAGGGTGGAGTAGTGATGGTCATGCACCGGATGAATCGCATTTTGGAGGTCGATCTTGAAAATTTGGTTGCAATCGTCCAGCCTGGCCTCATTACAAAATCTTTTATCACCCATGTGGAGTCGCTCGGCTTATTTTACCCGCCCGATCCGAGCAGCATGGCGATTTCAACCATTGGCGGCAACATTGCCGAATGCTCCGGAGGGCTGCGCGGACTCAAGTACGGCACGACCAAGGATTATGTCCTCGGCCTGGAGGCGGTGCTGGCCAGCGGCGAAATTATTCGTACCGGCGGCAAGCTGATGAAGGATGTAGCAGGCTATGATTTGACCAAGCTGCTCGTCGGCTCGGAAGGGACGCTTGCGATTATTACCGAAGCGACACTTAAGCTAGTGCCGCCGCCAAAGTACAAGAAGACGATGCTGGCGATGTATAAGGACTTGTATGGCGCGGCGCGAACCGTGTCCAAAATCATTGAAAACCGCATCATTCCTTCAACGCTCGAATTTCTCGATAATGCGACGGTGCGGGTGGTCGACGACTTTGCCAAGCTTGGCTTGCCGCTCGATATGGAGGCGATTCTGCTCATCGAGCAGGACGGAGAAACAGAAATGGTAGAACGGGACATTGCCCGGATTGAGGAAATTTGCCGAAGCGAGCAGGCGCACAGCGTCAGCGTCGCTGAAAGTCCAGAAGAAGCGCTCAAGCTGCTGACGGCAAGGCGCAGTGCTTTTACCGCACTCGCACGCTTGCGACCAACGACGATTCTTGAGGATGCGACGGTGCCTCGCTCCAAAATCGCCGAAATGGTGCTTGAAATTAATCGAATTGCCCACAAGCATCAAGTGACGATCTGTACCTTCGGCCATGCGGGCGACGGCAATCTGCATCCTACAGCAACGACTGATGCACGGGATAAGGAAGAAATTCACCGCGTTGAGGCGGCGTTTGAGGAAATTTTTGAGGCAGCGATTCGGCTCGGCGGGACGATTACAGGCGAGCATGGCGTTGGCCTTGTGAAATCCCCATATCTCGAATGGAAGGTCGGCTCCGCAGGCATCGAAGTGATGAAGGCCGTTAAACAGGCGTTCGATCCGCACCATTTGCTCAATCCCGGCAAAATATTTGCCAAACAGTCGCGCAAGAGGGTGGTGCTACAGCATGGTTAAAACGGAAGAAAGGCTAACTGTTGGAATTACATCATCAGCCGCAGCAACAGCCGCAAACGTAAATACGCATGGAACGGAACCAGCGTGCAGTTCGCCGCGCTCCCCGCAGCTTCAGCTTGCTGGAAAGCTCAAGCTGCGGCTCGATGAGGATCAATTGACGAATTGCATGCGCTGCGGCTTCTGTCTGCCTGCATGCCCAACGTTTCGTGAAACGGGTATTGAGGCGGAATCGCCACGCGGCCGCATTGCATTGATGAAAGCGGTTACTGATGGTTTGATGATGCCCGACCAGTCCTTTGAGGAGCAGATGAGCCATTGTCTCGGCTGCCGTGCCTGCGAGCCGGCTTGTCCGGCAGATGTGAAATATGGCCAGCTCATTGAGCAGACGAGGGAGGCGATTGAAGAGCATACGGAAAGCCACCGGTGGTGGGTGAAGCCGCTGCGGCAGGTGGTGTTCAAGCAGCTTTTCCCTCACCAGAAGCGGGTGCGGCTGCTCGGCGGAGCTATGCAGCTGTATCAGCAATCCGGGCTTCGGAAGCTAGCGCGCAGCGCTGGCGTTATGAAGCTGCTGCCAGCTCATTTGAGCGAGATGGAGCAAGTGCTGCCGAATGCCTCAAGCAAAGGCATTGTCCAGAAAATCGGCAGCCATCATCCGGCCAAAGGGATGAAAATAGCTACAGTGGGCATGTTTCGCGGCTGCCTCATGGATATGCTGTTCACGGAAACGAACATCAAGACGGTGGATCTGCTGACGGAAGCTGGCTTTGAGGTTGTCATACCGGATACACAGGCTTGCTGTGGAGCGCTTCACGCACATAGCGGGGAGACGGAGGATGCCCGGTCACTTGCGAGGAGGAACATTGCTGCTTTTCAGGCAGCTGGTGTGGATTACATCGTATCCAATGCGGGCGGCTGCGGCGCCATCTTATCGGAATACGATCATTTGCTGCATGAGGATGAGCAGTGGAGGGAAGGCGCAGTGTGGCTGACGAAGCGTGTGGTGGATATTAGTGATTTGCTGATCCGTTCCGGCAAGCTTGCTACCGCCCAGATAAAGGAACAGCCGATTCGGATTACGTATCAGGATTCCTGCCATTTGCGCAATGTGATGCGCTCTGCTGATGCTCCCCGGAAGCTGCTGAGGGAGGTAAGTGGGGCTGAGTTTGTAGAAATGTTTGAGGCTGACCGCTGCTGCGGCTCGGCGGGCACTTACAATATTGTTCAGCCGGAAATGGCGGGCGGGCTGCTGGAGCGCAAAATGGAGCATGCCAATGCGACAAAGGCGCATTATTTGCTCACGAGCAATCCGGGCTGCCTGCTCCAAATGAAGCTTGGAGCAGCCAAGCATGGTGACGGCCAAATGCAGGTGCAGCATATTGTTGATTTTCTGCATGAGCGTTTGGTTCATAACAGCTCCGAGAAGGCCAAGGAGCAAGCATAGGAGAAAGCATACAGACAAACAGAAGAGGCCAGAAGATGAAAATATGTAAAGCGATAAAATTTCAGGAGGCTGAAGTTTAATGGCATTAACCATTGAAGATTGCAAAACGGAGTATATGACGAATCCGCTTGGTATTGAAGCGGCTAAGCCGCGCTTGTTCTGGAAGCTCCGCTCAGAGGAGCGTTCTGTTCGCCAAACGGCGTATCAGGTGCTGGTCGCTTCTTCAATAGAACGGTTGGCCGCAGATGATGGCGATCGCTGGGATAGTGGGAAAACAGAATCGAGCGAGTCGATCCAAGTGGAATATGGCGGCAGCCCGCTTGAGGCGGAAGCCGAATGTTTTTGGAAGGTGCGCGTCTGGGACAATTATGGGCGTGTATCGAAATGGAGCAAGCCTTCCCTCTGGACGATAGGACTGCTTCATAGGGCAGCATACCGGGGGAAATGGATTGGCCGCAAGCATGATGAGGGGGCAGCAGGCAGACAGCCTTCGCCCCACTTGCGCAAGTCATTCACCTTGAGTGGCAAGGTGCGCCGCGCCATGGCCTATGTGACAGCGCTCGGCTTGTTCGAGCTGTACGTTAACGGGCAGCGTGTAGGGGATTATTTTGCCCCAGGCTTTACGGACTACAATGTCCGCTCACAGGTGCAGGCTTATGATATTACGCCGCTGCTGCATGAAGGCGACAACGCCTTTGGCGCCATTATTGGAGAAGGCTGGTATGCGGGAACGGTTGGATTTCTTGGCGACAAGGTGTACGGAGAGCGTCCGTTTTTTATGATGCAGGCTTACGTGGAATATGAGGATGGCACGAAGCAAAGTATCGCAACCGATCATACGTGGAAGGTGAGCAAGGGGCCTATTTTATATTCCGATTTTATTATGGGTGAAGCTTATGACGCGCGGCTTGAAATGGCGGGCTGGTCGGAAGCAGGCTTTGATGACAGCCTATGGGAGGATCCGGATGTGCGGCCTGGCTATAACGGCATGCTGGTGGCGTCTAACGAACCGCCGATTAAGGTAATGAAGACGATTAGGCCGATCCGAATGGAGCGGACACCGGGCGGCAGCTATATTTTTGATATGGGACAAAATATGGTCGGCTGGACGGAGCTTCGCGTTAGCGGAGAACGCGGCACGACGGTCACGATCAGCCATGCGGAAATGCTGAGTCCTGATGGCTCGCTGTATTTGGAAAATTTGCGCGTTGCTGTTCAGCAGGAGCATTATACGCTTAAAGGCGAAGGGCTGGAGCGCTATGAGCCGCATTTTACATTCCATGGCTTTCGTTATGTGGAGCTGATTGGTTATCCCGGCGAGCCTGATTTGGATACAATTATGGGCAAGGTTGTGTATTCCGACACGCCGGAGACTGGGCATTTGGAAACGTCGAATACGATGATTAATCAGTTGTTTTCCAACATTACTTGGGGGCAGCGGGGCAACTTCTTGTCGGTACCAACCGATTGCCCTCAGCGGGATGAGCGTCTCGGCTGGACGGGGGATGCGCAGATTTTTGCGCGTACAGCCTCGTACAATATGGATGTGGCAAGGTTTTTCAATAAATTTATGTGGGATATGATTGATTGCCAGCAGCCTTCGGGCGCTTTCACCGATGTGGCGCCGGATGCAGGCTGGATTCGCTATAAAAACTGGAGCACGCGCCTGAACTGGTATGCGCCAGATAATGCAGGCTGGGGCGATGCTGGCGTCATTATCCCTTGGACGCTGTATTTAATGTATGGCGATGTGCGGATTTTGGAAACGCATTACGAGGCGATGAGCAGATGGGTCGATTACTTGCACGCAACGACCGAAGAGCTAGTAAGGCCGAACTATGCCAACTATGGCGACTGGCTGTCCATTGATGCCGATACGCCAAACGAGGTGCTGGCAACCGCTTATTTTGCCTACAGCACGAAGGTGCTTGGATTAATTGCCGGCGTGCTGGGCAAGGAGGAGGATGTTCGTCGGCTGGAGCAGCTGTTTCAGGGCATTGCCGCAGCATTCCGCCTTGCTTTTGTAACGGAGGAGGGCCGCATACATGGGGAGACGCAAACGGTATATGTGCTTGCGCTGCAATTTGGTCTGCTGACAGACGAGCTGCGGTTAAAGGCAGTCGACCATCTCACAGCGGATATTGCCAGCCGCGGCAAGCGCTTGACGACAGGCTTCCTTGGCGTTGGTTATTTGCTGCCCGCGCTATCTGATAACGGCCGGCTCGACGTAGCTTATCAGCTGCTGACGCAGGAGGCTTTTCCATCGTGGATGTATTCCATCAAGCATGGAGCGACGACCATTTGGGAGCGCTGGGATGGCTGGACGGAGGAAAATGGCTTCCAGACGCCGCAGATGAATTCATTCAATCATTATTCGCTAGGCTCCGTTGGCGAGTGGATGTTCCGCTATATGGCAGGCATTGAAGCAGACAAGGGAGCACCTGCCTTCCGTCATGCGATTGTCCGTCCTCAGCCGGGCGGCGGCCTTGCTTATGTGAAATCCCATTTCTCTTCGTTATATGGAAAAATCGAAGTAGACTGGCAAATCGATAAGTCCGGCGAGTTCCAGTTAAACGTGAGCATTCCCGCTAATACGACGGCAACGCTATACATTCCTGGGACGGTCAAGGCAATCGATGGAGCAGCCATTCATACGCTCGAGGGTGCAATAACTTCTACAGAGCTGCTTCCAGCTAGTCCATCTGGCAGCGAGGATATTAAGGTGATTGAAGCCTTTGGCAGCCAAACGGTGCTGGAAATCGGCTCCGGCTCCTACCGCTTTGCCAGTCAAGTTAAAGACTAGTTAAGCCAAGCCTGCTGTGCGAGCAAGATTTCGGAAGAAAAGCCCCGTTTTTACGATTTATTTTTCAGTTTCATAATGAAAGGAAGCAAGTTCATTCGCCTAGAGCCGTCTCTTATCTCAGAAGCTGCTCTGGGCTTTTTAAACGTTAGTTTTTAGAACTCCCTCTATAAAGTGGGGGATGACGAGTATGCTTTCAAAAAAAACCTATTACCTGGCAGATGGGAAACATCGCACATTGACAGCTGCTTTGAAGAAAATGACAAAACAGATTAACGTCGAAGAGGCGTTTGAGCTAGTATGGGTGACCAGACTGGGTAGCCGAATACATCACAATATAAAAAAACAACCAATCATGCGGATAGAAGCTTTGATTATAAAAAACAAAGCGGCAGACCAAATTCTGGTCGGCCGCTTCAATCATTGAACTATCGTTCCTCGAGGGAGCGTAATCACCTTAAGTGACAAGATCATCTTACCGTCTGATAAACGAGACCTATGGCTCCAGAATCAAAGGTCTTGTTTTCGATTAGCTTAAGATTGATCTTCTCCTTGAGACCTTGGAATAACGGCAATCCCTTACCGATCAGGACGGGAGAAACCGTAATTTTATACTCATCAATTAAATCAAGCTGCATAAGGTGGTGTGCGAACCTAGGACTGCCGAGGATGACGATATCCTTACCTGGCTGCTGTTTGAGGTTATTAATCTCTTCCTCGACATCTTTTTTCACGAGTTTGGAATTATTCCATTCGACTTTCTCCAGTGTCGTGGAAAAAACGAGTTTTGTTGTCTTTTCGATCCACTCGGCATGATTCCGTTCATGCTGCGAAGCTGATGGGTCCGAAAGCACAGATGGCCAGTAACTGTGCATCATCTGATAAGTCCCACGTCCCCAAATGACAGTGTCGGCAGTGCTCAGAATTTCTCTCGCGTGTTTCTCCAAATCAGCATCGTAGGAAACCCAGCCAATGTCCATTTCACCATTCGGTCCTTCTACAAAACCGTCAAGCGAAGCGTGCAGAAATAGAACGAGTTTTCTCATTTTCAATTCTCCTTTGTACATGAGGGATATCTACATGATACATTAGCTACATTTTAGCATAATTCAACTTGGGTTGTTTCTTCTGGATTTATTGGTGTAACCCTCATAGTGTCCCTTTACAGGGTCTGGATTATGAAAGCAAAATGTCGTTTGCGGCGGTAGCTTCATTGAGCAAGAAGCCACCCTCTCTTAAGTGGTTGGAAGTTCACGATAAACGCTTTTTGTTATAGGTTCGCTTCGCCCGATTCGTTATAATGAAAATAAAACAGGTTTGGCCTGAGGGGGAATTATTATCCGGCTGCGCAATGAGCTGTTGCTGAGCTACTTTATTATTATTTTGGTGTGCATTACACTGGTCGGTTCGGTCTCCTTCTATATTTCCTACAAAACGATGGCAACTCAAGCGGAGGCTGCCAGCCTGCTGCTCGTCCAGCAAATTGAAAAAAATATGGACAATGATTTTCATAGCAAGCGCAATCTGCTGCTGGCCTCCTACAATGAGCAGAGCTATATTGACGGCGTTAATCGTTACCCCGAGCTTAGCGATCGCGAACGGTTCCTGTTTCGGCAGAAAATCGGCGATTTGTATTTGAAAAGCTTCAATGTAACGCCAATTCGTGATTTTTTGCGTTTTCAAATTTATTATAGCAACGGCGAGCTGCTTAGCTCCTCTGACGAAAGCGGACAGCATAACCCGGCGAAGGTGCGGGGCTCCGAATGGTTCCGCCAAACGGTAGCGAAGGATGGCGAAGTGTTTTACAGCGGCTTCATCCCAGCGGCAGACCGGACAGTGGATGGGGAAACGGCCTATTTTTCCTCCATTATGATTCGCGATTTTTCCAATCCCGAGCAGTTTATTTTAGTGCGTGCCGAATACCGCGCCGAGCTGTTCAACAGCATTGGCCGCAACGACGGGCTTTCGGCAAACAGCAGCATTGTTATTCTTGACGAAGGCAACAGGCTTGTTTATGCGCCTGGTGATGCGCAGCGTTATGCAGGCGGGAAGGAGCTGACAAGCCGTATTAACGGCAGTCAAGGCAAGTTTTGGCTCAATCTGGATGGAGAGGATCGACTAGTGTCATACACGAATTCCGCTTATTCGAACTGGAAGGCTGTGCTAATCGTGCCGAAGCATGATATTTTTGGCGCATTAGATATTATTAAGACGACGGTTATTGTGACCGCTTTCATTGCCTTTGCGATTACGCTGATTATTTCGGTCCTGTTCGGGCAGCGGATTACGAAGCCGATTCTAGACTTGTACAAGACGGTTAACCGCATTAAACGCGGCGATTTTTCGGTGCGCGTCGAGGTGCGGCGCAATGATGAAATCGGCAGAATCGGCATGAACTTCAATGCGATGCAGGATGAGCTGCAAAATTTGATTGAGACGCGGTATGTGAATCAGATTAAGCTGCAGGAGGCGCAGCTCGCCATGCTCTATTCGCAGATCAATCCGCATTTTCTGTACAATACGCTCGACAGCATCCGGGCGATGTCCGACTATTATCAAGTTCAGGAAATTAGTGAAATGGCACAGTCGCTCGCTGATATTTTTCGCTACAATACGAAAAACAAGGATGAAATCGTTACGCTGCAGGAGGAGCTTGTGCAAATTGAAGCATATATGAACATTCAGCGCATTCGCTTTGAAGACAAAATTTCCTTTGAGCAGCAAATTGATGACGACCTCTACAGCTTTCCTATGCTTAAAATGACGCTTCAACCGCTCGTTGAAAATGCGGTATTCCATGGCATTGAGCGCAAGCGCGGCAAAGGAACGATCGCTGTAATCGTCAGCAGAGAGGGCGGCAGCATAACGCTTACCGTCAAAGACGACGGCGTGGGCATATCCGACAAGCATTTGGCCGATATCAGGAGCAGCTTGAAGCCTCCGCTTCAACAAGGCGAAGGGTTGAGCTCGGACACGCGCAGCGGCATCGGTGTGCAAAATGTGTATTCGCGTTATCGGATTCGTTATGGCGACCGCTTCGAGTTTCATATTAACAGCCGCAAAGGTGCAGGGACCGAAATTAAGCTCCTTATTCCTGAATATTTGGAAACGTATTCATAAAAGTCGGAATATTCAACATTAGAAGTCAAAATCATAGACAGAATTAAGGAAGCGCTTTCAATACAATAAAGAGGCAGATCATTATGAATGAGAGGGTGTCTTATCATGAGAAAGATGAAAGCGGTTCACCTCACAATGGCGCTAATGCTGGGAGCATTTTCACTAACGGCTTGCGGCAGCAACAATGGCAGCTCGCAAGGGACGAATGCCCCGGAGGGAACAGCAGCAGCTGAAGCGTCCGCACAGCCGTCAGCAAAGCCCGTTACGCTGACCTTTCTAATTCCGAATACGGAGGATGTCACGCCTTACAATCTTATTTTCAAAGAATTTGAAGCGAAGACGGGCAATAAAGTCGAGGTACAGGCGCTGCCAGGCGGCGACTATGACAATATGCTGAAAACTCGCTTCTCAACAGGTGATTTCCCTGACGTATTCCTCATGCAGCCGGGCACGAAGCAATATGTAAAGCTCAGAGCGGATGAGACGCTGTACGAATGGTCCGGCGAGGCTGGCGTTTGGGACAATGTTATCGATACAATTGTGGACTTCCAGAAGGATGCGGCTGGCAAAGCTTATGGAGTGCCATTTGGCAAAACGGGCATGATGGGCGTCTTTTACAATAAGGATGTATTTGAAAAAGCCGGCGTTGCCGCTCCAACAAATTATGCGAATTTAATTGAAATTGCTAAAAAGCTGAAGGGCGACGGCGTAACGCCGTTTTACGAGGGGGTAAAAGATGGTTGGCCGACGCAAGTCTTTTATTTGACCGGCTGGGTTAGCCAGGTCGATCAGGAGATCGGCGACGAAGGCGTGCAGAAGCTGAACGTCAATCAGTTGAAGCTGTCGGACATCGCGGCGCTGAAGGATCTTTTTGTAAAATCGAAGGAAATCAAGGATCTCGGCTTGTTCCAAAAAAATACGCTGTCCGGCACATTCGACGAGCTGCAAAACGAGCTGGGCGAAGGCAAGGTAGCAATGGCCTTTATGCTGGACGGCATTTTGCCACAGCTTGAGAAGAAGTTTGGCAAAGATTTTGTAACGAATAAAATCGGCTTCTTCCCATTCCCAACTGCAACAGACACAGGCACGGCCATGATTACGCCTCCGAACCAGCTGATGGTGCCATCGAAGGCGAAAAATCTGGATGCTGCCAAAGAATTGGTTAAATTTATGATTTCGAAAGAAAGCGTCAATACCTTCTACCAAAGCCAGCCGGGCATTCCGGTGTTCAAGGATGCGACCAGCGAGCTGTATCCGATGCAGCAGACGGTTAAAGACTATATTGATGAAGGCAAATCGAAGGTCAATGTGCAAAATCGCCTGACGGCATCGTTCCTGGACTTGGGCAAAATTCTGCAAAACTTCCATATCACAGGCGACGTGGACACCGCGATCAAAGAAATGGATGCGAACTATGTGAAGGACGGCAACTCTAAGCGTCTTGAAGGCTTTGAATAAATAAACGGGGCAAAAATAAAACACAGAGACGGCAGCAGAGCAAGCCGAAGCTGTTAATTATCGGACGGGATAGGTACTGCGGGCGATGCGATCAAGGTGATCGAGACGATTAAGGTCATCGAGGCTTCGCCCCTCGCCATCCCAGCCAAACAAGGCAGGAGCAGGAGGGCAGGCCCTATGGAGAGAAGCAAATATCCGCTATATTTTTCATTTCCGGCAGTTTTCGTATTTTTATTGTTTTTCATTACGCCAACCATTATCGGAATCTATTACAGCTTTACCGACTGGAATATTAACGCCGATGCGATTAAATTTATTGGACTTGAAAATTACAAGGAGCTGTTTAACGAGCCTCGACTGAAGCAGGCTTTTATAAACACCCTTATTTTCGCCGCCGCCGTTACGCTGCTGCAAAATGCAGTCGGCCTTGCCTTGGCGCTATTGTTGAATGAAAAGCTGAAGCTGCGCAATCTGCTTCGGATGATCTTTTTTATGCCGTATGTCATTGCTCCGCTTGTTATCGGTTACATCTTCCGGGCGATCTATCATCCGGAGCATGGCATCGTCAATCAGTTTTTCGGGATGCTTGGCATCGATTTTATGGTCCAGGATTGGCTGAATGATCCGCGCTTCGCGCTGTTCACCGTCATTATGACCGACATTTGGCGAGTGGCTGGCTTTTCGATGGTCGTGTATTTGGCGGGCTTGCAGTTCATCCCGAAGGATTTGACGGAGAGCGCATCTATTGATGGGGCGAACTATTGGACGCGGTTCAAACATGTTGTTTTTCCGCTGCTCGCACCGGCGTTCACGGTTAACGTGCTGCTGGCGATGATTGGCTCGATGAAGGTGTTCGAAATCGTAATGGTGCTGACCGAAGGCGGCCCAGGCTACACGACGGAAGTATTTTATACGTACATCCGCAATACGTTCAGCTCCGGTGAAATGGGCTATGCGACGGCGATTAACATGCTGCTGTTTGTACTGGTCACGCTTGTGGGCATTCCGGTATTGCTGGCAATGAAGAAGAGGGAGGTGGAAATGTGAGAAGCCGAAAATATTCTCCTCTGCTGCTGGAGCTGCTCGCGATCTGCCTGGCTATGCTCATTCTCATTCCGTTTTTTATGATATTCATTAACTCCTTTAAGGATATCCGGGAGTCGGCGCTGTTCGGGCTGTCGCTGCCAAGCAATTGGGTGTTCAGCAATTATAAAGAGGTATTTAATCAGGATAATCTGCTGCGTGGTTTCAAAAATAGCTTCCTGCTGTCGGCGCTCGTCGTCGTCAGCGTTAATTTTTTCGCTTCGATGGCTGCATTCGTCATCCAGCGGCGCGGCGGGAAGTTTTTGCAAGGCGTCTATCTTGCCTTCATTATGGGGCTGATTGTCCCCGTGTCGATCATTCCGACGATTCGGCTGATGGATTTGCTGCATATTAAAGGAAGCTACTTAAGCATCATTATGTATTATACGGCGGTGCTGCTGCCGTTTGCGGTGTTTCTGCTCGTTGGATTCATTAAATCGGTGCCGCGCGAGCTGGATGAGGCTGCGATTTTGGAAGGCTGCGGCTACTTCCGGCTATACTTTAAAATCATTTTGCCGCTCATCAGCACGGTGCTGGTGACCGTCTCAATCGTCGTCATTGTATCGGTATGGAATGACTTTTTCGGCCCGTTTTATTTGGTTACAGACAGCACCAAATGGACGATTGTGCTTCAAGTATTTAACTTTGTTACGCTGTACAGCACGAATTGGGGCGTTGTATTTGCCTTTATGATTGTTGTCATTACACCGGTGCTGATCATTTATTTGTTCCTGCAGCGCTACATTATTGACGGCTTGACTGCGGGCTCTGTGAAAGGCTAAGCGAATAATACGAGGGCGGTAGAAAGGGGGCGCGGGCCATGCGCAAGGTCATGGTTGTAGACGATGAACGCTGGATACGGCGAGGACTTATTCAAATGATTCCATGGGAGGAGCTAGGGCTTGAGCTTGCCTGTGAAGCGGTTGATGGCGAAGAAGGCTACGAGCTTGCGTTGCTGCATAAACCCGATCTGCTCTTTCTCGATATGCGTATGCCGGGCTTCGACGGCAAGGAACTGCTCGGCCTGCTGGCGGAATCTTTGCCAGACGTTGTGACGATTGTCGTCAGCGGCTACTCGGATTTTGAATATACGAAGGAAGCCATCCGCCATAAGGCGTTTGATTATTTGCTCAAGCCGCTTAAGCGGGAGGAACTGATTACGGTGCTGGGCAAGGCGCTCGCGCTGCTGGAGGAACGCGGCCTACGGCAAGAGCAGCAGCAGCGGGACAGCCGGAGAAAATGGTTGCTCGACGTTTTGCAGCGAGGCATGCGCTCTACACAGGATCAGACCCAAGCTTCTGCTCAGTCGTCAGCAATATCAGAGATAAAGACAGCATCTATGACGCAGAGCTTAACTGAGCTTCCGGGCGGAGATTCAGACCAAAAAGCGCTGCTGCTTCTCGCACATCCGGACTATTATACGGAGCAGGCCAGCATTCAAGAGGCAGTTGGGAAAATAGAGCGCAGGCTGCAGCAGTGCCAGTCCTTTTATTTTGAAGGCTGCTGGACGTTTATCGCAGCCGCCTCCCCGGTTAACCTTGGCGAAATAGCCATCTGTTTGTTTGGCAGCCGCTTCGAGCATATGGAAATACAGCGGCTTGCCACTTTGCTTCAAGGCACGCTGCACGAGGAGACGGGCACAAGCTACAGCATTACTGCTGGGAACAAGCCTTGTCTTGCTAATCAGCTTCCAGTTGTCTACAGCAAGCTTCAGCGGCGTCTGGACGGGAGGCAGCTCGGAGAAATAGCGATCATGGAATTCGTGGAGTGTGAGTTGGAGCCGGTGGAGAAGCCGGGTAAGCCGAGTAAGCAACAACCGCATTTGCCTACAGGTGCTGGAAATGGCGATTTTTACCCGGCGGAGCTGGAACAAGCGTTTCTCGTGCAGCTGCAGCTTGGCAATGTGGAGCAGCTGCGCGCGGAATTCAATCGTTTTTTCACGGCGCTTGCGGCTCCTTCGCAGACGGTGGATGGTTTGCGGCGCAGCGCCACCATGCTGGTGCATGCGCTGGAGCGGCAACTTCAAGCGGCGCACACAAGTCTAGAGCAGCTGAGCGGGAAAAGCGCACTCGCCTATATGGAGCTGATCCGGCTGCGCAAAGATCATGTATCGGTTAAGCGGCTGTTCGAGGAGCAAATATTGCCGGCCCTTGCTGCCCCGCGCGGCAATAGCCAAGGACGGCATGGCGAGCAGCTGATCCGCGAAATCCAAAAGCTGATTGAGCTGCATTATGACCAGCCGCTTAGCCTGCCGCAAATCGCGGAAAGCCGCTTTTTGAATGCCGATTATGTGGGCCGTTTGTTTAAGAAAACGACGGGCAGCAATTTTGTCGATTATTTAACCGAATATCGGATTGCCAAGGCGACCGAGCTGATGCGTTATCCGCAGTATAAAAACTATGAAATAGCCGAGCTTGTCGGCTATGAGGACTACCGTTACTTCAGCCAAATTTTCAAAAAGAAAACCGGGCAAACGATTGGCGAATACCGCGGCGCAGTCGAAAAAACGCCGCAATAAACGTTAGGGAGAGACTTGCGATGCAAACGAGACAAATACCAGCTACGCTGACGCTTGCGGACAGAGCAGGACATGCAATGAATGCAATTGTGGGAATGGCAGACCGCGACTATAACGATATCCCTTTTTTTGCTGCAAACCTGATGAAGGAACCAGCCAATTTGACACATGGGGACTGGGATTATGGCTCGTCTCATGGCCGGATGGTGGACGGGATGATTTTGGCCCGCCATATGTCTGGAGAAACGTTCGGCAAGGAGACGGAGGAGAAATACCGGGCGAATCTGCTCTCTTTTTTCAAGGAAGATGGCCTTAGCTATCGCCAGACGAACCCGCATCACAACTGGGAGCCGAATGCCAATCTGATCGACCAGCGCGCGGTCATTTTATCGCTGACGAGCTGGTATATGGAGACGGGTGATCCGCTCGTGAAGGAGGCGGCGGATAACCATGTTGCGGCGCTTAAACGGATTGCAATCAAGGAGCGCGATGTGTGGTATTATCCGGCGTCAGAATATAAGGAAGGCGGCTGGCCTTCGTCCAATGCCATACTGCTGCGGCTTGCGCCAGATCCCGCTGCCTTCTGTGGACGGCTCGTTATGCCGCTGCTGAAATACCATGAGCTGACCGGCAATGCGGATGCGTTCGAGCTGTGCCAGTTTTTCACGGCCCTCATCGTGCAGCGAAGCGGCGTGTTCAACGCCGATGGCAGCTTTAACGATGCGCTCGCTTACCGAAGCGGACATTTTCATACGAGGCTTGGAACACTCGACGCATTGGCGCGGTTTGGCGTATTCACAGGGGATGCGGCGCTGCTCAGCTTTGTTGAAAAAAGCTACGCTTGGGCAGTAACCCAGTGTACCGCCTTCGGCTGGACGCCGGGCGACATGAAGGAGCAGGCCTATGAGCATGAAACCTGCTCGCTCGTCGATCTCATCGCTACGGGCATTACGCTCGCGCAAAGCGGCTATACCCGTTACTGGGGCGTGACCGAGCGTTATATTCGCAACCACCTTGCCGAGTCGCAGCTGCTCGATATGGACTGGGTAAAGGAAACGGAGGACCGATCCGGCAACATTCCTGGACTAATTACGCATGAAAATATTGCCAAGCGTACGCGAGGCGCTTTTGCTGGCTACTCGGCACCGAATGATTTCTGCTGCAACGTCAACCACGGGCGGGGACATACGAATGATTTGCAAATTTGCTGCCTCGGCTCGGGCACGCGCGGGCTGTTCATGGGCTGGAGCAACACGGTTACCGAGAAAAAAGGTACCGTTAGCGTTAATTTCCTGCTCAACCGCAGCTCGGCTTGGCTCGATGTCGACAGCTATTTGCCGCATGAAGGCAAGCTGGTGCTGCATATCCACCGCGATATTCCGCGGCTTCAGGTCCGTATACCCGAGTGGGCGGGCTTTGCGAAGGTAGCCTTTACCCGCGAGCTGAACGGCAGCACGGAGCAGGGCAAGGGCAGCGAGCCGAGCCGCTGGGTGAATGAATGCTTCCTGCTGCTTGGCGCAGCAGCAGCTGGAGAAACGATTACGATTACGTTCCCGCTATCGCGCCGCCAGACGGTTGAAACCGCAATCGGACAATCGTTCATAACCCAGTGGCAAGGTGATGATGTCATTGGCATTTCACCGGAAGGGGAGCATCATCCGTTCTACAGCGGCAGAGAAGTATATGACAAAGCACCGATGCGCGAAGGCAGCATACGGCGAGTGGAGAACGAATTGGTCTGGTAGCTCAGCCAGTTTGGTAGTCTGCTAGTCTGTCAATTCTATAGAGCAGGTTAAAGTACAGGTTCAATAATTGTTCGAATGGGAGGCTGGGAATATGACAACGGTAGTTGCGGTTTATACCGGACAAGGGCTTGCTGATCCGCTGAAGGCTGTGTTTCAGGAGGTGCTGCCAGGCGTGCGGCTGGTCAACATTATTGATGACAGCCTGATCGGCGATGTCGTCAAGGCGGGGCATATTCCGGCGGGAGTGAGCAAGCGGCTGACGCAATATTTTCAGCATGGGGAGGAGCTGGGGGCGGATATCATTCTGAATACCTGCTCCTCCGTCGGCGAAGTGGCTGATGCTGCGCGGGGACAGCTCGGCATTCCACTCGTGAAAATTGACGAGGCGATGACCGCCAAGGCGGCAGCCGAATACGACGCGATTGCAGTGCTGGCCACACTGCCTTCAACGCTTGAGCCGACGATGCGGTTTTTGGCGAAGCAGGCGGAAGCCATTGGCAAAGAGGTCACCGTCTTGAACGGGCTCGCAGTCGGAGCCTTCGACGCTTTGGTAGGAGGGAATCCGGCGGAGCATGACCGCATTTTGCTAGAAACGGCGCTTGCGGTCAGCGATAAAGCGGATGTTATCGTACTGGCCCAAGGATCAATGGCTCGGATGGAGGGAGCCGTACGAGAGGCGACAGGCAAGCCGGTGTTATCGAGTCCGCGGCTTGCTGCCGAGCAAATTAAGGAGATGCTGGCAGAGCGAGGCCTGTTGTAGCGGCAATGATTTTAGCAAGAGCAGCTGCAGCATGGGATAAAGGCAGATTTTGCGGGAGGGAAATAGCATGGAACAAGAAAGAGTAACGGCCGTCTATCTGATAGAGACACCCTATACGCTGGAACGTGCTGCCGAGGTCATTGCTGGCGAGCAGTCGACGGGCACCTTTACAGCAGTGCCAGGCGAGACGGACCAGCTGAAAGAGCGGCACGGGGCGCGAATTGAACAAATTGTCGAGCTTCCATCTGTGTCCGCTCCGACGCTGCCGGGCTCCAAAACGCCGCTGGGTCATGATGGTCTTTATAGGCGCGGGGAGGTTACGGTATCCTTTCCGCTGCACAATTTTGGTCCGTCCATTCCGAATTTAATGTCTGCCATTGCCGGCAATTTGTTCGAGCTGCAGGAATTGTCCGGGCTGCGGCTGGTTGATTTAGAGCTGCCCGAGGCCTTCGCAGCAAGGTACCCCGGCCCGAAGTTTGGTATCGCGGGTACTCGGGAGCTAACGGGCGTGTATGATCGTCCGATTATGGGGACGATTGTCAAGCCGAGTATCGGGCTTCCAATGGCTGACTTGCAGCAGATGATTATGGACGTGTCGGCTGCCGGGCTTGATTTTATAAAGGATGATGAATTGAATGCAAATGGGACCTACGCCCCTCTAGCACAGCGGGTGAGTGCGGTTATGGATGCCGTCAACCGAGCGGCTGATGCCACGGGTAAAAAGATCATGTACGCCTTCAATATTACGGGGGACATCGATGAAATGGAGCGTGGGCATGAGCTCGTCGTCAAGGCAGGCGGCAACTGTGTCATGGTCAGCATAATGAGCGTCGGACTGACGGGGCTTGCCCATTTGAGCAAATATAGCGAGGTTCCGATTCATGGTCATCGCAATCAGTGGGGCATGATGACGCGCTGTCCGCTGCTGGGCTTCGCTTTTCCAGCCTATCAGAAGCTCTGCCGTCTGGCAGGAGCAGACCATCTGCATGTGAACGGTTTAGACAGCAAATTTTATGAAAGCAACAGCTCAGTCGTCAGCTCTATTCGTGCTTGTTTGAAGCCCATGTACAATGGCTATGGGACAATGCCTGTCGTATCCTCGGCACAATGGGCGGGAACTGCTCCGGCTACTTATGAAGCAACAAAAACGGTAGATGTGATGCATTTGGCAGGCGGCGGCATTTTGGCCCATCCGGGCGGGGCAGCGTCTGGCTTTGCAAGCATGAAGCAGGGCTGGGAAGCAGCTGTTCAAGGCATTCCGCTTGCTGAGTATGCAAGTCGGCATCCTGAGCTGCAGCAGGCTATAGCAAAATACGGAAAGGGCTGAGCGGTGATGGACAGAGGGGAATTAACGCATAAGCCAGACGATTGTGAAACAAGCGGTATCGGCAGGGAGCTGGCATTCAGCAAAGGCAATAGGGGGGATACCACGAGGCAGCAAGAGCGGGCGCAATTCGCCGATCGTCTCCCGTCTGCGCAGCGCCTGCTCAGCTACTATGGCGACGATTTCACAGGCTCAACCGATGTGCTGGAAGCGCTGTTCCGAGCTGGCCTTCGGGCAGCATTGTTTCTGGAGCCGCCTAGCGAGCAGCTGCTTGCCAGCAAATTTGCAGATTTAGAGGCCATAGGAGTAGCGGGCATCGGGCGTTCGCTGACGCCAGCTGAGGCGGAACGCGAGCTGCGTCCGGTACTGGAGCAGCTGCGGAAAATAGGGGCTGCTGTTACGCATTACAAAATATGCTCTACATTCGATTCCTCCGCTGAGGTTGGCAGCATCGGCAAGGCGGCGGAAATAGGCCGTGCGGTGTTTGGAGCTGGTTATGTTCCGGTACTGGCAGGGGTTCCTTATTTAGGCCGCTATACGTTGTTTGGCAACCATTTTGCAGCGGCTGACGATGAGACGTACCGGCTTGATCGCCATCCGACGATGTCGTGCCATCCGATTACACCGATGGCGGAAGCGGATTTGCGCCAGCACTTGGCGCAGCAGACGGATTTAAAGACGGCGCTGATGGATATTTTGGCGCTGGAGGGAGCCGAGTCCGAAGTGGGCGAACGGCTGGCTAAGCTTGTAGAACGCGAGCAGCCTGATCTCGTGCTGTTTGATGTGCTTGACGAAGCTAGACTGGCAGCGGCTGGACAGCTGATTTGGGCGGAAGCCCAGCAGCGCGACGGCTTATTTGCCATTGGCTCCTCTGGCGTGGAGTATGCGCTTGGAGCCTGTTGGCGGCAGCTTGGCTTGCTGCCGCAGCAGCGAGAGATTAGTGCTGCTCCAGCAGCAGAGGTTGAACGTCTGCTCGTTGTGTCGGGTAGCTGCTCGCCGGTTACGGAGCAGCAAATCAAAGCAGCGCGGGCATCGGGTTTTGCGGGCATTCGGGTACCGGCAGAGGAGCTGCTGGACGGAAAGAAAGGCGCGGCTGCCCGGCAGCAGCTGCTGAAAGAGGCTCGGGAAAGGCTTGCCGAAGGGCACAGCCTGCTGCTTTATTCAGCAGAAGGTGTTGACGATCCAAGCATTCCGCTTTTCCGTGAAACGCTTGCTGCACAGGGCTATGGGCCTGAGCAAAGCAGCCGCCTATTGGGCGCTTTGCTTGGAGCGCTGGCGCGGGAGCTAATCATTGATGAACAGCTTACACGCATCGTCATCGCTGGCGGGGATACGTCCGGTTATGTGACGCGCGGCTTGGGCATTTATGCGCTGGAATGCGTGGCTGCGCTGACGCCGGGGGCGCCGCTATGCCGAGCCTTCTCGGAGGAGTCCGCGCTGGATGGGCTGGAGCTAGTGCTGAAGGGTGGACAAATCGGAGAGCGGGATTTTTTCACCCGTATGAAGCAAGGGAGGGCGGCTCATGCCAATTGAACGCGAGCAACTGCCAGATTATTGCAACTTAAACGTGCTGGAGCGCAGTACAATGCCGCCACGCAGTGAACTTATTCCATTTGACAATACCGCAGCCGCGCTTCGTGGTGACCGGAACGAATCGCCCTATTACAAGCTGCTCAGCGGGAATTGGCGTTTCCGCTACTTCGATTCGCCTTTGCACTGTGCGGTCGATAGCCATTTGGAGGCTTGCGATGACACGCTATGGGATCAGATTCCCGTGCCCTCCAATTGGCAAATGCACGGTTACGGACAGCCACATTACAGCAGCTGTCCTTATCCATTCCCGCTTGACCCTCCGCATATTCCACTGCTCAACGCTACTGGCTGCTACCGTACAAGCTTTACGGCACCTGAGCATTGGGATAAACGCCAAATTCGCCTCGTATTTGGCGGAGTCGATTCCTCCTTCCATGTATGGCTCAATGGCGAGCTGGTCGGATACAGTCAGGGAAGCCATCATATGGCAGAGTTTAATATTTCCCAGCTGCTTCGTCCCGGCTCTAATTTGCTTACGGTTCGCGTCTATCAATGGTGCGATGGCAGCTATTTGGAGTCGCAGGACAAATGGCGGCTGAGCGGAATATTTCGCGATGTTTATTTAATGGCACAGGCTGCTGTCACCATTGAGGACATACGGGTGCGAACCACATTTGTACCCGACTCCGCATACCAGGAGGCGAGCCTCAGCCTGCAGCTTACGCTTGCTCAACACAGCATTTGGAAAAACGCGGTAGAAACCGCGAGCCAAACCATAAACGAAACGGATTACAGCTCGGGAGAAGGCTTCCATTTAAGCGTCGCCTTGCTAGATGCTGGTGGAGAGAGCGTCGCTATTCAATCGTACAACCTTCCAACGTCACATTCGCTTAAAGAGCTCCGAACGTTAGCAGTGCAGTTCCCTATTTCAGAGCCTCAGCTATGGACAGCGGAAACGCCTTATTTGTATAAGCTTTTGTTGACGCTCCATGGCCAAGACGGAGCGATAGCGGAGGTAAAGCAGCTTTCAGTTGGCTTCAGGGATATTCAAATTGAAAAAGGGAAGCTGCTTATTAATGGACAGCCTATCGTCATTCAAGGCGTCAACCGCAATGAGTTCCACCCGCAATTGGGTTATGTAACGACCCCCGAAGCGATGCTGGAAGATATAAGGCTGATGAAGCAGCATAATATTAACACGGTTCGGCTGTCCCATTATCCGAACGAGTCACGTTGGCTTGATTTATGCGACCAATTTGGCTTATACGTTATAGACGAAGCAGATTTGGAGACGCACGGATTTCATTTTATGGGCGATGAGTCTTATTTGAGCAAACATCCAGATTGGCGTGAAGCCTATATGCATCGTGCGCAAAAGATGCTTGGACGGGATAAAAATCATCCGTCTGTCATCGTATGGTCGCTCGGTAATGAGTCGGGCTATGGTGAAAATCATGATGCTATGGCGGAGTGGATCCGCAGCGCCGATCCGACTCGCCTGGTTCACTACGAGCGGGCTTATGAAGCCGCAGTCGTTGACATCGTGAGCTCCATGTACCCTTCGGTCGACATGCTCATAGAAGAGGGACGCAAGCCGGATGACCGCCCTTATCTCATGGTCGAGTTCGGTCATGCCATGGGCAATTCCACGGGCAATTTGCAGGAATACTGGGATGCGGTTTACGAATATCCCAGGTTGCTGGGCGGCCTTATTTGGGAGTGGTCAGATATGGGTATTTTGCGGCAAAAGGACGGAGAAGCTGCGTTTTACGCATATGGCGGCGATTTTGGCGATGCCCCGCACAGCGGACCATTTTGCATGGACGGGCTGCTGTTTCCAGATAGAAGCATTAAAGCATCCCTGCTGGAATACAAGAAGATCATTCAGCCGGTGAAAATAAAGCCGGACCCCGCACAGCTTGGCCGAGTTCATATTGTGAATCGCTACAGCTTTTTGTCGCTGGGACATTTGAAAGGACATTGGCAGCTGCTGCGCAGCGGCGCTGCGGTTGCCAAAGGTGAGCTTGCCCGCTTGCAGACACCGCCCGGGGGGGAAGAGACGTTAGACATTCCGCTCCCTTTGGAGCAATTAATGGAAAAAGGCGAGTATGTTCTGCATATCCGTTTTACAGAGCGCAATAATAGCTTGTGGTGTGACGCTGGTCATGAGACAGCTTGGGCCGATTTACTGTTTGAGGAGGTGGGTTGGCACCCGCAGGAAAATGCTACAGCGTATAACGCTAATGCTGAGTTTTCTAGTATCGTGCACCCAGTAGCAGGCGATGCCTCTGGAGAGATTCCCGCACTAAAGCCCCCTAAGCATCAAAATTTGCAGCGGGAAGACGGCAAGCTTGTATGCCGCATAAGCGGGAACGGGTTTCAGGTAGACATCGATCAAATGACAGGTACAATCAGCAATTGGCTGCATTACGGCGATGAGCTGCTGCTCACAGGTCCACAGCTGCAGCTATGGCGTGCCCCGCTGGACAACGATGTTCATTTGGCAAAAGAATGGGTGAAAGCCGGTTATGATCGGCTTGAGTGGCAGCTGCGCCAGTTTTCGGTGACGGTTGACCATCAGGGAAGCGTCATAACTACGGCTGAAGCGATCATGGGCGCAAAAGGCGAACCAGCTGCTTTCCTCTGCAAAATGATTCACCAAATCAACGCTGACGGTTCCATAGGCGTGGAAACGACGATTGAACCGCTTGGAAGCGAGCTGCCGCCACTGCCGCGATTTGGTTTGGAGCTGCGTCTCCGTGACAGCTATGACCAGTTCAGCTGGTATGGCAGAGGTCCTCATGAATGTTATGCCGACCGTAAAGAAAGCGGCAAGCTTGGTATTTACGGCGGCACGGTAGCGGAGCAGTTTGTTCCCTATGTTAAGCCGCAGGAAAATGGTAATAAGGCTGATGTCCGCTGGGCGAAGCTTGGGAATGGGGAAGGTGCTGGAATCGGTATAACAGGCAGCGAGCGGTTTAACATTAGTGTCCATCATTATTCCACGGAAAATCTGTCGCGCACCAGCCATGTCCATAAGCTGACCAGACTGCCAGAAACGATTGTCAAAATCGATGCCATACAAAGCGGCATTGGCAACCACAGCTGCGGCTACGCGCCGACGCTGGACACTTATTTAGTAAAGCCACAGCCGATGAAGCTGTCTATTATGCTTTTTCCGCTGACGAGCGCTTAGTAGGATGGATACTTATCAACGAATATTGAAGTGGGGAAAAATAGCAGGAAAAGGCCGATCCGGTTGCTGGATCGGTTTTTTTCGTTATTTTCACAGCATGCCGTTTGGTTCACATTCAGTTCACAAACGAGGATTAATATCCATCTATAAACCGCTTTAGGGAGGCATTACAATGACAGTAAATGATCGATATAAAGAAGAGATAGGGAAGAAGGGCGGCGATTGGGCAGTTGAAGCAAATGGACTTGTGAAGATGTTTGGCAGCAATCGCGCGGTAGATGGCGTAGATTTGAACGTACGCGCCGGAACGATTTATGGTGTGCTTGGCCCTAATGGAGCAGGCAAAACAACGACCATTAGAATGCTCGCCACGCTATTGCGCCCCGATGCCGGCTCGGCACGCATCTTCGGGTACGACGTGGCGAAGGACCCGCAAATCGTAAGGCAATTAATCGGGGTGACAGGCCAATACGCATCAGTCGACGAAGCGCTCAGCGCTACGGAAAACTTGGTTATATTTTCACGGCTGTTAGGGCTTGGGCGATCAGAGGCGAAGCACAGGACGGCGGAGCTGTTGGAGGAATTCGGACTAACGGAAGCGGCGAAGCGTCCTTTGAAGCACTTTTCCGGTGGCATGCGGCGTCGGTTGGATTTGGCTGCCAGCCTTATTGCACAGCCGCCACTTATTTTTTTAGATGAACCGACGACAGGACTTGATCCTCGTACACGTACACAAATGTGGGATACGATCCGCCGGCTAGTGAAGACCGGCTCAACGGTGCTTTTAACGACGCAATACCTGGATGAGGCTGATCAGCTGGCTGATCGAATTGCGGTTATTGATCGCGGCCAGGTCGTTGCAGAAGGGACGGTCGATGAGCTGAAAACATCCATCGGCACTTCCTCGCTGCAATTAAAAATTCAAAATCCTCAGGACATTGCGGCCACCCGCGAAATCATGGAACAAGTGCTTATGGTCGAATCTATGGTGTCTGGGGACCATGCAAAAATTACAGCGCCGCTAGCGGATATTGACAAGGTTACCGACCTGCTGGTTGCGCTTCGGGAGGCGGGCATTTATTTGGCGGAGATGAGTGTACAGAAGCCTACACTTGACGAGGTGTTTTTAACGATTACAGGCCATGGTGTGAAAGACCATGCATCATTGTCATCCGAACCATCCAATAAGAAAGAGGAGGCAGTCGTATGAAAAGCGCGACCATCCATCCACGTAGCATCCGCCAGTTGAAAAAGCACACAAGCTTGGGACAGTCGATTCGCAACTCGCTCACGATGGCCTACAGAGGATTATTAAAAATTCGCCGCACACCGGAGCAATTATTTGACGTGACGCTTCAGCCGATCATTTTCACATTGATGTTTGCTTATATTTTTGGCGGCGCCATCTCAGGAAATGTCGTTGATTATTTGCCGGTTATTATTCCTGGTATTTTGGTGCAAACGGTAATTACGACGTCCATTGTCACGGGCGTTCAGCTGCGGGAGGACATGGATAAAGGCGTATTTGACCGCTTCAAGTCACTCCCAATAGCACGAATTGCTCCACTTGCGGGAGCTCTGCTGGCAGATACGGTGCGCTATACAATTGCGACTGCACTCACTTTTTCCATGGGTTATATTTTGGGGTATCGACCTGATGGAGGATTAGGATACGTCATTATTGCGGCTCTTATTGTCATCGTATGTGCTTGGGCGATTAGTTGGATTTTTGCTTTTTTTGGCGTCATTTCGCGTACGGCATCCAGCGTTCAAGGTATCTCGATGATTGTGTTGTTCCCGCTCACCTTCGTGTCCAATGCTTTTGTCCCGGTTGACACTATGCCAAGCTGGCTCCAGTGGTTTTCAAGCATTAATCCGGTTTCCCATTTGGTTAGTGCCGTAAGGGAGCTTGCCAATAATGGTGTAATTGGCGCAGATTTTGTATTTTCGCTGGTCGGCGCAGCCGTCATTGTCGCGATTTTTGCTCCACTAACGGTAAGGGCCTATATGCGCCGGACGTAGATGTCCGGCCAGTCAGGTTTACGAAATTCGAGAATAGTTGATAAAATAGGATAAAGGCGGTGAACGGGATGACCCGAATATTAGTCGTTGATGATGATCCGCATATCCGAGAATTAATTGGTCATTTTTTGCGGCAGGAAGGCTTTGAAATCGTTGAGGCGATAGACGGTCTTGATGCGCTGCGGATGCTTGCCGATGTTAAGGCGGATATGGTGATTTTGGATATTATGATGCCGGGAATGGATGGGTGGGAGCTGTGCCGCAGGCTGCGGGAGCAGACCGACCTGCCGCTGCTGATGCTGACTGCCAAAGGAGAAGCGTCTCAGATCGTAAAGGGCTTTACGCTTGGAACGGACGACTATTTGGTTAAGCCATTTGATCCGGCAGTGCTGGTCGCCCGTGTGAAATCTTTATTCAGGCGCTATCGCATTCAATCCTCGCAAGCGGTCAAAGTTGGCGATGTGACGCTGCGCCGAGATACGTTCGAGTGCCGCGTAGGTGAACAAGATTTGACCTTGCCGCTTAAAGAATTTGAGCTGCTGTTTAAACTAGCCAGCTATCCACGCAAGACGTTCACACGCGATCAGCTGATTGAGCAGATTTGGGGCTACGATTATGAGGGCGACGAAAGAACGGTCGATGTGCATATTAAACGGCTTCGGGAGCGGTTTCCAGAGGAGGAGCATGGCTTTCGCATCAGCACGATCCGGGGACTGGGCTACCGGCTGGAGGTGCTGTCGTGAACCGGAAACCGGGCTTCCTCCATGTGGCGACGAATTTTGTGCTTGTCCTGTCGGCCCTGCTCGCCAGCTGGATCGTTTCGTTTTATATAACAAAAGCCGTTTATTCGGCAATCGCATGGACCCCCCATGACTTGCTCAGTTTGCTCATAAATGCGGTGCTCGGTTTTTGTTTCTTTGGAATTGGAATTGCCATTGTGAGCAAGTATTTTCACCGGAGGGAGCATTACTTTCTGAATGACATGCTTGAAGCGCTAAAACGTATTTCACATGGCGACTTTCGGGTCAATCTGGAGTGGGATTTCGGCAGAAACAACGAACAGCAGCGGCATCCCTATGTGCAGCTCGTTGACAGCATCAATAGCATGGCGGCAAATTTGAAGGAGATGGAGGAGCTTCGGCAGGAGTTCATCTCGAATGTATCCCATGAAATCGGCTCGCCGCTTACCTCGATCAGCGGGTTTGCCAAGGCGCTAAAGGATGACAAGCTGAATGTGGAGCAGCGGCATCGATATTTGACCATTATCGAAAAGGAATGCTTCCGTTTATCGAAGCTTAGCGATAATCTGCTAAAGCTGGCCGTTCTGGATTCGGATAGACAGCCGTTCCATCCGATCACTTATCGGCTCGATAAGCAGCTCGTATCACTTATTCTCGCTTGTGAGCCGCAGTGGGAGGAGAAAAATATCGATATGAGCGTGGAAGCTGATGAGCTAGAAATCAGCGCGGACGAGGATCTGATGAGCCAGGTTTGGCTGAACCTGATTCATAATGGCATTAAATTTACTCCTGAAGGCGGGAAAATAGCGATTTCCCTCACACGCAACGAAGACTATGCGCTCGTGCGCATCGCGGATACAGGTTCAGGAATTGATGAGCAGGATCATGCACGTATTTTCGAGCGCTTTTATAAAGCAGACAAATCACGTGGCAGAACGATAGGAGGCAGCGGCCTTGGGCTGTCCATCGTCCATAAAATTATGGAGCTGCATCGCGGCTCAATAGCCGTACGCAGCAAGCTGGGAGAAGGGACCGAATTTACGGTTTCTTTGCCACTGCAATTAGCTGCTGCTAAAGCTTAGAAATATTGGGGGAAAAGACCTGAATCTCATAAAAATGAGTAGAATCTGCAGCTCACTTAACCTATAATATGGATATCACGAGACTTTGTTAAAAGACAATGGAATCTCAGGACGTCTTGATCGGCAGATCACGGCGTTCCAATAATAACCGGACTGCCCCTGCAGATCAGTGGGCGATTCGGTCATTTATGCTGGGATGATGTCGTGCATATTTTATACTACTAGGGAATGGGAGAGTGAGAGATGTTTATCAATCTTTCGCAACAAATGAAAAGGATTGTCGCGGTTAGCGTAACTTCCTCCATTCTCGCCTGCGGCTTGTTGGGAGCATCGGTTGTGTTTGCTGAGAAACCTATTATTAGCAGCACCACCCCAATGTATGGAGTTGGCTCTGCTCCAGCAGTCAAACCAATGTGGAGCTTGCCGCTTGCGAAATTTGATCAGGATGGCCGATCCATAACAGCAGCGCTTGCAGAGGAAGGGCGGTTGTTCGCACTTGTGAATGGAGGGCAGCTTGCTGCTTATGACGGCACAAGTGGAAGAAAGCTGTGGAAATATGGTTCTGGCCTGAGGCCTGTGCTCGCCTATGAACAAGGCAGTTTGTATGGTCTTACAACAGATGGCTCAGTCATTGCTGTTACCAAAAATGGCAGCAAGCAGTGGACGACAGCGATTCGTGCGAATAAAGCCGATAGCATTGTTCCGAATGGGGATACAATTTATGTGACGCAAAATTTCACTCTTTTTGCACTAGACCGGGCAACGGGTAAGCTGCGCTGGAAGGTAACGGAGAAGGATAGCCTCTACTCATCAGGATCAAGTGACATAATCGTAAGCAAAGGTGTCGTACTGCGTAATTATTTGGTTCAAGGCGCTCTTACCTCTAATCAGATTAATGCCTACGACCAGGCAACAGGCAAAAAGCTTTGGACGTCCTTTGCTCAATTTTCTCCGCTCTTGGTCAAGGACGGGCTGGTCTACTCGGTCATGGACACATTCATGAGGGGAGATGACGATTCCAGCAATAGAAGTTTGCAAATCGCCGTCCTTGACTTAGTGTCTGGGACGAAGAAGGGCGAGCGAGTGTACAACTGGACAGTAGTGCCTGAGGTACCTGGACAAATAGAGTTCGGAGGCGCTTATGGCTCCGCATTTCTGGATGGTAATGACCTCTATATTTATCAGGGAAAAGCGGTTGCCAAATACAATTTTTCCTCATATGCCCCAAACGGTAAAGCTGTTCAGCGTTGGAATGCGCCAGATCCTAAACAATATCAACCGCTCTATAGCATTTATGGCGGCAAGCTGCTCTATCAGAGCTTCCGCGATAATTCCATTCTCGCTCTAAAGACGACGAGCGGGCAAGAAGTCCCGTTCCCGTTCGGTATTCAGCCCGTGCAGACGGATATTTTCGCCAACGGCTTGTTTGTTGCCCGTGCAGATGGAACGCTGGATGCCTATAATTTCGCAACCACAAAGCCCGTTTTCAGCGTGAAAACGGGCTCGCGCGAATTTGATCCGACGCTGAAGTCTGGCGATATGATCTATGTTCGCTCTGGCGGCACGCTGCTTGCTGTAAAGCTGCCTGCAAGCTTAACAAAGAGTTAGATAGATGAGATGGGTAAATAGACGCCTCGTTGAGAGTGCGTCTATTTAGGATGTGTATGCAAACCGGAGCCGGCTTTCTGCTCTTGGCTTAGCGCTTATTCGAGGCCAATCTCATCTGACGATTCAAGACTTAAGGAACCGCAGCAGGCTGCTCCATACCCTTGATTTTGTTGAAATAGCGGTTGCTGTGTCCGCCAAGTTTAATTTCGTGTTTTGTGCAGGGTAGGGTGTGAGCCTCTGCAACGAAGAGCATGGAGCTGCCTGTTCTCTGCAAAATCAGACATTTTTCTACAAAATCTCCGCTTGCAATCGGAAATCAGTCAGCAGTACGATAAAGGTATTCTCATACCCAAAATGAAACGAACAGGAGCGCTGTCCATGTACAACATTTTGCTTGTGGATGATGAACCGGGGCATTTGGCGGGACTATCCAAAATGCTGCAAAAGCTCCGTCCTCAATATGCGATTTCTACAGCGCGCAACGGAAAGGAAGCGCTGTCAAAATGCCAGGAGCAGCCATTTCAGCTGATCATTTCCGACATTCAAATGCCTTTGATGAACGGGCTTGATTTTCTGGAACAGCTTCCCTCATCGAATCAACCGCAGAAATTTATTTATTTGAGCGGTTATGATTATTTCGATTATGCCCAAAAAGCGATAGGGCTCGGCACCTTTGATTATTTGCTAAAGCCTGTGGATCAGGAGAAATTCGCGCTTGTGTTGGAGAAGGCGGAGCGAAGCCTTAAAATCGAGCAGGAAGTACAACTGGCGAATAGCAAGCTTGAAGTTAAGCTGAATACGATTGCGCCATTGTATCGCAGCCGTGTGATGAAAGAATGGCTGCTTAATCAGTCGTTATCCAAAGACGAGAGCATAGAGCTGGAACAATGGCTTGGCTTTGGTGGCTCCGGCATACTGCTGTTAACCGAAATTCGGCAAAGCAGCAAGGAGGCGGGGCAGCCGGTAGATATGCTTTTTCCCCATGTACAGCAGCAATTGGAGGCTTGCCTTCAAGCAACAGGTGGCGCAGCCTTCAGCATTCCGCTGTATGACGGGGAGGGCCGCAGGAATGGCAGGCTGATCACCGTAACGAATGCGTTAGTTAGTGCGGAGCAGCTGCAGGCGCTGCAGCAGAACCTGCAGCAGGCGGTTCCCAGCTCCTATCAAATCACACTTGGCGTGAGCAGGCTGGAGGAGGATGTGCTTGCTTCCGCTTCGCAAATGTATGCTGAGGCAGGGCTAGCTTTATCTGAAAGCTTTTATGTGGTGGATCGGACCGTATTTTATGCCGCACAAAGGAATGTGAGGGCAGAGCTTGCGCTTAAGCTTGATGCCCGCCATGAGGCCATGCTGCATGACGCAGTTGTCCATGGCCAGGAGCAAGGGCAGCTTAAGCTTATCGCAGGCGAGCTGCTGCACAAGCTGCTAGGGGAAGCAGGCAGCGGGCTGCCACGCCCAGAGCTGCTGCATCGCTGCGTCCAGAAGCTGCTTGCCCGGCTGTCGGAAAGCTTGACTATGCCGGAGCATCAAACGCTGGAGGCATGGAGGCCTCGCATGGAACAGGCATTAGGGGAAGCGGCCAGTCTATCCGCTCTGCAAACCGTTATCGCGGAGCAGCTGGGCATACTGGCAACCGCTCATGCTGATGCCAAGCGGGAGCATAAGGAGCAGTTGATCTACAAATGCATCGCTTATATTGATGAGCATTATATGGATGATTTGTCACTGGAGTCGATTGCGGCCGTCTTTCATTTTAATGCCAGCTATTTCTCCCAATATTTCAAAAGCAAGCTGAACATCAATTTTAGCCAATATGTCACGCAGGTTCGGCTTGCAAAGGCGAAACAGCTTTTGGAAGAAGGCAACGATAAAATCTATCAGGTAGCGGGAAGCCTCGGCTATCATGATGTGAAATATTTTAATCGCGTGTTCAAAAAGGAATTTGGACTGACGCCAGAGGAATACCGGTCCATAGCCCGTCATATGAAGCGCTCCTGACCCTAAGTCAGAAGCCGGAGGAAGCAGGGAGCATTTTGCGGAAAATTCGCGAGCGTGTACGAGATATGAAATTCAGAACGAGGCTTATTTTATTTTTTGTGCTGTTGATTACGCTTCCATCCGTGCTAAACGGCATTTTACATTACAATGCAAGCTCGGACATTATTGTAACGAATGCACGAGACAGCATGCTGGAAATTGTGAAAAAAAACAATGAAATCGGCGATATCGTGTTCGGTAATATTGAAGAGCGCACGGTATCGCTCATTTCTGACCCAGACTTATACCGCCTGTTCAACCGCCCTAAGCCGCAAAACGATTACGAGCTGGTCCAGATGGACCGGCAGGCAACCGTTATTTTGAACAAATATTTTGGACATGATCAGGATTTATATACGGCCCAGCTCGTTACGAGCTATTTCAGCTTTGGATCGGGCAGCGGCATGTATACGTCTTCCTCCCCGTTCGTCTCGGCAGATCCGCAGGGCTTCCGCCAGTCGACTATTTATAAGGAAGTGCTGGCCAGCAGGGGCAGCCTAATTTGGGTGCCTACCTATGATTTAACCCGCGCTTTCCAACAGGAGGCGCTATATGATATGGATGCCAAGTTTCGGATGGTGTTTTCCTGCGCCCGCCTGCTTAACAGCTCACCGATTATTGACGGTGCGATCTACAATTGGCCAGCGCATGTCGAGCGTCCGGTGCTGCTGCTTAATTTCAATGAATCCTTTTATCAGCGCAGTGTGCAGCAGAGCTTGTCCGCCATTCAAGGCTCCTATTTTTATATCGTCTCCAAGGATGGAAAGATTGTAACGCACCCCGAGCTAAGCAAGCTTGGTACAACTGACCACAATCAGTGGTATAAGACGGAGTTTCAGCAGTCCTCGGGCACCTCACTAGTTAAAGAAAATGGGGAGGATGTACTGATCAGCTACGATACGTCTCAGCTAACCGGCTGGGTGACGGTTAATGTGACGCCGTATAAGCAGCTGCTTGGCAACTTGCCAGCCATTCGCTATATGGATGTATTTTCAGGCCTCTCGCTGCTCATTATTTCAATCATCCTTGCCTCTTTCATCGCAGGCCGTCTGACCCAGCCGATCAAAAAAATGCTGGTTGCCATCCAAATGACCGGAGCGGGCGATTTCACGGCAAAAATTCCTGACCAGCCGCAGCTGGAATTCCGCATTTTAACGAAGAAATTTAATGTGATGAATGATAAAATTCGCGAGCTGATTCAAGAAAACTACGAAAGCCAGCTGCGGGAGAAGGAGGCGGAAATTATGGCGCTTAACCTCCAGCTAAATCCACATTTTTTGTACAATACGCTTAACATTATGAACTGGATGGCAATTGACCGGGACCAGCCCGCCATTAGCCGAATGATCGTCAGTCTGTCTTCCATGCTGCAATACACAGTAAAAAACAAGCAGGAAATGGTGCGGCTGCGCGACGATTTAAATTGGCTGCAAAGCTACACGCATATTATGGAAAATCGCTTTGATGGCATTTTTAAAGTGGCCTATAATATGGAGGGGGTGCCGGAGGCTTGCCTCGTTCCGAAGCTTTTTCTCCAGCCGCTAGTGGAAAATGCGATTATACATGGCTTTGAATCTGGTGAACCGGGTGAACAGGGCGGTCTTGTGAAAATTAGCGGCCGGCTGGCGGAGGATCGGCTGGTGTTCGAGGTAAGCGACAATGGAAAAGGCATGAGCCCGCAGCAGGCGGCAGACGCAAGGAGCACGGAAAGCGCAGGAATCGGAATGAGCAACGTCATTTCGCGTCTGGCTTTGCTGTACGGAGAGCGAGCTGAGCTCCGTGTGAACTCTACAGCTGGCGAAGGCACGACGATTACCGTTGTCATTCCCTTTAGGGAGGAATAGGCACGATGAAATTTGAACACATCACCTTATGGACAAGCAGGCTGGATGCGCTGTATTCCTTTTATAACGAGCAGCTTGGTTTCCCAGTGCTGAATAGAAACGAGCAGTCCTTCACTACGACCATTGGCAGCACAAAGCTTACATTTCGGGAGACAACGGACCAGACCGAGCCCTTCTATCATTTTGCCATTAATATACCGGAAAATAAGCTAGCAGAAGCTAAGCGCTGGCTTAAGGGAAAAGTGGCGCTTATTGAGGAGGAGGGCAGAGACGAGGTTTTTTTCACTTTATGGGATGCAGGGGCCGTTTATTTTGCTGATCCTGCTGGAAATATCGTCGAGTTCATTGCCAGGCATCAGTTGAAAAATGGTACAGAGCACCCGTTCAGCTTCTCCGACTGCCTCGAAGTTAGTGAACTGGGCATCGTTGCTGCAGAGGTCATCCCTATCGTTCGAGAGCTAAATGCGCGGGGCATTCCCAACTGGCGGGAGGATAGCGAGGGATTAACCCCGGTCGGCGATGAGCATGGGCTATTTATTGTGGTGAAGCAATTTCGCAAATGGTATTTCTCAGGCGGCAGAAAGGCGCAATTTTATCCGGCGGAAGTAGTAATCGCTTCATTAGGACGAATGGAGTTTCCGCGGATTTCGCAAATTTACTTGCACCATACTTAAGCGATTGTTTATAAACGAATAAAGAGCTTTATTTTCCTTTTTATGCATATTAGAGAAATAATTCAAAGTATTAGCTTTTCTATGACATAGATAGGACAACGGAGGAGTATTTTCTGAATAGTCTGAAATCACTCTGTTTGATACATAAATATAATTATGTAAACAAAATAAGGGCAGAATGGGGAGAGGGAACTGAAAGCATTTATTTTCGACATGGATGGTGTCATTATTGATAGTGAGCCGCTGCATTTTGACGTGGATATCGAGACGATGGAACATTTGGGCTTCAAGGTGACGCAAGGCGACCTGGAAAAATACGTCGGCATGACCAATCCGGCCATGTGGCGCCTCATCCGTGTGGAATATGGCATCGAGCAGTCGGTGGAGGAGATCATTTCTTACCAGCTGCGGCGAAAAATAGAGGAGCTTCACGCTCGTGATTTTGCGCCAATGGAGGGAATGGAGTCCCTTCTTGCCGAGCTAAAGCTGCGGAACCTTCCAATCGCTCTAGCCTCTTCCTCACCGCGGATTTTTATTGAAGAAGTGCTGCGCAAGTTTGATATTGCTGATTATTTTGCAAGTATCGTGAGCGGAGAAGAAGTGCCTAGCGGCAAGCCAGCGCCTGATGTTTATTTGGAGGCAGCTTTGCAGCTTGGCGTGTCACCGGCAGATTGCGTCGTTTTGGAGGATTCCCGTAACGGAGTAATCGCAGCTAAAGAGGCAGGCATGCGCTGCATCGGCTATATGAATATCCATTCTGGCGATCAGGATCTTTCCCGCGCCGATTGGATCGTTAAAGCCATTAAGGATATTCCGTTATCACAATTATAAGGAGGTTTTACTTGTTGAATACTCGTATGACAACCCTCGAGCTTGTGGAGCGCGTTGAGAATTCCGAGCTTGTATACATGCTGGATCGAATGAAGGCCATTCAGGAACGGGAGCATAATCCGATGGGGATAGCGCTTCAGCGCTTCGGCCCAGCAGTGGCTATTGCCAGCCGAGCAATGCCATGGCCGCAATTTAATACGGTTAAAGGCTTTGGCCGTGCAGGCGCAGCACAGCTGGATGAAGTGCTAAAATGGTATAAAGAGCAGGGCGGGAGTCCGCAATTCGAGATCGTGCCTTCGCGTATAGATGGGGACACGCTGCTGGCGCTGGCCAAGCAGGGGTATTATCAGTCGGGCTTTCATGCGAGTATGGCAGGAAACATCGCTGAACAAGCAGGCATGAGGTCGGAGGAAGGTCAGACAGGCCTTGTCGTGCGCAGGCTTGGTGAGCACGAGGTTGATCTTTACGCAGAGCTGCATGCGCTGGGCAGCGGGCTGCCGATTGCTGGGAAAAACCACATTGCGGATAATAACCGTATGCTGTTCAAACGGGATGGCTGGCAGTTTTATGCTGCTGAGATTGATCATATCGCTGTTGGGGTTGGCGTCATGCATATACATGAACATATCGCCTCCCTTACATTTGCCGCAACATTGCCGGAATATCGCAAACGAGGCGTTCAAGCGGCGTTAATTGCAGCGCGCTTGCGTGCTGCTGCCCAAGCGGGCTGCAGCCTCATGGTCGGACAAGCTGCCTATTGCTCTAGCAGTCAGCGGAATATGGAGCGCGCCGGCATGAGCCTTTGTTATACGCGTAGTACATGGAGCAGACTTCCCTCTATGTAAAGCTGTCTCTTGTTTACCTACAGGCGAGAAGACAGGTAGCTAAACCCTGAAAAATAAGGCAGCAAACCGTTCATTGACGGTCTGCTGCCTTATCCTTTTTCCTTAGCTTCAAAGTTCAGGCAAGGCTTCCCGGAGGAAGCCAGTACAACTTGGCTTGGCATCGCCTGCGATTTAAAACCGAACGCCCTGCAGCCTCTTGGCGCGCCGGGGTCCCAAGTTACATAATAATGGCGGCATTTCATGCAATTCTTGCGCTCCTGCTCTGTCATTACAATGAATCATCCTTCTATGAATAAGATGCTAACGTTTATTATAGCATTTCTCGGACTGAAACGCGTCGCGCCGCCAGCCGTTTCACCTTATTTTATGCTATAATGGCAAAAGATTTATGGATTTAGCTAATGGAGGGATTACTTTGTCTGGTATGATGAACAACAAAAAAATCGTAGTAATGGGCGTCGCGAATGAACGCAGCATTGCTTGGGGAATCGCCAAGTCGCTGCATCGGGAAGGGGCTCAGCTTATTTTTACATACAGAAAGGAACGTTCTTTCGAGAAGCTGAAGGGCTTGCTTGCGCAGACAGGCATTACTCCACTGCTGACAGTATCCTGCGACGTATTGGATGATGAAAGCATAAGCGCAGCTTTTGCCCATATTAAAGAGCAGGCCGGAAGCATTGACGGAATCGTGCATTCGCTTGCTTTTTCGGATAAGGATGAGCTTAAGGGCGAATACCTGGAAACCTCGCGTGAAGGCTATCTGCTGGCGCAAAATTCCAGCGCTTTTTCGCTTGTGGCGATCGCTAAGCAGGCGAAAGGCGTAATGTCCGAAGGCGGTAGCATCGTTACCCAATCCTATATCGGCGCAGAGCGCGTAGTGAAAAATTATAATGTCATGGGCGTTGCCAAGGCAGCGCTTGAAGCAAGCGTACGATATTTGGCCGAGGATCTTGGCAAATATAATATTCGGGTCAATGCCGTTTCTGCAGGGCCGATCAAAACATTATCCGCAAAAGGCGTTTCCGGCTTTAACGAAATCATGCAAACGATTGAGGAGCGGGCGCCGCTGCGCCGAAACATTGATCAGGAAGAAGTGGGCGATGCGACGCTATTCCTTCTTAGTCATCTGTCACGCGGCATAACTGGCGAAGTGCTGCATGTCGATGCAGGCTATCACATATTGGGCTTGTAACTTTAATACAGTAGGCAGAGAGCGGAGGGAAACGTTTGAACGTCAAGCAATTGGCAGCAGAGAAAGCCGTCCAGCTTGTGCAGGATGGCATGCTTATTGGGCTAGGAACAGGAACGACGGCATATTGGGCGATTTTAAAGCTGGCGCAAAGAATGAAGCTCGAAGGACTGGACATTAAAGCCGTTGCCAGCTCCAAGCAGTCTGAGGATTTAGCGGCTGAGTACGGCATTCCGTTAGTTCCGCTCGCTGAAATTACGGCGATAGATTTAACGATTGACGGTGCGGATGAAGTAGACGGTGAGCTTCATTTGATAAAGGGCGGCGGCGGTGCGCTTTTGCGGGAAAAAATTCTTGCTGCGCATAGCAGAGCATTTATTGTAATCGTGGACGAGTCCAAAAAAGTTAGCCAGCTTGGACATTTTCCCCTTCCGGTGGAAGTGGTGCCCTTCGCCTCTAATTTGACGCTGCAAAAGCTGAGGGAGCTTGGCTGCACTGCTGAGCTGAGGGCATCGGCTGACGGCATTTTTGTAACGGATAACGGCAACTATATTGCCGATTGCCGCTTCGGTACGATTGCTTCTCCTGCTGAGCTGCATGATCAGCTGAATGCAATTCCCGGCGTGGTGGAAAATGGCTTGTTCATCTCTATGGCTAGCCAAGTGATCGTTGGCTTCAATACGGGTGAGACTGAGATTTTAACAAGAGACACACCTTAATTGATTTGCGAAAATTTTGCATGATTTTAAAAAATGGGATTCAGCGAGCGTTGCCTTAAAGGCAGCGTTCTTTTTATTTTTTTGAGGCCTACAAATCGATCTTTACAGCCCATAATCTAAGGAAGGAACTGCTGTATAAATGTACATTTGGGGTGTTGCGCCAAAAATCACGTGTATTACTAAAAAGTCCATTGAATAATTAAGTTCTACTATTTATGATAAGCAAGGCATGCAAATGAGAATAAATATCAGTAGAGGGAGCGGAAAAGTTATGGCTTTTGGTAAAAAAGGCTTGTCCTTATTGAGTGGTATATTGGTGCTTGTCATGGTGCTTGCAGCATGCGGAGGCGGAGTAGTGAAGGAAGAGGCGAGTGCGGTACAGATCGAGCAAGCATCGACAGAAAAATCTCCTGAAAATCAATCCACGAATATGCGCACCTTTGAGCATGTGCTCGGTAAAATTGAAGTCCCTGCGCAGCCACAGCGCATTATTGGATTATTCGTTGAAGACGAAATGAGTACGCTTGGCGTTAAGCCGATCATGCAATACTCGAGCGGAGCTTATTATCAGACCTATCTGGAGGAATATTTGAAGGATGTTCCGAAGCTCGACACGAGTACGATTAACTTTGAAGCTGTAATGGCTGCACAGCCGGATCTCATTATTCTTGGCTTCCAGGGTTGGGCAGAGGAAGGCGCCTATGAAAAATTATCACAAATTGCGCCGACCTATGTATTTACAGGCAGTGAAATTCAATATCCGGAAAACTGGAAAAAAAATCTTCTTATTGTAGCTGATCTGCTCGGAAAGACAGATCAAGCGAAAGCTGTAATTAAAAAGCGTGAAGCGGAAACGAAGCTGGCTAAAGAGCAATTGCAGACTGCTGCTAAAGGGACAACAGCAGCTATGGTTCGCATCCATGCCAGTAAGGAGCTAAGATTGTATGGAGGACCTGGAGGTCAGGTGGGGACAGCATTGTATGGTGATTTTGGGCTGGAGCCTGCTCCAATTGTGCGCAAGCTGGCTTGGGGAGAAGACATGGATATCCAGACGATTTCCATGGAAATTATTCCACAGCTCGATGCCGACTATATTTTCCTAGCTGTAGATGAAGGAAGAGAGGGACAGGCTGAAGAGCTTAAAGAAAGCAGATTGTGGAAGAGCATTCCTGCCGTCCAGCAAGGCCATGTCTATGAAGTGCGCGGTGATGTATGGATCACAAACGGTCCACTTGCCTATGAGAAAAAGCTGGAGGATGTCATGAAGGCGATCATTCCAAGCAAATAACAAATAACAAAGAAGAAGCTAGTTAGCCTAATGGTTGACTAGCTTCTTCTTTGTCTATTAGAATGATGATAATAATTCTCAATAAATGCAGGAGGCATCCGTGAATTCAACGAATAGAAGTACTCCAAATAGGGGCTACCAAGCGACTCCTTTTCATTCGTACTTTTTTAGACTGGTTGATGTTGTATCCCTTGAACACAGTAAGGACAGCGCGATCTTCCCTAGTGTCAGTCTGAGCTACAGGCTGATTATTGTATCAAGCGGCTCAGCCAGCTTTCTTATAGACGACAGCTGTTATGCAGCCACCCTTGGCAGTTGTTATGGAATAGCGCCTGGTGCAAAGCTTGACATCGCCGCTGATGGAGGAGAGGAGAAGGAGCTGCACTATATGTGCATGACCTTTGACATCGTTTGCTCTCAGCTCAACAGCAGCCTTCCTCTTCCTTTCGCTCATGGCGAAATGATAATCAAGCCTTTCGATCGTATGCTGGTGGGAATACGCAAGCTGATCGCCATGAAAAATTCTAAAAGTGAGAAAGATCGGCTCAGCTATTATTTTCGTTTCCAGAAGCTTATGTATGCGATCCTTGAGCAAAATACGGCCGTCTCAGAAACGACCACTTCCATGCAGGCCGTAGAACGGACCGTTTCTTTTTTAAAAGACCATTATAACGAGGAGATCAGTACGCAGCAGTTAGCAGAGCAGGCTGGCCTTGGCACAAAGCAATACATCGTTTTATTCAAAAAAATAACAGGCTCAACGCCTCATGAATATGTAACAGAGCTGCGAATACGCAAGGCCAAGGAATTGCTGCTTATTTCTAGGCAGCCGCTTTCTGACATTGCAGAGCAGGTTGGATTCCGCGACAGCTATTATTTTAACCGTCGCTTTAAGCAGGTAACAGGTGTACCTCCGCGAGTATATGTCAACACGCGCCAGTATAACATTTTGTCCATCGATTATGCTTGTGCGCTTCTGGCGCTTGGCATAAAGCCGGTTGGCGCACCTGCGTATCATTTGGGCTATTATGCTAGGCGTTCAGGAGAAGCCATTTCTAGCATTGGAGATAAGTCAACATTCTATTACGACAAAATGACTGCACTAAAGCCTGATCTTATCCTAAGTAGTGACACGCTAGACATTGAAATACAACAAAGGCTTGAGCGTATAGCTCCGATTGTAAATATTCCATGGATGGGGCTGCAAGCAACGGGGCATTTACAGAAGATCGGTGATTTGCTTGGGATGAGCAAACAGGCACAGCGCTGGATCGACGGCTACGAAATGAAGCGAGCGGAGGCTCACCGGCGGATCAAGCCCTATTTAAATGTGAATGAAACGGTTGGCCTTCTCGTCATAGAAGGAGAGGAGCTATTTGTACTTGGAGATCGTAATGCGGGCGAGGTCATGTATCGTTCCTTTGGTTTGCAGCCACCCCCGCTTGTTCAAAGCGAGCTTGCTAAACATCCTAACCAATACGGCAGGAAGGTAGCGATCGAGCAGCTCTGGCAATATGAAGCCGATCGGTTGTTTATCATCGTATATGGGGCGGAGGCTGCCCTAACCTATAAGCAATTGCAGCACAATCCTATCTGGAGGGAATTGTCGGCTGTCCGTCAAGGCAAGGTGCAAACGATAGATCCGCAAAAGTGGATTTATTATGATGTGCTTTCGCTCTCAGGGCAATTGGAGGATGGGATCAGCATGCTTGCTAAACCATGATGCGTATAAAATTGGATCAATAAGGAAACCTATAAGTGCTATTATCATTTAAAATAAACGCTTGGGGTGGAATTCGAGATGGTTAAGGGGCTGCATCAAGTAAGCTTTCTACAAATTTGCATGATTCTCATGATGACGGTCGGCTTAACGAATCATGTCATTGTGAATCCTTTAATTTTGGAAGCTTCGGGCAGAGATGCATGGATTTCCGTCTTATTGACAGGTGTATTATTTCTTCCTTGGTGCATATTGCTTGTTCTATTTATGAAGAAATCCGGTCAACAGAAATTGCACCCTTGGCTGGCATCCAAGACGAATCCGTTCATAGCTTGGCTGATGATCATTCCGATTTGTCTACAATTGCTTTTCATCGGGGGATTTACATTAATTGATACGGTCAGATGGACCACAACCAATTATATGCCCAGTACGCCAAGATCGGCTTTAATTATCACCCTGTGTCTCGTATGCTGTTATTTTGCAATGTCTGGCATTCGCATGATTGCGATCGCTGCAGGTATTATGCTTCCCATAGTCATTTTGCTGGGTTACTTTGTGGCGATAGCCAATACGCCAGAGAAGGATTATCGTCTTTTGCAGCCTGTCCTTGAAAATGGCTGGCAGCCCGCCGTTCATGGCATGATTTATGTTGGTGGTGGATTTGTAGAAATGATTATGCTTCTAGCTGTTCAGCATCGAATCAAATCCCGGGTTAAAGCATGGCAGCTTCTCATTTTGGCCGTTCTCTTAATTTATATTACGCTCGGGCCTATCATCGGGGGCATTGTGGAGTTTGGACATGTAGAAGCGGCGAAGCAGATGGAATCCCCCTTTGAGCAGTGGAGGCTTGTAAAATTCGGTAATATTGAGCATGTTGATTTTTTATCAGAATTTCAATGGCTGTCCGGAGCCGTTATTCGTACAAGCTTTGCGATGTTTTTATTGGGAGAACTGATCCCCTTACCAAACAAGAAGGCGGCGCGGCGACTCATTCTCCTGTTGACACTCGGCTATATTCTCTTGGGATTCATACCCATCAATGGTTACTCCTCTTATCTATGGCTCTATCACTATTATTTCCCCGTTACGCTGTCCGCGGTTTTGGTTCTTTCGGCCATATTCATTGCAATCGCTTTGCTGAAGCGGCAGAGGAAGGGGAGCCCCGCATGAACAAAACAAAGCTTGAGCCTGCCAAGCCGTGGAGCCTGCAGTCGATTTCCGCCTTATTTCCGCATTCTGCAGATGTGCTAATCCAGCGATTTCAATTTGATGAAGATGTGCGTTCAGAGGTCATCCTTATTTATAGCGAAGGATTATGCGATACCTCTCAAATTGGAAAATATATTCTTCCGGATCTGGAGCAGGTATACCGTAAAAATGGGTTTGCTCATTTGCAGTCGGGAAAATTATATGGGACGCTACCGCTCATTCCAGTAACTACGGACGCGCTGCCACAGCAGCTTTGCGAGTGGATTTTTCAAGGTGATTTGCTGCTCCTATTTAATGAGTCAAATACATTATTTCGAATGACGCTCGGCCATCACCCTCATCGTACACCGGAGGAATCGACTACAGAAGTATCGATTAAAGGGCCTAGAGATGGGTTTGTAGAGGATGTTAGCATTAATGTGGCTCTCATTCGCAAACGGATTCGCAGCCAATCTTTATGCTACGAGACGGTAACGCTTGGCAGAAGAACGAGAACGAAGGTTGGTTTATTGTACATCGACGACATTATTTCGCCAAATGTGCTGCACGAGGTGAGGAATCGTTTAAATAGCATTGATGTGGATGGGCTGTACAGCATTAACCAATTAGAAGAGATGCTTGTGGAAGAAAAATATAGCTTGTTTCCTTTGCTCGACTTTACGGGCCGTCCGGATTATGCCGTAAGCAGCCTGCTGGCAGGTAGATTTATCGTTATCGTGGATGGCAATCCAATGGTCTTAATTGGGCCAAGCACCTTCTTGCTCATGCTGAAATCTCCAGAAGACTTGTATTTTAATTTTCAATACGTTTCCTTTGCGCGCTTGCTGCGCATTTTCAGCTTTTTTATTTCCATTTTGCTGCCGGGGCTGTGGATTGCGCTTTCTGCGTTTCATCAAGATCAAATACCGTATAGGCTGATGGCAACGATGGCTGCTACCCGAGTTGGACTGCCATTTTCAGGCGCATTGGAATTTTTAATTTTGCTCCTGCTGCTGGAAATATTCAGAGAGGCCGGTGTTCGTCTGCCAAGCTCCATCGGTCAAAGCTTAACGGTCATTGGCGGATTAATTATTGGAGACTCTGCTATTCGGGCAGGCTTTGTTTCCCCAAGCGTCGTCGTAGTAGGCGCGATTACGGCAGTAGCTGGAGCAACACTCGTTAATCAGTCGTTAAGTACGACGGTGAGCGTTATCCGTTTTCTGCTGTTTATAGCGGCTTCATTACTGGGAATGTTCGGATTTATTTTAGGGATTGTCGTGCTGATTGGATATATGGGACGGCTCAGCTCCTTCGGTGTCCCTTATTTGTCGCCGTATTCTCCTCCTATTATGAAGGAGCTTCTTGCGGCTACGCTTCGGCTGCCCTGGATAAAGCAGAAACAAAGGCCAGAAACATTGCATACGGTTGATTCGGACAAGCAAGGAGAAGATTAGCATGAGAGTATGGATAAAATGGGGCCTTATCGCTGGTTTGCTTCTGCTAAGTCCAGGCTGCTTTGATTCAAAGCCGATACAAAACATGGCTTATGTTACTGCTATCGGACTGGATTATAAGGATGGACATTTTATTACTTACGCTCAGGTGCTGAACTTCTTAAATGTGGCAAAATCCGATAAAAACGAAATAGGAAAAAACATACCGGTATGGATCGGCCGTGGCACAGGAAAGACGGTGACAGAATCATTGTCCTCGCTGTCCGAAACCTCGCAGATCAGAATGTTCTGGGGGCATGTCAAAGCTGTTGTGGTGGATGAGGAGCTTCTAAAATCGCAAGCGATTGTTCGGCAGAGCTACGAGGCCATCAATCGCTATCGCGAGGTTCGATATAATATTTTGCTCTATTCAACGAAGACGCCGATGGTAGACATATTCAAACAAAAGTCTATTTTTAATCTGCCGGCATTGGATTCCATTTTGGATACCCCCGAAGATACCCATGCACAGCGCTCCAACCTTGATCCCCAATATGGCTTCAAATTAATTGCTGAATTTAATGAGCCGGGCAATACGGTTATGATTCCTACGATTGGCATAACGAAGGAGGTATGGAGGGAGGATGCCCGGAAAATGCCGATGTTTAAAATTACGGGGGCTTTTTTTATGCGGCAAAATGAGAAAATAAGCTGGTTTTCAGAAACAGAATTGCTTGGAAGAAGATGGGTGCAAAAAGAAAATAAACGCTCCGTTCTTCTAATCGGAAATAGAGAAGCTCCGACTGCTAATCTCATTATTGTAAAACCGCATTACCGAATACAGCATGTTAGCAACAACAAGCAATTGCAGTTTAAGGTTGAACTGAAGGCGAAAGCCTTTGTGGAGGAAATGATTAAAGAGGCAACAGTAAAAGAAATGGAGGCGCTTGCGGCAAAAGCCATTCGCGATGAAATAATGGCTACCTATGAGAAGGGTCTTGCGACTCAAACGGATCTGCTAAATTTATTTGGCGAGCTTTATCGGAGTGACGCCAAGCTTTGGCATCAGCTGAATAACAGCAAACAGCTTCTATTAAACCAAAATACGCTGGGCCAAATCGACGTGAAAGTAACGATTTCCAATACTGGAAAATACAAAGGTAGACTGTAACATTTTCTGGTTAGATCAGGGAGGCTGGCGGGGTTGAGAGTCTTGACTTAAGCGTCCATGAAGTGATATATTATGTCAGATTGCCTGAACGTGTAAATGAAAGGGATGTAAAATATATTGGCTACGAGCGAAGACATTACGAAACCGAAATTATTACCTACCAAAATTTTGAAATGTAAAAACCCCGAATGCAAAGCGTGGGTAAGAGATGAATTCGCCTCGGCAGAGCAAACCTGCCCGTTATGCAAAGGACCGATGCTAAGAAGCATGAAGCATTTGCCAGCCGTGCAGAACAAGCCAAAGCCGCAGCCTAGAAAACCGAAATCCGACTTTTAATTTCAATTTGAAAAAAAACCGCCCGAACGGCTGCGTGATTTTAGCGCAGCCGTTCGGGCGTCTATTTGGAGGCGCTGCAAAGTATGACACAACATTATTATCCGTTTGATTTTGACCCGTCACAGCCTTACATGCAGCAGGCAAGCGACTGGATCGCGGATGTTTTTTACGAGAAGCTTCCCGAAGCTGGGCTTGAGCTGCGCGATGAGCAAATTTATATGGCGTTTCAGCTGGAACGGGCTTATGCGGACAAGCAGACGATTTTCGCCGAAGCGGGCGTCGGCACTGGCAAAACCTTTGTTTATTTGCTTTATGCCATTAGCTATGCACGTTATACTCAGAGGCCAGCTATTATTGCCTGTGCTGATGAATCGCTCATCGAGCAGCTGGTAAAGCCGGAAGGCGATATTGCCAAGCTTTCCCGTCATTTGGGGCTGACAATCGACAGCAGATTGGGAAGATCGCCTGACCAGTATGTCTGCTTGAACAAGCTTGATGATGCACGCGGCGACGCTCAATTAGAGGGTGCTGAGCATTTTGACGACATTTACCGCAGCTTGCCGGATTTTGTTCATAAACCGGAAACGATGCAAAGCTTTCACCCTTACGGCAATCGCCGGGATTACCCGGAGCTCAGCGATGAAGTATGGGACCATGTCGGCTGGGACGTCTTTCAGGACTGTATGGTATGCAGCCGCAGACATCGCTGCGGACAGACGCTGTCGCGTGATCATTATCGTAAATCGACGGATTTAATTATTTGCTCGCATGATTTTTATATGGAGCATGTATGGACTTATGAAGCTCGCAAACGCGAGGGACAACTGCCCTTGCTGCCGGAGCATAGCTCAGTCGTATTCGACGAAGGGCATTTACTGGAAACAGCGGCGCAGCAGGCATTAACATATAAGCTCAACCATGCGGTATTTGAGGGCATTATTACGCGTTTGCTGGAAGGGGAAATCCGCGAATCGCTGGCGCTGGCTATCGAGGATGCAATTGTGCAAAGCGAGCAGCTATTTGACCGTATCCAGCAAAGCAGCCGCGCTGTAACAGCATCAGATCGTCGTGAACTGCTATGGGACAATACGCTTATACAGGAAGTCAACCGACTGCATCAACTGCTTGATCTTATTGAGGAGGAGCTTGTATTCGAAAGCGGTTTGTTCACGCTTGATGAATATCAGCTCAAAATCGTCGAGGAGCATCTGGAGATGATCCAATATGCTCTCTCGCTGTTCCGCAAACCCGAAAAGCCGATTAGCTGGGTGATGGAGGACAAGTCGGGCATTTCACTTGTTATTATGCCTAAGATGGTGAAAGAAGTGCTGGAGGAGCAGGTGTTCTCTCGCAAAATGCCGATTGTGTTTTCATCGGCTACGCTGTCGGTTGACGGCTCCTTCGAATATACGATGGACAGCCTGGGCATTAAGCAGGCCGAGTCGTTCTCGGTTGCCTCGCCATATGATTATGAGAATAAAATGCGGGTGCTTGCATCCGATTCTGAGGCGCTGGATGAATTCGCGAACCAGATGCAGGCAACGGTGAAGCTGCTTGGGGAAGCGGAGGGCGGCACGCTTATTTTGTTCCCTTCTCGTGAAGAGCTCGCTCGCTTCAAGCAGGCCATGAATGATGAGCCGCTTGCGCAGCAAAGACGGTTTCTTTATGAAGGAACGTCGGAAATCAGCCATTTGATTGCGACATTTCAAGCCGATGAGTCCAGCATACTATGTGCGGTAACGCTTTGGGAGGGGCTGGACATACCGGGGCCGTCTTTATCTCAGGTCATTGTATGGTCTTTGCCATTCCCTCCGAACGATCCAGTGTTTGCTGCAAGGCGTGCGGATGCCAAGCTGCCTTTCGAAGAAGTGGATATGCCTTATATGCTGCTGCGCTTAAGACAGGGCATGGGGCGTTTGATTCGTACAAGCAGCGACCAAGGTACGGTTGTCATTTTTGGTGAGGAAATGCGCCAGCCGGCTGTTAAAGAGCGGATTCGCGCGATTATGCCGAAAGGTGTTAAGCTGCTGGCTCTATAATTGTATAAGTTCATAATATGCTTATTTTCATAGGACACCAGAGAGGAAATTAGCTTCAAATGAAAATAAATAAGAATCATAAAAGGCTCAGGCTTGCTTTGCTGCTAGGTTCTTTCTCAGCGCTGGGTCCACTGACGATTGATATGTATTTGCCGTCATTTCCGCAAATAGCCGAGGATTTTGGTACGAAGGCTTCACTCGTGCAATTGAGCTTGACTGCCTGTTTAATCGGCCTTGGTCTCGGACAGCTGGTCATGGGACCGATGAGTGACGTTCATGGCAGGCGCAAGCCGCTGCTGCTGTCCTTGGTCGTATATTTGATTGCTTCGCTGGCCTGTGCGTTGGCACCGAATATTACTTTGTTTATCATCGCCCGTTTTATACAAGGCTTTGCTGCTTCATCGGGCATCGTTATTTCAAGAGCCATTGTCCGTGATCTATATAGTGGACATGAGCTCACCAAATATTTTGCACTTATCATGCTTGTGAACAACGTTATGCCTTTGCTGGCACCTGTTGCCGGAAGCGGAATTATTTCCTTCACCACTTGGATCGGTGTGTTCATCATACTTGGGGCGATAGGCCTTACACTAGCGCTCATTGCAACGTGGCAGCTGGAGGAAACGCTCCCGCGTGAAAAACGAATTTCCAGTAATTTCGGAGAGCTGCTGCGCAATTTCGGGCAGCTGCTCAAGGATCGCGAGTTTACAGGTTATGCGTTGACGCAAGGACTGATGATCGGCGGCATTTTCGCATATGTCTCAGGCACACCGTTTATTTATCAGCATATCTACGGTACCTCGCCGCAAGTATTTGCCTTTTTGTTCGGTACCAACGGCCTCAGCCTTATTTTGGGCTCGCAGATCGTCGGGCGGCTCAGCCACAAATGGTCGGAGCAGCAGTTCCTGTTGCTCGGGCTGCTGCTCTCCGGGGCATCGAGCGTTTCATTGCTGATTGCGGTGCTTGTGGAGGGGCCGCTGTGGTCGCTCGTCGTTCCTTTATTTTTCTTTGTATGCTCGATCGGTATTACAGCTACTGCTTCGTTTTCGCTGGCTATGGAAAATCAGGCTCATATTGCCGGCAGTGCATCGGCCTTGCTTGGCTTGCTGCCTTTTATGCTTGGCGCTGTAGCCGCGCCACTCGTCGGTATTGCCGGAGAGGAAACAGCTGTGCCGATGGGCGTTATTATTTTCACCGCCAGCATGCTTGGAATGGTTACTTATTTCGGCCTTGTCCGCTCTAAGCAGCGCGCTTCAGGAAAATAGATTAGCAAGCAAGAATTAAATAAAGCACGCCTTATTTAACGGGTACCTATAGTCTGGACACTTTGAACAAAGTGATCGGACTGTGGGTACCTTTTTTTAATTATAAGCATGTAACGGCGACAGCCGTTTCACCTTGAAATATAGGAAAGTATAGCATTGCGGGATACCTTCTCTATATTTCTCGGAATGAAACGCGCTGCGCCGCCATAGGAAGGCGACAGCCGTTTCACCTTGTTTTTCACACTAAGTGGTTAAAAACAGGGAAATCAGGAAAACATACACTTTATTCAATCAAGCGCAAATCGAAGGGATGGCGGTGCAAAATGAAGGCCTTTCTAGCCTATATACCAGAATACCCCGTCTTTCTTCAAGCGCTTGCCGTGCTAATCGTTCCGGTCATACTATCCGCCATATTCACATGGGCGGAGTCGGAAAGGAATTGAGTCATGAATAGGGAAAACAGCATTGAAAGCCGTTTAGAAGCCTTAAGAGAGCAGATAAGGGAATATGGGGATGTCAACATACGTCAATTTGAACTAGGGCAGACAGCTGTCAAAGCGGCAATTCTTTATTGTGATGGACTGACGGACAGGGAGCAAATTGATTTGCATGTGTTAAAACCATTAATGTCCTGTTCGTTTGACCATCGCCTGATTTCGAAGGAGCTCATTCAAAATACGCTGTTATCTACAAGCGAAATTATTGAAGTGGAAACGCAGGAAGAGATGCTTTCCAAAGTGCTTACAGGATTTACGGCCTTAATGGTTGATGGGATTAAAGAACTCACCTTAATCCACGCGCTGGCGGGCAAAAGCCGCAGCATTGAAGAGCCTATTTCGGAAGCCTTGGTTCGCGGGCCAAGGGCCGGATTCAATGAAAATATTTCCGACAATATCGCTTTGCTGCGTAAACAGGGGGAAAACAGGGACTTGTGCTTGCTAAAGCTCCAGGTTGGAGAGCGGGCGAAGAAGGATCTGTATATCGCCTATATGAAAGGGATCGCGAATCCTGATCTAGTGGAGGAGGTGCGCCGGAGGGTAGCAAAAATCCGCATCGACAACGTGCTGGAGTCGGGCTATATCGAGCAGCTAATTGAAGATAATTATTTAAGCCCCTTTCCGCAAATTCAAAATACGGAAAGGCCAGATAGAGTGACAGCGGCTCTAATGGAGGGTAAAGTAGCCATTTTGCTTGACGGTACGCCATTTGCTCTAATCGCACCTGTTACCTTCAGCATGCTGCTGCAGTCGCCTGAGGATTATTATGAGCGTTGGCTGGCTGGCACGCTGCTAAGGATTATGCGTTTTTTCGCCGCAATCATGGCTTTGTTCGTTCCAGCTACTTATATTTCCTTCATTTCCTTTCACCCGGGCTTAATTCCAACAAAATTGGTCATTTCCATCATTGCTACAAGAGTAGGCGTACCTTTCTCTTCTCTGGTAGAAGCATTGATTATGGAAATTGCCATTGAAATTTTGCGGGAAGCGGGCCTCCGTCTGCCGAAGCCAATTGGTCCAGCGATGGGGATCGTTGGCGGTCTCATTATTGGGGAAGCTGCTGTTCAGGCAGGCATTGTCAGCCCGATTCTCGTCATCGTCGTGGCATTAACCGCGATCTGCTCGTTTTCGATACCGCAATATAGTGCCGGCATAACTTTGCGAATGCTGCGTTTTCCGGCGATGTTTTGTGCGGCTGCCTTCGGCATGTACGGCGTTATCTTATATGCTCTGCTGCTGGGTGCGCATATTTCGAGGCTGCAAAGCTTTGGTGTTCCTTATGCCAGCCCAGCTGCTCCCTATCGATTAGGGGAGTGGAAGGATTTTCTTATGCGCGCACCGCTTCGGATGATGAAACGGAGGCCAGAGATGCTGTATCCGCAGGATTCTACTAGAAAAAGGTGAGCCAATGAGCGGGAACCAACAGGCGAAAGGCGGCCTTCCCCAGGAAAAACTCACGACCATCCAGGTCGCGGTTATCATTTCTAACTTCATGCTAGGTTCCGGCATCCTATCGCTCCCCCGGGTAGCCGCGGAAAAGGTGGGCACGCCAGACGCTTGGATATCGGTCATATTGGGTGGGCTTGTAGCCATTGTGGCGGGGGGCATTATGGCGCTCTTATCGCAAGCTTATCCCGGTCAGACCTTCTATGAGTACAGTCGCAAAATTGCGGGCTCGTGGTTAGGGCATTTGCTAGGTCCGATCATGATTTTATATTTTGCGGCAACTGCCGCTTTTCAAGTCCGCTCTTTAGCCGAGGTTTCCAGTTTTATATTATTAGAGGGGACACCGCAATGGGCGATCACTTCCGTATTTTTGTGGGTGGGACTGTATTTAATGCTAGGTGGACTTGGAGCCATTGCCCGCCTGTTTGAGCTTATTTTACCACTGACGATTTTCATCTATTTACTGGTGATGTTGATGGGGTTTAAAATATTTGATCTGGATAATTTGCGTCCTGTATTGGGGCAGGGCATTTGGCCTGTTCTTAAAGGGGTTCAGACGACCTCGCTCGCCTTTACAGGTTTTGAGGTCATTATCCTGTTGACGGCCTATATGAAAAATCCTAAAAAAAACATTAAAGCGGTGACCGCAGGTATAGCTGTTCCGCTTGTTATTTATATTGTGACCGTTTTTATGGTCATTGGCGCATTGTCCGTTGATGGCACTTTAACGAAAAACTGGCCTACACTTGATATGGCGAGAAGCTTCGAATTGTCGGGCTTGATTTTTGAAAGATTCGAGTTTCTGCTGTTGATTATTTGGATCATGCAAATTTTCTCCAGCTTCACTATCGCCTTTTATTTTTCAGCTTTGGGCATTTCCCAGCTATACAAGCGCAAAATGAAAACCTGTCTTTATGGGCTGCTACCATTCGTGTATATTTTCGTTGCTGTTCCGAAAAAATTAGATGACGTCTTTACACTGGGAGACTGGATTGGAAAAGTGGCGCTGTATTTGTTTGGGGTCATTCCGATTGTTTTATTGATTGTGACGAAATGGAGGTCGAGCAAGCGTGCCAATTAGACATAAAGTCAAACGCTCGCTCCTTATTGCTTTGTGTGTGATCGTTCTGCCCTTGCAGACGGGCTGCTGGAGCAAGGATGAGATCGAGGATCAAAGCATTTATGTCGGCATGGGCCTGGACCCAGCGAGTGAGACAGAGCTAGAGAACGAATTGCGCAGCAAGGGAAGCGACTATCTTAAACGTAAACTGCTTACGTATACGCTGCAAATTATTAATGTACAGTCTGAAAGCCAGCATAGCGGGGGACAGGCTCCAACTGCGCAAAAGCCTTATTACAATATTTCCGAAACCGGGGATTCCATGTTTCAGCTCATTCGCGAGTTTTCGACGCGAATGGAGCGCCCAGTCATTGGCCATCATTTGAAGGTCATTGTCATTAATGAGAAGCTTTCGCGAAAATACAGCATGAATGAGCTGCTCGATTTTTTTCTGCGAGACAATGATATTCGGCCAAGCTGTCTCGTTCTGATTAGCAAAGGGAGTGCGCGCGGCACAATGGTTGCGAAAGACAACACGGTTATTCCATCCTTTCGGCTTACAGGACTTGTGGACAATCGCTACCGCTCCTTGAATATTTTGGAGCCGATGTCATTATCGAAGCTGGAGGGGAAAATATATGGCGAGCAAAGCTATTTGCTGCAAAATGTCATTGCCGCAGAGGGAGAGGTCAAGTTTTCCGGAGGAGCCGTTATTAAAGGCAAAACGCAGAAGCTGCAAGGGCTTTTGAACGAGGAAGAAACGATCGGCTGTGTATGGCTGACAGGAAAAGGAGAGGGCGGGCTAGTCAAAAGCTATCATGAGGACAACAAGCAACCGATTGTCTATGAGGTCAAAAGCATGAAAAGCAACATTGACGCCAAAGTAGCAGGAGATCAAATTTCCTTTCATGTTAGCATAAAGTCAAAGGGAAGGCTGATTGAAGAATGGCTGAACAATAATGAGCCCGTAGATCCCGCCTTCAAAAAGGAGGCAGAGGAAGGCAGCAAGAAAGAGGTGCGGAGGCTGACGGATAAGGCGCTCAAAAAGATTCAGAAGCAATATGGAACAGATGTGCTCGGCTTCGGAAAGCAGTTTAGTATTCAGCATCCGCAGAAATGGGAGAAAATAAAAGACCGCTGGGAAGAGATATTTCCTGAAATCCCGATTACCGTAAGTATCGATATGGAAATTACCGAATATGGGGCTAAAATTACGCGTTAGTGCCGGAAAAAGCGGCATTTTGAGCCTGTTTTACATCTAAAAAAACTGCGTGAAATACATATTTCACGCAGTTTCCCTTTACGGGCATTATATTTATCAGCTATGATAAGGAATATATCAAATTTAAGCTTTAAAAGTTTGAATTTGAGGAGCTGGAGGTAGCAAGCAGCATGTGGCAGCATGAAATTATCGATACGTACACGCAGGAGTTGGAGCTGTTCTCCATCTGGATGAAAAACAAAGGGATGACGGCAGCGACGCAGCGGGCCTATTTAAGTGACACCCAGCATTTTTTACATATGGTACATCCGAAGGCGCTCGATCAGGTTGGAAAATTGGATATGGTGCGATTTATGTCGGCTTGTCGTGAAAAAGGGGCAGGGGATGAAGCACGCAATCGCAAGCTCTCCTCCTTGCGTTCCTTTTATAAGGCACTAATCGAGCTAGAGGCTCTCAGCGTTAATCCAGCTGCGCTTATTGCCAAGTCAAAGCAAGAGAAGGGGCGCATCCCTGTCTATTTGGAGGAGGACGAGCTGGAGCAGCTTGTTGCTGCGATTGGTGGGAAATATTATGAGCGTAATCTCGCGATCATGCTGCTCATGTGTTATGCGGGGCTGCGGGTAGGCGAGGTTCATCGACTGAACATGCAGCATTTTCATTCCGACGGCTCGCTTCATATTCTCGGAAAAGGGCGGAAGTGGCGAGTTGTCCCGCTGCCGGCGCCACTACAGGAGGTGCTTCGCCGGGCGATAGAGGCGCGAAAAGCGCCGGGGCAATTGAAGGAACAGGCGATGTTCGTCTCGCAATTCGGCAGGCGGCTGTCTATTCGCATGATTCAGACCGTTGCGGATGAAACAATTGGACTGATGAAGGAGAGGCTCCCGGAGCTTGAGGGCAAAAAGATTTCCAGTCATAAGCTAAGGCACTCCTTTGCGACGCTGCAAATTCGCAGCGGTACGGATATTCGTACGCTGCAGGAGCTTATGGGCCACGCGAGTATAGCGACGACGCAAATTTATACGCATATAGACAACAAACAGCTGCAAAATGCGATGAATAATATTGCGGGTAAAATGAAGATTGGCAGCAGAAAAGCTTAGCCGAAGGGTATAGTACAAGAAGGGAAGCGTTGCATCTTTGATGCAGCGTTTTTTTTATGGTGTGGATGTCGGTTGAAAATGATCCGCTTATAGCTAGCTGTTTTTCATAGCATTAAGTTTACATAATTATAATTACGGTAACTAAATGAAATTCCCTCAAATTGTAATAAAGATCAATAAAATTCAATTTTTTTAATTTTTAATAAAAATACATACAATGTTCATATTTTCCTATATAATGAAATTGTTCGACGAAATTAGACGAAAGGAGGTTAAAGGTGATGGTATTAACATGGATGAAGGAGAGCCGGATTGCGGCGGGTATTTTTGTATTTCTTCGCTTGTATATTGGGACAAAGTGGCTTTTGGCGGGCTGGAGCAAGCTGACTGGAGAAGGTTTTAGCTCGGCGGGCTTTATAGCGAATGCTGTCGAAAAACCGATCATGGATAATGCGACAGGCCAGCTTGTTTATCCGATATACACGGGATTTTTGGAGAATTTCGCCTTGCCCAACGCAGGCCTATTTAATCTGATTATTCCCATTGGTGAATTTCTTGTGGGCCTGGGCCTAATTGTAGGCGCATTTACCACGACGGCCGTATTGTTCGGATTGCTCATGAATTTCATGTATTTATTTGCAGGCGCTATATCCATCAATCCTTGGATGGTGTTGCTCGGCGGCATTATTCTAATTGGAGGAGCTAATGCGGGCAAGTTCGGGCTGGATTATTTCATTTTGCCCTATTTGAAAACTAGCTATCAACGTATCGCTGGGAAAAGCTTGAGAGATGGAGAGAGTCCGTTTAAGCCGACACCAGGCTAGCGGTCTGCCTCATTGTTCCAGCCAGTTGCTCTGCGCCACTTACATACTCAGCAACATCCTGACACTTGGATCAAAGGTGGCGCAGTGACTGTTCAGCCCAGTGCATGCGTTCAAATAAACGACACAAATAGACGAAAACAGCTAATCTTTTTGTATATTGTGAAAAAAATCACATATTAATGTTCGGCCATCCCTTATGATAAAGACAGAAACAAACAACACATAAACACTTAAGGAGTGAGTGGTCATGTTATACAAATGGCTGAGAGAAAATCGAATTGCGGCAGGTGCGCTGTTACTGCTTAGACTATATGTCGGGTACCACTGGCTGGAATCGGGCTGGGGCAAGCTGACAGGCGGGGGCTTCGATACGGCAGGATTTTTGAAAAATGCAGTTGAAAATCCAGTAGCTGACCGGGCGACAGGCCTCGCCGTCTATCCAACGTATACCGCATTTATCGAGCATTTCGCACTGCCTAATGCAAAGCTGTTCAATTTTTTAATCCCGCTTGGTGAATTTCTGGTAGGTTTGGGTCTCATCGTTGGTGCACTTACAACAACAGCTGTATTTTTCGGGCTTCTCATGAACTTTATGTTCCTCTTCGCAGGAACGATCTCGGTTAACCCATGGATGGTGCTGCTGGGTGTCATTATCATCGTCGGTGGAGCGAATGCTGGCAAATATGGTCTTGACTACTACGTGCTGCCACTGTTGCGCAAATGGTATCAACGTCTTGTTCATCACAAAAATGACGGGGAAAGCACCGGGCTGAAGCCCTCGGCGAGATGACGCTGAGTAGGGGTACAATTAAATAAAAGCAAGCTGCATCTAGCAAATCATAGTTCTGTATGAACCTATGAGGGCTACGATGCAGCTTTTTTGCGAAAAAACATGCTTTTAACAATTTCCTTCCTCATTTGTATGCACAAATACGTCATATATTGGTATGATGTACAAAACGGGAGGGGGATGAGCCAGATGAGCGCAAATAGCTCTAACGAACGAGGCAGCTTCGCTCGACCTGCTATTGCACAAGGAGAAGGCATTGCGGCCTTCTTCACCCCAGCTGATTTGGAACGTATAACCGAGCGGATGAGCATGCACCGTTATGAGGCGGGCAATCATTTATTTTGGGAAGGCGATGCAGCGAGCTACCATTATTTAATTGTTTCAGGAAGAATAAAACTGACCCGGATGATGGCGGATGGCAAAAGCCTAACGCTGTCTTTTGCCAGTCATGGCGATTTTCTCGGTGAATATGGCGGCGAAGGACAACTGCTGCATGGCATGAGTGCTGAAGCAACGGAGGACGTTGTGGCTGGTCTTATCGCCTCTGACGAATTGGAACTGCTGCTTAATACAAATGGGAGTATGGCGGTCAGCTTTGCCAAGTGGTTAGGCATGATGCAGCAAATTAGCCAGTCAAAGCTTCGGGATTTGACGCAGTTCGGCAAATTGGGTGCGCTCGCTTCGACGCTGATTCGGCTTAGCAATATGTACGGGGTGCTGCGTCCAGAAGGGTTGCACATCGATATTCGCCTGACCAATAACGAGCTTGCCGAGCTGATTGGAGCAACGCGTGAAAGTGTCAATCGCATGCTTGCCGCACTCAAGGATGAAGAAGTAATCAAGGTCGTCCGCGGTGAAATTATTATCCTGAAGCTTGATGAGCTTCGGACCCACTGTGAATGTCCGACGGGACCGACCTGCGCGAAGGGCGTTTGCCGTCTGTAAAATAACAGCGTATGACAATCGTTAATGGGAATGCGGGGAAAGAGGCGCGCATGCACCATTAGCGATTTTATTTTGCCCTTTGATTTCTAAGCTGGTCCCCATAATCGTTTGAGATATATGACAGTAGTTGTCATCTAGTGAACGTTATAATGGGTGAGACTAGAAGAAGCAAATAAAAGGGAGCGTGGCTTGTAATGAAACCATTAGCCGGAAAAGTTGCTGTTGTGGCGGGAGCGACAAGAGGAGCGGGCAGAGGGATTGCAATTGGTTTGGGGAAGGCAGGGGCTACCGTCTATTGCACAGGGCGCAGTGTGCGAGGCAGCTTGTCGAATATGAACAGGCAGGAGACTATTGACGAAACGGCGGAGATGGTTGCGGCAGCTGGGGGAATTGGCATTGCTGTGCGTGTAGACCATACGGTGGAGTCGGAGGTTAAGGCATTGTTTGAGCGGGTGAAAGCCGAGCAGAACGGGCAGTTAGACCTGCTGGTGAATGATGTATGGGGCGGTGATCCATTAACCGAGTGGGGCAAGCGGTTTTGGGAGCATTCGCTGGAGGATGGCCTGCTTATGCAGCAGCGTGCTGTTTTTTCTCATATGATTACCAGTTATTATGGTGCGCCGCTTATGACAGCTAGAAAACAAGGGCTCATCATTGAAATTACCGACGGAGTAGACAACCAGTATCGGGGCAATTTGTACTATAGCTTGGCCAAAACGTCGGTTATCCATTTGGCTAAAGCGATGGCAGAGGACTTACGCCCTTATGGCGTAACTGCTTTGGCTTTAACGCCGGGTTTTCTGCGTTCGGAGGCGATGCTGGAGCATTTTGGCGTGACGAAGGCGAATTGGCGGGATGCCGCTGCGCAGGAGCCGCATTTTCTGATGTCTGAGACACCTGCCTATATTGGTAGAGCGGTTGCCGCGCTCGCATCTGATCCAGAAGTACATCTCAAAACAGGGAAAGCGCTAAGCACTTGGGGGCTCTCGGAGGAATACGTGTTTGACGATGAAGATGGCACCCGCCCACATTGGGGGAACTATGCAGCTACCCTAGAAACGATTCCGATTCCGGAAGCGAGCGACGGAAAATCGACTTAAAGACAGGAGGGATATCAACTGCGCGCAGATCGATTAATTGCCATATTGCTGCTGCTGCAAAATCGCGGCAGAATGACGTCACAGGAGCTGGCGAACCAGCTTGAAGTATCGGGAAGGACAATCCATCGCGACATGGAGGCGCTCGGCACTGCGGGCATTCCGATCGTGGCCGAGCGCGGGACGAATGGCGGCTGGATGCTTGCCGAAGGCTACAGGACGAATTTGACCGGGATGAAAAAGGAAGAAATCCAGTCGCTGCTTCTGTCCCAGCCTACGGGCATTGCCTTGGAATTGGGGATCAGCGATAACTTTGACGCTGCTTTTCAGAAGCTGATCGCCGCATTTCCGTCGATGTATCGGGAGGAAGCGGAAAAGGTGCGGCAGCGCATTCATATCGACGGTGCGGGCTGGCGGGAAGCAAGCGAGCAGGTGCCGCTTCTCCCGCTGATTCAAGAAGCGATATGGCTGGAGCGGAAGCTGCTCATTGCATATACTCGCGGAGCGGAGCTGGCTGAAAGGCTAGTTCAACCACTCGGGCTTGTGGCGAAAAATAATGCGTGGTACCTCGTTGCTGACACGGAAGGTGGAATGCGAACGTATCGCATTTCCCGGCTGCATGAGGCGGCTATGCAAGGGGAGAGCTTCGATCGGCCGGAACGGTTCGATTTAGCCTCTTACTGGCAGCAATCCATTGCGCAGTTCAAGTCTGAGCTGCCGCGTTATCCGGCGAAAATCCGCATGAAGGAAGCTGACCTGCCCCGATTTCGTAAGCAGTGGTATGTAACGGTTACGGCAGTAGGCACTGTTTATCAGGATGAAATACAGGCGGATGTGCTTTTCAATACACTGGAATCCGCCTGCGAAATTTTGCTTAAATTCGGTTCAACGGTCGAGGCTCTTGAGCCGTTAGAGCTGCGCCAGAAGCTGCTTCAAGAGGTACAGTCAATGATGTCGCTTTATACGGACAAGCAAGAAGAAGGGACAGGTACGCCGATTAAAGGGAACTAAGCTGTCAATTGAGCAATTGTAAACAAATGGGCTGCTCACACATATGCTGATCTAAATCATGATCTTTATTTGTGGAGGCTAATAGATGAATTGGGTTAACCATCAATGGAGAAGCTCGGTGTTTTTGCCAGTATGGGCAACAACCCCACAGCATGCGCTAACATTAATTAAAGAAGCTGTACAAGGGGAACGAAATGACGAGTTGTTTTATGATGAGCTGATTAGGCTTGCGCCGAATGCCGAGCAGGCAGGGATAATTATGTCTATTCGCAATGATGAGCGCAGCCACAACCACATGTTTCGCGGGATTTACAGGCAGCTTACCGGTCAGGAAATTACCGGTATCAGCAATGAAGCCTATCAGCCGGTGGGCTCCTATCTGGCCGGATTAGAGGAAGCATTATTAGGAGAGCTTGCTGCAGTCGAAAAATATCGCAGCATTTGGTTCGGCTTGCCCGTGGGTATATACAAAGACACGGTTTTTGGGATTATTTTAGACGAGTTGAAACATGCAAGCAAATACAATTATTTGATTACTTTAAATCGAACGAATGGTTAGTTAGAAAAAAGCAAAGCCGGATGCTCCTGATAGGGGAATGTCCCGGCTTATTTTGTTTACATAATAAATAATATGTCACCTTATATGGCTGAGATTGTTAAACCCCCGATCATATTCCCTATTTTTTCGCATATGTTTAGTTTGTTAAGGATAAATTCCAGTCGTATACGGGTGGGGTGTGATGAAATGAACGCGGATGACATGCAGTGGGTGCGATTGGCTGCCGCTCATTTGCCAGTTGGAGCGGAGCTGGCTGAAATTTCGTGCCCGTCTCCACATTATGCAGTTGTAGTGGCGGATTTTAATGGGGACGGTTGCCCCGAGGTAGCAGCGGTGTATCGTTTGAATAACGAATATTTTGTAATGATTTTGCAGCATTGTCAGCTTGGCTGGGTGATAGGCGCTTGTGTGAAAGGAAATGGGTACGGCGTAACGGTGATGACTGCCGCTCCTGTAACCAGCTGTCTATGCTGTAATTTAATCATTGGCTGGCAGGTTGGAGCCATTTGGTCCACGCTGTCGGTGTATGCCTACAGCAATTTCAAGCTTTGCCCTGTGCTGCCGGATGGCATCAATTTCAGCTATGTGGATGTGGAGGATATGCCGGGACCAACTGGAAGGGATGGGCAGGCCGAGCTGGCATTATGGGCACATGACACGGGGGAAGCGTATGATGTCCACGTCATGCGCTGGTCGAAAGGAATGCTTGTTCCGGCGCCAGATGTGTATCCTTATTACTTCTGCAAAGTCGTCCATTATTACGAACGTATGGTAGCCGAGCATCCGGATTATGGCTTCTATTGGTTTCATGTTGCAGATGCGCAGTTTAAAGCGTGCCAGCTGCAGGCGGCGCTTGCCTCTGTCCACAAGGCGCTTAGCTTCCCTGAGCCTTACCCATCGCTTGAGGTGCTGAAGCAATTAAAGCATGCCATATTGGCTAGCAGTAGAAGGGACGCTGATACAGAGGCAGCGCGGCCAGCAACAGGAATGACGGCCGATATGGACGGTTTTGATCACGCTGGAACTGCAGCTAATATGATGGAAACAACTTCGCCAGTGGGGCTCGACTATCCGCAAGCCTTGCAGCAAGGGAGGGATTGGGCCGGTAATGACACGGATTGGGCTCTTGATGGAACGCAATATGTAGAAGCTGCATTTGAAACAGGGGAAATGGATCATGCTCGCCGAGCAGTACTGCTTCCGGCAGCAGTAAAGACGACGAGCGGCACAAAATGGGGTTACATCGACGCAAAAGGCAGCTTCGTCATTGCGCCGCAATACAGCAGTGCTGATGCTTTTCAGCCAAATGGGCTCGCTGTCGTGCAGTCAGGCAACAATAGCGGCCTAATTGAAAGGTCAGGCGCTTACCGGATTCAGCCGATTTATGATTTTATCGGCCCGTTCTCGGAAGGCCGGGCGGTCATCATAGATAGCGCAGGCTTTAAAATCATCGATGAGCGAGGGAATGTACTTACCCCCAAGGCTTATTCATACATTTCTGCGTTTGCAGATGAACGGGCGATGTTCTATGTCATGAATGAAGCAGACAGCAGCTCCAAATATGGGTATTTGGATCGTAAAGGGGCGGAGGTTATACCGGCACAGTTCGAAAGCGCCGGTGATTTTGCGAAAGGAAAAGCCGTCGTGAAGCTGCATGAGCAGGCCTTTGCGCTAATTGATCGAAACGGACGCAAGCTTGCCGAATACCCGTTTTATGATGTAGGCCAGCTCGGAGAGGGACTGCTTTCCTATCAGCCGGAGCAAAATGGCAAATACGGGTACATCAATGAGCGCGGCCAATCGGTCATTTATCCGGCGTTTACGTCGGCCATGCCGTTTCAGGATGGCCGGGCAATTGTAAATACAGCGGAGGATTTTGGCGCGTTGTATGGCGTTATTGAGAAGCGGGGCGGCTATGTCGTGCAGCCGGCCTATAATGATATTCGCCAGCTGGGCGAGCAGCGGCTGGCGCTGGGCAAGGCGAGAAACGCAGATCAGCCGTATCTGGGCTCACTTTATGCAATTGCAGATCATGACGGCAAACTGCTGACGGACTATTTTTTCACGGATGTGGCGGATTATAAGTATGGGCTGGCTTCCGTTACCGATGGGAAACAGACCTACTTTATAAATACGAAGGGACAGCCCGCCGAGGGGTATCCGCGGCTGTCTGGCAGAGGCGTATTAACGATTATGGACGGCGTTGTACAGGCAATTGTTGATAACCGGGAGTCCTATTATACGCGCAGCGGGCGCCTCATTTGGCAAAGCAATACGGTCATTCCGCTTCGGGTTCCGCTGCGTGTCAAGGAGCATAAATATAAGCCGAACGTTGATTATTTGGTATATTATCCAAGCGTTGAAGGCATGGTGAACCAGGCGGCACAGCAGCAGGTGAACCGTAAGCTGGAGGAGCTGTCGCAGGTCAAGAGGGTCCCAGCGAATGTGCAGCTGGAGTACTCGTATGACGGCGATTTTGACGTTACCTGGTTCCACAAAAACCTTCTAGTCCTTCAGTTAAATGGCTACAATTTCCCGTTCGGGGCTGCACATGGCATGCCGACGATGATTTACAGCCACATCAATGTCATCGACGGGTCGATGTACGAGCTGAGGGATCTGTTCCGGCCGGGCAGCAATTATGTAAAGGTGCTTAGTGATATCGTTGGCGAGCAAATTAAGACGGATCCTCAGTATAGCTACGTATTTCCAGATACCTATACGGGAATAAAAGCGGATCAGCCTTTTTATGTGACGGAGGATGCGCTGCATTTATATTTTAACCCGTATGATATTGCGCCGTTTGCGGCCGGGTTCCCGACGTTCCGCATTCCTTATGCCCAAATACGCTCCATTATTGCGACAGAAGGCGCTTTCTGGCGGTCCTTTCATTGAAACTAGAGGCTTTTATAGCATAATGGTCGCGCAAGCGGGGAGCATGCTATAATAGCAGGAAGGACTACCGAGCAGAATGGAGCAACGAGTAATGAAGAGGTTTAAGAAATTTTATATGGAGATTACGAGCATCTGCAATTTGGCGTGCACCTTCTGTCCCCAGACACAGCGGGCAAAAGGCTTTATCCAGGTCGAGGACTTCGAAAAGCGGCTGGAGCAGATTAAACCGTTTACGGACTATATTTATTTTCATCTAAAAGGCGAGCCGCTGCTGCATCCGAAAATTGACGAGCTGCTGGATCTCAGCCAAAAGCACGGCTTTAAAGTCAATTTGACGTCAAATGGGACGCTGCTTCATAAAGTGAAAGAGAAAATCTTGACAAAGCCGGCGCTGCGCCAAATGAATTTTTCCTTGCATAGCTTTGACGGACACGTTGGCTCCACAAATAAAGAAGGTTATATTCGAAGCGTATTGGATTTTGCACGTGAGGCGGTTGAGCGGACAAATATGATCATTTCGCTGCGCCTTTGGAATTTGCATACCGATAATGCGACGAATGCGGAGCGCCAGCGCAATCGTGACGTTTTGTCGATTATTGAACAGCAATTTGGACTGGATTACTTCATTGAGGAGCGGGTTGCTCCCGGTAAAGGGCTGAAAATTGCTGATCGCATTTACTTGAATCAGGATCATGAGTTTGAATGGCCAGATTTGAAGGCGGAAGAGGATGACGGCAAAGGCTTCTGCTACGGACTGCGCAATCAGGCAGGTATTTTGGTCGATGGAACGGTCGTTCCATGCTGCCTCGACGGCGAAGGCGTCATTGATCTTGGCAACATTAATGATAAATCGTTCTCGGACATTATTGAGGATGATCGGGCGATTAAGCTGGTCGAGGGTTTCTCCCGCAGGGAAGCGGTCGAGGAGCTATGCCGGAAATGCGGCTATCGCAAGCGCTTTGGAGCAGGGGCGTAAGCATGGGCCCGATGCAACTCGACACGGCGCCTGCGAACGTGAGCGTGATAAGTGTCTAACGAAAAGCCGGAATCCTTGAATGAAGGATTTCGGTTTTTTCGACGTTCAGGCATCATGGCGTCCCGGTATGAAGGCTTTCTTCTTTGGTCAATTGAAAATTCAGCAAGTTGACATCATGCTTTCGTCCACTCCATATCATCTCGAATCTCATAATCTAACATATGTTGAATAAGGAGATGATAGATTATGAGAAGAGTACCTTTGAAAAACAAAAAGATAGTCGTACAGTCGGGGAAGAAGATCATAAGCCGTAAAAGTATCGTTGTAAGCATTAAAAAAGCCGTTCGAGTTACACAACTTGGCGATGGTTTTGCGCGGTTTACCTTTGCACCAGTGACAATTCCTGCATTTAGCTCTAGAAACTATACGGTAAATGGCAACAGCTACAACATTATTAGTGGTTCTTGGTTTTTAACTGGCACACAGCAAGGTTATTTGCTCAATAACTATTCCTCGGGAGAAAGCACATGGTTCTTCACTGCATGGAATCCATCGAACACAGCCAGATCTGCTTATTACGTTGTTATTGCGAAGCTAAAGCCATAATGTTCATTGGCTGTTGAGTTAAGGCGACTAGCTTTTTAGGATGATTAATACCAGAAATCGACTGAATTCAGGTATACTCTTCAGTTTCTTCAGCCAGAGCATCTATGTTGTGTTCCCATTCAGCAAGCTGCTCTTGGTACTGAAGAATGAGGGTAATATGGCCCCACAGATTGGTTAAGTGGCTTGCATACATACTTGTGAACACTCCATACGAAGGGCAGATTAATTCAATAGTGAACCTATCACCTGCGATTGTCATAGGTTATAATTGGAAGAATAGGACTCTGGCTTTACTTGATAGGGGGATCAGGAGAAAGTTCAAAAAGAGTTTGATTTATCTTATCAGTTTGATAACGAAAAGAGGCAGAATGATGGAAAAAGACCCGTTCGCACAACTTAATATTTGGCATCAAGAAGATGAACATGAAAAAATAGTAGGTAGCATTATGGAAATTCCCCAATCAGATAGAGATTATAATACGGTCAGTTTATTGGCAAGAGCTATGAATAATCTGGAACGTTACGATGAAGCACTTCAACAGCTTTTGACTATTGCAAAACAAGGTGAGGATGACCCTCTTTGGCATTTTCGCGTGGGCTACTCCTACTATTATCTTGAGAGATATGAGGAAGCATTAAGAGAATTTGAAATGACAGATAAGCTAGATCCAGGAGATAGCTCTACTTTGACATTATTAGATTGGAGCCGTAGTAAAGTCGACCGAAAGTCAGACAAAATTAAACCATCGGTGCTAGAAGTGCAAGATAATAGTAGTGCGCCATTTGAATATTTAAAAGATATGTATATTGATGGATATTACCCTGATTTTCTTGTGGATAAAGTCAAAGCTGAACTAATTAAAGTTGTTGAATTTTTGGAACAAGGAAATCAAGATATCGAAGAAATTCAATCACAGCTTGATATCGCCATCCATGCAATCAATGATCTTGCAGAAGAATTTGACGAAAATGACAGCGAAATTGAAACCGTTGCGAGAGAATCAATTGCACAAACTGTTGAAGATATTTTAGCCTTTTTTGGTATCGAAATAGATACAGAAGAAGCCATTCGTGAACGTGATTGGTAGTCTGTTGAGGAGAAGGAGGAAAATGGTATAGCTAGCTATTTTAACATTTCAATGCCTGTTATGGATTTTCTTACTGAGAGCCACAGTGCCATGCTGAGTCATGGAGTTAAACTATATGCCGAAATATTTGTTAACGCCCAGGGTGAACGTCAATATTCATCTTTTGAAAGGGAAAAAATCGATTTGTTTTCCAGTTATTTTAATGATACTGCATATAACTCTTTTTTCTTTTCCTGCCATCCCATTCAAGATATAACACAAATCAAAGAATTCGGATACTTTTACGACACACCAAGCTCCTATTCTATTGAAGTTAGAGGCGGCAGAGAATGCTATAAAAGTCGAGAACTTATACAAATGCGTATGATATCAAAGAATCCTAACAAACAGATACAATCTTTTTATCGAGCATTTCAAAGGGACTTAAAGAAAATTTCAGGATTGCAAAAGCATACCCAAAAGAACTATTTTTACTTGCCAACGGAAAAAATTATAATTCCTGCTAATCCTCAATCACAGAACACAAGAGATAATTGGGAAGACTATTATCTTTCAAAAATTGGGAGTATTGAATAACGCTGAGGATTAATCCGCGTCTTGAGCGGGGCACGTTCTATAAGCCGGAGTGACAGCGGGAAAACGGTGATGGTCTCAGGTCGTGAGCACACGAGATGAGCAATTAAACCTGAAACAAAGTCACGGTCATTCCTGTGGAATTAAAAGTTGAACGTCACTTTCAGCGACTCAGAGCTTGTAATGCGAAGTATAGAATGATGTACTATCAAAATAGTATATAAATGGGGATTTATTATGAATACTTTTGCTCAGGAACATTGGAATCTTGAAAAGCATGAACTGCCCGGCATGAATTGCATCGTCTTTCCAAATGGCACGGTTACCATTTTAAATTGCTACAGTACATATAACCCCAGTTCAAAAGAAAGTAAATTTTTTTGCTCTCCCTTATGTGACACAACCATTGAAAGCATAGCAAAGTATAATGATGATTATTGGACGATCGTTGATGAATGGGTCAGTATGGATTATCAGGGCGGGAAAATCTATGGCGGTGATGGTCAAATGGGCAATGAAGGATTTATTGCTTGTACGGATGCTGAAGACCGCTTAGTGTGGGGAATGTTTTTTGAGAATACAAACCCTATAAAAAGCTTAGAAATAAAAGATAACATCCTAATCGCTATTAATGAGCATTCCGAATTACAAATTGAAATCAACTTAGAAAACCTTACCCAAATTAAAATGATTTGCTTAAAATCCTAGTAAGCTTACATTAAAATTAGAGGAGAGAATACAAAGATGGATAAGGACCTATTGAAACAGCTTACTCTTTGGCATAACGAGGACCAGTATGAGAAAATCATTAACAAAATTATGGAAATACCCGAAGTAGACAGAGACTATGACTTAGTTTGCCATTTGGCAAGAGCATTGAATAATCAAGATAATTATAAGGAAGCGATTAAATATTTTTTATCAGTGCAAAAGCAAGGCGAGCACGACCCTCTTTGGCATTACCGATTAGGCTATGCTTATTATTACCTTAAACAATATAAGGAAGCGATATTTGCTTTTGAACAAGCTGTAGCGCTAGACCCTGAAGATGCACATGGCAGGAGGTTTTTAGAAATGAGCCGAAACGCCGCTAGTAGAGCAGGAAGTGAAACCATCCCAATAGTTAAAGTTGAACTCGATGAGGCTTTGTTAGAAGTTAATGAAAAAATTAACCCATTTGGACTAGTTGCGCATAACAATGGAAGCATATCCATGATTTTAAGCGTTGGCCAATATAAGAATGAAATTTTTCAAACACGAGCCGAAGAAGGATTTGAGGGTAATGGCTATGATTGGGGTTCATTAGCAGCCGTGTTTCTTGAAGAAAAAATGCCTCATTTAGTTGACATCGTACGATTTGACCCTGAAGCCGATATGTTCGCTGCTTATACAGACAATAGAGATGCAATACTTAGCTTTGCCATCGCCTTTAAGGAAGCATGTGAAGATGACTCATTAATTAAAGACCTATTTTCACGAGCTGAACTAGATTAATTGGAAATATCAAGGTACAACAGTATCCTTTGTTGCATTGAAATGACATTAGTCGATCTAACTTTCTAGAGGTGATGACCGTATGGGAACATGGAGTGCTGAGGTTTTTGGTAATGACACCTCGTGTGAGATCAAGGAATATTTCTATGAGCAGTACAATCGGGGTTCTGAAGTTACTCAGATTGTCAGCGAGTTACAAGATAAATTTACTGATAGCTTAAATAATACAGATGATAGAAACAATGTATTATTTGCGTTGTCCTATTGCCTTTGGGAAACGAAATGTTTAGAGGATTCGCTGTTTGAGCAAGTGGCTCAGATCATTGAGAGTGGGAGTGACTTAACTGTCTGTGAACAGCTTGGAGCAAATGTGCAATTTATTAACCAGCGAAAAAAGTATTTACAAAAATTTATCGCCAAAATTAGCGTGCCCAAAAGTATAGCAAAAAAGAGGGTCAAGCCACCTATGCAATTTGAAAGTGCTTATCACAATGGCAGCTGCCTTACTTTTCAATATCCCAGTGGCTTATACGGCGGCATTATCATTATCGATTGCGCCTTTTATCGTAACCGAGGTTCAATGCGCATAGCATTCACCGATATTGAGCAGCACGCTGAACCCGATTATAACGATTTTCTAGCCTCTCGCCTGACCAACTTCAGCTGGGAGGGAGTATGGGGAGAGGCAAACAAGTATGCTGCCTTTAAAGGTAAGACTGCCCGAATTTCTACCTATCCTTTGAGCTATGATCATGCTAAAGAGCGTGCTTCTTATTTTGAGTATAACGATATGTTCTTTACAATTGTGGGCGAGCTCCCTAAATACACCCAATGCCTACTAGCTACAGTTGGCATTGGAGTTCATTACAATCTTGCTTATCCTGAGTTCGTCATCTCTATGAAAAAGATATTACTACATTGGAAGCAAAATGAAGACCTATACAGTAAAAAAGTTTCTAAGGAAACGATTACTAAATTAAATAACTTATTAGTCCTCAACAAGTAGCTTATTTGGAAAATTAGCATGCCTAAAAGAAAGTGGAGATGAACATGTACATAAGCAAATGGTGGGGAGATTTAATTGGTGGATCCGATGATTCGCTGGCATTAATAGACTATTTGGAACAATTGGACTTAACGGAAGTGTCGCTCAATCAGATTTTAAAGGACTTGGGTTTCGATATACTGCTTTCTGAGGGAGACTTGAAAAACGGCGGAAATCTTGGATTTGATAGGAGAAGTGCTAGCGGCATGTTTCGGGTAGAACTTGATATTGCCTGCGGCGCTCTAATCGATCTTTCAGCCATTGTGCTGGAGAGTCTTAAATCAGGCTATGTCGATTTGCATGATTTGGATGAGGCTAGGCAGCCGTGCAAACTTTCTATTGATGCCTCCGAAGAAGAAATAAACCTGATTAGGGATGAATTGAACAAGTTTTCCGGTAATCCGCTGTCCTACGATTTAGCCGAGCTTGTTCCGGCCGATGATATGAGGGAGCTTGCGGAAAAGGCGAAAATGATCGCTGATGAGCTGTTATAAATGAAACTAGGACATATAATGATTTTCATCAATGACATGACAAAGGCGAAATGGTTTTATTCTGAATTGCTAGGTTTGCAAACACTGTTAGAGCAAGAAAATAAGCTTGTATTTGCCCTTGATGGCTGTCAGCTTATAGCTTTTAAGTGTGAAAAGACCAAAGAAATTGGAGATTATTCAAACGAAGCTAGAACCGTTTTAGTATTTGAGGTCGTATCTGTTGAGCAAACTTATAAGGAAATGAAGGAAAAGGGTATTCCATTTTTGCATGACAAACCTACTCAAGGGAAATATGCTGCTTTCGTTGATCCGTTTGGTAACGTGCATGAAATTGCTGAAACGTTCAATTGAGTATTGAAAAAAATGGGCTGACCTCACTTTGTTTCTTGGAGCGTCTTCTCCTGCTTTTGGCGTTTGAAACGAAGCTTAAGCTTGTGCGTACGACGAGACCAGTATATGCCCGTATGCCCCGAGAACAAATAGCTGATGATGCAGCCCAGCAGCAAATAAGGAAAGGCTTCGATGCCAAAAAGTTCCATGCCCATTATCGCAGCGGCGAGCGGGGTATTGGCGGCACTGCCGAATACAGCAACGAAGCCGATGCCTGCAAGCAGCGGCACGGATACAGACAGCAGGCCGCCAAGGGCGCTGCCGAGCGCGGAACCGATGACGAACAGCGGCGTGACTTCGCCCCCTTGAAATCCGGCGCCAAGCGTAACGGCGGTGAACAGGATTTTTAGTAAAAAAGCGAAAGGCGATAGTGACTCGTGAAAAGCCTCTTCCATAAGTGGCAGTCCCAAGCCGACATAATCACGAGTACCCAAAACGTAGACGAGCAATATGATGAGCAGACCGCCGACGAAGCTTTTGATAGCCGGATTCGATATATAATGGCTGAATATTGCTTTGAGCTTATGGGTAAGCACGGCAAACAGCCGCGCTGTCAGGCCGAACAAAACCGAAGCTAGTAAAATCGCGAGCAGCAGCTGCATATTGAAGCCTGGCAGGCTGCTGATCGCATAATGACTATGATGCGTACCTAGTCCCTGGGCGACGGCATGTCCAGTAAAGCCTGCTGCCAAAGCGGGCAGCAGCAGCCAGTAGGGTACGAGACCTATTGCGAGCAGCTCTAGGCTGAATAGGGCTCCAGCAAGCGGGGTACCGAAGACAGAGCCGAACCCGCCGCTAATGCCGCAGATGAGCAGCATTTTTCGCTCTAATCCACCAAGTCGACATAGGCGTCCGACATAGCTCGTCATGCTGCCGCCCATTTGCACCGCTGTCCCTTCACGTCCAGCCGAACCGCCGAATAAATGGGTGATCATCGTACCGAATAGGACAAGCGGCGCCATACGCAGCGGCACTCCGCCATCTTCCTCATGCAGTTGCTCTAGCACAAGATTGTTCCCTTTGCCTGTATTTCTGCCATACTTCATATATAAATAGCTGACCAATGCCCCGCCTAGTGGAAGCAGCCAGAGCAGCCAAGGATGTGCCAGACGCTGATTCGTTGCTTCATTCAAAAGCGCCAGCAGCAGCGCAGAAGCAGCTCCCGTGAGCACCCCAGTGGAGATAGCAATGCCAAGCCATATAAGGAAAATCCGTATTCGCTTCTTCATTAATTGTAAATCCCCTGACCTGATATGGTGATAGTTAAGTGTATAATAACATAGATAATTGTGCGTCATACTATAGTTCTTGTTACAATGCTCGTATTAGGAGCATAAACTTAGGAAGGTAGATGATTATGAAATATTATGTCATTGATGCGTTTGCTGATAACCTTTTTGAAGGAAATCCAGCTGGTGTTTGTATTATGGCTGCATGGCTGCCGGATGAGCTGATGCAGAAGATTGCTATCGAGAACAATTTATCTGAGACAGCTTTTGCGGTTAAGGTAACAGAGGCTTGCTACCATATAAGATGGTTCACACCAGGCGGTGAAATTGACCTTTGCGGTCATGCAACGCTGGCAACAGCGTATGTGATTACGAATTATTACGATACAGCACTAATGCGCATTCGTTTCACGACACTGAGTGGCGACTTAATCGTAGTAAGGGACGGAGAGCTTTACGAAATGGATTTCCCGAACAAATTGCCCAAGCCCCATAAGCTAACACAGCAGATGGTTGAAGCGCTGGGAATTGTGCCTGTAGAAACTTATCTTGATCGCGATTTAATGTTTGTACTGGAATCGGAGTCTGATGTTAGAAGCCTGAACCCGGATTTCACCAAGCTTGCAGCGCTATCAGATGGACTAGGTGTACTGGTTACTGCTAAAAGTGAGCAGTATGATTTTGTATCCCGCTGCTTTTTCCCAAAACTAAAGGTAGAAGAAGATCCCGTATGCGGTTCTGCCCACTGCAATTTTATCCCTTATTGGGCAGAGCGTTTAAACAAGCAGGAAATGACGGCAAGACAGGTTTCCAAAAGAGGAGGCACCTTGTACTGCAAGCTTGCTGGTGATCGTGTGAAGATAAGCGGCCGGGCTGTATTGTATTCCATCGCTGACCTCTTTGTCGAGTAAGTTATAAATAGAAATGGATAGAAAGAGGAGATTGTCATTGACTAACCCATTGCAAATTCAACTGAATCGGGAATACATACTCGAATTTTTAAATCGCTTGCTGCAAACGCCAAGCCCTAGCGGCTACTGCATGGCAATTATGAAGCTGCTGGAGGAGGAAGCTCGCAAGCATGGCTTTGAGCTGGAGCTGACGCCGAAAGGCAACGGAATCATTACGATTCCGGGAACAGGAGATTCCACAGCAGGCACGCTTGCTTTAACCGCTCATGTGGATACGCTGGGCGCAATGGTGCGGGCGATTAAGCCGAGCGGCATGCTGCGTTTTACACCTATTGGCGGTTACGCGATGCATACAGTGGAAGGCGAATATTGCATCGTCCATACACGTGATGGCCGCCAATATGAAGGAACCGTGCTGTCGACGAAAACATCCGTCCATGTGTATCCGGAGGCGAGGGACTGGAAGCGCAGCGAGGAAAATATGGAAATTCGTCTGGATGCGGATACAGCGTCCAAAGAAGAGACAAAGCAGCTTGGTATCGAGGTCGGCGATATCATTTCATGGGACCCGCGTACAAAAATCATGGACAATGGCTGGGTAAAATCGCGGCATTTGGACGATAAAGCGAGTGTCGCTGCCTTATTCGGACTGCTGGAGTGGTTCGGACGCGAAGGGAAGCGTCCAGAGCGCACGCTTAAGCTGATTTTTTCCACCTATGAAGAGGTAGGACATGGCAATGCCTATATGCCGCCGGATGTGACGGAGCTGATTGCGATTGATATGGGCGCTTTAGGCGATGATTTATCCGCAAGCGAGCGGGATGTATCGATATGTGCCAAAGATTCCTCGGGTCCTTATGATTATGTGATGACATCGAAGCTCATTGAGCTGGCTAAGGCTTCAGGCATTTCCTATGCAGTCGATATTTATCCGCAATATGGCTCGGACGCATCAGCTGCACTGCGAGGAGGCAGCAATATTCGGGCGGCGCTGATTGGACCCGGAGTGCATGCTTCGCATGCAATGGAACGGACGCATGCAGATGCGATAATTAACACGGCAGTCTTGTTATTATCCTACATAAGCGAGGGATATTCATGGACAACGAAATCAAGCTAAAGCTGGACTCGCAGCAGTTGGGACAGATTGCCCGGCATCATTTCGGCAAGGAGCTTGCGCATTCGCGCGAGCTCACCGATGGCTGGGCTAATACGGCGTATCAGCTAACACTGGCGGACGGCTTCCAGTCGGTTCTGAAAGTAGCGCCTACGGCGGTCGGGGCGCTGATGCGCTATGAGCAGGATATGATGAAAACCGAGGTGGAGGTTATGAGGCTTGTGTCTCAGGATCGCCGCATGCCAGTTCCGGAAGTGTACGCTTTTGACCAATCGCGGTCGCTGGTACCGACTGATTATTTTATTATGCAGTGGCTGGAAGGAGAGCCCTATAACAAAGTAAAGGAAAGCTTTACCCAAGAAGAGCGCGAGCAAATTGAGCATCAGTTGGGCGAATATAATGCCTATATTAACGAATTCAGCGGGGAAAAGTTTGGCTATTATCCGCTTCATGAGGCGTTTGCAAGCTGGACGGATGCATTTTGGGCGATGCTGCAAGGCGTGCTTGATGACGCAATGGATGCGGGTGCTGCGCTTCCAGCAGAGCGCTCAGTCATTGAACAGGAGGTAAAGGAGAGATTGCCTTATCTGAATGCGGTGACTAAACCAAAGCTGCTGCACTGGGATTTGTGGGATGGCAATATTTTTATTAAGGATAAGCAAATTTGCGGCATTATCGACTTTGAACGGGCGATGTGGGGCGATCCGTTGATGGAGCATTATTTTAGCCATTTTAACTTGTCGGATACGTTTTTGCGGGGTTACGGTCGTGAAGGACTGACGGCTGAGGAGCAAATACGACGTGGGCTATATGATTTATATTTGGATTTGATTTTTTTAATTGAATGCGCTTTCCGAAAGTATAGCGACCAAACGCATGTGGAGTGGGCAAGCAGCAATGCTGCTGAAGGCTGGGAGAGGTTTTTGAAGCTGAAATAAGAATAAGAAAAGCCGGGCAAGGGCACGGAAGCTTGTAAAAAGCTTGCTTATCGCTTGCTTGGCCCGGCTCTTTTGTGCAATCAGCGTCCAGAGAGCTGCTGCTCCGCAATTTGAATAAGACGGCGCGTAATGTAGCCTCCGATGGAGCCCATGTCACGCGTGGTCATGTGTCCATAATAACCATCCTGTGGCAATTGAATGCCAAGCTCCTGTGCAACCTCAAACTTCATTTGCTCAAGCGCTGCACGCGCCTGCGGTACAACCAGCTGATTCGAACCTCTAGCCATAAGGGTGACCTCCTCAAGTAATGAGCGGCAGCATTTTTTAAGAAACCAAGCTTTCCTAAATTTTAAAGAAAAATGGCTTCCAAGCGCTGGCTTATTGCTATTATGTGGAGGAATGTATCCGATTATTCACTAATTTCTCCTGAATTTACCGCCGATCAGCTGGACCTTTCCATGCTAAAATGATAGAACAGCAAGGGGGAAACGGCATGTTTAAGCGACCAATGCTGATGACGGCATGTGATCAGCCTTTTGATAACGAGCAATTTCTATTTGAGCCGCTCATTGATGGGCAGCGCTTGCTGCTTTCTTTTATGAATAGGAAGGCGCGATTGTTCACGAAGCATGGTTATGAGGTCACTCGCCAGTATCCGGAACTTCTCAAGCTGCCGTTGACCCGGCCTGTGGACGTCGTGCTGGATGGAGAGCTTTCCTATATGAACCCGGACACAGGACGGCTTGAATTTGCTCCGCTCCTTGACCGCTACAAAATGACGAAGGAAACGCGTATTCGCGAAGGCGCGCTAAAATGGCCTGTTCGTTATTATGTGTTTGATTTGCTTTATTATAACGGAGTGGATTTGCGCAGCAAGCCGCTGCTTGAGCGGAAGAGGCTGCTGCAAGCGCTGCTTGAAGATAATGGATTTTTTATGAAGCTTCCATTTGTAGCTGGAAACGGCACACAGCTGTGGAGACGAATTGCCGCTTATGAGCTGGAGGGCATGGCTGGAAAAAGAAGCGAGAGCCAATACCTCGCCGGGCGCAGCGCACATTGGCTGAAAATGACGAATGCGGCGTATTCCCGCATACATATGGACTCGGATACGGCTGCATTGCTCTGATTAGGGGCAATGCCGTTTTTTTTAATATAAGAATTTTTAAGTTTCACCCTCATAATCAGCCTATATTTCACCGTGAAACGGCAGCTTTGCCGCGAGAGGGTGGCGACAGCCGTTTATACTTGTGAAGCAGTGCTGCGTTTATGTCTGGATTTGTTCCATTTGCCTAGCAAGCGGTCCAGAGAATAGGAAAACAGGAGGCCGATGCTGTATCTGACTAAATCAATACCGCTGAAGCCTTGTCCTAGCACAAGACCACCGAGCGTCGTATGCCGAAGATTTCTAATCCAGTCTGCCTGATACAGCTGGCTGAATTCAATGCCGAAGCTGAAGGCCGCGCTGCAAGCGAGTGAAAGGAGCAGGGGACGTTTAACCTGCAGCATGCGAAAGCCGAAGTAAACCATGCTTGCCCATAATATATCGCCAAAATGAGTGACAACGAATGACGGCAGCTGGCCGGAAAAATGCCGCGAGCTATAACCAAGCGCCATCGTAATGAGGACGGCTGCGGCATAATAAGCTATTTTTTTAAGCATCGGTTGTTTGTGCTCCATTTCTTCCTGTAACTTTATTTGAATCCATGCATCTGCTTAAACTCTCCAGGTGTACAGCCTACATAAGCTTTGAACAATGTATTAAAATACGTCGGATTTTCAAAGCCGACCTGGCGGGCGATTTCATACAGCTTCATGCCGCCGCCGCGGATGAGCAGCTCCTTGCCTTTATTAATCCGCTCTTTATTGACATATTCCATGGGGCGCAGCTTAAACGTTTTTTTGAAAAGCAGGCATAGATGCTGCGGCGTGACATGCAGCAGCTCCGCCAGCTCGGGCAATGTTATCGGACGATGCAGATTCGACTCGATATAGCGCAGCACAGGATGAAGCCGCTCATTCATTTGCTGCGTGGCCAGACTGCCTTCGGCCAGCTGCTGACGCAATCCAAGCAGCACGCTATAAATTTGTTTAGAGCCGAGCATGCCAAGGCCCGGCTGCTTCTCTCGCATAAGGCGGAGCATATCGCTCATCATCTCTAAGACAGGGCGCGAGTCGTTAATCGTATAGATGCCCGGGCGAGTCAAGCCTGCCAGCTGGTTTAGCGATTCGGCGAGTGGCCCATCATACGTAAACCAATAAGCTTCCCAAGGCTCTTTGACCGCATGGTAGCTATGGGTTAGTCTGGGAGGGAGGAGGAAACCATCGCCCTGCTTCACCAGAAAACGTTCCTGCTCGATAATAAGCTCGCCTTCGCCCGAGACAACCTGCGTCCACTGGTAGTCGGGAAAGCCTTCCGGGCGACGAATACCCTCCTGATGGTCCCAATGTCCCACACCGGTTACATAGACAGGTAGCTGATAATCCGTCGTCGTCAGCGTCGTATAAATAATTTCATTCATGGGAAGCAGCCCCTCTTAGTTGCTAATGTTCAAATCTTTAAGTAAAATACGAAAATAGTTTAATGATCTTTACTTTTCTAGCTCTTATAATGTGAATATTATAACTAATCTTATTCTGAGTTGAAAGAGGTGCCTTCATTGTCGAAGAGAAAATTTACGTATCAGGCTCCAGCTAACGGATATCCCGAGTGGAATAACAACCCTACTATTTTTGAGCTTAATCGGTTGGATGCACATGCAACCCGTATTTCCTATACAAGCACCCAGGAAGCACTTCAAGGCGAGCGTACAGGCTCCGAGCGTTATGTTTCGCTCAATGGGGATTGGAAGTTTTCCTTTGCGGAAAATGCGGAAGCACGCATCGCTGATTTTTATAAATTGGATTATGACTGCAGCAGTTGGGCTTCGATTCCAGTGCCTAGCCACTGGCAGCTTCAGGGGTATGATTACCCGCAATATACGAATGTGACTTACCCATGGGTGGGCAAGGAGGATATTAAGCCGCCATTCGCGCCTGTTAAATATAATCCGGTCGGTTCCTATGCGACAACCTTTACCGTTCCTGAGGGATGGGATGGACAGCCTGTGTTTATCAGCTTCCAAGGTGTGGAGTCTGCCTTCTACGTTTGGGTAAACGGTGATCTTGTAGGCTATAGCGAGGATACATTTACGCCGGCGGATTTTGATTTGACGCCTTATTTGCAGGAGGGTGAAAACAAGCTGGCGGTAGAAGTATACCGTTGGTGCGACGCAAGCTGGCTGGAGGATCAAGACTTTTGGCGGATGAGCGGTATTTTCCGTGAGGTGTACTTGTATACGGCGCCTCAGGTCCATATTTATGACTTCTTCGCTAAGGCGGCGCTGGATGCGAATTATGAAGATGGCGAGCTGACGGTAGAGGTGAAGATTCGTTTCGAGGAGGAAGCGTCCGAGCAGCAAACGGCTGTAGAAGCGATGCTGTATGATGCCTCCGGCGAGCCGGTTTGGCAGCAGCCGCTGAGTGGAGAAGCGATTCGTCAGGAGAAGGGCGAAACGGTTGCATCCTTAACATTGAATACAAAGCTTGCACAGCCGCTCAAATGGAGCGCTGAGGAGCCGCATTTATATACGCTTGTGCTGTCGCTTAAAGATGCAGAGGGCAAGCTGACAGAAGCCGTTAGCTGCAAAGTCGGTTTCCGCACGTTTGAAATTAAAGACGGCTTGATGCAGATCAACGGTCAGCGCATTCTTTTCAAAGGCGTCAATCGCCATGAGTTTTCCTGCGACACCGGGCGTGCGCTCAGCTACGAGGATATGGTGACCGATATTAAACTGATGAAATCGCATAATGTCAACGCTGTACGTACTTCGCATTATCCGAACCATCCGCTATGGTATGATCTGTGCGATGAATATGGACTTTATGTTATTGACGAAGTCAATCTCGAAACGCATGGCTCATGGACATATGGGCAAAAAGAGGTCGGAGACGCCGTGCCTGGCAACTTCCCAGAATGGACGGCAAATGTGCTCGACCGCAGCCGCTCCATGCTCGAACGTGATAAAAATCATCCATCGATCGTTATTTGGTCGCTTGGCAATGAATCGTTTGGCGGGGATAATTTCCTGAAAATGGCCGATTATTTCCGTAAGACGGATCCGTCCCGCATTGTGCATTACGAGGGAGTTTTCCATTGTCGCGAAAGCGAAGCGGCTTCGGATATTGAGAGCCATATGTACACAAGTCCAGCAGGCGTAGAAGCCTATGCCAAAAATAATCCGCAAAAGCCGTTTATTATTTGCGAATACAGCCATGCAATGGGCAATTCCTGCGGCGGCTTGCATAAATACTGGGAGCTGTTTGACAAATATCCGATCCTTCAAGGCGCTTTCATCTGGGATTGGATCGATCAGGCTATTCGCACGCAAACACCGGATGGCATTACGTACATGGCCTATGGCGGCGATTATGGCGATAGCCCGAACGATGGCAACTTCTGCGGCAATGGTTTGATTTTTGCTGATCGGACCGTATCCCCTAAGCTGCATGAAGTGAAGGCCTGCTACCAAAACATCAAAATTCATAGCCCGAACTGGGAAGCTGGAACGGTGCGCGTCGACAATAAAAATCTGTTCGTATCGCTGGATGCGTACGAGCTGCACTGGAAGCTGAACAGCAACGGCATTATTATGCAAAAAGGCGTGCTGACCGTAGACATCGCAGCGGGCGCCTCTGCCGAGCTGGCCATTCCGTTCCAAATGCCGACAGAAGCAGGTCTGAATGAAGAAATTACGCTTACGGTAAGAGCTGTGCTTAAGGAAGCTACGTCATGGGCGGAGCAAGGACATGAGGTGGCCTTCGGTCAATTTATCGCGCCTGCACTGCCTGTCTCGCCTGTTGCTGTAGAGATTGCATCGCCGCAGTATGGTGCAATAGCGGTTGAAGCTGTATCTAATGGAGCCCTTGTGCTAACGGGAGAAGGCTTTGACATTCGCTTCAATCAGGCGAGCGGCGAGCTGGAGTCCTACCAAATTGGCGGTTCTGAGCTGCTCTCTTCGCCGATTGTCCCGAATTTCTGGCGTGCATTCACGGATAATGACCGCGGAAATGGACATGTCGAGCGCTGTGCGCCTTGGCAGGCTGCCTCAAAGGAGCGCCAATTGATCCGCTTCAGCTGGGAAGCGCTTGGAGATCGCGTGAGAGTAAAATCGCAATACCGCTTAAGCGCTGCTGCTGAGACACGCTGCGAGCTAGCTTATACGATTTACGGTGATGGGCTGATTGAAGCTGAGCTGCTGCTGCAGCCTGGTGAAGGCTTGCCGGAAATACCAGAAATCGGCCTGCTTTTCACAATGAATGAAACGTTTGATTCTATCGCTTGGTATGGCAATGGCCCACATGAATCATATTGGGACCGTCAAACAAGTGCGCGTCTTGGACGTTTCGGCGGCAAGGTGAAGGATCAGCTTATGCCTTACATTCGTCCGCAGGAATGCGGCAACAAAACCGAAGTGCGCTTCGCAGCAGTAACCGATGCAAACGGAAGCGGCATTTCGCTTCAGGGCGAGCCGCGCTTCGAATTAAATGTGCTGCCTTATACAGCTGATGAGCTGGAAGGGCATGATCATCCTTATAAACTGCCTGTGAGCGATAAAACAGTCGTTCGCGTCAATTATCGTCAAATGGGCGTTGGCGGAGACGACAGCTGGGGAGCGCGGGTTCATCCGGAATATACGCTTCCAGCGAATCGCGACTATCGTTTCCGCGTCTCGCTGCGCGGACAATAATTAAGGACTAACGCTAGGATTGCTTTATGTTAAACCTATAGCTACGATACGGCAAACTGCCGCTATGACCGATCAGGTCGCAGCGGCAGTTTTTTTGCATTTAGCGGGCATATTTGAAGCAAAGAGGTTAACCAGGTATAACAAAAGTGTTGACTAAAACTAAACAAAATAATATTATGTCTAAATAATAGGCAAACGTATTTTGATTTTGTCTAATAAAAAAACTAGGGGAGTTGCAAGAATGTTTAGTAATCGTTTTTTTCGTACGATCATCCTGTCCAGAATTTTGCTCCAATTGGGTATTTGGATTAGGAACTTTGCGATCTTGCTGTATGTGACGGAGGTCACGAACAATGATCCCTCAGCAGTATCGCTTATTTCAGTGGCAGAGTTTGCGCCGATTTTTGTATTTGCCATCATTGGCGGCACGTTTGCTGACCGCTGGAAGCCTAAACGGACGATGATAAGCTGTGATTTCTTGTCCGCTTTTTCCGTCCTTGGCGTATGGGTCGCATTGTTTAGCGGCTCATGGAAAGGACTGCTGCTGACGACGCTGGTTTCGGCCGTGCTTTCGCAGTTTTCCCAGCCCTCTGGCATGAAGCTGTTCAAGCAGCATGTGCCAGAGGATCAATTGCAAGCCATGATGGGGATGTATCAGACAGTTATGGCTGTCTTTATGGTCATTGGGCCGCTGCTCGGGACATTTGTGTATCAGCATTATGGCATCGAGGTGGCGATTGTTGCTGCAGCTATACTATTTTGCGGATCAGCAGCTATATTGATGCTGCTGCCGCGAGATGCGGAGCCAGAGCGCACACGGCAGGCAGCAAGCTTCAGACGGGAGCTTACGGCGGGACTTCATTATGTTTGGGGCCAGCATGCGCTGCGTTCCTTGGGTATTACGTTCGCGGCAATTGGCCTCGCTTCTGGGCTTACCCAGCCGCTATCTTTGTTTATTGCCATTGATAATTTAGGACAGGATAAGTCGTTTTTACAGTATTTATTAGTGGTTAGCGGGGCAGCTATGCTAGTTGGCGGTGGGGTGGTTATGTCAATCGGAAAAAAGGCAAGTCCGCGCAGGCTGCTCCTATTCGGCTTGTCGGCAAATGCACTGGCTACGCTGGGCACCGGCTGGTCGGAGAGCATCCCGCTAACTTTTGCGCTGATCATGCTAGGCGGCTTCTGTGTTCCGCTTATTCAGGTGGGCATTAACACTATTATTCTTCAAAACACCGATGCTGCCTTCATCGGTAGGGTCGGAGGAACGATTACGCCCATGTTTACTGGCATGATGGTCGTTGGAATGTCGCTATCAGGCGTATTAATGGCTGCATGGACGCTGCCCATTGTTTTCAGCTTAAGCGCAGTCATATTCGCCATTGCGGTGTTTACTGTTAAACTCGGGAGCGGGGCAAGGGCAAGCAGCGCTAAAGCATCGCCGCAGGTGTGAAAATACATCTTGAATCGCTGAATTATGGTAAAATAAAGCGATCACACGCTTTTTTGGGGAAGGATACCATATGCTTTATTATTTTGCAGCGCTGCTTGCCGCTGCTTCGCTGCTGCTGCTGACAAATCCGCGTAGCGAATCGAATCGCTGGGCCGCTTTCTTTCTTGGATTTGCGTCTATAGGCGGGCTGGCTGATACACTGGCCGCAGGAGAAATGAATGTATTAGCTCATCTCGTTCAATTGATGAATCACACGTTTACACCTTATGGCGTGCTGGTGTTCAGCATCGTTTATTCCGATAAAGTGGCAAATGCAAGGGTGCGCCTGCTGCTTAAAGGGCTGCTGCTGCTTCCGGTAGTCGGTATGCTGTCCATAACGCCGATTGCGCCGAGGCTGGAGCTGGATTACCCGATACTGCTAGCCTGGACAGCTCCTTATTATTTAGCCTCCTGCTATTTGCTACTGGTCTCGCTATGGAGTGAGGAAAATAGCCGCCGGAAGCGAAATCGTTTTATAATTGCCCTTATTATGGTACCGACACTGCTGGCCGTGCTTATCCTTATCAATGTAGCGAATGTCATTTCGCCTGCCTTCGATTATTTCCGTTATATTTCGCTCTTCATCTTTTATTCGCTTACGGTAGCCGTATTGTGCACATTTGCTTATGGCGTGCTCGGTGTCAAGCTACGTTTCGAGCGTGATCAATGGGAAAGCACTCGCAAGGCGGTCAGCTCCGGGACGACGATACTTAATCATACGATTAAGAACGAAATTGGAAAAATTGCGATCAGTACGGAAAATTTAAAAAGCGAGCTGTCTGCCGGGTCGCCTGAGGCAGCGGAGCAGCTGCGAATCATTGAAACGGCTTCCAGCCATATGCTTGCGATGGTAACGAGCATCCACAGCCAAACCAGAAGCATTGTGCTTCGCGAGCAGCCAGTCCGTTTGGATGAGCTGGTGGAGCGCTGTTTGCAGCAGCAGCCGCTTGAAGGCAGGCCGATTCAGCTCAAGCTGCATTCGTTATGCAGGCCGACCGTGCTGGGTGATCCGCTTCATTTGCTGGAAGCATTGAATAATCTAGTGCAAAATGCGATTGAAGCAATTCCAGAAGGAACAGCTGGAGAAGTAAAGGTGACGCTGAGCTGGCACAAAAAAGCGGTTCGTCTCCTTGTGAGCGACACAGGCAAAGGGATGACTGAGGAGCAGCTGAAGCAAGCGCTGGAGCCTTTTTATAGTACGAAAAATCGCAGCCGCAACTTTGGACTGGGACTCGCTTATGTGTATAATGTCGTACATCAGAGCGGCTGGACGATCGAGCTTTCCAGCGTTATTAATGAAGGGACAGAAGTGCTGCTGCATGTTCCTGCCCGCAAAGTGATGGAAATCAAGGAGGGAATGGGATGAGCCATATTCGGGTGCTGCTCGTAGAGGATGATCCCGATTGGGTGAAGGCGATGACGTTATTTTTAAATAAAGAAGCAGATTTGTTCGTCGTGGGGGCGGCATCAACTGCGGAGGAAGCGTTGAGTCTCGCTCGAACCTTGTCGTTTGATGTCGCACTTCTCGACATTCAGCTCGCTGATCACCAGCAGAACGGCATTTATACGGCGGTCGAGATGCATCGCATTCATTCCGCGAAAATCATTATGCTGACCTCCATGAGCGAAGAGGACATCATGACCCAGGCGTTCACGGCAGGAGCGATCAACTATATTGAAAAGACCAACTTTCGCCAGCTGCCGGAAGCGATCCGCAGTGCTTATCATCATCCTGCACCGATGGAAGCGCTGCTTAAGGAATTTGCCAGGTTAAAGCGCGAGGAACAGCTAAAGGATTTAACCACCGCAGAACGGGAAGTATTCGAGCTGATTGAACAGGGCTACACGCAGACGCAAATCGAGCAGAAGCTGTATAAGGCGGAGAGCACGCTGAAAAATCAAGTGAACAAACTGCTCAAGAAGCTTGGCGTCCGCAGCCGCAAGGAAGCGGTGGAGAAGGTGCGGCGCAAAGGGCTGACCGTTGGTATGGAGGAAAATAAAGAATAACCATATAAGCAAGGGGAGGGTACTACAATTTGTAGTACCCTTTTTCGTATGCCCGCTACAAAAGTTAGCACTGATCAAACGCTGCTTTTCCTACTACAATGAAGGAAAGAACGGAGGGGCATCATGCAGGCACCTAGAAAAAAACGACCGGGACGAGCGCTGCTGCTCGTTGATGGACAATGCCAGCTGTGCAGTAAAATCTCGCAATTCGTTATTGCGCGTGATCAGGCGGTCTACTTTCGCTTTGCTGCCCTGCAATCGCCTGCAGGGCAATATGTGCTGGAAGCTTATTTGCTGCCTTCGGGCGACTTGGACACCTTTATTATGATCGAGGATGGCCGCTGCTACACAAAATCGGAAGCAGCACTGCGCGTCCTGCGGCAATTAAAGGGGCTTTGGCCACTATTCTATGTTCTAAGGGTTGTTCCTGCTTTACTGAGAAACGTTGTTTACGATTGGATTGCCGTTAAGCGTTATGGCTGGTTTGGACAGGTGGAGCATTGCTTGCTTCCAAACGCTAATCAGAAAATCCTTTTAATAGAAGAAAGAGAGGAGGCGGCTTCCTATATCAAATAAGCGGAGAGATAGGTCGATTTATGTCGAAACAACGATCCGTACGGATTTGGATACGCTCTGGAATTACACACAAATTCCAAGCAAGCATGTACAGTGGGATATGCGTTTTACAGCCATTGAATATTTGCCCCGCCGCACGGAAGAGGAAATTCAGAGGTTTCATTACCAAACACGCATCGGTTTTGGACTTGCAATAGCGGGCACAGGGGCGACTCGTGCAGGATGGCTGGAAAAGGAAGAAAGGCAATCCCGCCTGTCCACCCTCTCCTTCAGCTCGGAGCAAAAGCTGTCGCTGATCAGCAAGGGGAGAGGCTACTGGCAGTATACCGAGCGCGGAGAGGACGTTATTTTTCTCACCCGCTATGATTATAAAACACGCTTTGGCGCTGCCGGAAAAGCTTTCGATCGCCTTCTATTTCGCCCGCTATTCGGGTGGGCAACCGCATGGAGCTTTGATGTGCTCAAAATATGGCTGGAGCAGCATATTCCGCCTGCGGCAACGATTCAGCGCGCACTTATTCATTATGTAAGCCTGGCACTGCTCGCTGTACTATGGCTTTATCAGGGCATCGTGCCCAAGCTGCTCTACCCGGAGACGGGGGAGCTTGCGCAGCTGCAAGCCTCGGGGCTATTTTCAGGCTGGGAGGAGCAGGCTCTCGTATTTCTCGGGCTCGGTGAAGCGGCGCTGGCGATTATTTGGGTTGTGTTACATCGTTTTTCAATGATTTATTGCTTGCAGCTGACAATGCTTCTGCTGCTGCCAACGATTGCTTTGGCAAACAGCCCGGAGCTGCTGAAAGCTTCCTATAATCCGGCTACGATAACGCTCCCGATGATTGGCCTGTGCTTTGCGGCATGGCGGACCTGCAATGGACTGCCTGATGCGTCACGCTGCTTACGTAAACCTAAGGTGAAAGCTTAATAACAGAGAGGGGACAGTTACGATGGCTTCCATTTATGAGCAGGTGTTAGGAGCAGACTTTGCTAGGCTGCATCCGCGCATTCAAGAACGGTTTGGCTTCAGCAGTACGGATGGCATGGCTTCAATTGGAGAAGGCGTCATGGAAGAAATTTGGTACAGCAAGCGGGTTGCCATCCCGCTTTATATCGGCAGCTCGCGCCATATCATGTTCCCGCAGGGTGGTAGCCAAATTCCGTTTACGATTGGGAATTATGCCTATGCAGACCAATTCGGCCGGGAAACGGTAACATGGATCAGAACCTTCAAATTTCCGCAGAAAATACGAAGATTCGACGCTACGATGATTTATAGTCGAAAACATGAAAAAATTGTCGATTACCTTGGGACGAAGCAGCATCTGGCTGTAGACCTTGATATTTCTGCCGTACCGGGTGGAGGCATTCGCATCCGTTCTGGCCAGCAGCGCTTCTATGAGCGCTTCTTGCAATTCCGCTTTCCTAGACTGCTGACGGGCGAAGCCGATGTGACGGAATGGTATGATGATACGCTGGATAAATACCGGATCTCGGTTCAGGTGAACAATCCGCTGCTCGGTACGATTTTTCGCTATTCGGGCTCCTTCCAGGCTTATTTCATCGATACCGGCAAGCAGCCGATTCCGCTTGATGCGAAGCCCTTGCGCGAGGAACGCAGGGAGTAGATTCACAACTTGTTCAAAGTATGAATGCGTATTTCGCCCGCCATGCTGGTATGATTAGGAGGTGTTTGAAGATCATTTCGCCAGGAGGTAACACAGATGTCAACCCATACAATGAAAACAGCGATCGGCCGGCTGCGCCTGTTCGGCATAACGGAAGGGATTTCGTTTTTAGTGCTGCTCTTTATTGCCATGCCGCTAAAGTACGGCGCAGGCATTGACGAGGCGGTTGCGATTACAGGGATGCTGCATGGCTGGCTGTTTGTTATCTATCTTATCGGCATAGCCAACGCGTTTTTCGTCAAGCAATTATCCTTCTTTCATTCTTTTTTGGCAGTCCTTGCTGCTTTTGTACCCTTTGGCCCATTTTTATTGGATCGCAAGCTGCGTTAACAGACGTATGTGTGACAGATGTCTCAATGGTTTAGGCAGTCTGGAGCCCCGTAATTGGGGCGCCAGACTTTTTCTTATGTTGCGTGGACTTTCAGTAAAATTTTTTTGAAAAACGGTGTCTTAAGCACTAGTACGATTAAACCTAGATATGCTATGGTATTTCTATGATTCATCCGGCTCCCCACAAATAATCAAGAAGTATTTTTTGGGAATTTATCCAAAATAAGAGGATTTCGCCAAATCGTGTGGAAACTTACTTAACCAGTATTTGAGACATGACGAATAAGAATCCGAGGTAAATGAATGCAAAATTCAGTATTTTTCAAAAGTGTGATTAACTCTGATTCGATCTTGGATTCTATTGGGTTGTTAGGACAATACCTGGAGACATTGATCGGTTGCCAGCATATTTGTTTGTTGCTGCCGCACGATAATGGGCGAAATGAGCTTATACCATATTCTTTCAAAATCAATCAAACGGATCTGAAGCTTCTGCAGCAAATGGCGATAGACACCGATTTATTTTCAGACATGTCCTCGGGCATGCGCCTCTGTATAAAGATGAGCAGCGCCAAACCTGCGATTAAACTCCTGTCCATGACAACTTTCCAATCGCTATATACCTTTCACCTAAACCGTTCTGTCTATGGCGCGATTTTATTGTGCTTCCGTTCTGAGGTCCAATTGACAGACGAGCAGCTTCATATCTGCCAGATGGTTACAATGCAAATGGAACAGTTAATCGAGAAAATATATTTTCGCAAGCAGGTGTTGAAGCAGCAATCCTACGAGAATTTGGTCAACACTTTGCGGATGAAGGATGGCTTTACGCTTAATCACTGTTATAATGTGGCCTTCTACGCTTCTTTGCTGGGCGCCAAAGTAGGGGTAGATGCTGAGCAGCTGGAGCAGCTCAAAATCTCGGCACTGCTGCATGACATTGGAAAAATCGCCATACCGGACTCGATACTGCTCAAGCCTGATCGACTGACGGAGGATGAATTTTCAGTTATTAAACAGCATCCTGCAATCGGATACGAGCTGCTCAAGGATTTGCCTGATGTTCAGAAAATATTGCCTGTCGTACGCTGGCATCATGAGCGTATTGACGGCAGTGGCTATCCGGACGGTCTCAGCGGGGATGAAATTCCTTTGCTCGTGCGAATTGTCAGTCTGGCAGACGCCTTCGACGCTATGACCTCTACGAGAGTATACCGGCATTCCCTTCCTGTCTTCGAGGTTCGGAGGCAGCTGGAAATCAACGGAGGGAAGCAGTTTGACGGGCGACTTGTAAAAGCATTTTTGCAAATGCTTGATGATCATATGATAATGGACAGATTGGTTTGGGATGAGTGATTTTATAGTGAAGAAGGTTGGGGACATATATGCGCAAGAGAGTTTTTATTGTCGACGATGAGCCTCACAACATCCATATACTCCGTGTTTTCTTGACATCGCTGAATTATGATATTTATGTAGCCGAGAACGGCAGGCAGGCGGTGGAAATGATTGACGCTGTTGCGCCGGACTTGATTTTACTGGATGTTATGATGCCGGATTTGTCGGGATTTGAGGTTTATAAACGCTGGCTGGACAAAGATGATTTTGATGTGCCGATCATTTTTCTGTCTGCCAATGTGCAGAAGAAGGCAATGCTGGAAGGCCTTCAGCTTGGCGCATTTGATTATTTAACCAAGCCTTATGATCTTGATTTGCTCGAGATGAAGGTGTCGATTGCCTTACAGCAAAAAATGAAGCTGACGAGCTTGAAAAAGGATAATGAGCAGCTTGCAGAGCTAGCTTATGTGGACGCGCTAACGGGACTTTACAACCGTACATATTTGGAAGTCGTAGCCCAGCAAATTAAAGACGGAGAAAAGCATTATGAGTCCGTCCTGATGATTGACATGGATAATTTTAAAACGATTAACGATACTTTCGGTCATATGATTGGCGACCAGACGCTTCGCGACATTGGAAACATCCTTTTCCAGGTGCTGACTCCTTATGTGCATGTGACTTTCCGTTATGGGGGAGACGAGTTTCTCGTTATTTTGCAGGATAGAGGGGCAGCGCTCATGGCGGCGGAAGCCATTATTGCCGCTGTGGATCAAATGCAGGTCGGCCATCCTTCCCAAAAGCAGATTCAAGTTTCCGTTAGCATCGGAGTGTCTCACAGCTTAGACTCCAGCACCCTTCATCAGATGATATCGCAAGCGGACTCTGCATTATTAGGCTCGAAACGAGGCGGCAGGCACCAAATAACAGTGAATTAATCTACGATGAATGGATGATGTGAAGTGATGGAATTAAAGAGCTTCAAGAAGCTATTTCATATGACCAAAATTATCAATTCGCAATATGAGCAGTCTGAAATTTTGCAAGTGTTCGTTGATGCAATAGCAAGTGAAATTACCCAGGCCGACCTAGTTGGCTTTTTTCTCAAGCAGCCAGATGGAACGTACAAGGGCTACAAAGGCAATAAAATGCCTGTTGATATAACCGAGTTAATCATTGATCCATCCAAGGATGCTTTCGTACACGATATTATGCAAAATCGGACAATTGGCTATATTCCTGATACGAGCAAAGACAATCGCATTGACGATGCGAAAAAAAATCTGCTGAGCATCAAGTCGATTCTGGGGATTCCGGTTATTGTCGATGATAAAATATTCGGGCTTGTGTTCGTTCATGACTTTGGCAAGCCAATGAATTTAACACAGGAGCAGATGGACGTAACAGAAGCGTTCGTCAATATGGCCAGTGTGGCGATCCGCAATTTGCAAATGTTCGAGCAGTCGCAGGAGCTGCTGGAGAAGCAGCAATTGCTGCTTGATGCAACAAAGTCGCTGTCCAAGTCGCTGTCCGTGCGTGAGGTTTTAAAAACCTGCTTTTATTATATGCAGCGTGCCAGCGGCTCGGATGATGTTGCCCTTCATCTGTTCAATGAGAAGGATCGAACAGTCGAGCCCTTCCATCTTTCTTCTCTGAATGTGAAGGAGGAGGACTGGCGCGGGAAGCATCGCGATGTGATCAAGCTGAGCATCGACAATGACAAGCTGTTTTACGAAGTCATTATGCACAAACGGGCGATCTTCATTCCAGACGTTTTTGCGGACGAGCGCCCTAATCATACAGCATGTGAGATGTTCGGAATTAAAAGCTTGCTCGCTATTCCGCTAGTGGCCAAGGGCAGCGTATTTGGTATTATTGCGATTCCATCCATTCATAAGCCTACGGAGTACGAGGAAGGCAAAATAGAGTTTTGCCATTCCATTGCCGACGTAACTGCTACGGCTTTGTCTAATGCCCTGCATACTGAGCATTTGGATCAGGCAGTAAGTGAACGCTCGATGGAGCTGCAGCAGGCGAACTTCAAGCTGGAGGGGCTTGTCAAGGAGCTGGAATACTTAAATGAGCTCAAAAATGATTTCATTGCAACGCTGTCCCATGAACTGAGAACGCCAATCACTGCAATCAAGGGCACCGTCGATATATTGGGCAAAGGGCTGCTTGGCCAATTAAACGATGCGCAGCATGATTTGCTCGATACGGCGGGCAGGTCCATTGAGCGTTTATTGAACCAGGTAAATGAGCTGCTTGATTTTGCCAAGATGGAAAATGGGAAATTTGAGCTCTGCTATAAGGTTGTTGATTTCAATGATTTAATTCATGAGGCCGCACGGATTGTCCAGTCGCTGGTCAATAAGAAGAAAATTAACCTGGAAATAGAAATCGAAGAGACGGCCGATATGATTATTCAGGCGGATCGGGAACGAATTTTGCAAATATTGCTGAATTTGCTGTCCAATTCGGTGAAATTCACGCCACAGCAAGGGCAAATTACGATTCGCGCTTCCTCCGACGATGATCATTTAAAGCTGGAAGTCTGCGACAATGGCATCGGCATACCGCTTGAGAAGCAAAAAAACATTTTCACGAAATTTTATCAGGTTAATAATCAAATTAATGGTACGGGGCTGGGTCTTGCTATCTCCAAGCAGCTGATTGAGCTGCATGGCGGTCAAATCTGGTTTAATAGCAATGAAGGAGCAGGCTCTATATTCACGTTTATGCTGCCAAAAAGGGGGCAGAGATAATGCGTGCTATCGAAGCGGGTCTGCGCTTTTTGATCAAGCAGGGGGTTAAACATATATTTGGCATTCCTGCTGGTTCGATAAATGCCCTTTATGATTGTTTATATGATTTGCCAGAGCTGCAGGCAGTAGTAGCCAAGCATGAGACGAGCTCCGGCTATATGGCGGCAGCTTATGCGCGCATCACCGGCATGCCGTCGGTATGCGTAGGCTCCAGCGGTCCTGGCGCTACTAATTTGGTGACACCAGCAGCCAATGCATGGAAAGAGAAGCTGCCGGTCATCTTTATCTCCGGCTCGGTGCCGTCACCTAAGCTTGGCAAAGGAGGCGCACAGGAGCTCGGAGCTGATCCGATTTTTGCTCCTGTCACGAAGCTCAGCCGAATGGTAATGAATGCTGAAGAGCTGCCGGGAGCTATTGCTGAGGCGTATTGGACGGCGATTAGCGGGGTTCCAGGACCGGTACATCTGTCCATACCGATCGACCTGCAGATGACCGATATAGGGGATATGGTGCTGCCTGAGCTGCCGTCGCTACTGGAGCAGCTGGCTCTGGTAGACAAAACGCTCATGGATGCGACATTGGAAGCGGTGCTGCAAGCTGGCGAGCGCGGGGCCTTATTGCTCGGTCATGGAGCGAAAAGCGCCCAGGCTGAAGTGCTCGCATTTGCGGAACAGACAGGCTGGATGGTCGCCACGACACCGAGGGGAAAGGGAGCTTTCCCTGAAGACCATCCGCAATCGCTTGGCGTCTATGGCCTGTCCGGCAATGATAAAGCAATTGAATTTCTAAACAGCGATGGCCATAAGCTTATTATGGTACTGGGCTCAAGCCTTGGCGAACTTGCCACCTGCAATTGGGAAGCGAGACTGACGGCGGGCAAGCAGCTCGTTCATATCGATTATGATGAGCAGGAGCTTGGGCGGTGCTACGAAGCGGACTTCGCCCTGCACGGTGAGATTGCTCCTGTAATACGCCAACTGAGCGCGGGGCTTGGGCAGGCAGGAATCGGCTTGAGCGCAGAGCGGAAAATGCTGCTGGAGCAGCTGCATTTTGCCCGCTTAGAGGCGGCGGCCGATGCTTTGGAGATGGAGACGTGGAATACACGTACTGCGATTCGTATGCTTGGGGCAAACGCGCCAGAGCAAACCCGCTTTTACATCGATATTGGCGAGTTCATGACATATTCCATTCAAAATTTGCTCATTCGTGAGCAGCAGCAATTTGATATTAATATTAATTTTGGCGGTATGGGCTCAGGCATAGCGGGCTCGTTAGGTGCGAAGCTCGCGGAGCCTGAGCGTCCAGTCCTTTGCATCACGGGGGACGGCTGCTTTTTCATGCATGGCCTTGAAGTAATGACAGCTAAGGAATACGGCTTGCCAATCGTTTTCGCTGTCATTAACAACGCCCGTCTGGGCATGGTCTATCATGGTCATATGCTGCAATACGATCGCTGTCTCAGCGATTTCTCGCAGCAGCGCGTCAGCATTGCAGCAGTCGCCCAGTCGCTTGGCATTCGCCATATGCAAGTCGAGTCTGTGGAGCAGCTTCAAGCGGAGCATGTTCAGCAGTGGTTTGCCGAAGGCGTAAGTGGACCCATCGTCGTAGAAATTGTCGTGGATGGCAATGAAATTCCGCCAATGGGCGAACGAGTAAAGTTTTTGCAAGGTGCGACGTATTAAAGCTTCAACTAGGGAGCCCGCTATTATAATAATAAAGCCTGAGAAGGCTGTCACATGATGGTGACGGCCTCCTCAGGCTTCTTTTTATGCAAATCTATGGTGATCGATGTTCGTTAAATTTTAAACTTTTTCACTTCTTCAAACAATGCATTGGCATGCTGTGTCAGCTCATTCGAACGTTCGGAAATATTCGAAATAAACTCAAACTGCTCCTGCGTCGAGGAAGCAACTTCTTCCGTCGAAGCCGCGCTTTGCTGCGACATGGCGGCAACACTTGCAATGACTTCAGAAATTTTGCCGGCATTATCGTCAAGCTCCGCCGTCGAGACGGAGACGGCTCGAATGTGGTTGCCAATTCCATCGATGGATTGCCTAATCCGCTCGAATGAATCCCGCGTCTCATTAACCGCTGTTACCTGCTGCTCCACAAAACCTTCCGCATGGGACACCTCGCTTACGCTCTGACGGCTTGCTGCCTGGATTTCGTCCAGCAGCACAATGATGTCTCCAGCGGAGCCGGAAGACTGCTCAGCAAGCTTTCTGACCTCATCTGCCACCACCGCAAACCCGCGTCCATTCTCGCCAGCCCGTGCAGCTTCAATAGCCGCATTCAAGGCGAGCAAATTGGTTTGGGAGGCGATGCCGCGAATAACACCGACGATGACTTCAATTTTTTGCGATTTATCGGCAAGGAGGGCGATAGACTCGCCAACGCGATCAATCGACTTGCGATTGTCCGCGGCGAGCTTCACCTGATGGTCCACGGCCTGCAGTCCTTCCTGCATCGCCATTCCTGCTTCATTCATCATCGCAACGGATTGTTCCACACTGTGGCTGATGCCTCGGGCAGATTCACTCATTTCAGACAGCCGCTCTGAGCCTGCATAGACAGAATCGGCTTGCGAGCTGGAGCCTTTGGCCAGCTCTTCTGTAGCCAAGGCGATTTGCTGAGATATTCGCTGCGTATTATTCGTATGTTCGTCCATTTCAACGGAGACGCTGTGAACCTGGCCCGCAGATTCGGCAACCTGCTTGAGCAGAGCGCTTAATTTATCGGACATGAGATTAAAGGCTGTGCCCAGTTCAGCAAATTCATCCTTGCCTTTAATGGAGACCCTACCCGTAAAATCGCCTTCCGACATTTGCTGGGACGTTGCCCGCAGCCTATGCAGCGGCTTGGCGAATTGCGTGGCAATAAAGTAAGAGGCAGCCATGACGATAAGCAAGGTAGCTAAAATAATGATCATATATTGATTGCGGAGCTTGAAATAATCAGCAAAAGCAAGCTTTTCCGAAATGACTGAGCCTACAATCCAGCCGGTGCTTGGTATTTGGTTGTAGTAAAGCAAATAGTTTTCACCTTCAAAGCTGAAGGACTGCTGGCCGATCACATTGGCTTGCATGCCTGCAAGGAGCGGCTTCAGCTCGATATTTTCCGCGGCGGACGTATTTACCTGCTGTTCATCAGGATGAGCCAAAATCATGCCCTTCTTATCCAGCAAAAATGCATAGCCGAGCCCGTCCAAATTGATTTTATCTACCGTTTCCGTAATGGTCGAAAGCAGGAGGTCACCTGCAACGATGCCTTTGATACCGCCATTTTTTTCGTTTACCGGCATTGCAATCGATACGGCATATTGTTTAGACATCATATCTTGGTACGGATCGGAAAAGATGAGCTTGCTGGCTTGCTTTGCCTCCATATACCATGGACGCTGGCGAGGATCGTAATCCGCATCTGGTGTCCAGTCAGAGCCATTCATAAATGTGCCATCCGATTCGTAGCCAAAGTAAAAGTCGGACATGCTTTCCTTATTCGTACCAAGGTTCATAATTGAAAAGTAATTTTCAGTAAGCTCACCATCTGGTATGCCTTCCTGAATAACAAAGCCGAGCGTTTCAACTACTTTTGCATTGCTGCTTAGCCAGCTGTCCAGTTGGTTGGCAGCGGAAGCCATCGTGCCTACGAGCTGGGCATTTACCCCACGAGAAGCCTGTTTCTCAATGTGATAAAGCCCAACCGCGACTAATGGGGTGGCTGCAAAAATAACCGTTAGCACAAACATCAACATTAATTTCATTTTGAGTTTCATTCAATCACCCCTATAGAATTAGCAAATTTGTGAATCTGTTACTTAAGGACTATATCGTCAAATCAATTTATAATTTTAAGACTAATGATAAGATGATACTGAATTTTACTAAAATTTTACGATTGAACTGTAGAAAAGGATAATTGTCCCATTTTTAGATCGATTATAGTGTATTCTTGCTGTTGGTAAGGGGGCATATTGGACAAAACTGCCGCATACCTATAAAGTGGGAGCGAAGATTCAAGCCACTTGAAGAGGAGAAGCCGGAACGAAGGAGCATTTTGAACAGCAATGGAGGTATGAAAATGAGCGCTGAGCTACTCATTCAATTACTCGTGCTTGTCATCATGATCATCGGGCTGGCGAACAAATCGGGAGACTCCTGAAAGCACAAAGCTTATGGAGGAAGGAAAGCCGGAGCATGCGAATGTGCAGCTCCGGCTTTTTGGCGTATTTATCGGCTAGCTCGCAAGGACAATGGGGAAGACTTGCTTTCCTAACCGAAAGGTTATATACTTACAAATATAAAGTTGCAATATAACTCGAAAGGGTGTTTATGATGAACGTAAAAGGAATCCATCATCTATCTGCCATGACAGGCAGCGTATCCTTAAACTACAACTTCTACACGCAAGTGCTTGGCATGCGACTGATTAAAAAAACAGTAAATCAGGACGACACATCCGCTTACCATCTCTTTTATGGCGATGAAAGAGGCAATCCGGGTACAGAATTGACGTTTTTCGATTTTCCCGGCATTGGCAGCAACCGCCCTGGCGTAAGCAGCATATCCGGCACTTCCCTGCGGGTAGCGAGCGACAAGGCGCTGGAATATTGGCTCCAGCGCTTTGACCAGCATGAGGTTAAGCATTCAGAAATAACATCGTTTGCCGGGCGCAACGTTATCTTTTTTGAAGATCCAGAAAGGCAGCAGCTTGCCCTTGTATCTGATGAAACGAACAGCGGTGTTGCAGCCGGAACACCTTGGGATCGCAGCCCAGTGCCGGTAGAATACGGGATTACAGGTCTCGGCCCTGTAAAACTGACTGTTCGCAAGCCTGATTCAACCGTTGCTGCTCTCAAGCTGCTCGGCTTCAAAGAAACAGGGCGCGTTCCTGCCCTCGTCGAAGGACAGGACGATATTATCATTATGCAGGCTCATGAGGGCGGCTCGGGCTCTGAAGTACAGGTAGAGCCGCGCAGCGATTTATCGGTTGCTGGCCTTGGCAAAGGCGGTGTTCACCATGTAGCTTTCCGTGTAGAGGATAAGGAAGAGCTTATGGCGTGGATCGACGTACTGAATAAGGCAGGCTTGCAAAACTCCGGCTTCGTGGAACGCTACTACTTCCGTTCGTTATATTTCCGCGAGCCGAATGGCATTTTGTTTGAATTGGCTACAGACGGTCCAGGCTTCGTAACGGACGAGCCTTTCGAGACCCTTGGCGAATCGCTTGCGCTTCCTCCGTTTCTGGAACCGCGCCGCGAAGCCATCGAAGCGCGGCTTAAACCCATTGATACGACGCTTAAGGCTTAAGTCCTAACGAAATGAGGCTTGCCGAGTTGTCATTGTTCTCCAAATTCTTTTATACTAATGTATAAAGCGAACGGAATGGGGGAAAGGCCTTGAAGCTGACTGAAAATGCGGTACTAATCATTGACGAGGAAGATGTTTCAGGTATGTATTGTTATCGCGACCGTGAAGGTATAGAATTCGTTGATGGCTTTAAATTTGAATTGCAGCTTCAGGATATTGTCGTTAAGCAGGGAAGCATTGCCTCTGTGCAGTTTCCAGAAGAATTGTACAATCAACCTGAAGATATCAAGCAAGCTGTATATACGGCGATTAAGGAATTGGAGCGAGAAAATGGGTAATTACTTGCCCAAAACCCAATAAACCCAATAATTACGAAAATAATTTATTAGGTTGGATGGAGCATTCGGAAGCATTTCCGGATGCTCTATTTTATTTTGCGTGTAAACCGGGGATTGACATTTTAATGCGGTCTATCTATTATTATACCCATAGGGGTATATGTACCCGATATTTATATCATAAAATTTATGGAGGTTTTTCTATTGCCGCAAGTAGACGAAATTAAAGCGAATTATCAGCTCGATTGCAAAGGACTTGCCTGCCCGCTGCCTATTGTCCGCACGAAAAAAGCAATGAATGAGCTAGCAGAGGGGCAAGTCATAGAAGTCCAGGCTACTGACAAAGGCTCACTAGCGGATCTCCAAAGCTGGGCACGTACGGTAGGTCATCATTATTTAGGTACTGTTCAACAGGGCGATGTACTGAAGCATTATTTGCGGAAGCTTAGTTCAGGCGAAGCGGGAGACACAGCTGATTTTGCTATAACCATTAGCAACGAAGAGCTGGAGCGATTGCTTGCTGAGGACAGCGGCTTGGTGCTCCTAGACGTGCGAGAACCAGCTGAATATGCCTTTGGCCACATAAAGGGCGCAGTATCGCTGCCGCTTGGCGAACTGGAGCAGCGCTTAGAAGAGCTTGACCAAGCCCAAACCATTTATACGATTTGCCGCTCCGGCGTTCGTAGCGGTCTCGCTTGCAGGCTGCTGACCAGCAAAGGTATGGTGAAGGTGGTTAATGTAGTTCCGGGAATGAGCGGTTGGCAAGGCTCGATCATTTAGGCTGGCATTTGGAGAAGGAGTGAATGAGATTGACAAAGCAAAAAAAGGTTACAGCAATAACTAGCGAGCAGTTGGCGAAATACATCTTGAAGAGGCAGTCCTTATGGATCTTGGACGTTCGTAATCACGAAGACGCTGCCGATTGGAAGGTGGAAGGTGAGGCATTTCAATATGTAAATATTCCGTATTTTGAACTGCTTGAAGGGGTAGAGGCTGCGCTTGAGCAAATTCCTGCCGATGAGGAAACACTTGTCGTATGTGCCAAAGAAGGCTCATCGATTTTTGTCGCTGAGCAGCTCGCCGCATGTGGCAGACTAAATGTCCATTATTTGCAGGGTGGAATGAAGGAATGGAGCGAATATTTGCATCCGGTAAAAATCGGAGATTTGCCAAGCGGGGGACAGCTGTTTCAATGGGCCCGATTGGGAAAAGGATGCCTGTCCTACATGATTGTATCGCAGGGTGAGGCGGCAGTAATCGATGCTGCCCGAATGATAGACGTTTATGAACGGCTGGCTGGTCAAATGGGCATTAAAATTACGAATACGATAGATACGCATTTGCATGCCGATCATATTTCTGGAGGAAGAAGGCTAGCCGAAGCGAATGGAGCAACATATTGGCTGCCGCCGAAGGATGCGGAAGAGATAAGCTTCGCCTATAACAGGCTGGACGAATCCTCTGCAGCGGCTCACGGCATAATGGAACTAATAAGACCGCTCTATTCACCAGGTCATACGATTGGCAGCACCTCACTCATTGTGGATGATACGTATTTGTTAAGTGGGGATATTTTGTTTATTTCCTCGATCGGGCGGCCCGATCTGGCTGGTCAAGCTGAGGATTGGGCTATGGATCTGCGCCATACCCTTTATGAAGGCTATAGTCAGCTGGCAGAAACGCTAATCGTACTTCCCGCGCATTTTGGCCATATTTCTGAGCTTGGCGAGGGCGGAATGGTTTCAGCATCGTTAGGCGAGCTATGTCTTCATAACCCTGGACTGCAAATAAGCGATGTGGCTGAATTCAGACATGTGGTTACCGATTTTCTGCCTGTGCAGCCCCATGCGTACAAAGAAATACGCCAAGTGAATATGGGGAAGTTGCAGCCGGATGTAGACGAGCAGCGTGATATGGAGCTGGGCCCTAATCGGTGCGCCATTCACGATTCATAAATAAAGGACTGAGAAGGCTATATTTTTTTGTTTTTTAATATACCTATAGGGGTATTAGTATATAGCTGCAATTGAAAAGGAGTGGACGTTAAAACCGATGGCGGAGAAAACGACGATTGTATTGTTTAGCGGCGAGTTGGATAAAGCGATAGCTGCGTTTATTATTGCGAATGGGGCAGCGGCTTATGAGCATGAGGTAACGATTTTTTTCACCTTCTGGGGGCTTAATACGCTTCGTAAAGAGGATTACATTCAAACCAATAAGGGCTTTTTGGAAAAAGCGTTTGGATGGATGATGCCCCGCGGCTCCAAGCGATTAGGGCTTTCGAAAATGAATTTTGCCGGATTGGGGCCAAAGATCATTCAGCATTTGTTGAAAAAGCATAATGCGCTTTCGCTGCCTCAGCTTATTGAGCTTGCCCAAGAGCAAGGCGTCAAGCTCGTCGCCTGCACGATGACGATGGAGCTTCTTGGTCTGCAAGAGCAGGAGCTAATGGATGGCTTGGAATATGCAGGCGTAGCCGCTTATTTGGGCGACGCCGCAGAAGCCAAGGTCAACTTGTTTATATAGAGGATGATTTAAGCTCCCGATTGCTTTATAATACCTGTACAGGTATAGGAATGAACGGAGGGTATGTTATGGATTATGAATACACAGATGAGATAAAAAAGCGGCTGCGCCGAATAGAGGGACAGGTTAGGGGAGTGCTCCGCCTGATGGAGGAAGGAAAGCCATGCAAAGATGTCGTCAGCCAAATCTCCGCTGTCCGCAATGCGTCGGATAAGGCGCTTGCCCAAATCGTCGCGGAAAACTTGCAAAAATGCATCATGGAAGAACAAGAAGCAGGAAGAGATCCGGGCAAGCTGGTACAGGAAGCAGTAGAATTGCTTGTCAAAAGCCGTTAAGCGAAAATGGACAGGAAGCTCGCACTAGCGGGCTTTTTGTCATGCAAGGAGAAGGGAATATTATATTTTTTTGTAATCATGTAGAAAAAGAAGGGTATTTATGGTAAAGTCTCCTTGTGACCCATTTTTGAATACGCTTTCATTACAGCGCATCTATATGGGACAACCTATTAAAGAGGAGGAAGTGAAGTGACAAAGAAACGATGGTCAAAGGCTTTTTTAATGTGCTTGGCTTTTACTTTGCTGCTTGGCGGGATAAGCTTGGGGCAGGGGGAGAAGGTTAGTGCAGCGGACAATTATAAATTTGATTTCGGCAATAGTGGTGTGGCCTCCGGCTACATTGGCGTCTCTGCTACGCTCGGCTTTTCGGCTTCGACGGGCTACGGCTTCAATACACCAGCCAATATGCAAAATGTAACCGCTTCCGGAACGGGCGTAGGCAGTGATGCGGTACGCTTCCTTACATTCGGTACGAAAAGCACCAATACGTTTAATGTAAATTTGTCGAACGGCCTCTACGAAGTGAAGGTCATGCTTGGTAATACGTCGAGAGCAAGCGTGGCCGCAGAAGGCGTTTATCAAATTATGAATATGACAGGCAACAATGCAACGGACTCTTTTCAAATTCCAATTACCGACGGGCAGCTTAATATTCTGGTAACAGAAGGCAAGGTCGGCACTGTCTTTACGCTCAGCTCGCTGGAAATTACGAAAATTTCAAATAATCCGGTCACGAAGCGGACGATTTATATTGGTGGGGATTCTACGGTCGCGAACTACTATCCATTGGCAAGCAGCATACAGGGCGGCTGGGGACAAATGTTGAAGCAATATGTTAACAGCAGCACGTTTCAGGTACGGAATATGGCGACAGGTGGACAATTCGCGAGAGGGTTCCGGGATGATGGACAGCTGGAAGCGATTTTGAAATATATTAAACCTGGCGATTATTTCATTCTCCAGTTCGGCATTAACGATACTACCGCAAAAAATGCAACGACCGAAGCGCAGTTCAAGGAGATTATGCGCGATATGGTTACCCAGGTCAAGGCGAAGGGAGCGACCGTCGTCCTTTCCACGCCACAAGGCCGGGCAACTGATTTTAATGCGAGTAATGTCCACAACTCAACGGGCAGATGGTACAGAGCAGCAACAATGGCGCTGGCTATCGAAGAAAATGTGAAGCTCGTTGATCTCAATGTGCTTAGCTCGTCTTATTTCACCTCCATCGGCCCAGCAGCAACTTTGAACCTGTACATGACAGGAGATTCGCTGCATCCCAACTATGCGGGTGCCCAGAAGCTGGCTCAACTTGTGAAAAACAATCTCAGCAGCCAAGGCTTGAGCGGCTTTTAAGGAAATAGCGGGCGTGCTAGCGAGAACTTCGCTGCATGCCCGCTATTTTTCTAACTCCGCTTGTAGTTCCGCACGAGGCGCCTTGACGTAAATTATCGTTGTGTCCAGACTATCGTGTCCCATAATTTGTGCCCAGCGGTGCCGTAGATCGTGGGCGCTCAATCCTTCTAGGCGAGCCGATTTCAAGTATTTTTGAATCACATGGCGTAAAGATGTTTATTCCGTTTTCCAGAACGAACCGTAAGCTGAACGCTGCGAATCCTGGATTCCAACACGGCTCACTCGAAAAAACGTTTCAGGAGTACTCCTTTAGTGTTTTGGGATTCAATTCTTCGTGGGTGGTGAGATCGAACAACAAGTTAACTTGCTCAATCTCAAAATTTGCTATTTTTTTCTTGTATTTGGTATAATGGTGTGATAATAAGCTCAAATATGAAATGAGGAAAAATTAAAAGATGAAGCTAAAAAAATCTATCGTTATGCTTACATCAGCTACATTATTAATGTCGAGTTTTCCTTTAACCGGATTTTCTTCAGAAAGTAATGTTACGAAAACCATCGCACCAATTACCCAGCAAACAAACACCGGCAATTATTATGCTACTTTTGATCAAAAAACCAAAGACTTCCTCGATACGTACACGAAAAGTGGGGTAGCAAAAGAATTCTCCGAAAAAGATGGTAAAATAATTATAATACATGACAATACCGAATACTTGAAATCAGCATATGGGTTAACTGATGAATATGTTTCTTTATTAAGAAGGTTAGTTAGTGATGCAAATCAAAAAAATGTACTGTCGAAAACTTCTGTAAGTGGAAGTGCCCTCGCAATGGCTTCTAATTCAGCTGTTTCACCAAATCTTCACGTAAGTGACTGGAAAATCTATTTTAATCAAAACGACATCCAACAGTATCTGTTCGTAGCAGCAAGTATTGGTGTTCCAGCATTTATTATTGCATTGGAAGGTATTTCTGTAATACTAGGTCCTGCTGGCCCTATTCTCACTACAGTTTTAACAATAGCTGGATATGGTGGAATGGCTAATCTTTGTTACCTGATTATACAATCAAAATATAATAGTCAAAGTGGAGTTTATTTCGGAATCTCTTGGAATGGAATCTTTCCAAATCTATCACAGGGAACATGGTAATATGACGCGAGATTATAGTAAGCTGAAGGATACTGAACGGAAATTACAAAAATTCTCAATCGTTTCGTTCGGATTATTATATGGTCCACTATTCGGCTATTCTCTCAACAAAGACGCATATTATTTCTGGCTTATACTCGCATTCATTGGCAGTATATCTTTAGCACTTAAAATAAGGATGATCAGACCAGAAATGAGATTCAAAATCGGCCTTTACGAGATTATTTTTACCGTAGTGTTGATCGTATGGATTTTCTCCGAAGCAATCAATATTCCTATAATTATAAAACAATTTGTATTTTTCGTTATTATTGGCGTAGCAGGCTATAAATACTTTAAGTTGCTGTACGATGGTAAACTTGCAATAGAATCAAAGTAAATGAAATGAACTGACCGTAAATGAACTGCACCCCAATTATTAGACATAAAAATCTAATAATTGGGGTGTTTCATCATGAAAAAATTTACCGCAGATGAAAATTGCAACCCGGTTAATCCTTAGAGTAGGGAAACCAGCTTTTCTCATGAACATTTAGCTTAGCGTATATGATCGTTAAAATGTTGGCAGGATCCCTGCATAGAGATTTGATATACTACTCAGACAGGAGGCTGGAAAATGGAAAATACTTATGTTGTTGAGCAAGCAGGGATAGATCAGTTGGATGAACTGGCGACGCTGTTTGATTTGTACCGTATGTTTTATGGACAAGCGCCAGATGTGCAGGGAGCACGCCGCTTTTTGTTTGAGCGCTTTGAACAGCGGGACTCGGTCATCTTTTTGGCCAAACATTCCGGGAGCGGGGAGGCGTCTGGCTTTACCCAACTGTACCCTATATTCTCCTCGATTTCGATGAAACGCTCCTATATATTAAATGATCTATACGTTATGCAATCCCACAGAAAGCAGGGCGTAGCCCAATTGCTGCTGGATCAGGCGAAAAGCTATGCCAGCCTGCTGCAAGCGAAAGGAATTGAGCTGTCTACCGCGGTTTCGAATGTGCAGGCTCAGCGCCTGTATGAACGAAATGGCTATTTGCAAGATACAGCGTATAAGCATTATTATTTAACGTTATAAACTAATTAGTTAATGCCATAAACTATTTCGACGCGGCAGCTTCGCTGTCAGAGGACGGCAACAGCCGTTTACGCTTACTGCCCAGCAGATTAGTGCCGACTACCCCCGCAATAATGAATAGGGAACCGATCACATGATACATCGTCAGCTCTTCACCGAGGAAAAGGGCACCTCCTGCCATAGATACAATCGTCGATAAATTGGTGAATACACTCATTTTCGACGCCTCGATTCGCCCTAAAATGTAATTGGACGTCAGAGAAGTGATGAGCGAGGAGATGACACCTAGATAGAAGATGGATAGCAGGAAGGACCCGCTGCGCAGCGGCGTAAGGAAGCTGCCCATCGTCCCCGAACCCATGTGCTGTACCAGCGATATCGTGAGAAAAACAGCAAAACCAATCCCGAGCATCAAATATGTCAGTTCTGCCGGGCTAAAATTCTTGGAAAGCGAGCGTGCCAGTACGCTATAGCCGGCAAAAGCGAAGCAGGTCAGAAACAGCAGGAAAATACCGAGCATATTAGATAAATCGATGCTGCTGCCCTTCATCAAGAAAATGAACACAACACCAAATACCGAGAGGAAAATGGATAGCTTTTGCAGCAGGGTTGTCGTTTCTTTCAGGAAAATGGCCGCGATTATCATTGTCACAACAGGCGTAAATGCATATAAAATGCCGCCTTCAGCGGAGCTTGCATGCAGCAGGCCAAAAGCCTGAAGGGTGAAAAAGCCGAGCGGATACATCGCTGCCAGCAGAAAAGCTTTAACTAGGGGCTTGCCGCGATAATTCAGCTTAATCATGCCCAGTGCTACAGGGATCGTCATGATGAGGAACGAAAAAGCAAACCGGAACGTGAGCGTATCCAGCGGCTGGGCGCTTCCGAGCGACAGCTTGGCAAATAAAAAGGAGAAACCGATAATGACGGCATTTAATACAGCGAATATATAGGCGAGCTTAATACTTTTTTCTTTCATAGGTATGACTTCCTTCCTTGGCTTAGGCGAGGTCGTGTTCGCGAACGTCTCATCTTGTTAAATTAAAGATAAAGCATTTGGCAGTACCGCACGATAGCTGTTTTCGAGAACTGTATCAATACAGTTTGGTGATTTGTAGTATAATAATGGGAGAGTGAAGGCAGCAGGAGTAGGGAGGGGCATAATGAAAAAGTATTTTGCAATATTGTCCGACATGGAACAGAAAATTCGTGATGGGCAGTATCGTCCAGGCAGCAAGCTGGTGTCCGTTCGCAAAGCTGCGGAGCTGTACGACTGCAGTACAAATACAATTACTCGTGCATATGCGGAGCTGGAAAAGCGTCATGCCATCTATTCCATCCCGCAGAGCGGCTATTATGTCGTGGACAAGGAAGGCAGCGGAAGCGAGCAAAGTGAAGACAGCATTCAAGGGGAGGGCATTGATTTTTCATCGGCATCACCTGATTTGTTTGTGTTTCCGTATTTGGACTTTCAGCATTGCTTGAATAAAGCAATTGATACGTACAAATATCATCTGTTTACATATGGCGATCCTCAAGGAATGGCAGAGCTTCGGGAAACGCTCGTCCGCCATTTGGCAAATGACCAGGTGTTTGCGAAAACCGAGCGGATTTTCGTGACATCAGGTGCTCAGCAGGCGCTGGAAATATTGGCGAAAATGCCGTTCCCAAATGGCAAGCACACCATTCTTGTCGAACAGCCCACGTACAATCTTTATTTGCGGTTTCTGGAATTTGAGCAGCTGCCGACAGCTGTTATAGCCCGCACCGCAGCAGGAATCAGCTTACAGGAGCTGGAGCGGATATTTAAGGGCGGGGATATTAAATTTTTCTACACGATGTCGCGTTATCATAATCCGCTGGGCACCTCTTATACAACCGAGGAACGGAAAGCAATAGCTGCATTGGCGAAAAAATATGATGTCTACATTGTCGAGGACGATTATATGGCAGATTTAGGTGTGGAACGGGGCTTTGATCCGATTTATAGCTATGATTTGACGGAGCATATCGTTTATTTAAAAAGCTTCTCGAAAATTATTTTTCCCGGCTTGCGTCTGGGGGCTGCTGTATTGCCGGAACAGCTCATTGAAACGTTCTACCGTTATAAAAAATACGGTGATACGTCATTCCTCTCACAAGCGGCTCTGGACATTTATATTAAAAATGGGATGTATGAACGCCATAAGCACGCCATAAGCAGCCTGTACACCTCACGAATGCTGGCGCTGAACGAAGCGCTAGAGCGGCATAACGGAGCAGGGCTTATTCAAGCTTCGGGTGTGAGCTCGGGCATCTATACCCAATATAGACTGCCTATTACCGTCAATATGGAGCAGCTGATGGAACGGCTATCGGGCAGACATATTCGGGCTGTTGACGGGAAAGGCTTCTATTTGCCAGAATATCTGGAGCGGGAAAAGTTTTTGCGAATCAGCATTTCCCGGGCAAGCGAGGGGCAAATCGATGAGGGCGTTGCAGCCATTGTGGAGGAAGTAAAGCGGGCTAATCATTTTTATTAACAAAAGCAGAGGAGCTGGCATCACGAGCCCGTTCCTCTGCTTTTTTATGGTCCAGCAATCAACAACTTAATCTCGTCCCTACTTTATCGGCTTGCTGCGATTTAAAACCGGCCCATAAGCATTGCGCAGCGGAATAAGAATTGTCAAGCTGACCAAGGTGACAAAAATGGTGGCGCCCATATCGGATAAAATGGCGATCCATAGCGTGAGCCAGCCTGGTATGGTCAGCAGCAGCGCCAGCACCTTAAGCCCAAGTGAAACCGCAATGTTAAAGCGAATGACCCGGTTTACCTGTTTGGCAACAGAAATAGCCTCGGGCAGCTTGCCCAAATGATCCTGCATGAGCACAATGTCCGCCGTTTCAATGGCGCTGTCTGTGCCCTTGCCCATGGCAATGCCAAGCTGGGCAGATGCGAGGGCTGGGGCATCATTGATACCGTCACCGATCATGGCGACTTGGCCGCTTTCCGCAAGCTCTTTAATACGTGCTACTTTATCTTCCGGGAGCAGACCTGCGTAGAAAGAAGAGACTCCAACGGCCGAAGCCACTTTTTCGGCTGTTTTTTGGTGATCGCCCGTCAGCATGACGGTGCGTTTAATGCCCTGCTGATGAAGTGCAGCGATGACTGCGTGGCTTTCCTCACGAATTTCATCCGCAATTCCGAACAAGCCAAGTACTTGCTCAGCATCGGCAACAATAACGAGCGTGAGGCCGGCTGCCTTCATTTGTTCAATATTTTGACTCACCTGATCCGGGAAGGTTAAATGCGCGATGCTCTTTTCATTTCCGAGCCAGTAGCGTTCGCCATTTATGACAGCTTCCATTCCACGGCCGGCAACATTTATCATTTCCTCTGGCTCAGGCAAGCTGACCCCAGTGTCTTGCACGGCCTTCATAACCGCTTTGGCGAGCGGATGGGAGGAGGAGCGTTCCATCGCGCCGGCTATCTTATAGAAAAGTGTCTCCACATAAACCTCTGCCTTTACGACATGCGGCTCTCCTTTGGTTAAAGTGCCTGTTTTATCAAAGGCAATCGTATCGATTTTTCCAAGCTGCTCCAAATATACGCCGCCTTTAATCAAAATGCCGTTGCGCGCATTGCGCGTAATGCCCGAAACGATGGCGATTGGCGAAGAAAGAATGAGGGCGCATGGGCAGCCGACAATAAGCACAGAAAGGCCTTGATAAAGCCATTTCGTCCAATCCCCTTGAAGCAGTAGAGGAGGGAGCAGGGCAACAAGCAAAGCAATCGCCATAATAAGCGGTGTATAATATTTGGCGAATTTATTAATAAACAGCTCGGTTGGCGTCTTTGTTTCCTGAGCTTCTTCTACCAAATGCAAAATCTTCGCTAGCGAGGAATCTTCATAGGCTTTATCAATCCGGATGACCAGTACACCTTCATTGTTGATGCTGCCGCCAAATACGGCATCCCCGACCGCTTTGTCAACGGGAAGCGATTCACCAGTAAGGGCAGCTTCATTAACCGAGCTTTTCCCTTCCGTGACGGCCCCATCCGAAGGGATTTTCTCGCCCGGCTTGACGCGTACGATGTCTTGCGCCTTTAGCGAGGTGATGGGAATAACAAGCTCCTTGCCATCCATAAGCTTGGTCGCTTCCTTCGGCGCTACTTGCAGCAGCATCTCCATTGACCGTCGCGCCTTCTCCATGCCATAGCCTTCCAGCCATTCATTGACACCGAACAACACGGCGACGAGCGTTGCTTCCTTCCATTCACCGATGGCAATGGCGCCAACAAGCGCAATTGTCATGAGTGTATCAATATTGAATTTTAGCTTGAACAGATTGCGCAGTCCGCGCCAAAAGGTCGTAAATCCGCTGATTGCAATAGCTGCCAAGTACAGGGCGATTAACAGTGGAGCGCTCAGTGTTTGCTCCAGCAGCAGCGCTCCCCCGTAGATCACGCCGGATGCAATCAGCAGCTTCAGCATACGGGAGTTTCCGCCTTCATGACTATGATCATGCCCATGGTCGCCATGATCATGGCTGTCGCTATGCGAATGGGCAACATGCCCGTGGCAATGACTGTCCTGGCAATCGTGGTCATGATTCGAATGACCGTGAGGATCGGCGCTAGGGGCTGAGCCTTTAGCGACAGCGGGAGCAGAAAGCTTTTCTAAATACGCGCCTTCTGACTTCAAAATTTGCTCAACCTTCTGCATCGAAATTTGTTCATTGACGAGCAGCTTGCCCGAATTATAGCTGAGCTTGGCATCTTCGCCAAACGTCAATTTTTGAATTTCTGTTTCCATCGTATGGGCGCAATGGCCGCAGGTAAGACCTTTTACACGATATTCAACCATGGTTCAGCCCTCTTTCGTAGCAATGTATGAATAAGTGCTCATATATAAATAATATGCCTCGATGACAGCATCTGTCAAACCTATCTTTGCCAATTTGCTTCGGAAACATGAGGCAAGGCGCTTAAAAGCAGATTATGCAAGACATGGAGCAGCGTGTCTAATGCATATAAATAGGGAGTAGAAGGAGCGTGATGATATGTTCGAGAAGGTGAAGAAATATTACCAGCTCAAGCAGAAGCAGAAGGAAACGGAGCAGGAGCTCGCCGGCCTGCGAACAGAAATATTAGCTTATTGTGCGGAGCAGGAAGCAGCAGAGTTGACTGTAGGGCGCTATAAAGTAAAAATTGTCGCACAGGAGAGGCGGGAATATGATGAGACGAAGCTGCTTGCAGCCCTTCCAGAGCCTGATGCCTGGCGCCTCGTATCCAAAGTGGATCCATCAAAGGTATCGAGCTTGCTGCAGCTAAACATCATAAGCGAAACCAGTTTGCAAGGCACCTTTACAACGAAAAAAATCTCCTTATTGCAAGTTGATAAACTATAATTTTAAAAATTCATCTTGATTAATGGATCGAATAAAAATCCGTTTAGCGGTATTTAGAATCCGTTTTAAGGTAGCCGCCGTTTTCACAATGGATTACGCTTTAAACAGAGCAGCACCAAAAAAACAGCTGCAAAGGGAGAAGTGGTGAAAGTGGTACGAATAAGATTTAGCATATTTTTCAGTGTTTTTGTGGCCATGGTCGGATTAATGATCATAGCTCCTGTCATGCCGCCGCTTATCCGCGAATTGGGGCTAAGCGAGACACATTCAGGCCTAATTATTTCCTTAGGCTCTATTGCCATGGCTGTGATGGCCCCGGTATGGGGGAGAAGAAGCGATCTGTTAGGGCGTAAGCCTGTCATTTTAATCGGATTTTTAGGCATGTTTGTCAGCTATATTCTGTTCACGCTCGTTATGTATGCCGGGCTTTCAAAATGGATAAACGGAACGCTGCTAGTTGTGCTGCTGATTGTGGCGCGCGCGATGGTCGGTCTATTTATCCCAGCCGTACCTTCGTCGGCCCAAGCCTATATGGCGGATGTAACCGATGAAAAGGGACGTTCTGCTGGAATGGCCTTAATTGGGGCTGCCAATGGGCTGGGTCTGGTGCTCGGACCAGCAATTGCGGGGATTTTTGTCCTGATCGGACTGATGTGGCCGCTATATATCGGTGCCGCGCTGCCACTCATTGCATTTGTTGTCGTCCTCTTGTTAATTCCGGCTCATAAACCTGTCATTCGAGCGAAGCCGCCAAAAGTTAATCCGTTCGACAAAGGGCTTCGTCTCTATTTGTTTGCTGGACTTGCCACGATGCTGAGCATCGTCACTTTGCAAGTCATTGGCGGCTTTTATTTTCAGGATCAGCTCGCTTTGTCGACGCAGGAAACCGCCCGCATGGTATCGCTTGGCCTTATATTTAGTGGAGTCGCGATGATTATTACCCAAGGGCTGCAGATGAAAAATTCGAAATGGCAGCCAAAGCCGCTCATCCTTGCTGGCGCTTTGCTTGTGCTTGTCAGTATGACTATTTTTCTATTTGCTATGAGCTTCATCGGTTTTTATACGGCCTTCTTTATCTTCGGGATCGGTGCGGGATTGATGATGCCGGGCTTTATGGCGGGAGCTTCTCTTGCTGTTGCGCCAGAGCAGCAGGGAGGCGTCGCGGGTATGATTGCATCGGTGCAGGGCTTGTCCGCTGTGATCGCGCCTATCCTGAGCACGACCTTATATCAGGTGGATAAACACCTTCCTTTTGTCGCTGTTGCCGCGATTGTGCTCATCATGGGCCTTACATTGCTTTCCGTGAAAAATAAAGTCAATGCCGTACAGCCCATTTCTGAAAAACATTTTTCTGCTTGACTTTTTAAATGCGGCAGTCGTAATATAATACCTACATCTTCATAATCGGCATTGACCAAAGACATGATTCCAATTCCGGACCGCCCAGAGAGAGAAGCGATTGCTGCAAGCTTCTTCGGATACCGGATATGGTTTTACCCCTTTGCAGCCGTGCTGCTGAACCCGCTCCCTTGTGCGAAAGTAAGCTTCACCGCTTTATCCGCGATAACGGATACCAATAAGGGCCTTTTATTCAGGGTGCTGCAGCAAGGGCTGCGGCAGACTGGCGATTAGGTCGAATAAGGGTGGAACCACGAGCTGAACGCACTCGTCCCTTTCCGGGATAGAGGCGTTTTTTTGCGTTCCCAAGGTGAAACGGCTATCGCCGTCCTTTGGCGGCGCAGCGCGTTTCAGTCCGAGAAATATAAGCCTATTTATAAGTGCAAAACTTATAAATTCTTATATTTTAAATGAGCAGAGGTGGAGGCACAAACGATGGAAAAACAGAGCGAATATCAAAATCACATTCAAATCAAGCTGCCGGATGGCGCAATCAGAAGCTGCCCGGCCGGCATAACAATTGAACAATTGGCGGAAGCGATCAGCCCAGGGCTGCGAAAAAAGGCTGTCGCTGGCAAAATCAATGGCGAGGCCGTTGATTTAAGCCGTTCCATTGAGGCAGATAGCGACGTGGAAATTATTATTTTGGACAGTCCGGAGGGGCTGGAAATTTACCGCCACAGTACAGCGCATCTTTTGGCGCAGGCCTTGAAGCGGCTGTATGGCAAGCAAGAAGTCCAGCTCGGAATTGGCCCTGTCATAGGCGACGGTTTTTACTACGATATTGCCATTGCAAGCCCGCTGCCGAATGAACAGCTCGCCGTCATTGAGCAGGAGATGGCCCGAATCGCGGAGCAAAATCTGCCGATCATCCGCCGTGTCGTCAGCCGGGAGGAAGCGCTGCAGCTATTTGCACAGCTAGAGGAGCCGCTTAAAGTCGAGCTGATTCAAGCTTTGCCGGCAAATGCCGTTATTTCGCTTTATGAACAAGGCGAATTTATCGATTTATGTCGCGGGCCGCATTTGCCGGCAACAAGCTGGATTAAGGCGTTCAAGCTGCTGTACACAGCGGGTGCCTACTGGCGTGGCGATTCGAATAACCAAGTGCTGCAGCGCATTTACGGAACAGCCTTTCCGAAAAACAAGCAGCTGGAGGAGCATCTCCTCATGCTTGAAGAAGCGAAAAAGCGCGATCACCGCAAGCTGGGCAAGGAGCTGGGCCTGTTCATGTTTTCGGAGGAAGCGCCCGGCATGCCGTTTTATTTGCCAAATGGCATGATTATACGCAACGAGCTGGAAGAGCTGGAACGCGGGCTGCATCGCGAGCGCGCCTATGATGAGGTTCGTACACCGCTAATGCTCAACAATCGGCTATGGGAACAGTCCGGTCATTGGGAGCACTACAAAGACAATATGTATTTTACTAATGTCGATGATGCGGTATTTGCCCTCAAACCGATGAATTGCCCGGGACATATGCTCGTATTCAAAAATGAGCTTCGCTCCTACAGGGATTTGCCGATCCGCCTTGCCGAGTATGGACAGGTGCATCGCCATGAGTTTTCAGGAGCGCTAAATGGCATGATGCGGGTGCGGACGTTTTGTCAGGATGATGCGCATTTATTCGTCAGACCCGATCAAATCGAGGAGGAAATCGCCAAAGTAATGGCGCTCATTGATCATATTTATTCGATCTTTGGCTTCACATATCGGGTAGAGCTGTCCACAAGGCCGGCCGATTCCATGGGCTCTGCACAATTGTGGGATCAAGCAGAGGAAGCACTCAAAAATGTGCTGGTCCAGCAAAATGTCCCATATATGCTTAATGAGGGGGACGGCGCCTTTTATGGACCGAAAATCGACTTCCATATTCGCGATGCGCTTGGCCGCAGCTGGCAATGCGGAACCATTCAGCTTGATTTTCAAATGCCTGAAAAGTTTGATTTGACTTACATCGGCGAGGATGGCGGGAAGCATCGCCCTGTCGTCATCCATCGCGCTGTATATGGCTCCATTGACCGTTTCATGGGCATTTTGACAGAGCATTTCAGCGGAGCATTTCCGCTGTGGCTGGCGCCCGTTCAAGTGAAGCTGCTGCCTGTTTCAAGCGTGCATTTGGATTATGCCATGCAAGTGAAGCAGCAGCTTCTGAATGCAGGCCTTCGTGTACAAGTTGATGCTCGCAGCGAAAAGCTAGGCTACAAAATTCGGGAGGCGCAGCTGGCGAAGGTGCCTTATACGCTCGTAATCGGGGACCAAGAGGCAAGCGAAGGGACGGTGTCTGTTCGGCGGCGCGGTGTGAATGAGCAGAAGGAGATGCGCATCGAGCAGCTAGCGAGGCAGCTTTCCCAGCAGGTTGCAGCGAGAGAGCTGAACGCTAACGAGAACGTATAGCGGACAAACAGGAAAGCGGAAAGAGCGAACGGACGAAAGGACGGCACAATGGCATAATAGCCTCGATGCCGTCCTTTTTAGTGTGGATTAAGAGGATTTCCCTGTGTAGACGAGCACCGCATCGCGTAAAAATGCAGCAGAACCGGGCTGCTTCTCATCGTAATAGGCAGTGAAGCGCTCATCATCCACGTACATTTGGGCGACGCCGGCATGTGCTTCCTTTGAGTAGCTGCCCCAGTAAAAGCTCAGCCATTGCATGTGCAAATCAGCTGCTTTCTGTGCCAGCTCGCCAGCAGGATCACCAGTCAAGAAGGCTAACGCCAGCGTCGTCAACACCTCCTCGCCGAGCTTTTCTACTTCAGCATACTGTGCTTCCGTCATATTTTTAAGGGCATGGTTTGAACGATTGACAGCTTCCTCTCCATATTTGGTCCTGATTTCTTTGCCGTATTTTGCTTCATTATCATCCAGCATTTGCTGCTTGAAGCCTGCAAACTTTTCCTTATCCTTCATCGTTTGTTTCCCTTCCTTCTGCAATAATGTTTGATCGAGATTGGCAATGAGCTGATCGAGCTGCTGCCTGCGCTCCAGCAGCTTGCTGCGATGCTCCTGCAAGGCCGCATGAACGTCAAAATCAGGCGACGTAATCATCGCTTTAATTTCCTCCAAGCAGACGCCAAGCTCCTTGTAAAATAAAATTTGCTGGAGCAGATCAACCTCGTGCTGCCCATAAATCCGGTACCCCGAAGAGTTGATGCGAGCTGGCTTCAATATTCCGATTTCATCGTAATAACGCAGTGTTCTCGTACTTACGCCAGCCAAGTAACCTAGCTTCTGAATGGTGTATTCCATATGCTCACCTCCTGACAAATTTATCGTACACCTTAACGGCGCGTGAAGGTCAACCGTTATTTTTTCAACAGCCGAAAAGCCCCATCCGAAGAGAAAGCTCTTCACTGGGGCTTATTGGTTTCATTTATTTTAAATTGAAATTTAATTTTAATTTAAAATTTAATGCTGGCGCCGAGAAAATAGCCGATTGTAACAAAGATAAGCACCCATGTAAGGGAGCCGAGGCTAGTAATGAGCAAATATTTGCGGAAAGGCATGGATGTAATGCCAGAAATGTAGCTGGTCATGCTCCTTACACCGGGAATGAAATAGCCGAAAAACAACGTCCATAGGCCAAAACGGGCAAACCAGCCCTTTACCTTTTCAAAACGCTTTGTTGTGAGGCCGACCCACTTGCCATGCTTGTCGATTAAAGGCTGTCCGAATGTTTTGCCTAGGGTGTAGCTTAAAAGCATCCCCGTTATGGCCCCCATGAAGCTGACTAGCAAAGAAACCGAATAATTCAACACCATAATCGAGGATAAATAGCCGATGAATAACATTAATAATTCGTCTGGAACCGGAAGCCCAATAATGCCGAGAGCGAGCAGTCCAAAGACGGCGTAATAACCATACTGAGAAATCATTTCTATAGCAAAAGTCATAACCGTCTCACTTCCTTGCGTAGTCTTTTTTGAAAGCGGGAAATGGGATTCGGCTGACCATTAAGATAGAGAGCAGACCCATTAAGGCGAGAGCGGCAGCAGGCTTCATTTGACTATTTAAAATAGGAGCAAGTGCCAAAATGACCCCAGCTGCAGTAATCGGCAGACCAACAAAACCTTTCACTTGGCCCTTTATATTAAATCTTGCCAGACGCAGCGCGCCGCAAGCTAAAAATAATACAGCGGCAATCGGTCCTAGCCACAATGAATCTTCCAGCTTGTACAGCAGAACCAGAAATACAGGTGCAATTCCGAAGGAGACCAGATCAGCCAGCGAGTCCAGTTGTTTGCCGAAGTCACTCGTACAATGAAGCCATCTGGCAAGCAGACCATCGAGTACATCCCATAAAGCTGCCGTCATCACCATAGCGAGCGCAAGCTTATACTCGCCTTTTATAGTAAAAAGTAAGGACAAGGTCCCAGCTCCCAAATTCAATAGCGTACAGAGGGAGGGCAGCCAGTTTTTATTCATGTCAATCAGCCCCTTGATGAATGAAATCTTTTTTACTTGCAGGATAACAATGTAACAGGCGGCTGTGACTTCCATGTGTCCACTTGTCCTTATAGGTATATCTTTAACGACAAAACCCCTGTTAATTCACTTTATTAAACGATAAAGTTAAATTTTAAGGTTGATTTCCATCCAAAAGAAAATCACCCGCTTCTCTGTATGTACAGGAAAGTGGGCGATGAATATAATCATTTATAATTTGAACTATTTTACATTAATGAATAAGCGCCTCCACCAGCAAGTGCAACACCAAGCAGCGAAGCAATCATCACTAAATTGTACTCAAAACCTCCGTTAACTGACCAGAGCCCTTTGCTGCCGTGGACTTTAATAATGGCAACAACCATCGTGAAAATCAGCAATACAGCCCCCGCAACTACCGATAGACCCGAAGAAAATAATAGACCTCCGATCAGCTCGGCAAGTCCAGCGCATACGACCATCGCTGCACCGGGACGAAGGCCAATCGCTTCAAAAAAGCCAGCCGCACCCTGGATGCCTTCGCCGCCAAACCAGCCGAACAGCTTCTTGCAGCCATGGCCAATCATAATGAGTCCAATAACTAATCGAATAATTAATAACCCTAAATCTAACATTTATTATTCTTCCTTTCTCATTATCGCATTCCGTTGCACTCGTTCTAAGAAGCAATCATACTGAACTCTGATTTTTAAGTCAATATAGTACAAAAAATAATTTATTTTTACTGCTGGCTTGTATCAGAGTATGGAAATGTGCTAATGTCGTTGTCGATATGATGAACAGGAGCGATAAGAGATGAGCCAAGCAAAACTTTGTTTTATCGGTGCAGGCTTTCATGCCTCCACAAATATTTTTCCGTCCGCAGTTGAAGCAGGAGCTGAGATTGTAGCGGTCTCCACCCGCAGCCTTGATCGTTCGCAAGCGGCATTGACCCGTTTCGGCAGCAGCGGCACGCCGTATGACGACTATATGCAAATGCTGCAAAAGGAAAAGTGCGACGGTGTTGTTGTGGTAGCCCAGCCAGGCGATCAAACGCAAATCGTCATGGACTGCATTAAAGCTGGTAAACATGTATTTGTCGACAAACCGCTCGGCTGGACTGCCGAGGAAGCGGCAGCCATTGCGGAAGCAGCTGAGGAGGCCGGTGTTGTGCTGATGGTTGGCTTTATGAAGCGTTATGCCCCCGTATACTTGAAGCTCAAAGAGCTGATTGAGTCGGGCGAGCTTGGAGCCGCACGCTCGTTCCAAATTCGTTTTGCCTGCGATAGTACAGGCTTTAGCAAAACGGAGGAGCAATTCCTGAAGCTGGCTGCTATCCATCTCGTCGATCTTATGCGCGGCTTGTTTGGCGAAGTGGCGCAGGTTGCAGGCTTTAACAACAATTTGGGCGAAAATATTTCCCAGTCGTTTTCCTTGAAATTTGAGAACGGCATTTCCGGCAGCGTCTATTTTGCTGGCATGACTGCTTGGTCGAGCGAAAGTGAAAGCGTGCTGGTCACTTTTGATAATGGTCATGTCGCAGCTGAAGATTCCAAAAAGCTGTCGATCCACAAATCGCCTTTGCCCGGCTCCTCGTCGTTTCAGACGCTATCCGAGGAAACAACGGTGCTGACACCGCCAGCTTCCACGATGTCCGGATGCTTAGGCGACCTTTACGCACGCGGCTTTATCGGTGAAATGGACCATTTCATCGCTTGCAGCAAGCAGAAGTTGACGCCGAATTCGAGCGGACGCGACAATGTTGGCACAATGGATTTATGCGACCGCATTTTGGACGCGCTGAACTAGCCAAGTCGGCAATCGGTATCAAAGTGTATGACGGCCGCAAAAACTTTGCCAAAACGGACTTATGTCCTTTTTAAAAGGGTAAAATAGGTTTACATTAGAGTAACTGAGGACGAGCGATACAAAGAGGGTGCCATATTGCGTACAGAATCCATTGAGCGGATTATTCAGGGGCATGGCTGGCTGAAGGAAATGTTTGACGAGCTTCCGGAGCAGGTGCAGAATTGCTGGGAGGTGCGCTACTTTCATCCGGGCGAGACGGTATGCGATCAAGGCGGAGAAATGGTTTATGTGTATATTTTGATTGCTGGCGAACTTGCCGTAGAACGAAAGCTGTCCGACGGAAAAATGTTCCGGCTAGCTATGCTGCTGCCGGGAGACGTCATCGGCGATATCGAGATTAGCCTGAGTATGCCGTTTATTAATCAGGTGGAGACGACACGCGAGTCTACGCTGCTTGCCATCGACAAGCAGCGCTTCAAAAAATGGGTCATCAACAGTCCCGCTTTTTTGCGCCGGTTGAATGACCAGCTAGCCAACAAGCTGTTCCAGCAGGGGAGAAAAACGCTTGAAAACAGCTTTTATTCGATGCAGCAGAAGCTGCTTGCTTATTTTTATGAGGCATTGCGTCATGCTGATTTTCAGAAAAAGCCGGTGTATGAGCTCATCGCCACCCGTGAGGAAATTGCGCGCCAGCTTGGCGTGGCGGTTCGGAGCGTGAATCGGATTATGAAAATACTTAAAGACGAGAAACTATTCGTCGTAAAAAAAGGGCGGCTGCTGTTTACCCAGCAAAGCCAGCAGTGGATTGAGCAGAAGCTGAACAGCAGCCACCAAGCGACTTTTTAATGGCAGTATTGCTTCGCCATCTCATCCTTAAAAATGCTCATACCAATAAGCTAGCAATTAGACCAGCGCACGACGTGTTTCTTCTATATATAATAGAGATCTGCTGAGAGTCCGAATTTACCATTTATAATCTGTAGAAAGATTCGCTGCTGAAGCGGGTCTTTTTTTATTTTCCAAACAAGCTTTTCATAAGTTTATTCATATGCTAATGTTAGCTTATAAAAGTTTTAAGAAACCTAACAAAACTAACTAGATACCTTATTTTAATGAAAGGATGTGCAGCTATGGCTAATAAAGTGACGATGCAGCAAATTGCTGACTATTTAAATGTTTCAAAATTCGCTGTTTCTAAAGCGCTTTCAGGTAAGCCGGGAGTTAGTGCGGAGACGCGAGAGAAAATTGTCAGCGTCGCCACGCAGCTCGGCTATTTTGCCGGACAGAAGCTCAAAGCTCCTTCCGCCAGCTTAAGCGGAGATAAAGCAAGCGAGCGTCAAACTCGCGATACGGTGATTTTGCTTGTGCCGAATGTGAGATACCAGACGAGGGATTCTTTTTTCTGGGGCAAAATTATGGATGGCATTACGATGGAGCTGGAGGAGCGGGAAATTGGCACGATGATGATTACCGAGCAGTTTAAAAATCATTTCGCGCAGTTTATTAACCCGAGCAGCATTCGCGGCATTATCGGCGTCGGCCTAATTTCCTCGCAAATGCTGCTGGAAATCCGCAGTTTAGGCATTCCTTTCGTGCTGGTGGATCATGAAGATCCGCTCATTCCATCGGATACGCTTTTTATGAACAATACGGAGTGCATGCGCCGCGTGACTAATTATTTGATTGGCTGTGGTCATCGCAAGCTGCAATTTGTTGGCAACACCCACTTTTCGCGCAGCTTTCTAGACCGTTTTCTCGGGTATAGCTCCATGCTGGAGGAGCATGGGCTTGTACAAGCGCAGGAATCGGCACTATTGACGTTTGAAGGGAATAACCGCTCGGAAATAACAGAGGCGCTGGAGCTGATTGTGAAAAAAATGGTGGAGGAAGCAGCGCTGCCGACTGCCTTCATTTGTGCAAATGATTCCATTGCGATATGCATGATGACGGTGCTTGCTAAATTAAATGTTGCCGTTCCAGGAGAATGCTCCGTTGTCGGCTTTGACAATATTGAGGATGCGGCTTGGTCAAAGCCTACTCTCAGCACCGTCGATGTGCAGAAGGAGGCTTTTGGACGCCGCGCCGTCGAAATGCTACTGCGCCGGCTGGAGCATCCCGGCAGCCCACAAGAGAAAATTTTGCTGTCAGGCGATTTTGTCATGCGTGAATCAACTTCCAGCTCCATGACGCAAGCTTAAGGGGCGAAAGCTATGGGAGACTCAAAATTTTGGCTGCGGCGCTGGACGATTTTCCCCGCAACCCGCATGGAAGCGAAGCTGTTTATTGTGTTCGTGCTGCTGATCGTTATTCCGGTTGGTGGGCTGACGTATATTTCATCGCTGCGTTACACGAATACGATCGAGAAAAACACGGTTACCTATGCAGCAGAAATTTCTGACAAAATGGTCAGCAAGCTCGACGACTACACGAAGGATATGAAAAAAATATCAATCATACCTTCCTATCTCGGTGAAATTCAGGAGGGCCTTAAGCTCTCAAATCGATATTATTCGCAGGTGGAGGCCGAGACAGGCGGCGATCTGGACCAGTATTACGTTAAAAACATGCAAATGAAGGTGCAAATTCAGCGCAAAATCGAAAGCAGTATTTATTTTATGAACAATATTAAGGAAGGGGCCAGCAGCGTCTATTTGTTTGATGCGTATGGCAACCCCTATTATGTGATGAAAAGTGGAGGAGTCCGCGCCAATCTGCCGGAGTTCTATAACCGCTGGCATGAAACCGCTGCTGCTGCAAATGGCAAGCCCGTACTGATCAGCACACAGGAGGTCAGCGGGGATGCCAATCGCAAACGGTATGTGTTCACGATTGTACGCAATATTATTGACAGCACCTACCACTCGATAGGCATGATTGCGGTTGATGCCAGCATTGAGGTCATTGAGAACGTTGTTAATGATTTGGATGAGACGACGAGAGGCACAACGCTCATTTTGGATGAGGCGGGTACCGTTATTTACGATAGCGAGCAGGCCTTTCTTGCTGAAAATTTATCCAGCGATGCACTGCTTCAGCAGGCAGAAGGGCAAAACGGCAGCTACATCGTCGATAAAAATGGCAAGGAGCAGCTGGTGATTTACCGTAAATCCGAGGAATCCGGCTGGCTCACGCTCATTCTCATTCCGAAGGAGCAGGTGGAGGCCGAGGCGATTCAGACCCGTAATTACACGGGGGCGGCAGCGATTGCCATTATGACGCTGGCTCTGCTGATATCGTTTGTGCTGATTTTTGCGCTGACGAAGCCGATGCGCGAAATGGTGAAGCTGATGAAGCAGGTGCAGGCTGGCAATCTCGATGTTGCCTTTCCGGTGCGTCGCCGCGATGAGGTAGGCATGCTCGGGAATGCCTTTAACCGCATGATGGCGAGAATCCAGCTGTTGATTGAAAATATTTACCGCATTGAGCAGCGTAAAAACCAGATTGAGCTGGAGAGCTTGCAGCGCCAGATTAATCCTCATTTTATATACAACACGCTGGAGTCGATTCGGATGACCGCTGTGCTGAACGATGATCCAGAGGCCGCCGAGATGGTTCAGCTTTTAGGGCAGCAGCTCAGGTACAGCATTCATGCCGGTGATGAAATGGTGACGGCGAGTCAGGAATTTGAGCATTTGCGCATGTATATGCGGTTGATCAACGACCGCTTCGGTGATCGGTACCAATTGGAGCTGCCTGAGGGAGAAGCGGCCTCCAGCATACGGGTTATGAAGCTGCAGTTTCAGCCTATTGTTGAAAATTCAGTCAACCACGCGTATGAGAATTCACGCGAGAGCGAGACGATGCTCATAAGCATAGGGTGGCGAATCGTTGGCAAAGAGCAATGGTTTACCGTTGCCGATGACGGCTGCGGCATGGACGAAGCGCAGCTGCTTCAGGTACGCAATGCCTTGTCTGCTGCCGAGCTGCCAGGTCCAAGCGGAAGAGGCATTGGCCTGCGCAATGTGCATGAGCGCTTGAAGCTGCGTTTTGGCGCCAGCTACGGCTTAACGATTGAAAGCGAGCTGGGGAAGGGCACGCGGGTAACGATTCGGATGCCGCTGGATCAGGAATGAATACAGGAATGAAATACGCGGGGAAAAGGAAGGAGTGGCAACGATGGATATAGTAGTCGTAGACGACGAGGAACGAATTAGACTGGGGTTATGCAAGCTGATTGAGCAGGCAGGCGAGGAATACCGGATTATTGGCGCCTATGGCAGCGGGCAGGAGCTGCTGGACCAGCTCGATCATATTCATCCCGATTTTGTGCTGACTGATATTAAAATGCCACAGATGACCGGGCTCCAGCTCATTGCCAAAGTGAAGCGGCTCGGTAAAAATATTAAATTTGCTGTGCTGAGCGGCTTTAATGATTTTGAATATGCCAGGGAATCGCTGCGTCAGGGTGCAGAGGATTATTTGCTAAAGCCAGTCAACCTTGAGGAGCTGATTCGCCTGCTTGCCAAGGTGAACAGCAAGGTTAAGCAGGAGCGCGGCCGCAGTCGCCTTGAGTCGGGCGATTTAATTAGCCTGCTGCTTTATGCCGATGAGAAGCAGCTGCCTTCCTATGTCGTGGAGGACGTGTGTGGAACGATTGATCAACTGCCGCTGTTTCTGCATCACTATGCGGTGCTGTTATTAACGACTGCCCCAGAGCTAAACGAAATTCAGCTGGAGCGATTCATGGCCGACTGGCTTCGCGAAAGAATCATTATTACTGGTGAAGGCGGCAAAAGGGTTATCCTCATCTCCATTCACGATTCCGACCATGCCGAAACCGTCAGGGAGCTGTCCGTTACGCTGCTGCAGCGACTTCCTGCCTTTACGCGTGCCAAAATAGGCTTTAGCAGCATTTTCCGCGGCAGCAGTTGGCTAACGCATGCCTATAGCGAAGCTTTTTCCGCCTATCAGCATGCTTGGTATAATCCGGAGCCGCGCTGGTCCTCCGGCGCTGTTAGTCGTGTTGCGCCTGTCGATCATTTGCTGCGTTTGACGCATATCGTGAGCAAGGAGCTGCTGCCAGCGCTGCAAATGAATGATTTTGCCTTGGCGCAGGCGAAATTTGAAGGGTGGCTGCAAGAGGCTGCTGCCCAGCGCATTTGCTGGAAGGAGCTGCAGGAGGCCTGCTTTGGCATTAGCGCCCACGTTGCCGAGGAGCTGAAAAAACGCAGCGTCCAGCTTGAATATGGACAGGTGAATATGCCGATAGATCCTGAAGCAAGCGAAAACTGGGAAGCCTTCGCCCAGGGGCTGCGGGCTGGAATGGAGGAAATTAGCGCTTTGCTGGGCAGCGCGCGTTCAGATAATAGAGCCATAGATAAAGTGAAATCGTATATCCAGCAGCATTTTACCGAGGAGCTTGAGCTGCAGCGACTCGCGGATATAGTATATTTGACGCCAAGCTATTTAAGCAAGCTGTTCAAGACGGAGACAGGCGAGACGATTACCGACTATATGATTTCTGTGCGGATTGAGGCGGCAAAACAGCTGCTGCGCCAGGAGCAGGGGCTCAAAACGTATATGGTCGGCGAGCGGGTAGGGTATGCTGATCCCGCTTATTTCACTAAAGTATTTAAAAAAATGGCTGGCCTAACACCAAAGGAATATCGCGATAAATTTAGGTAAATAAAGTTAGGTGCCCGTTATCCAAATTGAAGACAATAAAACATAACAAAGACCATTATAATCGGGGCCAGCTTCTCCTATAATGATGAAAACGCTAACAACGGTGTTCATTAAAAGAAAGCGAGGGTGGCCTTATGCATCAGTTCTCTTACAAAACGCAGCGATATTTAATTTTGTTCGGGTTTTTGACAATTCCCGTGCTTCTGTCGCTGACCTTCTCGTATTACCCGGCCGTATCTTTGCTGTATTACAGCTTGACGGATTGGAGCGGTCTTGGCTGGGACATGAATTTTATTGGCCTTGACAACTACAAGGAGATTTTTACCAAGCCCGAAGTATTCGGGGCGCTTAAAAACAATGCTTATTATTTCATCGGGGGTTTAATTCAAGTTGTCTTCTCGCTTTATTTTGCCGTCATATTGACGAGCAAGCTGCGGGGACGAAATGGGTTTCGAGTCATTCTGTTTTTGCCATATGTGCTGCACAGCGTAGCAACGGTCATTATGTTCAAAAACGTTTACCATGTGGAATATGGCTCGCTAAATACGCTGCTCGGAGCGATTGGACTTGAATCGTGGCAGCAAAGCTGGCTGGGCGATAAGCATTTGGTCAACTTCTCGCTTGCCTTTATTTCTATGTGGAAGTATATGGGGCTTAATATGGTTATTTTCATCGGCGCCTTGCAATCGATTCCTGACGATTTGTATGAAGCGGGCTCGATCGATGGCGCATCAGGCTGGCAGAAATTTAGATTTATAACGCTGCCAAGCATTCGCAAAGTGCTGGAGCTTATGCTTATTTTAACGCTGACAGGGGCGCTCGAGGCTTTCGATATTCCTTATGTCATGCTGCTAGGTGCGAACGATACGTCAACCTTCGTCATCAAAACGGTGGATACGGCATTCAAATATCAAAACTTCGGCCTTGCCTCGGCGATGGCGGTTGTCCTGCTTATGATGGTCCTGCTGTTTATCGTTATTCAGCGCAAGTTTTTGTTCAAAGGAGGGGAATAGACGATGGGACAGAGTAGAGAAGGTTCACCATTATTTACGATTTTCAAATATGTGACGCTGGTTATCGCGCTGTTCGTCGTCTTATTCCCGCTTTACTCGATTGTGACTGGGGCGTTTAAGACACAGATCGAGTATTATCAATCCGGTCTTGCTTTGCCTACAAACTTCTTGAACTTTGATAATTTTCAAAAGGTGTTCGACATCGGCAAGCTCGGACTCGGCTTCCGTAATATTGCGATCATTCTGGTCATCGCTGTAGCGGGCAACATTATGTTCGGTACGATGGTGGCGTACGCGCTGGGCCGGTTTGATTTTAAGCTGAAAAAAGGGATTATGGGCATGTACCTCGTTGCCCAGGTCATTCCTATGGTAACGACGCAGGTCGCTACATTTAGCGTCATTAAATATTTCTCGCTTTACAACACGATGGGTGCGCCAATCATTCTTTATTTGGGAGCCGACGTGCTGCAAATCGTCATCTATCTGCAATTCGTCAACAGCATTCCGCGTGATTTGGATGAAAGCGCAATGATGGAAGGCGCATCGCTGTTTAAAATTTATCGCTCGATTATTTTCCCGCTGCTCGGGCCAGCAACAGCGACGCTCGTTATTTTGAAGACGATCTCGATTTACAATGACTTTTACACGCCTTATCTGTATATGCCAAGTCAGAAGCTAAAGGTTGTATCGACGGCTATTTATGCCTTCGTCGGGCCGAATGCCGCCCAGTTGAACGTCATTTCCGCAGGCATTTTAATTATTTTCATCCCGACGGTGGCGATTTTCCTCTCGATGCAAAAGTTTATTTTTGCCGGTGTAACGAGCGGTGCAGTCAAATAATCAGATTACAAACCAAATATGGATTGTGAATTGAAGGGGGAAACATACTTGCAGCAGTGGAATGAGCAGGTTTTTGGAATGACATGGGGCTGGACGGGAGTTCGCGGTACGTGGGCAGGACCTGCGGCGGCGGCCTCCATCGCCGAAATGGCCAAGCTGAACGTAAACTGGACGGCCATTGCGTTCGCAGCGGTTCAAGAAACGCCGCAATCGACGGAAATTCCCTATTGGAGCGAGCCGACAGTAAGTGATGAGGAAATCCGCTGGGCGATACGTGAGGCGAAAAGCCACGGCATTAAAGTATGCCTCAAGCCGGTAGTCAATGTGGGGAATGGCACATGGCGGGCGCATATCGGCTTTTTCGATCAGGATACGCCAGGAGAGCCGAGCTGGGGCGAGTGGTTCGCTTCCTACGGGAAATTCATTGCCTATTATGCAGCGATAGCCGAGGAAGAGGGCTGCGAAATGTTCTGCATCGGCTGTGAAATGGTACAGACGGACAAGCGCGAGCAGGAATGGCGCGATTTAATTGCCTTGGTGCGGACGCTTTACAGCGGACCTATTACTTACAACTGCGATAAATATCAGGAAGAGCGAGTGGGCTGGTGGGATGCGGTCGATATTATTTCGTCCAGCGGCTATTACCCGATTGACCAATTCGATGAGCAGCTTGATCGCATAGAGGCGGGCATTGCAAAGTGGAATAAGCCGTTTTTCTTTATGGAGGCAGGCTGTCCGAGCCGCGAAGGCTCGGCTGCAAAGCCAAATGACTGGTCGCTTCCAGGCGCACCGTCTGAAATCGAGCAGGAGCGTTATTATGAAGCGATGTTCGCTGCTTGTGCTAAACGCGATTGGATGCTCGGCTATATGCTGTGGGATTGGCCAGCTCAGCTGTACAATACGAAGGACGCTTCCCGCAACGATGATTATTGCATGTATGGCAAACGTTCGGCAGCGGTCATCCGCTCCTTCTATGCCAAGGGACAAGGACAGCCAGTAGGCTAGGGAGGCGAAAGAAAAATGAGCAACGTGACAGGAACGCAAAATATGCTGGATTTCGCCGAGTGGCAAAATTCGCTGACAGAGGAAGTGCGCGAACAAATTCTTGGCTTCTGGATGAAGCATGCGGTAGATGAGAAGAATGGCGGATTTATTGGATATATGGCAAGCGACGGCGCTGTTTCGGAAGATGCAGATAAGGGCCTCGTGCTGAATGCGCGGATTTTATGGTCTTTCTCGTCGGCGTACCGCATTTATAAGGAAGCGCCATATTTGGAAATGGCAGAGCGGGCTCTAGATGCGCTGCGGGAACATTTTCACGATCAGGAGCATGGCGGTTTGTACTGGATGGTTGATAAGGACGGACAGCCGGTTCAGACGAAAAAGCAAGTGTATGGGCAGGCATTTGTTATTTATGCATTAGCAGAATATGTACGGGCTACTGGCAAGCAGGACGTGCTGCCGTGGGCAGAGGAAATCTACAGATTGCTGGAAAAGCATGCCTTTGATCCTGTTCATCTTGGCTATATTGAAGCGCTGGCGCAAAACTGGCAGGAAACGGACGATTTGAGCCTCAGCGGCAAGGATCTCAATGAGCGGAAATCGATGAATACGCATTTGCATGTGCTGGAGGCTTATACGAATTTGTATCGAGTTTGGAGGCCGGAGGGGCTTCGCGACAAGCTGAAGACGCTTATTGAGCTGCATCTGGACTATATCGTTGATCCACAAAACCATCATTTTAAGCTGTTTTTTGATGATGCATGGAACTCCAAATCCCGTCATATCTCGTACGGTCATGACATCGAAGGAAGCTGGCTGCTGTGGGAAGCGGCTGAAGTGCTGGGCGATAAAGCGCTTGAGGAGCGCGTAAGAAAAGCAGCTGTTCAAATGGCGCACGCCACGCTTGCCGAGGGCGTAGATGCGGATGGCGGCATTTATAATGAGGCCGATGGAGACGGACATCTGGATGCAGCGAAGGATTGGTGGCCGCAGGCGGAAGCGATGGTTGGTTTTCTAAATGCTTATGAGCTGACGCAGGAGCAGCGGTATTTAGATGCGGCGTGGAGCAGCTGGCAGTTTATTACGGCTTTCGTATCCAACAAGGAAACGGGAGAATGGCACTGGCAAGTATCCCGCGAAGGTGTTGCGGACGAAAGCTATCCTAAAATCGATCCATGGAAATGCCCGTACCACAACAGCCGGGCCTGCTTCGAAGCTATCGAGCGCTTAGAACGAATTAAGATTAACGGCATTAATAATTAATGAACATAAATAAATTCGAAATCAATCATTAGGAGGCTCTTATGAATCAATGGTTGGAACAGCTTAAAGCAATATCGGAACGGCATGAGCAGCTGCTTCATGCGCCTAATAAACAAGTTCAGCAATCAAATGGTGTATTTGCAAGATTTGAGCATCCCGTTATTACGAATGAGCACACGCCTTTATACTGGCGTTATGATTTGGACCCGGAGACCAACCCGTATTTAATGGAGCGAATCGGTGTAAATGCCGCTTTCAATCCAGGAGCCATTGAGCTAGGTGGCAAGTTTTATTTAATGGTTCGCGTAGAAGGGGCAGATCGTAAATCCTTTTTCGCGGTTGCCGAAAGTGCTTCTCCCGCAGAAGGCTTCCGCTTCTGGGATTATCCGGTATTGCTGCCGGAAACGGAAGATCCAGATATTAATGTGTATGATATGCGGCTTGTGAAGCATGAGGACGGCTGGATATACGGCCTGTTCTGCACCGAGCGTAAAGATCCGGAGGCATCAGCTGGCGATACGTCAAGTGCGGTTGCCCAGGGCGGCATTGCCCGCACGAAGGATTTGCGCACATGGGAGCGCCTGCCGGATCTTGTTTCCCCGTCGCCTCAGCAGCGTAATGTGGTGCTGCATCCTGAATTTGTCGATGGTAAATATGCTTTTTATACACGTCCTCAGGACGGCTTCATTAATACCGGAGCAGGCGGCGGTATCGGCTGGGGATTGTCGGAGAGCATGAATCCGGCTGTCATCGCCGAAGAAACAATCGTCGACAGCAAGCTTTACCATACGATTAAAGAAGTGAAAAATGGACAGGGGCCGGCACCGCTCAAGACGGCTGATGGCTGGCTGCATATTGCTCACGGTGTGCGCAATACAGCGGCAGGCTTGCGTTATGTATTGTATGCTTTCATGACGGATCTGAATGAACCGAACAAAGTTACGTATGCGCCGGGCGGACATTTGCTTGCACCGGAAGGCATAGAGCGTGTAGGCGATGTATCTAATGTTGTATTTTGTAATGGCGCCGTCCAGCTCCCGGGCGGCGAAGTGTACATTTATTACGCTTCCTCCGATACAAGGGTGCATGCAGCTGTAACGAGCATTGACCAGCTGGTGGATTATGTGAAGCAAACGCCGCCGGATCATCTGCGTTCCCGCGCAAGCGTGGAGCAGCGTACCGAGCTGATCAGCCGCAATCTTGAGTTGATGGAGCAGGCGGAATATGCTTTTCTGCGCCGCAGCTAAGCAAGCTAACAAAAGATGACGCTGTTAGCATAATTCATGACAATAAAAACAAAACAGCGTCATATTATTTTGTTTTCAGAGCGTATATGATTACGATGTAAGCGATACCAAATATGACTCAGGGGGTAACAAAATGAAAAAAGGCTTGGCTTTATCTTCCGCAATTTTATTAATGACTACCATTCTCGCTGCCTGTGGCGGCAATAATGCACCAGCAGAAAGCGCTCCAGTAGCTTCTGCAAGCCCTAGCGATTCCGCTGCCAGCCCAGAAGCAAGCGCAGCTAGCGAGCTGAGCGGCAAAATTAAAGTTTTGACGCATCGTACCGATTTTCTCAATGATGGGACGCTAGATAAATATGCAGCAGCTTTTAAAGAAAAATATCCGAAAGCTGAAATTGAGTTTGAAGGCTTGACCAACTATGCAACAGACATCCAAGTTCGCCTAACAACGGGCGAAGCGGGCGACGTATTGATGCTTCCGGCTGGACTTGCAGTATCGGAATATCCGAAATATTTTGAACCGCTGCCGGATGATTTTTTCACCAATACTTTTTTCGCTGACCTGTCGCTGTTCGATGGCAAACGTTATGGATTGTCGACTGGCGTAAATACGCAAGGGATCGTGTATAACAAAAAAGCTTTTGCAGCAGCAGGCATCGACAAAGTTCCAACTACGCTTGATGAGCTGTATGCGGATGCGGAGAAGCTGAAAGCTGCAGGCATCATTCCGCTTTATATGAACTATGGCGCACAATGGCCAATGGGCAACTGGGGTGACGGCTCTGCATGGTACGTTGCGGGTGATCCGCAGTTTGTATCCAAGCTCGTAACAGATGAAGCACCATTCAAAGTGGACAATGCTTGGGGTATTCTTGCCAATATCGGTCGTACTTTCATTGAAAAAGGCTGGGTTGAAAAAGATCTGTCGACAAACAACTGGGAAATGTCGAAAGGCGAGGTTGCATCGGGTAAAGCAGCTATGTACTTCCTTGGCAACTGGGTCATTCCACAAATCGTAGGCGCTGGCGCATCGTCAGACGACATTGGCTTCTTCCCGCTTCCATACGACAATAGCGGCAAATACAATGCACCGCTTGGATCGGATTATTTGGTTGGCGTAAGCAAAGACAGCAAAAACAAAGAGCTTGCGACAGCTTGGGTCAACTTCTTCGTGAAAGAGTCCGGTTATGTAGAGCAATCCGGATTCATGCCAATCGACAAGTCAGCACAGTCGACAATTGCTCAATTGGCTGAGTTCCAAGCAACTAACCCAACACTGCTGGAAAGCGAAGCTACAGATCCAAAATTCAATGAAATTGCCAATAAAGCGCAAATCGGCATCGGTACTGGCAACTATGTACAAGAGTATCTGGTTGCTGACGATCTGCAAGCAGCTTTCGACAAGCTGAATGCAAAATGGAAAGAAGCTAAAACAGCTTTGGGCTACTAATAGCAATAAGTAGAATTAACGATAAATTTATTAGCGGTAAAATGCATGGCAACCTTGCTTCGGCGGCTCAGTCTCCGGAGTAAGGTTTCATGTGTTTAGCTGACTTTTTTCATTTTTAGGAGGATACGATGAAAGAGCAATGGACGATTGGAAATTGGCGTTTTAAGGAACAAAAGCAGGGAGAATGGCTGCCGGCTGTCGTGCCAGGCTATGTACATACAGATTTAATTCAAAATGGCCAGCTGACAAATCCTTTTTATGGAACGAATGAGAAGGACGCGCAGTGGGTGGACAAAAAAGACTGGGAATACGTTTCGAGCTTTCAGCCTTCACCGGAGCAGCTTGCTGGGGCGAAGCAGGAGCTTGTATTCGAGGGGCTTGATACGTATGCGGATGTGTATTTGAATGGAGCGCATGTACTGGCTGCAGATAATATGTTCCGCACATGGAGAGTGGATGTCACGGGCATGGTGACAGCTGGCGACAATGAGCTGCGTATTCTGTTCCGCTCGCCGATTAAAGAAGATTTGCCGAAGCTGGCTCAGCTTGGTTATGCGCTGCCGGCACCAAATGATCAATCCGAGGTCGGCGGACTTGACGATCAGAAAATTAGCATTTTTGCCCGCAAAGCGCCCTACCATTATGGCTGGGACTGGGGTCCGCGCTTCGTAACGAGCGGTGTTTGGCGTCCTGTATATTTGGAGGGCTGGTCCTATGTCAGGATCACCGATGTATATATTCGTCAGGATGAGGTAGGGGCGGAGCTAGCGAAGCTTACAGCTGTCATTGAGCTCGAAGCCGAACGCGAATGCGAGGTCGTTCTGAAGCTGGCATCATCGGATAAAGGCATGTTTAGTGGGCATTCTGCTTCTTTAGCCGCAGGCAAACAAACGATTGAAATTCCATTTGAAATTGAAAATCCGCGGCTGTGGTGGTGCAGAGGCCTCGGCAATCCAGAGCTGTATACGTTCCAGATCGAATGCTGGCAAAGCAATAACGAGGTGCGATATGATTCGCAGAAGGTGACGACCGGACTTCGCACGATCCGTCTCATTAGGCAGAAAGGCGAGGTTGGCACTTCCTTTTATATGGAGCTGAATGGCGTTCAGGTTTTCGCCAAGGGAGCGAATCATATTCCGAATGACAGCTTCACGACGAGAGTCGGCTACGACCGTTATAAACATGAAATCGTAAGCGCCGTACAATCGAATATGAACATGCTTCGCGTCTGGGGCGGGGGCTTTTACGAGGAAAAAGCCTTTTATGAGCTTTGTGATGAGTATGGCCTGCTCGTGTGGCAGGATTTCATGTTTGCATGCAGCATGTATCCGGGAGACGAAGCGTTCCTGCGCAGCGTGCAGCTGGAAGCTGAGGATAACATTAAACGGCTGCGCAATCATCCATCGATTGCGCTATGGTGCGGCAATAATGAGATCGATACCGCATGGTCGCATTTTATTCCAGATGGTGGCTGGGGCTGGAAAAAGGAGTTCACGCAGGAGCAGCAAACGAAGCTATGGGCAGACTATGAGGCGATTTTTCATCGTATATTACCTGAAGCTGTAGCGTCCTTGACGGTAGGAATAGATTATTGGCCTTCCTCACCAATGGTTGATCTGACCGGCGACCTTACGCAGCATTCGGATTCGTCCTCGACTAGCGGAGATATTCATTATTGGGGCGTGTGGCATAATGTAGAGCCATTTGAAAACTATAATCGTTACGTCGGGCGCTTCATGAGCGAATATGGCTTCCAGTCGTTCCCTGAGTACAAATCGGTTCGCAGCTATGCGGAAGAGGCGGATATGGAGCTGGAATCCACCGTCATGCTCGCCCATCAGAAAAATGGCGCCGGCAACCGTCTCATTAAGCAATATATGGAGATGTATATGTCCGAGCCGAAGGATTTTCCGGCGTTTTTGTATATGAGCCAAATTTTGCAGGCGGAAGCGATGAAAACGGCTATTGAAGCGCATCGCCGCCGCAAGCCGTATTGCATGGGCTCCTTGTATTGGCAGATGAATGATTGTTGGCCTGTAGCCTCCTGGGCGGGCATGGACTATTACGGGCGCTGGAAGGCGCTGCAATATTATGCTGCAAGAAGCTTCGCAGACTGCCTGCTGTCGGTAAACGATCGCAAGGAAGAGGGGGAAATCAGCTTCCACATCGTATCCGATCAGCTTGTTCCCGTACAAGGCCAGCTGCGTCTGCGATTGTACAGCTTTAGCGGCGAGCTGCTGGGAGAGCAAAGTACTCCTGTCCGCGTAGACGCAAACAGTGCGGCTAATGTGCTGACGCTTCAGCGCTCCGAACTGCTTGGAGCTGCCAACACCGCAGCAAGCGTATTACTGGCAGAGCTGCTGGATGAAACGGATGGCCGTACTCTTTCAAGCGAGCTGCATTATTTTGAGCCAATGAAGGATATCACGCTAGCCCATGCCGAACTGAAAATAACAGAGTCCGAGCACGATGGCTGTACTCAGTGGACGCTGGAGACGAATACGCTTGCCAAAGGCGTATGGCTGACTTGCGGGCGTGAAGGCCGCTTTAGTGATAATTTCTTTGATTTGCTGCCGGGAACGGTTAAGACAGTAACGTTTATTCCGCATCATCTAGGAGATTTCAATGCAGACGCAAGCACGGGCGAGGAAACGAGTGATAGCCGCGTTACGGCGCGTTCGATGGTCGATTTCATTGTCTAGGCGAATCCATAAATAACGATCGAAATTAAAAGAGGAACGCTCTCCTTAAAAAAAGAGATGACAAGATGAAGCGCTTTCAGCTATAATGTCTGCATAAGGTTAAAATTTCAATGCCGCGTGAGGTAGATCGCCAGTTGACTGGCAGTCGCAAGCGCGGTTCATTTTCACTAAGTTAAGCGCTATACCTAATCATTTTTTTCGTCGCATAGATTAACCAATAGCAAGCTACGCCATGGAAAGGATTTGTGATCATTCGATGTCGATTTATTTTCAAACAGAGGAAAGTGCACAGCATCGTTTTGGCGACCAAGATAGCGCCATTTTGAAGCTGCTGGCCGACCGTTATGTTGGTGCGAATCCGCAGGCGGGATTTATTTTCCGCGCTTTTAACAAAAATGGCGTTTTGCAAAATGCAGAAGGGCTGTACGAACTGGATTTGGCTGCACGGTTCCCAGAGGCCAAAGCTGGGCAGCTGAGCTATGGAGCAGGGCTCGTATGGAGCGATGAGGAGCGCAGCTTGGATATTAATGTGCGCTGCCTTGGTCCTGTAAGGCTATATTTCAACGGCGAGCTAGTCTTTCGTTCGAATGTAATAGAGGAAATCAGCCCGGATGCAACGGTTAAGCTGAGTCTAGTATTTGCAAAGGGCTGGAACAGCTTATGGCTGTCGATGACTTGCACACCAGCGGGCTTCGGCTGTCAAATCGGCTCTGACGAGGCCAAGGTGCGGATTATGAATGTCCGTGCACCGTTCGAGGAGCGTTACGGGCAAGCAGGATGGATTTTCTCGCAGCCGGTTGATGCTGCGCTTGAGTCAGGCAAACGGGTGGAAGTGGCGCAGCCGGACTTATTGGGATCACAGCAGCAGGAATCGGGGCTGGACTGGCTGCCGGTGATCGAATGGACGAAGGAGGAGCGCGGCCTTGGCCAGCTGGAACGGATTTTCGGAGAGCAGCGTGGCAAAGCCGCCTATGCCTGGACGACAATAAATCAGCCGCTGCCTGGGAAACAGGCCGTCGTACTGGAAGGCGAGTCCTCTGGCGAGCTGACCTTGTGGCTGGAAGGACAACAGGTAGGTGAAAGCACAGCGGCAGGATCTTTCCGATTTGAGCTTTTGCTGGATACAGGCAAGCATCATTTCGTAGCCCGCAGTGTGTGCGGCGAGCAGTCTTGGGGCTTCGAGCTGACGGCTGCAAATGCCAATGATGGCAGCGCTGTCACTTTGAGCTTGCCGCAGCAAGTGCATGGCTCTGGAGCAGGACAATGGTTGTATGCTGGGCCATTTGAAGCGGAAGCGACTAGCCCTACTTGGGAGCAGCTTATTCGCACCGATCTTCTTTATCCTCTTAACAAGGCATCGGAGCCTGCTGCACAGAGGAAGTTATTGCACACCTACTGGCAGCTCGATCGGCCGAACACCTGGGTACGACCCTATTACGAAAATGCTATGCTAAGCAATAAATGGACAGTGGGTACGGTATCCAATTATGCGCGGTGGGATTATCCGCTTGGCGTTACGATATACGGCTTGCTGCAAACGGGACGTTTTCTGGAGCGTCCGGATATCGTAAGCTATGCGACTCAGCATGTGGAAGCTTGCACGGAGATGTACGACTATTCCTTCTGGGATCGTGAGCAATACGGGTTCCCAGCCATTAATCAGCAGCTCGTCATGATGAAAATGCTCGATAATTGCGGCTCGTTCGGCTCGGCTATGCTGGAGTCAAGGGTAGGGCTGGCTGCTGCTGACGTAGAGCCAATTGCCGAGCGCATCGCCGATTTTATGCTGAATAAGCTGGAACGCAAGCCCGATGGCGCGTTTTATCGCACCTGCGAGGGCGAATATGCCGCCAATACGATGTGGGCCGATGATTTGTACATGAGTACGCCATTTCTCTGCCGCTATGCTCGCTTAACGGGCAATCGTGAGGCACTGGATGAAGCGGCGAAGCAGTTTTTGCGTTTCAAAAGCTATTTATTCATGCCAGAGGAGAAGCTGATGTCCCATGTGTATGATTTTAAATATGACAGGGCGACAGGCATTCCTTGGGGACGGGGCAATGGCTGGACGATTTTTTCACTGACCGAAGTGCTGGAAGCGTTGCCGCAGGCGCATGAACTGCGCGATGAGCTGCTGGACTTTTTTAATGAGCTATGCGAAGGTTATGCCGCTCGTCAATCGGAGCGGGGGCTGTGGCATCAGGTAGTCAACCGTCCGGATACTTATTTGGAGGCTTCCTGCACGGCGATGTTTGCCTATGGCTTTGCTCGGGGCGTTCGCTTCGGCTGGGTGAAGCAGCCGGCCGCTATCATGAATGCGGCGTTCCGCGCATGGGACGGTTTGACGCGCTACGCTATTGACCGCCAAGGCAATGTTCACGGCGTATGCAGCGGCTCGCGCTACGCTTTCACAGCGGATTATTATGATCAGGATTTGCGGACGGTCGTTAACGACAATCACGGCATTGGCATTATGATGCTTGCCGGCACAGAAGTCGCCAAGTTGAAGCGGCATTTGCAAACGCAAACAAACGACGATAACGCAAAATAAGATGTGGAAAAGCAAGGCCACAAGGTGAAACGGCTGTCGCCGTCCTTTGGCGGCGCGGCGCGTTTCATTCCGAGAAATATAAGCGGAGTATAAGGGTGAAACTTATAAATTCTTATATTTCAAGAAAATACTTGTCAGCGGCTCTATGTTGTAGTAGCCTATGGGTGAAGCGCTTAATCTAAAATATTAGGCGCCATTCCTTTGATAAGTTAAGCGCTTAATCCAATGCATAAACATAGTTGCTGCAAGCTTGCTATAAACTTGATGAAAGTGTTCAGATTATAGATCTACGATAGGAGGAAATGGATATGACGACGATTCGATTGACGATGGCGCAAGCGCTGCTGCGGTTTCTGGATCAGCAATACATTTCGATTGATGGTGAGGAAACGAAGTTCGTTGAAGGAGTATTCGGCATCTTCGGTCATGGCAATGTGACCGGCATGGGAGAGGCGCTGGAAAGAAGCGCAGGCAGCTTAACCTTTATTCAAGGTAAAAATGAACAGGGCATGGTGCACACAGCAGCAGCCTTCGCCAAGCAGCGTAATCGCAAGCAGATTTATGCTTGCACGACATCGATTGGCCCAGGTGCGCTGAACATGGTAACGGCTGCGGCAACAGCGACCGTTAATCGCATTCCGGTGCTGCTGCTGCCCGGCGACAACTTCGCTTCGCGCCAGCCGGACCCCGTGCTGCAACAGCTTGAGGTCAGCAGCGACTACACCCTTTCGGCAACAGATGCCTTCAAGGCCGTCAGCCGTTACTGGGACCGTATCGTTCGACCCGAGCAGCTGATTACCGCAGCGCTGCAGGCGATGCGCGTGCTTACAGACCCGGCGGAGACAGGAGCGGTCACGCTCGCGCTGCCGCAGGATGTGCAGGCGGAAGCCTATGATTATCCAGAGAGCTTCTTCGCAAAACGCGTGCATTATGTTGACCGCCGCGAGCCGGCGGCGGATGCAGTAGCCCGTGCAGCGGAGCGTATTGCAGCGAGCAAGCATCCGCTTATCGTAGCAGGGGGCGGCGTCTTGTATGCGTCCGCGACCTCCGAGCTGCGAGCGTTCGCCGAAGCCTTCGGCATTCCGGTTACGGAAACGCAGGCAGGAAAAAGCGCATTTGATTGGCGCCATCCACTGTATGCGGGAGCTATTGGCGTAACCGGTGCGCTGGCAGCGAACGAATGGGCCAAACAAGCTGATCTGGTCATTGGTGTCGGCACGCGCTATTCGGATTTCACAACTGCTTCCAAGTCCGCATACGCGAACCCGGATGTGCAGTTTATCAACATTAACTTAAACGGCGCTGACGCAGCGAAGCTTGGCGGCGAAGCGGTAATTGCCGATGCCCGCACGGGTTTGCAAGCGCTGCAAAATGCGCTGCAAGCAGCGAATTACAAGAGCAGCTACACCGATGCGGAATTGGCAGAGCGCAAAGCGGCATGGGATGCAGAGGTTGATCGTCTTTACAAGGAAGAGCATGAAGGCGGCTTCTCCCAAACTCGGGCACTCGGCGTCATTAATGAAATGATTGATTCATCTTCCGTCGTCGTTGGCGCTGCCGGGAGCCTGCCTGGCGATTTGCATCGCTTATGGCGCTCGACCGAGCCGAAAACGTATCATATGGAATATGGTTTTTCCTGCATGGGCTACGAAGTTAGCGGCGCTTTCGGAGCGGCACTCGCCGAGCCGCAGCGCGAGGTGTACGCCATGGTTGGCGATGGCAGCTACTTGATGATGCATTCCGAGCTGGTGACGAGCTTGCAGGAGCAGCGCAAGTTTACGATTTTGCTTTTTGACAATCATGGGTTCCAGTGTATCCATAACTTGCAGCGCGAGCATGGCAGTGATGGCTTCGGCAATGAGTTCCGCTATCGTGAAGCGAGCACAGGCAGATACACGGGCCAACCGCTGCCCATTGATTTTGCTGCCCATGCCCGCAGTCTTGGCGCCAGCGCATACAAAGCAACAAATGCGGAGGAGCTACGTGCTGCTTTGCTTCAGGCGAAGCAGGAAGATCGCACGACGCTGATTGAAATTAGCGTATTGCCGGGAACGAACTCCGGCGGCTATGAATCCTGGTGGCATGTCGGCGTTCCTGCTGTATCAGAAAGCGACAAGGTGCGGAGGGCACATGAAGCCATGCAGGCAAAGCTCAGCAAGGCGAAGCAGCTGTAGCAGGTTGATCCTATTTTTTGAATAAGGAGCTGGGGTAAGCGATGAAGCCATTTACATTTTCACTCGGCATTCACCCGATTAACTGGGTGGGCGAGGATGTGCGGGAGCATGGGGCGGATACGACCTATGAGCAGATTTTGGATGATATTCAGCGGCTGGGGCTGACCGGAACGGAAATGGGTCGCAAATACCCGGCAGATACTGCCGTATTGCGTGAGGAACTGGGCAAACGAGGCATTCAGCTCGTGTCCCAGTGGAAGTCGGTGCTGTTCTCCGATCCCGCATACCGCGAGGCCGAGCTTGAGGGCTACCGAAAGCATGCCGAGTTTCTGCAAAGCATGGGGAGCAAGGTGATCAGCACGGCTGAGGTTGGTGGCTCGCTGCATTTTGATCCGCGCCGTACGCCCAATGAAACGGAAGTGCTGCGGCTGGATGAAGCCGGCTGGCAGTCGCTTGCGACAGGCCTTAACGCTGCTGGGAAAATAGCGGCTGAATACGGCTTAAAGCTGGCTTACCATCATCATGGCGGAACCGTAGTTGAGCAGCCGGAGGAAATCGACAAGCTGATGGAACTGACGGACCCTGCCTATGTGCATCTGCTGTTCGATACGGGTCATGCCTATTATGGTGGAGCGAACCCGCTGGATGTACTGAATAAGCACTATGACCGCATTGCATATATTCATTTGAAGGATATTCGCCAGTCTGTACTCGATGAAGCCCGCTCAGAGCAGGCCGATTTCGTCACCTGTATTCGCAAAGGCGTATTTACGGTGCCGGGTGACGGCTGCCTTGATTTTGCGCCAGTTCTTCAAGAGCTCACAGCTCGCGGCTATAACGGCTGGGCGATGCTTGAAGGTGAGCAGGACCCTGCGACTTATAATCCGTATGAATATGCGAAGGAAGCGATTCGCTATTTAACTTCATTAAATAAAAAGAATTAAGTATTTTATAACATTAAATAACTGCTGGAGGTGGGCCTAGGGATGTCTTATATCACATATAACGCAGCGAAGCCGCTGGATTTTACGGCTATTGGCCGCTTGTGCATCGATCTGAATGCAAATGAAATTAATCGCCCGATGGAAGAGACTATGACGTTTACGAAATACGTTGGAGGATCTCCGGCGAATATTGCGATTGGCATGTCCCGACTCGGGATGAAAACATCGTTTATTGGCAAGGTTGCCGATGATCAGATGGGCCGTTTTATTACGACTTATTTGGAAAATAATCAAATTGCCACTTCGGGCGTCGTGACGGATGACAGCGGTGCAGTGACAGGGCTTGCTTTTACCGAAATTAAAAGCCCGTCGGAGTGCAGCATTCTGATGTACCGCGACAATGTTGCTGATCTGTTGCTTAAGCCGCAGGAGGTCAGCGAGGAGCTGATTGCTAATTCCAAAATGCTCCTTATCTCGGGTACAGCGCTGGCACAAAACCCTTCACGCGAAGCGGTGTTCCTGGCAATCGATTATGCCCGCAAGCATGGCGTCGTTATTGCCTTTGATCTTGACTACCGTCCATATACGTGGAATTCGCCGGAGGAAACAGCCATCTATTACAACCTGGCGGCTGAAAAATGCGATATTATTATGGGTACTAGAGAAGAATTTGACAATATGGAAACATTCGAGCCTAATCCGGAGCGTGATGACCATGTGACCGCAGCGAAATGGTTTAACTATGCCGCGCAAATTGTCATTATTAAGCATGGCAAGGACGGCTCCATCGCTTATACGAAGGATGGCGCTTCACACCGGGCCAAAAGCTTCCCGGCCAAAGTCATTAAAACGTTTGGAGCAGGCGATTCGTATGCGGCAGGCTTTTTGTACGGCAGCATGCAGGGCTGGTCAATTGAGAAAAGCATGGAGTTCGGCAGCGCCGCTGCATGTATCGTTATTTCCAGCCACAGCTGCTCAGACGCTATGCCGTCCGCCGACCAGGTTCAAGACTATATTGACCGCTGCAACCGCGGTGAAATCATCGTTTAATTTTAAAATAGAGAGGATTGAGTGGATATGACAGCAACATTAAGCAATTGGATTGGCGGAAAATGGGTAGCTTCGGTATCACAGCAGACAGAAGCCGTTTACAATCCAGCGACAGAAGAGGTGCTGGCTTATGTGCCGCTATCTTCGAATGAAGATGTGGAGCAGGCTGTAGCGGATTCGAAGAAAGCATTCGCTTCATGGAGCCGTACGCCTGTACCAAAACGGGCCCGCGTGTTGTTCAAATACCAGCAGCTGCTCGTTGATCATTGGGAAGAGCTAGCACAGCTGGTAACGAAAGAAAACGGCAAAAGCTATGCCGAAGCTTACGGCGAAGTGCTGCGCGGCATTGAATGCGTTGAGTTCGCGGCTGGCGCGCCTAACTTGATGATGGGCAAGCAGCTTCCAGACATTGCTACTGGCCTTGAGTCCGGCATGTACCGCTACCCAATTGGCGTCATCGGCGGCATTACGCCGTTTAACTTCCCGATGATGGTGCCGTGCTGGATGTTCCCGCTTGCGATCGCCTGCGGCAACACGTTTGTGCTTAAGCCGTCGGAGCGGACGCCGCTGCTGGCGAATCGCCTGGCCGAGCTGTTTCAGGAAGCGGGTCTTCCGGATGGCGTGCTCAACATCGTTCATGGTGCGCATGATGTCGTTAACGGCTTGCTGAAGCATCCTGATGTTAAAGGTATTTCGTTCGTTGGCTCGCAGCCGGTAGCAGAGTATGTGTATCGCACAGGGACTTCGGAAGGCAAACGCGTACAAGCGCTCGCTGGCGCAAAAAATCATTCCATCGTCATGCCAGATGCAGACCTTGACCTGACGGTTAAAGAAATTACGAACGCTGCTTTTGGTTCCGCAGGCGAGCGCTGCATGGCCTGCGCAGTTGTTGTCGCTGTCGGTGATGTGGCTGACAAGCTCGTTGAAAAATTGCTGCAGACGGCCGATTCTCTCACAATAGGCAACGGCCTGGAGTCAGGTGTCTTCCTCGGTCCGGTCATTCGCGGACCGCATAAAGAGCGGACGCTTCGCTATATTGATATCGGCGAGCAGGAAGGTGCACAGCTACTGCGCGATGGACGCAAGGATGCTGCGGCTGCTGCTGATGCGAAGGGCTATTTTGTCGGCCCGACCTTGTTTGATGGCGTTCAGAAGGAAATGACGATCTGGAAAGATGAGATTTTCGCTCCGGTACTGGCGATTGCGCGGGTTGAGACGCTGGAGGAGGCGATTGAGCTTGCGAATGCATCAGAATTTGCAAATGGCGCCTGCCTGTTCACGAAGGATGGCAGCAACGTCCGCACATTCCGCGAAACGATTGAAGCGGGCATGCTCGGAGTCAATCTTGGCGTTCCAGCCCCAATGGCGTTCTTCCCTTTCTCCGGCTGGAAAAAATCATTCTACGGCGATCTGCATGCCAACGGCACAGATGGCGTCGAATTTTATACACGCAAAAAAATGGTAACCGCTCGTTGGTAGCCTGAAGGGCAGCCAAATGAATAACGGATAATCGCATAAAGGAGACCAATCAAAATGGTACAAAAAATTAAAATCGGCATTATCGGCGCAGGCCGCATCGGAAAAATCCATGCCGACAACTTGCTGCGGCTCCCCCAAGTGGAAATTGCCGCAATCAGCGATTTGTTCGCAAACGCAGAGCTGGAAGCATGGGCCGCTGAGCGCGGTATCGCTACCGTTACGAAAGACAGCGCTGCGCTTATCGCAGACCCTGCAATTAACGCCATTTTCATTTGCTCTTCAACAGATACACATGTGCCGCTCATTAAACAGGCTGCCCAAGCTGGCAAGCATATTTTTTGCGAAAAACCAGTCAGCATGACGCTTTCGCAAACAGAGGAAGCAGTAGAAGCGGTACAGAAAGCCGGCGTAAAGCTGCAAATCGGATTTAACCGCCGCTTCGACCACAACTTTAAACGGATTCGCGAGCATGTGGAGCAAGGAACGATTGGCGAGACGCATATTGTGAAAATTACGTCGCGCGATCCGAACCCGCCGCATAAGGATTACATCAAGGTATCCGGCGGCATTTTCATGGACATGATGATTCACGATTTTGATATGGCAAGATTTTTGGCTAGCAGCGAGGTTGAAGAGGTTTTTGCGCAAGGCAATGTTCTCATTGATCCCGTATTCGCCGAATGCGATGATCTCGATACTGCAATTGTAACACTGCGCTTTCAAAACGGGGCGCTTGGCGTCATCGACAATAGCCGTCAGGCCGTATATGGCTACGATCAGCGGGTTGAGGTATTTGGCTCCAAGGGCAGCGCCGCCGCAACAAATGATCACCCGAATACAGCGGAAATCAGCACAGCGGAAGGTATTGTACGGGATAAGCCGCTGCACTTCTTCCTAGAACGCTACAATGCTGCTTATGTAGAGGAAACCGAGTTGTTTATCGAAGCGTTGCTGCAAGATAAGAAGGTAAAGGTCGACGGTAACGATGCGCTGCAAGCCGAGCGAATTGCAAAGGCGGCGAAGCTGTCTGTGAAGCTAGGGCGACCTGTGAAGCTTAATGAGCTTCATGAACTGACGTAAGTAGACGGACCCAGGAAAGGTTGTGTGCGCAAGTGTCAGAGTTAATCGTAAAACCAAGCGCTGCTCCGGGCGAGCAGGGCGAGCTCATGAACATTACACCGCAAAGCGCAGGATGGGAGTATGTCGGTTTTCGCATCGTTCATCTGGAGCCGGGCGAGCAGCTTAAGCAGAACACGGATGAAAATGAAGTGTGCCTCGTACTGCTGAGCGGACGCGCGGATGTACAGACGCAAAATGAAAAATGGAGCAATATCGGCCAGCGGATGAGCGTATTTGAGAAAATCCCGCCGTTTTCGGTTTATGTGCCGAATGACGATTTTTATCATATTGAAGCCGTAACCGCGCTGGATATCGCCATTTGCTCTGCTCCTGGCCAAGGCCAGCATCAAGCGAGGCTCATTGCCCCGGATGCTGTAGGTGTAGAACAACGTGGATATGGCAATCTGGAGCGCCAAATCCATAACATTTTACCAGAGACAGCCCCGGCGGACAGCCTGCTTGTCGTTGAAGTTTTTACACCAAGCGGACATTGGTCCAGCTACCCGCCGCATAAGCATGACCAGGATGCGCTGCCGAATGAATCGCTGCTGGAGGAAACGTATTATTTTCGCGTAGAGCCTGAGCAGGGCTTCGCCATTCAACGTGTATATACGGATGACCGTTCGCTAGACGAGACACTCGTCATTCGCAATGGGGAAGCGGTTCTCGTACCGCGAGGCTACCATCCGGTAAGTGCGCCTCCGGGCTATGAGGTATATTATTTGAACGTTATGGCTGGTCCTACGCGCATTTGGAAATTTCATAATGATCCAGACCATGCTTGGATTATGACAAAACCGGCTGAGGAAACGACAAAAGCCTAGGCCGTTTCACATCACAACAGACATAGCAGAAACCAGCTTTCCTTCAGCGGAGGCTGGTTTCTAGCATTTCAAGCCAATTCCTCCGATTTCATTGCAAGATAACATGATGTGATACATAATAAATCTACCAGTTCAAAAGTAACGGAGGTTGTCTATGAAAGCCACCATCTATGATATCGCAAGGGAAGCGGGAGTCTCGATTGCGACTGTTTCCCAAGTCATTAATGGCAAAGGAAAAATTAGCGAAGAACGGCGCAATGAAGTCATGCGCATTATGGAGCGGCTTAACTACCAGCCGAGTGTAATCGCTTCCGCGCTGACCGGGAAACGAACGTTTACACTTGGTCTGCTCGTTCCAGACATATCCAACCCCTTTTTCGCCGAAATTGCCCGCGCCGTTGAGGACCAGAGCCGCCGCTTAGGCTACAGCCTCGTCATATGCAGCACCGACAATAAAGATGAGCGAGTGGAGCGCTATCTGTCGCTGCTGCGGCAAAAAAGCGTAGACGGCATCATTATCGGTACCGGGATTGATAATGAGGACATTATTAAACCGCTGCTGACGCAGTCCATTGCCGTAGCGCTAATTGCGCGGGACATGCCTGCTCTGGCTGTGCATACAGTCATTGTGGAGGATTTTAAAGGTGGAGCACTTGGGGCTCGGCATTTGCTTGAGGAAGGGCATCACCGGGTCGCGGTGCTTGCCGAACATATGAAGGTCAGCAGCAGCCGCGAGCGGGTCAGGGGATTTAGAAGTGTCATCGATGCAGCTGGGCTGCCTTGGTCCGACGCCTCCGTGAAGTTTTGTGACTACACGCTGGAGGACGGCAAGCGCAAAGCGCTGGAGCTGCTGAAGCTGACGGAACGGCCAACCGCCTTGTTCTGTTGTAATGAGCTGCTCGCCATCGGTGCGCTGCAGGCAGCGAAGGAGCTTAAGCTTCGTATTCCTCGTGATGTATCGGTTATCGGCTTTGATAATACGATTTTGGCCTCGGTAAGTGATCCGCCGCTGACGACCATTGCACAACCTATTGAAGCGATGGGGAAAAAGGTTGTTGATCTGCTGGTAGAAGCGCTGCAGGACAAATCCGCTGCGGCAAAAGCAGAACGCATCGTGCTGGAGCCCGAGCTGATCATTAGACATTCTACAAGCTCCATTCATGTATAACGTTGAATCATGATTGACTTAAGGGAGAACCGCTCAAGAAGAGGAGCGGCTCGCCCGATTTTTGATTATGGCCCAGATAAATATGAAGGTCATTAAGCCGCCTTCAATAATGAGCGATACGAGCGGAAACCAATAGCTTAAATACCGATCAACTATATGGCCTTCGGTGCTGTATGGGAACATAGGGCTCAATATAAGTATGGCGCCGAACACATATACCCATGGTTTATGAGATTTCATCCCGAGCCACTGCGCGGTTCCTTCCGTAATAGCGTAATACAAGGTTGAGATTGTAATGAACGATCCCGAAATAAAGATAAGCAGCAGCAGCACCTCGATTCTCTCGAAAATAAGAAACTGCGTAATTCTCGACAGGATATAGATTGGATTTTCAAAATGCGCTGCCATCACAGGACCCATCACCACTATGCTGTACAATAAATAAAGCGTCATGATCGAAGTGCCCAGTACAACGGCGTAAACCTTCATTTTTAAAATGCTCTTTTGCTGCTTAATATGCGGCATCAGCATGCCCATCATGATGCAAATCCCAAACCAGCTGCCGGGATAGATAGCGCCTTGCAGGGCGGGAAATATACCGTGCTCGAAGGGAGGGAGCAGGTAGTGCAGCTGGATATAGGGAATGGAGCTGGTAAATAAAACAATGGAGGTTAGCAAAATAATGACGCCAATAATTTGGCTCAGTCTTGCAATGGCCTCAACACCCTTTACGGCAGCAAGCCCGGCACATATCGTCATCGAGATGGAGAAGACCAACCGAGGGGTTTCGGGCATAAGGGTTCTAGACAAGAAATCACAGTAAATCCACATGGCTGTAACCATTACTCCGAGAAAAAACAGCAGGAAAATGAGGCCGACAGCCTTGCCGGTTTTCCCCAATATGGAGCGTGTATATTGAATTAACGATTGTCCAGCGTACATTCTGCCCAGCCGATAAAGAAGGATAGCGACATAAATATCGATTAAAGCGCCCAAAGTCATCGACAGCCACAAGTCCTGCTTAACCTTAGCGATCAGCTGGCTCGGAACCGAGAAAAACGTGAGCGAGGTAATCGATACAAAAATAATGAAAAAGAATTCACTCGATGAAATTAGACTCTTTTTCACTTAACATCATCCTTTTTTATTTTGCTGTCAATTAGCAAGCCGGATTTTACAAGCTCAATAGAAATACTGCTCTGCACCTTGATATTAGCAAGCTCCTCGTTCCAGCCCTCTCTCAGCATTTCCCAGCTTTTTGGATCTTTGCGATGGATCGTTTCTCCAAAACCGACAGCGTCGCTTTTGTAGGAGCGAAAGAGCTTATGTAGGGTTCCCTCTATTGATGCTGCAATTGCGCTGCTCAGCTCTGTTTTGATTAGATCCGTCGTTTTCTTTTCCGTCAAATCCATCAGCTCCGTAGACGTCTTAATGGAAGCTCTGGTTTTCATACGAACGTTCATTTGCAGCTGTCCATTTTCAAATGCTGGCTTCATAGCAATATGGATGTTCTTCAACTCAAACATGATTGATTTCTTATCTTTGGTAGTCATCTGATACAATCCAAGTGAAGACAGCTTGGTCAACCAGCTTACAACCTGTGTTTCCTCGCTGTTCAGCCAGCCGACCATTTTATTATTTCGAAAAACAGCAAGATCCGTAATTTCCATCACCAGGTCCTTAGAGCCTGACTTGCCAACCTGGAGCAATCCAGGCACCGCTACTTGAAAGCCTGACTGCTCCAGTCTAGGCAAAAATTGATAAAGCTGAATGCCGCCGCTTGTCGGCTTGTAGGTTTTATTTTTAAAATAGGCTTTCCATTCCTCGGCGGCTACAGCTTGCAGCTCTTTGGAGTCAGTCAGCACTTCCTTGACAGGACGCCGTGAAACCATCACCCAACAGTTGAAATTCTGGTTAGGCTCCCGCCAGAAAAAATCCATACTATCATCTAAGCCTTGTTTGGCTAAACGTTCTCCAATGAGAAGAACCTTCGTTTGGGAGAAAAAGAGGCTTTTCTTCGCCTGCTTGCGAATCGTCTCGAGTGCATCTTCAACGGTTATGCCGTTTGCCGTATACGTCGCAATCGCTCTGCGCTGCTGTCCGCCTCCGCCAGCGGCAACGGGGAGTGTCGGATTCACGAGCTGGACGGTAACCTGAAGCTGCCCCTGTTTATTTACATCCAAACCTATGGCTGAAACAACAGTCAATTGATCAAAATTGATTTGGCTCCAGCAGCCGCTAAGGAGCAGCAGCATACTAAGGAAACAGGCATATTTACTAAGATGGAGAAACACATAGTAGTCCCCCTTTTTTTAAATATAGGAAAGGACAGGATTGTTCCATCCTTTCTCTCTATTTCTCGGATTGAAACGCGCCGCGCGGCCAAAACACGGAGGGCAGCCGCTTCACCTTGGACTTCAATTTTAACGTTTATTGCGAAGTGTAAACCAAGGAACACGAAATATGGCTTTCTCGGCTTCTTTTTTCTTAAACGGAGCGAATGGCGATAAATAGGGCAAACCTACCGATTGAATGGAGGCAAGCTGAACTCCCAGCATAAACAGCCCAATAATGATCCCGTAAAGCCCTAGAAGCGAAGCGAGCATCAGCATGAAAAACCGCAGCATCCGTATCGTCCCCGATAGAGAAATCGAAGGAATCGTGAACGAGGCAATCGCTGTGCCAGCAACAATCATGACCGATGGGGAAGAGATAATACCGGCTTGTACTGCGGATTCGCCAATAACGAGTGCTCCTACGATACTGATGGCAGATCCAATTGAACGGGGCATCCGAATGCTCGCCTCGCGCAGCCCCTCAAAAATGATTTCCATAATCAGCGCCTCCATTAAGACGGGAAAAGGAACGCCATCGCGTGCAGACAATATGCTGCTCAGGAGCTGTGGAGGCACCATCTCCGGATGGTAAGTCAAAATGCCGACATAGGTAGAGGGCAGAAGCAGCGTAATGAAAAAACCGGCATAACGAATCCACCGAATGAAAGTAGCTACAGGGTAAGCCAAATATAAATCCTCGGTCGTCTTGAGCAAATGAAACAGCGTACAAGGCAGGGCGAGCACAAATGGAGTGCCATCGACCACAATGGCCACACGACCGTCCAATATAATGCCAGCCACATCATCAGGCCGCTCGGTACTGTACACCGTAGGGAAAAAGGAGGTAGGGCTGTCTTTAATAATCTCCTCAATATAGTGGGATTCCAATACCGCATCGATATCGATTTTCTGAAGCCGTTTGCGTATTTCGTCAACCGTTTCCTTCGCTGCCCGGTCATGAATATAGACCATCGCTATTTTGGTATGCGACAAGTTGCCAACCGTCAGCGTTTCCACACGAAAAGCCTTGTCGCGAATACGCCTGCGTATGAGCGAAATGTTGACGCCCAAAGCTTCGACGAAGCCATCTCGCGGGCCGCGGATGACACTGGATGAAGCTGGTTCATCAATGCTGCGGGTTTCAAGGCCTTGCGTATTGACCGCAATGGCTCCTTCGCTGTCATCTACTAAAATAATCGTCCAGCCGCAAACGAGCAGAGGCACGCATTCCTCGCACGTATAAACCATTTTCACATGATTGGCTGTCAGTATGTAGCTGCAAAGCAGCTGATGAGGCGATTCGCTTTGATCCAGCAGCTTCATCTGCTGAGTTCCTGAAATGAGCGGCGAAATGACATCGGTATTTAAATTTTGCTTGCTTACGAGTCCGTCTATCCAGACGACAGAGACTGGAATGCGTTCCTCGCCAATCAAGCAGTTTCTTGTTGATAAATCTGAGCTGTTGCCAAGCTCGGACACTAGCTCATTATAAAGGTCGCGCGTCGTGTTTACCTTGCTCTCGGGCATGATGCTGCAGCTCCTTTTGCTAAAGCTAGTCATGTTCGTACGTACCACATATTTATTGTGGCTAAAATTGGTTTTATTATTCGATGAATGCACAGCGTATTTTGAATTGAATAGCTAGTCAATTTTTTGGAAAGCAAGTAAGATGGTAGGTAAGGTAACGATCGAATCAAGCGTTACGGAGAAAGGGGCTAATTAAAATGGCAAAAACAATTGGACTAATCGTAGGGAGCCTACGGGAAAATTCATATAATCGAATGGTGGCCCAGACGCTAAGCGAACTGGATGCTACTCTTGCATTCAAGTGGATTGAGCTAAAGGAGCTTCCTTTGTTTAATGAAGATTTGGAAGCGGGGGACGGACCAGAGGCGGTACAGGTATTTAAGGCGGCTATTCAAGCAGTGGATGGCGTCATTATTGTATCGCCGGAGTACAACTCAGGCATTCCCGGCGTGCTTAAAAATGCGATTGACTGGGCATCCAGACCATCTCGCGGCTCCGTACTGCGCAGAAAGCCATTCGGCCTAATTGGCGCAACGCCGGGCGGCATGGGAACCGTTCATGCCCAGCTTCAAACTAGGCATATCCTGGAGTCTGTCCAGGCGCAGGTGCTTCCTTTTCAAAAGCTGCTTATTTCACAAGTGCACACGAAAGTGGATGCGGAGCAGCATCGCCTAACCGATGAGAAGACGAAGGAATATTTGCAGGCTTATTTGCAAAAGTTTGTCCATTGGATCGATCATGTTCCTGCATTGGATTAAGAGTACAGAGGAGGAAATACGTTGCATCAAGTGATGGATGTTGCTGATACATTGGTCAAGCATATTAAATCTCATTTCGCAAAAGATGTAGCGATTGTTGCTTATTATGGCTCATACGCACAGGGAACGGCTACAAAGCGCTCTGACTTGGACTTTTTCTTCATTCCAACTACGCCAGAAGGTTACAAGGCAATGGTTCAGTTTGTAATCGATCAAATAAGTTTTGATTTTTGGCCAATTGGCTGGGAGCGAGCAGCCAAGATGGCAGCCTATCAAGAGCCTAATACCTCGATTATTGCGGATTGCAAAATCTTGTATGCCCGTTCAGAGGAAGATCTCGCCCGTTTCGAGCAACTGCGCGCTAGTATTGCCGCTGCTCCTGAAACGGATGGACTGGCATTCACGGAGAAGGCGGAGGAAGAGCTTCGCAAGTCTTATATGCATTTGTATGCAATGGTGAGACGCGAGGCAGGGGAACTCGCTACATTTCGCCAAGAAGCAAGCGGTGTGCTGACTCATTGTTTGAGCAGCCTTACCCTGCTTAATCGCACCTATTTGAAGAAGGTGTGGGGAAAAAGCACCGAGCAAATTTTAAGCTTTTCGATACAGCCAGCTGGACTTAAACAGCAAATAAATACAATTTTGCGTTCTACTTCATGTGAAGAACTGCGGCAAACATGCGAGCAGCTTGTTGATGATATTCATCAGTTAATTATCGATGAGAAAGCTGCGTTTGACGCCGGTTGCTCGTATCCCGACCGTTTAAAAGGCTTTTACGAGGAAATCAAGGGCAGCTTCGACAAGCTGCGGACAGCGTGTGAGCAGAACGATTATGAAACGGCATTTTTCTGGTCCATTTGGGTGCAGGATTTAACTGCCCAACTGCTCTATTTTGGCGAAAAAGGCTATTGGGCGGCTAATCTGGCTTCAGTAAGAGATCACCATAACCTATATTTAAGCATGGGGTTTCCTGATCTTGTGCAGGCTCTTGATCCGCAAAATTTAGCTTTGCTTCTTAGCGCCGTAGAAAGCTTGGACTTGCTGCTCGAAAGCCATCTTCGTGAACAGGGTGTAGCTATCCGGCATTTTCAAACTTTGGAGCAGTTTGAGGCATTTCTTCAGCAATCATTGAAATAACAACTATGGATTTTAGCCAGCACACGTGGGGGAGGAGCCCATTAAATGGAATCAGCATCAGGAGAAAGATGGTATGAAATTGCTAATACGGTTAATCAAAGCTGCGTTTTAGCAAGTAATTTAAATCAGCTGTATCGCTCCAGCTCCTTGGAACAGAGGGTAAATATGCCGGAAGAGCTAGGGCGCGGCTATTGGCAGCTTAGCCAGATTCAATCGTCCATGGAGCTCGTGTTATGCGATGCCTCCTTTAATAGAGAGACGACATTGCAAAGCCTGGAGCGGGATAACAGCTTAAAACTAAGCTTTTGTCTAGGGCAAAGCCTCCAATGGAATGCAGAAGGGCTTAGAAAAGAATATCATTTGGAGCATGGGGAAGTTTCGGCGTTTGGCCTTCTTCCTACGAACAGCAGCTGCCAGTTTAACGTCAATCAGCATATACGCGGTCTAACTCTCAAATTGGATCGCCTAACGGAGATTGGCGCTCTGCAGCAGCTGCCGCTGCATAAAATTTCATCCATTTTGACTGAAAAGCGTGAGCCGTTTCATCATTCCTCCATGACTCTGGGGATGAAACGGATTACGCAAGATATTTTTCACTGCAACTATCAGGGTGCTGTTAAGCATCTTTATTTAAGCGGGAAGGTACTCGAGCTGCTTGCCGTATATTTCAATGAAGCGATTTTGCAAAAGCACTCCGAGCCACGCTTGCCCGGATTATCCCGCACCGATATCGACAGCCTGCACCGCGCCAAGCAAATTGTGGATGCGCAATTGGTAACGCCCCCTAGCCTAGAAGCGCTGAGCAAGCTCGTTTGCTTGAATGAGTTTAAACTCAAGAAAGGGTTCAAGCTGCTATTTGGCCTGCCCGTTCATGCTTATATTATTGATCGAAGACTAGACGACGCCTATCGTTTGCTTGAAGAAGGAAAGCTTAACATTACCGCAGCGGCAGCAGCCGTTGGCTTCAGCAAAGCGAGTCATTTTTCAGAACAATTCAAGCGAAAATACGGGATCAACCCCTCTGAATATTTCAAATCCTCCTCGCTAAAGGGCATCCGCCGCTAAAAATCCGGTTTTGGGTCATCCTGCTCCCGATTTGGGTATCCGGTGAAAGCAGACATATGCGATATTAGCTTATATCTCACACGCTTTGTTTGAGAATGATTTTTAATATCAATGATGTTGGGACGGAGTGAAATGAATACGAAATCAGAAGTGTCCGGTTTGATGCAAATCGCTGGAGAGCGGAAAGGGCTGTTAATAACGGCCAGTATTTTCTCGACCCTTTCGAGCCTGCTGCAAATTGTACCGTTTATTGCGGTATATAAAATCGTGCAGGAGCTGCTCATTCATGCGCAGCAGCCGGCCAATATGAACAAAGAGCTGCTCATCGCATGGGGAATCGTCGCCTTTGTCTCCTTGCTTGCCATGCTGGCCGCGATGTATATCGGGGGAATGTGCTCCCATATTGCGGCTTTCAACATTCTCTACGAGCTTCGGGTACGGCTTGCAGAGCATGTGGCGAAAGTACCCATGGGGTACCATACGAAAACGGCAACGGGCGAGCTCAAGAAAATTATTGAGGTGAGTGTTGAAAAGATTGAAAAGTTTATCGCCCATCAGCTGCCCGATCTTATCAGCGCTCTCGTCATACCCGTTGTGTTAATCGGCTATTTGTTTTGGCTTGATTACCGAATGGCACTGGTATTAATGCTGCCTATTGGCGCCGGTTTGTGGCTGCAAACCAGGCTGTTCGGCAGTAAAGCTGGCAAGGAGGCGTACCGCGAATTTCAGTATGCCATTGAAGAGATGAATGCAACGGGAGTCGAATACGTACGGGGAATGCCGGCTGTTAAAGTGTTCGGCATCACCGCAGATTCGTTTCTGACGTTCAAGCAAGCCGTTATGAAATACCGTGATGTTTCTTTAAGAATTACGGACATTTGCAAGACGTCATACAGTCTCTTTTTTGTCATCATTATTTCGCTGTTTACGTTCGTCGTTCCGATCGGTCTACTGCTGTTCAGCGGTCAAGCTGGCAGCCAATCCTTCGCTATTACGTTTATTTTGTTCCTCATCGTTACACCGAGCCTATCGGCACCACTGCTGAAGCTCATGCATTTAGGAAGCGGGCTGCGGGAAATTGTCGAGGGCCATAAGCGAATGGAGGCCGTGTTTGCGGAAAAGATTGTTGTGGAGCCGGCTTCGCCACAATTGCCTGATCATTATGACATTGCTTTTCAAAACGTTACCTTTGCTTATGAGCAGAAGGAAAGCAAAGATTTTAAGCCCGTTCTGCAAAATGTAAATTTTGTAGCGCATGCTGGCGAGCTCACTGCCCTAGTCGGACCATCAGGCGGAGGGAAGTCAACCATTGCGAGCTTGCTGCTGCGGTTTTGGGAGGTGCAGGAGGGCGTCATTACGATTGGCGGTATTCCTATTCATGACATTGGGACTGACAAGCTGATGGAGCTGGTGTCCTTTGTTTTTCAAGATGTTCACCTCTTTTACGACACAATTGAGGAAAACATTCGGATGGGCAACACGTCAGCCACCAGGGATGAAGTGCTGGCAGCTGCAAAAACGGCATGCTGTCATGAATTTATCGAGAAGCTAGGCCAAGGCTACGACACCAAAATTGGCCAAGGCGGCACCTATTTATCCGGCGGTGAGGCTCAGCGCATTGCGATTGCCAGAGCCTTGCTTAAACGCGCCCCGATACTCGTACTCGATGAAGCAACAGCCTATGCCGATGCTGAAAATGAATACAACATCCAGCAGGGCATCGCCCAATTGGTGAAGGGTACAACCGTCATTATAATCGCCCATCGTCTTTCCACCATCCGTTCAGCGGAGCAGATTCTCGTCGTCAAGCAGGGCGGCATTGTCGAGCAAGGCACACACGAGCAGCTGCGCAGGAAGCAGGGGCTGTATGAGCAGATGTGGCAGGCTCATCAAAGCGCGGCCTCGTGGAAATTGGGCGTTAGAGGAGGCGAGCCTCACCTGTGAAAAACTATTTTTATAACATTTCCGGCGGTTTGCCGAAAAGCTTATGGCCTTCTGCGGTTGCCGCTATTTTGGACGGGATTGCCAAAATCATTCCTGCAGCGCTGCTTGTTGATCTTTTTAATACGATTTATGTATCATTTGCCCATCCAGCGCTTGGACTGAATACGAATCGCATGTGGATCGTTTGCAGCATCCTATTCGCCTGGCTGCTCGTAGAATATGCAGCTTATGCTTCCCTGTACGATAAAACGTACCGAGCGGCCTACAGCCTGTCTGCAACGGGCCGATTAAAGCTGGCAGAGCATATTCGCCAACTATCGCTTGGTTTTTTTGGCAAGCGGGATCCCGGAGATTTGACGAATCTGATTTTAAGCGATTATGGACAGGTGGAGCATACGATTTCTCACAATGTGCCACAGCTCATCAGCGCTGTCGTGCTGCCCATTATGGCGCTTACCGGGCTTATATGGCTGGACTATCGAATGGCGCTGGCGATGTTTATCGCCGTTCCGCTTGGGGCTTTGTTATTGTGGCTGACGGATACGCTTCAAGCACGGCTTAGCGAAAATCATGTGCAAGCTAAAAATGAGGCTGCCAGCCGTCTTCAGGAATATTTGACGGGCATTCGTGAAATTAAAGCTCATAATATGGGCGGCAAACGCTTTGAGCGGCTGCGCCTTTCGTTTGACCGTCTTAAACAGGCGTCGATCCGGCTGGAAGCAATTATGGGACCGATGATTATGGGCGCAATGCTGCTTGCCCGTTCAGGAATGACGCTGATGATTTGGACCGGCAGCTATTTGCTCGTCGGCGGAAGCTTGTCTTTGCCTGTCTTTCTGCTGTTTCTGCTCGTTGGTACAAAAATCTTTGAGCCCTTGACGATTGTGCTGATGAATTACGGTGAAATGCGTTATTCCGCGTATAGTGCCCAGCGAATTATGGATGTTCAGCAGGAGAGGGCGATGGAAGGCAGCGCAGATATAGCGTCTGCTCATCCCAGCATTATTTTTGATCAGGTGACCTTCGGGTATGAGGCGCAGACGCCTGTGCTCAGCGGCGTATCCTTTACGATTAAGCCCAAAACGATTACGGCGCTTGTTGGTGCATCGGGGAGCGGTAAAAGCACAGTTACCCGTCTAATTGCGAGGTTTTGGGACATTCAGGCGGGGACGATTTACATTGGCGATCAATCCATCCGTACGATTGCTCCCGAGAAGCTGCTGCAGCACATTTCGATCGTCTTTCAGGATGTTTATTTGTTTCAGGATACGATCGGAAATAACATTCGAATTGGCAAAATGGATGCTACCCAAGCGGAGATTGAAGCAGCGGCGAAGCGTGCATGCTGTCATGACTTTATATCGGGGCTTCCGCAGGGCTACAATACGCCAGTTGGCGAAGGCGGCTCGACGCTGTCAGGCGGCGAAAAACAGCGAATATCGATTGCACGCGCGCTGCTGAAGGACGCTTCCATTATTTTACTAGATGAAGCTACGGCTTCTCTTGATCCTGAAAATGAAACGGCTGTCCAGCAAGCGATTAATGCGCTGGTAGCGGATAAAACGGTTATTTTGATCGCCCATCGCCTAAAGACGATTCAAAACGCAGATAACATTATCGTGCTGGATCAAGGGCGTTTGGTCGAGGAAGGAACACATGACAAGCTGCTGGATGGGCATGGCATTTACTCCCGGCTGTGGCATTTGCAGCAGCAGGCCGAAGGCTGGCAGGTAAAAACCTGAGTCGAGCCATCTAGCTTATCATCTAGCTTACACATTTTGAGAGGGGAAACAACGATGAAAAAGACAGTTATGATGTTGGTGTTAAGTTGTATGATCATATTGGGGGGCTGCAGCAGCCAGCCAGCGAATGGGACGGGGACAACTAGCCAGCCTGAAACGACGGCAAGCAATGAAGCGGTAAATGCAACGAAAACGGTGAAAAACCCAAATGGGGAGGAGGTAGTTGTTCCACTCAAGCCTCAGCGCGTTGCCGATCTTTCTGGAGCAACTGAGGAGCTGCTGCTGCTTGGCATTGCACCTATTGCTACCGCAAATGCAGATTACGGCAATCAAAGCGAGCTGTCGCCGACCATTAAAGCTCTTATGAGCAAGGATACCATTAATTTGGACTGGTATGCAGAGCCTATCAATATTGAGCTGGTAACAGCCGCCGATCCGGATTTAATTATTTTGGGAGCCACGTTTAATACGGAGATGTATGAGCAGCTTAGTCAAATTGCCCCAACTATTATTATTCCGCATGCCTATTATGAATGGAGAGAGCGCTTCAGTTTCCTGGCCGAGCTGTTTAATGAAGAGGAAAAAATGAAGCAATGGATAGCCGGTTATGATGCAGCAGTAACGCAATGGAAAGAAAAGCTAGCACCGGTCATCAAGGATGAATCCTTCGGGATGGTTGAAACGTATCCGAACAACATCGTTATTTACTCTACTACGGGATCGGCGGAGCTCATTTATAAAGATCTAGGCTTTAAACGTACGGAAGGCATACCTGATCCCGAAGCTTGGGGTGGCAAGGAAATCAGCCTGGAGGGCTTGTCCACGATCAATCCGGATAATATGCTTATAATGGAAAATGCTGAAAATAAAATGGCCGACAGCAACGTTTGGAACACTATAACGGCTGTCCAAAAAGGCAACATTTATAAAATTACGAATGTCGATAACTATAACTATTCCTATACGGCCATGGGCCGGCTGGAGCTGCTGAACCGAGTGGGCCAGCTTATATTGGACAATCATAAGGCTTCATAACATTAGGCATAAAACAAAAGGCATAAAACAAAAGGCGAAGAAGCAAAATACTCCTTTAAGCAGATATGCGTAAAGAAGGAGGATGCTGAAAATGAAAGCCGATGCAGTTTTTGAAGGCGGTGGCGTGAAGGGCATCGCTTTTGTAGGCGCAATTGAAGCCATGGAGGCTAAGGGCTATACGTGGAACAAGCTGGCGGGAACCTCTGCTGGAGCGATAGTCGCGGCTTTATTAGCTTGTGATTACACGAGTTCCGAAATTAAACAATTGATGCAGTCTCTAGATTACCTAAAATTACTCGGGCGAACAGGAATGAACAACTTGCCCATTTTGAACAAGGCGCTTCCATTGATGGTGAGGTCCGGTATTTATAGCAACCATATTTTGGAGCAGATTATGACGGAGTGGTTGAAGAAAAAGGGAATTGAAACGTTCGGGGATCTTCCCGAAGGGAAGCTGTCCATCCTTGCTTCAAACGTAAGCAATGGAAAAATCGTTGTGTTTCCCAACGATTTGCCCCACTATGGTTTATCAGCAGCTACTTTTCCAATAGCGGCGGCTGTAAGAATGAGTACTACGCTGCCTTTCTTTTTTCAGCCTTATTTGTGGCAAACAGCAATTAATAAGAAGCCCTATTATATGCTTGATGGCGGCATGCTTAGTAATTATCCAATCTGGCTGTTTGATGTGCAGGGAATTCCCCGGTGGCCAACTTTTGGTTTCCGTTTGTCGGAGAAGCATACCTATGCGCAGTCCCAGAACATTAATGGCCCGGTATCTATGCTCAAAGCTATATTTAAAACGATGCTTCAGGCTCATGATCAGCGCCATGTGGATGAACATTCGGAAGATCGAACGATTTTTATACCAACCGGAACGGTAACGACGACAAAGTTTGATTTAACGGAAAGCGACAAGCAATCTTTATTATTGTCAGGTCAAGAGGCGGCGGAGAAATTTTTAGGGAAATGGGATTTTGAACAATATAAACATAAGTTTAGAGAAAAAGAAAATACAGCTGCTAGTTCTCTTCTTCCAGGTGAAAGCCAGCCACATGATGAAACAACTTTGTATCACTAAAAAGTAAAGGTTGGTAAGCAGGCTGTTGCTGCTGCAGAGCATTATTCTGCGGCGGCAACAGCTTATTTTTTTTCGGGAGATTATACAAATCATTAATTAAGCTGGAATTAAGCTGATGTTTTCTCTTACATAAGATTGATAAACTATAATGAGGGGAGATAAGGGGAGTGTGACAGATGAGAAAATGGCTTAAAAGATTAGGGAAAACCGTTATTTTTGGTTTGCTTGCTATCGTTGTTCTACTTGGTGCAGGATTGATTTATGAACAGGCAAGCAAAAGCAGAGATCTGAAATCTTACACACCTAGCGGGACACTATACAAGGTGGATGGGGAAAATATGCATTTATATACGGGCGGTCAAGGGGAGGTAACCGTTGTGTTTGCTTCTGGTTGGGGCACAGCCAATCCCTATGTGGATTTTTCTCCGCTGTATGAAAAGCTGGCGCCTCATGTGAAATTCGCAGTTTATGACAGGTTTGGCTATGGATACAGTGATACGACAGATAAGAAGCGTGACATCGATACAATAACGAATGAAATTCACCAATTGCTAGAGACATCTGGTCAAAAGCCGCCTTACCTGCTTGTGGCACATTCGTTAGGAGCGCTTGAAACGATCCACTATGCACAGAAATACCCGGAAGAAGTACAAGGTATTGTGATGCTTGATGGTGGAAGTCCAGAATATTATTACAACGATTCTGAACAACCAGCAAGCAGTCTCCTTAATAAGCTGCTGATCAAAACGGGTGTGATACGAATGCTATTTCAATCCGACAGTGTTTTCGAAAGCACACTTGCAGCCCGAAACGGATTGAGGTTTGTGCCCGATGACTTGAAGAAAATTGACCGGACTGCAACGCTGCTCAAGCTTGAAAATGCGAATATAGAGGATGAGCTGAAGCAATCCCAGGCTAATGCGAAGATCGTATTGGATGCGAAACAGCCATTTCCTTTTCCGCTCACAATATTGACGGCCGATTACCTAGGGGTTAGCGAAGATCTATGGACCAAAAGCCAAGCGGAGTTTACCTCCTGGTCATTACAGCCGAAGCAAATCGTAATGAAAGACACCGAGCATTATATTCATCAATATCAGCCGGAGCTTGTAGCGGATGAAATATTGGCTTTGGCTAAGCGGTAGATTCGAGTGGCATTATGATGTAGGAAGAATAAGGGCAATTCCATTTTACTTATAGTATAATGGTTACTTCAATAGGAGATGGAAAATAGGAAAAGAGGGACCGAATGCTTACTATACTGGTTGCTGACGATGATGCGAACATTCGCGAACTTGTCTGTTTATTTCTGCGAAACGATGGTTTCGCAACCGTCGAAGCCGCAGACGGCAAGGAAGCACTAGCCGTCTACGCCTCAACGCATGTTGATCTTGTCGTGCTCGATATTATGATGCCGATTATGGATGGGTGGACGTTATGCAAGGAGCTCCGAAGAGCCAATCCTGATCTTCCGTTACTTATGCTGACCGCGCGAGGCGAAACATGGGAGAAAGTGAAGGGGTTCGAGCTTGGGACGGACGACTATTTGACGAAACCATTCGACCCATTGGAGTTGACGGCTCGGGTTAGGGCGTTACTGAAACGATACCGTATTGGCTCCACGCAAACGATTCAGTTCGGCGATGTCATCCTTGATCGGCAATCCTATAAGGTGATGAGAGGGACAGAGTCGCTCACATTGCCACTCAAAGAATTCGAATTGCTGTATAAGCTCGCTGGAACTCCCGGACAAGTGTATACGCGCGAGCAGCTGATCGATCAAATTTGGGGAATCAATTACGCCGGAGATGATCGAACGATAGACGTACATATTAAACGCCTGCGCGAACGGTTCGGGACTACACCGGAATTTCGCATTGAGACGGTGCGCGGACTTGGCTACCGTCTTGAGGTTTACGAATGATCAGCTCCTTATATACATGCGTCGTGCTCCTATTTCTGGTCTCCGTGATCGGGGGCACGATCATTTCTTTTACGATAAAAGCTCTTGTCCCAATCAAGGACAAGAGCTTTTATTTATGGCTGAGTTCTCATTGGAAAGCAGTCGAAAGGCAGTAGAGCTTTTAGGTTAAATCTACAACCACTTTAACGGTGCCTTTCGCGTCAAGGGCTTTAGTAAAGGCTTCCTGAATATCATCAAGCTTATATACCTGCGTTATAAGAGTGGAGAGCTCATCTTTAAAGCTTGAAAGATGCTCTACGACCTTGGAAAAATCTTCGTGGGTGTATCCGCTAGAGCCTTTAATCTGCACTTCTTTTGACATGATCTGCTGCAGGCTGATCGGGACCTCGGTTTTATAAACCGCAATAATGGATATTCTGGCTTTAGGTTTTACGATTTTCATTATCGTTTCAAACAACACCGGAGCACCAGCTGCATCTATAAATACATCTACGTTTGGAACTTCAACCCCATAAACATTCACGGTGCCAAAATGTTCGGCCAATCCCTCCTCAAGAGTCGTTTCAGCTGTATTCACGGTTAAAGCTCCTAATCCGGCGGCTTTTGATAAACGCCATTCGTCCATGTCGACTACACAGACATTTTTCATGCCCTCGGCAATCAGGCTGGCAGCAGCGAGAAGACCAATAGGGCCTCCGCCCATAACGACAATGCGATCCTCAGGCTGCGGATTTGCACTGAAAGCCCCGTGCCGTCCTACGCTCATTGGTTCGATCAATGAAGCTACCTCTAAGGGAACATTTTTATCGATTTCATATAAGTTATAGTTAAGTTCAGCCTCTTCCACTAGGAGGTACTGGGAAAATCCGGAGCATTCGAGGGATATGCGTCTCCCGACTTTTTTCGCTGTAATGGGATTAATGCCTACACGCATTCCGATTTCGATCGGGGAAGCAACCTCTGAGCCTATTTCTACAACATCGCCAACCATTTCATGTCCAAATTCCGAACCCAGACTAATTCCCATATTGCCTGCCCCGACTTTGACAATATTGATATCTGTACCACATATCCCGCCGCGCAAGTTTCTTACGAGCACATCTTTAGGACCAACAGCAGGTATCTTTTTTTCTTCAATCCGAATGTCATTTTTGCCAGAATAGATCGCTGCTTTCATCATTTAGCTTCACTCCTTATGAATAATGGCCTAATCATGCAATAATAATGTTTCAAAGTTGTTAAAATAATGTTTGTGAGATATTAATCAAAAAAATGACGATTCATGGAGCATCTAACCTTATAACTCGACTTTGCTTAAACAATTTTTTAACATCTGTCCATTATGATTACACTATTCCGTCAGAAAGGATGTTTTTATGATCCATATACTTGTTGTAGAGGACGATACAAAGCTTAATCAAATTATTTGCACCTTTCTGTCCAAAAATGGATACAACGCCAAAGGATGCCTGAACCCGCGAGAGGCCTATGATTTGATGTATAACCATATCTATGACCTTCTCATCTCCGATGTCATGATGCCGGAGATCGACGGTTTTGAATTTGCTGAGACCGTAAGGGATATAAATAAGACAATTCCCATCCTGTTTATTACTGCCCGTGACGATATTTCATCCAAACAAAGAGGGTTTCTTGCTGGCATTGACGATTATATGGTTAAGCCGGTTGATATGGACGAACTGGTTCTGCGAGTGGGGGCTCTGCTTCGAAGGGCGAATATTGCCCATGAGAAAAAACTGAGGGTAGGGAAGCTGTTGATGGATGCAGACGATATGACCACAACGGTGGACGGCAAGGAGGTTCCCGTAACGGTCAGGGAATTCAACATACTCTACAAATTGCTTTCCTATCCCAAACATACCTTTTCACGTGCTCAACTGATGGATGAGTTTTGGGGCCTCGAAAGTCAAACCAGCCTTCGTGCCGTGGATGTTTATATTGTCAAGCTTCGAGACAAGTTTTCCTGCTGTGAAGATTTCAAAATCAAGACGGTGCATGGCCTGGGCTACAAGGCAGTGCTGCAATGAACAACAAGCGGAAACAAGATGTGAGAGTGAAGTCACCGCTCTTTTCATGGAAAGAGTTTCTGATCACTTATTTTTTGTTGTCTACGCTGACTGCAGGACAAGCATTAATCTATAATGCTTATACGCGGGTAGATTATGTCCCGTGGCCGTACATCTTTGGGATATCCGGCTATTGGATCATCGTAAGCCTCATTTTTTGCCTAGTTACCGCACGACAAAAGTACAAAGCCTTCGATAGGCCCATGCGAAAACTCAGCGAGGCGGCCAAACAGGTAGCAGAAGGCGACTTTTCGGTCTATCTCGAACCCGTCCACAGAGCGGACAAAAAGGACTACGTAGATGTGATGTTCGAGGATTTCAACAAGATGGTAGAGGAATTGAACAGCATTGAAACGCTCAAAAATGACTTCATTTCCAATGTGTCCCATGAAATCAAGACACCACTGTCAGTCATTCACGGCTACGCCATGGCATTGCAGCAGGATGATTTGCCGCCTGAACTTCGGAAAGATTATACGGATACCATTATTTCTTCCACTAATAAGCTGGCAACGCTGGTAGTCAACATCCTCAAGCTGAACAAATTGGAAAATCAAGAGATTCTGCCTGCTGCCGAGCCCTATGATCTATGCAGGCAGCTATGCGATTGCGTGCTATATTTTGAAAACGCATGGGAAGAAAAAAATATTGAACTTAGGGTGGATATTGAAGAACGTGCCATCATTCACGCTGAAGAGAGCATGCTGGAGATCGTCTGGCATAATCTCTTCTCTAATGCTCTAAAATTCACAGCACCTGGAGGAACAATCACCTTAAAGCAGATATCGGATGAAGATACAATTACCGTCATGGTATCTGATACGGGCTGTGGAATGAACGAGGAAACGATGAAGCATATTTTTGATAAATTTTATCAAGGCGATCCTTCCCATCATGCAGAGGGGAACGGTCTGGGTCTTGCGCTTTCGCTCCGCGTAATTGAATTGATAGGCGGCGTCATCTCGGTTAGGAGCGAGCCACAAGAGGGCACGACATTTACAGTCCAATTAAAAGGTAATAGTGAGCGATAAGCTAGTGAACGATAAACAGCAAGCAGGGCAGCCAGAATTCGAAACAATCGAATTCTGGCTGCTTATTTTATTTAAGGGCAGGAGGTCATGTTGACATAGATATTAATATTTCTCAAACATTTCTTAAGTAACTTATAAACAATTTATCGATACGTTAGGAACATCTAAGTTAAAGAAAAAGCAATGGAAGGAGTGAGGGAGAGGTCATGAGTGTGGTTATAAAAAACGAGAAAAATTTCGTGGGTTATGAGTATAAGGACATTACGGTAAAACATGACTCAAAGTCGATGTATGCCGATGGCTATACCCATTTTGGCTGGACACTGGAATGCACTTCAACCTCTTTGCAGCATGTTGGCTCCGTGACCATGAAGTTCAAGCGGAATCACAAGCTACGCAATAAAGCCGAACTGACCCGCCTGCAGCGGCATTTTGAAGCCTGTGTTATGGAAATTGAAACGTTGGAGCGTTCTAAGATTAGGATGGCTTCTGCCGTTGCCTATGTGATCGGGATTGCAGGAACAGCGTTCATGGCTGGCTCCGTGTTTGCTTATACTGCAAACATGCTGCTGCTTACGATTATTCTGGCTATTCCCGGTTTTGTAGGCTGGATCATCCCCTACTATTGCTTCCGCGGTATCCTCAGTAAAAAAACGGATAAAGTAGCACCCTTCATTGACAAAAAGTATGACGAAATCCACGAGGTGTGCGAAAAAGCCCATAGCCTGCTGGGAAAGTAAAAGGGATCTGGCTGATGTTCTAAAAGAAGAAGGACTTATGAATTCACATGTCGTTGAGGGGGAACAAACCATGAATAATAGCTTTTTCAAAACGAATACAGCAAAAGTAAACAACATCATCATCACTATTTTATGGCTTACTTTGATATCATTCTGTATCTTCATCGGCAGCGACCTGGTTAGAATGGAAGTGGTATTTTCACTGCTACTAGAGCTTGTCCTTGCCACATGGCTAATTTATAGAAAAAAATCTCCAATTATGACGATGGTCATTTTGATGATCGCCATTTTAACCTGTACCACCCCGTACGTTGAATCACCCGGTGCAGGCATGCTCATTATGGTCGTTCTCTGTGTGATTTCGCTGTATATGAATAGAGTCCTGTTATTCGGATTTGGAAGCTTGTTCAATATTTCGTACATAGTAATTTATTATTCTAAGTATCAACAATTCGATACGACCTTTTTTATGACGATAGGTTTCATAGAACTGACGATTGTGGCTTTATATTTTGTCTGTAAACGAGGAAAAGATTTAATCCATGTTGCCCTTCAGAAAGAAGCGGAAGCTCATGAGCTAGTAGGGGCGCTGGATAATATGGTGGGCGTTATTCGCGAGAACACCTCCACATTAAATGCTGATATTGCCAGCTGCAACAACGATATCGGCGCTTTAAAGAATATGAGCAATATAATAACGGCGAACATACAGGAAGTGACGCAAGGGATTCGCGACCAATCCGGAAGCATCACTCATATCAGTGAAATGATGAACAATGCCGATGGCCAAATGTCCGAGATTAATCAAATGTCACACAGCCTCGCCAGCATCTCGGAAGAAAACGGTAAAATCGTTCGCCAAAGCTCGGATCGAATTGGCCAAATGGGCAAACAAATGAATGTCATCCATTCAACGGTAACGGATTCATTGGCTACCGTTCAAGAATTGAACAAGAGCATGGATGATGTCAACACCTTCCTGTCGGCGATAAAGCAAATTTCCGATCAGACTAATTTGCTTGCCTTAAATGCTAATATTGAAGCAGCAAGGGCAGGGGAAGCCGGAGCAGGCTTTGCCGTCGTGGCGGATGAGGTTAAGAAATTGGCACAGGAATGCACGAATACGGTCAATCAAATTGATGAAATTATGGTTAATATCAAAATGAAAACTCAGCTTGTGGTGGAGAAAACGAACAACGGCAGCGCAGCGGTTAAAGAAGGGGAAGCCATTACTAGTCAAGTGCTTGAAAGCTTTGACAACATTAGATCTACTTTTCAACATATTGATCAATACATAGCGAAGGAACTAGATATGACTGATCAAATGAGCCTGATTTTTACTCGAGTTCGCAACCAAGTTGATCATATTTCCGATATCTCTCAAAAACATGCAGCAGCAACAGATGGAGTGCTGAAGACAACACAAGAACAGGAATCCAATATGGATATGATTTATGAATTTGTCGGAAAAATGAATAATTCTAGCATCCGGCTTCAAGAACTGATTGAGAAAAATAGGTAGTCATTTCTGCTAAAATGCATTTCTCTGTCTGTTATTTGACAAGAGGAGAGTTCTCCGCTTAATATAAATAAGAGATTATATGGAAGGTTACCCACTTAATCTCAATGGAAAGAGAGAAATGCATCCCTATAAAAGATAGTAGCGAAAGGATGGTTATTCTGAATAATTCATATGATAATTTATCAGAAAAGGCTGCTCTTAGTCTGTTCAGCAGTGACAGCCCTGAAAACCCATTTCCGATTTTCACGCAGTTGCGTGAAACGGGAGCTGTTATTCCTATAACAGTGCCCATGGGTGATACAGATCGCCAACAATGGCTAGTCACTCGAATGGAGGAAGTTTCTCAGGTACTTAAAGATCCTCTCCACTTCACCGTAGATCCAGCATCTATTAATAGCAGCAACGACTTCAAAAAAGCCTTTATGGAGAATGCAGATCCATCCGCCCCTGATACTTTTTTTACTGGAAAATCAATGCTCTCAGTTGATGACCCTGACCACCGCCGATTGCGCAGACTTGTCTCCAAAGCCTTCACGCCTAAATATATGGAAAGCCTGCGTCCGCGTGTGCAAAAGATTGCTGATGAATTACTGGATAAGGTGCAAGATCTAGGTGAGATGGATCTGGTCAAAGATTACGCCTATCCTTTACCCATTCACGTCATTTCCGATATGCTTGGGGTACCTAAGGTAGATCGCTCGCAGATCCATGACTGGTCTAAAGCTATCTCCCATGGTCTGGGTCTTGGCGTGCGCGCACCGGGAGTGGAGGAGCACTTGCGAGCTTTCGGTGAATATACTGCGGGGCTTGTAGCTGACAAACGCAAGCATCCAGCTGATGACTTGATCAGCCAGCTCATCGCCATTGAAGAAGAGGGGGACAAGCTGAGCCAGCCCGAGTTGATTTCAATGATTACCCTATTGATCTTTGCCGGCCATGAGACGACCTCTAATCTGATTGCCACTGGGACATTGATGCTGTTAGATCATCCGGAGCAATTGGAGAAGCTCAAAGCTGATCTTAGTCTGGCTCCGTCCACCTTTGAAGAGCTGCTTCGTTTCAATGGACCAGCTACAATGTCTGGACCTCGCTATGCAACTCAAGATATGGTACTCGCTGGTCAGCAGATTAAAAAAGGAGATATGCTTATTCCCCTATTAAAATCGGCTAACCGGGATGAAAGCCAGTTTGCACATTCAGAGGAATTGGATGTAACGCGAACCATTAATCGTCATCTTGCTTTCGGTCATGGCATCCATTCATGCTTGGGCGCTCCTCTGGCTCGCGTGGAGGGAGACATTGCATTTCAAACTCTGCTGCGACGTATGCCCAACCTGCGGCTTGGCGTTCCTCGGGAAAATATCACCTGGCATTTCGCACTGAGTTCACAAAGTTTAGCTGCCTTGCCAGTCGCTTTTTAGGGAAAAGCACAATTTTGAGAGTGGCTAACAACGAGCCCTTACTCCGGATAGCAAAACAAGCCTAGTTTAATCGACAGATTGCCGTCGATGAATTAGGCTTGTTCGCGTTTACGTACTGTATCAAAGAAATATCTGGCATAGCTGCTCCAAAATTCGGTCGGGCGAGCTGCCGCGCACGTTTTTTTGAAACAAATACGCATCACTGCTCAGGACGGTCATAAGCATGTCCGTTTTGAATAAGCTATCCGGCTGTGACTGGCTGACTTCTGCTGTGATTTCTTCAAACAGTCCGAAAATCAGCTTATGAAATTTGTCATAGAGCGGACTATTCGTTTTGGAGCCCGGCACATGATATGCTGAATTTTCCACGCCTGCAAGCAGCTGCGCATTTTTCTCTCTGAACTGTATAAACAAAGCAAGCAGCCCCCGCAGTCGTTCAGTAGCCAGGCTTGCGGCATTTTCCTGCAAGTATGCCTCAATATCTTCGAACAGCAGCGTCACGTTGTCTTTGATTAAGTTCATGCACAAATCACTTTTGTTTCGGTAACGGCGGTATAATGTTCCCGCTCCGATCTGCGCTTCAGCGGCAATCTGATTCATGCTGACCGGCTCAACGCCATGTTGCTCAAACAACTTGAAAGCCGCATCCAGAATACGCTGGCGGTTCTCGGCGGCGTCCCGGCGCTCCGAACGGTTGGTTGTATTGGTAGTATTTGCTTCATTCACGTTTATCACTTCCCATCCTTCATCTGGCCCTATATCGACAAGAGGGAGCACTCCATTTAATATCAAAATAAGAATAGGTCGAGAATACTCCACTTTAAATTGGTGAAAAAGTTGAATGTGTTGCTTGTGAAACAGTAGCAGTATTTTTTATGAGAGTCAACAGCCGAAAGAGATTCACTTGCAGCAGAAGGGCAGGCCAATGCAAAAAGGTTAATTTAATTAGTCTACCAAAGCTGCTCCTTAGTCATGCTTATGACGGAGCAGCTTTGCTTTATTTTTTTGAAATAAGAACAGATATTTTAATGACATACTCCTCACACCCCCTAACCGACAGGTCATCTAACAAGACATCTTCATAGAAAAATCCATGCAGGTCTAAACCCTCATCATTAGCAAATTTCAGCATTCGACTATAGGCTTCACTATCTGACCAAAATCCTTCACATCCGTGAGGGCTTCTTGTTGTTTGGCTACGATTTTCCAATGTCTGGGAGATCGCTGGAAAGGGTCATTCTAGCGTTAAAGCAGTGCGAAAGAAGTCATCCCAGCATTAGCGCTTTCTACCATATTCAAGTAGCATAATCTATGCACAGGAAATAGCATTATCGTGTTGGTCACTACATATGAGGAGTGATTGAATGCAACAAAGAGGCTTGATTCACCAATTGTTTGAGCAGCAGGCGGAACGCACGCCAAATCGTGAAGCTGTTAGATTCGAGGAGGAGTCGTTGACTTACGCCGAGTTGAACCGCCGCGCGAATCGGTTAGCGTATCGTTTGCGTGCGATCGATGTCGGTCCTGACGTACTGGCAGGAATTTGCATGGAGCGTTCGATTGAACTAGTCGTTGCTCTGTACGGTGTTCTGAAGGCAGGGGGCGCATACGTGCCGCTGGATCCGGATTATCCGAAGGATCGGCTAGCCTACATGATCGAGGACAGCAAGGTAAGACGAATCATTACACAGCGTCAATTCGCGGAACACTTCGCGGGGTTCGACGGTGAAATACTGATCTTAGACGAGTCAGAGCCATTGGACGGATATGGAGAGGAGGAGGGCAACCCGAATATTGCCTTGCATGAGAACCATCTGGCTTACATGTTCTACACCTCTGGATCGACGGGAAGACCGAAGGGGGCGATGAATACGCACGCTGCCATTCGCAATCGGGTTCTCTGGCTGCAGCACACTTTCAAAATGGAGGAAAATGATAAGCTTCTTCAGAAATCTCCTTACAGCTTTGACGTATCGGTATGGGAATTTTTCTGGCCGCACATATGTGGAGCATGTCTCGTCATGGCCAAACCTAAAGGCCATCTTGATAACGCTTATATGTGGGAGGTCATCAAGCGCGAATGTATCACGTTCGTGCAGTTCGTTCCAACGATGCTCCAGACGTTCTTGAGTACGGAGCAGGCTCAGGACCTTCCCTTCCTGAAACATGTTTTCTTATGCGGGGAGCCGTTGTCTGCCGCACTCAACGATCGGTTCTGCCGTACGATGTCCGCGCAGCTTCACAACTTATATGGCCCGACCGAGGCAGCGGTGTTCATTACCAACTGGACTAGCGATCGCAGCCTGGATCGATCCGTCATTCCAATTGGCAAGGCTATCCCCGAGAATGCTATGTACGTATTAAACGATCGTTATGAACCAGTCGCACCTGGTGAGATTGGGGAGCTCTTCATCAGTGGCATCGGGCTCGCACGCGGCTATTACGGCAGAGCGGATCTGACAGCCGAGCGATTCGTGCCCGATCCGTACAGCAACGAACCGGGAGCACGCATGTACCATACCGGAGATCTTGGACGCTGGCTTACGGACGGGAATTTGGAATGTCTGGGCCGCAACGACGATCAGGTGAAGGTAAGGGGCTTCCGTATCGAGCTGGGCGAAATTAGCACGGTGCTCGAACAGCACCCAGGTGTCAATCAAGCTGTGACGGTTGTCTGCGAGGATCAGCCCGGAGACCAGCGCATTACCGCCTATTTCATTCCAAATGCTGAGCTCGCTCCCTCGATCAGCGAGCTGAGGAGCCATCTACAGCAGCATTTGCCGGACTATATGGTCCCTTCTTATTTCGTCGAGATGGAGGCCTTCCCACTGACCCCTAGCGGCAAGACGGACCGTAAGCTCCTGCCGAGTCCGACGCTGTCCCGCCAAATGATTGGGCAGACATATGTTCCGCCGGAAACCTATATCCAGAAGGAGCTTGCCCTGATCTGGTCAGGCTTTTTCAGTTTCGATCAAATCGGGCTTGACGATGATTTCATCGACTTAGGCGGCCACTCGCTCGTCGCTACTCAAATTCTTGTAAGGTGCGATCATGTGTTAGGGGTGAAGGTTTCACTGAAGGATATGCTCACGCAAGGAACGACGATTCGCACCCTCGCATCGATTATCGAAGCCAAGCTGCTTGCGGAAACTGACGATGCCGAAATTGAAGCGTTGCTGAGCGAAATGGAGCATCTATCGGAAGAGGAAATTGAGGCGCTGTTGAAGCAATAGTCAGTAGATGGTCAGGAGGAGACGATTCGTGGCAAATTTCGTTCTTAGCACGCATATGACGAACGGAGATGTACTGCCGTTTCTACGGTTAGCGTCTGCACTTCGCCGGCGCGGTCACCAAGCAACCCTGGTGACGCACGGCGTATTTGCGCCGCTGGCCGAGAAGTCCGGCATCGCGTTTCGCGGCATCGATAAACCAGAGGAATATACCGAAATTATGAAGGATCTCTACATGATGGAGGATCCACTGAACAAGCCCGACCTCTATGAAGCTTATCAACGCAAGTATTATTCGAAAGAGAAATTCCAACAGGAGTATGACATCCTGACAGAGCTGTGCCAAGAGGAGGGCTCCGTGCTGATTTGTAAGGAGCGTGACGGCTTCGTTGCGATGATCGTATCTGAGATGATGCAGGTGCCGATCGTAACGGGCGTTCTGGCGCCCAGCTATGTGACGCAGCTGCATATTTGGGAAGAGCTTGGATTGGACTTTGCGATATCTCTTATTAACACATTTCGCAGCAATCTTGGTCTTACGCCGGTCTCAAGCTGGACATCATGGATGGGCGCCGTTAAAAAAAATATCGGTTTCTGGCATGAGAGCTTCGATGCTGCTGTCGAAGCACCAGAATGGGCACTAAAGGTGGATACCGTCGGATTTCCACTGGCAGATGCAATTGAATATGAGCCTTTACCAAACGACCTGCTAGATTTTATTCATGCTGGAGAACCGCCTCTCTTGATAACAGGCGGGACAGGGAAAATGATTAAACCAAATTTCTACCAAGCAGCAATCGAGGGCGTCAAGCTGCTTGGGCAGCGAACTATAGTTGTTACGAGGCATGAAGAATTCATTCAAGGCGAGCTTCCGGATCATATCCGCTGGTACAGAATATTGCCGCTCGCCAGTGTCTATCCGCTAATCAGCAGCGTCATCCATCACGGCGGAATCGGTACGATTACGGGAGCCATGACCGCCGCTGTGCCGCAGCTGGCACTCGCGGCTGATACGGATCGGCCAGATAACGGAATGCGGATCAAGCATCTGGGTATCGGTGATTATTTACCGCCGCTGCAGTGGGAGCCCGCGCTGATTGCAAATGCCATGAAAGGCATTCAGACAAGCGTAGTGAAAGAACGCTGCCGCCAGTTAGCGAAGGTCATGGCGGAGCATGATACGATGGCAGCGGCCTGCACAGCCATGGAATCGGTAATCGGCAAGCCCGACTACGCCATTGCCTCGGAGCAGCTTATTGCTGATTACGTTGCAGCGCAGCGCCAGCAATCCTTGCGAAGCGTAGTGACAGCACCTGATCAGCGCCTGGACGCAATCAATCAGTCACTATCAGCAGGCAAGCGTTCACTGCTCTCGCAGTGGCTGGTGCAGCGCCAGCTCGGAAGTCATCCCCTGCCTTTAAAGGAGGCGCGCTATGAGTAAAACGATTGATCGAATCGAGCAGCTTTCACCCGAACGAAGGGCGCTCCTCGCTCTGAAAGCCAAACAGAATAAGGCAAAGGCTGCCGCAGCTTCGTCCGTAATCCCGAAGCAGCCTAGGCAAGCAGGAAATAATAAGTTCCCGCTATCCTTTCCGCAACAGCGTATTATGTTTTACGAAGAATATATGCCGGGGACGGAGCGGTACAATTTTGCCAACGGCTACAAGTTCATCGGGAAGCTGAATGTCTCTGCCTTGCATCGCACACTGAACGAGATGATCAAGCGTCATGAAATCATGCGCGCTGTTGTTGCTTATGAAAGCGACGATTACGTTCAGATCATTCACCCCGAGCTGACGATCGACCTCCCCATTATCGACTTGGCCGATGAAAACAAGGTCTATGAGATTATGGAGAAGGAAGCTACGGCACCTTATGATTTCCTGAACGGGCCGCTTGTAAAGGCAATGCTCTTCCGGTTGGATCCCGAAAAGCATGTTCTCGTCTGGATGACGCATCACTTAATCTATGATGGCTGGTCGGCCGACGTATTCGACGAAGAGCTCTCCTCGATCTATCGTTCCTTTGCACTGAATGAGCCTCTATCGCTTCCGGAGCTGCCGATACAATATCCGGATTTTGCCGTTTGGCAGAGGCAGTGGATGACCGGATCGGAATACGAGGACCAGCTGCGCTACTGGAAAAATAAACTGATGCCAGCACCGGCAACGCTGGATCTGCCGACGGATTACCCGCGCCCCTCGATTCAAGTTGAGCGCAAAGTCGGTTTCTTCAGCCTAACGCTCGATTCAGCATTCTCGCAGCGTATCCGCGAAGCGAGCAAGCAGCTCGGCTGCACATCGTTTGTCCTGCTGCTAGCTGCATACAAGGTACTACTCGCAAGCTACAACGGCAAGCAAGAGATCGTTGTCGGGACGCCAATGGCGAATCGAGGCAAGCAGGAAATCGAGAAGCTTGCTGGCTTCTTCGCGAATACGGTCGCGCTTCGCTCCCCGATTGACATGATCAGCAGCTTCAGCGACTTTATCTCGGCAGTCCGCGAGACGGTGCTGGAGGCAAATGATCATCAGGATTTGCCGTTTGACAGAATCGTCGAAGAGATGAATCCAGATCGAGTTATCGGCCATGCGTTATTCTTTGATACCATGTTCCTGTTCGAACGGCATGGGCAGGTGCTGAGGGAACTGCCTGACCTTGAGATTGTACCGTTTGTGGGTGATCGTACGCGAGGCGGGATGCTGGATCTGACGATGACGGTATTCGAGAATCAAAAGTTAGGTATGGAAGTGACTTTGACCTATCGCCCCGATCTATTCCGCGAGTCGACAATCCAGCAAATGGCGGAGCATTATTGTATGATTTTGGAACGCGTAATAGACAATTCCACGCTGCCGCTATATGCGGTTGCGGCTCTCTCGGGCGAACAGCTGCGGAAGGTGCTGGTCGACTGGAATGCCACCGAGTCGGTCGGGGCAGAGCTCCAATTGCCGCATCTTCTCGTGGAGCGCCAATCGGCCCTCACACCGATGGCTGCCGCTGTATGCTCAGAGGGGCGTACGCTTACCTATCGAGAGCTGAATGAACGGGCTAACCGATTGGCTCACTATTTGCGCGGTATGCAGGTCGGACCTAATACAACAGTCGGTCTTTACATGGAGCGCACCGTCGATATCATCGTCGGCTTGGTCGGCATCTTGAAGGCAGGCGGCGCCTATGTGCCGCTTGATCCTAAACTGCCGGTAGAGCGCTTGCGAATGATTGCGCAGGAGGCTGAGGTATCCGTCATCGTGACCGAGGAAGCCTTCGCTGATCTACTGCCACAAAACGAGGAGGCAGCATCGGCGCCCATACGCATGGTTTCACTCGACCGGGATTGGGATAAAATAGCGCAGGAAGAGGCAGGCAATCCAGAAGTAGTCTCAAAGCTGGGCGATCTTATGTATGTGCTGTTCACCTCCGGATCGACGGGGAAACCGAAGGGCGTGGCGGTGGAGCACCGAAGTTATGCCAACTATTTGGAAGGAATCATGCAGCGTTTGGAGCTGCGGGAAGGCCTCCATTTCGCCATCGTCAGTACGCTTGCTGCGGATCTCGGCACACCGATGATTTGGGGGGCGTTCGGATCAGGAGGCACCCTGCATGTTATTCCGTATGAGCGGGCCGCTGATCCCGATGCTTTCGCCGCTTATTGCGTGGAGAATCCGATCGACGTCATGAAGATCGTTCCAAGCCATATGGAGGTGCTGCTCGGCGTATCAAATCCCAGTGTCATCATACCACGCGAATGCTTGATTCTTGCTGGAGAAGCCTCGCATTGGGGGACGATTGCAGACATTCGGAGCCTTCGTCCGGGCTGTAGGATCCAAAATCATTATGGCCCTACGGAGACAACCGTTTCCGTGCTCACCTATGAGGTTCCAGTAGGTGGAAGCGAGCAGGATCATCTTGCGGTGCTTCCGCTTGGACGTCCGATACCGAATGCACCGGTCTATGTGCTTAACGCTAACTTGCAGCCGGTTCCTGCAGGCGTCATCGGCGAGTTGTACATTGGGGGGAGCGCCGTTACGCGCGGCTACTACGGCAGGCCGGATCTGACGGCCGAGCGATTCATTTCGAATCCGTTCACAGACCGACCGGGCGAACGAATGTATCGCACGGGCGACCTCGTTCGCCATTTGCCTAACGGCACTATTCAGTTTATTGGACGAATGGACCAACAGTTCAAGATCCGTGGCTACCGGATCGAGACAGGCGAGATTGAGCATGTTCTTCTGCAACTGGAAGGTGTGCGCGACGCGGTCGTGACCATTCGCGAAGATGAACCAGGAGACAAGCGGCTGGTTGCTTATCTTGTACCTGAGCAGCACTTGTTACCAGACTCTCAGGAGCCGGCTATGCGTGGGGCTCAGCTCGATGTAAGCACGATTCGAAAACACATAAAAAGCATTTTGCCCGACTATATGCTGCCTTCGGCCTTTGTCGAGATCGAGCGGCTGCCGCTTAATGCGAACGGAAAGCTGGATCGTGCAATGCTGCCTGCGCCTAGCGTCGCAAATCGTGCGGGCGACAACGACTTTGCTGCACCGGAGACCAAGGAAGAGCATGAAATCGCCGCTGTCTGGCAGGAAGTATTGGGGCTCGATCAGATCGGCATCAACGATGAATTCTTCGACCTTGGTGGTGACTCATTCAAGGCGATTAAGGTTGTACGCAAAATGGGCAATTCCTTCAGCGTAATGGATCTCTTCCAGCATCCGACGGTGCGTGAACTGGCCGAGCATCTCGCTTCCGGCGCTACGCGGAGCGATGATCTTCTAATCGAATTCAAAAAGGCATCCAACATCGGGGGCAAAGCGATTACGCTTGTTTGCGTGCCGTATGGCGGCGGCAGCGCGATTACGTTCCAGCCGATAGCCAAGATTTTGCCACCAAACTATGCCTTGTTCGCGGTAGAACTGCCCGGGCATGATTACAGTAGACCTGGCCAGTTGCTGGCCTCGCATGCGGAAACTGCCGCTCAGATTGCCCAAGAAATCAAAAGCAAGGTCAAGGGTGAAGTCTATCTCTACGGCCATTGCTTAGGTGGGGCAATGGTGCTCCGAACTGCGCTTTTACTGCAGCAAGCCAATGTAGAGGTTAGCGGGATTTTTATGGCGGGAACCTTTCCGGGTGCCAGACTGCCATTTAAGCTGACGGAATGGTGGCATCGCTTGTTCCCGCGGGAGAAGTGGACGTCCGATAAGTTTGCACGCGACATGCTTCGCGCCTTTGGCGGCTTCGATGACGAAATTTCTCCCGAGGAACAGACGTTCGTTCTACGCAACTTGCGGCATGATGCACGTGAGGCAGAGGATTATTACACGGCGCTCTTCGCACTGCCGAATAAGCCGAAGCTGAAGGCGCCGGTTGCTTGCATTGTGGGTGGCGCCGATCGAATGACCGAGTTTTACGAGGAACGTTATATGGAGTGGCAGGATTTCAGCGAGGATGTGCGACTGCATGTTGTTGAGCATGCCGGGCATTATTTTCACAAGCATCAATCAGACCATACCGCGAAAATCATGTCGCAGCAGATTCGCAAGTGGGAGGAAGAACGCGACTTCGGGGCAAACCGGACAACAGAGAACGCGGTTCCACTGACCTCGTCCGCTCCTCAGTATGTACCTAGACAAGAGCAGGAGAGGAAGGACGTTCAGCCAAGCGTTAAATCTTTTCTCTGGGTAACGCTATGCCTGATTATTGCCACAATCGGAACGTCACTGACCGGATTTGCGCTGGGCATCTGGGTTTTTCAGCAAACCGGGTCGATTTCAGATTATGCGACGATTTCGCTTTACGCTATTCTACCGACGCTTCTGCTGCTTCCCGTGGCCGGTGCAGTTGTGGACCGTTATGATAGGCGGAAGGTCATGCTGGCAGGACAAACGTTAGCGTTATGCTCCGTAATCTTCCTCTCGATTATGCTCTATTTGGATGCATTGTCGCTATGGGCTATCTACGTGGCTGCCGGCATTGGATCGATTGCGGGCGCTTTCACAATGCCGGCCTATCAGGCGGCAACAGCTCAACTTGTGCCGAAAAGATACTTAGGACATGCAAACGGATTAGGACAGCTCGTCATGTCCTTGAATGGAATTATGGCGCCAGCGCTGGGTGGGGCTTTGGTCGTATTGATTGGCCTGAAAACCATTGTTGTCATCGATTTAGTGCTGCTAAGCTTGTCTATCGTCATCCTTTCGCTGTTTCGATTCCCGAACCTGATGTTTAAAAAACGCGAGGAACCGATGAGCAGGGAAATCGTCGGAGGCTGGAAGTACATTATTCAAAGGAAGAGCATGGTCGCAATGGTCGTGTTTTTCGTCGTTGTCAATTTCTTCATGAGCTTATATAACGTACTGACGACGCCGTTTCTGCTTCAGTTCATGACCGCTGACAAGGTAGGCATCGTTATTGCGTTTGAGGGTGCAGGACTGCTTATCGGCTCGATACTTATGACGATATGGGGCGGCTTCGACCGCCGAGCGGACGGAATGGTCGGTTTCGTTATGCTGACTGGTTTATCAATAGCGGTTGTCGGCATCTATCCTTCACTTGTAACGGCAGCCATCGGCTTATTCGGCTTTGGCTTGGCGCTGGCGCTCATCAATACGCACTGGCTGTCCCTGATACAGACGAAGGTAGGCCTTGAGCTGCAAGGCCGCGTATTGGCAACAAACCAAGTCATGGCTTTCAGCATGCGTCCCCTTAGCTTTCTGCTTGCAGGACCACTTGTTGCATCTGTTTTCGCTCCGCTTGCATCGGCGCTGCCAGCTGGTACGGAGGAGGCAGGACTGTTCGGAACAGGAGGTGGGATGGGCATAGGGTTGCTGGTCACTTCAATTGGCGTCATCTTGTTCATTTGGGGGTTGCTCGGCATGCGTTATCGGCAACTGCGCCACATGGAGACAATCTTACCAGATGCCGTGCCAGATGCCGTTATTATTCGAGATAAGGATCAGCTGCAGCAGCTTGCAGACCGCCAGATGAGCGCCGGGATCTAATGATAGAATTGTAGAATAGGGGAGGGAACTGTTAATGGAGAACGAAATGCTAGAAGTCAGCTACAAAGTAGTCGTCAATGTCGAGGAGCAATATGCGCTATGGCCATTGCACCTGCACAATCCAGCTGGCTGGAGCGATGCCGGCAAGAATGGCACGAAGGAAGATTGCCTGGCATATGTGAAGGAAGTGTGGAGCGACTTGACGCCGCTAAGCCTTCGTCAAGCATGAACTCTGTTCCAGCCATCCGTGAATTGCACATGGATCTGCGTTCAGTCCAAGACGAGCTTGAGCGTATCGCACGCCTACTATTAAAGTAGTAGAAAAACAGTAAAATGAAGTGAACCAAATTATACTAGTTTTCTAGGCATTGTTCGTAAACAGGGAGCATTATGCATTGTGCAGCCAGCCTGTTAATGAGCATGCTCGGATGTTCTATGTGATCTGGATGGGCAAAGGAAAAGGGTTAACCATTTCGAATGGTTAACCCTTTTTCATGCAATTGTCGACTATGGATTTGGGTTGCCTATGGGATGTACGATTGATGGTGGTCATTACATGCAAATGGTCGTATATTAATAGTATGTGGATGATGAGAGAGACCATGAACCACATTACGCAATGATAAACGATTCTACATAGAAAGAAGGAGAAAAATGGATTTTCAACCGCTTGTTTCATTTGTTGACCGTATCACATCCTGGCGAGTTCCGTGGGCAGAGGTACTGGTGATGAGTCAAAACGATATCGTTTTCCGTTACCGTAGCGGCTATGCTAACCTTGAGGAACAGACGCCTATCAGTGATAGAGCGATCTTCAATCTCTACTCCTTGACGAAGATAATGACCTGCGTCGCAGCGCTTCAACTGGTGGAGAAAGGCGATATGCTGCTAAGTGATCCGGTTTCCGACTATCTGCCGGAGTATGCCGAGATGACGGTGAGGAAAACTTTGCCGAACGGGGAAATTAGGCTTGAAAAAGCAACCAGTCTCATTACGGTACGCGATTTGTTTACGATGACTGCGGGGTTCTCCTATGATATTGGCTCTCCATCTTTTAAGGAGGCTGTGCATAGTACCAACGGAACATTACCAACACGTGCTTTCGCGAAAGCGCTTGCCAAGGAACCCCTTCTGTTTGAGCCAGGTACACATTGGAACTACAGCATGTGTCACGATTTACTCGGGGCATTGGTGGAGGTTGTCAGCGGAAGACGCTTTGGTACGTATTTGCGAGAAGAAATCACCGGACCACTTGGTATGAACGATACGGCGTTCGATCTTAACGATGAACAGCAGACCCGACTGATTCCGCAGTATATGTACAATGACGAGCTTGAAAAAGCCGTGCGTCTGGATGGAAACGGGTACCGGGTCGGGAGCGAATTGGAGAGTGGCGGCGCCGGATTGTTGTCCACAGTTAGTGATTATTCACTGTTCCTGAATGCACTGACTGGGTACGGCACCAGTCCGGAAGGCGTACGGATTCTGTCAAAAGCCTCGGTGGAACTGATGCGAACGGACCATCTGAACGAGCAGACCCGCGGCGATTATTCATGGGATCACATGAGTGGTTATGGGTATGGCCTTGGTGTTCGTACTCATGTCTCCAAGTCATTAAGCGGCTCGCTGAGCCCGCTCGGCGAATTCGGATGGAGCGGCGCCGCCGGGTGCATGGCTATCATTGACCCGGATTCCAAGCTTACCGTTATGTATGCGCAGCACCTTCTGAACAATCAGGAGCCTTACGTTCAGCGACGCTTGCGAAATGTCGTGTATTCCTGCTTGTAATGTGGAAGCTGAAGTCTTAGCGCGGCATATCGTTTGATTCGTATCGCGGGACAAGAGCTTGGTTCCGCGATACTTTTAAAAAAGTAAAAGAAGGACTGCTAAAGACTATACGACTGGGATCATAGACACTTCATTTATAATGGAACTGAAAAATTGTACGGTTAACATAAATAGGTTGCATTAAAGCTCTTGGTACTCAGGGCTTTTTTTTGATTGCAACCACTTTTGCTTCAATAATTTTGTGAACTAAAAGTGGTTGCATAACTTAGTGTCATTGCGAACTATTACCATGCCAATAGATTACGAAAGGATAACTGTGGATTATGGACCAATTTCTAGTACTCAAGCGGATAAATACAGCGCGGACATTGGGATAGAATTAGCATTCAAGTTAATAGAGATATAGATTTATTAGGCAACTTTTCATGCCTTAATAACTGCAAAACCAGCAGTCTCGCCAACTGACTTGCCAATTAGCATGCTGAACACATGTTTATTCCAAAAAGGGTAAGGTTCCACCGAGCGTCTGATAAATGAGTACCAGGTTCAGAATTATAATAGTGATCGCACAAAGGATAGCTAGTAAGTTGACAATCGATTTGTTCACCAAAACTCCCATGAATTCTTTGCGCCTTGTAAAGCAAATCAAGGCGATGATTGGCAATACAATACTTAGGGCAACTTGACTAATGACCAAAGTGCGGGTCGGGTCAGCTCCAAGAGCAATAATAACGATAGCTGGCAACATCGTAATGACTCGACGTTGCCAAACGAGTATAGTGAATCCCACAAAGCCTTGCATGATGACTTGGCCCGCCATTTCAAATCATTTGAAACAGCAACGAAAACGATTGAAGGAATTGAAAAGATACATATGATCAAAAAGGGGCAGGCCAAATTGAAAAATTTGTCTGCCCCTAATAATGTTAAACACTTCAATCAGTTATTCGGTATGATAGTTTAAAAAAATTTAATTGCATGATACATGTTGTTTTTATTTATTTCTTTAACCACAACCAACTAACTGGAGAATTACCCTTTGAAGCATATGATTTACGATTGAATTCTTTAGAAGACATGAACTTAACAACAGCAAATAGATTATTAACAAAAAAGTCATAGAGCTAACGAATACGATAGCTCTATGACAGAAAAAAGCAGACCAAGAATGTATTATTCCAGCTTTGGTCTTCTTTTTGTGATGCTCCCACAAAATACATTGAATAAATGCAAACAATGTGCAGACCTTTATGTTTCAAGGGGTTTTCACACACTCGGTTAGATAATGTCAGCAACGTTGGTGCTACTCCACGTCATGGAGACAATGCCTATTTCTCAACATCTTTAATTTGTGGGGGAAAGATCTATATTTTAGATATGGGAGGGAAATTCTAGATGCGTAAAATAAAAGATGGTTGAAAGCGATCGCATAAAAGGAGGATGTTTGTGGGAAAAAGGTTCGCATTGAATTTTTTACCCCACTTTAAGAACCAGCGTGGATCAGTTTATGGAAAAACACAATCATAGTTTAGATTCTAAGTAGGCAGCAGAAATACTTGGGGTTCACATATGAAAGAAGTTTGGTGTAAATCCTGCGTAACGGCAGCTTTTTTACAGTCAGAGGACCAGACATAGATCAATATTATGGATGGCATTTGATGCAGAAAGTTTGGTCAAATTAATTGACATTTTTGAACCTCAACTAAATATAGGGAATTGCCCCAAAAGAAATGATCGGATTTCATAATACAGGTAGATGGTTCAAGGGTCAATCTTCCTCTCACTATGCTGAGGTGATTGAAAACGTAGTGCAGGGAAAATTACGAAAATCGGTAAATCGACTAAATATCTAAAATATTTAAAGCAAAAGCTATACTTTACACACTATCAATTTCAAAAATATGAGCATATAATTATGTTTATTGCTAAAAAAGAAAAAGTTGTATGATGATGTAATATATTTCATTTGAATCATATTGGGGAGGATATCGACGAATAGACCTATTTGTCTACTACCTGACTCGATTTAGCTATACCAAGTAAAAAATTCGAACTATGGATATGAGTTCAAGGAAATCGCTTAAAATTCGTTTTACTCCTCTCAAGAAAAATGCAGAGTGGAACTATTGGTCCTTGATGAATTTCAACATATCAACAATAGTGAAAATAAACGGATCAGGCCTAAGTTGCGGACTGGATTAAAGGTCTTGTTAACGAAATTAATTGTTCCTATGCAAGGTTCCGACTGCCGAATCACTAAACGAACAGACAATTAGACATTCATATTATCGATCGCCAGATATTTCGCTCATTCGTTTATGTTAAGCGCTTTCATGCTTTTCTAAAGGCGATAGATGCTGAATGCCCGTTTTAAGACAGCGTAGCACAAAGCATTCCAAATTTGTGATCCCAGAAACATTGAGGGTCGATAGAGCGTGGAAAACCAATTTTGAAGAGTGAGGTATTGCAATGGCACTGTATATTGAATTTTTCAAGAAGGCCTTTCAAGAACGTTATGCGTTTCGTTTCAACTTTTACATCACAATCTTTGCAAGCATTCTGCTGCTTGTGATTCAGATCAATGTGTGGACGGCACTTTACAACAATAAAGAGAATATTGACAATATCAATCTTAATGAAATGGTTTGCTACATTATAATCGCAGCAGTCGTCATGACATTAACGCGATCGAATGCAGGCAGTAAAATTGCAGAGAGAGTTGAGAATGGAAGTATCATATTGGATTTAATGAAACCCGTTAATTTTAAGAGATATTTATTCTCGGAGGACTTAGGAACGAACGTATTCCAAACATTATTCGCCACGGTCCCTGCTATAGCGGCTACCTGGTTGTTTTTCGACATTTCCCTATCGGTGGATATAAGGAATACATTACTGTTCCTACCGAGTCTTGTGTTAGGGATAATTATGGCATTCTATATTCATTATATTTTTGGCCTTTTCTCGTTTTGGCTTGAAACCTCATGGTATATTCCGTTCTTTATAGGTGCCTTGTTCGAACTCTTCTCAGGTTCTGTTGTTCCGTTATGGTTTTACCCGCAATGGTTGTTTAATATCTGTCAGGCATTACCGTTCCGCTTCATTTTTTTTGAACCGATTTCTATTTTTTTAGGGAAGTACGGGATGCAACAATCGGTAACCGTTCTTCTCATGCAAACTGGATGGTTGGCGGTTATTATACTCGTTGAAAAATATATATGGTCTAGAGTGCAAAACAAATTGGTAATCCACGGGGGATGACGCATGCATTACGCTCAACTGTATTTGGAATATATCAAATTAAGGATAATGGGGGTAGCCGAATACCGTAAGGCCTTTTTTATGGGAGGGATAGCTCAGTTTGCTTCTTACGGGGCCGAATTTCTGATTATATGGATTCTGGTAGATAAGTTCCAATCCATCAATGGTTGGGGAGCATATGAGGTTTTGTTATTGTTCTCTTTAAATCTATGTTCTTACGCACTAGCGGGGTTTTTCTTTTTCACACCTACGACTCAACTAAGCAATATGGTGAAAAATGGTTCTTTCGATGAAGTGTTAACAAAGCCTCTTAATAGTTTCTTTTACCTGGTTTGCCGGGAATTCAATAGCGCGTACATAAGCCATTTTGGGCTCTCCATCGGGGTGATCGTCATCTGCCTAACTGGTATGGAAAGTACCTTTACATTTAGGGATATAGTTTTCCTGATCGTAGTGATAATAAGTGGAGCATTAATTCAAGGGGCAGGGTTAATTTTTACTTCAGTACCATCATTTTGGATCATCGAAACGCAAGGTTTGCGAGAAGTCCTTTTCTTTCAAATTAAGAATTTTATTCGCTACCCAATCACCATTTACAACAAGGCAGTTCAAGTGATTCTGACCTTTATTCTGCCATATGCGTTTATTAATTTTTATCCCGCACAATATTTTATTGCGAAAGATGACTTCGTTTTTTTTAACCATAACGTTCAATATTTCTCCCCGGTGGTTGGAATTGTATGTTTTGTACTGGCTTATAGGTTTTGGTTATTTGGCGTCAATCATTACAAAAGTACGGGATCTTAGGGGGGAACTATAGTGATAGAGGTCAGTAATGTAACAAGGGAGTTCAGAGTATTTAGACGCGAAAAAGGGTTTGCTTCATCTATAAAATCGATTCTGAACAGGAACTACGAAGTGAAGAAGGCTGTTAACAATATTAATTTTCATATCCAAGAAGGAGAACTTGTAGGATATATTGGATCGAACGGAGCTGGTAAATCTACGACGATAAAAATGCTTGCCGGTATTCTTGTACCCACATCTGGGATTGTCCGGGTGGACGGTAAAGAACCGCACCGAAATAGGAAGGAAAACGCAATGAATATCGGGGTCGTTTTTGGTCAGAGGTCTCAATTATATTGGAATCTCCCAATGGAGGAAACATTTGATCTATTTTCAAAAATATATAAAATTAACCCAAAGGTTTTCCGTAATAATGTTGATTATTACGTAGAATTGCTCGAAATGGAAGAATTCATAAGGGTTCCGGTGCGGCAGCTGAGTCTAGGTCAAAGAATGCGTGCAGAGTTAGCAGTGGCTTTACTGCATGAGCCAAAAGTACTTTATTTGGACGAGCCTACGATCGGTTTAGATGTAGCCGTAAAGGCCAAGATTAGAACCTTTATTCGACAAATAAACAAATCAAAGAAAACAACCGTAATTCTAACCACTCACGATATGAAGGACATCGAGGAAGTATGCGACCGAATTATTACAATCAACAAAGGCGAAGTATTATTTGACGGTACTGTAGCCGGATTCAAGGATAATTTCAATCCGGGGCATGTGCTTACAGTCGATCTGGACGATCAGCGTAATAAAATAACAGATGGCAGGCTCAAGCTTCTTGCCGACGAAGGATTGAGGAAAAGTTTCTTATTTGACAAGAATGAACTCTCGGTCGCCCATGCGATCTCGATCATTTCGAAGAGTTACGAAATAAAGGACATGCAGTTGAAAGAGCCGGATATTGAGGAAGCGGTAAAGTTTTTATATGCTGCCGCAGCGAGAGAAAAATAGAATATGTCGACTGGGGCATGAAGAAATGACCGTTATAGCACTTTTGTGAGTCGCCGGATGGTCGTCTTGCCGGTGCCGCCATCGGTGGCGACTAGATAAACGATATCAGCAAATGGAAAGCAATCTCGCAAAAAAAATTCATTAAGTGAGAAAGTGAATGAAGATTATGAAGCATTTATCACATGAACAGACTCTTATAATAGATATTCTGAAAATGGCAGCAAGTAATATGCATGTTGATAAATCAGACAATAGGTTAGTGATTGATATATCAAATGTAAATTGGTTAGTTTTTTATAAACTTATCAATGAACAAGGAATATTCCCGTTTATATATAAAGAAATTAATAAATATATTCCAACTGAAATATTTCCGATTTTTCGTGAAGAATATAACAAACACATCCAGCACATTGATTTATTAATAGAAGAAACCAAGAAAGTTACAGAGCTTGCACAAAGGCAGAATATTCATTTGGTTGTTGCAAAAGGTGTTGTACTTTCGAAATTAATTTATGATGACGTGTATGTCAGAAAAGCCGGAGATATTGATACTTACTTAAATGATAACGATGTCCCTGTTATGCATTCAATATTAATAGAATACGGGTACATTCATAAAGCAACAATCAATAATGAAGAACATACGCTACCCTTCCCAATATTAAAGTATAGTTATGTTCACCATGAGTATTGGGAATACACTAAAGAAATGTCAAAAAATGAGTTCGTATATTTAGAGTTGCAGCGGTTTATCCAAAACAAAATAACTCATCAAATGCAGGACTTTCTCAATGGATTTCAAATTATGGAGTTAAATGGTGTAATTATTAAGACTTTTGATGTTGAGCATTCCCTACTGTTATTAACAATAAACACATATGTGGATTCACAGTGGTTTAATAGTGGGCCAAGATTAAAAGGATATTTTGATATTTGTAATTATTACACTAAGTTTTCCGAATATATAGATTGGGATCGAATTTACTCTCTTTCAGATAAATATAATATTCACGAAGTTATTTATAGAGTATTATCGGATGTTAACGAAATATTTAATGATTGCATCGATATAAGGATTATTCAACTATTTGAATCGGACACCTCCAATAAACTTTTTTTTGAATGGAATACCCCCGTTTTACTAAGGATATTCCAAAATGAACTTGATCATGAAAGAAGTATAAAAAATCAACTGATAAACAGATGCTTCAGTCACAATAATCCCAACTTTATTGCTCCTAAAATTGTTGATTTTACTGGAGGTGAATATGACAAATTTATTGATGTAAAGTATGGGTTTTCCTTTCAATACGGGTTTAAACTGTCTTCATCCTGCTTAATTCTTGAACTACATTTTGAACAGAGATTTTTTGACTCACTGGAGGATTTTTTACTGGATATTGCTTTTATAAATGAGGATTACAATGAATCAAATTTATGTAAATATGCTTTTTGTATAGTGAAAAATGAGGGCCGTATTAAAGCAAATAATGTTGATGAAACAGAAAATAAAGACTGCGAAATTATTATGACATCAGATTTAATTTATACAATATCGATACCCTTTAATTTAATTGGCGTCGACAAGAATGATCTCCCAGTCAAATTTGCCTACAACGTTAGCTTGTCCGAACGAATGCACAAGAATGTAATGCTCTTATTAAGTGAACATTGGTATTTTAATTTAGAATATTGGAAAAACCCTCCAATTATTCAGCTACAAACTTAAGTTACTACCTAAATTCCCGCCCAAAGTATACCGATACAGGCTCATTGACGGCAAACGCCTTAAAGACTCTGGTGGATGGCTTTTACTAACACTAAGGTAACGGCGAGTAAGTGCGAAGTTTAAGTGATTGTAAACTTCCATTAGCTTTACAGATAGAATTGGTTAATTTAGCGAGTCTATAAATTCATGCGTGAATTGGCAAATTTCTTTGGAAGGAAGACGCAAATGAATCACAAAGAAATCATCCAAAAGTTGTTGAATACTTATCAAAACAAGAATTACCTCGAAATTGATGCGTCCGAAGGCGTCAATTTTGCAGAAATTGACGCTCAATATAAAGTGGGTGTAGGTTCGGCACAGCCTAGCGATTTGGTCAAACAGAATATAAGTGATCGATGTATATATAAGGCAATGGCAAGCGATGATTTCTTTGAGCAACACAAAGGTGACAACATGAAATTTGATGTTGTTTTTGTCGATGGTTTGCATGAGTATGAACAAGCTTATCGAAATATTGTCAACGCTCTTGACTGTTTGGCCTCTGACGGCGTAATTGTGATTCACGACTGCAAGCCTGCACATGAAGTGATTGGTCTGCCGCCTAAATTATATAGACTGGTTGATCCTGAATTCAAGAAGTTTGGTGCCAGAACGCCATGGACAGGCGATGTTTGGAAAGCTATTGTCAAATTGCGCTCTTCTCACAACGATCTGTTAGTTTTCACACTGGATTGCGACTGGGGTTGTGCCATTATTACAAAAGGCGAGCCGGAATCTATGTTGTCATTTTCTCAGCTTGAAATTAAGGCGATGGATTATAGCGATTTCATTGCTGATACCACCGGCTTTTTGAACTTAAAACAACCGGAATACCTGAGTAAATTTTTGGTTGAATATAGACACGGAGAGAGATTAAAAAACTATAAACTCTATGTCGAAAATTTTTATGATGTATCTGAAAAATGCAGTTATAACTATAATATAGACAAACCAGAAGGTGTGCGAATAATTAACAAAGGGCTTATCTTGCCAGCAAAACGCCGTCTTGATAAAAACAGAATGTGGTGCGGCGGGGTATGCGATATAGACGGCAACTTTGTTGACGGGCATATGGCTCATATATCGCTTCAAAATGACGATGGAAGCTGTAATGAAGCTTATTCTTTACCGGCAGAAATACCGTGTATAAAAGAAACTGTTGTATATGGTGGTTTTTTGCTTGAATTATTTGGTCATTTTATTACCGAATCTCTTTCTCGGCTGTGGTGGTTTTTGGATAACCCTAAAAGCGGTTACAGGTTTGCATTTATTTCTGAAAGTGAGACTCCACCTTTTTTGGAATTTATATACATGCTAGGATTAAATGAAAAAGACATAATTGTTATTAATGAACCAATGCGTTTTGATTCAATTATTGTGCCAGATCAATCGACATACTTACACAGCGGATATACATCTAAATCTATTCCGATATATGACACGATTCGAGATAGTGTAGCACCGTCAGAATTTGAGAAAGTATATTTAAAAGGCGGCAGTTTAAATACTTATAGCGTGTTGAATGAAGCATATTTTGAGAAATACTTTAAATCAATTGGTTATGAAATTGTAAAAATGGAAATGTTATCCGCAAGAGAACAAGTGGCCATTATGTCTGGTGCTAAAGAGATTGTATGTGTAAGCGGAACTTTGCCGCATCATATATTGTTTAGTCATAATGGTATCAAAATAACAATACTGAACAGACTTGTCGGGAGTCGCAGCAATCAATATTGGATAAATCAACTAAGAGAAGCAACATGTACATTCATTGATGTTTCCGCAAATTTTCTGCCTGCTTTGCGTTATACATCTATTTATTTGTTAGCACCGACAGTTCAATGGAAACAATACATCATGGAACAAGGAAATGGTTTATTACAGGAAGATGAATGCTCAATTCGTGATTTTGCCTTAGAGTATATTGAACAATGGGCTATTTGGATTACACACCTTAGACCATCAACTCTACGAGCGTTAAAAGAAAACACTCTAGCTGATATAATCATCGGAATTAATAAATATCTGATTGGGAATGACCTCGACGAACTTACAAAAAAGCGACTTATAGAAACATTCTCGCCACCATCAAAATAACACATCCCCGGTAAAGTAAAAAAGAAAGGAGCGTTGGAAATATCAATCTAGCCGAAAAGTACAATTTGGTAGAGGGGGAGTAAGTAATTGAATAATGACTATAATCATTCAAATAACAACAAAAACGCAGAAAAATGGCGAAAATACGAACATATAATAGAGCATATCGAAATTGGAGAAGATATATTAAAAAATGTACCCGAATGGGTCAATCGAAAAGGCTATAAGAATGTATTAGTCGTTTTTGATGTTAACACTTATGTAGTAGCAGGAGAACAATTGTGCAGTTTGTTAGCAGATGCGAACGTTGTATTTAATAAATATATTTTCAACGAAACCCAATTAATAACAAATGAAGTCAGTATAACAGAGCTTAGTGCTGCCGTTTTACCGGAACATAGTCTTTTACTTGGTGTGGGTTCAGGTACAATTAATGACTTGTGTAAATACGTGGGTTTTACTTCTGGTCGAGATTGTGCAATTGTTGGAACCGCGCCGTCTGTGGGCGGATATTCTTCGAAAAGCGTATCATTGACCCTAGATGGCATAAAGGTATCATTACAAGCACAATGCCCCAAAGCTGTTTTTTGCGATTCTTTGATTATAAGTGCTGCACCTATGCCCATGATTATTTCTGGACTTGGCGATATTTTGGGACATTATAGCGCTATTGCAGATTGGACTCTTTCACATATATTAACTGGCGAATCTATGCCGGAAGAAATTGTTAATATCGTACTTGAAGTGCTGCGACTTTCAACCGAGTGTGTAAAAACATTGAAATATCGTGAAATATCAGCAATTACGCAGCTTACAGAAGGGATTATACTATCTGGTATTGCAATAAGTATGTATGGCAATACTCGCCCTGCATCTGGTGCTGAACACCAACTCACACATTATTGGGAAATGCGAAATCTTGCGGAGAACAAAGAATCTGCATTACATGGTCAGAAAGTAGGCGTAGCAACTATTTGCGCTATAAGGATATGGAAAAGATTACTTGATATAAAATTGGAACCACCCAAAAAAGAAGATCGGGACCATACATTGGCACTGGTTGCAGAAAAATATGGAGCAGCGGCAAAGGATTTATTATCTGTTCCAAACCCCAACCTATCGTTTGAATTAATAAAAGATAAATGGTTTGAAATATTAGCAATTGCCGAAAAACTTCCTGAGCCCGAGCATGTTGCGGAACTCTTAAGTGTTGTAGGCGCTCCCGTAAATACGGAGAATATATATGTTGGAAAAGAACTGCTGAGAGAGAGCGTAATATTGGCAAGAGAACGAAAAAAAAATTATACGGTTTTACAATTGTTAGGCGACTTAACGCTGCTAGAGAATTTTGGAGAATATTTATCTCTCAATAGACACTCACAATATTCTTCAAAAATATGAAGTAATTAAGGGATTCTTGCTTTTCTTTATGTTTATATATTTGGAGGATAAGAACTCATGAAAGAGCGTAGCTTTTTATTGTTTAAACCCAATAAATATGGTTCGGATGAAATTAATATATTCATATTAGATGAAATAAAAAAAAATAATTTAAGCATTGAAAACGAAAAATTCCAAAGTATAACTACATGGCATATATGCAATTTATGGCCGCGCCTTGCAGATGATATGTTGCTATATTATACATATGTTGAACTATTCAAGCGCGAGTCAGTTAAAATACTTGAAGTTTGCGGTGAAAATGCTATCGATAAGGTTGCGAATATAAAGGAGAGAGTACGTTCTAGGTACGCAAATAGTGTATATAGGAATTGTGTTCATGCTCCTGTTGATGCTGAAGAGTATAACAGTCACATCGAGATTATTCGGAACACAGGTAGAATGTTAAACTATAAATTTAACGAATTACCTTACTTTAGCTATGCAAAATTAACTGAAGAATTATGCAAAGAACTTGCTAAATTTATTGTTGACATTAATTCGGGTACGATGGCACCTTATATTATCTCTTACTATACTTCTCCAAATAAAATTAGATATTACCTTGTCTTAGACAGAGAGGTTTCTTTTACAGAGTATGTGTGTTTTATTTGTGATTACTTCAAACAATATAGTATAGATGATGCCATTGTTTTAGCTACTATTCTCATCGCCCATTGTGAAGTTTGTTTAGCTGATGGAAATGATGAAAATGTTGCAGAAAAAATACTTCATTATGGAGAAAAGCACCGCTTAAATATTAGACTCCATAGAATAACTTAATCTAGCTGATTTCCGATTCGAAAATGGTGCAAATGCCTAAAAAGTTTCTGTTTAAAAAACATAGATTAAATATAATAATTGTAAAGGAGATAGACGAAATTGTTTAATAAAAACGATAAAATCTTAATAATATCGGCTCATCCTGACGATGAGGTGCTGGGTTGCGGCGGGACGATACGGACATTAGCGGATCAATATGGCGGTGAATTACCCATATTCTCGCTTATTTTGTCGGAAGGGCTTACAGGGCGACGTGCTGCCAGCCAAGAGGAAAAAGATGGTGTAATTGAGGATGCCCTAAACGCTGCTAGAATACTTGGGATACAAAAAACATTCTTCGAGAATTTGCCCAATAACCGTATGGATGGTATGGACTTGCTGGATGTTATTAAAATCATAGAGAAGTATATAGCGGAGTTGTCCCCCACCGTAATTTTAACACATCATTATGGGGACATAAACATTGCGCATCGTATCACCTATCAGGCGGTTATCACAGCTTGCCGCCCATTATCGGGATGTCCTGTACGAAAGGTACTTAGCTATGAAGTGTTGAGTTCAACAGAGTGGGCTTTTCCGTATACCCAAAGCGCATTTTCCCCCAATATTTTTTTTGAAATTGACGATGCGATACACACAAAAATTGAGGCAATGAACGCATACAGGTCTGAACGCAGAGAGCTACCCCACCCGCGCAGCCCGGAAATAATAAAGGCTACCGCGTTGAAATGGGGAAGTGTAGCTAACTTGGGCTATACGGAGGCTTTCGCACTGGTTTACGATAGATTGCCGATTAAGGATATTTAACGGAGGGGTATAAATGCAGCATACGCAAGACATGTTTGCTAACGCAACATTATTAATTACCGGTGGTACAGGTTCTTTTGGTAATGCGTTTCTAAAGCGATTTCTTGATTCGGATATTAAAGAGGTGCGTGTTTTTTCTCGGGATGAAAAAAAACAATACGATATGTACACAACCTATCGAAATAGTAAAATAAAGTTTTACATTGGAGATATCCGGGATTTGCAGAGTATAAGTAATGCGATGATTGGTGTGGATTATGTTTTTAACGCGGCCGCACTGAAGCAGGTGCCGTCATGCGATTTTTTTCCCATGGAAGCTATGCGAACCAATGTAATAGGTACCGATAATGTGCTAACCGCCGCCATTAACGAAGGGGTAAAAAAAGTGGTGTGTCTTTCTACGGATAAGGCGGTGTATCCCATCAACGCTATGGGGATGAGCAAAGCTTTAATGGAGCGCGTGTTTATTGCAAAATCACGTACGGCAAATCATACGCTTATATGCGGTACGCGGTATGGCAATGTGATGAATTCTCGCGGTTCGGTTATACCGCTGTTCGTGGAGCAAATAAAAGGGGGAAAGCCCCTTACCATTACCGACCCTAACATGACAAGGTTTTTTATGAGTTTGGATGAAGCCGTTGATTTAGTACTGTATGCCTTTCAGAACGGCTGCCCCGGCGACCTTTTTGTGCAAAAATCACCTGCTTGCACGATGGGAGTATTGGCGCAGGCGGTAAAAGAATTGTTTAACGCCGATAACCCCATACAAAAAATCGGTATCCGGCACGGGGAAAAATATTACGAAACATTGCTGACTAAAGAAGAAGGAGTACATGCCGACGACTTGGGCCGGTTTTACCGGGTACCCGCGGATAACCGGGATTTGAATTATGCGCAGTATTTTAATCAAGGCACCAATGGTACCTTATTGGACGAATATAATTCTTTGAATACTATACAGATGGATGTGGAGCAGATAAAGGAAAAACTGCTGGCTACGGAATACATCCAGGAGGCGTTAGGGCAGATAAAGGAAAAACTGCTGGCTACGGAATACATCCAGGAGGCGTTGGGTTTGTGAAAATTCTGGTATTAGGTGCGGGGGGCATGGCAGGGCATGTGATTGCTATTTACCTAACGGAAAAAGGCCATAATGTTACCGGGCTGGGTAGAAGAGGACTCCCGTTCTGCCAAAATATTGTCGCTGATGCGAGGAATGTCAAAAAGCTTTCGGAAATTATAAAAGCAGGTAATTATGACGCTGTAGTCAACTGCATAGGTCTGTTGAATAAAGCGGTGGAGGCAAATCCCTATGACGGAATATGGCTTAATAGTTGCTTACCTTATTTATTGACGGAGCTATCAGCAGATATGAGGACACGTATTATCCACCTTAGTACAGACTGTGTGTTTTCCGGGTATGAAGGCGGTGGGTATGATGAAGCCAGCTTCCGTACCGCCGATACGCTGTATGGGCGTTCAAAGGCAATGGGCGAAATCAACGATGAAAAAAACCTGACATTTAGGATGTCCATTGTTGGACCGGATATTCATGAAAATGGGATAGGCTTATTTAATTGGTTTATGCGGCAAAGCGAAGCTGTAAACGGGTATACAGAGGCGATATGGACGGGTGTAACTACAATGATTTTAGCCAAAGCGATACTTGCAGCGTTGGAACAAGGGCTGTCTGGGCTGTATCATTTGGTAAACAACGATAAGATTGATAAATTCGCGCTTTTAGGGTCATTTAACGGGTTGCGCGCCCAATCTGTGCCCATCCATCCCACGGATACGGTGACAGAGGATAAATCAATGGTAAACAACCGGCGGGATTTTAACTTCCAAATACCTACTTATAAAGAAATGGTAGCGGATATGGGCGAATGGATAACCCGGCACAAAGAGTTGTATCCGCATTATGCGATTAAAGCGTATTGATAAGACGAATTGACCATTTATGTTCGATCCACTTCTAGGTATGCTATATGGGAAAAGAAGGGTGAAATGCCCGGGACATAAGCGGAGATCAGACAATGCAACGGTTGGGAAAACGTAACCACCAGTTTTGAAGCCTGTAATGAACGAGTTCTTCTCATGGTGTGCGTTACGGAACGAGTTGTCCTGCCATGGAGTCCATGCAGCTGTGGTTGACACTTGCGGATAATTTTGTTATACTGGCTTGCATTACAAACAGAAATACTTGTACGGGTGAATATTATGCATGTCGCAATTGCGGCAGATGGGAGTTTTTTATGGTGCGAGAGGCATTAATTAACAGAAAAACAAAAGAAACAGATATTAAACTGGAGCTTAATCTCGATGAATACAGTGAAGGCAACATCAACACGGGAATTGGATTCTTTAACCATATGCTCACGCTTTTTGCTTTTAGAGCAGGAATAACACTAAATGTGGATTGCAAAGGTGATTTAGAGATAGATGGGCATCACACAGTTGAGGACATTGGAATATGCTTGGGGCAAGCAATCAAAAAGGCTATAGGGGATAAAAAAGGCATAAACCGTTATGGTAGTTCACGTATACCTATGGATGAGAGCTTAGCATTAGTGGATTTGAGTATATCTAATCGCTCTTTTTTAGTGTTTAACGTGGTAATGCCGTCAACACGAGTAGGCGAGTTTGAAACCGAATTAACCGAAGAGTTTTTTCTCGCTGTAGCGAATAATAGCGGGATAACCATACACATCAATTTGGAATACGGTAAAAATACACACCATATAAATGAGGGTATTTTCGTGGCATTCGGCGATGCGTTGAAGAAAGCAATTAAGATAACAGGCGATGTTATTCCGTCTACGAAGGGTACGTTATCAATATAAAAAAATATAGAACAGCTTTTGTACGTTATCAGAATAAATGACAATGAGAAATGTAGAAAAACGAACCAATCGGGTGTTCGCGTAGAATTCCCTTGAAAACCGCTGAAACCTTGATGTACAAGGGATTCGGCGGTTTTATATGTATTACATGTTCACAAAACCCGTATTTCTTTTAGTTTGTTGAAAAATCTTTTATAACCATGTAAACTGGGGTCTATATATAATGTGTCACATCATACTTTTAAGGATCTGTATTGCTGCTACACCTATTACCTATTCATTTGAGTTTTTGAGTTGATCCAATAAGACAGCCGAAGGACCGAGGCAGCCATCCTATTGGCGCAGCCTCGGTCCTTTAAGCTTTAGTATGGAGAAACGATTCAGGAGTAGAGGAATAGGGCGAACGAGGGGCTGCGTTATGAAGAGAGATATCATCACACAGCCTTTTTTTTATATTTCGAATTTGTGTGTTGATTAACTAAAAGTAAATATTCGCAGTAAAAGCAGTTTTTGTTTAATGTGTTAGTTGATCATGTGCCTGTTTAGCTAGATTACGGACATGTTCAATGGATTCGTTTTGAAGCATAGATTGTAGGATTGATTTAAGATTGTCTGTTTTCAACATCGGTTGCACACCGTCTGCCATATCTATCCCACTCAAAATTGAATTAAGTGTTACTTTTCTCACTTGTACCTCGTCATCTTGAAGAAGCCGATCCATAAAGTCACTCGCATCATGCTCCTTTATATTTCGTAAACCTGCCGCAGCTGCGACCCTTACATCAGGAATAGAACTCCTTATTCCTTCGCGTATAACGTCCATGGATTGCTCATTTTGAATGAGACTGGAAGCATAAACTGCCCGAGGAGCAAGTCTGGGATTTCCTTCTTTGGTTATTTCCAATAAAAACGGAACAGCATCTGATCCAAGCTTGGACACTTCATCATAATCAGGTTCTTCCCGATCAAGAAGTTTAAGTATTCGCTCCATCATAAACCTAACCTCCTAATTGTATTATTAACTTCACATAAATCAGGGTATTGTATACTCACTCTGAATCATAGTATCAACTTCTGAAGATACTAAATCAGGAGGTGGATTCGTGATGTTGTGTGTTCCGTTTCCTGTCATCAATCGATTGTTATCAATAACATGACGTAGACCAAGCACATGTCCGATTTCATGCGCTAGGGTTCAGCGGCTAGCTACCCGGGTAATGACAGCTCCTGGGCGATTGGCAGGATATGCAGCACATCCATTTAAAGGAGGAATCGTGGACCTTACTAAGTAAACTACTAATTCTCTAGAACCGACAGAGTTTCTATTATTAAATAGAAGCTCCTGCTCATTCGTCACACTTCCCATCACGCATCTACCCACCTCCAAATCTTCCAATTCTGGAATATTTAAGATTTCAGTAGTTGCTATTTCAACATTGATTCCTGCTGAACTATAAACTTCTCTCATTGATGTAAACATTTCATCAATTGGAATATTTGGATTAAATAAAACTTTAACATGTATACGTACTATTTCTTCGCTCATAACATGCCTCCTCCTTGTCGTAAGTATGTTACGTATCTTTAAGCCTAAAGGTTAGCACAGTTTCAAAAACGTTGATTCGATTTGCTTTCTCAACTAGCTTGAAATCCGATTCCTTCAGAACTAGCTTGTCCCTCTCGGGTCGATCGTTATAGTCCCGATTCAATCCTTCTTTTTTAATGAAGTCGAAAAGCATCCCGAAATCCGAGAAACTTAGTTGAAGGGTCTTAAAGGGATAGGATTCGCCTGTCATATACAGGCTGACTTCGATTTGTTCCATCGGAATGAATCAGCTCCTTGTTCTCGTTGGCGAACGGACGCCTCTAATTTAACGATGCTGGGGCTAATATGCGTAAATGGCTGCAATCTTATTCAACGGTCAACGTGTAAGTCGCTGCGAAAGGGTATTTGTATGAGTACTGAATTACTTATTGTTAAACTTTGATGTAGCTGCTTACCAATCAGTCATATACAAATGAATAATATTAGATGCAACTCACAATAATACCTTTGTTCTATAGCGATATTAATGAGTCCGATGGAAATGTCATGACTTTTTCTGGAGGAAATATCACTGCTGCTAAAAAGGAGTATAACTGACGTGATAACGATTATCGAACCTTCGACAGATGAAGCTGTTTTATTAGTTAGCCTCGAGTATAGTACAGCGAACAAAGCCGCGTTGCAGGAAGCCGAGAAGTATGGGCATCTGCTTGATGAGGCGAGCAAGGTTGAAGTTGACTGGGGACTTCAAAAACAAGCATTGAGCATCTCCTATGAAACAAAATTGAATCATACCGGCGAGATGCAAGAGGAAGCTTGGAAGCAATTGTTTCTCGACCACGCTCCTGCGGTATTGCAGCAAGGAACAGGACGTGCAGGCGAAATTACCGGACTTCTAGCGGATGTCCGCTTGCTCGGGCCGGTCAAGTCCAAAAAATATAACGCGGTGTGGAAAGACAAGACTTTAAGCTTGGAGATATGGTCTATCGGAGCAGACTCGATCGTCGAGCTATCTGCCAAAGCGGACAGTGAGGCGGCATCGGAGCTGCAAACTTCACTATTGCAGTTTCTTCGACAAGAGCAGCTTCTCCTTGAGAATGAAATCTCCAAAACTCAATGGGCTTTGGATAAGTTGTCCCTTCTCACATTCGAAGCACCTATTCTCGAACTGCTTCGTACAGGCGGTTATACCCTTTATTTCAGACATGCGAAGCCCGCTGACAATCACAGTCCCGACCCGCAGAAATCGCCTTTGGCCTTACGAATGTAACGACCGATCCCGTCTTGGCGCAAGGGGAGATTTGGACCCAATTGGAGGTTATTCCACCAGAAGGACAAAATCGGATTATAGTCGCTCATTTCCATACTTTCGACGGTTCAGTCGAACCTCATCAGCTTCTCTATCTGGGTCTGATCGTGCTAAGACCGTTGGGACAAGCAAAGGGATTTACTTTTGTCAAGGCAACTGAGCTGTTACAGAACCTTCCTGAATCTGCGTTAGCTCCTGCTTGATTGAAGTTCCGGATCATTTGGAAATGAAGTAAAGCCGGTCGGATGGATGTATGATGCTCACGCTCCAACCATCTGACAGGCTTTTTTACGTTTACTGCAGTTTTTCTTGTAGATTTTAAAGGGCGTGCTTCAATACTGCAGCAAATATTTACATAACATCTTTTCAAAACAGTTGTCGGATACTGATTCATGATATTCCTAGAAGATGAAAAATCAACAGAACATACTGGAGGGTCACATTGGTGTCAACACAAAACCATTTATCTAATCTCGATCCCAGATTGCAGCGAGCGGTTTTGAAAAACAAGCGCTCCGAGGTGGAAGGACTGCACACAACGACTGAGGATAACGATAGCTTTATTCCAGTCATCGCTAAAATAACAGATCTCCTTGCATTTCAAAAAATTCCCGGAGTACGGGACGTTAATGAGATTACCACGACATCAGACCGTTCTGGGCAAATTGTTACAGCACATATTGCCGCTAATACACTGCCCAGCGTCAATCAATCTCCGGTGGTTGTACATCTTCAAGGAGCTCAGCCTTTGAAGCCGTTGCTCAGAGATACGCTTCGAGAAATCAACTTGACTCCTGCTCAAGAACAGATCGGTAATGAAGGCGAGGGTGTGGTTGTCGGTATCGTAGATCATGGCTGTGATATCAGGTATTCCAGCTTTCGGCATCCGGACGAATCGACTCGATTACTCGCCTTAGGAATTCAAGAAGTAATGGCTGATCAGACTACCAGACTTCGAGTATATGATAGCAGACAGATCAATCAAGCGCTGAGTAAGCCGGATCCCTTCAAAGAGCTGAATTATTCCATTGGTCAGAGGGAGCATGGAACTCATGTGACCGATATTGCAGCCGGCAACGGCCGCAACAATAAATCACCGGGAGTAGCGCCTAAGGCGGATATTATCTTTGTCGAACCTGCGTATTGGGATATTCCTAATGGCAACCTAGGGAGCTTTGGAGATTCCAAAAATTTAATTGAAGCAGTAAAATTTATTTTTGACCAAGCGGGGAGTCGTCCCTGCGTAGTGAATATCAGTCTTGGGACGAACGGAGGCCCTCATGACGGTACTACACTGGTAGAGCAAGCGCTGGATGGCTTCGTGACAGAGAAACCTGAACGAGCTGTCGTCATAGCGGCAAGCAACTCCTATTTAGACAACATTCACACATCTGGAGTGGTTCCGAGAAATGGGCATACCGATCTCCTCTGGAATATCCCAGCTACCGATTTTACCTCGAACGAGGTAGAAATTTGGTATGAGGGCTCCGATACCTTTCAGATGGAAGTAATCGACCCGCAAGGAGCAACAATCTGTCGGGTAGGACTTGGAGAGCGTTACTTTGATGGACAGATATTCGCCGTACAGGAAAAAAACGTCTTGAACGGAGATAACGTTGCGATGATCTTCTGTGACGCGGACCGGGGAGCCGTACCTATGGGTACTTGGAAGATACGTATTCACGGTTCCTCCGTCAATAACGGCAAGTTCCACGTATGGATTGAACGAGATAATTTTACTGAAGGGATTCAATCCAGCTTCACCACGAATGCGGATAATAACTATACGATTGGCTCCATTTGCTGTGGACATAAGAGTATCGTGGTCGGATCCTATGATGCGAAAATGCCTAATACACCGATCTCGTCATTCTCCAGTGCAGGGCCTACAAGGGACGGACGGCAAAAGCCGGAGCTTAGCGCTCCAGGAGGAGGAGTTCTCGCTGCGTCTTCGCGTACCGGGAACGGGGTCATCGGCATGTCGGGTACGAGTATGGCCGCTCCGACGGTGACAGGAGTCGTTGCTCTTATGCTGTCGGAGGCAAGAGCGCAGATGCTAACCCTCAACAACGATCAAATTCGATCGATATTGGAGCGAACAGCACGCCATAATCCGCCAAGTCAGTCAGGCTGGGATCGTCGTTATGGTAACGGGAGAGTGGATGCGGAAGCAGCTGTTGCTGCGGTTACAGCTATGGGACAAAGAAGGACATAGCGGTTACTCAGGTGGAACAGGAAGCACTGGTGACACGATAGGAGGGGCAAGTAACTTGATAAGCACAACTCAAAAGCAACCCTTAAAGTTAAATGACAACCCTGTTATTCGAAATATGATTCAGGAATTAAGTAAAGATAATTATACAATGTTTTTAAAACAATTATGAAAAATTTCCTGACGGCTAAAGGATGGGCTAAACGTTAAATGAAATGCCTGAACATTGTCTCTGTTAGCTTAGGGGATACTTTGATTATCCTTTACGCTCATCCTAAAACTAACCCACACCAACTATGAAAGGATGAGGATGGACATGATGGTTGTATTAAAAGAACAGGTTGAACAAATATGTAAAAGGCTTGCTCCGCACGGATGGAGAGATTTACTTATGACACATGGAGTAGATATCACCGCACCAGATTTGCAGGGAGAGTTGAGTAAAGAATTAAAGATTGATCGTACCATAAAAGGTTTTGAAGATTTCTCGATTGAAGGAAATCGGGGTATTGAACAGGGCTACCCAGCTAGAAGCTTGCTTTATCATGCCTTAGCTTCGCCGAATGTCAATCTAGGGCTTAATGGTTTTCCACTGTCTGTTTTTCCAACGTTAGCTGAGCTTGATGTCATCGAGAATTATGTTTACGGCATCAAGCCACCATCCTTATCTGAACTCCGCCAGCGTGCGGGTGGAAATTTAGCCATTGTAGTGTTTTCGACGGAATATCGCCCTTCACCAGAAACGGTTCATCGAAAACATGCTGATGTATGTTTCTCACGCACTGGGGTAGCACGAGTTGGAACGAAGGAGCCACTTTACATTCCCGAAAACCGAGGGTTTCTTCCCTTTGTTGAGGGCGATGATTTTGCATTCCGAGTTCTACCCGCGCGGTACTCAGCTTACTTAGCAGTCCAAAGAAAAGGTGATTCAGGGAGTTTTGGACCAATGAGCATCGCAGAGGTTGCAGAAAAGGATAAAGATCGAATGTTTTGGGTACCTATTCATAAGATTTTTGCCGGTGCGGAATGTTTAAGTGATGATCAAGGTAATCCATTGAAGTTAACTTTAGAGCTTAAGGCGTCTCTTGTTAACGAGAAAATTCGTCGTATACATCAGGTTTTGAATGATAAAGAATATGTCGGTGAAAGAACTTATGATACCGGCTGGAAAGAACCAGATATAAATGAGTCACCGTTTTATTTCACTGAGGGAATAGCTGGATGGTCCGGTAATCCTGATTTTGGATCTCACGTGCTTGTCCCTGATGTACATCCAGCACTTATTGAAAAAGCCAAATACAACAATAAGCTACTGACTTTCATTGTTCCTGAAAGCAGTGATTTAGAGGAAAGGACTATTTCAGGTTTAGATATTCGGCCCTTTTCCTCAAGTTTACAATTTCGTTTCTATAAAGAGCAGCAGAGCCCTGAGGGAACAAAGAAGAATGATATTTTTGGAAGACCATTGCCTGAATATGTACATGTACGCCATGAACTCTTAGATAATGGAAATCAATGGAACCTAAACGATATGACAGTGGAAGAGATGATTAAAAAGGTAAGGAAAGGAGGATACCAGGCCATTCATTATAAAGACTATACAGGGGATGGATGGATAGAAGCAATCTGTCCAGAAATAACGGATATACAATATTACCCTGCCTATTCTATGGTAACAGCCCCAGACTTCTTCCCGAACTGTGACCAGAGAGAGCTAATGGAATGGTACGAGAAGGAAGTGAATGAAACTATAAAAATTTATGTTTGGGAAAACAAAGATGACTTGCCTTACACGCTATCTGATATAAGATACCCTGTAAATATTAAATTAACTAATGAAGGGTCATCAGTTTTTAGTCTAAATGATGACACGATAACGGCAATCGTAACAACATTGTATGAGCAAATACCAGATGAGACAACGTTACGTGTTCCTTTTACATCAAGACATTCCTATTTGCCGGATGCGGCTTCTGGTGTTTTCGCACCGGGTTGGGACGTAAGCTACGATCGCAGCATAGATGGACAAGAATTTATTGCTGGATATGGTTTAGGAAGCCCATTCCCTGAAGATGCCAAGCTGTGTGCTGCCTTGAGTACTTTTTGGCCAGCAGTTGCACCGGATGCCGCAAGAACGTTCGAAACAAGATATCCTACGGTATGCCCGTTAACCGATGAGGAGCTTGGCATTGTGGGGGGATTACCTTGGGATGGTGTCCCAGGTCCAATCTTAGATCAAACCAAAGGTGAAGTTGAATACAATCGCTTATCTCATGCAGACTATGTTGAAAATGCTTTGAACAATAAATTCACTTTGTCACTTACCGGGAAAATAGATGTTACGGAGTATAAGCAAAGGCTTTTAACGATGGCTTATGTTTATAAAGCGTTAGAATTGGCTCCAAGCCCAAACCCTGAAAATAGCTTAAATAGACAAAAAAGTGAATGGAGAGTTTTATCTTTTCAAGTAGTTGCAGGTCATAATGAAGAGCTGAAAAGAGCCCAGTTGCAAACGAGAACTGAATTTGCAGGTAATATCTATCGATTTGATGTGTATAAGTCAGGAGATGCTATTACACAAAGTAATAGTAAAAAGATTCGATTAACAATCAAAGAAAGAGTCATCCTATTTGTAAGTGGGCAGAATATTTTACTTCGTTACGTAACAGGTGAAGATGAAGTGTGGACGTATAAGAATGGAAATGAATGAAAAGTACGATGTCATTGTTATTGGATGTGGACCAGCTGGGGCAGCAACTGCAATCACTTGCGCAAGTAAGGGACTCAAAGTTGCCATGATCGATGGGGAGTCTTTCCCACGACAAAAACCGGGAGAAACGTTACATCCAGGTATTGAGCCTGTATTGCACCATTTAGGTGTTGCACAGATCGTCCACCAAGCAGGTTTTTTACGACATAAGGGACACTGGATTACATGGGAGCAAGATCGTCAATTTGTCCCGTTTGGTGCTGATGAAACAGGCGTTTGGTATGGATACCAGGCACGACGTGCCGAATTTGATTCCATTTTGCTCGAGCGTGCGATGTCTTTGGGCGTAGAAGTTTATCTTCAGCAACGTGCGCTGAGACCGATTATACAAAATAATCGTGTGGTAGGCGTAGTTACTGTAGGAGGTCAATTGATGTCCTCATTTCTAATCGATGGTACAGGCCGTCAGCACTGGTTAGCAAAAAAGTTGCAATTACCAATGGATACGTATTCACCTCAACTTATTGCACGATATGGGTATGTACAAGGAGAATGCCATCTCCATGATGAAGAACCTGCTATTGTTGCCGATCATGAAGGATGGACATGGACAGCAAAGATCGGCGCTGGCATGTACCAGTGGACACGACTATCTTTCAATAATGTTCCACTGAAAAATGGGTGGCTTCCAAAAGAATATCAGGAATTAATCCCAATAGGCAAAACTCTCGGAGCAGATATGACTTGGAGAGCTGTTCGACAACCTGCTGGTCCAGGCTACTATATAGTTGGTGATGCTGCTTCTGTGCTAGATCCTGCCTCATCACACGGTGTCTTAAAAGCAATCATGTCAGGTATGATGGTGGGTCATTTGATTGACAAAGTAAACATGGTTGGTTGTAAAGAGCATCTTGGGACTGAGGAGTATTGTAAATGGATAAGAAAGTGGTTTCAACATGATGTAAAAAAATTAAAGGAGCTCTATGCGCTATTACCGATCAATCGTTCAAAGGGATGGTCAGAAACCGGTACTTTTGTCTAAGGCGACAATAAAGCGCGTGTTTTTTGATGATAAGAAAGAGGTGTACACGATGGGATTAAATGTAAGTTGCTTTATTACTCAGTCCCAAATTACAATACTCAAGCCATAACAATACTTCCCAACATGGGATTTGGTTTTCATGAAATTGATTATCATCACAATGTAAATGCTGATATTGCAGTTGATTATATTCGAAGTGGTCTGTTTAATCCGAATGAAATGAAGATCCTTCCTGTAACTATTTCAGGAGAAAGAAATGATCTGTATGATTTCATTGATGAGTACATGAATAAGCTTTGAATAATGATGATGCTGTCATTTATGCATACGGTACACATTTTCCAGGAAGAGGAAAGGGGATTCATAATGTTCACATGAATCAAGGCAATACCGAATTCTCACGACAAGAAAATGGTACTTACCACGATGGTTGCTTTCTAATACACTTTAAAAATGAAAATAAATGGGTAGCTTACTTTTTAGCCTTTCAAAGCCAATCATGGTGTACAGAAGATAATGGTGAGGCAAGACAAGGAAGTATCGATGAAAATGGACATCCTTTGGGGGCATGCAAGTTCGACACTGTAAAAATAACATTACAAAGTGACGAACCCGTTCCAGTTGTTCAATTCACATTGATGGTGAATATAACCACAAAAGCTATCGTACGAGTGATACGCAAAGGCAATAAAGAACAATATGTTTACTTCAGCAAGCAAGCATTATTAGATGTGGAAAGTTATCTGCAAATTCGAGAATCAAGATACAAACCAGAAAAACTGGAACCCTTTTTGTTTATTGTAGCTCTTGTCGGCCGTAAAGGAAAAACCGGCGCTTAACGCAACGGTCCATTGAAAAACTAATCGAAAAATATGCAGCCGCATTTGGGAAACCAGCTTTAACCGTACATTCACTAAGACATTCTTTCGCAACGCGGTATCACTTAGAGAACAATGATGTACCGAGATAAAAAAATCAATTAGGACATTCATCGATACAAACTACCATGATATATACACATCTAACAGATGAAGAGATGAGGATAGCTGTAGATAACATGGATCGATAAACCCACGTCAGTATGCGGTTTGTCTAATACTATTACACAAAACCCGTATTTCTTTTAGTTTAATTCCAATGATTTTTTGCTGTATAAATATAATATTTTTATATATTGTGACACAATTTATTTAAAAATCGAAAAAACAGGTGAAGATATGGAGGATCCGCTCTCCATCGGCACCATCGGGCTGATCAAAGCCATTGAGAGCTACCGCGCGTACAGAGGCACGAAGCTGGCTACTTTGCTACCCGCTGTATCGAGAACGAAATCCTGATGCATTTAAAAAACAAAAAGGACGTATCCCTGCATGACCCTATAGGGACGGACAAGGAAGGTAATGAGATTACGTTAATCGATATCCTCGGCTCAGAGGCAGATGATGTGATCAAAGAGGAGGATCTGAAGATCGAGAAGAGCAAGATTTACCTCAATCTGGATATTCTGGACGACCGGGAGAAAGAAGTCGTAGTGGGCCGCTTCGGCCTGGACACCGGCAGGGAAGAGCGGACGCAGCGGGAGATTACGAAGGAGCTGGGGATCTCGCGGAGTTATGTACCTGTTAAACCTTATTTCTTTCAAAATAAGTTCACATCATTTTTTTCGCTTTAATCAGGCGAGCGCTCTCCCGTTATATTGGGAAAGCGCTCGCCGTATTAACACGTTTTTCTATTAACTACCGTATTACCAAGGCAGCTCTGTGTCCATATGAAAGAACTTGCCTGTCGGTCCGTCCGAAGGTAACGTGGCAAGCATTACGCTTGTCTTACCGCCATCTTCAAGATCCATATCAGCGTATTTTCCGCCCAGTGGAGTCTTCACCCAACCAGGGTAAGCAGAATTCACTTTAATTGGTGTATCCTTCAGCTCATGTGCAAGATGGGTCGTAAAGGTATTCATTGCCGCTTTCGAGGCATCGTAAGCAAGAAGCTTGACATCATAAATTTGAGCAGCGGGATCGGAATGGAGTGTATTCGATCCAAGCGCACTGGATACATTAACAATTCTTCCGGCTGGCGCTTTGCGAATCAACGGCAGCAGTAGCTGAGTTAATTCAACCATGCTGAAGAAATTGGCATCGAAGGTTTCACGCATAACGACCGGCGAAACGGTACTTGTTTCATTAATGGGTGCAAGATCTTCAATCTCTATCTGTATCCCAGCATTATTAATCAACATATCAAGCTTACCGTACCGCTGTTCAAAAAAATTGTAGGCAACTTGAAGGTCTTCGGCTAGATTGACGTCCAATTTGATATTCTCCGCTTGGATTCCCTCCGAACGAAGTGTATCCACAGCAACCTTCCCTTTCTCCAAATCGCGTGACCCAATAACGACAGTGGCTCCAAGCTTACCTAATTGACGTGCCGTTTCCAATCCAATGCCACGATTTCCTCCAGTTATAAAAGCAACTTTGCCGTCCATGTTTATAGTCATTTTTAAATTCTCCTTTAAGATTTATTTTATACAGTCCTTTGACTTAGCCTTGATGATTTTAGGATTGGCATCATACCTAAAATTAATGCCGCTTTAGATTTAAATCGAGAACGATCGTTCTAATTATGTTAAAAAATTTATCCCAGGACTGCTAAAGTTGTATTAATAATGCTTTCCAGCTTTTCTTTGTCTTCTGTCGTTTTAATCATTACACGCAATCCCACCTAAGCATTATGCAGATAGAGAGAAAGGCTCACAGCATCATAATGTTCGGGAATTTCTCCCGTTTTCTGAACTGAACGCTCACCTGCAAATCATACAACAATTGCTCTGAAGCAAAAAACTGCTCATGAATTTTAACTGCCACTTCTGGATCGAGCAGTGACAGTTCAACGGCCGAATTTACCGTTAAACAGCCCTTGGGTTGATTCTCTTCACAACTGACTATCATTTCAAACAACTGCTGGATAGCCTCTTTGGCAGAATTTGAGCGATGAATGCGATTCGTAATATTTGAATTCAAAGTCAAAGTATATCGGTTCAAGACATCCATAAATAACTGATGCTTGTCTACGAACGTATCATAAAAGCTTCTTCTGTGAATACCCATGCCCTGGACAAGCCCCTGTATGGAGGTTTTTTCGTAGCCTTGACGCCAGAATAAGTCCATTGCCTTGTCTAATACCACGTTGATTTCAAACTCTTTGCTTCTCGCCATGATCATTCTCACGCCCTTTTGCTGCCCCACCTCCTGTCTGCAAATTCATATTATCATATTGAGAACGATAGGTAAAGTATTGTTTTGAATTGAGCTGCAGCCCGCAGCAATGGGGTTTATGTGTACATTACGGATTGCACGGTGAAGAAAATCGTTTCCATTTAATCGACCAATGCAGATGATATTGTTAAGGAAGTCTATCTGAAGATCGAGAAGAGCAAGATTTACCGCAATCTCGACATTCTGGATGACCGGGGGAAGGAAGTTGTAGTGGGCGGTTTGGCTTGGACACCGGCGGGGAAGAGCGGACGCAGGGGGAGATTGCGAAGGAGCTGGGGATCTCGCGGAGTTATGTGTCGCGGATTGAGAAAAGAGCGCTGATGAAGCTGTATCATGAGTTTTATAAGGTGAAGCGGTAAGAAATGAAATGATAATTACAAAGTAGTATTTTAAAATAAAAACGTTAAAAAACGACTTGTCTGCGGTTAAGTTGCTTTTGTTTTTAGGTGAACCCCTGATGAATGCGGATAAGTATATCCAACTGCTATATCTCTACGAAAAAAAGGGATTCACGATGAAGTTGGAATTTGACGAAGCTCCAAAAAGGTTTTGGACATTGTTGGTTCTAGAGAGAGTTCTTTTGCGGTTTTTTTGAATCCAACTAGAGGTTTGGATTTAGAGACCCTGTTTGATTAAACTCCAGATGCGTTCAAACCTGTCCTGGTAGTCTGGTAAATTCCAGGATTCTTTGAAGGACGGGAGGCTAAACACCGCAAACGCGGAGAGAATCGCTTCTGCCCGTTCCAAGTGGGGATCGTGATAGCCCATGAAGCCGTCAATAATTTGGTAGGAATCCCAGAGAACGTCACGTAATACCAGTGGATTGCTGTCAACATATTGCGTATTCAAGGCGAACATTTTGGCATTCTCGTTATAAGCACGTTTTTTTGCGTTAGCAAATGCCCAAAGCCAATTGTGGAGCAATTCCTGTGGATTAGCCATATTAGTCATGTCTATTTTGATTTGTTCTGAAATCATCCGGTTGAACCAGCTCTTCGACACGGCTGCCCAGAGCTCTTGCTTATTTTTAAAGTGTTTATAAAGCGCTGCGTGGGTGATACTTAATTCATCCGCAATTTGTGAGAGGGTCACTTCGGATTTTTCCGTGCGTTCAATTAATGTCTCCGCTGTTTCAATAATGAGCTCTTGTGTGATTTTAGCCACTGTGCTGCCAACCCTTCTTTCTTCAATAAATCCCCAATAATCGTTCATGCTGCTGCCTGTATTTTAGCATATAAAACAGTGTGTAACAATTGTTGACTTTTGTAACCTCTGGCATTATGCTTGTCACAAAAGTTACAAAATCAAATAAATGTTACTTATTATTCAGCACATAGGAGGCTATTAATTATGAAAGCAGCACAGATCACCAAATATTCAAAAAAATTTATAGCAGAAGTCAATGATATTCCAGTCCCGGAAATAAGTGATAACGAAGTCTTGGTCAAGGTGAAAGCAGCGGCGGTTAATCATTTGGAATTGCTCATTGGTACCGGGAGCGTGAAGCTGATCCAGGATTATGAGTTCCCGTTGGTACTGGGTAACGAACTGACAGGTGTCATTGAAAAGGTTGGTAAGAACGTCCAGGGATTTAAAGTTGGCGATGCAATTTACTCACGCCTGCCACTACAAAAAATCGGTGCCTTTGCGGAATACGCGGCGATTCATGCGGATGCCATCGGGCACTTGCCCGCTAATCTCGATTTTGTGACCGGTGCTGCTGCGCCATTAACAGGATTGACTGCTTATCAAGGTTTACATGAAGAATTGGCTGCCAAAGCTGGCGAAAGCGTGTTTATTCCTGGGGGTTCTGGTTCATTTGGTCAAATGGCCATTCCGATCGCCAAAAGCATGGGGCTTGAGGTCATCGTGAGTGGAAATCCGCAAGCGCGTGAACGGACTATAGCGGCTGGAGCAGATCGATACATTGATTACACGACTGAGAACTATTGGGAACAGCTTAGTGATGTTGACTATGTGATTGATACATTGGGAGCAAGCGAGTTTGATCATGAACTTTCCATTATTAAAGCAGGAGGTCGCCTTCTTTCTCTGCGGACAGGTCCTAACAAACGTTTCGCCCAGCATATGGGCTTGCCAGGTTGGAAACAAAAGCTCTTCACCATTGCCGGGGCTAAGTATGATCACAAAGCGAAGAAAAAGAAGATTCAATATCATTTCATTTTTGTTCGCAGTGATGGCGAACAATTAAAGAAAATTACGAAGATTATTGAAGATAACGGGATTGTACCAGCGGTGGACCCGACTGAATTCCACATTGAAGATATTAATGAGGCTCTGAAGCTTGTTGCGACTGGCCATCCTAAAGGAAAAGTCATTATCCGATTTTAAGGGGAGCACCTAATGAAAGCTGCACAAATTTCTAGATATTCCAAAACACTTGAAGTGGAAATCAACTCAGTCGATGTTCCATCAATCACATCAACTCAGGTTCTGATCAAGACTAAGGCAGCCGGTGTTGATCCACACCTTGTCTTGGCGATTACAGGAAAAGTTAAGTTGTTCGATCATTACAACTTTCCATTGACTCTAGGCAACGAGTTGGCTGGAGTTGTGGTTGAAGTCGGTACCAGTGTCCAAAGTTTTAAAACAGGTGATTTCGTATACACTATGCCACCGCTAGATACAATGGGAGCGTTCGCTGAATATGTCGCAGTAGATGCGGCAATTGTGGCTAAGATGCCAGCTAATCATTCCTTTGCAGAAGCAGCGGCCGTACCATTGTCTGCTTTGACGATCATCCAAGCACTAGATATTTTAGGTGCTCAACAAGGCAGTAAATTATTTGTCTCTGGAGGTACGGGGGGCTTTGGACAGATTGCCATCCCTTACGCGAAGTCACAAGGACTGTTTGTGACCGTCAGTGGTAGTGGATCAGCGCGTGATTTGGCTAATCGACTCGGTGCAGATGAGTTTATCGATTATGAAACGCAGGATTATACTCGCATACTGAGAGGCTTTGATTATGTTATTGATACCCGGGGCGCCAGTGAAATTAGTAAACAAATTAAAATATTAAAGCCCGGTGGTAAATTATTGTCGTTAAGCGCTGGTCCCAATGCCCGTTTCGCTAAACGAAGCGCTGACTTGTCAACTCCAAAGAAGCTTCTTTTCAGTTTACTGGGATTGCCTTTTGATGGGCTAGCGAAATGGCATAAGAAGAGTTATGACTTTCTGTACGTACAGCCGAATGGTCAGCAATTAGCAGCTTTCACACAGTATCTTGAAAAAACAAACATTAAGCCGGTGATTGATTCCGAGTACACGTTTGACCAAGTGAATGCCGCGATTGCTAAGATTGCGACAGGGCATAACCAAGGGAAAGTTCTGTTAAAAGTAGAAGATGGAGGTAAATGAATTATGGCAACTAACTATTCATATGTAAAAGCACCAAATCTAAGTATTAAGACTGTTGATGGAACAGTTTACGCATACCGTGAACTAGGAGAGAAAACAGGTATCCCAGTCATTTTTTTCACTCATTTATCTGCTAATCTAGACAACTGGGACCCACGCGTAGTGGATGGTATTGCCAAAAAACATTGGGTCATTGCATTTGATAATAAGGGTGTTGGACTTTCTAGTGGGAAAGTCCCAGATACGATTGAACAAATGGCAAGAGATGCGTTGACGTTCATTCATACATTGGGATTTGAGCAAATCGATATTTTGTCATTTTCGATGGGTGGTATGATTGCACAAGAACTCTTGGCCATCGAACCAAGACTGGTTCGTAAACTTGTTTTGTCAGGAACAGGCCCGCGTGGTGGTAAAGGCATTGAAAATGTTACGAAACTTTCTGATCGTGCTTTGATACGTGCCATCTTCACGTTGAGAGATATTAAAACCTATTTATTCTTCACGCGAACAGATAATGGCAAACAGAAAGCAAAAGAATTCTTGGTTCGTATCAAAGAACGTAAAGAGGCGCGAGATAAGATGATTAGTATCAAAGGATATCGTAGACAACTTAAAGCCATCCACGAGTGGGGTATGGCAAAACCTGCTGATTTGTCAGAAATTACGCAACCTACACTTGTAGTAAACGGTGATGATGATAGAATGGTACCTACACCTAACTCCTATGATTTGGCACAACGCATTCCAAATAGCAAGCTCATTATTTATAAAGATTCCGGTCACGGTGGGATTTTTCAAAATCATGATAAATTTGTGAAATCAGTAATAGCATTTTTAGATAAATAGCAACGGAAAATGAAAATGCCCAAAAACAAAGATCGTATATATTTGATAAAAGGCTCAAAACTGGTTAGAAGTAAAATAACGTGAGCCGCAAGTTATTTTTGATTGTGGGCAAAATAATCACGATATTACGATATTAATTTATGATTTGGTTTGGATTTCATTTGGGGACTTTCGGTTAATGCAGCTGGTATTGTGCGCTATTAGACCAAGGCTTTGTAGCCACTGTTAGCCAAACAAAGAGAGGCAATGATTGTTAACGTTACTTCTCTACTTGCTAATATTACCGTTGCCAACGCACCGACTTATTCTGCAACGAAGGCTGGCATACACATGTTCAGTGATGTATTACGTGAACAAATCCGTTACAAAGGAAAAAATATTCATGTGATGGAGCTTTGTCCACCAGTTATCTCTGAAACCAATCTCATGGACACTTATGATGAAGGATTGATGAATAAATTGATCTCTTTTCCCTTAACAAAGCTTGTTAATGTTGGTATTAAAGGCATGTTGAAAAATAAACTACGCGTGAACGCAGGTTTTACCAAAGTTATGCGCTTTTCAATGAAGTTCGCCACGGATTTTATCACGCATACTTGGGTCAAATGATTCTTAAGCAAGGTAATAAGAAAAACTAATCTTATACATTTTTCATTCTTTACCTATCGTTCTCAATATGTTATATTGAGTGTGGAGGAGGGAATCAGAATGGGACGTCACAAAGAATTTGAAGAAAAAGTAGTACTAGATAAGGCAATGAAGCTCTTTTGGGAACAGGGTTATGAAAAGACATCAATGACGGATCTAGTTGAGCATATGGGCATCCATCGGAGAAGTTTGTATGACACCTTTGGCGACAAGCATACGTTGTTTCTGAAAGCAATGGATCGATTTCGAACTAAAGTAAATAGCGAGCTTGCAGGAGTAGTTAAAGGCTCTGAGACGGCTGTTGAGGCTCTTCAATTGATTATTAGTTACATGATATATGGGAATGAAGATTCACCTTCTGGTTGTTTAATGGTGAATTCTGCCGTGGAATTAGCTATGCGCGATGTAGATGTGGATTCAAAGGCCACTGAATCATTTACACTAGCAGAGCAACTGTTCAAGGATATTATTTTGTGGGGACAGGAGAATGGAGAATTAAACCTAGATTATGATGCCTCGGTACTGGCAGAATATCTGAATGTGGTGGGTATTGGATTGAGGGCAATGGCGAGAACTTCCATTCCTAAGGAGAACCTGCAACGTACAGCCAACATCTCTATAAAACTTTTATCGAAATAGTTATAGGTTAATTGTCCTTTATGTATCAATGTTTATGATTTTTAGAATGATCGTTTTAATATATTGAACCAACAAAGTTTCCTTCTTGAAGAGATCCTTCTTTTTACCAAATATAGAATGATCATTCTTATATTATAAAACGTATCCCTCCATCTAATAAGAGATTGTATCTTCGTAATGAGAAGAATCCAGATTTGTTTTGGAATACTATACTACAAAATAAAAAGGAGTAACAAAAATGAAAATTTCTGAACAAGTCGCATTTGTCACTGGTGCCAACCGAGGTCTTGGTCGATATTTAACGCTAGAACTTCTGTCCAGAGGAGCAAAAGTGTATGCAGCAGCAAGAAATCCAGAATCTCTTGATATCCCAGGTGCAATCCCCGTGAAACTGGATATTACCAATCCTCAAGAGGTGATTGAAGCTGCTAAGATCGCTCAGGATGTAACACTTCTAATAAACAATGCGGGATCATCAACAGGTGCTTCTTTACTTGAAGGAGATCTAGATCAAATACACTTAGAATTTAACACGCATTTCTTGGGGACTCTTTCTATGGTTCGTTCCTTTGCACCAATTATGACTAAAAATGGCGGTGGTTCGATTCTGAATATTCTCTCCGTATTGTCTTGGTACAGTTCGGGTACTGTGGGCGCTTATACGGCTGCAAAAGCTGCAGAATGGGCATTGACGAACGACCTCCGCTTAAATCTCCACTCTCAGAATATCCGAGTAGCTGGTCTACATGTTGGCTTTATGGAGACAGACATGACATCGGGTTTAGAAGTTCCCAAAGTTAACCCCTTGGACGTTGCAAAAACAGCTATTGATGGCATAGAATCTGACGTATTTGAAATTATTGTGGATGATGCTAGTCGTCAAGTACAAGCTGGACTTGCCGGTGGTGTAGCTGCACTATACCCTCAACTTTCCTAGAATAAGGAACAGTAATAATAAAGAATTTAACTTAAAAACAGACCAAAGGAGACAATAAAAATGATAATTTCTGAACAAGTCGCATTTGTTACTGGAGCAAACCGGGGATTTGGCCGCCATCTTGCCCTTGAACTTCTATCAAGAGGGGCAAAAGTGTATGCAGGTGCAAGAAACCCAGAAACTATTGATATTCCAGGTGTTACACCAGTTAAGTTGGATATTACTAACCCTCAAGAAGTTGCAGCTGCTGCTAAGATCGCTCAGGATGTTACCGTGCTAATTAACAATGCAGGATCATCAACAGAGGCGTCTTTACTGGACGGTGATCCTGAAAAAATAGATTTGGAATTTAATACACACTTTTTCGGTACACTGTCCATGGTTCGGGCATTTGCACCGATCATAGAGAAAAACGGGGGAGGATCCATATTGAATATTCTTTCCGGATTATCATGGTTTAGTTCGGGAACTTTAGGCGCGTATACGGCTGCAAAGGCTGCAGAGTGGGCATTAACGAATGATTTACGATTAAATTTATATCCACGCAACATAAGAGTAGCTGGTCTACATGTTGGCTTTATGGAGACAGACATGACTGCCAACGTAGACATGCCTAAATCCAATCCTGCAGATATCGCGAAAACAGCTATTGACGGCATAGAATCTGACAGCTTTGAAATTATCGCAGATGAAGTTAGTCGTCAAGTACAAGCTGGACTTGCCGGTGGTGTAGCTGCACTATACCCACAACTTTCTAAATAAAAAAACTAGTTTAAACTACAGAGGAGTTGTTCAAAATGAGTAAATTGTGGACTAAAACAAAAATCGGAAATATGGAATTACCTCATCGTTTAGCTATGGCACCAATGACACGTAGCAGAGCAGAAGAGGACGGTACACCAAGTGAACTAAGCTCCCTTTACTATGCTCAAAGAGCATCTATGGGGTTAATCATTAGTGAAGGCACACAACCTTCTGATGATGGGCAAGGTTACTTGAATTCACCTGGTATCTATACTGAAAAGCATATAGAAGGTTGGAATAAGATTACGAATGCAGTTCATAAAGCTGATGGTTATATATTTATCCAATTAATGCATGTGGGCCGCATGTCGCATCCAGATAATACACCCCATCATCGTCAACCTGTTGCTCCATCTGCAATCGCGCCAGGTGTGGAGATGTTCACCGCTAGAGGAATGCAGGATATCCCGGTTCCGCGGGAGTTAAGTAAAGAGGATATTCAAACAACCATTGCTGATTTCCGAAAAGCAGCAGCAGCGGCTATAAAAGCAGGAGCAGATGGCGTCGAAATTCATGGAGCGAATGGTTATCTGATTAATCAGTTTCTTGGAGAGAATTCAAATACACGGACAGACGAATATGGAGGCTCTATAGAAAATCGTAGTCGCTTCGCGATCGAAGTAGCGAAAGCTATTATCGAAGAAATTGGAGCAGAAAGAACCGGCTTCCGTATTTCGCCAGGAACACCTCTTGGAGGAATACAAGATGGGGAACAAGGTCCTGAACTTTATCTCCACCTCGTAAAGGAATTAGCTCAATTGGATTTAGCTTACCTTCATGTCATGCATCTTGGAAATGAGAAGCTTCTCCAAGACATTCGCATAAACTGGACAAACGCATTATTGGTCAACAGAGCAGGGCGTGCTATTGATGATATTAGTGTAGATATTGATAGTGGCACAGCTGATCTGGTACCCGTTGGTGTATGGTCTTTGGCTAATCCAGATTTTGTGGAACGTCTCAAAGTAGGGTTCCCTTTAAATGAAGTTGATCGTAATACTTTATATGCTGGTACCGGAAGTAAGGGTTATACAGATTATCCTACGATGGATGAAGTGAAAGCTCAAAGGCAGTAACACAGCAATAAGAACATAAATACCACATGGCGTGCCATTACAGTGGCACGCCATGTGGTATTGTAGATGTCGGGGGACAAGAACATATTCCCATTGAAAGTCGCTAATTTAGCGGCTTTTTTTGTTTTATCGCAAGTTCGTGTCCCGAGCCAAGGACAAGAACTTGTACCGATTGCTGTAATGGACAAGAATATAGTCCGATTAATGTTGGCATCATTCTTTATAAAGAAAGGTCAGTTACGCTATCCTGACCGACATCTTCACAAAACCCGTATTTTATACATATGTATATATATTGATTATATCCCTTCTCACCACTAAATGGAAATTGAGTATATTCAGTTCTCTTTTGAGTTTTCAGACACGCCCTAATTGCATGATTCCTTTAGGAAAAGTATCCTCTGCCTCTATTCTTTTATCATACAGATTGTACCAAGCATCTGCCACATGATCAGGATCAAAATTTGTGCCCCGCTTGATTAAAGGACTAATGGATAAATGGCCCACAAATACTCCAAGAGGAAGCAACCGATCGTGTAAACTAAGAATATAGTTCCGGAGTCCTGACATGGCGATACCTGAATTTCCAAACATCGGGCTTGGACTCATGGCGGAAAGATCGCTTGTGAAAAGAAGCGCACCTTCACCTCGTTCTGTCATTTCTGGAATGACTTGTCTGGCTGTATTTATAGCTCCAATGACAACATTGTTGAAAAATTGAAGTGCGCTCTCATCAGTCGTTTCCAGAACAGATGTCGTAGTAACATTTCCACTATGCGGGCTAAACTCCATGACATCAATTGTACCGAACGTATTCTTAATTTCTTGAAAAGCCCTGATAAGTTGCATTTTGTTAGTGATATCGGCAGCAAAACCCTGAGCTTCAATGCCCATCTTACCAAGCTGCTCTGCATATTGGTCCAATTTCTCCTGTGTTCTTGAAACGAGTGCGACACGAAAACCGTTTCTTCCAAAAGTCTTGGCTAGTGAGAAGCCTAGACCAGGTCCTGCACCGATAATAACCATTGTTTTCAATTCATACTCACCCTTCATAGAGATATTATTTTCTTGATACAGTCCATATTTACACTTAAATAACTGCTCTACTTTTTTATACGCATCAGTAGACCTTCATTGCATCGACATCTTGGATTTGTCCTTCCAACAAGGTTTGAAGCAGTTTGCGTTCACGATTCGAGTCGGAAATCTCTCCAGAGGACTACTCCTTCCTCATTTGTGTTCACCGTCTCCTGTCAACGTAATGATCTTATCACACATTAACAAAAATATAAAGTTGAGTTACTTGACTTTAGTTAATCCCGCACTTATATTTGTTCTTGTAAGTATCTTGCACTGGAGGTTTTAACATGAATAGACTTAAAGGTAAACGAGCACTTATTACGGGCGGCACCAGCGGAATTGGCTTGGAAACGGCCAAGCAATTTCTGTCTGAAGGCGCTGAATTGATTGTCACCGGAGTAACCCCTGCAAATGTAGAGAAAACGCAAAAGGAACTAGGAAATCAAGTCCTTGTGCTTCAGGCAGATTCCCGAGATCTTAACGCCCAACGTCAACTGGCAGAGCGCATTGAACAACATTTCGGTAAGCTGGATATTGCCTTTTTAAATGCAGGTGTATCCGACTGGCGTCCATTCGAGCAAATTGATGAAACTAGCTTTGATCGCTTATTTGCCATCAACGTAAAAGCTCCATTTTTCTTAATGCAGGCGCTGGTTCCCGTGATGGCGAACCCATCCTCTGTCGTACTGATGGGATCAAACAGCTCTCATGCTGGATATGCAACTTCTAATGCTTACGCGGCTACTAAAGGTGCCATTTCCACCTTGACCAAAGCCTGGAATTCTGACTTATTGTCGTCTCACGGAATTCGCTTCAACACGGTGAGTCCTGGACCGATTGATACGCCGCTTTACGATAAGGATAAGCTCGGCGTAACTACCGAAATTCAAGAAATGGTTATGAATGGCATTCGTGATAGTATTCCAGCCGGGCGCTTGGGTACAGCCAATGAGATTGCCAAAGCTGTTGTCTATCTGGCTTCGGATGAGTCACGCTTCACCATTGGCGTTGATTTGGTTCTGGATGGCGCTCAAACCATTCTTTAATGTGTTAGTCCTATTGCTGCTTAAGCCCTCTGCAGGAGCTTAGGCAGCTTTTTCTTTTAGAATACGGTCAATTGTTGTATAGTACATGAGAGGGTACTACCCCCTCTGATAAGACTTAAATCCAACTTTGGAGTGGAAATATGGGAACAAAATCAACGTACCATGAACGTATAAAGGGAGAAAAAAGGGCATGTGCTATTGCCGCTGCAGAAGAACTGTTTTTTGAAAAAGGTTATGCGCGCACCACGTTAGCTCAGATTGCAAAACTTGCTGGTCTCTCTACAGGAACATTGTTCAATCATTTCCCGACCAAGGAATTGATCTTCGAAACCATCGTCAAGCATTTTTGGGAACTTGATCCCGAATGGGACTTTCCACCGGTACTAGGCTCTCCCTTGCAAGGATTAATAAAGTTCGGACGAGATTACGCATGCGTGCTGACTCGTGATGGAATGGCTCCTTTATTTCGGGTCGTCATTGCAGAGGCCAAGCAGTTCCCCGAGCTCAGTCTTTTTCATTATGAATTGGGTGAAGGTGCTGTTCATCAGAAATTGACGCAATATTTATGTGATGAAGTTCAATTGGGTAATATAAACCTGCCGGATGCGGCAAAAACGGCTAACGAATTTATGAGTGTAATTGCCGGACAGGTGCTATGGCCCAAAATGTTGCTGCTTGATTTCAGTATCTCCCGAGAGCAGGCTTTTCAAATAGCGGACGAGGCTGCACATATGATAATAAATAAGTATGCTCGCTAAAACAGACGAATACGAGTGATCTCCTATAATGAGAGTCCCTCGTATTCGTCTGTTTTACGTTCCAGTCTTAAATGTACTTTGTTTAAAAGAAATGAAACTGATTATTGATCTAATCAACTTATTCACGTAATAGAAGAAAAGGCGAGAAGAGGAAAGCCCTGGTCGTGTTCCGCCGTGCGTTTCATTCGCGCCTTTTTCTATGCTTCTAATGTATCATGGAAATCCGTCATATGCTGCCCAAATTATTCTAAATTGCTAAGTTTAATATAAGTTTTTTGAGATTTTTTGTGCCATATATTCAATTCTAGGAATCATCAAGTTATCATCTATCATTATAATTTTATCAGGTTTAAACAACTGGAATTTCTTTAAATTGTAATAGTCAAATAGCACTTGATACACGGTCAAATGGTTCTCCATCAAGTACTTTACATCTAAAACATTACTTAGAATCTCATCTTGCATAACGATAAGCCTACCATCAATCTTATTGAAATAACCCTCTTTTATTCCTTCATCATAAAAAGCCAATTCCTGATCTTCTCGTTGCTTCATAGCTACTTCTAATCGCTCATAATTCTCAGGATAACTACTTTCAAGATCCCTTAGGAAAATGTCTGTGAAGAACTCTTTTAATAAGATTGTTTGTTCAAATGTTTGCTGAAATCGCTGAACAATTACTTGGTCAGAGTCAGAATCTTCAATAATTTCGTGGATATATTCTACACAAATACTCACAATAAACGTTATGATATCTTCTTTGGTAGAGAAATATTTATATAAAGTGGCCCTACTTATATCCATGATTTTTGCGATTTCATCCATTTTTAGACTTTGAAATCCATTTTTTTTAACGTACGTTAACAATCTGCTAGTAAGAGTTATCCTCATATTATGTTGTTTTTCATTCTGCCGTTCCATCTAAGCGCCCCCTAATACCTTATATTATATCTCATAATCATCATTTTAAACAGATCACACTAAATAGACAATTTGTATTTTTTTTGTTTACTTTATTCATCTCTCATGATATTATGTTTTTTGTTCCTATGAATAACAGAGATGAAAATTCATATTGAACGAACTAAGATAGGATACTTTTTAACTAGGCCTTAAACACTTAGGTGATAACAATCTAATTTTCACTATTTAAGGAGGAACAAAAATGCAAACTCGAAGTCTTGGTCAACAAGGTTTAAAAGTCTCTTCTATTGGTTTGGGTACTATGGGGATGTCAATGGCATACGGTCCTTCCAATGAAGATGAAGCAATAGCAACGATTCGTCGAGCTTATGAGCTTGGAGTTAATTTCTTTGATACAGCAGAATTATATGGATATGGAACTGGTCACAATGAACAGTTGCTGGGTAAAGCTGTAAAGGATTTTCGTGACAAGGTAGTACTAGCTACCAAATTTGGATTTGACATGTCAGCCGAACCACTCGGATCACGTTTTAATAGCCGTCCAGAAAATATTCGTAAGGTAGCAGAAAACAGCCTTCGCTATCTGCAAACGGATTACATTGATGTTTTCTATCAGCATATCCCAGATCCCGATGTTCCTATCGAGGAAGTAGCTGGAGTCGTTGGAGAGCTTATTCAAGAAGGCAAAGTTAAATATTTCGGTTTGAGTAACACGGGTTCAAAAACTATTCGTAAAGCTCATGCGGTTACCCCGGTTTCTATGCTTCAGACCGAATACTCCATATTCGAGCGTGAGATTGAGGACAACGATATACGCACGACTTTGAATGAACTGGGTATAGGTTTAGTGCCTTACTCTCCTTTAGGCAGAGGGTTCCTAACAGGTGCTGTTAAACCGGCTCAAGAGTACGCCGAAGATGATATGCGTCGTCACGACGAGCGTTGGCAAGGTGAAAACTATATCTATAATCTACGAGCAACAGAACAACTTAATGAACTGGCTTCTAACAAAGGTATTTCTGTAGCCGAATTGGCACTTGCTTGGCTTCTCGCCCAGGGAGAAGATATCGTCCCGATTCCGGGTACACGAAGTGCTAAGCGGGTTGAGCAAAACGTTGCTGCTGCTAACGTCAATCTTACAGAGGCTGATCTTCAACGTATTAAAGAATTCCTCCCACATGGTTCAGCCGGTAGTCGGTACCCTGCCGCAATGATGGAGATTTTCACAAGAGATTGATAATTTTGTTTATAGAATACTAAATTTAAGTATAAAATAATAAAGCAGCTGACTAGAATTTATTCATTGTCAACTGCTTTATTATTTGACCACTTAAAATTCTAAATCGCTATGTTGAATAATCCTATAATTTCCATTTTATGCATTAGATACTTTTCATTAATCTGCGTTGAAAAGTACTGCTGCTAAAATCACTTCGAAATGAATCGGATAGACTTGCCCAATTGTGTCTACAATGCCTGTTAAACCGTCAGAGATAAAGAGAAGAACTTCCTCTGTCCCACGTGATTTAACATCTTGGAGCAGCTCATTCCACACGTAAGCAGACTCTGTTGGAGCGATTGCGTATGCTAAAACTTCTTTAGATCCATATTCACGAATACCTACATCAAGATAAACAGCTCCCTTGGAGACTGTCTCACGTTTAACGGCGATATAGGTGGCGTCAATATAGACACAGACATAGCGCTTGGCTAAAGGGCGTTTAGCAAATGCGTCCACTTGTTCTACCATCATTTTGGTCATATTGGATACCGTCTGAGGTGTGTAGTGATGACCGTACATTTTCTCGATGAGATCTGAGAGATGAATGACGAAGGATTCGAGCGTGTCATTAGAACGTTAGTAAGGAGCAACTCCCCATTGCGATCTCTAGGAATGGTAAGCAACAAATCTCTGTACTCTGTGTGGAGTGTACGAGTGTACCCTCCATTACGTGAATTTCCAGAGTTCACACCTAATCGCTCATATTTTTCGTAGGCTAGAAATACCGTTAATTCAGTCTCAAGTAGCTTGTTCATAGGCAACTCTAAGTGTTGACGGAAGACCTCTGTCACATCCTGTTTCTCGACTAGAGCTTGGACTAAATCTGTAGTAAAATGTTTCTTGGGGAAGTCCTCTTTTCTGTAAATTGTTGTGTGGTAACTCAATTCTACAGGAAGGGGTCTTCCCTATTTTGGATCGTCTACACTTAGTTGGACAATAAAAATGAGGGCTTGTAGAATAGACCTATCATACTAAGGAGCGGATTTCTACAATGCCGAATTAACGACGTACGTTTACAGCAGAGTTCAAGAAATAAATCGTGCTATTATATGAAAACGGAAAATCCAGAGCAGATTTGGTGGAGGAATATGGTCTCACCGGATCGGCTTTGGATCGCTGGATTAAACAAGGCCAAGCAACAGGCTCTTTCTCAGAGAAGGACAATCGCTCGCCAGAAGAAAAGGAGTTACTTACTTTACGCAAAGAAGTTCAACGCCTTAAAATGGAAAACGATATTTTAAAGCAAGCGGCGCTGATCATGGGACGAAAGTAGCTATCATCCAGAAAAACCGTGATAAATACTCGGTATCAGCAATGTGTAACGTCCTGCAAATCGCAAGAAGCACGTATCAGGCTGTTTTTTCTATAACTGATGCAAGCCATGTTCATATGCATATCTTGCTAATTGCACTCGATTATCCAACTGAAGCTTATGCAAAATGTTTTTTAAATGATTTTTTACCGTATGCTCGGATATCATTAATGATATGCTCCTGATACTTTAGACAGGTAGAAACAAAACCTGTTACTGTAAGGGGCATTTTTTATGCAGTTTAATAACACACTAATTCAGAAAAGTTATTGATAATTCAAAGATTCGAGAACCATCATTTCGGATTCAATGTCGCAGCTAAAATGTTTGTAAGTAATTTGTACAAATTTGTCCATTAAATTTGGCTAATAAAATTCAATAAATTGATTTTCTGATATTTAATTCGGCTAAGGATATAAGTTCTTGTCCTCGAGTTTGGACAAGAACTTATATTCTTAAAACAAAAAAACCGCGATTTACGCGGTTTCTAATGTATATATGTTCTTGTCCTTTGACATTTTTTATCGAAAAAAATATAAGTTAAAAAAACACATAGCCGTCCCCCTATGAGCCGGCTGTGTTGAGTCAGCCCCTACTTTAGTAAAATACGCTGCTCCCAGGTTAATGGATACTATTATAAATGCTTTTAAATTCTTGAACAAAATCAATCGGCAGCATAGGGTCATCAGAAGCGGCTACTCGTTGAAGCTCTTTTAACCAGTTCATTGATTCTTCATCCAAATTTGACACATCGTTTGCTTGATGAAAATAAATATACAGCAATGCATGACGAAGTTTAATAGAATCTTGTAAATATTCTATTTCTTCTTCTTGGATTGTATTTTCCTTCAGATATCCTTTCATAAAATGGCGGAAAAACAATTTATAATATTCCGCTTTATTTTCAAATTCCTTAAACGGATAAGAAAGTGCATAATACAATGTAATCCCAATATCATTTACGAAATACGTATAACCGCAATCATCAAAATCGAACAAATAAATGTCTCCGTTATGCAGATAAAAATTACTTTGATGAAAATCAGTATGAGTCAAACCGTATGTATCGTTGGACTTAGGCAGAGAAGTAAGTTTTGTTAATCTTTCTTTTAGAATTGAAATCATTACATCTTCAGGTCGCAGGTATTTCTCCGCCTTTAATTGAACTTCTTGGTCCCAGGCTTGTCGTTTAAACGCCGGATTACTCCATTCATAACCCTTTGTGGCATGATGGATTTTCCCAAGAAATTCGCCCCATTTTTCGTAAAGCGATTCATTCCAATTTTCATCCGACACTTCTTTTCCAAGAGACATTTCGTATGAAATGGCTAGGAACGAACCATTTTCTGCAGCAATTTCTTCAACCATATTACCCCTGGTCGATGGAACAGCATTTGAAACTGCCAGTCCTTTATTCGACAGAAAATTTAAAAATTCAATTTCACCCCGTATATTATTTTTTGATCTTCTAATTGTGTGTGAGATTTTTAATATGAAAAATGCATTGTTTTTCTGGTATTCATAAACAAAGCTTTCATAACCGCCCAAAAAACGAATGGTGTCATTATTAATGTCATATCGTTTTATTGCTTCGGTAAGGATCTCTTCAATGAATTGCTCTTTAATTTCTCGTATCATCTTCTATACCTTCTCTCATTCATAATTTTAGTAGTTGCATAATTTTTTCCAATCGAAAATTTCGGCGACCACCTGACTCCTGGTGACAGCTTTCCAGGCAATTGTCCAGCAGCGCCCTCTCTCAGAAGCACATCCAGTGTTGGTTTAAAGCCTAGCAGCGGCAAGCCCAACCCAACATACGTAACCCTTGCTGAATAAACATTAAATTGAGAAGATTCATCAACCTTCCTAGCACTTTTATGGAAATGATGAAAACCAGAATACCATTCATGTATAATCTTATTAAGTTTCATTACGCAAATTGCTATTGCAGAAGCAGCGATATGGTCTTTCCAAATCATTAAAGATATCCCCCATCCTTTTCACTTCTAAATGGGAATGTTTGATCTTGCTAACTGCAACATTTTTGTTAAATTCTGAAAAGGGCAGAACTTTGGTTGGTTTTTTATTATCAACTTTTAGGAATAGCACTCTATTCTGCACTCTGTCCTGTAAAGATTAGACACCATTTGGGGCTCCCTCTGCTGGGAAACAACAGAAGTCGCCGCTGGCTCAGGCTAGCGGCGATTTCTGTTAGTTTAGCTTGTATTGTTGATTGTTCATAATCTCTTCAATAGCCTGCACTTCATCCGCTCCATTATACTCTGAGAATCTTAGAAATAGGGAGGCCACGAGGAGTACAATTTTCCACACCGTATATTGTCTATAATCCAGAGCAGCAAGCGCACACACTAAAGACTTCGATTTCTCACCTTAAAGTAAATTTGATAAGGATCATATCCAATATCCCGAATGCGCCTAAACTCAATACCTGGATCCTGATTCATCGTTTTGAAGAAATATCTCCAACTGCCCCATTCGCGCTCGTTTTCCATCTCGATTTCGGATGTGAAATCCTCATTCTCTGCAAATATTATCCTTTCTTCATCACATAGTCCCGCCAAGACATCTGGACCATATCGAAAAGCACCAATGTTCACATCGTCCGGAAGCGTTATAAATCGCAACCCAATCGGCAGAATTATGCTTACTTTGTCACCGTCTTTCCATATTCGACAGATGTTGAAAAATTGGCTGCTGTCTGCTGTCTTGCCTTGACATACATCATTGACATAAACAACAACGTCAGACATTTTCCATTCCGGAATACGGAAACAAATTGTGAATTCAGTTGACAACGATGTACGTATAATAAAATCATATTTGCGGTATGATGGTATATTTTCATGCTGAGCAGTCACTTCGTTAATCGATTGATATCCTGCTGTATTAGAAGAATTTAGCATGCTTCCGCTCATTGGATCTTGAATCTGAATGATCCGAACCTCAGCTTCCTTATTCTGAAATGTCACCTCGGAGTTGAAATATTGACATATATAGATGGAATCACCATCTTGATAATATATGCCCCGATTCCAAGCCGCATTCGCTTGTACCATCGTTCCATGACAGCAAAAAAAGCTATCTGTCTCCGAACTCCACTCCTTACGTAACCCAGCTTTCATAGGGAGAAAATACGTTAGAAGTCCGTGACTAGGATGGTTGGACTTTTTGCCATTCAATGAATATTCACGGTAATAGGCTTGCGCCATAATTCCATTATATAAATTGTATTCAATATATTGCGCATAGGAGGGATCACCAGTGTGCCGGAATAGGAAATCTGCTAATCTAATCATGTTATATACTGTGCAATGTTCCTGATTCTTATCACCAAGACGAGCCTTCATCTTCATCTTGGGCATCCACACCTCGCCTGCGGTTTGTCCTCCAGTTGCAAGGAATCCTCTCTCGATTACTGCGCAATTCCAATAGGCTTGGACTATATGAAGCCACCGCTCCTCGCCAGTTACCTCATAAGCTCTTGCGCAGCCAAGCACCTCAGGTATAGTTGTATTGGCATGCATATTTGTAAGGGGGTCTTTACCTTCCAATAGCGGCAGGAATAGTCTGCTACGGTAGTATCGCTCTAGAAGTTTGTTATATTTGTCCTTCCCTGTAATATTCAGCAGATCCGCCCATACCTCAAGCATCCCGCCAGTCTCGACATCCAGAATATCGTCAAATTTCTCCCTCGAAAAGCTGCCGCTCCATTCTACAAACCAATCCGCAAATTGGTCCACCACTGTTAACGCTTTTTGACTACCTAAGTAACGATACGAATCAACAAGTCCCATTAATATTTTGTGAAGATTGTACTGCGGTGCCCAAATATCCTTACCATTTGCAATCCAGTTCAAATATTTCTCTGGAATGGGACCAACCCATTTTCCTCCGTTGTCTTTCTGACACTCCGCCAATTCGTCTATGATGGCTTCTGCTTTTAGCTTCAACTCGCTGTCCTCAGTATCAAAACAATGAATGGCGGCAGCCGACAACCAGTGCCCAAGGAAATGGCCTCGAATCTGGCAGACCGGAGTTTCCCAACCTCCATGCGCTCCTGGTGGAAGATCTCGACCTGAATATCTACCTGCCTCAAGCTTGTAGTTGAGTAATAAATTTTCTGAATTCAGCTTCATTAAATACGCCCTATTGGCTTCTTCTCTGCGCTTTAATTCATGATCATGGACAACAACAGTTTGGTAACCTTGCAACATTTGCAACGAATATCACTCCTACTCCTATTTTTCACATTAAATATAAATTTAAAGATTAGAATTCAACCTTTTATACCTGATACTGCAATTCCTTTCACAAAATACTTTTGTCCTAACACAAACAATAACACCGGTGGAATGAGTACCATTGTAGAAGCAGCCATAAGAAGCTCCCACTGAGCCGTATAGTAACTCATGAACTGCTGTAAGCCTAACGCAAGAGTAAACTTTGATTCTTTATTTAAATAGATAAGTGGTCCAAGAAAATCATTCCAAACGCCTAGAAATTGGAATAAAGAAACTACTATTAAAGCTGACTTAGACAACGGCAAAATAACCCTTGAAAAAATATAAAAATAGTTGGCTCCATCCACAAGAGCAGCTTCGTCTAACGATCTAGGAATAGTATTCATAAACTGTCGAATCAGGAAAATGTTAAATACTCCGCCACCAAACCACGCTGGCAAAATCAAAGGCAAATAACTATTTGGCTCTACCACTTCTCGCCAGCCCAAAAAAGTAGGAATTAGCGTAACAGCATAAGGAAGCATCATACCTGTCATTAGTAAACCAAACAAAAAATCTCTTCCTCGCCACCGCAATCTCGAGAAGCTATAGGCACATATCGCACTTGTCAACACTGCACCCGTCACATTGCAAACAACAATAAATAGCGTATTCATAAGATATTTTAAAAATGGGACTGTTTCAAGCGCCACCTGAAAATTACTCAATTGGATGGGATTAGGTATCCAAATAGGTGGCACAATAAAAATTTGCGATGAGTCCATAATAGCACTTCTTAGCATCCATAATATAGGTAAAATGAATACGACTGAACCCAAGACAAGGATAAGATATAAAATCAAAGATTTGAAGCTGCGTTGTTTTTTGTTAGCCATTATTTTTCACCCTCGTAATAGACCCAAGATTTAGACGACTTGAATACAATTATTGAAAGAATAAGGATAATTGCAAAGAGAATCCAGGCAATAGCGCTCGCTGCTCCCATTCTTTGATTCGTAAAGGCTTCTCGATACAGATATACGACGTAAAATAGCGAAGCATTGTTAGGACCACCGCTCGTCATGATATATGCTTCTGAGAAAGATTGAAACCCATTGATTATTCCAATAATCAAATTAAAAAAAATAGTTGGTGTCATCATAGGTAATGTAATAGCCATTAACTTGTGCCACACCCCCCCGCCATCGATATCGACCGCTTCATAATAATGCTCAGGAATAGATTCAAGGCCGGCGAGGAAAATTAGCATCGTACCTCCTACAGACCATATGTTCATGAAAGCCATTGTTGGGATGACCGTCGCCTCATCGTAAATCCACATGCTGGTCGGGAGATGCAGAAATTTCAATATTTGATTAAAAAGGCCAACGTCCGGGTTTAGTAGCCATATAAAAATAGTTGAAGTAGCTACAATCGGCACAATAGATGGTACATAAAAAATAGCACGAAATACCGTCTTGCCCCTTACATTGTTCTTTAATAGAAGTGCCATGGAAAAGGCCGCCAACAAACTAAAGGGAACGGACAGCGCTACATAATACAGAGTAACAATTAATGACTTGTAAAAAAAACCATCTTCACCTGAGAATAGGGTTCTGTAATTTTCAATTCCGATGAAACTAAATTGGTTGGTAATCGAATAGTCTGTAAAACTCAAAAACAAACTTACTACTAAAGGACCCAATGTAAATATCAAAAAACCAATGAGAGCCGGAGCGGCCATACCATAACCATAAAGCGTTTCTTTTTTTATTTTTCGTCGTCCTCGTAATCCTGTTGGTATAGCTTCTTGGCTTACAATCATGCTGTATCATCGCCTCTTGTAAAATTTGGTGTTTAGTTAAGAAAACAACGGACGTATCAAGTTGTACCGCCCGTTGTCTATGGGTTTACTGAATACTTCCTTGCAGCAGCGGTTCTAATTTCGGCATAATCTCTGTCAAAACCTCATCGACACTTTTTTTGCCGAACCAAGCTTGGTCAAGAGCAGGCAACATAATATCGTTGATTTTCCCAAAGTTTTTCACATAAACTTCTGAAGTCACCTGGCTGTCTTTGACAATAGGGTCAACCAGAACATCTTTGTAACCTTCAACTCTTGCACGGCTTAAAGACGCCCACATATCTATTTTACTTTCATCTGTATAATAATCTTTGCGGTTAGGCATCCAAAGTCCGTCTTTGAACAATTCCAAGGAGCTTTCCGGATTTGTAATATACTTTAGCAACATCCAGGCTTCATTTGGATGTTGTGATGCTTTGAATACGACGCCAAGTGCACCACTATACACTGCGGTAGTTCCAGTCATTTTTGGAATTACACCAATACCGTAATTCAAACTGTCCGATTTGGCAAAATCGTTAGTGACCCAGTTTCCATCTAGTACCATTGCATAACGCTTAGATTGGAGTGCAACTGCAGGCGCCGGCATACTTTTGGCGGTAATCGGACTTGGCATAACATGATGAACATTAATTAGGTCTGCTATTTTTTGCAATACTTCGTTAAAGGCAGGTGTGTTAATACCTGTATCGTTGTCCTTATTAGGATAATACTGTGTACCATTCCGCAATAAGAGCGCTTCCAAAGTGCCAGACCAAATACTCATGTTAAACCCGTATTGTTTAATGTTCTTAGCATCAAAATCTGGATCCAGCGCATTTCGGCCTGTATTATCGAAGGTAAGCTTCTTTCCGACTTCTACAAATTCATCCCAAGTCCAAGCATTCTCAGGTTTGGTCGGAGGAGTTTCAACTCCTGCTTCAGCAAATACATCTTTGTTGTAGAAAATTGCAAATGATTCCAGATTATTCATCAATCCGACAATCGCATCACCTTTCCTTGCGATGACACCGTCCACAAATTCATCTTCCTTCGTTCCAGTCTCTGATTGGAACAATTCTTTGATATTGACCAGTTCTCCATCTTCGTACCATCTGTATGCTGTATGCGGACCCAGATAACCGACATCAGGAGCATCATTCGATGCAATCATCGTAGTTAACTTCGTTTCGTACTCTGAAGGTATGAGCATCGGTTCTACATCAATTCCTGTATCCTTCTCAAATTTGTCAATTGCCTTGGTAATAACTTCCTTCTCGTACGTCGACCCCCAGTAAGTAAATCTCAATTTAATGTTCTGATTTGACTTGTTTTCTTGCTCCTGCATCACCTTGTTGCTGTTACCAGCATTATTCGCTGAACCACAGCCTGCCGAAACCATAAGAATTGTCACAAACAGCATGAATGTAATCGCTTTCTTAAATTGTTTCATTGCATTGCCTCCCTTTTAATCTAGATGTTTGGTGCTCCACTAGTATGTCACAGCCCATTATCGTTTCAAATTCGATTCTTATTGGAAAGTGAGGACTTTCATTGGAACATCAAAAAATAAAACTATTGCCCTGGCAAGCAAATGACAATGGTTGTTCCATTTCCGGAATTGGTTTGAATAGTGATTCCGTATTCTTCCCCGTACATTAGCTTGAGTCGATTATGCACATTTCGTATCCCTACAGAAGAGCTTCTCCCACTCATTACTTCCTCTATTCGATCTTGACTCATACCCTTGCCATTATCCCGCACCGAAAAATAACGGCGCTCGTCTTCCATCCAACCCGAAATACGAAGCACACACCCTTGTTCCATTTCTTCAAAGGCATGAATACAAGCGTTCTCCACAAATGGCTGTAAAAATAACCTTGGTACGTCCCCATCTAATAAAGACGGCTCAACATAACAACCATAATCAAACCTTCCTTCAAATCGACAGCACATAATATAAATGTAGCCTTCCAACCATGCGAGCTCCTCCCTGAGTTGCCCCACTGGGTTATTGTTTTCGACAGTATAGTGCAGCATTCGGGATAAGGAAGTTACAATCTTACTGATCTCAAAGTTTCGCTTTTCGATCGCAATACAACTGACCAAATTAAGGGTGTTGTACAAGAAGTGTGGGTTCAATTGCGTATTCAGTAAATTGATTTGGGACTGCTTTTCGAGAAGTTTCACTTCATAATTTTCATGAATTAATTGTTGGATTTTATCGTTCATCTCATTAAACTGTCGAATTAGCCTGTCCCACTCTCCATAGCCCCGAACCGGAATTTTTTTAGCAAAGTTACCTCGGCCCGTTGTTTTTATAGCTGTAAGCAACTGGATCAGGGGCTTAGTAATCACCATAGAAATCAGATAAGCAAGAATAAGCGAAACAGTCATTACGATTGCACTTAATTTGCTTACGGTAATGATAATATTTTTGGATAGCTCTGGGGTCAATTCCTTAATCGGAATGGCGGAGACCAGCGTCCATCCGGTAATTTGTGAAGTGTCATAACTAACAATCATCAACTCATTCAGTTCATGTATTTTCATTGTTCCTGATTGAGCGACCAATAAATTTTGCAGCCAATCAGATTGTAAAGCAAGCTCTCTGGACTTTTCACTGTTTGATGATACAAGACTCCCATTTGGTGCAACCATAAACAGCATCAGATTGTCATCACCTTGAATACTGTTAAAAAATTCCTTCAAAAAATCTTCCCTGAAATTTATTAGAAGAATGGGACGCTCCTTATCCTCTGGAAGATAAGAGTTGACTCCCATTGAATTATCAAACAGATTTAGAATTCTTCCGCATGAGAATAGATATCGAAAATCATCAGTATTGTAGTTGGCCAGGTCTTCCTGTCCGTACATTTTAAGAAAATCATAAGTCGGTTCCCACACAAGTTTCCCTCCTCCTTCGCTTATGTCCTTGTAAAGCTTAGAGGTCTGAAAGTTTTCATACGGGATAAATCCTTCGCCAAACGAATAATAGCTAGTAACCAGCGTCTGTGAATAAACTAGCTCGTTATAGCTAGAATATTTAGCAATGATTCTATTTAATTCTCGATCATATTTCATTAACTCATATGGTACCTGAGGATTGATTTGCTCAAAAATGTGGTATATTTCCTTATCTTTGATCATTAGTTCGCTGTTTTCTACAACTTTCAACAGTTTTTGATCAAGAAGCGATGTACTTTGCCTAATACTTTGATATGAATCCCGACTGTGCTGACTGACGGCATTATCCATACTATATTGGTAATATCCATAGCTTGACAAAACCAGTGTAATCATAAGAAGTACAAAGAACATAAGGAATAATTTAGTACGAAGCTTAATTCTTGCAAACAGAAGATAAACATTATTTATCATCGTGTTGTGTCACATCCTGTATTAAATGTCCGACATTCATCCGGAGTAAGCCCGAAATGCTTCTTGAAAATTTTATTGAAATACTTTACATCCTTATATCCCACTTCTTGCGCAACCTCATAAATCTTCTTATCCGATTCCAGCAACCTTTTGTGAGCGATTTCAAGGCGAAGCGATGTTAAGTACCCCGTAAAATGCGTTCCTGTATATTTTTTGAACAATGTGCTAAAGTATGAGGGATTAAAATAATATTTCTGAGCCAAAACTTCCAAATTAAGATCTTCACCATAATTATTGTGAATGTATTGTAAACATCGTTCCATCACTATGCTGTTTTTGTGTACTTTTTGGATCTGAACGGCATCAGCCATCTCCTCTAGTAACTCGAACCATTGCTTTTTTAATTGCTCTAGGCTTGTACAATAATACGGATCGAATAATCTTTTTATTTTTTGAATGAGATGACCATCTGTTTCATCAGAGATTATATGCTTGATACTGTGATGAATTCTTTTCATTAAACTACTTATATTTTCCAATACCGACTCAGGTTCAGGGTAGCGATTATCTAATAGTATCTTCAATCCATGTTCTAGTCTGTCGAAGCTAAACGGTTTATGACCTTGAACAAATTGTTTAAGATCTTCTTCGTACGGAAAGCTTATCTTCAATTGCTCTTGATAAAGATGTCGAATGTTTGAATAACTACTGACCCGACCACTATTCATATAGAATTGACAACTCAAAGCGGCCTCCGCTGTTGTAAATGCTTGCTGGACGAATGAAATGATATCTTCCTGAACCGCTCCCACCCCTGTTGAGAGTGAAATTCCATATTCATGGAGAAGACTGTTGGTTAGTGTTTGCATTTCAATTATCATTTTTTCAAATGTGTCCTCCTGAATAGCTGAGCAATTCAGCAAACTAACAATACAGTTCGTATTGTATTTCCAAGAAAAAGTAGTAAGATGCCCATAAGGGTAAAGAATCTCACTAATCCACACTTTAATATTCGTTCTGATCTCCTCCATGTCTTCATTCGTGTTGAACGAATCGTTGTTTACCCTTGTTTGACTTGTCAAGCGGGTTAGAACGAGGCAACCTCTTCCACGAAATCCAATCGATTCCTCCACTTCGGCTAATTCGGTTTTTGAACATTCTCCTTTAATCCATTTACTCATCAAATGATCTCGGTAGAAAGGCAGAATTAAATTGAGTTGCTCCGCCATTTCGTTTATCTCAATTTCGTTGTTCTTCGTTTTTTCAATTTCCTCCTCAATTTGTGTAATAATCTCCCATATTACGCTTCTTTCTATCGGTTTTAAAAGATAGCTGTATACTCGTAAATCCAATGCTTTTCGAGCATAATTAAAGTCACTGTAACCACTGACAACAACAATTCGCGATTGTCGATTCATTTCGCACAATTGCTCAATCAAGCTTAGTCCATCCATTTTAGGCATACGGATATCGCTAAACACTAAATCCATTGTGCGTTCTCTACAGAGCGCCAATGCTTCTTCACCATTTTTGGCTTCGAGTACTTCATAATTCTGGCGGTATTCACGAATGACATTGGATAGAATTTTTCTTTGGCGAGGCTCATCATCGACGACCAGTACACGAGTCATTTCATCTCATCCTTCCTGAGTCAACAAAACTACGTTAATTAAGTATGATACCATCATATAACATCGTGATAGGTTTCTATTATTAGATTAGGTGGCTAATCATTGGTTATTTCAATTAATCAAATGACTGAAAGGCATTAATACGTATATCGGCACCTTATACTATTGAGTCAGTCGACTAAGGAGTTCGTAATCTGTTCTCTCTTTTCTTCTTACTGCGAATAAACGATGTGTGGATTATAGAGAGAGAGATGAAGTCAACTTAATTATTTGACTTGTTGTTCTTCTGTAATAATGTCATCCCAACTGTAAAGGGGGCATTTTTATGCCGTTTTATAAGCATTCTGATGCAGAAAAGTTATCGACTATCAGGAAACTCGAGAACGATCTTTCCTGATACCATGCTGTAGCAAAAAAGCTTGTAAGTGATTCGATTCGTATGATTTTTCCCGTTAGAATTGGCGATTAGATTCAACTATACGATTTTCTGATATATAATACGGCTAAGGATATGAGTTCTTGTCCCATATCGGTTAAGGATATAAGTTCTTGTCTTGGAGTATGGACAAGAACTTATATCCTTAAAACATAAAAACCGCGATTTACGCGGTCTCTTATGCATATATGTTCTTGTCCATTCCGGCAACTGGCTGCTTAGAACTCGAAAGGTGTTTTAATCTCTGTCTCACAAACAGGAGTCAGTCCCCCTTCTTGTTTGCTTTTTTCTCGTTCTCGACAATCCGTATCGTTGTGCTTTCTTTATAGATGAATACCTTCTAATCACTTATGGATACTTACTTTTATTCATAGTTTTTTATGGACTGTCGAAAGAAATCCTGTTCTCTCCACTGTGTGGGGGTCATATTAAAGTGTTTTTTAAACAGCTTCGAAAATTCCATCTGATTGTCATATCCGACACTATTGGCTACTTCTTTAATGGTCATACTGCTTTTTTTGAGTGATTGTGAGGCCATCTCCATTTTGAGAGAAATGATAAACTGCTGTGTGCTTATGCCGCAAATGCTTTTGAAGATACGCGCCAGATGGCTGCGGTCTATGTTTAGAAAATGTGCAATTTCAGAAACGGATGTCCGTTTGTGAACGTTGCTTTTAATATAGTTTTTAGCATAAGAAACATATGTTTCTGCGGTATTCTCATCTTTCTTCAATAATTTACCCTTCGTCAGCGCCGCGATAAACGGCCAAAAATGGCTCATGATCGTTTCAAAGTCAGTCCAGCCTAAATCTATTATATTCTTCAGCGCGATTCCGACGCCGTTATCATCATTTATAACGTGGTTATCGTGTGAGAAGCCTGTCACAGACATAATCTCCTCCGAGAAGCTGCCGTCAAACTCAATCCAACGATAAAGCCAAGGATCATTGTTATCCGCCTTATAATATGCCGTTTGTTTCGGATAGATCAGGAAAAACTGGCCTGCGTGTACTTTATAAGCTTTTTTATTAATATGCAATTCGCCTTTCCCGCTGTAAATGTAATGGATGAGATAGAAGTTTCGCACTGCAGGTCCAAAGGAATATCCGCGATCGCACTGCTGTTCACCATATTGCATGGGATAAACATCGGATGAGATTAAAGGGCTTTTCGTATAATAGAGTTTCATTGAAATCAGCTCCCGCAATTAATATATCACATTTCCCCATAATCACTCGATAAAAACCTATTTATCAACACCTTTATTTGTCCTATCATAACAATGAAAATGCGACTTACGAGGAGGATTTTTTATGGACAAAGTAACGGCTAGAGTTACATCAAGGACAGCGCCGGACGAGATCACGGATCACGACTATATGTTTCCGGCTTTCTCGAACGGGAAGGTGCTTCTGAATAAAAAGCAGGGCCGCCTCCCCGCCATGGGCTGGAACAGTTGGAATGCATTTGGCAGCAAGAACAATGAGGCGCTCACGAAGGCAATGGCAGACGCCATGGTTGATTTGGGACTTGCGGATCTGGGATACAAGTATGTCGTGCTCGATGACGGCTGCTATAAGTCCGAACGCGTCAACGGATTGCTTTCAAACGAAACGATTAAATTTCCAAGCGGCTTTAAGGCGTTATCCGACTACATCCGCGGCAAGGGACTTAAATTCGGCATGTACAATGATATAGGCACCCATCTTTGCGCAGGCTCTGCGGTAGGCACTTGCGGATTTGAGGATGTCGACACGAGGTCGTATATAGACTGGGGGGTTGACTTTATCAAGGTTGATAACTGCTACTACCTTTGGGACAATGCCACGTTCTCAGACTCAACAAATTCCAAATATTCCTATGCCCCGAATATCAGAAGCATAACGGTTGCGGGCGAAGAACTGAATATCACTTTAAATGCGGTTAAGGACGGTGTGCTCCTAGGCCAGGGTGCATCAAAAAATAGCGGCGACTATGTGACCCATATCGGTACATTTGACGGAACAAACGTAGGTACAACACCTGTGGGCGACCGCTGGAGCGAGCTTGCGTTTACGGTGAACGCACCGGCTGGCGGAAAATACGCCATAACCGTAAATTACGCAATCGGCGAACAGGATGGCACGGGACGCTGGCTTCAGCTAGCAGTAGGAAGCGCAGAGAATGAAACACGATATTTTGATCAAATGCTTCCTCTTACCGAAAGTACGACTGACTTTGCCAATTCGGAAGAAATAACGGTGTTCTTGAATGAGGGAGAAAACATCATACGTCTAATGAACCACAGAAGGCAGGAAAATACACTTAATTCCTATGCGGTTTTGCTCGAGGGCTTGAACATGGCTGACCCTAACCATGATATTGTATTCTCAATTTGTGAATGGGGTAAAACGCAGCCGCAAAACTGGGGATATAAGGTTGGAGACTCCTGGCGTATTCTTAATGATATAACCTTCAGTGTCGGCTCCGATGGCAATCCGGGCTCCGCCGAATGGAGTTCAAACCATACGGCAAGTATAACCTCGCAATATAGTAAGGCGGTTATTATGGATGAGTTTGCTGGACTTGACAAGGGGTGGAATGATCCCGATATGCTAGTCATCGGTATGAACGGGATCACAACTACCATGAGTAAAACGCATATGACGATGTGGTGCATGATGAATTCTCCGATTATGCTTGGAATGGATTTAAGACGGGTTGCAAAGAGTAACGAGCTATGGAGAATTATTGCGAACAAAGAGGTCATCGCATTGAATCAGGATCCCCTCGGTATCCAGGCCAAAAGAATTTACTGCTCTATCGATAATGCCAATCCCGATACGGCCTATATAGCCAATAACAACCGAGTTGATATTCTGGTAAAGCCTCTTGCGAACGGAGATATTGCCATATCCTTTATCAATCTCAGCGACTCAAGAGATACGACGGAGCATTCCGTTGATGTAAGCCGCATTATCGATTATCTTGGGCATAAAATGATTGATGCTGAAAAATTCAAACATGCAGCAAGCTATTCCCTAAAGGATTTATGGACAGGTGCGGTTACAACAAACCCTTCAAGAACCTTCTCTGTTACAGGCATTGACGCCTATGACAATATTACCCTAAGAGTTACTCACATTTAATAGGAGAAAAGGAATGGAAACAGGAGATCATATTACTACTGAACAGTTTGTGACCATGGTCATTAGAAGCAGTAAAGGCCATATAGAGCCGACGCGCGGCAGTTGGTCATCAGGGTATATGGATTACGCGTTGCATAAGGGAGTAATGGAGGACTACGATCTAACAAACATAAGCAACCCCATTGAGCGCCGCTCCGCTGCAAGAATCATTCATGAGGTGCTTTTAACAGAATTCGGAGAAAAAGATGAGTACGAATGGTCGGCGGCAGAAAATCTTAGGGACTTATATTCCTGCCGTACCTGCGTCATGCATATCGCACAGATTTATGTGAAAGGTATAATGTCCGGGCGTGACCCTAATCTATTCGACGTTGCTGGCGGCTTAACTCATGCGGAAGCCGAAGAAGTTGTTGCAAGAATGCTTGATAGGGAGCAGCGTATTCCTCAGACTGGGGGCAGAGTATTTCGAAGTAAACATCTAGCCCCCGATGAAGCATGGAAGCTGATGTTAAATGATCCTACTGCAATGCTAATAGATGTGCGGACTAATGATGATTATCAAACAGGGCATATTCGGGAAAGCATTTGTATTCCGTTACTTGATCTAACAAATAACCCGTTCTCGGTATGCGCGCAAAAGGATACTCCATTAATCCTTTACTGTCAAAGGGGATATAAGAGTTCTTTAGCGGCACAAGTCCTTATAAATACAGGCTATCGCAGAGTCTACACGATTCCAGGTATAGAGCAGTATCCGTATCGTTTAAGTTAGCTTAGGAACCTCCTTTAAAAATTTTACACTTCTTTAGGTTAATACCCTATTTTCTCCGCATATCTTTACTCTGTGGGTTAATCAAGTAATGTTGTGTCGCACGAAAATTAATTAAGCATACTTGTGTCGCGCTGATGCGACACAAGTATGCTTAATTAGTATCGAAAGTATGCTGTTTTGGACGAATTTATTTAGGTAGATTTGTGTCGTACCACATATATTTCTTTCTTTTTTTGTCGGAGGACAAGAACATATATACTTAAATGTAAAAGCGGTCAAACTTACATCCCTTTTACTCGAAGAAAAAATCTTCATTCTAAAAAAAGCTTATTCTTTCTCCAATTCATAATCTTTCAAAGCATCTTGACACTGCTAATCAGCACTAAAGAAACCACCAATTGAGCGAAGAAGTAACATAAACCAGTTTTCTTTCTCTACTGTTCGCTCAGTGATTAAATCAACCGTTCTTAATTGTACGACGCTTTGCCCTTTGACTGTGTAAGTAAATGTCGCCGTTCCAGCTTTTGTACCAGCTACCACAGGGGCAGCGAGCCCATCTGGAACTAAATTGACTGTAGCAATAGGTTGTGTAGATACATCTGATTTCGGGAGAATAAAATAAACATCATCTTTTGTTACTATCTGAACATTTTTTTCTTTCCCGCCCTTGACAGGAGATGTTTCCATCCCAGTGACTAAACTCCCAGCAGGAATGACTTGATTCATTGTAAAGTGATTGAACCCATAATCTAATACCTTTGCCGTCTCTTCGAAGCGGCTCCCCATCGATGGAGTCCCCATGACAACACTGATTAAACGCATACCATTGCGCTCTGCAGTTCCGGTAAAGCAATAGCCTGCGCTTTCGGTATATCCTGTCTTAAGCCCATCCAAGCCCTTATAAGCATAACTCGGAATAGCTTTGTTAGTCTCTAGCATCCGGTTTGAATTAAGAATTGGATCTTTATCGGAGTTACGCATTTTGTAAAAAGGAATGGCTGTGACATCAGCATAATCTGGTTCATCTTGAATAAGGTTTTTCGCCAATGTGGCCGCGTCTTTTGCTGACATCAGCGTTTCTCCCATTTCATCAGGGCGAAAGCCTTCTGGCATGTCGGCGCGGCTCAGTCCGGTAGCATTGATAAAATGGGTTTTAGTCAGTTCCATGCGTTTGGCTTCCTCATTCATAAGTGTTACAAAGTTCTGTTCTGTACCCGATACATGCTCAGAAAGAGCAATCGCAGCATCATTCGCGGATCCCACTGCCATTGCGGTGTACAGTTCTTTTACCGTATGCTGATCTCCTTCTGCAAGAAATGCACGGGTGCCTATGCTTTTAGATGCATGATCGCTGACTGTGACGATGTCATCCCAGGATAGTTCTCCTGTTCTAACTTTTTTGGCAACAATGTACTCTGTCATCATTTTGACCATACTTGCCGGCGCAAAGCCCTGATCGGCATTGATGGACAATAGCACATCTCCTGTAGTTTGTTCAATGAGAATGGCAGATTTAACATTAAGATGCAATGATTCCACAGTCGGTATGTCAGACATCCCTGATGAGTTAAGTGTTCCTTGGTTCGTGGCTGAAACGGAGTGCGGTAACACATATATTGCCAGTATACAAACGACGATTACTGTAATTAATGGTTTGAATATTCTAAAAATCAATGTTCTCTATCCTCATTTCTGATCATTGGACGTTCCAAATCGATATGTCCCTTTAAGCTTTCTTTATGTTCTCCATCAACCAAAAGTTCAATAGAACTCACCTCACCAAATTATAGAACTGAATGATTTAATGTCAACCTTAATTTTTTTCTTGTCTTAAGAAATTCTTGAATGACCGTTGGAAAACGTTGGAGGGATAACCCATTATGAAAGTATACCATTCGAGATTTTTTGGGAAAAGCAATCTTTATGTGAAAATTTCAATCTATGTTGGCATCAGTTTATTCCTTGCCTTTTTCCTAACATTAGGCTTCTCATATGATTTTGCGTATTGTCGCGGAAGCGGATGATCACCATAAACAAATTGGTCCCACTTTCTCTCGGTTGTAAGCCCTTTCTCCATGGACCTAAAATTCAGCGGAGCTGTTAACGTTAGCTCAGATACGCTGCCATCCTCTTAAGGATGACCCTTCCATAAAGTCGTTGTCTCACTTTTAATACTAAAACAATCTTTTTTTAATGGTTTGTTTGCATGCTTTTAAGGCTTGGGCTAAAACGTGCAAATCCCTTTACATCAGCATCTATTCGACAATGGCACAATGTTCTTGTCTTTCTCGGCTAAGGAACCAAGTTCTTGTCCTTGGCTTTGGACAAGAACTTGGTTCCTAAAAACAAAAAAAGCCGCTTTGTAAGCGACTTTGAATGGAACACCACTAAACTGTGTAACTTCCTCGGGCTGAACCCATATGACTCATGATCATTTCGGCGGCCCGCTTGTAACCGCCAGCCTGGCGTAAAGATTCACCGATGAGGTAAGCCTGCCGTTTATAAAGTGAATTGTGTAGGACTTCTGTTAACGCCTCTCTCAAATCAGTTGCACTGAGGTTATGTTTATTCAAAGTAATACCCGCGCCCAACTCCTGTACCCGATTTGCAACAAGAGGCTGATCTGACGTTAATGGGATCATCACCATCGGAACGTTGTAATATAGCGCCTCACTCGTGCTGTTCATTCCAGCATGTGTAATAAAAACATCTGTATGCTGCAGCATGTCCAACTGTGCAATGTATGGCTTGACGATAAAATTAGGAGGAATTTGTTCCTTCAGCGGCTCCATATCCGTGTATTTCCCTGAAGATAGAACAACATTCACGGGTAGATCCCCTAATGCTTCAAAGCAAAGCTGATAGAAATCCAAGTTCTTATTTAAAATCGTACCCATGGCAATGTACACGGTTTGAGGGTACCGTTCACGAAGCAGCTCGAACGAGAAGGCCGGAGCATCTTGACGTGTTATGATCGAAGGACCAGTGAAAATAAAACGATCATCCAGCTTTTCTGCCTGCGGCTGAAAATAACGGCTGGTGTACACGAGCTTTAACTGACCTGCATGTGCAGGAATCTCTTCCATGGCTGGAATACTCACTTGAAACTCTTCGGATAACTCAGTTGTTATCTTCATCGTAGTCTCATAAAGCTCCTTCGTCTCCGTCTCATTAAGGTCTGATCCAGACCCAAGAGGCTCTACAAAAGCAAAGGAGGCAATCGAACACACCGCGGGAATTCCCAGTTTTTCTGAAAGAATAGTCCCTCCCCATCCCATCAGGGAATCAAAGATTATATAGTCAAACTTTTGATTCTCTATTACTCGCAGCACATTGGGGATGATCCTCCGAATGATACCGCTTACCATCATATGAATGAACTGATAAGAATGCCTGTACTCCTGGGGTTTCAACACCGGATCATGAGAGAAGGCATCTTGTGGAAATGGATAGGTAAGTATCTGGGCACCGGTTTGTTCAATTCGGGAACGATACTCCTCCGTGCATACATAGATGACTTCCTCACCATTGTTCGTCAACTGAGTAACTAATCCTAACGACGGATTCACATGTCCTTCAGCTGGAGTAATGACTACTAATACACGTGCCATCTTATCTACCTCCCAATGCAATTTGTCCCCCCGTTCTTCGTGATGTATTTAACGACGCGGCCGTCATCCGTTACATGGAAATGTTGTCCTTCACCTGGCTGATCGGATGATGTTCTTGATGAACGAGTTTGTTAATTCGTAGTGCTGCCAAGAAACTTAATAAGACTAATAGTAATTGCAGTGTTAACACGATCAAAACGCCTGTCGATATGCCCCATTGTAAAGTTTCGGACAAGGCAATCAGAGCGCCACCAACTCCAATGCTTACTCCCATATAGAAGGAATCCACAAATTGCAGATTCGCGGACATTTCTCCCTCTTTCCTGGGCATGGCATGTTGTAAAGCAATGGCTGCAGTAGTAGGGTTGGCCAATCCAACACCGAACCCTGTAATCATTTGCGAGAGAAGGATGAGTATAATTCCACCGTCCGTCAAAATAAGAGCCAGGATCACGAGTACAGTTCCAACGATCATAATCCCAATGCCGGTCATGACTCTGCCCTTTCGGGCAAGACCTTGATCTCGTGCATCAAGCTTGGCTTGCAACCACGCTGCGGCGGACCAGCTCAGAGAACCTGCTGCTACAAGAAGGCCAGCAAGGTCAGCTGATAACCCCTTCACTTCGGTTAGTGCCAAGATCACAAAACTTTCCGTTGTAAAATAACAAGCAACATATAGCCCTCTGGAAACCAAAGTAGCAGGCAATCCTTTTTTTACCGAAAAAGTGCCCACAGGCAGCAGTTTACGCAATGGTGGGATCATGACGACTAATCCACCCAAAGTGAGTACTATGCCTTTCCAATCGGTTATCATACCAAGTCCTGTGAGTAACAGCCCCGTTCCAACGGCAAGTAGAATCGCATAAATAATCTTCGAGTCGGTTGCTCGCGCTGGACCTGTCAGATCTTGCCGAAGCTGCAAATCACGGAAAGAGCGGAATGTAAGACTGAGCGCCAATCCAATCAAAGGTAGAACGATCCAGAAAACATATCGCCACGAGATATAGGAAGCAATAAGGCCTGCTACATAAGGCCCGATCAAGGAAGGCAGTACAAATGCCATAGAGAATGCGGCCAGGATTTGAGTACGAAGTGCATCTGGATAATGCAATGTCACACAGGTATAAACGCATGTGATCAGGGCGCCCGCTCCAAAACCTTGAAGGGCTCTTCCGGCAATAAGTATGTGCATATCGAAAGAAATAGCGGAGACCACAGTTCCTAGCACAAAAACACTAAAAGATACCAGCATGGATGTAAAAACACCGCGCTTGTCAACCTGCTGACCCATAACCAAGGTTCCAATAAGCTGAGATAACAAAAATGCGCTGAAGATCCAACCGTATAAATGAATGCCCTCTAAACTTTGTGCCATTTTCGCGGCAATAGTCGTGATAGCTAGTCCTTCAAAAGCTACGGTTGTCAGAACCAGCATAATACCAATTGTAGGCGCCCTGTACTGAGCATCAAAAATCCCAATCTGATTGTTGGTTGTCTTCCACACCTCCGTAAGTTGATGGTTATTATGGTAAATTAAACCTCTTATCATTCTGAATATACATGAAGCATTCTACTTTGTAAAGTTAAATGTTTAAAAAGTGGGGTCGTGCTCAAGAAGATGATCCACATATTCAATAGGAGATTTTGCTTGAAAATATGCCATTTTCATTACAGTCAATTTGGAGAAGTTCATGATGATAATATTCGGTGAGAGGTATAAATGGTTGCTTCTCATGATCAAATACGATGAGTCGGTACTTACTAACTGTCCCCTCTGGACAGTATTGATGAAAATAGCTCCCCATATTCTCCCTTAGATAACCGTTCAAAGGCAATAAAAAAAAGGCCACTCCCGATAACATAAATGGGACGCGCCAATATCATGTGACACATTATTTAGGTTGTTTATGAGTTGTTTTTCTTATGTGTTTATCCTCTGGCTCTTCGTCGCAGCCAAGGATTTTTTTCCCTCTTGTAGAACAGGATCAAGATCCACGATCTTGATTCTTTATACTCATCAATCCATCACCATAAATCAATTCAATTTCGTGTTCTTTATCATTGCTGTCCTCTATAACGAAAGTAAACCGTTTTTATAACGTACTGACATGTTCACGGAACTAAAAAAATTCTCATAGTTGCTTATTATTTCATTAGCAACCCACTCCGGAACGTCGATATCGTCTGGGTTTAAAAATTTAGCCAATTTAGTGATGTTCCCCGCATCAATAAGCTCTAAATATTTAACAACCATACTTTCCGCATAAGGAAAATACTGTATAAATGGACTCAAAACCTTACCACGACTGCTTGTTGTCTCTATGTCCATGTCTAATGACACAAAACAACCCCTAATCACTAGATAGATTGAGGGCTGTTTTGTGTCATTCTCTTAATTGGTAATTCTCGCGCCTTGATCGACTTTGTGGAAATTCTACAAAATAGCTTTTCTCAATATGTTTTCGTTGATATCTCCATAAGCTTTGCTCGAAGGTGTTGGTGTAGCTTGAATAACTGAAACAAAATTTCTGCCTGGAATTACATTTATCTCCTGTCCTCCAAATCCTCGACACCCATATCCATCTGGAAAGAGCCACCAAAGATAACCATATGAATGATCACTTGATGAAGAAGCAATAGAAGCATTTTTATTTGAAGGACTAACGGCTGTTCCATGTATATGACGGCTGCAATGATTTGTTCGAATTCAAAAGTACGAACTTGACCATTATACGATAACATCCTGGTAAATATAATAGATGTTTTCAAAACCTCTTCATGAATATCCCCATATGCTTTATTCTAAATTCATCTCCTACCACACCATTATTCAGTACTAGAAGGTGACGAATCGTTAATGCATGGTGGTATGGATGAATGCCCTGGCGAAATTTAGGCAAATAAATGCTAAGGCTTTTGAGGCTTCTTAATCATTTCTACGCCGTCAAAGGTAAGGCTTTCAATTTCCGTTTCCTTTTTCAACATATATCTATCAAAAAACGCCTTTGTATAAGATGTAATAATGTTGCGCTGATCCATGGCGTCCCGGGTTCCTCTGGAGGCTTTATCCGTAGTAGTAAACAAGGAATCGGAGAAGTCACCATGAACCACATTATCAATAATGGCAAAGTAAGTTTCCTGGCTGTTGGACTCAAGAAGAAATGCATTCGTATTATAAGCAAGCACGGTGCCGAGCTGCATGAAGGGTTTCTTAAGGTCGCTATCCAGGGCACCTAACATATTACCGTCAAGATTGACACCGCCGACAAATCGGTCATCGTCACGGCTAACAATTGCCGCTGTAGTTCCTCCAAAAGAATGTCCAAACACACCCATACCGATTTCAAGCTGCAATCTGCCTTTAAACATGGATTCAATGTCACCTACATTCATTTTTTGCAGACTATCTGCGACATAGCTAACATCCTCGCTCTGTAAAACGGCATATTTTGCAAACTTGACTGCTTCAGGCGCCGAAGTCAATTTACGAGCAATCTCAATTGCTTTTTCTTCCTCGAGCTTCTCTGTCACAATTTCAGGGGGAGTTAGGGCGGCCGCTTCCATTCCGTATTTCGTTAATTCGTCCATAAACTCCTCTTTCATACCAACCGTTCGTCCATCCTTGAGTTTGTACACACCACTTTCGGCATGGCCGATTGACACCACAATATAGCCGGAGCTTGCCAGGTCTTGAGAGAACAAGGTGCCTTGCTGCGGGTAAGCGCCTGCGCCATGAACAAAGAATAAAACCGGATATTGTTTTTCCTTTTCAGACAAGGCCAGATCGTCGTAAGATCCTGTCTTAAAATTGGAGTCGAAAAGCTGCTCACCACCCGCTGTAGCCCCTAATCTAACCAGAAGCTCATCCCTCAGTGAATGAAACTCCGGAAATGCATATTCTGCCGTTGGCTTGCCTTCACTGCTGTCGGACGGATAGAAAAATAATGCCGTCAGTTCCCTTTCTGAATTGTCTGATGCTTTGTACTTGAAGTCCATCTGTGTACGCCCGACCGTATAACTTCCAACCGGTTTCGGAAATTCATCCTGTGCGGAAGTGCTGCTATTTTCCGGTTTCGGAATTTCCTCCTGTGTGGAAGCCCCGCTATTTTTGCCGCAGGCGGAGAGCATGGTCAGTGCGAGCACAATTGTCATAATCGCTGTCAGTGGTTTTTTCATAATTTCTCCTCCAATTTAAGTTATTGAATCGTGAAGGGGCAGGTTTCGCTGTACATGACAGCCACCCGGTCGCAGGTTTTGGTCACAATGCCTGCTTCCCTGTAAAATAAAATCAGATTGAACTGTACAGTCGCGTATTTAAAGGAAATCAGGTCGTTGTCAATATCGGGCCGGAGCTTGCCGTCGTACCTCATCCGTCGCAAGCTGTCCTTGAATATAACGATGGACTTGTCTTTGAACAGATCCAGATATAAGTGAAGCAAGACATCTACGGGAAGAGTTATAATTGTTTTAACGAACTTGATTTCCAGTTCATTCAATGGCTCGGCCGTGTTGTCACGAACCATAAGTTCGAAATCGCACTCTTGACCATGGGTTTTTAAAAACTCCTTTCTTTTTTGGGCCAGCCTTATTCAGCAGCTCCTCCCGCTTCTCTTTATTCTAATTTAAAATAGGGCCATCCCGCGATGATTGGCACCCACTCCTCTTTGATTCATGCATCCATCATAAACGAAGGAGAAAAATAAAAAATCGTACAAAAGGGCAACCCCCAAGTGTACGATCGGGCAAATCTATAAAATGTTCAATCATAAATGCAGGATTCCACGCTCCACCGCGACGGCGACGGCCTGCGGTCTCGAATCCACACCCAATTTATTGTAAATACTAGTTAAATGAGTCTTTACTGTCCGTTCGGATATTCCCATATCGAAGCCGATCTCTTTACTTCGAGATCCACGGGCAATCGCTTGAAGCACGATCAGCTCTTTATCTGTAAGAGATGTCTTCGCCGAGGTTGGCTCTTTCACCTTTCCTGACGTCTTGTTAGCGAATACTTTCTCAGTGATCTCTGGAAGCAGCAACGTCTCTCCCCGCATAGCGGCATCAATCGAGCGAAATATCATCTCCCTTCCCGTGTCCTTAAGCAAATACCCTTTGGCACCTAACGCCAGTCCGCGAATCATCATTTCATCCTCGTTGTAGGTAGTCAAAATAATGACCGGAATATCGAGTCCTTTAGCTTTGAGCGCTGCCATGGTGTCTAAGCCGCCCATTTCAGGCATGTTTAAATCCAATAGGATAATGTCCGGCTTGTGTGCCTCCGCCAGTCGGACCGCTTCCACACCGTTGGATGCTTCTGCGACTACCTCGTACCTTTGATTGGTTTCCAGGATCAGCTTAAGTCCCTCACGAACGACTAGGTGGTCATCCACTATAAGAACCTGAATTGTCATAAGATGGTATCCTCCTGTTGTAATGGAATGCGCACAGAAACTTCTGTTCCTTGCTTTCCGCTTTCGATTTTGATATCCCCGCCAATAATTCTGGTTCGTTCATATAGGCCAATTAAACCATAGCTGCCGGATTGTTTCTCGATTTGCTTGGAATCGAATCCTATTCCGTCATCCGTAATTCTTAGCTCAATTATGTTTTCGCGTGCTGCAACTACGACTTCTACGTTCGTAGCATTAGCATATTTAGCTGTATTGGCCAAGCATTCTCGGATGATATGTAAGCTATGTTCGAAGATCAATTTCGGTACCACCGAATGAGATATCGATAACTGAGTGGAAATACGAATCCCTGTCATATGTGTGAAATGTTCAGCCTCATCCTTTACCGCTTTAGAAATATCTATGACCTCTGCAGAATACGAACGCAAGTCGTCAATTGCGCTTCTCGCTTCTGAAAGTGTGCGCTTTGCTTGGGCTTTCGACAGCTGAACAATCTCGTGGGCACGATGGATATTATCGTTCTCTAAATGCGCATCCACGGCATCAAGCTGCATGATGAGACCTGCTAGCCCTTGTGCCAAGGTATCATGTAAATCACGGGCCATCCTTTGACGTTCGTTGGCAATTGTTAGATCCTCCACTTTCCTGTGCGCTCGTTCCAATTCACTTAAAAACGATTGGGTCCGCAATTTAGCACGAACTTGTTTATAGAACAAAGAAGCATAGCCGATTACGAAAAACATTACGAAGAAGAGAGATGGCAATGTTGATGGCAAATCCTCGGTCGTCCCGAGCCAAACCAGTGAAACAGAAAACAAAGTACAATAAAAGGTACAAACCAAAAGCACCTGATTCCGTTGAGAGTATACACCAATACTTTGCCCGGCCAAAGCCGTCAATAGACTTACAAAGATGAGAGAATGAGCATTAGGCATGATTAACGCACAACCCCAGATAATAAATCCTTGCGTCACAAAATAAATCCAGGGTCTTCTATCGACAACGGATCCGGCATACCAATGCAGCAAAATGTGAATCAGAATGAGACCTGTAAAAATAATAAATTCGAACCATGTGGGATACATGGGAAGCTGGGAGAACCATGCAGAAAAATAAATCAGAATGACCCAGATTAAAGCAGGTAGACGAGAATCGCGCAGAACATTTTGGATATCAGATCGGGAGCTTTTATACGGTTGGTTTTTTGAATAATCATTCATGCATGATCACCTCTATCAGGTACTATTTTAAAAACAACCTCCCTGTCCATACAGTTTTGCGCCAGCATGCAGGAGTTGCTCCAACATTGCTTCAAAAACATAACCAACTTAAAAACCAGTCCCCATGTGCGACTGGTTTTTACTGATGTCCAAGAGACCTACATATGCTGAAGTCCCCAGTTTTGCAGTTGCAACAAAATAGGAGTGAGACTTTTTCCTTTATCCGTTAAAGAGTATTCGACACGAGGAGGCATTTGAGCAAAAGCAACTCGATTGACCAGCCCATCTTCTTCAAGTTCGCGCAATTGGCGAGTCAATGTACGATGCGTCACGGTAGAGAGCAATTTTTGCAATTCGTTAAACCGGACCATGTCATTATTCAATAAATGGTACATGATCAAAATTTTCCACTTCCCGCCAATAACATTTACTGCAAATTCGACCGGGCATGGACTACAATTCTCCTGTGGTTTGGTCTCCATGAGTTTACCTCCAAAAGTATCACGTGAGATACCTAATATCCCAAATGTGCGTACTTACATAAAGTTTGTAAGTTGTTTATTATAAATATAACATTTGGTTCGTTATTGAACAAATGAACTTTACTATAAGGGGTTGTCGTATAAATGGAAACTATTTTGGTTTATGGAGCGTCAGGGGTACAAGGTGGAGCAGTAGCAAGATTGTTAACCTCTAAAGGGATAAACGTTCGCACAATCACACGTCAGGAGAAAAACGCAGCAGCGCTGAAGGAACAAGGCATCGATGCTTTTGTTGGCGATTTGTCTGTACTAGAAACCTTGAAAGAAGTTAACAGCGATGTTGATAAAGTCTTCTTGAATATGCCAATCGAGTATGATACAGCATTAATTAAGCAACACATTACTAATGCCGTTGAAGCTGCTAAGCAAGCTAACGTAAAATTGATTGTAGTGAACTCGAATGGCTTCTTGCCGGAACAGCCGACCGACACCAAAACTTTGGATGTAAAGCGCGATATGATTGAGTACGTACAGCAAAGCGGCATTCCTACCATCTTGGTAAAACCAACACTTTACATGGAGAATTTCTTGATTCCAGGACTCATCAACAACGGCATGCTGTTCTACCCTGTGCCCGCAGATAAACCTATTCCTTGGATTAACTCCGATGACGCAGCGCAATATCATTATTATGCTTTAAGTCATCCTGAGCTGGCAGGACAAACGGTGCTGGCTCCAGGGCCAGAAGCATTGACGGGTGCAGAACTGGGGGATCGCTTTACACAAGCACTGGGACAAGATGTCACATTCCATTACCTGAACTACGATGATTTCGAAGCATCTCTCACGCCAGTGCTGGGTGCAAGGCAAGCAACTGGTGTTGCGGGCTTCTACCGTTGGATTGGAGCCAATATCGATTCCCTCAACTATTATGATGTTAAGGATCGCGTGATCGTCCCTGATCTCCAACTGACCACGCTGAAGGATTGGTTACAACAACCGCATGTAAATAAAATGCTTCGTTCTTAAGAAGAGCCATTGGGTGAGTCCTTCATATTTTAATAATCAGTTTTTAAAAAGTAGATTCTTCGCGAATCTACTTTTTAAATTCTCAGCTATTGTACCACTCGAACGATTTTTTTCTTTGAGCGTTTTAATGTTCCTTGACTGCTGCAGGTTTACTTTTTCTATATAGATTGCATTCCATGCGTATCCCTATCCTATTGCAACAAATCTAAATACATAGGCTTGCTCGTAAGCATACTGCAGCTTGTCCGCAGCGCATTGATACCAATTTTGCTGTGGAGTGAGTTCAACAAAATCTGTAGGTATCATTCTGCGCACCCCGACCTGAAAACCTGCATTAAAGAAGGCTTCTGCGATCGTATCCAATGAATACTCTTGCATAGGCTGGGCTGATTTCTGATTGATGGACTCTCTGATGAACGGGAAGCTTGGGTTGTTTGGATAGTCAGCATACGTTGCATAATAGACCCCGCCTGACGTTAGACACTGTCTCATACGTCTTGCGTGATCATCTAAATCATCAAGTAAGTATAAAACGGCCAGGCTGAACGCATAATCAAAGCTTTGTCCTAATTTATCCGGCTCAGCAGTAACGGCATACGTAATGGGCAAATCCCCTTTTCGCTCATTGGCCACATCTACGGATTGCCTTGCAAGGTCAGTTCCCACAGCCTCCTTGAAAGGGCGCTGATTATAGAGCATGCGTAGAAACCCTCCCTGATTACAGCCAACATCCAGTATACGGCTTGTCCGCAAATCATCTTCTGGAATATATTCCAGTACACGCTTCCAGTGAGCCAAATGAGAATCCTCCATGCTTTGATCTCCGTCTTTCCACCATACATCATAAAAGCTCTCTTTTGGATTCATCATTTTTCTCCTCATCGCTTTATATTTGGTTGAATTTGTACGCCATGCGGCTGCCCTCGCTTCCGAAGGGACAGTCCAATGCAGCCAGCAACAATAAAAATACCGCCTATAATCGTCATTAGGCTTGGAATCTCATACCAAAGCAGCAAACCAAAAAGCACATTCATGAGCAAACCCGAGTAACTAATCATTTGAACGACAACAGCATTCTCATGCGTAAAGGCTTTTGTTAGGAAAATTTGACCGAGCAATGAAACGATACCAATTGCACACAAACATAGCAGGTCCATTAGACCTGGAACTACAAAAGAATTCCACATAAAGGGTATGGCTATCAACGTTGAGGTCGCGACAAAATAAAATACGATTTCATAGGCTGGGTGTGATTTGCTTAAATGACGGATCGAGATACTTGCCGCTGCAGAGAATAATGCCCCCAGCAAGCCCACTATAGCGATTAGCGAGAAGCTTGAATATTGAAAGGGATTGATTAAAAATACAGCACCTATGAAGGTAAGCACAAGCAGCCACCTTGCGTTTCCCTGTATGCGTTCTTTCAGAATAATCGCAGATAACAAAACGACAAAGATCGGTGAGGTCTGTGCCAATATACTCGCATCGGTTAAAGGCATTCGGGACAACGTATAAAAAAAGGCCAGCATATACAAACCGCCCATAAGTCCTCTGACCATAAGCATGGGAATACCCTTTCTAGAAAAGCTCGTCTTGCTGTATTGCATGAAGAAAACAATTAAAACGGTACCAATCAGTCCTCGAAAAAAGGCGATTTCAGCCGCTGGAATGTGATCGCTGACCGCTTTGACAAGGACATTCATGACGCTGAATACAAGCGAAGAAAGCAAGGCAAACCAAAATCCGTTTTTCATGATTTTCTCCTTCAAGCCAAATGACAACCTATCGAATAAGAAATCATAAATACTGTGCAGCATGAACAAGCATGCGAGTGTAGGAGTGACGCTCTTCACTCCATAAGTCTGAGCTTTCGAATTGGTCGATAAGGCGACCATCGTTCATGACCAGTATACGATTGCTCATTTGCTCTACAGCGGCTAGATCATGTGAAATAAACAACATAGACATCCCTAACTGCTGTTGCAGGCTTTTAAGAAGCTTTAAAATCTGAGCTTGCGTTGTCACATCAAGGCTGGAGGTCGGTTCATCGCAAAGGAGTACTTGCGGGTACAGGCTGATTCCACGAGCGATGCAAACACGCTGGCGCTGTCCTCCACTTAATTCATGAGGAAAGCGATCCATAAGCTCCCCCTCCAAACCAACCATTTCAAATAAAAGCAAGGCGGTATCCCTTCTTCCAAGCTTTTTTTGGGCATGGTATGGCGGCGTAAAGCTCGGGTAATTATCGAGTGGCTCCATGACGGAGCGCCACACGGGCAAGCTATCATTTAGAGAAGCAGTAGAGTCCTGGAAGATAACCTGTATACTTTGCCTCATCCTTCGCAATTCCCGCTTGTTTGAAGAGCTAAAGGAGCGACCTGAAAGATAGACATCGCCCTGATCCGGGTTTTCTAAAGCCAACAGAAGTCGAACGAGTGTGCTTTTTCCACTGCCGCTTTCTCCGACCAGTCCCACACATTCCCCTGCGTGAATGACAAAGGAAATGTCTTGTACAGCCTTTATTATTTTGCTATTTCGCTTGTAATGCTTCAGTAAATTCCGGGCTTCCAAAAGCTTATTCACGAGCTGCCCTCCCTTGCACGACTGGTGGACTCAGCCTTGGACAAGCCGCTAGCAGCTCTCGTGTGTAGGGATGGTCCGGATGGTTTCGTACCTTCGAGGCTTTCCCGGATTCAACCATGTGACCTCTTCTCATTACCACAAGCTGGTTCGCTGTTTTCAACACTTTCCGCAAATCATGGGTAATAAATAGAACGGCGCAGCCTGTCTCTGCTTGCAGCTTTAAAATTAACTCCATGATTTTCCCGCTCGTCAGCACATCAAGAGCAGTGGTCGGTTCATCTGCAATTAATAAGGTCGGTTTAGGCATTAATGCAGCTGCCAGCGCAATTCGCTGCCGCTGTCCGCCGCTTAGCTGAAACGGAAAACTACGATATGCACGCTCCGCAGGAACATCTACCCGCTCCAACCAGCTTAGTACCCTTTGTTTCGCTTCTTTTCTGGATAATGGCTCATGCGTTTGGATCATTTCAAGCAGCTGTGAGCCAATGGTTAAATAAGGTGTGAAGCTGCCCTGATAGTTTTGAAAAACCCAGCCGATTTGTTTGCCGCGGAGCGGTTTCCACTGCTTCTCTCTCAGCTTCATTAAATCTTGGCTGGCAAAATGAATTTGACCCGAGGCGCTCAGTGTCTTGGGCAATAATCCGGCAATCGCAGAGGCTGTAAGGGTTTTTCCGCTCCCGCTTTCCCCTACAAGTGCAAGCATTTCCCCTTTACGGATATCGAATGAAATTCCTTGAACGAGCACCCTGCTCCGTTCATGATCTGCTATTTCGATTTGCAGTTGCTTTACACTCAGAACCATCGATTCGTCATTCTGCGAGGGATATGAAGCTATCTCAAGATCAGTCTTAAGCGGGATACTCCGTCCATCTCTTAACATCATTAACCCCCTTCCGTCCATTTCAGGACTTAATGGATGAACTTCTGCGGACATCGAGCAGCTCGCGCAAACCGTCACTTAGCATATTACATGCCAAAACGACAATTAAAATACATAATCCTGGGTAAATCATCAGTTGTGCCGCTGCCTGAAAATAAGGCCGCCCATCGCTGAGCATGGCCCCCCATTCAGAAGCAGGTGGCTGCGCGCCTAATCCAAGATAAGAAAGGGCAGAAATAAGCAGAATCGTTCTCCCTACATCCCCCGCAATAAGAATGCCCAAAGGAGAAGCTATTTTGCGAAGAAGATGACGTCTAATGACTGTTCCAGTCGAACTCCCAGCGACAATAGACGCCATAATATACGCCTTCTGCCGTTCGGACATCACAACTCCCCGTACAACACGGGCATAACCAATCCATTTTACACAGGCGACAGCGAGCATCACATTCATCAGCCCTGGTCCGACAATTCCCGCAACGGCAACCGCGATCAAAAATTCAGGCAGTGCTCCCGAGGCATCAGCCATGCGCATTAAAATCGTATCCGCTCGACCGCCTTTGTAGCCGGAAATTAGCCCAATGGGTACTCCAATCGCTACGACTACTGAGATGACTGCAAGTGATAAGCCTAATGTTGTATGTGCCCCTACAAGCAATCTAGATAAAATGCAGCGACCTAGATGATCCGTACCTAGCGGATAGGTAAAACAGGGAGGCAGCAGCCGATCCTGCATTTGAATCAGAAGCGGGTCATTCGGAGCCAGCCACGAACCCGTTAAAGTCAGGATGAGAAAAAAAAGAGCTATTGCCGTACCGATCATTAACATGGGATGCCTAAAAAAGCGATGCCTTTTTCTCAAAGCTCCAGGCTTCTTATTTATATCTAGAGTCTGATTCTTTTTCATAGACGCCCCGCTTTCTGCAAGCGAAGTCTGGGGTCGAGAACGGCAAGGCCAATATCCGAAAGCCAGTTAGCCGTAAGAAAAAAGAATCCGCTTAATATCACATAACCTTGAATGACGGGGTAATCACGCAGCCTAATGGCTTCTATAGCTGTACTGCCGAGCCCCGGCCAGCCGAATAGTGATTCAGTCACAACAGATCCCGCCATTAAAGCCCCCATACTTATCCCAAAAATCGATACAATGGGCATCAGGGCAGCACGCATCGCATGACGAATCGTAATCCTCCATTCTGAAATTCCTCTTGATTTGGCAGCAAGGATATATTCCTGTGACATGGTGTCAATTAGCCCTGCCCGCAGTAGCCGGATGTACTCAGGCGCTATCACAAACCCAAGCGTGGCCGATGGCAATATAAGATGAAGACCACTGCCGCTCCCCATCATTGGAAGCCAATTTAGATGATAGGAAAATACATAAACCAAAAGCAATCCAAGCCAAAAGCTAGGTATAGAAGCCCCAAATAGAGCGAAGAGTCGGCTGAAGGTATCGGGCAGTCGCCCCTTATATTTTGCAGCCAGCCAGCCCAAGGGTACGGAGAAAACAAGCAGTACAACGAGCGCACCCAAAGCAAGATAGATGGTTGCCGGCAGTCTTTCCATTAACATCGTCCATACTTCTCGGTTACTCGTCATGGATTTGCCCCAATCCAGGCTGAGCACATTTTTGAACCAGTTTCCGTATTGGACATAGATCGGCCTATTTAGCCCCAGCTCTTCCCGGATAGCTTCTTGATTGCTTTGTGTCAGTGCACCGTCGCTAGCTTGTAAAATAGCTAGCACTGGATCACCCGGTGCCAGCTTCATTAAGATAAAGGTCACCATACTAAGTAATATCAGTACAGCTACAAGTTGGATGAACCTTGATGTGAAATGCCTAAGCATTTTAATTCACATCCAGTTTATTGGTTACAATGTAAAATTCCTCAGCTCCCGGCTTCCAGTTCACAATCCGCTTATTTACCCCAACCAAAATGTTTGGGTAAATAATATACGAATGCGGCATCGCTTCATTAATGACCTCCACCGCTTGGCGAGTCAGCTCATTTCGCTCTTCTACTCCACCCGTTGCGTTTAATTGCTTGATAAGGGGATCCAGTTTTTCAATATGAATGTTGGCAGGATTGTACGCGCCCCCAAGAACATACGTGGAATTCAGGAATGAGCCTCCATCGCCTCGCGGTGAGGTTAAATAACTACTCGTCGAAATATCCCAATCTGTATGATCCTTGATATAGACTTCCGGATATTCTACAGACATGATTTCAATCGTGATGCCAATTTTGGCCGCTTCGGATTGCACGAGCAAAGGAATAAGCGGGAGCTCGGGATTTATTCCTGTAAACGCGATTAATTTTAAGGTTAGAGGCTTCCCGTCCTTTTCCAGCTTTCCACTTGTTTCTTTTACGTAACCTGCTCTCTCCAAAAGCTGCAGCGCTCCTGCCTGATCCAGCTTTTGAGCTGCTCCAGGATTACCAAAAGCTAGGCTCGAATTAAATGGCCCGTTGGCAGGCTTAGCATGACCAAGCATAATACCGTTAACAATCGCATCACGGTCGATAAGCTTATCGATGGCTTGTCGAACTTTAATGTCTGTTACTTGGTTGCTTGCAGGATTATAAGTGAAATAATGAGTACGAAGACTAGTGACAGATTCTACAGTGAGGCCTTGTTCTTTTCCAATAGCCTCAAGCGACTCTGGTGCCAGATGATACACAACGTCTGCCTGCTTTGACTGGAAGGCTAATGTACGAATGTTGGCATCAGCGTTAAACTGGTATGTAACCTCCGCTAGCTTCGCCAACTCATCCCAGTATTCATCATTGCGTATAAGCTTCATTTCTTTACCGGGCACAAAGCTTGCTATTTTGAAAGGGCCTGTGCCAACCGGTGCTTGATTAAACTTTTCTTTACCTATTGCCGTTTCAGCAGCCACACTGATCAAACTTGTCGTTGGATGCACCAGTTCGGTTGGATATGCAGGCAGGGGCTCCTTCGTCTTGATCGTGAGCTCCTGACCGATCGCTTCCATAGAAGCGATTTTTAGCGATGCGCTCAGAGCCGTGCTATCGGCAATGCCCCGTTCGAATGAGGCTTTAGCAGCTGCGGCATCCAGCTTTGTACCATCCTGGAAAGTGACATCATCTCGGAGCGTAAATACCCAAGTTAGCTCATCTATGGCTTCCCATTTGCTAGCCAGCCAAGGCGATACCTTCATATTCTTATCTAAACGAACCAGTGTTTCGGTAACACCCGCTCGAAGCGAGATCCAGCCGTTATGCGGGTCCAACGTATCAGAGGGAAGGCTATGAATAATCGTCATCTTTTTGTTCTCATCCGCTACTACATAATCTGCTTCTGTAGAAGATGACTGTTCACTGTTAGTTGACCCCTTGTCATTCGTAACAGCCTGATTGGAGGAGCACCCCGCCGTTAGGAGTGCTAGCAGCAAAAAAGCCGCTCCGATTATTTTCAAATCCATTTGATACCTTTTTTTCGCATCGTACATGTGTCAAGTTTCCCCTTCCTTTCCTATGACCCGTTAGAGCTATGTACTTGAACATTATGTGAATGAAGAATAGCTAATGCCTGCTCATTACTTTGATCCTCAAACAGCTCCTGCCTGAAATGACTCCTTCCCTTTTCCTCAGCAAAGGCATTTAATTTATTTTCAAACTGCGTGATTAAATGCTGGGTTTGCGGAAGAAGGATGCCCATGAGTTGACCTAATTCTCGAATTAAGAGTAGTTTTTTGTAATCCTCGTAGGGAACCCGAGGTATGATCCAAAACCCATGTTCATCAAGCGATACTTGCTTGTATGGAACCGCTGAAAAATCAAAATACTTTCCTTGCTCATTTGGAATGGAAAATGGATCAATTAATAGGGACGCATACCTAGTATAAAGGAGATATTCTTGCGTAATCTGTTCCGCATTCTGAAAATTTTCTATGCTCGCTCTGGAAATACTCATTTCGTGCACAGGATAATTGTCATCGTTCAAAAACTTCAATAAATTAAACGAGTTAATATGAAGTCCATCTAATACGTGAGATATTTCTTTCCAAAGCTGTACCATGACATGTATGGCGTTAGGAGTAATAGGGCCTTCTGGATATAATTTATACATATGCTTCCTCGAGCGTTCTTCCCTAAAAATTTCATGAAGAGAAAATTCACTCATAAAGAAGGGCGGATGAACATAAGTGGTAATACTGCGGCATTCTGCTTCCAACGGAGAGTGGACAACAACACATTGAATCCCTAATGACTCCACTAACTCTTTTATTACAAAAGACATGGAACTAGCAGCTTGGCTGGAGGCAATCCATACCTTCCGCTTAATCCCCTTAACAACTGTTTTCAACACATTTTGTGAGGCAGGAGAAAATTTGGAGGCCGCATAATAAGTCGAAAAGCTAATCGCTTCAATTTGTCCCCTTGCAGCCTTCCATAAATGTTGAACCCATGCATTAGAGCCTAGTCCGGGAGAAAGAAGAATGACTTGCTTTACTTTCCGTAACGCGCTTCGCTGTAGTTCTATTATTACTTGGGCATAGCAATCACTCGGCGTAGCGATTACAATAGTGTCCCACAAATCTTCTAGCTCATCATAGCCATCATAAAAACACTCTACGGTTGCATGGCTTGATATATGCTGATGACCAGAAACCTGCACTTCACAATCCAACTGAAAGTGGTTGTTTTCAAGTGCTTCATTCACTTTTTGGGAGTGCTTACCTTTACGATTCAACAAACCTACACAGCGAGACATTTTACTCCAGTTAACCGCCGCGTGGATGCCTGCCGGACCGGCCCCTATGATTAAGGTGCTGCCAAAAGGGGTATGCGTGTTATCCATCATTGCTCACGTGCCACCTTTTCTAAAGTAAGCTTTGCTTTCAGAACCAGCGTATCGTAAATGCAGTCGTTTCGCGTAAACCATTTCTTCTCCCATTCATTTCCAACATCTATCGCAAGAGGATAATTAAAAATAGATTTTATTCCATTGCCGTATCGTAAAATAATAGATGTTTCCGGAGAAATAGCCGGTTTAAGTCTCTCTAAAACCTCGAATTTGTTTCCTACTAAAGAAGCAATAAAGATATGTGTGGATTTCAGAGCATAATGCAGCCCTTCTACATCACTGCCAGAAAATCGAATCCGATTACGCAGCCCAGCAATCTCCGCTATTTTCCCTCCAAGGTTGACCGCCTCCTCGTCTACATCCAAACATAGCACTTCTGCCCCTGTCTCTCTTGCAATCGTTAGCGCCGATAATGGAAAAGCACCTGAACCGATAAATAGCACACGAGAATCAGAATAAAACTCAAAATCCAAAAGCTCTTTTTTTATAGAGGAAGACAGTAAAGTCAAATACTCACTTAAGCTTTCTTTGTTTTGCAATAGCTGGCTGCTCTGATATTTCTCCAGTTCACAAAGCGCCTGATTACTGGTCGATCGAAGTTTTTCACTTTGGTGTATAATTTCTTCGTTATGCCCCCACTGCTCCCAACTCTCATGATGCTGCTCATTCATAATGTACTGACAAAGCGTATCCAGCTTTAATTGCAGCAGCTCATAACAATCTGCGTGCTCATTCGAATAATCTTTCAAGAGGCTGATTTCATAATCAAATGATTTTAAGTCCAGCAAAAGTGAATATTTCCGTTTCACAAGCTCCCTCCATTCGCTTGCCAAAGGCAATGTCCTATCCAATATTACATAAATAGTAAATACCGCCTATGACTCAAGAGAGCCAATTTTATCCTGTTTTTTGAACAAATGATGAACGAGGATAGTTTCATATCCGGTAGGATAGCTCTAATGAGTCATCGGCTAACTAGAAAGGCACACGTATAATGAAGGAGGATTTTATTTATTTAGGAATGGAGTTATATGATGAGGACAATGCCAGCAGAACATTCAAGCTCTTCTACACCCGAGGTGAAAAGCAAAACTTCAGCAGGATTACGCCAGTCTATTTATCAGTCTGTATGGAGATGGCATTTTTACGCCGGTATTATTTTCGCGCCCTTTTTAATTATTTTAGCGTTTAGCGGAGCCGTCTATTTATTTAAGCCTCAAATTGAAGGTTATTTGTACAAGGATATGCTGATGGTACGCGAAGTCGGGACAGCTCCGCTGGCACCTGAGAGTATTGTGGGCAAAATAGTAACAGCTTACCCGGGTACGGTTATTTCCTCGATTACGCTGGACAGCAACGCGAAGTCGAGCTATAAGCTGTCCGTCACTCGCGATGGAGCTTCTACCATCATGTATGTAGATCCTTATACGGGACATGCGCTTGGCATGCTGGATAGCAACAAGACGTTCTCTGCCTTTTTCAAAAAAATGCACAGTGAGCTTGTTATCGGGGGCACCTTCGCCAATCGACTTGTAGAGCTCGCTGCATGCTGGGCTATTATATTAATCCTAACAGGACTTTTCCTTTGGTGGCCTCGCAGCAAAGCAGCCATTTGGGGAACGATTTTGCCACGGCTTAGCAAACCAGGCAGCCGGCTCTTTTGGCGTGATTTGCATGCCGTTCCTGCCTTCTGGCTTTCGCTTGTGCTGCTGGTTATTATCGCAAGTGGACTTCCTTGGTCCGGAATCATGGGCAGTCAAATTGACAAGGTAGCCAATTCAACTAATACGAATACCCCGCCCTTTGCCTACAGCTTCGGAGCCAAACCGGACTCCGTCACCGTAGCACAGGATATTGCCGAGGATCTGCCTTGGGCAGCGGAGAATGTTCCAGTCCCGGCTTCAATCGCCGGCGGGTACGTTCCTTTGAGCCTAAACGACATTGCCGGTATTGCCGATGAGCAGCGGGTGATTATGCCTTACACGATTACAAAGCCTGCGGGAGAAACCGGTGTGTTTACGGTGTCTACTGCCCATTCGACGACGGGGCAAAGCGCTACGCTTCATATAGACCAATATAGTGGTGCCGTTCTGACCGATGTTCGTTTTGCGGATTACGGGATTATGGGCAAAGCCATTTCTTATGGGATAGCCTTTCATGAAGGGCGATTGTTTGGACTTGCCAATCAAATACTGGGTTTGATTGCCTGCATAGGCCTCATACTCGTATCTATCAGCTCTTATGTCATGTGGCGCAAAAGAAAACCAGCTGGCAAGCTTGGAGCACCAGCCAAGCCCAAAAGCACCAAAATAACCATTGCTGTGCTGGTTATTATGCTGGCTTGCGGTGCCATCATGCCGCTAGTAGGCTCGTCCATTCTGATCGTTATCGCTCTTGATTTATTCATTCTCCGTAGAATAAAGTCGCTTCGGCACTGGTTCTCGGTCTAGTAGCTAGGGGAGTTTAATGATGAATATTAAAGTCAACCGTAATATGTACACATGGGCATGGCAACTGCTTATTGTCTTTCTACTTATTGTCTTGTTGCTATGCGGATGTACCGCCAAAGCCGTAGTGACGGATGAGAACGGGCTGCCGCCTCATTTAAGTGTAAATCTTCAATTGCCTAAGTCATTCGAAAAAGGCAGCTCCAACGTTTTTTCTGTAGCAGTGTCTAAAAGCAATAAGCCGCTTGAGCACGCGAATACAGCGGAATTTGTCATATGGCGGGAAGACGGCAAGGATTCTGCCATAACCCTTAAAGCCGAGGAAACCTCTCCAGGTTTGTATACCGCCGCTTATGTCATTGACGAAGACGGAGTGTATTATGTCCAATCTCGAATCAAATTTGCCGATGCTCAGGTGCTGCCAACTAAACGCTTCGCGGTTGGAGCCTCTGCCATAGAGCGCCTTGCACAGCTTGAAAGTGCGCAGCACTCCGATGCGCCTGCTCCAGCTGCTGGCGGACATCATTAAAGCGAACAGTATTAAATAACGATACTTAAACCCAATAACCCCGGGCCACAGGCTCGGGGTTATTGGGTTTAAGTATCGAATAACCTATACAATTAGTAGCCGATTAGTATCCGTTAAGCTTTCCGGTTAATCCAAACCATTCAGCGAATGCTGCCTGCAGTCCGCTCGCGCCTAGCTGCGCTCGAATATCAGCTGCTGTACCTTCAAGCTCAATTTGACCTCCTCGTAGCAAAGCAATACGATCTGCCAGAGCTTCGGCTACATGAAGCTGGTGCGTGGAGAAGATAACGGTCTGACCGCTCGCAGCGGTTTCTTTAACCATACGTACAAAAGATTCGATCCAGTAAGGATCAAGTCCATTCGTAGGTTCATCCATTAGAACGACAGGTGGCTTTGCCAGCAAAGCCTGCGCAAACAATATACGCTGCCTCATTCCTTTAGAGAAGCTTGAGACTGATTTTTTTCCCGTATCCTCAAGCCCGACTTCTTGCAGAAGTTCTTTAACTCTCCTCTGTGGTACCCCACGAAGCGCGGCCCAGAAGGCGAGTGTTTCGAATGCGGTCAATCCCTGACTAAAGCGAAAATCATCAGGCATATAGCCAATAAGGTCCGCATAACGCTTACGATTATTTTTCCACTGTAACCCGCCGACCGTAATCTTGCCACTGTCAGGATGCGAAATGCCCGCGATCATTCTCAGAATCGTGCTCTTGCCTGCACCATTTCCACCGCATAATGCTACAATTTGGCCTTCTTCTATTTGTAGATTAAGCCCTTCTATAATCACTTGCTTCTTCATCTTTTTTGTAATCCCATCTAGTCTAACCATCGGTTTAGCCACGCAAGCGCCTCCTTTCCCATATGAGTTGTGCAGCTGCCATTACACTTCCAATCCATATTAGTGCAACTGCTACAAAATCTAAGTTGCCGCTAGGCCGTCTGATCCATGTAATCCATTCATAATATTCAGGACCTAAAATAGCTCCGCCTCCAAGCTTTACAACTGTAAATAGACGGGACAGCTCCGCTGGATTAAGAAAGGTAAGCAGCGTCACCGTAGGTTTGATCATGGGGTAAGGCATGAAGCCAAGCACTGCAATAAGCAGCGGAGGCCAGCCAATAATCGCAAAAAACCAGATCGCTACGGCAATCGTTAATGCCTGCCAACGGTTTTTCGCTAGCGTACCTATTAACAGAGCGATAGCTAGAAAAAATAAGGCCACGCTGCTGGAAAAAGCCAGCAGTTGCAAGTAAGTAAGCAGTCCAAAGCCAGAGCCTGCAGCAAATCCTAGAGCACCTGCCAACCCAAAGCCTATCGAAACAATAACAAGCAACACAATCGCGAGCCCGATATATTTGCCGAGGATAAAGGACCATGTGCTTAACGGATAGACGGATAACAGCTCCCAGCTCCCGTCCTCCTTCTCGGCAGTCAAGGAAAAAGAGCCCAGCAGCAATGCCATTAGTGGCAATAAGTATAAAATTAAGTTAAGCGTCGTCCCCGTAATACCCGAATAGCCTTGTACGTAGCCCTGCGCATTGATGAGGAGCAGACACAGCATAAATATAGCAAACAGTCCCATGAAGGAATAGGCCCACGGATTGCGAAACCCTAGCCGTACTTCCCTTATTGCAACGTGCGCGGTCTGAATCACGAGTCCTTCCCTTCTGTTCCATGACCCATTTCCATCTCTTCTTTACTATCATCGGAGTGCATGCTTTCGTTGTGCATCTCCATATTTTCCATGTCCATCATATCGCGGTTCACTTCCCACTTATGATCCTTTAGATCAGCTGAGCTAAGCAATTCGCCCTTACCTTGTTCAGCGATATAGGCTTGTGCGGAAGCTTGGTTCTCGAAGGCGATCACGCCGTAGGCCATTGGGGTCACATATTCCGCGTCGTAAGCATAATAGGCATTTTCATATTTGAGCCAGTTTCCACTGTTATGGTCTCTTACAAACTCAGCCCCTACCGTCTCCGTTCCATTTTGAACCTTCCAATCATTCATACAGCCAATGTCATCAAATTTCAAGGATTGTCCATCCTTCGTAATGATTTGCGTAGCATAGGGGTCATCTTTTACCGCCATGTTACAAATGACACATATATCGGTTTCTTCATTAATCTCCTGCGGCTTATATTCCTTTGCTCCACAGGCACTCGTTAGCAGTACGATAACCATTATCAAAAGCATTGCGTTAAATGACTTCATTTTCATCTTTTTCTTACCCCCATATAAATGAATAATATAGATAGACAAAGCAGTAAGACTCCTATGATAGCGGAGTGCTGCAAGGTCTGCTTGGATATAACTAAGCGAGCATTTTCCGTTGGCTCCATCAAAGGAGAAGCATCTGATGCCCATTGCTCTCTTTGCGACTGGTAAAGCCCTTCAAGAAAGACCATACCTGGAGACTGAAAGAAAAGCTGAAAGCCTGGCTTTGCTTTCACAAGGCTTTGGAAAAAAGGATTAATCGCGTAAGAAATCTCGCTTTTTCCATCTCCGTCCAGATCAATGCCTTGAAAAGTATCCCAATAGTTTCCATCGAGTGTATTATTGACACTGTTCCTAGACGCAGCACTTGCCACATTGCCAATAAACTGATTTCCGCTCATGGTATTGTTTTCAGCATCTAGCAACTGGAGGCCAATAAAGTTTCCAACGATGCTATTGTTTGTAATACGGTTGAGTGTCGATTGCTCCACGTATAACCCAACCCGGTTTCCCTCCACATGATTATCGAAAACCATTATTTCATGTGCATCAAACAAAAGGATTCCCTGTGAGTTCACATTCTCACTTTGTTTCGTGAATTGATTATTAGAAAGCTCAACCTTACGGGCTGCCATAACCATAGCTCCGGTAATATTCAACCTCCCGATGTTATGGCGTATAATCGTTCCCTTTGTATACATGCAGTGCACGCCATAACGCAGCCGCTCAAAATAATTTTCTTCAACCAAATTGTTGTCGCTATTCTCCATATAAATGCCATCATGCATAGCGATGACGGTATTTCCATAAAACGTATTGTTATCTGAGTCATACAGATCCATTCCGTTTCCCTTGTCGGACATCTTGATTGACCGATTAGCCCCCTTCCCTGCCCATACAATACTCGTATTTCGCACTTCACCATAATCAGCCTTCCTCATCTTAATGCCGAAGGAGCCCGTATGGATCTGCAACTGATCCAATAACACGCCGTCTGCCTGAATCAGCACAGTTGGCTGCTGCTTAACCTGTTCATCACGAATTGTGATTCTTGTTAACGCCACATCATTAGCAATAATTTGAATAGCGGGCTTATTAGAAGGATTGTTTATTGTGACCTCTTCCCCTGACTTCGCCTCCAATTGAAGGGGCTTGTCAATCACTATGGGGCCCTCATATATTCCTTGTGGCAGAATAATCGTAGTGCCTGGCTGTGCCTCATTAATGAGGGACTGCAAATCTTTGGCCTGTTCCTCTGCTTTTATGGAAGGCGTTATGTAAATAAAGGACAAAACACCCAATAGGAATACCAATATGGATTTTTGAACGTTCTTCATTGAACCACAACCTGCTTCTTTTTCGTTAAATGAATATCCTCGGTATACAAATGCAGATAAACCTCGTAAGTCCCAGATTTAGAGAAGGTGTACACCCCGTCAAACGTGTTGCTTCCTCCCTTCTCAGCCTCCACTAACGCCTGTTTATCATCCACCCGAATTTCAAACGTCAATTCAGATGATTTGGAAAGCTCGGCGCCTGTAAATGCGGCACTCAGCTTAATGGGGGTACCTGCTGATGGAGCAGCCGGCTCCGTCGTCAATGATGCCTCCAGAGCTGCCGGATCAAGAGGAGCGGTAGTAGAAGCAGAACATGCTCCTAGAAACGTACAAATTAAACCTACTACTGCTGTCATTTTGACTACTGTTCGCAATTTTTCACCTACCCGCTATCGTTTCTTAATTGTATTTTAACAAAAATAGACTTTTTTCCGTATGCCTCAAAAGGGCTATGATGAACATGCACCTTCATTCTAATTCGTAAAGCTTGCGATATCGCATATTTCCCCTCATAAGCTGCTCATGCGTGCCTCGCATGCTGATCCTGCCTTGATCCATAAAAATCACTTCATCCATCTCTTCCATGCCACTCAGATGATGGGTGACCCAAACGACCGTTTTTCCATGCAGAACGCGGAAAACAGTCCGCATAAGCTCACGCTCATTTTTTGGATCAAGCCCAACAGTAGGTTCATCCAGAAGTACAATCGGGTGGTTTTGCAATAAGATACGTGCGAGCGCGATTCTTTGCTTTTCACCGCCTGAAAAACGAAGCCCTGTTTCTTCCATCCTTGTATGGTATCCGTCTGGCAGAGACTCAATCAGCTCATTCAAACGCACCTGCTCGGTAACCAAACGCACCTCCTCATCGCTAGCTTCCGGGCGGCCAAGTCTTATATTATTAGCAACAGAAGTATCAAACAGATACGGATTCTGATTTAATACGGAGAACGAATTCGAATTTCCGGCTTCGGCATTTACAGGAATACCGTTCACCTTAACACTGCCCCTATCAGGCTGTAATTCTCCTTGCATCAGATTCAATAATGTCGATTTTCCGGAGCCACTGCGTCCTAGAATTGCAATTTTCCCTCCTTTAGGAAGCTGTAAAGAAATATCATTTACGGCCCATTCCCGTGAATGAGAATAACGAAAACTTACTCCCTGTAGGTCAAGCAGCCCTGTTTTCGGCAACAAACTTGAAGGCTTAGAGGCAATGGAATATGTGAAAATTCGACCATCCGTGGCATTTTCATTTTCTATAGCCTGCAGACGCTTAAGTGAAGTCTGGTATTCCGGCAATTGGGCTACGGCCCCTGCTGCACGTACCATGGCCTCTAGAAGCGGAATGGCAATAAGCGCCAGTGCAGCTATCCAGGTCGCTGGAATCGTTCCTTCATCTGCTAGCCGTCCTGCCCATAGTGTCATAACCATAACCGCAGCACCTATACCGCACTGAGAAATCCAGTTTACCCGCCATTCGCTGCGGCGAAGCGAGTTCTCTATCCGCGAAGAGGATTCCTGCTTTTTGAAAAAGGATTGCAAAAACGGCTGAATTCGGCCGCTCAGAATCCAGTCGGACATGCCGAACATTGCATCCGTCAGCTCCTGATAAGCTTCACTACGGACTTGCTTTGCTCTGCGCCTTCTCCCCATCGATGCCATTAAAGCAAAGAAGGGTACTAGAAATAGTAAAAAGCCGCAATATAGTGCCATCATAAGTGCGAGCATACGATCCAGACGTCCCAATGCGGCTACTCCTACAGCATAAATGAGGATGGAAGATAAGGCGGGAAGCAGGAATTTTAAATAAACATTCTGGAGCTTTTCAATGTCCTCTGCAAGCAGCCCTAGTAAATCTCCTGTGCGAAACCGGGTTTGGAGCTGCAGCGCCTGCGGCTCCAGGGCGCGATACAATCGAACACGCATGCGTGATAATACGTGAAGTGCCGCATCATGACCAGTCAGTCTCTCCATATATTGAATAATAGCCTTGCCAAAGCCAAAGGTGCGTACAAGCACAATCGGCACATACACCATCAAAATATTTTCAGGTCTTAATGCCGAGCGTGAGATCAGATAGCCCGAAGTGAACAGCAGTGCACCTGCACAGCCAAGTGCCAAAGCACCGAGTAAAAGTGCGGCTGTGAAGGTCCAAACATGCTGTCTCAGATAAGGCAGCAGCCATCCGATTTGTCGATGGTCATTCCCCTTCATTGCCAACCTCCCCCGAGCCTTGCAAGATCAAATTATAATAGACGCCTTGCTGCGCCATTAACTGCTCATGTGTTCCGCTTTCTGCAAGGCGACCCTGCTCCAGTACTAGGATAAATTCCATTTCTGGCATCCAGTGCAGACGGTGTGTAGCCATAAACACCTTTCTTCCTTGTAGAACAGTTAACATCATCTGCTTTAGTTCGTATTCGGTCTCAATGTCAAGATGGGCCGTTGGCTCATCGAGTAAAATGACGGGACGGCTACTCAGAAGCGCACGGGCCAGTGCAACACGTTGTGCTTGCCCCCCACTTAGCACTCTTCCACCTTCTCCAATTTTCGAATCGCTTCCCGTCTGAAGCTGATCGACCAAAGAACGCAGCCCAACCGTGTCTATCGCCCTCTCAACCTGTTCCTGTGTGGCATCTGGAGCATAGAACCTGACATTATCAGTGAGCGATTGACTGAACAGGTGGGGATGCTGCGGAATATAGGCCACTTGGCGTCGCCACTCTTCTCTGACGGTTCCGGTCATCCGTACGTTGTTCACACGAAAGTCACCGCGATCTGGTTCAATGAACCCGCTCAGCAAGCCAAGAAGTGTCGTTTTCCCTGCCCCGCTGGCACCAACAATGCCAATTCGGGTAACATTTTGCGGAAGCTGTACGGACACCTTCTTCAGCAGAAAAGTCCCTGCATCGCCCGCAACCTCGATGCCAGAAAGCTCCATAGCCAGCCCTCCTTTTTGCTCTGCTAGCCTAGAAGGAGGTTTGTCTTCCTGCCCTGCTTCAAATTGTTTTTTAGAGCTAACAATGGAGCGAATCGTGCCCCAGGCTTCTTTGCCATCGAGAGAAGCATGGTAATCCGTACCCAGCAGCTTGACGGGCGTGAAATATTCAGGTGCGATTAAGAGCACGGCCAGCGCAACCTCGAGTCCGAGATTTCCATTTACCAAACGAATGCCTAAGCCTACTGCGACAAAAGCAACCGATAACATACTGAAGAAATCAAGGGCAAAAGACGAAAGAAATGCCACACGCAGCGTTCGCATAGTCGATACCCTGTATTGATTGCTGACATTTCCGACCGACTCGCTATGTGCTCTGCTCCGTTTCAGAAAGCGCAGCGTAAGTATGCCCCGCAAGGAATCTGTGAAATGATGCGACAGCATCCGATGAGTTCGCCATTGCTTGTCAGCCTGCTTCCTTGCCGCGAACCCGAGCAGAATGAAAAAACCGATAAGTATCGGAAGCGTACACATCAGAATGATTCCCGATATCATGTCCAGCCTATATACCCACAGCAAAAGTAGAACCGTAACACAGAGCATATCAATCATACGGGCAATCGACAGCTCCAAATACATACGAAAACGATCCACTCCGTCTAACACTAGCGTTACCAGACGCCCGCTCCCCTGCTTCGCTGCAAAGCTCGGACCATGCCCGAATATCGCCACAAGCAGCTGCTGCCGAATGGCTTCAGCTTTTTTTTCTGCGAAGCCGCCGGAAAGCCGTCGCTGAAGCCAGACGAAAGTTTGGCGAGCGACGAAGCTTATCAAAAACAGGAGCAACGGCTGAGTTGCTTGATCAATCGGCTTATTTTCAAATAACAACGTAATGGCTTTGGCCAAAAAGGTGGCTTGACCTATAATAGCTGCTCCTTGAAGAAGGGAAAGCACAGTCAGCAGCAGCATATGCAGCTGGATTCCCTTTAATTGAAACCATGACCTGTCCATTAGTATTCCAAATGCTCCTTCTCGTTGACACGTTTATGGAAGACAAAGTAGCTCCAGGCTTGGTATGCCAGAACAAGGGGAAGGAGCGTAGCTGCCACAATCGTCATTGCTTTTAATGTATAAGCACTGGAAGCGGCGTTATAAAGCGTCAGATCAAACGCTGTGTTTATTGAGCTGACCATGAATCGAGGGAAAAGTCCAACAAAAAACGATCCAAATGTCAGCAATATCAACAGCCCCGACATGCAGAAGGCTCTGCCTTCCTGTCCCCGCTTCAGGAACCATCCGGCAAGCAACACCGCAAGGACTCCTATCAGGACAAATACCAGCAATAAGCCTCCACGGCGTTCAAATAAATCAGTGACGGAATAGGTCCATACCACAAGCACAGCTAACAAAACAGCTTGCACGGGTAAAAATTTAGCCGCCATATGGCGGGAGTGCTCTCGCAGCTCTCCCATTGTCCGCAGAGAAATGAAGGTAAGGCCATGCAGCAAGCACAAACCGACAATCGTAATGCCTGCCCACAAGCTGTAGCTGTTCACAACATCGGCGAATCCAGATCGCATCTCCATGTCTTGTCCTATGGGCTGTCCCTTGAGTAACCCAGCAAACATAACACCGAATAACAGCGGAGGAACACTGCTTCCAATCAGAATGGCTATATCCCATGTTTTCCTCCACCATGAATGGTCCACCTTGCCGCGAAACTCAAATGCGACACCTCTTAAGATAAGTGCTATCAAAATAAGCGTAAACAGGACATAATAGCCGCTGAACATCGTAGCATACCAATGCGGAAAAGCAGCAAACATAGCCCCGGCGGCCGTGATCAGCCATACCTCATTGGCATCCCAGAAAGGACCAATGGTATTGATAAGCACTCTTTTCTGCCTATCATTGCGACTAAGCAAGCCCGTTGCCATACCAACACCAAAGTCAAAGCCCTCAAGAAAGAAAAAGCCTGTAAATAATACGGCAATTAACAAAAACCACAAATCACTAAGCGACATCGTCAGACCCCTTCCTTGAAATGATATGGATCCTGCAGGGCGATTTCTGGCTCATGGGCTGCATACGGCCCTTTGCGAGCTTCGCGAACAAACAGAAAAGCGAGAACACCCAATAAAATGACATAGAGTACGGTAAACAAAATGAAGGAAAACAGCACTTCCCCCGCGCTCGTCGTCGTAGAGACGGAATCCTTCGTTTGCAGAAGTCCAAATACCGTCCACGGCTGACGGCCTACCTCTGTCATAATCCAGCCGGAGGTATTCGCCATAAACGGCAGAGCGATTGCAAACATCATCACGCGCATAAACAGCTTATTTGACTGTTCAAGCTTTTTGCGCACCGCAAGATAAGCTCCATACAGTCCTAATAAAATCATGGCACTGCCGCAAGCAATCATAATGCGAAAGCTCCAGAAGGTTGTGCGTACAGGCGGGATATAATTTCCGGGTCCATACTCAGCCTCATACCGAGCTTGAAGCTCCTTCATTCCAATAACCGAGCCTGAGAACTGGCTGTAAGAGAGATAGCTGAGAAGGTAAGGCACTTTCAGCTCAAATGAATTCTCCTGCTTATCCGGATCAATGCCTGCAATAACGGTCCAAGGTGCGGGGTCACTGCTCGTTTCCCATAAGCCTTCGCTTGCAGCCATCTTCATAGGCTGTGTCTCCACCAAAAATTGAGCCTGACCATGGCCGAATAATGCAATGGCTATGGACGATACAAAGGCGACGATGATGCTTAAAGTAAAGGAGGGCTTAAAAAACTCCATATCCTTTTTACGAAGCAGCTTCCATGCGCTGATTCCTGCAATCAGAAATGCGCCTGTTGCAAAGGCTGCAAACAGCGTGTGCGGAAACTCCCAAAGCACCTGTTCGTTCGTTACAAGCGCCCAGAAATCGACCATTTCTGCCCGACCATTATTCAAAGCAAATCCGACGGGGCGCTGCATAAATGAATTCGCCGTCAAAATCCAGAATGCCGATAACATCGTTCCAATGGATACCAGCCACATGCAGGCAAGATGGACGCCCTTGGATAAGCGATCCCAGCCGAATACCCATAGTCCGATAAAGGTAGATTCCAGAAAAAAAGCTAGAAGCGCTTCAATGGCTAGAGGAGTCCCAAACACATCTCCAACAAAGCGTGAAAAGTCAGACCAGTTCATCCCGAATTGAAATTCCTGCAAAATACCAGTAACGACGCCAACAGCAAAGTTGATCAACAGAAAATGCGCCCAAAACTTTGTCATCTTCTTGTACAATTCTTTTTTTGTAATGACATACATCGTTTCCATGATAGCCACAAGCAAAGACAAACCTATGGATATGGGGACAAAGACAAAATGAAGGATCGTTGTCGTTGCAAACTGAAGGCGTGCTAATTCTACTACGTCCATCTAGGTGGTTACCTCTTTTCTGCATGTTATGTACTGAAAAAAGTATGTGATTTTCTTCACTCACTTTTCAGATAATCATCATTATAGATCATCATCGATGTTTTTGTATGGCCCCATTGAGCGGGTACGTGTGACAATGCTGTCACGAAAAAGCGGCTACTTTGTGAAAAAAGGCACAATATTGACTATCGTGTGACATTTGTTCTTTATGATTGTGAAAATAGCTCCTACGAGTCATTAAGTTGCATCATGCTTTGCTTATATAATGAATGAGTACGAAGAAGGGAGAACGAGACATGCTGTATTGGTTTATTTTAGGAGGATTATTTTTAGGTGGCGGCGCTTACGTTATGCTCAACGGAGCGAAGCTTGTACAGGAGGACAATGAACTGCAAGATAGCATCGTTTCTCATCCAGTCGTAAGTGATAAGGATAATCAGGTATGATAACAAAAAAGCGCAGCCCCCTTCTTATCGCAGTCATTATTTTCGTGGCGGCCTTGATCGCTTATCTTGTGTATACGTTTCAAGGAGGAAGCAGCAAGCTTCCTGTATTGAGAGAAGCTCCAGCCTTCACCCTTCAGGAGCTGGATGGCACAGCCTATAATTTGAGCGACAGTTTGGGAAAAGTAATGCTGATCGAATTTATGTTCACAAGCTGTCCTGATATTTGCCCTGCAACGACATATAATATGGTGCTGCTGCAGGATGAATTGAAGAAACAGGGCCGTTTTGGAGAAAATGTACAATTCGCAGCCATAACCTTTGACCCTAATTCGGATACACCGGAGGTTTTTGCAGCTTATGCCGAGCGTATGGGTATTGATCGGTCAGGCTGGAAGCTGCTGCGTGGAGACGAGGCCTATACGATTGAGAAAGCAAGAGAGTATGGGATTGCGATTCAAAAGCTGGAAGATGATCAGTTTGTACATACGGTAACCTCCCTCATGCTGCTGGATGCCAATCATCAAATTCGCAAGGTCTATCGCATGGGTGAAGAAATGGATAACTCCGCTATTTTGAAAGACATTAATGCTCTCCTTAAAGAAAAATAATCCGTTAAAATGACATTGGAAAATTTAATTGAGCTTCTCCCAACCAGCTATTCCGACTTAGGATGGCTGGTTTTTATTATCTTCTTCTGCTTCGCGTATTGTTCATTAGTTCGTTACATTTTATCGATTTTTAGCTATATCGAGGCATATGACTTCATGTTCGTAAAGAGCATAATGATGCAAGATAGTCAGCTAATATAACCTTGCTGATTCAACTCATTGCTTAATGGAGGGTCGCTACCTTGAAACAAAAGAAAAGTGTTATTCTCATTATTAGTCAGGAAAAACATACCCAAGCTCAATTGAATTCCTTTTTTTTGAAAGAGGGCTATCCTACAGACACCACGTCTCATGTGAAAAATGCTTGGCTTAAACCAGATCGCAATCATTATGGTTTAATCATTATTGACCATGCGGAAACCGGCTTGAGTAATATTCAATCGTGCATCGCCATCAGGAAAAGACTACAAACCCCCATTATGTTAATTACAGAGAATGGCAAGGAAGACCAGCGATTAGCTGGCTTTGAAGCAGGAGCCGATGATTGTTTAGAAAAGCCATTTTCCTATAAAGAAATGATATGGCGAACCAAAGCTATTCTTAGAAGAAGCACTGCTCAAGCCCTGAAAGCAACTAGCAGAACGGAATATCCAACTATACAGTTAAGTAGACTCACCATTAATCCATCTGCTCACCGTATTCTAGTAGATGGCACGGAAATCCACCTGTCTCTAAAAGAATTCGATCTACTCTATTATCTTGCGCTTCATGCAGATATCGTTCACACGCGTGCTCATCTTCTTGGTATCATATGGAGACAGTCTGAAGTAAACGATTACCGAACGGTAGACACACATATCAAACGTCTTCGCGAAAAGCTGACCCCCCTTTCACCGGATATAGGAGCCATGATCAAAACGGTGCGAGGGGTAGGCTACATATTTAGCAAGGCAGGCCTAGTAGGATGAAGGTTGAATTAGGAACAAAACAAAAACGGCCGCGCTGCATCATTACAGCGCGGCCGTTTTTATCTAGACTTTTGTTCCGACAACCATTTGGAAACACTTTGAATATCCTCTGACGAAATGTTTTTTTCAAACTTGGGCATTCCATTTTTGCCGTTTGTAACAACGTCAACGATTTCCTCTTCCGTTAATCGACTTCCAATGCTCTGGAGACTGGGCCCTCTTCTACCTTGAAGATCAGTACCATGGCAGGACATGCATTTCTTCTTGTATATGATTTCTGGATCGCCATTTTGGACACTCATTTCTTCTGTACGGTTATGATTCGTTGTAGCGTCAGCACCTGAACTTCCACATGCCGATAATACCAACACACCTAGAAGGACGCCTATTACAGAACCGTTCTTAAGCTTACTATTCATATAACTCCCTCCTGATGATCGTCTACAATAAGAACGCGTACTTGTTGATTGGTCATTTAAGCTACACCTGCTTCCTGCTGTATCACTTCAAGTACGGTTCTTTCCGATTCTCGTCTCAATTGGAGTTCCCAACCCAACTCTACTGTCCGTTTCTCTAAAAATTTCAAGCCATAACTGCCTTCCTTGAGCAACGGATCATCGGTAAAGCCTAATCCATTGTCTGAAATCCGGCATGTCCAGCCGCATTCTGTTGATTCTAAGCGAATCCGAATATGATTGACTTCCTTCGCATGCTTTCGAATATTAAGCAATCCTTCTCTAAGAAATGCGTATAATGCTATTTTTTCCTTATCCGTTAAATTAATTTCTGATATTGGCCAACTATATTCGGTATTTATATCTGAATCGAAATGTAGCTCATTAATTAAGTTGCTAATGGAATCATTCCAAGGTCCAACGGCTACCTCAGGCGGATATTTCAAATGGGAAATGGACTGACGAACGTATTCATTGACCTCCCGTACCGTATTTTTAATAGACAGCAGCTTCTCGTCTTGTTCCATAATTGGTTTAAGCTGCTCGAGCTGAACAGAAACCAAAAATAAGGACTGGGCAACGCCATCATGAAGTTCTTTAGCCAGCTTTTCACGCTCCTGAAGTGCCATTTTTATCAGCCTTGCTTGCTGCAGTTCCTCTTGAATCGCTTCTAAAATTGTAAAAAGCCGCGTGATCAGCAGCAACGTGACTACAAATACAATCAACGGTGAAATCCAATTCCCCGCATCCATCGATATATAGGGTAATAAATATTCATGCCGAACATACTCCCATATCCAAATGGTTAGAGTTGGTATAATTAAAATTAACCATTTAATTTGTTTATACAGTGCGAATATCCCCCTTTGAGATTGACAATAGAACTTATAAGCATATGTCTATTGTCGCTTATTTCTACTTCTTAACACATGACTCATAAGAGCTAATTGTTTAACAAAATTCTCAGCTTTGTAACCATGTCATTGGCATATGGTGGCTATATCCCTGCAGCCAAATCAATGGGCTATGAGCTCACTGCTTTAGTAGAGCTTATTAGACATAACGCTGAGAAGCTGGGATTGAAGTTAGGCAAGCAGTAAACAAAAGCAGGGGCAAATCCATCACGGATTATGCCCCTGCTTTTGTTTACTTTAAATTAGTCCACCTTCTAAATCGGTTATCATGTTGCTTGCTTGTAAAAGAGGTGAATGCGAATCCGTATCAAGAGTCACTATAAATCCACATTAAAAAATTCAGTTAATTAGACTTCTTCACCGTCGGCTTCCGCTGCGAGCATGCGCATGCCTGCTTCCAGCGTCCGAATAATGCGGCTCGTATCATAAACACAACCTTTCCAGGTTCCGCCGCTGGCAGACTGCAGCGCGGCCCAAAGACGGGTATCGTCCGGGAGCTCCGGGTCCTCCGCAAGAGAGGGATGCGGCGATCTAGCGGAAAGGATCGCTGCCCCTGCCTCCGGCGTATCCGGCAGCTCGCCGCAGCCGACCATATCGATTGAGCCCTCTAACTTGCGCGTGTCGATGCGGATGTCTACCCAATCCCCGTCTCGCAGGCGCCCGACTGGACCACCTGCGAGCGCTTCCGGACCGATATGTCCGATACAGGCGCCAGTCGACACGCCGGAGAACCTAGCGTCGGTCAGGAGCGTCACCTGCTTGCCGAATGTCAGATGCTTCAGCGCCGACGTCAACTGGTAGGTCTCCTCCATCCCGGTTCCTGCCGGGCCGCGGCCGATCAGAGCCAATATGTCGCCAGCTAATATGCCACCGGTCTTGATTGCACGGATCGCATCGCGCTCGGTCGTGTACACCTTTACCCGTCCAACATGCCGGAATACGCCCTCGACGTCAAGAACCGAAGGGTCGATGGCCGTCGACTTAATGACGGAGCCTTCCGGCGCGATATTTCCGGATGGGAACGTAACGGTCGGCGTCAAGCCAGCGGTCCGTGCCCGATCTGGGCTGTATATGACTGTATCCGGGTCGATCCCTTCCCGCTCAGCAAGATAGTTTCGCATGCTCTTCCGCCGCTCGGACGTCTCCCACCAGTCCAGCGTCTCGTTCAGTGTGACACCGCTCGCGGTGAGTACGCTTACATCCAGCACGCCGAGCCGCCGGAGATGCAGCATCACCTCCGGCACTCCCCCGGCAAGAAACACACGGACTGTCGGATGAGGAACAGGCCCATTAGGTAGCACACTGACCAGTCGAGGAACGTTGCGGTTGATTGCTGCCCAGTCCCCGGCGTTCGGCACCGTGAGACCTGCTGCGTGAGCAATCGCAGGAATGTGCAGCAGCAGGTTTGTGGAGCCGCCGAAAGCCGCATGAACAACCATAGCGTTACGGATAGACGCGTCCGTCAGCAGGTCACCAAGCGTGAGGCCCTTGCTTGCAAGCGCCATGGCCGCACGGGCGGATTGGCGCGCCATCTCCGTCCAGACCGGTTGGCCTGACGGGGCCAACGCGGCGTGAGGCACAGTCATTCCTAGTGCCTCTGCCACGACCTGCGCCGTTCCCGCCGTTCCGAGGAACTGGCAGCCGCCGCCCGGCGTCGCGCAGGCTCGGCAGCCAAGATCGGCAGCTTCCTCCAACGACAGCTCGCCGTTCGCGTATCGGGCGCCAATCGTCTGGATTTTGCCAGCATCCTCGCCATTCGTCGGCGGCAGCGTAACGCCGCCTGGCACAATAACGCCAGGCAGGCTTTTCATTCCGGCAAGCGCCAGCATCATCGCAGGCAGACCCTTATCGCACGTCGCAACGCCCACAACGGCCGCTCGGTTAGGCAGCGAACGGATCAGCCGGCGCATGACCATTGCTGCGTCGTTGCGGTAAGGCAGTGAATCAAACATGCCCGGCGTGCCCTGCGAGCGTCCGTCGCACGGATCACTAACATGAGCGGCGAACGGGATACCGCCCATGTCGGCAATCTCTTTCGCCGCCGCCTTCATTAACAGGCCGATCTCCCAGTGGCCGGTGTGGTAGCCAAGCGCGGCAGGTGTGCCGTCCTCATTGCGGATACCACCAAGCGTGCCCAAAATCAGAACCTCCCTGCCCTGCAAGCGATCCGTCTGCCATCCCATGCCGACGTTCTGGCTCCAGCCGAACAGATTGCCGCTAGGCTCGTTCAGAAGAAGCTCCGGGGTCAGCGGGAGCTTGCCAGGCGGCCCAGCCGCATGTGTGGTCACCTCGAAATAATCCGCTCCGTCCGGTCCCATAACGTTTTTCAACAGATCCTCCATCGCGCGTATCCCCTTCTGGTTAAGGCTTCATGAACACCGTTTTCACTGCTGTGTAAAACTCGATGGCCGCCTGTCCCTGCTCGCGAGAATGGGAGCTGGAGCCTTTCATTCCTCCGAACGGCGCCTGCAGCTCCACGCCCGCTGTCTCGGCGTTAACCCGGACGAGTCCTGCATCCGTTTCCTGAATAAACTTCAGTGCATAACCCAGATTGCTCGTATAAAGGGAGGCACTGAGTCCATATTCCGTATCGTTCGCGAGTTCAATCGCCTCATCAAGGTCACGCGCCTCAATCAGTGCCAGCACTGGCCCGAAAATTTCCTCCCGCGCAATGGCCATCTTCGGCATTACCCGATCGAACACGGCCGGTGTGATGAAGTAGCCGTCCGCGAGTGCCGGATCGTCCGGCCGCTCACCGCCGATGAGAAGCTCCGCGCCTTCCTCCTTGCCCTTGCGAATGTAATCCAGCACGGTTTCATACTGCTTCCGGCTGGCACATGGGCCAAGCCACGTCTCCGCGTTCAAGCCATCGCCCACCTTTAGCCTTTCCACCTTGTCGAGCAATTTCGACCTGAACGTCTCGTAAACATCACGCACGACGATAACGCGGCTTGTTGCGGTACACTTTTGGCCGGTTGAGCGAAGCCCTCCGCTGATTGTCGCATCAACCGCGAGGTCCAGATCGGCGTCGGATGCGATGATAATTGGATTTTTACCGCCCATCTCCAGCTGATACTTCGCCCCGCGTGCTAGAGCTGTCTGGCCGACACGCTTGCCGACCGCGTCAGAGCCCGTAAAGGTTACGGCGTGAATGCCCGGATGCTCGGCGATACCCTGCCCAATGACGGCACCGTTGCCAATAACCATATTCACAACGCCGGCTGGAAAGCCAGCTTCATGGAAGCAAGCCATGATCAGCGAGGCGGTAACAGCCGTCTCTGCCGCCGGCTTCCAAACGACAGTGTTTCCGTAAACCAGTGCAGGCGCTATTTTCCAAACGGGAATCGCTACAGGGAAATTCCAGGGTGAAATGACGCCGACGACGCCGAGCGGCGCGCGGGTCGTGAACATTAACGCTTCTGCGTCTGTTGCCGGAATCACATCACCGACCGGACGCATACCTTCGCCTGCGTAATAGCGTAAAATGGCTGCGCCGCGGGCCGTCTCCCCCTTCGCCTCGCCAAGCGTCTTGCCCATCTCGCGCGTCATCGCAAGGCCGATCTCCTCCAAGCGACTCTCCAGCAGATCAGCCGCCTTGAACAGCAGGGCGCCGCGCTGAGCACCGGTTTGCTTACGCCAGGCATGGCGGGCAGCCTCGGCGGATGCGACCGCAATGTCTAGATCGTCGCAGTCGGAGTCGGGCGTTAAGCTAACGATTTCGCTGTTGCGGGCCGGATTGCAGCCAGGCTTGCGGCTGCCAGAGAGAGGCGACTTCCATTCGCCTCCGATATAGTTATCTATGGCCGGAATTTCCGGGTTCACCGTGTATTCGCTGTTTACCATTATTTTTTCCCCCTTAGGCGTGATTAGGAGCCATGTCCAGCTCATGAGTGCTAATTACCGTGTTCACCAGCGTCCCTATACCTTCGATTTCAATTTCGATGCGGTCGCCAGAGGCCAACGTAAACTGGTTAGGCGGAACGAGACAGGTGCCTGTCAGCAAAACCGTACCGTCGAACAGCTCGTTATCCCGTTTCAAGAAGCCGACAAGCTCCTCCAGTTTGCGCTTTAACAGGCCGGTATGAGCCGTTTCTTCAACGACCAGCGCTCCGTCCCGGTAAATGCGGCAGGCAATTGAGAGCGCGTAAGGGTCAGCGACCGTCTCCGCCAAGCGGACGAACGGGCCGATCGAGCAGGAACGCTTCCAAATTTTCGCCTGCGGCAGGTAAAGAGGATTTTCGCCCTCGATGTCGCGGCAGCTCATGTCATTGCCAGCTGTATAGCCGACGATTACGCCAGAACTATCTAAGACCAGCCCAAGCTCTGCCTCCGGCACCTGCCACGAGGAGTCGCTTCTTAGGCATACCGGCTCACCAGGTCCAACGGTACGAGCTGCTGTCGATTTCATAAACAGCTCCGGCCGTTCGGCCTCGTACACCTTGTCGTAAAATGTGGCCGCATCGAGCCTTCCATCCGTCGCCTCATAATTTCGCGCCTCACGGCTGCGCTGATAGGTCACACCTGCCGCCCATACCTCCGGTGCGTCCAGCGGCGTCGTCAGGTTCAGCGTTTCGGCGGGAGCGCCTATCGGCGAGAGACTTCCGAGCATCGTCTCAACATAAGCAGCGGTTGTCAATCCAGCGGTGCGGGCATTTGCGACGAGTGTCATAAGATCCGGCGCATCGAGCCGATAAGAATCTCCGTCTTCTGTCTTTACTCCCAAATAGGGAAGCGAGTTTTCGAGGTAACGAAATATACGCATAATGACATGACCTCCAATCAAATTGTTTTACATTATAAAACCGCGTTCTTATATTGTAATAAAAAAGATCCGCCCAGAATCTTTGCGTATAATCGCATTATCTTGGACGGTGGCCGAGTCCGCGTGAAATCTGTTCTGCCGTCTCCTGCAAAAGCAGGACGAAAGCCGCTAATTCCTCATCTCCGACTGTTGACGTCATCGTCGAGATGCTGATCGCCGCCGTAATGTGGCCGCTGTGGTCATACACCGGCGCCGCGGCACAACGGACACCTGCTTCATTCTCTTCCCGGTCGTAGGCGACGCCCGCATTTCGCGAGGAGATCAGCTCTTTCAGGAAGTCCGACTTGTTTGAGATCGTATGTGGCGTATGAATGGAATAGTCGTATTTCTCCAGCAACCGCTCCAGCTCAGCCTCCGGCACGTAAGCCGCTAGCATCTTGCCGACTGCGCTGCTGTGCAGTGGTACACGTCGGCCAATCCGGGAATATCGAATGGCTGCTTTGCTGCCTTCAACCTTATCAATATAGACGCCTTCCGCTCCGTCCCGGATGACAAGATGAACAGTCTGTCCCGTCTTCCCTGACAGTGCATCCATCGGTCCTCTTGCGATCTCCCGGATGTCAAAGCTCTGCAATAGCAGCTGCCCCTTCTCCAGCAGACGCATGCCGAGCCGATACAGCCCGTTCTCATCCTGTTCAATGTAGCGATGATGTTGAAGCGTCTTAAGCAGGGAATGCACAGTACTTTTATGCAAGCCGACCCTGACACTGATCTCGGTTATTTTCAATACTCGATTATGCTCATCAAACAAATCAAGAATAGTAAGTGCCCGGTCGAGTGATTGAATGATGGGCATGGAATGTATTCTCCTCCTTTCGTTTTATAATTTAAAACAACGTTCTCATATATTGTACCAAACTATTGACAATGTCGTCTAGCTTGTTTAGAGACAGCCGTAACACTAAGATCATGGATATTGTAGATCAACTGTTCCAGTGTCGAACTTGGCTTGCATATTATCTAGTACCTGGTCACGACTGGTTCCTTCGAAAGTAACACAAGCGAATTGCCCGCGTTACTTTCACACGGTTGACAATATTAATTATTCGTTTTTTTCCGGGCCCGATAGAGCTGCGGCGTTACGCCGACAACTCTTTTGAATAAGTTAGAGAAGCTTCCCAAGCTGGTATACCCTACATTCTCCGCAATATCGGTAATCTTGTATTCGGTTTCTTCCAGCAATCGTTTGGCCTCCTGTATTCGTTCCTGAATAATAGCGTCCGACAAGGATAATCCGGTCTCCTTCTTGAATAATCTGGATAAATACGCCGGGTTTAGATAGACATGGGCGGCCAGTTCTTCGCGATTGATTTCCTGATTCAAGCGTGAACGAATGTAATGTCTGATCTTGGTGACGACGGTAGAGGAAACATTCTTGCTTGTCCTAAGAAGTAATACGGTCACCCCTAGAATCCCTCTCGTCCAATTTTGCAAACCTACCGAGTGTTTTGGGTAACTTTCCTTATCCAATAATTGCTTTAATTCCACTGACTCGTGCATAGACAAACCTTTCTTGGCCAGAATGGTATGAACTATAAAAAGAATGCCATGAATGAATTGTCGATGCGATTCATTCGTCCATGTGATCGCCTCACTGCTACAGAACCATTGCTTAACACGGCTATCCAGCTCATCAAGCTCGCCGAGTTCTAGAATGGTCGCCCACTCTGCAAACAAGTTCATTGGAGCAACTACCGGTATCTGATTCAACAGCCTAGCGGAAGGCGGATAGGCCGGAGTGAAAACTTGCTGTGAGCTGTTTAGGTTGCTTTGCTCTCTTTCTGTCACGTGAGCATAAGCGCTAACGATCTCCGGCAGGAATACCGTCGGGCTGATATAAATCGACAAGGAACAATGAAGAATCCGTTTGCACTCATTCAGGAACTGCCGACAATTGTAACCCAGTACGTTACCAACAAGAACCTCTTCGTCTCTCACATATACAATCGCCAAATTGAGACCTACATGATCCTGAAGTACGACGCCCTCTAGCCCTCTCAGGAGCAGCTCTCCAGCCAAATTGCGAAGGGCGTACTCCATAATAGCCTCATCACGAGCGCTTAAATTTTCCTTCCATTGTTCCAGGCCTAACAGAACTAGTATATAACGATCATCCTTTTTGAAGTCCAGGCCGCAAGTTTCCGTAGATCTTTGCAATGATTCCGGGAGAAGGGATGTGCGCTGGCTAAGGATGTCTTGCCAGAAGCGTTCCACTAATATAGGCAGCTGATGCTCCCATTTTGTTCGATAGTCTTGTATAAGCATTTCAAACTTATGCTGCTCTTTCTTCCTGGCGACTTCTGCGATAGCTTCGCTGGCCACCTGTTTCAATTGCTCGTAATCAACAGGCTTCAACAAATAATGGAACGCCCCATGCTGGATGGCATGCTGTGCATACTCAAAATCAGCATGGCAAGTCAGCATAATCGTTAGTGTGTCCGGTGAGTGCTGCGATACCCAGACCAATAATTCCAGCCCGCTCCTCCCTGGCATCTCAATATCACAAATAAGCAAATCTACAGGATGGCGCTCCAGGCACTCCACTGCTTGTTCTACATTTTCCGCCAGATTGACATCGGCAATACCTAATTCGTTCCAATTCACGCCTTGTTGCAAACCAAGCAAGGCAAAATATTGGTCATCGACGATCAATATCCGGTACATATGTAAGATCACAGCCCCCTATGTATAGGCAACATTATTTTTATAACTCCACCGCCCTGAGGATCATTGCAAAAGGTGATACTCGCCTGTTCATTATAGAACATACTCAAGCGTCGGCGTACATTCCATATCCCTAATTGGCGGTCTGTCGGATCTTTTTCATACAATCCTAGGTTAAGCCTTTCGAGCTGCAGCTCAGAGAAGCCCGGACCAGAGTCGCTGATTTGGATGACCATCCACAGAGCGTCATCTTTGCCGACTTCTTCATTTATCGTAATGTTGACTCTAAATGGTTTTGTGTTATTAATAAATCCATGCTTAATCGCATTCTCCACGAACGGCTGCACAAGCAAGGGTGGTATGAGCGCATTCTCTAGCTCCTTCGGGAATCTATCCTGAAAGCTAAGCTTGCCTGGGTACATAACCATCTGTATTTCCATATAATTTCGAATATGATTCAATTCACTAGTAAGCGTAATCCACGTATCGTTAGTGCTCATAATGAATCTGAAATAGGAAACGAGATGGGCAATCATTTTCTTAATCAGCGAATACTTCTGAAGCTCTACAAGATGAAAGACAATATTCAAAGAGTTCAAGAAAAAATGCGGGTTTATCTGAGCTTGAAGATGCTTAAGTTCTGCTTGCTGCACTTTCATTTTCTCTTCATATACATCGATTTTAAGATTACCGATTTGTTCGGCCATCCGATTGAACTGCTCTGTAATCAACTGGAACTCCTTCGATTTCCCTTCCTTAAGACGGTAATCCAATTGTCCCTTTCCAAGTATGCGCATCCCGCTGGTCAACTGTTGAATAGGCTTAAACACGAGCCGGTTTAGTAGAAAGAACATAATAACCAATATGACAACAACCGCGATAGGAATCGCTTTAATCACGCGTTGGAACATGGGCAGCTCATCCAAAAGTGATTCTTCATCCAATAGAATGAATACGTTGAGATCCGAGAAATTGGACGGTTTGTCTACAAACAAATAGCTGCTCCCATCATTGAGGCGCAAGGATGCACTAGCATGATTCGATTGATCATTCAACTTACTGCGGAGCAAAGCAAGATCCTCCTTCGAGAATTGCCCCCATAGCAGATTGCCATCTTTGGATATAATGCCGATCTTTTCGTCGCTACTCACAGACTCCAATTGGGTTAAAGGCTGTGCTAATGAGTCAATGCTGACTAGTACACCGATGAGCAGCCTCCCACTTTTATCAGGCAGTACCTTAAACAAGACCGGCTCACCTCCGACGGTAACGATTTCCCACTTCAAGGAAGTCGGAAGCTTGAAGGACTTCAGCTGGGAAGACAGTCCGGATCGAATGGCGTCCTTCTCCTTGTAATACTCTTTTTGGCTGCTGAGGAAGAGTTCATCCCTATCAAGGTGATACACAAACACGCTGCGAATACTGGAGTAGTAGCTGACATCGCTATACCATTGATCCATTAATTTGCGTATAGATAAATAATAATTAACACTTTCCGGATCACTTTCCGAGTATAGCTCCAGCAGCATGCTCTCGTTTGATGTGCGAAGTAAATAAGTGCTCGTCTGCTCTAGCAATTCATCAAGAGCACCTAAGTGAAGGGTCAGTGTATCCGATGCAGATTTTGCGACTTTCTCCCGAACAATGTTTGTAGAATAAATATTAGTGTAGTATAAAAAAAGAAAAATAGGCGTCACTAGAAGCAGAACGAGAGCGCTTACTTTAAATTGTAAAGATAATTTCACAGTTTCTCTCCTTTTCCTATCCTATTAACGCCTGTGAGGCACAAAAGGGGAAAGACCTCATCAGTCTCCCCCTTTGCCTGCTTATTTTTGCTTCGCTTTCCATTCATCGTACTGCTTTTGAACTTCGGCGCGGATGTTCTCGATACCGTTGGCTTGTAACTTTTCGTTGTATTCAGCCAATACCTTGTCTGCGTCCAAGCTTCCCGTTTCAAGCAATGGGCGATATTCCTTAATAATATTGCTGACGACGGACACTTCCGTTTTGACGGGTACCGTATTAAAGTTAAAGCCGAATGACTTCACCTTATGGGATTTCTCATTATAAGCCTTGAACTTCTCCCATTTGTCAGCGCTTTCTCCTTCCCACAAATAAGTGAGTGTCTGATTGCCAAACATCCACTCGATGCCCGGAGCCCATCCCGTATCCGTACGGGTAGCCACGCCATCCGGCAGCTTAATGAAATTATCCGTACCTTCTACCTTGACATATTGCCGGTTTTCCACACCGAAGTCAATCAGATTAATTAGTTTCTTATCGGTATGCAAAAGATTCAGCAGCATCATTGTCCGCTCCGGATCGATGGATGTACGCCCTATTGCCATCATGGAGTTGCTAACGCTAGCTGTGCTAATCTCGGGATCGTTCCCTTTAAGCTTGACGAGCTCAATACCCGTAGCGATGGAATCCTCTTTGTCGGAATCCGGTTTATCGGACCCAAACTTCATCCACGTTTTCCCGGCCTTCAGCGCGTCTTCGGCACTCGTTTTGGTTGTTGCAGCATCTTGATTAATGTACCCCTTTTTAAACCAGTCACTGTAGAGTCTCATTCGATAAATAGCCATATCGGACTCCATAGAGCTGATGATCATCTTGTCTGTTTTCGTGTCCAGCACGATTCCGGCAGGCGCACCCGCTACGAGCTCGTAACGAAAGTTTTCCTCCACACTCGGCTTTGTTTTGTCGAAATAACCAAGTGTATCGGAGCCGCTGCCAGAGAGCCAGATTGGAGCTATGCCAGGCTCTTTATCCTTAATCGTTTGAAGCCATGGCTCCAAATCCTCTAGCGTATTGATCGAGTCGACATCAAATCCATATTTATCTACTAGATCCTTCCTAAACATAATCGTATGGCTTTCACCAATTTCTTTATTCGTTGGAATGGCATAGATTTTATCATCTACTTTGCCGCCGTCAAGAAAACGGGGATCCAGCGTCTCTGTAATTCCTTGTCCGTATTGGGCTAACAGATCATCGAGCGGGAGGAAAGCACCCTTCGATACATTGTTAGCAAAATCAGCCCAGTTCGGAGCAAAGGTCAAGTCTACTTGTTCACCGGATTGGTAGGCTAGCGCCATCTTTTCCGACCAGGTAGACCAGGGAAGTCCTTGAAAGTCGATCTCGGCATTAATTTTCTCTTTCAAATATTTGTTGATTTCTGCTATAACTTCCTTCGAGTCGTTCTGAGGGAAATTACCTACGGTATACACTTTGAGCTTGCGGTACTTCGAGATGTCGGGATTGCCGGATTCGCTGTCTCCGGATGACTTGCTGGTTGACGCCGGTTCTACACTAGGCGAACCAGTTGAGCCTGAATTGCTGCTGCAGCCGGAGATTGCCAGCATGGTCACAGTTAACCAAGCAAGCGCAATACCGTACCCTTTCACTTTCTTCATTTTGTTGCCTCCCCTATTCATATAATCATATATTCTAACCAGCCGTTTAGCTAGAGTTAGACGAATCAACCTTTAATAGCTCCGATGGTAAGTCCCTTGGTGAAATACTTCTGGAAGAACGGATAGACGAATAGAATAGGACCAATAGAGACGACTACCATCGCCATGCGAAGACTTTCCGTTGGAACCGCTTCTTGCACCATAAGAGCTACGCCGCTTCCCGCCAATTGATTTTTAAAAAACTCCGCTTGGCGAATCATTTGAATCATGACATACTGCAAGGAAAATTTATCAGTATCATTAATGAATAACATAGAATTGAACCAATCGTTCCAATACATCAGCGTCGTGAACAAACCCACAGTTGCGAGGACTGGAAGAGAAATAGGAAGAACCAGCTGGAAGAAAATTCGCCACTCCGATGCTCCGTCTAATTTACCCGATTCAATCATCTCTTCCGGAATGGTCTGCTGAAAGAAGGTACGAGTAATGAAGATATAAAACGCGTTCGAAAGGCCAGGAAGAATGAGCGCGGCGAACGAGTCCTTCAGCTCCAAAAAGTTGACGTATAGCAGATAGAACGGAACCAGCCCTCCTGAGAAAAGCATCGTAATCAGAAGATAAAAATTAAATGCTTTTTTGAAAGGGAAATCCTTGCGGAAAATGGGATAGGCGTATAAGGCAATTAATAATACTGCAATTATCGTTCCAATGATGGTAACGCTAAGGCTAACCCCATAGGCTTTTACGAGTGTTGTGGAATTGGTAAATAGATACTGATAGGCGGATACATCCAGTTTGTCAGGCCAGAACTTGTAGCCTTGTAACGTTAGCTGTTTTTCTTCTGAAAACGAAATAGCGACAATCAGCACGATAGGCATAATACATGCGAGACTAAAAGCGATGAATATAATGTGAAGTATAGCCTCGGCTAGCTTGGAGTCCTTCTGGGACGTTTTAACGCTTGCTTTTGAGTTCATTTCGATTCTCCGTTCTAGAAAAGTGCTGTATCGCGATTAAGTTTTCGAGCCAGACTATTGGCTCCAATGACAAGGAAAAATCCAACAACCGATTGGTAAAAATTCGCCGCAGAGGACATTCCCAAATCATTGAGCTGAATCAAGCCTCTGTAAACATAAGTATCAATGACATCTGTCGTAGAACGCAACGCGCCAGAGTCCAGCGTAACGTGATAGAACAAGCCAAAATCAGAGCGGAAAATGCCTCCTAAATTCAGAATCGTCAGGATGACCATCACAGGAGTAAGGAGCGGAATCGTGATTCGAGTGATCTGCTGCCATTTGCTAGCGCCATCCATTTTCGCAGCTTCATACAACTCCTCACTGATCCCGGTTATTGCCGCCAGATAGATGACGCTGCCTATACCAACAGAGTGCCACATTTTCGTTATCCATAAAATATAAGGCCATGCCTGAGGGTGCATATAAGCATTGACGGAAGAGTAGCCGAACAAGGGCAAAATATATTTCACCAAAAAGCCGTATTCCGGATGCAGAAAAGCGTACACGATATAGCTGACAACGACCATAGACAAGAAATTCGGCATGATCATAATGGTCTGATAGACTCGCGAAGCAAGCTTGGCACGTACTTCATTAACGGCAATAGCGACTGCAACCGAGAGAATTAGCCCGGATACAATAAAGGCAACATTGTAGGAAACCGTATTAATGGTTACTCGCCATGCATCTGAGGTCGCGAAGAGGAATCGGAAATTGTCCAGCCCCGTCCAAGGGCTGCCCATAATTCCATCAATATAGTTAATATTCTTGAAAGCAATGAACACCCCAAACATCGGGATATAGCAGTTAACAAAAAAAATAAGGCTTGTCGGCAGCAGCATAAGCAGCAGCACTCGATGTTTCACAATATTTCGCAGCAGAAGGGTGATGCCCCTCTGTCGCTGTGAATGCGTTTGCTTAGACAAAGAATTTACAGGGGATGGAATAGCCATAGTCTTTAACCTCACTCTAATTAACAGGATAGATTTATTATAGTGGAGGAAGATCTAGGTTCTCTCTATCGCAGATGACCTCTTTTATTCAAAAGTTACTTTTTCTATTCATTATTATTAATATAGAGTGTTCTCCCAATATAAATGATTAAATAAGCCTGTATTCATATCCTTCGTTTGAATGATCGCTTTTATAAATCCCGCAATATACACATTGTTTCTGTATTTCTGAGCTTAAGCTTCATTTCACAGCCTAACCGAATTTGTATTATTCCATCTCTCTTCTATATCTTTATTCCAATAAAAAAGGCAGTGATCCTCTGATCGACTGCCAAGCCACGTACTATAAATTGGCGGAAACTTTGCTTCGATCCGATCCAAAGCTTCTTGTACCGTTGTCGGAGAAGGTGCTTGTTCCCACCAATTGGACGTCCAGGTTATGACGACTGTCAGCTTAAACTTGAAATTTTTGAAAAATGAGCTGAGAAAAATGATACAAATCATTTTTCCATACTGGCCAATCGTGGCCTCCGCTCTCCTCGTACCAAATGTGAGGCACATTATACTGGGACAAATAAGCATGTGTCTGGTCGCTGACATGTTTAAGATTATCCAGCACTCCGCATGAAAGCCAGAGCAGCTTAAGTTTCGAGGTTGTTGCCTCAGGATTAGGTACTAGCCGTTCAGGTGCCTTTGTATTAGGAGCAGAAGAGAAACCGCCAATCCATGCAAAATGGTCGAGATTCCCCAACCCGATATTGAGCGATTGCCCTCCGCCCATAGATAAACCGGCAAGTGCACGATTCTCTCTTTCGGCCAGAACCGAATAGTTTGATTCTATAAATGGAATGATTTCATGTAACAAATCATATTCAAAATCCTCGAAAGCCTTCAGCTTGTCGGTATCGAATAGATTTCCCTCCGCTCGATCATTGGGCATTGCCCGACCGTTTGGCATGACGACGATCATCGGCGCAAGCTTGCGCGCTGCATACAAATTATCAAGAATAACTTGCGGATTGCCATGATGGTGCCATTCCGTTTCGTCCCCACCGATACCGTGCAATAGATAAAGTACGTTATACCTTTGATTCTCTGTATATCCGGGTGGGGTGTAAATCATCATTTTGCGTGAGGTACCTACCGTTCTTGAGAAATATTCAACCGTGTCTATTTTCCCGCGGGCGATTGTTTCCCCATATTGGTCATACCCTGCTGGTGCGTTATTCAATATTAAATGATATTTAGCCATGTTCATTATCTTCCTTTCCTTAATGGAAGTACTTCACTGCCAACAGTGTAGTACTTCCATTCATTACTAACAACCTGTCGATTCATACTTCTTTCTCACCCCCTCAAAGTAGAGTTAAGCAGGGCATACCCCATAATTCGACAGGTTGCCGTCGACCATTGTCTAGTAGTAAACTCATTTTGCAAGCGCATACATTTAGTTCCATTGGAAAACACGCCCCCAAAGAGAAAGGTATTGGCCGCTCCACCCTACCTAATTACTACCATGATTCACATAAATCAAAAAAATAAGGGAGATGTATCGAATGAGTAAGAAGAAAGTTAGTTTAGGAGTCAAGATTATGCTGCTTCTCGCACTATTGATGTCACCGATGCTGCTAAGCGGAAATCCGGCAGAAGCCTGGGTTGGCATGCCAATGTCCAAGCTTCATGTTAATGGTAACCAGTTGGTAAACACTGACGGTCAGCCCGTATTGCTTAGCGGGTGGCATCAGCCTTCCGGTGCCTACTGGACCTACCAGAACAGCAACTACTATCTGAATCAGAACGGCGGGAATCGGCATGCTGCTATTCTGGCATATTTGAAGGATATTACAGATACCTTTACGAGCACTTCCGCCAAATACGGCAACAACCATGGATGGTATATGAATCAGGTCCGTCTATTCATAGACCGGGAAGACATGGGAGACGTTGCAGCGGGCACCTATAACTTTGCTGGTTTGCAGGCCGTCACCCAGAACGTAATCATTCCTTATATCAACTATGCTAAAACCAAAGGCCTATATGTTACACTCGGTCTGGATTACACGTTGAATAACAACCAAGCGACAACGCCCGACAACCTTGCTAAATTCAATCAGATCTGGGGCTACCTAGCTGACCAGCCCGGCATTAAGAGCGCGGATAACGTCATGTTCGAGCTAATCAATGAGCCTGTATTATCCGATGTTAACGGTGTTTGGGGCGGACATCCTTCCCAGTCCAATTTCGTTGCTCACTGGAACTCGCTCAAAAATTTCCAAAACTCAATGATTTCTACAATCCGCAGTAAAGGCGCAGATAACGTTGTCTGGGCGGCTGGGCTCGGCTGGGATCAATACTATCAGTTATGCGCAGCGTATCCACTGACGGATCCACTGAACAATGTTGGTTATTCGGTCCATTGGTATCCAGGCTATGGCGCCAATGACAATTATGCGCCTTTACAGCAGCAGTGGGATACCAATATTAAGCCTTGCGCTGATAATTATCCAATCAATATTACGGAAACCACCTGGTTTAAGACACAACCCGGAGACTCCTCCTATTGGGAGCTGTTTAACGGTTCAAACGAGGGATTCGGCAAAAATACGAAAGCGATCTTCACAGCAGCAGGAAATGTGAGCATTGCCGTCCATATGAACGGATTTTTGCTGAATTCCGGCACAAGAAGCTCGTTCGCAGACCCGACAGCTGGTTTGCTGTATGATGGCAATACAGCCCGCGATGGGATGGCCCGTTTTATTTTTGAATGGTATTATGAACGCGCCCAGTTCAATCCTTGGAATGGTGTTTGGAATGGAGTGACGAATGGTGCCACGTACAAGCTTGTGAACCGTGCATCGGGGAAAACACTCGAGGTGCCGGGCGGGCAAAATACGAACGCCCTGCAGCTTCAACAGTCGACGGACAATAACACGACGGCGCAGCGCTGGGTCGTTACGGATCAAGGAACCTATAACAACTATTACAAGTTGCGGAGCGTGAGCTCATCTGACAATAAAGTCATGGATGTTCGTAACGGAACGAAAAACAACGGGGAAGCGATTCAGCTTATGCAGGATCTCTCCAATACAGCACAACAGTTTCGATTAATCAAGCTGAGTAACGGATACTGGAGCATGCTTAATGTGAATAGCAACAAAGCAGTTGAAGTTCTGGGATCCTCCACGGCAAATGGTGCGAAGATCCAACAAAATTTATACCGCGGCGATCTGAATCAGCAATGGCAGTTGGTTCAAATTAATTAGCCAGCCGATTTTTGTTTGATCGAGTAAGAAACCAAGAAACATGAATTGAATATGTTTTCTCAGCAAAAAAGCTGGTGCCTTGGATATCAAGCGCCAGCTTTTTTACTAAAGATCGGATTTCAGAGCAAGGTGCAAAACCGAAAAATGGCTCTTGCTTAACGCTTGAAATATTGCCTGACCAGAAATTGCATAACCTCACCCGGAAGCTCCTCCACAAACTCCGCCTTTTCCGCAAATTTCATGCCGTAAGGTGCTTCCGCTGTACACGGTTTCCATAGAGGCATATCCTCTCCGGTGGAATCTTTACCATTTGGATCTCCCGTGCCAATGAAATAGGCAAGATAATTGCACATCTGACGGGCAAGATCATAATGCTTGCCCACAAAGGGCCGCCAGCATTTGGCCAGTGTCTCGAAGTGAAACCACAGATCCACCGAATGAAAGGTTCCCGGATTGTCCCAGCCTGGAATGTCGGCATCAAAAGTGTAATAGTACATAGGGACGCCGCTGCCGGAATCACTGTTGGCCTTAACGGAAACACGAGCCGCGTATTCAATATGGTTAACGGAAGCCTGACTTATCATTTCCTTCAGATTTTCTGAATGATCAGCAAATAGCTCAAGGTATTCCTTCGCTTCCTCGCCGAACATTTCAACAGCCATAGCTCTGAATTCATCCACGCTGCTGACAGCGGGTACGCTAAAAAATTCGGAGGCGGTATTTCCCAGCATAATCGGTACCTTATGTTGCTGCCCCTTCAGAAAAAGCTCATAGGGATTGCCTTTACAGTACACTTGATCCACAACTGTTCCCCATAATCCCCCATAATCCAGCATTTTATCGCGAATATATACGGCATCCAGTTTGCGAGCCTCTTCCAGTGTCGACACACCTATAAATTCAAAGAAGGACGCTCCATCCTCCTCAGCCGCCTTAAGGGATCGGTTTCTTGGAGGCACTGGGTTGTTTGGGTAGAGCGGAGTAAAGACACCGCTCATAATCACGGCCCGCTGGAACAGCCCCTCATTTTGCGGCGAGGTCAGCTGGCTCAGCACACTGCCGCCGCCAGCTGACTGTCCCCCTATTGTGATTTGATCAGGATCTCCGCCAAAAGCAGCAATGTTTCGTTTCACCCACTGCGTACCCGCCTGCTGATCAAGATGTCCAAAATTCGCGGGAGCATCGGGCGATTCGGCAGTAATTTCAGGATGGCTTAGAAAGCCAAAGGCATTCAAGCGGTAATTCACGGTCACGACGACAATCCCTCTGCGGGCAATACGTTCGCCGTCAAACTCCATTTCAGCCGTATGTCCGACCTGGTATCCTCCGCCAAAATACCATACAAAAACAGGAAGCTTCTCATCGGTCTGTTTGGCAGGTGTCCACACATTAAGGTAAAGACAGTCTTCGTCCATCGGAAGGTTTGGATCAACTGCCCATTCCCGGGAATAAATATTATTGATATCAATGACGGTCGGTGCTTGCATTGAAATGGGGGCAAAATCATACGCTTTCCGTTTCCCATCCCAGCTTTGCACAGGCTGAGGAGCACGCCAGCGGTTCTCTCCAACAGGCGGGGCTGCAAACGGAATTCCCTTGAAGCTGGTAATACGCGGATCAGCCGCGGGCAGACCTTGAACGATACCATTCTCAACATGCACTTCTCTTAACATGCATTCGCTCCTCTCTGAATATAAGCTCGTACTTACCCTTTTACTCCGCCTACCATCATGCCTTTAACAAAATATTTCTGCAGGAACGGATACACCATAATAATCGGCACCGAGGCAACAATCGTCATCGTAGCACGAACTGCCATAGGCGTAACCATATTTTGCTGTCCTCCGGTGGCCCCTTGAATCATTCCATCCATGCTGGATGTTCCGGTGGTCGTATTGGAGTTTTGCAAAATTTTCTGCAGTTCATATTGCAAGGTGCTTAAATTGCTGTCTGATGAATTATAAAGAAATACGTCAAACCACATATTCCATTGGTATACCCCGGAAAATAAAGCTACCGTTGCAAGCACGGGCACCGTTAGCGGCAAAATAATACTGAAAAAGGTTCTGTAATCTCCTGCACCGTCAATTTTTGCCGACTCAAGAATACTTTCCGGAAGATTCTCAATAAAGGAACGGATAATGATCAGGTTGAAAACGCCAATGATACCTGGAAGAATATACACCCAGAAGCTGCCCACCAGCCCCATATCTCTCATTAGGAGATAATTAGGAATCAATCCTCCGTTAAAATACATGGTCATAATGAAGGCCACGGTGATGAATTTGCGCAGCACATATTCCTGTCTGCTAAGCGTAAAAGCCACCATGGCTGAGCAGAAGACTGTGACGACGGTTCCTATGACTGTGCGCAGGACGGATATGAAAGTCGCATGAAAAATGGTCGCCTCTCTAAAAATGTAGCTATAGTTAGCGAGTGTCCACTCTCTTGGCAGCAGGTATATTCCGCCTTTTATTGAATCCTGTGCACTGTTGAGAGAAACCGCAAGTACATTCAAAAAAGGGTAGAGAGTAATGATCATCAAAAAAATCATAAAGCTGTAGTTGCAAATGATGAACAAGCGGTCACCGATGGAAGAGTTCATTTGATGCTTGTTCCGTTTATTCTTTTTGGCAGCTACGGTTTCCATTCGTGCTCCTCCTTTTCTAATACAGCCTGGCTTCGCCCATGCGTTTCGCAGCGTTATTCGCTATGAACAAGAGAATGAAGCTGACCACGGTCTTGAACATGCCTGCTGCAATGGAAAGAGAGAAATTACTCTGGGCAATCCCGTATTTCAACACGAAAATATCGATGTTTTCGGAATAGTCCACATTCATGCCATTGCCTAGCAAATATTGTGGTTCGAATCCCGACTCCAGCAGATATCCGATATTCATAATTAGCAGTATGATCACAACAGATTTAATACCAGGCAGTGTAATGTAGATCATCTTTTTGAAACGGTTCGCACCGTCAATCTCTGCAGCTTCATATTGTGTAGGATCAATCGTGGTCATCGCCGCCAGATACACAATGGTATTCCATCCTATGTCTTTCCAGATAGAGCTGGCTCCGAATATGGTCCAGAAATACTCAGGAATGCCTAAGAATAATATCTCACTACCGCGATCAATAAAGCCTAACCCTACCAATAATTGGTTGATCGTTCCATCCGGCGACAAAGTCGTTTGGATAATACTCGCGGCTACCACCCAGGATATAAAGTGGGGTAAATAGCTGACGGTCTGAACTAGACGTTTAAAGGCAATATTGCGTATTTCATTAAGCAGCAAAGCAAGTGTAATCGCTGTAACGAAGCCAAAAATTAGATTAATCGAGCTCATCGCCAGCGTATTGCGAAGAACCCTGAGAAACCGATCATCCCCGAACAAAAATTTGAAATGCTCGAACCCAATCCAGGCTTGATCCATAAATTTCTTAGCCGGCTTATAATCCTGGAAAGCGATGGTCCAGCCCCATAGCGGTAAATATTTAAATATAATTAGCCATATTAAAAAGGGAACGGACATGACAGCGAGGGCACGCTGTTGAAACAGCTTTTGAAAGAAAACACTGATTCGGCTCGAGTGTTTGTTTGCCTTTGACTGCGACATGGCCAATACCGTATTTTTGTCCACCTTTATTCTCTCCTTCCAAAACCATACGGGTAAAGCAAACATTGAGAAAGGCCAGCCTCAACCGATGCGGTCCGGCCTTTCTCATAAACAGGATTACTGGTTCGCCATCTCAACCTTCAGCTTTACTTGCTCCGTTGTCCATTTTTCATAGCCAGCAGTGTCTAGCTTACCGAACTCCTTCATATACTCCTCCCATATGGCATCAAACTTATCGGGAGTTGCCATTACCATTTTCGGGAAGTACTTCTTCGTCATTTCATCCTTGCTTGCTTCCCACAGCTGTTCCGGTGAATTTTGCTCCTTGGCAAATCCCCACGCAGGGAAGTAAGGACGGCTGACCTGCTCAGCATACAACTGGCTATAGGTTTGAACACCATATTTCTCCAGAATGAGTTTATCCTTCTCCGTCAGTGTCATTTGGAAAACCTCTGGCTGGCTGGCAACATTTCGGGCATTGCCGTCAGCAAGTGTAGAGGTAGCATTATACATTGGCCAGTTCCAGCTGTAATATTTGAAGCCAAAGCTTTCTCTGAACGGCTCATCAATTTTGTCAATTTGCTCTTGAGTACGATAGTAGCGGCCTTCTTCATTTACTTCATAGGTTTCGCCCTTGATTCCCCATGACAACAGTGTCTGATTCTCTTCCGTCAGCATATTGTCAAAGTACTGAATGATTCGGACCGGATCCTTGGCGCTGACCGTAATCCCGATTCCGCGGTTGGTTACCAGTCCGCCTGGAGGATCGAGATAAGCATCTGGGGTATTTTCATCAAAGGTAATCGGCAGCGGGAAGTAATTATATCCGTCCAAGGAAGGATCTTTTCTTGCCGCATCCTTCAGGACATTAAGCGCATTGTCTACCTGCCAGCGGTAATCGAAAAAGCCGAGTACCTTATGAGAAGTTAATTTGGCGATATACTGGTCGTAGTTGTCAACAAAGGATGCTTTATCAAAAAGTCCGTTTGCATTGAGAGTATTTAATTGTTTCAGCCACTTCTTGGTGGCGTCAGAACCTGCATACGTTTTTGCTTCCCAAGTGTTGGTATCTACCGTCACGTTTCCGTCATTCGGATAGCCCATAAGGTGCATAGGCGGATTAGAGGTTGCAAAAAATCTCCAGTCATGTGTAAGTGACACTAATCCTGTCAGATTTTCGTCCTTATGCTTATCCCGGTAATTCGTGATCAGCTCGACGTATTGATCCAACGTTTTGATCTTGGGATATCCAGCTTCCTCCAGCACACGACGCTGCACCCAGAAAGCCGCTCCTGCTTCCGGCTCAGGAATAAAATCGTTCACCTGCGCGGCAATAGGGAGGAAATAGATTTTTCCATCTTTAGATTTCATTTGATTCAGTGATTTTCCATAAACCCGCTTGATATTCGGTCCGTATTGCTCAATGAGATCATCGAGCGGTATAAAAGCACCTGCATTCAGTACTTCTTCTATTGCTGCATCCGGGATTAGCACATCTGGATAATCGTTAGCGGCAATCATCGTTCCAATCTTTGTATTTAAATCCCCAACTACAAACTCCAGCTTGAAATTCACACCGGTTTGATCCTCAAGGAGCTTACCGATTGTAGTTTGATTGGTATTACCATCCTTCGAGCCGGCTACCCCGTTGAAAATTTTAAATGTGACTTTATCCTGCTTTGCTTCGGCAGTCGCACTACCACTCGGCTCCGCCGTTCCTGTACTCCCCTTGCTATTATTGTTGCCAGAGCAAGCTGTAATCATAGATAACGATAAAACGGCTGTTAGACAGAGAAGCCACATTCTTCTGGTTTTGCTCATTGCTTTTACTCCCCCTTTTATATGAATGGTGTGCTACTCCCTTAGTATAAAAGCGTTTTCATCCCATCGTTACCCATTAAATTATGGTTTATTCTTTGAAAACTATGGATTCGATGGAATTTTCAGCACAATCCGCGTTCCTTCACCAGGCCCGCTGTGTACTTCAAATACCATTCGGTCGCCATAAAGCATTTTGCCCCTGTAGATGACATTCTGTATCCCAATCCGGTCACCAATAATCTCCTCCGACTTGAGGTAATCATACAGCCTGCTGACCTGTTCCCCGTTCATGCCAATTCCATTGTCCTTGACCGAAAAAACGACAAAATCCTCCTCAATCCCAATCCGGATATCAATTCCCCCGCCTTTTTTCAGCGGTTCAATCCCATGAATGCTGGCATTCTCCACAAAGGGCAGAAACACCATTTTAGGGACTACACAAGCACGGGCCTCAGGCTCTACATCGACCTGGTATTTCAGCTTGTCTTCAAAACGGTATTTCTGTATTTCTAAAAAGCACATGATAAAACCCAATTCCTCCTCCACCGTTACCCATTCCTTATTCCAGGTTAAAGAGCTGCGTAGAATCATCGCCATACTTTGAATCATTTTGGCTGTCTCCTTCTCATGCTTAAGCAGACTGCGCATCCGTATCGTTTCCAGCGCATTGAACAGGAAATGGGGATTAATCTGACTTTGAAGAGCGTTCAGCTGTGCCTTCCGCCGTTCCAGCTCAAGTGATTTTTTCTGGATGGCTGTGATATACACATCGTTAATTAATGTCTTAATCTGCATAATCATATTGTTGAATTCGAGCGTCAGCTGACCGATTTCATCACGGGCTTCCCCATACATGATCATCTGGAAGTTCTGTGTTTTGACTTTCTTCATATGCTTCAGGATTTCGATAATCCGTACGTTAATGGATCTAGTAATAAATAAGATAATTACAGTAGGAAAAATCATCATTACGCAACCGGACCAAAGAATGAAATAGCGGGACTTCAGCTCCTCCTTAATAATCTCATGCTCATTGATGGTACCCACGATCTTCCAGCCGCGCAGATAACTGATGCTGCCATATCCTTTTTCAAATTGAATGATATTATCTGATTTTAAGGAGCTGTACAGATGCTTGGTATTAGCCTGCCAGTCAATTGCCGGGTTGGTTGTGTATTCTATCTGGTCTCCTGGACCTAGCAGGTACATATCTCCCTTCACATTCAAATTAGAAAAAACTTCTGTGATATCAATCGTCTTGAAGTCGAGTTTGATCAGCTTTTCCTTGTCCATTCGATCCGCAAAATAATCCATTCTCCGCAGCAGCGAAAAAGATTGAAACTGGCCCTCCGGGTCTTCGATGCGAACAAATACAGGCTGTGGTGACGCATCCTTCAGCCAAAGCTTATACCATGCTTCTTCACGAACCTCATCGGATAATATGCCGATATTTCCTGAATTCAAAAGCGTGGGATTGTCTACATATATCGTTTTGTTTTGCAGAGAAGAAGAGAACGGGGAGTAATTGTTCAGAATGGATCTTAAATAGAGATCATAGGCTTCTACATAGTCTTCCGTATGCGTGAAATTCATGTTTAACACTTCATTGGTTTTGTAATCCGCATAAAAAAAGGAAGACAACCCTACACCTTGGTCAACCATTAACTGGAATTCATTTTTAATTTGCTCCACGGCACGGTCAATATCATTGATTCTTTGTTCTTTTACATTCTCGGTAATAATATTATAAAAAATCGCATTCGTCAGAATGATAGGAGCAATGACACCAAGAAAATATACCAGAAACATTTTGTTTCGCAGCCGGATATTATTCAGTAGATTCATAGATTCCCCTTCCCCCTCCTCGCTTTAGCGCTTGCCGATCCGATTTCTATATTCCGTAGGGGTCATCTGTCCCAGCTTTTCAAATTGAGTCACGAAATAATCAGCATTTTTAAAGCCCACCTGTTCGGCAATTTCATAAATCCGCAAGTCGGTCTGTCTTAGAAGCTTCTTCGCCTCAGTAATACGCAGCTGGAGCAAGTAGTCGTTGAAATACATACCATAGTTTTTTTTGAATATTTGTCCGAGATAGGCAGAATTCATATAAAATTGATTAGCAATACTCTTCAGATTTAGATTTTCATGAAAGTTTTTATCTACATAACACTTAATTTTATAAATCCCGCCACTTCCATAGCTTTGATAGAGACTCTGAATGAACCCGGCAGCCTCCAGCGCAAAGGTTTCAAATAATGCCCGAAGCTCGCTAAATGTGATATTATGATCCTGCCAGTTCATGATCGGCACAAGACTTGCCAGCCTCTTTTCATCTCCTTCCATACTTCTGACCGTATTCAGCACACTGTGAACACATTGAATAGTGGCCGCTTTTATAGCTTCCTGTGATACAACCTTCTCTGCAAACTCCGTAAACATTCGGTCGATAACCAAAACAAGCTGATGCTCGTTGTTCTCTTCAATGGCTTCGATGATTGTCCGGTACATCTCGTCCCTGATATGGACATAATTGAGATCCATATCGGCAATGTCCGAATGCAGCAAGATTCGCTGGGTGTGTCTGAAGTATTTATATTGCACGGTCTCCTTGGCACTGACGTAAGAATGCTTCAACAGCATGAAGGAGCTTACCGTTCTGCCCACATAGGCTTGAATGTCTAATGAGAAGAGATTATCGAGCTGGAGCAGACAATCTGCCATGAAGCTCCGGGCATCTCCATTATGTCCGCTTAAATAGAGATCAGGTATAATAAATCCGAATGCGCGGCGATGCTCGTACACAATCGGAGTTTCCGAACAAAGCTGCTGAACTGATTGCTGAATTGCCTTTTTGAGTTCTGCCTTAGGAGGCATGAGCCTGTCTCCCCAAGGAAACACATTATTGATTTCGAGCAGTACGTACATGAATTCCTTCGCTCCCATCCCCGTCCAATGCTTTTCCCAAGCCTCGAGAACATTGTCCTTGGCTTCACCGCGGATGAGCGTCTCAATCAGTTTCTCTCCCTCATGTGTAATAAGTCTCTCTTTTAGCTGTTTCTGTGCAGAAAACTTGTCACGATATTTATGAAGCGCTTTCACAATTTCATTCTCATTAATAGGCTTGAGCACATAATCCAGCACCCCATACCGAACCGCCTGCTGGGCGTACCGGAAGTCGTTATACCCGCTGATAATAATAAATTCGGTTTCAAGCTGCGCCTCTGTTACGGCTTGGATCAGTCCGATTCCGTCTAGGCTTGGCATACGAATATCAGTAATGACAAGATGCGGCTGCAGCTTGCAGATTAGATCCAGAGCGTCTTCTCCGTTGTCTGCCTCACCTATCACCTCAAAACCGCTGCTTTCCCAATCAATCATTTCAATCAATCCCTTGCGGACAAATAATTCATCGTCGACAATAATGATTCCATACATAAGGATCTCACTCCCATACTCAAGTTCATTCATAACATTTTCTGCATTCATAACCATTTTTAATGATCAAAGATCCCGATTCCTGGGTAAATCACAAAGCAGGAGGTGGGGTTAAATAAATCGGAGCATATAGTCTTTACTTAAAAAAAGCAAAGGGCTTTCCTATGAATTCCCTTTGCTCCAAAAATTGTAGCTTAGCCAGGCTCTATACAACTGCTCATTTCGTCCTAATTCTGCCTATAATAATGAAAATAATCAAAATCAGCATAACCGCCCGACTGAATGGTCGCATAGTTAAATAGGCCAATCCTGTACCCCATAAAATGATCCAGCGTGTATTTCATTTGCAGCGTCTGGCCGATCAGCTTCCACGCGATCCCATCTTCCGAATAAAAGAACCTTGCCTGGTCGATGCTGTCCTCAAAATTAAAATAAATTTTAAGATAAACCCTTTCACCAGTGAACACAACGCTTTCCACCGTATCCTCGTATCCATCACCGCCGTTGATACACATATCAATACTGAACTGTCCTTGCTCACCGGCTGCAATCCCAACAGTGCCAAAACCATTCTGCAGCGCCACCATTCCTGCCCGGTCGCCGGGCTGCATTCCGGATATCTCCAGCACTGTCTCCACGCTACAGGCTGGTCCCTCCGTCCGCTGCGTCAGCGTATTGCGAGCCTGCAAAATGCCCTCTGCGATTTGGCCGGTTTTGAGCCGCAAATAGCTAGGCCGCTCTGTAACAGACCAAAGCCTGTTATCAGGATTATGATTCCACTGCCAGTTCAGAGCAAGCCGGTCAGCAGCATAGTCGAATTCATCACTGATAACAAGCGGCTTCGGTTCAGCAACGGGAAGCTTCGTCATAACTACATTAGGTGCTGTACCGTTATCCCCGATTACAGGCCAATCGTCCTCCCACCTCATGGGAAGCACGCAGGGAACCCGACCAACCGCATCACGATCCTGGAACAGTACTGCATACCATTCGTGATCTGGCGTATCGACAATACCGCCCTGTGCTAAACCGTTATTATAATAGCCCATGTCGTCATCCAGAACTATCTTTCGCTCATAGGGACCCAGAAGCTCACGCGAACGGTAACATATCTGACGTCTGCGCTTATTTCCGGTTCTCGGCCATTCAATAAAGAACAAGTAGTAATAGCCGTTCAGCTTATACGCATGACACCCTTCGATCCGCAGACCTATGTTAGTCCGTTCGCCTTCGAGCAGCAGTTGATCGACTCCACCCGGCTTCATAGCCGTAAGATCTTCCGTAAGCTCTTTAATACGAATATCACCATTGCCGTAGATGATATAATTGCGGCCATCGTCATCCAACAGAAGACCCGGGTCATGGTAAAGACCTGGTATTTCCGAACGCTCCCACATTCCATGTTCAATATCAGTTGTGCGGTAGATATAAAATCGATTCATGTCATTGGATGAAAAACAAACGTAGAACACCCCATCCTTGTAACGAAGCGATGCCGCCCAAGAGCCTTTGCCATAAATACCTTCTCCGTTCAGCAGCCGATGGGCATCGTTATCCTCAAAGGTATCATATACATAATTTACAATTTCCCAATCTTTCAAGTTAACCGATTTCATAATCGGGCAGCCCGGCATTGAATGCATACTGGTGCTAGTCATATAGAACTCAGACCCCACCCGGATTACGTCAACATCCGGAACATCTGACCATATGATAGGATTAGTTATGATAGCATTCACTTATAATACCTCCTAAGGATAAATATCTCTAATCAATAAACGGCCACCCTTCAAGCTTGAACAGTCCCGTTTGCGGCGGAACGGGCAATTCGCCAGATGACTCTCTCCTATTCTAAGTTAAACCTCACAAAAAAATAAATAAATAAATGTATAAAACTAACCTGAACGTTCACAATCCTATCCATTTGCAAGCTATAACATTCCAAAAATACGCTTCTCCCGAAGCTAGAAAAAAAAGAGAGAAGGAAGCCTCAACAGCTTCCTTCTCTAGCTTCCTTCTTACTTTTCCCTATAATCAGGAAGGCTTTTACTTAAAGCTTACTCTCCGTAAATTCTGTAGATGATTACTGCCGCTTCCGCTCGCGTAGCTATTCCGGTTGGATGAAGGGATTTTCCATCTCCGTGGATAATCCCTTCCTTGACCAGAGCTGCTATACTATCGATGGCGTATTTGGCAACCTTCGTTCCATCTGTAAAGCCGCTTAAGTCTCCGGCGCTGCCACTGGCGGTTAACCTATTCACCGCCTTCAACGCTCTGGCTGCCATAACCATCATATCCTGCCTTGAGATTTCACCCTTCGGATTGAAGTTATTGCCGTCCATTCCTTGAATAATCTCCAGTTTCTTAGCAATACTGAGGGCCTCATAGTAGTATGCTCCTTGACTTACATCTGCGAAATGGGTATCGGCTTCTGCGTCGAGGCCCAGAGCCCGCACCAGCAGCAGCACAAAGTCGGCTCTCGTAATGTTTTTCTCCGGACTAAAGGTCGTTTCGGAGGTTCCTTTAATAATCCCCTTTGCATACAGCGCATCAATCGCTTCAGAAGCCCAGCTGTATTTGCTGCCCAGATCTTTAAAATTACTTGCTGGCACCGGTGTCGGCGTAGGTGTTGCTGTTCCTGTTGGCGTAGGTGTCGGAGTTGCTGCTGGTGTCGGCACCGCTGAACCCCCGCTGTTGCTAAGCGTGGTTACACGGGTGTTTGGACCGTCCATACTCCAGTTTCCTGCCGCATCACCTGCCTGCACCGAGAACGCATACCCTGTGCCCGCAGCAAGTCCGGACACCTCGTACCTATGCAACGTTCCAGGCAGCGTCGCGATCTCCTCCTGTCCGCTGTAAATCTTGTAAGCCGTAACTGCTGTATCATCTGCAGACCCCGTCCATGTCAAGGCGAGTCCGGAAGCCGTTATTTGAGAGGCTTCGAGCTTGCTTCCAACCGACCACGACGGCGGGGTAGTGTCAGAAGCCTGCAGAGTGGTTGCTGAAACAGATGGTCCACCAGTACTCCAATTCCCGCCTGTATCCCCGGCCTCTACCTTAAACGTATATTGCGTAGCCGGTTTTAATCCCGTTACTTGATGACTGTATACAGACCCGGTTACAGTCTCCGTATACACGGCATCCGTAACCGTAACAGACTTGTTATCAACTCCATTTGTGATCCGGTAACCGGCAATGCCGCTGTCATCCGCTGCCGTCGCCGACCACGTCAAGGTCAACCCCTTACTCGTGACATTGGAGGCTTCGAGCATACTTCCTTCTGCCCAAACCGGTGGCGTGGTGTCGGACGTCGGCAGCGTAGTTACCAAAACGGAAGGTCCGTCTGTGCTCCAGTTGCCGGCAGCATCTCCTGCTTCCACCTTGAAGGTATACTGTGTATTTGGCATTAATCCGGACAACAGCTGATGATATACATCTACCGTTACGGTTTCAATGGATTTACCACCAGTTACGGTAACTGGTACTTCATCGACGCCGTTGTAGATCCGGTAACCGATGACTCCAAGGTTATCCGCAGCCGCCGGCCATGACAAGGTGACTCCGGTGCTGGTTACATCATTAGCTTCCAGCTTGCTGCCCCCTGCCCAAGTCGGTGGAGCCTGATCTCCTTTGCCGATGAGGGTGAGGCTTCCGAACACCTCTGTCGACTTTGTGGCTCTGCCAAGCAGATCGTTCCAGGTTGCCACGCCGACCAGATTGGCTCCCGTTGCATTGTTTACTTGTGCATCAAACCGGATTTGTGTCCCGTTTACCGGGGTGATGGTGTTGAACGGAATCTTCATTTCCACCGTATATTCCGTTCCGGCTGTTAATGCCGCCGATTCAAATCCGGGAGAAACCGCCGGTGTCGAATTACTGAGGAACTTGAAGGACTGCTCGCCGGCAAAGTTGACCCGGTATTGTCCATCATCTTCGCGGTACGGCCAGGCATTGATGCGATCCTCGTCCACATAGGCTTCAACCGAATCCTGCTTTGTCTTATCTGCGTTGTCTTTGCTCAGCTGCGTATCCTTCACCTGGAACAGCACATACAGATGTTCCTCGTCCCACAGCGTTTTGGCTGTTCCGGATGCTGTGGACGATATCATCAGGTGGTTGTCGATTTGGATCTCAGGCGCGTCCATCCAGATGCCATCAATGGTTCCATCGATGTCCGGCGTACCATAAAGCGCAGTAGAGCTCTTGGTTTCAGGTGTGATATAGAGCGGATGCTCGGCCAGATATTTCTCCGGATTGATAATGGCATAATAAGCCGGCTTCGGTGCCAGAGAACTAACGAAAGGCAAAGGATTCTGGCTGGCTCTCCAACTGGTGCTGTCTGTATATCCCCAAATGGTGACACGCGCAATCTTATCGGCATGCTTCTTATAGATCTGGAACAATTGGGCATACAAACTAGCCTGCTTCTCCGCCCACTCTGCAGAAAGGGAGGAATTCATTCCAGCGAGAACATCAAGCTCGCTTATGGATATTTCAACACCCAGGGAAGCGTATTTGACAATTGCTGCTTCCACATTGGCAGGCTTCGTTCTCATGTCGTAATGCGACTGCAGTCCGATTCCGTCAACCAGAAGTTCTCCGGGATGAGTCAGCGCATAACGGTCATTGATTTCCTTAACCATGTCGTAGATGGCGTCCCGCTTCTCTGGAAACTCGTCATTGAAATCATTGTAATACAGCTTGATATCGTTCCATTCTGGGTGTTTAACCAGCACTTCCCTTGCCGCAATAAATGCTTGCTCCACAAAGTCAGGACCTACGGAGTAGTACCAGGGGGACTGCCGGAGCGCATCCTTCCAGTCAGCAACAGCTGGTGGCCCATCCTGCATGGCTTCATTGACGACATCCCACGAGATTACCTTATCCCCAAAGTGCTCCATTACCGTTTGGATGTGGGTTCTCATATTCGCGAGCGCCTCATCGCGGCTGAGATAGATTGGGTTGCCTGCCTGATCCTTCAATGCATTGCCCGCTGCGTCTACTTGCTGTGTAAACCACGCCGGGCTCTGACTGTGCCATACCAGTACATGTCCGTGTACTTTCATTCCCATAGCCTGAGACTTTGCTGTCATTTCATCAGACCTCGTAAATGTAAAGGTACCCTTGTTCTTCTGCAGCGCATCCGGCTTCATCTCATTGCCAAAGGTTACACTGTTAAAATGATAGTTAAAGAAGGCATTCTGTCCGTTGCCCGGGGTAATTTCATTATTGCCCGGTACATTTCCAAGCAGGAAGTCACTCTTATAGACATCTTTAAGAGCTACAATATTCTGCAGCGCTGTATCTTCGAAGCTGAAGTCATCAATATAATACGATGCTGCAGCACTGTTAGGGCTTTCTACATAGAGAGTGACATCATTGTGCAGATAACGGTAGGTGCCTTCCAGCTTGACCCACTCTCCGTTTTTACTGACGTTCTGGGTTGAAAGACTAATGTAATAAGGCGTTGGGGCATTGACCAGTGCTGTCAGCTTCAGCTGAGCGCTTGCCGGGTCAATCAGCTTAACCCATACAGTAGCTTTGTACTCATTGCCGATCTTGACAGCGTCCTTCAAATTAACGGACGGGCCGTCCGAATTGGCGGTTCTGCCGGTTACTTTGAGGGAATAAGCTCCTCCCTGAGTATGGTTGGCTTCGTTGGTAGCCGTAAGCGTCACGCCAGCACTGCCCTTTGGCTTGAAGCCTTGTACCGTTTGATCCTCAAAATCCCTTGTGGATTTCATTCCGGCCACAATGGTAAGCGAGTTAATCGATACGCTTGCGCTACCTTTCGTTATGATTAGCGTAAAGCCACCATTCTGGTAGGAAAGTGCTGTGGTTACTCCAAGCGCCTTCAGCTCTTCATTGTTATTTAGGTATTCTTGTGCTTTGATCTTCAGCGCAGCTGCGTCATCACCAGCTGAATTCGGAACCGTAATCCGGTTGCCTATTAGCGCGGCTGCTTCTTCTACAGCGAGTTGATCCTCACTCCGTTCGCCGGATTCCCCTAATGTCTTAATCAGTGTCACGCTCGAGAAGGTCACTTTGAAATCGGTCGAGGCACTGACATTGGTTCCATACAATTGAACTTTTGCATCCTTGAAGAATTCCGGGGTATAAGTTGACGAATTTCCCATAGTCGTCCAGGTTGTGCCGCTATTCGTCGAAAAATACCCTTGAACTATATTTCCTTCCTTTACAATCCGGAGAAAATAGTTTGTACCGCTTAAATTGGTTTGATTGGTATTGTTGGTAAATGCGGTACTGCCTGTTTTGCCTGAATTATTCACTTTGATATTGGTGCTTACTTTACGCGCATTTATTCTGTAAAACTCGCCGCTAGATGTTCGGCTGATGCCAAGCCCCACTTGGGAATTTTCACCCATTGAAGAATCATTAAGCGGCTTATCTACGGTAAGCTTCGCCGTCAGCGTCCAGCTGCCTTCAGCTGAACCCGGAAACTGCAGCATATTATGGCTGTTGGGATAATCCGTATCGCCTTTCAACGTCTTGATCGTCGCTCCCTCAGCGCTATAGCTTAATGCGTTTTGCGGCTCCGCCGGATTCATGACCTCCCAACCTGCCGGAAGCCCATTGGCAAAATCAATGATTTCGTTCGTACTGAAGGAGATTTTATACGACTTAACGTTTTCTCCTTTTATAAACCGGACAACTGCGGTACCTTGTGTGCTGTCCGCCTGCGAAATGCTAATGAGTTCAGCAGGATCGTTAGAAACTGCCGTTACTTTCGGTATGGCGCTGCCGGATACCGTATAGGCGTAATCATGTCTGGTAGCATCAAAATTAGCTGGCTGAACGCCGTCAATAAAAATACTGTATGAAGCTACAAGCTCAGGAGTCAGCGACAGCTGATCCGCATACAGGATGTTGGCATCCTTTGCATACACCGCTATTACCACCTTCGCAGTACCTGCCGGTTCATCATAAGTAAACGGCTGGTTAGGCGTCTCATGCCAGTCTGCAACCTTCACGTCAACGGGCTGGAAGGAGCTTAGGGTGAGCGGCCCGCCTTCAAGTATGCGCCCGATAAACTTGCCGTTGCTCCAATAAGCAGGATCACCAGCCTCACGGGCTGCGTAAGGCTCAGGCATATCGCGGCCATTAATCCCGTTCAGGCCCAGCTGATTACCGTTCTTATCGTAATACACCAACGCAACTTCCACGTCACCCGGATTTTCCGCAGCGACATCATAGCTCTCAGGCCGACTCATCATAGAGAGGAAATAGCCCTTAAAGTTATAGCTCTCTCCCTTGTTCAGCTTTCCGGTAATATCCTGCCACATGCCGTCATATTGCTGCGCGGAATCAATGCGGCCTGACATCTTTCCAGCTCCGGCAACCTTCGAGGTTGCGTTGTTTTTCAGATAACGGGAAAGGCCCGAGTAGCTCTGAATGGTATCCGCAGTTAACGCAGGTCCATTCACAACCGTTTCAAAGCTTCCATTATTGTAACGTCCTGTGGACCAATGATCTGTATTGGAGGACGTTGCTGTATCAAAATCTCCATTTTGCAGTATGTTCCCTGGTATGGATGCTGTCGAGTTATTAGCGGCAAGACTCCAGTCGGAATCGTTGGCTCCGAACAGAAAGCGGTCAACGGTGATCTCACCATTAGATCCGTTCGGTTCGGCAATCATATACAGATCCTTATGGCCATAGGCGCTAAGATCGCCTGTATTGACCATCGACTGAAATTTACCGTATGTTTCATTGGCTGGAACCGAAATTTCCGCTACTCGCGTACCGTTGGACTGGACATCAGCACTGCTGCTCACAGCGGTTCCTACCGGAAGAACATAAGCGGTAAGCCTCCCTCCTTGAGTCGACTTCGTCTGAGCGGTCAAATATAACAAGTGTCTGCGGACAACACCGCCGTTGGCGGAGCCATCTGCGAAGTTCAGGTTTTTATAGGCCAGGTACTCACCGTCACCGAGTGACACCGCCTCGCCTGCGCGGCCGGCATTTCCGGCGCTGTCGCCAGGTATGCCGTTATCATTTCCCTCCGCCTCAAGAGTGGAGAAAATATCGCGTTCGCCGTCAAGGCCCTTATAGGTGGCAAAAGTGCCCTGAGACGGAACGATAGTAACAATGCTGGCGGACGGGATGTCGATTACGAACTTGCCATTCGTTACCGGAATCGTTCCCAGCTTCTTCTGATTTTCGCTTCCTGAAGTACGGAACAAGGTTACACTTGTAGTGCCTGTGGGGAAATCCTTCAGGCTGAATTCAAGCGGCTGAATGCTGTCATCATTTTTGGCATTGGAAACCGTGATCGAATAATCATTGGTATTTTGGTTCTTAAACCCAATAACATTAATATCGGCTGCGGGAACACGTGTAACATCAAAACGAACATCGCCGGGATTCATAAACCGGGAGAAATGCCCGTAGCCGTAGAAGCGCTTGAATATACGATATTCACCAGTTAACGTACTGATACGTCCCGGCTCCTGTTGAGAGTTGGTAGTGACGAAGCGAATCAGGTCAGAGCCGTCCGCTCCGTTACTATCCCACATGCTCCACCAGACGAAGCCGTTAAAGCCGGGGTTGCTGCTGAACATATTGGTCAGTAGATTAGACCAGCGCACAGCGTCATTGATATTCTGATTGCCGTACCGCTGCGTATATGCACCGGCTGATCCGTCAGCGGTATCCTGATTCATAAACTCTGCCTGCCACAGTTTATACTTGGTCAGGTATTCGGGATACTTGCTTCCATCCTTTGAATAATCCAGAGGACTCTGGGAAAAATCACCTGTATGGTACAGTTTGTTTTCATCCGTCCCTATGCCAACCGTACCATACAAATGGGTGGTAAATAAGTCGAGATAAGGATTTTTATCCAATGCATTATCAGGGTCGGTTTGAGAGAACACTTCGCCGCCTCTGCTTAGTGAGGCGCTGAGATTGGTTCCGTCCACGGCGGCAAGCTGAGGAATAAAGTCAATGAGCTTTCCGTCTGGGTTTTGGATATCATAAAGGGCCCCGCCTGGCTGCATCGATTTTTTCAAGGTAGGACCGATATAACCATTAATTAGCTCTGTTACATATGAAGCTGTTCCGCCTGCAAGATCAACCTCGTTAAAAGGATTGATGTGAGTGATCGGAATTCCCCATTGCTCCCACATTCCCCGAATATAATTAACGAGGTAGTCCGCGTAGGCCTGATAGTAAATTTTCACCACTTTACCATCAATAGTAGCTGTATCGCCACGAACAATTTTGCTTGGAGAATTGGTCGAAGATTGGCTCATCCAATAAGGTACGGTCCACGTACAAGCGTAAAATTGCTTAACACCATACTGCAACGCCTGACGCATCGTCCACACCTGATCGAAATCGAACAGCTCTTTACGGGTACGCGGCGAGTTTTTAATTACAACAGGATTTTCCCCCGGTGCGCTAAGGAGATTGGTTGGTCCTCCATCGTCATTACCAATTGGCTGATTCCATGACGGATAATCCCAGACGAAATCTTGCACCGGTACCAGCGTGCCTGGAGCGTGTTCAGGTTCAACAGGCCAGATACTGTCGGTATTGCCGTCTGCATAGCGGTTTTCAGCTTCTATTTTATAACCATACTGACCCGCCGATCCCCTCATGGGAATGGCATTCCCTTCAACATCGAAACCAGGGTTGCTGACATCTGCAAGCAAACCTGTTAGAGGATTGAACCCTGGGCTGGCTGCTGTGGCCCCTGTAGTGGCAAGGCCTCCATTATCACCAATGATGACCCGAACAATGTCGTGGCCCGTGCCTTCTTGTTCACTGAAGGTCAGATCCAGCAGATGCCTGACGGTGTCTTGATGACCAGCCGTAGCCAACTGCATCATATGAATGGAATCCGTGTACGCATAAGCGGCACCTACCCCATCCATTGTCTGGTAGGTCTTGTACCAATCGGCGGTTACCTGTGCCGGGGCCGCAACTGCCGGAGCTGCCTGAATTGGGGTGGAAAATGGCACTGGAGTCATAACAGACAGCAGAAGCGCGCCAGCTATTGAAGCCGCAAGTGTCTTTCTCCGGATTTTTTTAATCATTATACGTGTTCCTCCTTTTATCATTTAACTTGTTGTAAAATAATCGTGCGCATTTGATCTACAGAGCACTCATTCTCAATCAGCACGTTCGGTAGTGAAGTGTGAATTTCCCCCTTTCCTAAATTCAATACTGTATGCGCTTACATTTTTTTGTCTGTTTATAGCTTACCAATTCAAAATTGAAATTTGTATGAGAGCGATGCACGAATCATTTTAAAATAACACTATAATGATTTGTTTTTTTACGAAAAGAAAACTTCTGATTATTGCCGAATTTACTCTCGCAAACAGCAAAAAGCCCTGTTATAGAGAGAGTGGTCTGTTTACTCCAATCTCTCCATAAAAGAGCTTAGCTTTGGGAAGTTCAATCCTTAGTTTTTTATGAGTTCTGTAGGATTCATACCGGTTATTTTTTTGAACAGTGTGCTGAAGTAGGGAATGTTCTTATAACCGACCCGCTCCGCCACTTCATACACCAGCATATTCCGCTCCATAAGCAGCTCGCGCGCCTTCTCGATCCGAACTCGGGTCAGGTAATTGTTAAAGGTTTCTCCGGTCATATTTTTAAAAATAATAGACAAGTGGTTCCGTGAAATGTATACCTTATCCGACAGCTCGGCGAGTGTCAGCTCTTCCGCATAGTGCTCATGAATGTAACTGGTCATGAATTCGACAACCTGCCGGTGCTTGCTGCTTCCTTTCCATTGTCTGCTGCTGCAGATCTTGGTGATTTTGTCCATCAGCCAGCTTGCCAGCTGGTCTGGTACGATCAGGCTATTGATTTCCTTGGCAATCTGGTCATTGGTGAACAGGTCATCCAGTACCAAGCCGGCTTCATACAGCGAGTAGGTTATAATTCCCCATAGCTCGCTCCCCAGCATTTGTACGTATCCCTGTGTTATCCCCTCTTGATTTTTCATTTCCATTATATATTCCAGCACAAGCTGATGGGCTTCCACTTCCTGCGATGCCTTCATTGCTGTTGCCAGCTTATACGAGAATTTGACTGGAAAGAGGGCGACATTTCCCGGTTCGCTGCTGCTGTTCTCCTGGTATCTATACACTTCATGTGAGGAGGCGGCACGCAATGCCCTTTGATCCATCGCGCGGAAAGCTTCCTCTGTTGAGTCTGAGAGGGAGGTCCATGAATCCTTCACTCCCCCGATTCCTATACGTGTAATCAGCTTTAGATAACTGCCAATACTGTCAATCAGCCTGATCCCAAGCTCTTTCAGCTTGTTCTCTAACTGTTCGAGATTTCCTGCATCCGGGTGAATAATCAGTAATGCTCGGGTACTGTGCAGCTCTGCATATTCCAGATCAGGGAACAGCTTACGGGCTACTTCACAAGCAATATTGCTGACTGCAAACCGGAACAGGTTCCAATCGGAGACCGATAGACATCCGGCTCGTTCATCCCGAATCAGCTCGATGCCAACTGTGACATGTTTGCAATCCTGCCAAAAAAGATAAGACGGCGGAAGACGCGTGCTTTCTCTATATGCATGGTCAAGGGTGCCTACAGCTGCGGAGCGGACCCACTCCTTTTCAACAAAAGGCTCATACAGCGTCATTTTAAACTCAAGCTCCCATTGCCTATTTCGCCTCTCCTCCTCTTCCTCAAGTTCCTGTACGACATTGCTCAAAATGGATTTTAACGTTGGCAGACTGATTGGCTTGGATACATATTCGGTCACTTGAAACCTTAAAGCTTGTCTCGCATGCTCAAAATCCGAATAACCGCTGAGAATAATGATTTTGCCTTTAAATCCTTCCTTCCTAAGCTGCTCCATCATATCCAGCCCACTCATCACGGGCATATAAAGATCAGTGATTACAATGTCCGGTAGGGTACGGCGGATTACCTCCAGGCCGTCCTCACCGTTCATAGCCTCTCCAGCCCACTCTGCTCCCAATTCATCCCAGGGAATCGCCCTTTTCATTCCATTAAGGACTTGCCGCTCATCATCGATGATTGCGATTTTCCACATTACGCTTACCTCCTAAACTCCTTAAGTACGAAAGCACGCCCATCGCTCACTCCGCCTAAGGAAGCGTTTACTTTAATCATATCGGGGATCAGTCATTTTTGCTTGGAGGCTCTGTCAGCAACGGGAGCGTGATTTCCACTCTTGTTCCGCCTTCTTCACGTTCTCCCAGAACGATTCCATAACTCACACCGAAATATCCGGCAATCCTCTCTCTTACATTGCGTATACCATAGCCTCCTGTATGACGGTTATGCGGCCTGTCTTCAGACTGCTTCAGTCCCGAACCATTATCATCAATGACAATGCGCACAGTATCACCAATTATTTCCATTAAAATTGACACATAGCCGCTTCTCTGTTTGTTGAAGCCATGAACGATAGAATTCTCCACGAATGGCTGCAGTGTAAGCTTTGGAATATATAATGTCTGAAGGTCGGAGGAAGCCTCAATCCTGTATTCAAGTCCTTCTCCCCAGCGCAGCTGCTGGATTTCCAAATAACAATTTATATGCAGCAGTTCATCAGCTATAGGGATAAAACTGTTCCCGTTGGATAAGCCGATCCGAAACATACGACCCATCAGCTCCAAAATCCGGCTAAGTTCATTCTGCCTTGCCTCAATCGCCATCCAGTTCAGTTGATCCAGCATATTATAAAGGAAATGCGGATTAATATTGGCCTGAAGTGCCTCAATTTCGGCTTTCCGCTGCTGTTCGTAACGGCGCTCCAGAGAGAGATACAGTTCTTCAATCCTCTCGTTCTGCTTTCGGTAACCAGAGAATAAATAACCGAATTCATTCTCATAATCCATCGGAAGTTCTACATTGTCTCCTCCTACGGAGTACACTCGCATCGCAGTTACAAGCCTTTTGATAGGCTTAGTAAACTGTCTGCTTAAAAAGTGGGTCAGGAGCACGACCAGCAAGACTGCTGCAATACCGATCAAGCCGATCCATTCTGCCAGCTTCAGGCTGCTTGCCGTGATTTGTTTCCAGGATGTAAATTCAATAAGCGTCCAGATGGAATTATCCATTCTGGAGTAGACGAGCAGTGTATCATGCGAGCCATCTTTTGCCGGAATATGGACATAACCGGATTTATTACTTTTCACATCAATCCACCTAGACCAATCGTTCTGATCCAGCGCATCACCTATTTTCATAATTTGCTGACCTTCGCTATCCGCCATGATCCTGTTTGATCCATCCGAATTGCCTGTTAACAGTTTTCGTATTTCGTTGGCTTTGATGTGAACGACTAGAACTCCCAAATAGTCATTCTCAAAGACTATTTTTCTGTAAAAGCTAAGTACAGGAATCTCGCCCTGCGTACTGGGGAACATATACTCTTTGGACCAGCAATAATCGCTCTTCGCCAAACATTCGGCTCTTCCCTTTGTATCCAAATCCATAAAATTTCGGAATTGAATATAGTTTTGCCGTTCACTTAGGATTGGATTATCCATATACAGGTCAATTCCTTGGATTAGAGGAATAGCATAAGTCAAATTTGCAAGAGCGCTTTCCACTTCAGCACGTCTGCGGTATCTCTCAAATTCGTCTTGTCTGTTCAGAAGATAATTGGTCAGCTCGCTATCGCGGGAACTGGACAGTGATATCTGTTCGATCATGACCAGCTTGGTGTTAATTTCATTATTCAATTCATCAAGAAGCTGTTGCTGGTAGTGGGAGGTGGTCTGTACGAGCGCCTTGGAAGAATTGCTGTAGCTTGTCCATGCGGTAACACCGATTACTGCAATAAGCACAATGGCAAAGCTATGAAAAAACAGACGGTCAATTCTATATTTTTTAAAAGGATTGAACAAATGCTCGACCTCCCTTCAAGTCCGGTTCAGACACAATAAACGGTAAAGCAGCGAAGGGCATTCGACGCTTTACCGTTGATGGAGAGATGTTTTTTTACATCTTATCCTTTAATTCCAGTCGTTGCAATCCCTTCCACAAAATACTTCTGGAGAAACATAAAGAGGATGGTTGCCGGAAGAATAGACACTAGTGACATGGCAAGCAGCTGACCCCACTCCTGAGCAGACTGAGAATCATTGATCATTCGAAGCGCCAGGCCGACCGTATATTTGTCTACTGTGTTAATATACAGGAGATGACCCAGGAAATCGTCCCAATTCCACAGGAAGCAGAAGATGGTCACGGTAACAATTGCCGGAAAAGCAAGAGGCATGACCACTCTCCAGAAGATTCCGAACCAGGAGCACCCGTCAATTTTGGCAGATTCATCTAGTTCTCTGGGAACACCGCGTATAAATTGGATCAGCAGGAAGACGAAGAAGCTGCCGCCTGCCCCTCCAGCCAGCAGATGGGGAATGATGAACGGGAGATACGTATTCACCCAACCCAGCTGATAAAACAGGGTATATTGAGGAATGATCAGCACTTGTCCAGGCATCATTAATGTCAGCATGAGGATGGAGAACCAAAAGTTTTTCAACGGAAAATCCAATCTTGCAAAACCGAAGGCAACCAGTGTACAGGATAACAAGGTTGTGACAATTACAGCAAGTTCAAGTCCGAAGGTATTAAGATAAAAATCGGTAAACGTATGTCCGGGAACCGCGTTCCAGCCTTTAGTGAAGTTGCTCCATTGCGGTACAGCAGGAAAAATGGACGGCGAGGTAAGCTCTGTGCTGTGTTTCAGTGAAGCACCGATCCACCAGATAACCGGGTAAACCATAACGAAGCTGAAGAGAATCATGAACAGATGACGAAGCGCCGACTTCCATTTTAGTGTTGTTGTCATTTGCGTTTTCTCCCTCCAGTGTCTGTTTCATAGAATACCCAATACTTCGAGGTGTGGGAAATCAGGACGGTAGCTGCAATAATGGCCAGTAGCATTATCCAGGCAAGTGCCGAAGCATATCCCAGCTCGTAACGGCTGAATGCCCTCTCATACAAGTACATCGCATATACATAAGTGGCATTCATCGGCCCGCCGTTTGTGATCACAAATGCGGAGGTGAACATTTGGAAAGCGCCAATGACTGCCATGATCAGGTTGAAATAAATAATCGGTGAAAGCATCGGCAGCGTGATTTTAAAAAATTGGGATACTTTGCTTGCCCCATCTACAGAAGAAGCCTCGTACAGATCATTCGGAATTTGCTTGAGTCCTGCCAGAAAAATAACCATGGTAGATCCGAACTGCCAGACCGTCAGCAGAATCAGCGTGCCAAGCGCCGTATCGGGATTGGTAATCCAGCCCTTTCCTTCAAAGCCAAAGACAGCAATCAGTTTGTTAAAGACCCCGTCTACACCAAAAATATTGCGCCAGAGTAGTGATACCCCGATACTGCCTCCGATGAGTGACGGGAAATAAATCGCTGTACGGTAGATGCTGATACCTCTTACGGCCTTACTTAGGATCATAGCTACAAAAAGAGCGGCTATTAGCTTCAAAGGCACGGACGCCAGCACATAAGTAAAGGTTACCTTAGCGGATTGAATGAATTTGGGATCTGCTGTAAAGATACGCTCATAATTGCGGGTCCCGATCCACTTCATCGGCTGCATCAACGTGTAATCGGTAAATGAATAGTACAGCGATAAAAATAACGGGTACGCCGTAAGCGCTAGAAACCCGATCAGCCAGGGGGAAATAAACAAATATCCTGCTAGCGGAGCGTTCCATCTGCTTTTGAAATATGAGCTTTTTTTCGTTTTCGCAGCAGTTTGGGCTATAGTGGCTGTAGAACGGTTCATCTGTCGTCACCTCTTGTGCTTAATTTTTATAGTTTAAGTATATAGGTCGTACATGTCCCGCTAAAGGAGGGGAATGCTCGAATTCTTTCAAAATATAACGATAAAAAAGAAGAGCTAATCTTCCTTACCGAAATAAATGCAAGGCCCGAAGCAAGACTGCTCCGGGCCTTCGTTCTTGCATTATTTTTCGTAAGATTGCGCGGCTTCTTTCAGCTGCTCATAGGCTTTCTCAGGCGTAACTTTTTCAAAACTGAGCTGATCCCTGACAAGCACCCAGTCTTTATCGATAAAGTTTGTCCAGCCGCCTGCTCCAGCCGACCAGGTTTGACCATCCGGCTCTGTAGCACGGAGGAGACCTAAACCAATCTTATCCAGATCACTCATGCTTGCTTCTAGGGAGGTTGCTATTTCCTTATTAGCTGGAAGCCCGCGGAATGTCTGCAAAATGTTAGCTGCTTCCTGATCATTCACAAACCAATTAATGAATTTTTTGGCTTCTTCAGCATGCTTGGAGTTTTTGGAGACAGACAGATACATCGATGGCTTCAACCATCCGCCTGCTTCTTCTGCACGCGGCATAGTTACAAGTGCATAAGCCCCCGGTTTAATACTATCCCAAGTGCCTAAATTATTGGAAAAGCTGTACCGGAACAAAACCTTACCCGCGGCCATCAAGTCCATTTGCGGATCGTTTTCCTTGTCGGATGCGTTTACATCAGCTGGAGGAACCAGTCCTTCCTTGCGCAGCTCTTCAAATTTCTTGGTCCATTCCAGATAGGTTGCTTGATCTGCATTGAAATGCCCATCATTAGTGATAACCTGGCCTTTACCTTTAGCATATTGGTAGGCTGAATACATAAAGTAGTTACCTGCATAGTCCAAGGTGAAATATTGTCCGCTTGGCAGCTTGGACTTGGATTCTTTGGCCAAGGTGAAGAAATCATCCCATGACCAGCCATTGACCGGATTTGCAATACCGAGTTTATCCATAGCAGCTTTGTCATACACCATACCGAATGCAACTGAACCCAATGGAACAGCGTATTGCTTACCGTCAAGTTGACCTCCTGCCAGCAATTTCTCGTCGAATTTGTTTATATCAACCTCAGGAGCCAGCTCAACCAATTGGTTGCGCGACATCCAGTCCGGCATCCAGCCTGGATCAAGCTGAACGACATCCGGTGCGTTATTAGCGGCAGCCTGTGTCGATAATTTATCCAGATACCCATCCATGCCTGAGTATTCCGGCTCAAACGTAACATTAGGATTGTTCTTTGTGTACAATTCCAGCGCAGCCAAGGTCGCCTCATGGCGTGGCTGGGACCCCCACCACATAATACGCAGCTTAACAGGTTCATTGCTAGGTGCAGCCGTTGACGCAGCATTAGTACCAGCAGGTTCTGCAGTGGATTCTGCATTGTTATTCACTCCGCCGCTGCATGCCGCCGCCGTTCCCAGCAAAGCCGCCATCGCTAAGACTGTAAGAGAACGCTTCCATTTCAACATCTTTAACCCTCCTAATTCAATCCGTATTGTCTTTCTACACTGTTATAGTAACAATTATAAATGGAAGTTCATATGAGGGTGATGCACGATTTATTTTAAAATCTCACGGAAATGATAAGGGCATGCTTCCTTTTACTGATGATTTCAAGCAGGAAGTACCGCAATTATTGCTATGTTTTTACGTAAGTTCTCAATAAGTCTGTGAATATTCCCAGTAGTCGCCAGCAAGTCCCTCGATGACCGAACCGCCAGCCCAAGGCATCAGACAGAACCAGGTGCTGGCTGGAGTACCATCTGCGTACTTTTCGGTGACAAGTCCTTCCGAATGGCAGAACCGTTCGGACATCCATCCTTTTTTTCCATAGCCGTATTCCTGATCATAGCGATTGTATGTCTGACAGCCCCAGCCGATTGTGTCCATCATGCGCTGAAGAACATAAGCTTCCTCCCGCTGCTGTACGTAATAAAACAGCTCATCCACTAGATTGCTGGACATAGGGTGAATATGTGGATTGGCTACTGAAGTAACACTCCCCCCAGAACTGGACCACCCCAATGTACTGAGCGGCGGAATCTTGACGGGTGAGTTGTAACAAAACTTGAAGCTGAACTCATAACCGATCGCGTCCCTCATGTGATCAAGGAAAAGATCATCTCCGGTCAGCGCGTGCAAAAACCGAACTGCTTTAATATAAGCCAGAATCCCTTCCGAATCGATCGATTTATCCGCATCCAGCGGTGCACCATAACATTCCATATGTTTGACGTACGTATCGTAATAATGGGCTTCACTCCGTCTAAGCCCATCGATCGAAGATAAATCTTTGGTTAGCCAACTGTAGTATGCCAGAGCAGCGAGACACCAGACGCCACTGAATCCATCATATTCGAGACCTGCTCCTGTCCGCTCTGACAAAATAATCGGATACTCTCCATCCGTATTTTTAGTACGTTCCATGCGATCAAGCACCTGCTTGACATATACAAGCCAATCATTGTGTTGGCAATTCCGAATTCGCAGCTCATAATCGTAGCCCTTCAGGATGTAGAACATGGCTTGAGCGACCAGATACGCAGAATGTCCCGGCGTCCGCATTCCGTCGAACCACCAGCCCTTTATGCTCCATATGCCGTCTTGATAAGCATCATAAGGAAGACCGGATTCAGGATTCATGGAATGTTCAATAATATTCGTAATGCAGGACAAGGCCTGCTGCCGCATGGGTTCGTCATTAAGCCGCAGAGCAGCCATCAGCATCGGTGCAGCAACAGTCATGCCATTCGTCCAGCTGATAGAAATAATTTTGTTGTACCTGTAGCCTCCGCTTTCAGCATCCTCATATACAAATGTGGAATAATGACGATCCTCTGGCAGCCAAGCGTATTCATAAATCGCTCTGGATAGATCCGATACGGTTGTCTGAATGTCACTTCCTTCTCTCGGCTGCTCATGATACCGATCATAGATTGCTTCCAGCGCTGTATTAATGCCAAGCTCTGATGACGACTCGTAAGCGTACAGAGCAAGAGTCAGCTCAACAGTCTCTCCAACGGCCAGTTCGAAAACATTATCACCCAGGGGAGCCCGCTCGTGAACAAGTCTTGATTTAATGAATAGTAACGGCGCATTCTCATATCCCAATGTATATCCAACCGTACCTTTGTCAATGGAGCAAGTATATCCCCCATATTGTACAAACGTCCCATTCAGCCCTGGCTGCCACTGCTGCTTTCTGCCGCCGCTGCTGATCCAGTACGGGCTTGCACACAGGCCGTATACGTGCCCCTCATCATAGACCAGTGCGGCTGGATGCGACAACCGATCGCTGCGGACCATCCACCAAGGCGACGAAGGGAGAGTCGGATTCCCTTCCCGCAATCTCGGAAACTGATTGGGGACATTTTGCGGTGCCTCTCCTCGGTTGCGTCCATACATAAATGCCGGCAGGAAAAATCGCGGATTTTGCTTGCCAAACGGCAATTCCACATGAATGACTCCGAACCATGCGTTTTCCCCACAGTTGTGAATTTTTACATTAGCCTGCCAAGGGTCTCTTGCACTTCCTGTCCCGCCTGCTAGTTCAACGTCAGCCTTCAGACCATGTCCACTCAATCCCGTATATTCCATATTCTTTTGTAATCGGCTTCGTGCAGTGAAAATCAGTTCCATAATATCCTCCAATCGCGTTGTAGATGCTAACTTCGAAAACGCTTGTAAATTTAGATCCAACATGCTAGGATGATTACATTTTATAGGTTCGTGTATGCAATTTCATTGCACAAATTGCTTTATTTATTGCGCGAAACGACAAGGAGGTCATCTGTTTGGTATGAATGAATCTTCGGAATACCTGTTCGACCCTATTCAGACTGAGCTCTTGTATCTTCACCGCGTTACCACGTACAACATGGGCACGTTCTATCATCGGCATAATGCGTATGAGCTGTATTTGTTCCTTCGCGGTAATGTGAATTTTTATATTGAAAACCGTTGTTACCATCTGCAGCCTGGCGATCTGCTCGTTCTCAGCCCAGAGGAAATGCACCGTTCCTTTGCCCTAGACCAAAGCGAATATGAGCGAATAACCATTAATCTCAAAAAGTCATATCTGAACCGCTTGTCTACCTCAACCACCAACTTGTCAGCATGCTTCGATTATCGCCCCATGGGCAAGGGAAATATCGTACATCTGGAAGAGAACCAGCTGCAACAAGTACTGCAATTAACTCGCGAGCTTGAGCAGAGTCTCTCATCGAGTGCTTATGGAGCCGATATTGAAGCTAATGTCCGAATCGCTCAGTTGCTTGTCATTACGAATCTAGCATTTCAAAATACCACCTTTGTTCCAACAGACATTATGCCTGAACTGGTTCGCAACACAATGAATTATATTGAAGTCAACCTTGCGAGGGAACTGACGCTTGAACATTTGTCAGAGGTATTGTACATGAATAGCACCTATATTAGTCGGCAATTTAAGAAGCACACCGGACTCACCATTCGAGCGTACATTCTCAGTCGCCGCGTGGAGCTATCGAAATATTATTTAACTGAGGGTATGAGTATTACGGAGGCCTGTTATCAATCGGGCTTTGGTGACTATGCGAATTTTATTCGCAGCTTTACGAAGGTGACCGGGATTTCTCCTGGAAAATTCATCAAAAATGGCCCCGCAGAATAATCGGATGAACAGTTCATCCCAGTCGAGGCAAGCAAACCATAAAAGAGATCAGATTCTTGCCGGTTAATTCTGGGATTGTCATCCACGACTGTTTTAGCACGTATTTCAACACCGATTATCTCTTTAAACATGTCATGCACGCTCATTTACTGCGGGAATGTCTCGGTATTGAAGCGTGCGACGGTCAGGAATAGGCTACGCTTATCCGTGAATTTCAACAAGAGAGTTGAGAAGTTAAAAAGAAATTCTGGGCAGCCAGAATTCCGCTAGGAGAAGCGATTCTGCACGACATGGATCGGCGCTACGACGATATTCTGTTGGAAGGGCATCAGGTATGGACGATAACCGAATCCCCTGTGCAAACCTCCGGCAAAGGCCAAATCCAAAAGAGCAAGGCCGCCAACCTGGATGAGAGATTTGGCATCGCCAAATGACAAGAACTTGATCCGACAACTAAAACCCCCGCGGTTTCGCGGATTATACTCGGAGAATGCTCTTGTCACTCGACAGCAGCGCAAAAAACATACTGCAAGGCATCAAATAAATATAAGTCAGCCTTGAAGTATGTTTTTAAACCCTTGTATCAGAAGGACTCAAGGATGTAATAGAACTTTATTACAGGATAAATTAGACTTAAATCACATCTACTCTTCTTAAATCAGGAATATTGGACTCTAAAAAGATCGAAATTTCCGCCTTAAGATTATCGTAACCAAACGGTACTTCATTTGTATTTGGGTCCACTGGTTCAAGTTGTATGAACGTAACAGATCCATCATGTTTATGCTCATATTCAGCTCCAGCACGCTGCTTTGGGTACAATGCGATAACTTTTGCAATTTTAGAACTACGATTTCTCTCTACAGGGCAGCGATAAAGAATTCGATTGTAGTCGCTAATTTGCATAAAGTCGTCCGTTTCTGAATTTAGTTCAGTATTCCACAAGTATCGATACTTACGATACTTTACTTCAATTATTAATGTTTTAATTAATTTACCTGATGGTTCAAATAAATCAAGTCTTATATCCGGCCTATTATGAAGGTTTGCTATGAATCCAAACTCTCCCTCATCTAGACGTTTAGGAATTTCCTGATCATAAATCACATCAACTCGGTATCCATTCTTCATTATACAGGACACCTTATCTCCAGAAACAAGCTCACCGATATATCGTTCTTGAAGATGATTTGCTAACCAACCGCTCTCCCATTCAAAACCTATATCTTGCAATAATTCAATAACAAGACAAACAGAATAAACTTCCATTAACACAGAAGAGCGTTTATAAGGATAAGTGCTCTCCCTATTAGATGAATCTCTATTCAATTGCACATGGATCTCTTTATAAAGTCTATACAAAACAGAATAACGTTGATCTCTTAGCACTTTTGTAGGTGGCCGTGTAAAGAAAGTTTTGGTCGTTACATCTTTTAACCATCTATCTTCTAAATACCGAGAGAATATGCTAACCATTCTTTTAATTTGTAGTAATTCATTTTGGATACGAGCAGCCTCTTCCTCCTGCTGCTTTAATGTTCTACTAATTCCAACTTGCTCTTTACGAAGATTTTGTAGTACATTTTTGTTCCCATACTGAATTCTCATACTTTCGTGTCTAGCGATGTTCTCATTCGCTTTCACAAGACGCAACTTGGAATTTTCCACCTTCTCCATTTGAGAACAATATCGTTGGCTAAATCCGTGTTCCAAATTTTTAACATTCCTTTTGAGGTAGAGGAGAAACCATTTTAACCACTGATTCTCAGGCACATTAGTCGTAAGCATTGCATGCTTTTCAAAATAGCGTTCTGGACGAAACGCATTTGCATTTTTTCGTCCACCTTTTGTAGCTAACCATCTTTGACTTTTAATATCTGGTTTTTTACAAAAAGAACGAACCTTGTACTGTTGCACTACATGTTCTGAGGGTTCCACTAGAATAGACTCCAAAGCGTGTATTAACTTTTTGTAATGGGATTGTATGTGCCGAAATATGTTAAGTATATGGGATGAAGATTGATTCTCATCTACATAAGCCCCAAAACGCCGAGTTACAAGATCGTAGGATAAACCAGCAATCTTTTGTTCTAGATAACTACGCAATTGAAACAGGCGATCTTCATCAAAGTTACTCCCACGTATAGTATACATACCTTGATAAATACCACTACTCGATTCAAGTCGGACCATATAATGACCTGGGGCCGGCATAAGATCAGTCTGATTGATATCAATAAGTTCTTTGTCATCACCAGATTCAAGAATCATTACTTCATCTTTATCAAAACGATCTACAAATAATCGATCGGTCAAACAATCCGATTCAAATCGTATACGGATTGCTTGATATTCATTAACAACTAGTGAAGGAGATAAGCGTTCATTACTTTTCTGTAGAATAAGTTTTTCTTCCGTCCACTCCTCATGACTATAACGGCGCCCAATAAAAACCTTAGGAAGCATAATCATGAATCGCCATCTCTCGTGCCTTTCGATGGATTTCTCCTAAAGTGAATTCGAAATCACTAATTTCTCTCGCTATATCGTTTGTGAATAGTTTAAAAAGCTCACTGTGTTGCACACCACCCTGATTGTCGCTAGATATTCCAATAAGTGCTTGAAATTGATCGGATGCACCTCGGATTTTGGTGAGTATCCGTTGTTTAACCTGTAAGTCAATTACAAGTCTACGTTCGAGATAAAGTTTTCCTTCATGGTCTTTCGGAACTGAATTGAGATATTCGCCCATTTTTCGTAGTACACGATGGGAAACTCCTTTCTGATGGTCATATAGTTGTATAAGTTCATGTAATTGATCAAAAAAATTAAGTTCTTCTATACTGAATGCGCTCATCGCTGAATCTTTACTGCGCCATTTTGTGAAAACATCTTTTGAAGCAAAGGATAATAGTGGCTTAGTAGGCTCTACGGGTTCCCTCTCCAAAAGTGAGCTGAAAGATAGCTTTTTTAAAGTAACGATATTAGCCCTATCAAGAAAACGGTCTGAGAAATTTTTAGTAGTTTCGTCAACATTTGCCGTACCGATAAAGATAATGTTCTCTCCAACCTGAATCGAATCGGGATAGTCAGAACGATTATGGCAAGTCGCCATTTCATTATTATATAAACGAAGTTTTCGTACTTGGTTTTCAGGAATCTCCAAAATACTGATAAATGGTGCAAACCAGTGCTCAACTTGACTAAGATTCATTTCATCAAACATTATCATATGCATTTGTTCAGGATAGTCCTTCGCATGTTTTAAAAATTCAACGAACCCTGTGTCAGATGGAACGTATAGCCCTGTTGATGCATTAAGATAACCTAAAAGGTCGCTTGGCTCTGTATAGCTGGGGCTAATCGGAAGAATTAGTAAAGTATTCTTTTCTTGCTTCAGTCCCAATGCCTCTGCGTATAGAGCAGCAAGTTGTGATTTTCCGGTTCCAGACATCCCTGCCAGAACAGTTATAGGATTTGTTTTAACACTTACATGGAAGTTTACGAGATCTGACATATCATAAAATAAACCTTTAGACTCACCAAGTGTTTTAAGATGCTCCAGAAATTGGCTCTCAATATCATTATATTTCAAATCCTCTTGTTCGTTCTCATCTTGGTGCTCATGTGTGGGAGTTGGTGCTACTGATCCCTTTACTCCTACTCGTTCAGGAGAGGCTACCGGAGTAAAAGATGAATTTGTTTTCTGAAGATAAGTTTTATCCAGAAATACTAGACTGTCGCTACCATAAATTTGAAATTCCGAGATTGCATCCGGATTAATTTTCACTTTTTCAACAGTCTCTAAGGCAGATTCATAAGTCCAACCTAGGTCAGATGAAGTCGTTGACCAAGTACCTTCTAACTTGTATAAATATTCACCACAGATTACGTATTTGGGCCCTTCTGCATGATTATAGTAGTCTGTAAAGCGGAGTGCCTGTCCTGATTGTATACTGACCTCCCAAGAGTTAATATTCATTGTTAATTTTGGCACAGAAGCATATTCTGTGCCTTCTTTATAGCCTGGCTCAATATTATCTACTTTAACGTTTTTGAAAACCTTCTCTGAATAACCATCTGCAGTTTTAAGGTAGTTTATTTGGGTACGAAAAACAATTAATTTACCCTCAAGCCGAGCACGCAGCATTTCAATCCGTTTATCAAGATCAGAAGTGTAAATATACCCAGCTGGGTATAAATTTCGTGGAAATAACAAATTATTGTCCGTTAATCCAATGAATAAAGGGCTTAGGTTTCTTTCAGAAAACATATAGTTTAAATCAATTAAAGGTACCGGTTCAGGTGATAAAGGTTTTACATAAAATTGAAGATTGTTTGTTAGACCTTTAGGCATAACTGGTTCATCATTAAAATGATTCAATTCTGCTTTTGAGGCTAATGCACCTAGCATCAAACATTGCCCGATATTTGAATATCTTTTTTTCTCTTCTTGATCAAATCTGAACATAGTTTGGTACTCCTCTCTTCCACAGCGCAATTAATTCAATAAGAGTTTTATGATCATGCATCACAAATGTTGATGATTGTATATCAGTAGTGGATTGTTGCAATTGAAACAGTCTTTTTGAGGGCACTCCATTTTGTTGAATATATAACCTAGTTAACCCGTTCTTTTGTAATATACTTTTTTGTTTATCCCAGTCTTTGTAAGTGACAAATTGGACTTCTGGATATAGATGCTGAGCAAGGGAGACATCGGTTGATTCATAAATAATACAAAAATCTGTAACTTTCTCTGTTACTTCTACTTTCCAACTATCTATTATCATTTGAAGCTCTAATAATTCCTGTTCTTTTTTCTTAGATTTATTTACCCAGTGCTCCTCTTGTTCCAGTAGTTCTTTTTTTTGTTTTTCTGTTAATTGGCTGACTTCAGAGACCTTTTTTTCGAGTTGTTGTGTTAATTGCTGAACAATAGCTTTGTGTTTTTCGATATCTTTCGATGCCAAACTTAGTTCTTTATTAAGTTCGGAAATATCTTTCACTGCATCTTTCACTGAGTTTAAAGATATCTTAATATCTTTGATTTCTTCTTTATACTTTTGGTTCTCTTCATAGAGTTGCAAGCTGTCTCTCGTGAAGTGAAATAACGCATTCGTCACTAAACCGTAACGAGTCAAGTAGTCTAGATTATTCTTTTGGGTCGCATAGGCCAATCCAGGCAAAGCATCATATTCTGATTGCTCAAAGTAATGAAAGAATTCAAGTAATGATAAATTTTCCACTTTTTCAACTTCCGATTTAAAAGTATTGTCGTGGATTTTCGGTAGAATAGAGATGGACATTTCAATCAGCCTGTTATATTGAATTTCCGTCAAAAATAAATCATTTTTAAACTGTTCTAAAGCTTCTTCTTCGGTCTTAATATCTTTTAAATAATTAAATAACTTCTCATTATTCTGTTGACGCCTTTGTAATTCTGGTAAAATTTTTAAAAAAAGTTCCATATTATATTTTATCGTTAGAGCAACTTTTAAATGGTCAGGAAATTCTTTTCTTGAAATACTAACCAGAAATTCATCATTATTTTCTAGATGAGCAAGATGATGCAGATTGTGAGAATTATGGATATAATCAAAAAATGGGTCGATATTTGTTTTTCTTCTTGTTTTTGGGGTTTGACGTTTGAAAACTTGAGCAATATGAGTCCGTTTTCTAGCTAATGGAGGTCTTGTAAAGCCAGGGACAGTTTCCTTAAACCTCTCCAAAATATCGTTAGCTGTCTTGTCGTCAATGAGTCCTACATAAAAGTCGATTGCAGCTGACAAATGTTCTCTCATTCCTCTCCAAAATTTAATAGTCCAATGATTCCAAATTAATACACCAAATACAAACACCACTTGTAATATTATATCTAAATCAAAACTTTTGTACTAGTCTATTTAGACCGTAATCAAGATATTTGTTTGAAATATACAGACATCACCATTTAATTAGATAAGGAGTAGCTTTGGCTAAATATGTTGAATTATTGAATAACTTGGATCTTTCAATACATTTGTTTAAACATAATTCAATTCATGTTAATGGATTCAGGGGTTAATTTCCCCCCAAGGTTGTGGCTAATTAAAAGATTCCATGTTGGTACTGGTTGGTAACTACACCAAAGGAAAGTTCCATGGAAGCTGCGGTGCGATCGAGCATTTTTAAAACAACATTTAGAACTGATTTCCACTCGATGAAGGTAGCTTCGAACCTTAAATTATGCTTGACGGTATCAGGCTCTCAATTTTCGAAAGTTGTCCGTTTTCGTACTTCTGTTACTTAAGCAAAAGGCTGCCGATTTTGCTGGCAGCCCTGGTTGAGTATACGAAGGTTTAACATTTAATATGTTCTCCTTGTCATGCTAAGAAATTACGAATCCCATATATTACGAAAGTATATTTGATGCCTTACATCAAGTATTTTCCCGTAATCGACTGCTCCGCATGGATAATCTGCCCAGGTGCGCCCTCGAACACTACCTGGCCGCCCTTGCTTCCTCCGTCTGGTCCCATATCGATGATCCAATCCGCTTGGCTGATTACATCGAGGTTGTGTTCAATGACAATCACCGTATTGCCGGCATCCACGAGGCGGTTCATAATTTCCAGAAGATGGCCGATATCTGACATATGTAGGCCGGTTGTCGGCTCGTCCATCACGTAAATACTGCCCTTCTTGTGCAGCTCGATTGCCAGCTTAATCCGCTGGCATTCCCCACCCGATAGCGTGCTGAGCGGCTGGCCAAGTGTAATATAGTTGAGACCCACATCACTCATCGCTTGAAGCTTGCGTACTACCTCTTTGAGCTGAAAAAATGCCAATGCCTGCTCTACTGTCATCTCCAGCACTTCTGCAATGGACTTGCCGTCCAGCTTGTACGCGAGCACCTCTTCTTTGAAGCGTCTACCTCCGCATACTTCACATGGCAGCTTCACGCTATCGAGGAAGGCAAGGTCTGTATACACAACACCCAGCCCTTGGCAGTTCTCGCAAGCCCCCTTGGAGTTGAAGCTGAATAAGCCTTGGCCCACCTTGTTCGCGGAAGCAAACGCCTTGCGCACATCATCCATAATGCCCGTGTAGGTTGCGGGATTCGAGCGTGTTGACACTCCCACCGCCGATTGGTCGATCACGATTGCATCTGGATGCTGGCTGAGGAATACTTCGTTTATTAGTGTGCTCTTACCCGAGCCAGCGACACCCGTAACTACTGTCAGCACTCCGGTTGGAATATCTGTACTCACGCTCCGCAGGTTGTGCAGTGTCGCATCCTTGATGGACAACTTCCCGGATGGCTGCCTGCAATCATGCTTCAGTTGGAGCGGCCGCTTCATATGGGTGCCTGTCAGTGTCCCTGACTCCAGCAGGCCTTGGAAGCTTCCTTCATATACGATGGTTCCGCCGCGGCTGCCGGCGTGAGGCCCAACATCTACGATATGATCCGCCAACTTAATCACATCGGGATCATGCTCCACCACAATCACAGTATTGCCCTTGTCGCGCAGCTTCTGGAGCAATTCATTTAACCGATGCACATCACGGGGGTGCAAGCCAACACTGGGCTCATCGAAAATGTAAGTGACATCCACCAGACTGCCGCTCAGGTGCTTCACCATCTTCACGCGCTGCGACTCGCCGCCGGACAAAGTATCCGTCTCGCGGTTCAGCGTCAAGTAGTCAAGTCCGATATCCACCAAATGCTGCAGCCGCTCCGTCAGCGACTTGGTGACTGGCGCAGCGACAGGATCATCAATCTCGCGAATGACACGAATGAGCTGCCCGACCTCCATGGAGGACATCTCCGCAATATTGAATCCATTGATCCTGCAGCTGAGCGCAGCCTGACTCAGTCTCGCTCCGTGGCAGCTGGAGCAGGGACCTTCGGAGATAAACGGCGCAACGGCTCGTTGTGTCCGCTCGGACTTCGTCTTCACATCCTGCTTAATGTACTTGTTCATGAACTTCTCAATGATGCCTTCGAGTGTAATGTTCATTGCCTTACCGGCGAACTGCATCTCCACTTTCCCTGCCTTGCTGTACAGGAGCTGCTCCAGTTCCTCAGCCGAATAATCGTTCAGCTTCTTGCCTGGATCGAAGAAGCCCGTCTGCACAATTAGGTTCCAATCCCAAGCGTCCACCGCATAGCCCGGCAGCAGAATTGCCCCTTCATTCAACGACTTTGACATATCCACCGCTTTGCTCATGTCGACGCCCAGCCTGCGACCCATCCCATTGCACTCGGGACACATCCCTTGCGGATCGTTAAACGAGAACATGTTCGCTTGTCCAACATAGGGCTGACCCACTCTGGAGTACAGCAGACGGAGAATGGGAGAGATATCGGTAATCGTGCCCATTGTAGAATGGGAACCGCCGCCGAGCCGCTTCTGATCCACAATAACAGCCATGCTCAGATTCTCGATCGCGTCCGTATCCGGCTGCGGGACGCGGGGCAGAAAGTTGCGTACGAACATGCTGAAGTTCTCATTCAGCAATCGCGTGGATTCTGCGGCAATCGTATCGAAGACGATCGATGACTTGCCTGATCCGGATACCCCGGTGAAGATCGTGATCTTTCGCTTGGGAATACGCAAGGATACGTTCTTAAGATTGTTTTCCCTCGCACCCGAGATTACGATATAATCCTGATTAGATTCGCTCATGCTTAACATCCCTCCAATTCGCTATAATAAGGCTTAGACATTTGGGCAATCACAGACTAACTTTAAATATATGCACTTAGTGCGAACTTGACCCGAAACGACAAGAACATCTCAGAAATAGACGTAAAAAGGCTGCAATATACATGCAGCCTATGCAGCCTTTTTATGTGTTTATTCAGTTCAAGCAAGGTTCAATGATCGTCCCCACTATTTCAGCATGGGGAATTAGGCTGTTTTAACACCGAATACGGTTATTGCTCCAATACCTGTTCAAACCCGCCGAACCAATTGGTCCAGCCATACCTAGCGCCTTCAAGTCCTTGAGTATTGGAGAATCCGGTTTGCTCAAGATGAAGATTAACCTTTCCTTCCCCTAAATCCTGCAGCGTCCAAGTAACCGTGTGCTGCTCCCCTCCGCTGGCCCAAGTATAGGACAAACGGTTTGGTTCTTCCACGATCAGTACTTCTCCGATAATAATGCCATCCCACCATTCGGACGGCTGCGTGCGGAACTGAAAACGGTGTCCAACGACGGGCTTAAAATCATTTTCCATGATCCATTTGGCAAGCTTGCTTGGATCAGTTAAAGCGGACCAAGCCTTCTCGATTGATGTCGTGTACTGAAAATCCAAAGATAATGTTAAACTCATTCTTCTTCCTCCTCAAATAGTTGGTTCAAGCGCAGCATGTTCGCACTCCAAAATTTGCTGTAGAAGCCTACCCAATCTTGAATTTCTCTGAGTGGAGAGGCGTTTAGCCTAAATCGCGTTTCTCTGCCGACTTTTCGATCAAGCACCAGCCCGGCCTCTTTAAGGATTGTCAAATGTTTGGATACTGCTGTTCGGCCCATTTGAAACTGTGCCGTTAACTCATGCAGCGGTATCTCCTCTGTTTCTGCTAACAGCTGAATCAATCGGCGTCTAGTTGGATCTGCAATCGCGTCAAACACATCCCGCATCGGGTTGTTCTCGCTCACAACACCCTCTCCTAAAAATTATTACCAAGGGACAGCCGATAATTTCACAACCTTCTTAAATTATGCGGCTCTTCGAACGTAGCGCCCACGAGGCGAGAATTTTCAATTCGACACCATTTAGTGTCACTTAAATAATAGGTCACCATTTGGTGTCGTGTCAACAACATTTTTAAACTCCGTATTATTGAATATCAGCATAAGCCATTTCCTCGAATATTCCTAAATAATCAAGGGCAGACTTCGTTTAACTTACTCTGCAAGATCATTAAACGGAGGTCTTCTGCATGCTAATTGGCAGTCATGTATCCATGGGTGGCAAAACAATGCTGCTTAGAGCAAGTGAAGAAGCTGCGTCATATGGTGCTAATACATTTTTGATCTATACAGGAGCCCCTCAAAACAGTAAGCGAAAGCCTATAACCGACTATAATATTTCAGCGGGTCACGCACATATGAAGAAGCATGGCATTAGCCATATCGTTGTTCATGCCCCTTTCTTAGTCAATTTGGCCAATACGATTAACAGTAAAGTATTTGAACACAGCCTGTCTTTTATGTGTGATGAGATAGAACGGACAGAAGCTCTAGGCTCGGATCAGATTGTGATGCATCCAGGGAGTCATGTAGGCGCAGGAGTGGATTTGGGGCTCAAAAAAATAATAGAAGGACTGAACGAAGTATTGTCCCCCAAAAAACACGTTCAAATTTCCCTTGAAACAATGGCGGGAAAAGGAACCGAGTGTGGCAAAAGCTTTGAAGAACTGGCTCGGATTATCGATGGAGTTACGCACAATGAACGTTTATCTATATGTCTGGACACTTGCCACGTGTAAATGAACGTGGTTCTCGCCAAGATAGACATGAGAACATTGGTCATGGATACATTGGATTATCGGCACTGGACTACATCGTACACCATCCTCAACTGATTGATTTGCCCAAGCTGCTGGAGACTCCCTCCATAGGCAAAATTAAATATAAGAATCCGCCCTATAAACATGAGATCGCGTTGCTCCGAAGAGAATTAACTGTACCGGTTTTGAAACAGCTCGACCTTGATGCGAACTCAGATATGGATGAGTAATACGATTGCACTTAAAAGTTGGAACTCTTAGATAGACAAATCAAAACAACTAAAATAACGTAAAAAACAAAAGCTGCACAATTTGATTGCAGCTTTTGTTTTATTGACGCAACTCTATTTGTTTATATAACGCATCATGTTGTTTAAACCGCTTGCGATTCCGATAAACGCTGACCTCGTAAGTTCATGACGATCAAGATGGTGGCCAGTATCGTAAGGATGAATCCGAGCATTTGGAAGCCTATAGCACTGAACGCATCCCCCATGACGATTCCAATCAACAATGATGATAAAATAGTGCCCAGATATCTTGAAGTATTAAAAATCCCCGATGCGACACCAATCATTTCTTTTGGCGTGCTCTTGAACAAGGCCGCCTGCATGCCGACACCACTGAGCCCATTGCTTATTCCAAATAAAGCTAAAATCAGGATTACACTAACGACCGGTGAATTTTCATCCAATAGCATGATCCATATAGACCCTAATGTCATGAACCCTGCAGATACGATTAAAGCTGGCCGTGAACCTGATTTGTCAATCCAACGTCCAGCAAAAGGAGCAATAACAAGTGAACACAAGCCAAGGGCTAGCATGAGAATTCCTGTATCAAATTCATTGATATGACGTACCTGCTGCAAATAAGTCGGTATGCCAAAAAACAGGGAGTAAAAAAGAATATTGATGAGCATGAATTGCACATTCACCCAAGTCATTGCCGGATATTTAGCGAAGGCTCGCAAAGGGATAAAAGGTGATGCCGTTTTTAGTTCGTGTCTTATAAATGTCACGAGCGCAATACAACCGATTCCTCCTGCCAGCAGATTCCATGTTGAAAGATGTCCGGATGATTTGAACGAAAGCAGCCCAATCAGCAAACCAACCAAAGCTACCGTAAACAACAAGATACCTGGGGCATCAATCAAACCTAGCCAATTCCGAATGGACCTTTCGCCAGAAGTAGATTCGCTTGGCTCGTCCTTAGGGATTGCTCTCCAGGCAAATAAAAAGCTTGCTAATACAAGCGGAATATTAACAAGGAAGATGCTAGGCCAGTTCCACCAATGAATTAATATACCACCAATAAAGGGGCCAATCGCTGCTGCTCCGGACAGAAATATCGCCAGGACGGACAAGGCAGCTGCTTGCTTCTCGGTAACGTAAATTCTTACAATCGCCATTCCGACCGCAACCATCATGCTTGTGCCAATAGATTGAACGATTCGAAATACAATGAGCCACGAAAAGCTCGGCGATAACGGGGCTAACATGGAGGAGACAAAGACAACAACAAGACCGGTAAGGAATATCTTCCTGCGGCCGAACAAATCACTGCACTTGCCCATGACAGGTTGAGCGACGGCACTCGCTATATAGAATGAAAAAATAATCCATGACACGTCTGTAAAATCAAGCAGATACACCTGTTGCAGCCTTGCAATGGCAACAGAAATCATGGAGGAATTTAGTGGGTTCAGCATGATTCCCAATCCCACAGCTATCAATAACCATTTATTTCGATCGTTCATTTTAATCACATCTCCTTGTCTTGCTGTCATCTTACATGAAACGCTTCATTCTTTCCAACGCATTTTATGTTATGATTTAATGAACCAGAAGGAATAAGGGGCCATGTGAAATGGAGCTGCTTCAACTACAATATTTTCTGACAGTCGCCCGATGCGAGCATGTTACGGAAGCCGCAGGAAAACTGCATGTTACGCAATCCTCACTCAGCAAAACAATACAACGGCTAGAGGATGATCTAGGAGCTCCTTTATTTGATCGAATGGGGAGAAAGCTTCGACTAAACGAATTCGGAAGAACCTTTCTTCGCCGAACCGAAAAAGCCTTATTTGAATTGGAGCAAGGAAAACGGGAAATCAGTGACCTCGCAAGTCCCGAACAGGGCACTTTGGAACTCGCAGTGACCACGGCAAGCACATTGCCAAGCATCCTGCGGGAATTTCGGAAAAACAAGCCGCACATAAAATTTCATGTACAAATGGCCACCTTACGGGACATGTCCACGCTTCTTCATCGAGGAGAGGTCGATTTTTGTCTGTCCTCCCCTCCGATTGAAGGCGATGATATAGAATGTCAGATCCTGTTTGCTGATCCGATCATTGTAGCCGTTCCAGCTAGTCATCGATTTGCGGAGCGAAGCAGCGTATCGTTAGCAGAGCTTAAGGATGAATGGTTTGTAGGCGTGAAGAAAGGGTACGGTGTTCGTGATCTGGTGGATTCCAAATGCCAATCCGTCGGTTTTGTACCTAAGTATGTCTACGAAGGAAATGAACCCGCAAGATTAACCGCACTTGTGGAAGCAGAAATCGGCATCGCATTTATACCAAGAACAGCAAGAAACCCACGAGATCACATTAAATATCTCCAAGTAGAAGATCATCTGCTGATGAGGGAAATTGCTTTATTGTCGCACAAAAGCAGGTACATTTCGAAAGCAGCTTTAGAGTTTCGCAGAGTTGTTATTGACTATTTCAGTGCAATGTCCCAAGAAATATATTAATTCCCCTCTTCGCTAGCCGAACAACAAGAAAGCCGATCCGGCTTTTAGACCGTTCGGCTCTTTTGCTGTACCTCTACTTCTATCAGCACAAACTACCATGCTTGCAGATCATGCAGTAAGGGTAAATCCATTCCGCTGCTCGTAGACGCTATCGAAGCTGCTGTCTGCTTCGTTGGCGTCGAACCTGCTGTCTGCTTTGGAGCTTCCGAATTGCCGCCGTTCAAAGGCTTCATGATTCTGGCCAGCATTTTTTGCTTCGGCTTGTTCCATGTTTGCCAATCGTCTAACAGCAATCCGCCGGTATCTCCGCTGTTCGGATTGAGGCTCCAGTAGGTCCAATACAGATCATTCTTCCCGATGTAGTCGACAAGCGCATTTTGCCACTTGCCCTCCTTCGAAGCCGAATCGACGCTGCGGCCGCCGAACTCCCCGAGTAGTATCGGCGCGATTTTCTCCTTATGGATGTAGCCCCAATTAGCCTCCCATACACTAGGCAGGTTGGCAGGAAATTTCTGATCGGTGAACCACGGCTGCGACGAAACACCCGGGCCGTAATCATGCGGAGAGTAAACGAGCTGGTTGGCCACTTTCAGCCGGACTGGATATTTGCGGACGCCCTTCAAATTGCCGCCCCACCAATAGGAGCCGCTCTGTCCCTTTACATTTGCGTCGACCCCTTCCACCACGATCAGCCAGTCCGGATTGACAGCGAGAATCGCATTGCCCGCCCGTTCCGCAGCCAACCGCCAGTCACTGGCTGAATCGCCGCAGCCCCAGCATACGGAACCGTGCGGCTCATTATGCAAATCGGCTCCAATCACCGTGTCGTTAGCCAGGTAGCGCTTTGCCAGCATCGACCAATCTTTAATCCAGGTCTTTTCCGGCACCGATTGGGTGTACCATCGCTCCGCCTGCCCCGAGGAGGTTGGGCGGTGACGGTCAAGAATGATTTTCATACCGCGCTTTTCCGCCTTCTGAATGAGCTTGTCCAGCAGCTGAAGCGGCGTCAGCCCCTTCAAGTCGGGATTTTTCACATAGTCGATCCCGCTTGGTTTTTTACCGGGAAGCAGCATTTCGTTCGTATACGGAATTCGCAGCAAATTGTACCCTTCTTTTGCAAGCTGGTCCAGCATGCCATCCATTGATCGTGTCCACAAGCCGTGGGGAGAAAAATTTTCCGTCTCAAATCCGAACCAGTTCACCCCGTTGAAATTAGCCGGTTGGCCCTGCTCATCGACGATACGGTTGCCCGACGTGTGGTAATAGCCCAAAGACGAGGTGGGCTTGCCTGCAGCAGTCGCCCCAATGCTCGAGAAGAGCACGGCTACCAGCAACAGGCATGTTCCTATCCATTTCATTTGATCCTCCCTTTCTATTATTCAGGATTAACACACAGTGCATAGCTTTGCAGTTAAGTCGCGCTAGTAATAGCCTCTCTTTGAATATATCGGATAATCAGCGTTGCTACTGTATATCACTTCATGTAATTGGAACTATATTAAAATTTTGCTATACTAATGTATGCTAGATTCCCAATTAATGAGATGGAGGAAAACATAATATGCTCTGTAAACGAATTGGTAAAACAGTTGCCGCCACCCTTCTTGCCTTAGCCTTGCTCGGAACCAACCCAAATATCGGTGATGTCTATGCAGCACCGGCTATATCTGTCACGCTGGATCATGTTCTACTGCAATTTGATACAGCCCCGCGGATAGACAAAGGGGTTACCTACGTCCCCTTCCGGACGGTTGGAGAAGCCCTTGGAATCCATATCACATGGAACAGCCGTTCGCAAACGGTTAAAGCGACAGGCAGTGTTAAAGGACAAGTCACGGAGGTTCTTCTTCAAGTGGGCAGCACAACAGCTACTGTAAATGGAAAAAAAGTGAAGCTCGCGGCAGCACCGATCCAGCTTGAAGGGCGTGTGCTCATCCCTCTCAGTTCATTCAGCGGCCAATTCGGTGTCGCTGTAGCCTGGAATCAGACAACACGTACAGTTTCTCTTCTATCCCCACAGCGCGAAATGCATTTGAGAGCCTTCTATGCATTGCAATCCTTTCAGGAGCGGGATTTGGTTTCATCTATGAACTCGGTAGCTTTTGGCTGGAGTCGCATCGATCGCGAAGGTCAGTTTACACTTCAGGGTGACGAGTATCGGCTTCCTGACGCGGCAGGTGACGTTACCCCTCAATCCCTTGTAGCGGATGCAGCGAATCAGAGCATTAAACCGTACCTTATGGTATATGCATTAGACGGAAATGGTGAACTAACGAAGGTTTTGAGTGATAGCAGCATGCGCGAGAAGTCCATTCAGGGCATAACGGCTTCCGTTGCAGAGAACGGATTCGGAGGAATTGTTCTTGATTTTGAAGGATTGGGTTATAAATTGGATGCTGTGCAACAGCAGAAGCTGCTGAACGATTACGTTAAACAGTTGAAGGCTTCCCTGCCAAGTGACATCGCTCTATCGTTAGCAGTCCCACCCTTAAATAGTGCCTATAAAGGCTACGATTACAAGACTCTGGCTTCCATCGCAGATGATCTCATTATTATGGCTTATCAGTATAATCCTGTCGGCACCAAGTCACAGGTACCCGAACCCAATAGTCTAGTAGATCAGGCGATTCAGCTTGCGCTCGATGCTGGTGTTCCTAAGCAAAAGCTCCTACTCGGCATAAGCCTAAGCAGTGAAACGCCCTCTTCCATCAACGACAAGCTGGGTCTTGCCAAGCGCTATGATTTAAAAGGTGCCGCTTTCTGGCGCCTAGGATTATTTCGTGCCTATAATGATCAGATGGAAAGCGCTGTGAATGCCTCAGTTGTAAAAGAGTAGGAAAACACAAATTCGTACATTTAGATTTGGTTATTTGCCAATCATTGAACCAAATCTCCTGATTCAGCGAATTTTATCATTCCATTTATATAGGAGATTTCGGTTCAATTACTTTAGGCGGAAAGGTACGATCATCCTGCCGAGCTGGCTGCGCTTCACGCTTCAAAATAGCTTGGCCGGATGCAAGGCTATTTGAGATCAAGCCTGCTTGAGCACCAAATCTTTTTGAAACGCTAGTACCTCATCCCACTCCCCGTGAAAAACCGGTATCCGGTAGTACCCTACTCTTTCATAAAGCGCTGCCGCTTCCGGCTGCTTGGGACCTGTTTGCAGTTTTAGATTGCTGTAGGAAAATTCGCGGGCAAGACGCTCCGCTTCGGCGAGTATCGCCTGAGCAACACCCTTGCGGCGGAAATCTGAGCGTGTGTACATGCGCTTGACCTCAACCGATGTTTCATCAAGGAGCCTGATTGCCCCACAGCCTACAGGGTAACCGTCCAGACGGGCAACAATAAAGGCTGATCTTGGTGCCTCCACGTCGGAGGGCTGGAATCCTGCCGTCCCATCACCGCCATACAACAAACCCAGTTCTTCGCTAAGCTCCCTAATTAATTGCTCGGAATCCTTGCTTCGTACATCTTCAGCAGCAGCAAGCACGATAGAAGACATTTATAAAAACCCCTTTATCTCATTGGAATTATTGGTTTAAGTGATTTATATAAATTATCACGAACGATCCCGAGCGTCAATTGCTCCATCGATTGAATTTTTCGATAAGCAAATAGATTGTAAAGCTATTATGAAATTTGCTTTTAGCATTTTTTACATTCAATAATTAGAGTGTTTGCCTTCTTTGTTGATCGTAAACCAGCCCGGCATCGTCTGAATGACATGCCAAAGCTTATCCGGCAGTTCAAGCTGGCTGAGTTTAGAGACGTTCAATTCCATATCGATCTCAGCTTCACGGCCATTTTCAGTTTTTCGGACCCACTCTGGGTCCATGACCAGCGCATGGCCAATAGCCATAAGTGGTAATCCTTTTTCTAGAGCTTGAAGGGCATCATCTGGTGTTTTGACAGTGCCGGCAGCCATAACGGGTACTCTTCCGTTTACTTTATTTAGAATTAATTCAAGTCTTGATTTGTCAACCTCGCTGTCAATCGGTTTCGAAGACAAGTCATCCAATGAAGCATGAATATAATCAATATCCAGTTGAACAAGCCGGTCGATTAATTCATACGTATCTTTCATTCGCAGGCCCCCTTCTCTCGATTCTTCTGGGGAGAAACGAAAGCCTAAAATAAATGGTGTTTGTGCATGCTTCTTAATGACACTTTTAATCTCCTCAATAAGTAAAGTTGGAAAGCGCAAACGATTTTCGAGTGTGCCGCCCCATTCATCGGTACGTTGATTGGTCATTGGGGACCAGAAGCTTTGCACTAAAAATCCATGTGCGCCGTGAATTTCAATACCATCAAACCCAGCTTCAATTGCTCTTCTCGTAGTTTCGCCAAAAGCATGGATAATGGACAAAATCTCCTCGCCGGATAATGCTCTGGCTTCTGCGCTAGCAGCAAAAGCCGTAGCTTCCGTTTTCATTGCACTAGCACTTACGACATCAAAGTTAGGCAGAGCTTTATTACCAGCATGGAAAATTTGAAGTAAAGCAGGAGCGCCGCCACTTTTCGCAGCTTCAGCAAGTTTCCGCAGACTCGGAATAAAGGAATCGTCGTAAGCGGCAAATTCGTTTGTAAAGCCTTGCCCATTTGGAGTGACCTGCGTGCATCCTGTTATAACAAGCCCTACCCCGCTAACTCTTTTGCGGTAATAGCTGACTTCCTCATCGGAGACTGTTAGATCATCATTGCTTGCCCAAGTTGTCATTGGAGCCATAACGACGCGGTTTTTGATCGTGATACCATTTTTAAAAGTGAAGGGCTGGAAAAGTTGATTATATTTCGAATTCATTTTTTGTCCTCTTTTCATTTGTTAATTAATAACCAATAATCATATAAATCGAACGTTCATTTATTATATAATGAAATTATCCCTCTCTTTTTTATAACCCGCTTGTTCATTGCTTATGATAAACGATCGTTCGATTAATATCAAGCTTTTTAATTCAGAGGGACTTATTAACCATCTATCCGGATGATTGCCCCTCTGAAAGTCTCAAATTATGCTTTTAAAGCATCCCAGGTCATTCGAATTAATTCGTTCAAGCTATCCTGTTTCAACTCTATTCGCCCGCCAAAATATTCTTTCACATATTGCATGGACGGGTTAAACATGAACATATGGAGCAGTCCCGTATCCACTTGTTTGAAAATATTCTGACTTTTTCCTTTCTCAAGTAAGCTGAAAATCGGCTCAAACATTTCTATTCCTTCTTTTAGAGATAGCTTATGAAGAAGTGGCGAGTTTGAAAATTGCTCAATAAATAAGAACTCTTCTTTATTGGTTAAAATAAAATTTATAAACTTTCTGAGCGCATGCTCGAATGCAGCTTGTAGCGAAATCGAGTCATCGTAATTATAAAACACTTCTAGACTCATCTTTTTTTTGACACTCAAATACAATTTATTCAGCATATCTTCCTTATTTTCAAAGTAAACGTAAATCGTTGAAGCAGATACACCGGCTTTTTTCGCGATCTTGGACATCGAAGTTTCAGACAAACCATGTTCATTTATCAGGTGGATCGCTGCATTAAAAATGCTCTCGCTTTTATTTTCATCTTTATGTCTCATGCGCCTATAATAAAAGAACGTTCGATCAAAGTCAAGTCTGCCCGCTCCATCAAGCACCCACTGATGTCCACCCTGCTTTGCTTCACCAAATCGCATACGGCCAAGAAAAATTAGGGATACAGCTAAGTCTGTATTTTTGAGTTTTAGGTTTTTGAAGGAAGTGGATCCTTATTAAGAGGGTGCCGTTGATTGTTTTTCAACAGTCGTTTCACAAAAAATGTGAAAAGCAATAACGAAAATACTACTGACACGGCGCTGACCGTGAACAATGCCTGATAGCTCATGTACTGGGAAACCCAGCCTAGCATGATCGCACCTAACCCAATACCAAGATCATTAGCCGTCGATATGGAGGCGTTGGCGACTCCTATACGGTCCGGACGAGCGAGACGTATTGTTGCCGCTTGAAGAGCTGGCTGCGCAGAACCGAAGCCGATTCCATATAGAACCGCTGACACGAGCACACCGATCAAGCCGGTCGAGAGACTCAAGACAATCAAGGCAGCGATAGTAATTACAAGGGCTGGTACAATGACCGATATCTCGCCGTATCGATCCGAAAGTTTTCCCGAAATGGGACGACTGAGCGCCAGTGATGCCGCAAAGGCCAGAAAGAACGCGCCCGAATTGACCTGGATCGACTTAGCAAACAGTGGAACAAAGGTCGTAATGCCCCCATAAGCGATGAACAGAAAAAAGACCGATGCCGCAATCGGCAAAACCGATTTTTCGAATAACTCGATTTTTCGAACGCCCGTTTGCGGCCGGAATGGCATTTTTGCACCTAGCATCAGGAGCAGCGCTGCCGCAGAGAGGATGACTGCGATTAAAAACAAAGCGCTGTACGATTGGTTCTCTGTCACCCAGATGCCCAGCATCGGTCCGATGGCCATAGCCAAGGTCATGGACGTGCTAAACCACCCCATTCCCTCCCCTCGGCGGGCCGGCGGGATCATATCCGTAATTGCAGTCATCGTAGCCGTGGTGGAAACGGCCCAACTCATCCCATGCAAAATTCGGAGTCCCATCAGAACGATCATTCCCCCGACCCAGTTATACATATACATCGCCACAATGAACAGAATCAGCCCCCAGATGAGAAACGGACGCCTGCCGAAACGGTCCAGCAGCCCGCCAATGAGCGGCCGAAAAAAACGGCGGACAGCATAAATGCTCCCATCGCCAGCCCGACCTGCGATTCATTGCCGCCCATCTGTGTAATGAATAGCGGCATCGTCGGATACAGCATATAAAAGGCGTTAAATAAGAATAGGTTGCCTATAGTCATCAGCGTAAATGATTTTGTCCATAGACGTTCCACTGTTCTTTCCTCCTCTGGAGCAAACTAATTTAATGCAAGTGTTTCCTCGTCTGATACTATCATTCTTTCTCCTTTTTCGAATCATATAAAGCAGTTTAACGTCTGGAGTGGACTCCAAGTCAATAATGAATCTTTCATAGTTCTCTTTTTTATCCTTCTACAATCCGATTATTGATTTTCTAATCAAAGAAGTCATTAAACAGGGAGCAGCCACAATGGCTCCTCCCTGGTGATGCACTTTTTTGCATGGTCATTATATTTTTACCAAGTAATCCAGCCACCCGTTCGTTGATAGCTGTGTAATCGTTCATAATGTTCTACATTTGCGATAATCATCTCTTCTGGCTGACGTGCTGTCTTTGTTGTAATGTTTTAATTCAATAATGCCGATACCGTTTCATGAATGCCTTCCGGGAATGAAATCATGTTCCGGTTATTATGTTCAGAGCCTATTGGATCGTCTTGCTTCAAGATTACCAAAGATTCACGATCAACGCCTAATCCGATATAAAGCCGTTTCTGACTCATAGAGTCCAGCACGAATCCTTTATATAATGCTTCTAATTCAAAAAACTTCTCATCCTGAACAAAGTTTTTGTTATTTCTTATGTTTGGAAGCATCTCACCGCCACAAATCGGACATTTGGGGATGAGTTCCAGCGGTATTTTATAATCAACAACACTCTCGGCCATTTCCATTACCGGTATTTCACTAGAATAGACCCTGTCATGGCAGCCAATTGCACACTGTAGTTTTCCGTAATTGCCTTGAACCTCAAATATTTTGTCAGATGAAAAACCTGCCAGCTCGAATTGGCTGTCGACAGTCATGGTCAGCACGAAATAATGCTTCTCATTGATTAAGCTATATAAATCCTTGTAAAGCCTGGCAGGACCGGCGTCATACCGAGTATGACGGATTAGTTTTGCCCAAAAGCCCCATTTGTCCTCTTGTACCGGGAACGTAGATAAGCCGGACGCATACATATCGTTTAAAGAAAAATGACGAATACGTGGAGCAAACTTGTCCGTAAACCTTTTCCCGCTACACAGTATGCTAGCAGCAGCCGAAATACCCTCTCCTCCACCCAATAGAATATATTCAGCCTCTGCTATAGCCTGTTTTGCCTTTTGTATACGTGCTTGAAAATGATCGAGCTCCAACTTCCTGCTCCTCCTACTATAAAGTGGATATGTCGATTACGAATCGATAACGCACATCACTGCGGATGATACGCTCAAAAGCTTCATCAACTTGATCGGCATTGATAACCTCGATTTTAGGGGCAATGCCATGCTCAGCGGAAAAATCGAGCATCTCCTGGGTTTCTCGAATGCCACCAACGAGTGAGCCTGCGATGCTGCGACGCTGCATAATCAAGGAAAACACATGGTATTGATCTGGCTCGCTAGGTGCGCCGACGTTTACGAGCGTTCCATCTAACCGAAGCATCGATAAATAGGCATCAACATTGAGATTGGCAGACACTGTATTTAAAATAAGGTCAAAACGATTGGCTAACGCCGTGAATGTAGCGGAATCGCTAGTTGCAAAGTAATGATCTGCTCCAAAGCTAAGCGCTTCTTCTTTCTTATTCAACGATTGGCTCAGTACCGTAACTTCTGCCCCTAAAGCATGAGCATATTGGACAGCTAGGTGACCAAGGCCCCCCATCCCTACAATAGCAACCTTCTTGCCTGGGCCGATGTTCCAATGCTTCAAGGGGGAGTACGTAGTTATCCCCGCACATAATAGCGGACTTGCAACATCCAAATCCAAGGCATCTGGAATGCGGACAACAAAATCTTCTTTAACAACGATTTTCTGGCTATAACCGCCGTAGGTTTGATTGCCATCGTAATCTAAAGAATTATAAGAATTGATAACGCCTTTTGTACAATATTGCTCCTCTCCGCTGAGACAGTACTCGCATTGTCCACAGGAGTCAACGAAGCACCCGACTCCAACCCGATCGCCAACAGCGAACTTATTAACTTGCGTTCCTACTGCGGTTACCACACCGGCCATTTCGTGACCAGGAACCATCGGAAACATGCCGTTACCCCATTCATCGAAGGCATTATGAATGTCAGAGTGGCAAATGCCGCAATATTTAATATCGATTAAAATATCATTCGGTCGTAATTCTCTCCGCTCCATAACCGTCTTTTCAAAAGGCGCTCTTGCGCTTGGAACACTTAGGACATTCGTTTTACACATATTTTTTCTGCTCCCTCGCTCTATTTTTATTGGTTAATGCTACAAGGAGTAGCTTACACTCTGGAGTTCACTCCAAGTCAATAGGAAAACTCGCGAAACGTTAAAATAAAAAAAGCCGCCACATTGGCGACTTTTAACGACTTCCCCTGCACAGGGACTCTTCTCTACCCTATTCTTCTACAAGCAGCTGTTTCAGCTTTGGAAATACCCGCAGCGCATTGTTATAAAAAACATCCTCCCAGTGAGCCTCAGGAATCAGATGCTTTACAAACTGGATATAGGCATCCAGCGGAACAAGCGGCCAATCGGTACCGAACACAAGCCGGTCATATTTTTCGGCAAACACAATGGCACGTCGGAAATGATCCGTATACGTTTGCTCCAGCAGCAACCGTTCCACCTTCGCGGCATCGCCTACTATCCAGCCTGATAGATCTGCGTAGAGATTCGGATTTTTTTCCAGCAATGCGGCTGTTTCCATGACCCAAGGATCACCGAGATGACAAAGCATAAAGGTTAGATTACGGTGCTTCAAAAAGGTTTCTTCCATAGACAGCGGATGCGAATATTTGAGCAAGCCTTTGTCCGAATAGGTCAGTCCTCCATGAATGACGATGGGAAGCTCGTAAGTGGAAGCGAGCTTATATACCGGGTCATAAATTTCATCACCTACATTGTAGTGGTAATAACCCGCATACAGCTTAATACCAACGACATTTTTCGAGCGCAACGATTGTTCCAGCGCTTCGAGTTGACCATCCAGATGCAGGGTTAATGGATTAATACCGACACAAGTAAACAGATTATCAGGAAGCTGGTCGCTCAAATCAAGCAGCATAGGATTAAGGGCTGCGGAATCCGGAAATGCCCCTTCAACCGTTTCCGTAACGCCCATCCCCACACCCGCGATGACTCCAGCATTTCTAAACTCCTTTAGCAAACCGCTTGCTGTGTAATCAATGGCTGCCAAAGCTTGGGCCGTCTCTTTAAAGGCTGCAATATTGGAATAATGGACATGTGCATCTATAATTTTCATTAAAGTATCCTCTCTTAAGTCAACTGGTCAAAACGAATGTTGAGCAAATCCTGATAAGCTTCCTCCGGGGCAAGCAGATCAGAAATGATATAGAACTGCGGTTTGCTGAATTGCTGCTTTCCGTCTTGCAAAAATAGTTTTTCTGTTGCTAAGGATGCCACTACATGGGTATTCATATGCAGCTCGCTTGAATCAAGCTCTGGGTGGGCCATGAAGGTCAGCCTCTGCTTTCGCTCACGGGAGCTATACTGGAAGATTCCGTTTGGACTGCCCGCGCTATACTGAACCCTGCCAGCCTTATAGGTAATATTTTCACCATTGCTATTTTTGACATGCCCCCTGCTATCCTTGATATCGCTGCTGGCCCGGTAGAAGGTCGAACTGGAAAGGGTTAGCGGATGCAAAGGCGCACCTGTATTTTGCTCCACCCGAGTGACAGTTGCAAGTACAGGTACCCCTGGCAGCATTAAGAAATAGTGATGGAGCACAAGTCCTCTGAGTTTTGCATGGCTGCTGATCGTCACACTCATTCGGATACCTGACCAGCTATTACCCAGATTATCTGTAATCGCTGCAAAGGCTGCCTCACGCGGCTCTTCCATGAAGCTCGCTGCGGACATGCCGGATACTTCTGCTGCAATGCCGCCAATCCAAGGATTCCACCAAGACTTGGGACCTGGATGAGGAAAGGAGGAATCGAGCCATTCTACGCCGCTATGCTTTAGTGAGAATAAGGCTGGTGCAAAGGCGCTGCTTGCCTGAATTTGCAAAACCCCATTACCCGCCGTCAGTACTTCACCCTCATCTGCTGGCTCCGTTTGTTGGACTATAGGATGATTCGATAGCGGGAAAATAAGGCGGCTTCGTCCTATTTCATAGGTTTCCATATCCAAACGCAGTGATAAAATGTCGGCCTCAGGACTGGATTTTCTAGTTAGCGACGCAGCTGTTTCGGTGAGCTGCTGCTCGCTAGATATTAAGCAATTCACCGTATCTACACTATCCAATGCAGAAGTGATTTCAATTTCACCGTCCAAAAATGTATTTTTCCGCTCAACAATCCGAACCTCGAACGCTCCTTGGAGAAAGGGATTTCCCTGATTCACAATCGTGTCCAGCTGCTCGGCAGCCCTGAGATCCTGTGACGCTCCATTGTTCTGGGCAAAAGAACGGAAATCGCGCCAATTTCTCCACGTTCCCAGCGCAATGCGGATAGGCTCAGTCTTTACAATACCCCCAGCGGGTATGACACCTAGAGGATGCTCAAGTCCGTAAAGCCAGCCCTCAGAAATGATTTCTAATTGTGCCGGCCAAGTTATCCCCCGTGATGACTGTCCGTTATTAGCAAAAATCCAATTTTCCGTAAACCTATTTTTCTCCCAATAATCGGAGTTATAGGCGTCAGGTCCTTTGCTTAAATCCACATATTGGCCTTCATAAGGAATAATGCTGTCCTCCAGATTGAAATGAAAGCTTTCCTTCAAAAATAAGGGCTCTTCCGAGGCGGAGGAAGCTTTGCGCTGTACAACATGATGACGGGTAATGATGCCATTGCTGTACAATTTGACGACAAGGGTTAGCTGCAGGTCAACTGCAGTCAAATCATATTCGGCTTCGAGCACCATAGCATCGTCTTGTCGACATGTCACACGCGAGACAGGATTTTTTGCAAATGCTCCACTATAAGGCAAGCCAAATTTGGGATAATGCAGATTCATTACCCCGCGAGCTCCCTCATTAATGGACAGCATATTGCTTGATTTATTTAAACGAGCGGAGTGTTGTCCGTTAAAGATTACCCAGTCCTGATCGGTTTCGCCTCCGAAAGCAGCATGTATTCCCGGGAACACAAGACTGACCTCCTGCTGCGATACAAGTAATTCGCCAGTGCCGACCACCTTGTGAATAGCGAGACGATGATGCCAAATGCCATAGGTCAGCAATCGAGCTTCAATGGTAATGGTCTTCCGGCCTCTGGCGGGTATCTTGATACGGACGGAGGGCTGGCTGAAGGAAAGAACAGCATCATCGGCCAGCTCGCAAGCAAACTCAGCCTCAGTCTCGTACTCATTTTCTACTGTTAAATCAATCGCAATAGGTTCGCCTGCATAAATGGGACCAGCTGGTGCTTGAAGCTTTAGCTTCGCTGGGAATTTTGGCTCAATGCCGATTTTGAAGGTAGCTGGCAATCCATTAATGAGCAGCTCCGCTTCAACAACCGGATGTGTCTGAAATAAGTTCTGATCCTCTTCTATGGCTTGGACTAAGAAGCTGCCTTCTATTCGTTCCTGTGACTCAACCACTCTGGATTCATGCAGCTCAAAGCTAATTGCAGCATTGCCAACGCTCTTGATTTCCAAAGCTAGACTCTTCCCGCTTTTATTGACGGCTTCATATACGATCGGATAGCTTGCGCCGAAAGGCAGCTTATGGTGATTTGGAATCGTGGCCTTAATGAGATAGTCATCTGTTTCAATTAGTCTTAACCCGCGTCCCGTCCGCTCATATTCCATCCTTAGATGCAAGGAGCCCTTTTTCCACTCATAAGTAAAATAATCAAAACCTTGTTCCTGACGTCCATCGGGACTGACCGCAATTTCGCGTATGCTATCCGTGTACCAGTTGATTTCTTCAAAATAATCCTTCACAGCGCCGGTCTGCAATACGGATGGAATCAAGTTCATTAGATGGGTGGTGTCATCCCTTTTCTCCCAGAAAAACCCGCTCTTCTTATACGCAGGGACAGCTTTGGTATTGCCTGGCCACGTATAGAGGTCGAGTCTAGGCCAGCCAAGCTTCAAGGTTTCCTCTAATGCACGCAAAATAAGTCGCTTGCCGACTTTGTGACCGTGATAATCAGGGCGGACATTTAGTAAAGGAATGTACAGGGCACCTGCATCCTCCTTGTAATGGGAGAAGCTGCAATACCCAACAACCTCCTCACCAGCTATCGCCAAAAATACATGAAGAAATGTGCTGTTATGATGTTCTTTAAGAATGCTTTCCTCCGTCTGGAGCGAGTTGTCTCCACCCCAACTCTCATTGCTTGTATTCCACATCGCAGCAATGGAGCCCGCATATCGGGGGTCATATTCGACGATCGTTATTTCTTGCTTTCTATTCATAAGAGCACTCACCTCCTGAATTTACTGCATATTTCAAAACAAAATTCGACATTTTACTGACTGAACGTTCAGTATATATTGTATCATGTGTGTTTTTTCTGGTCAATTTTCCTGAATCTCTTAATCTATTGGCTTCTTCACCTACCGGTTTACAAATTGTGTAAAAATATGTAATCTATATTTGTAAACACATATGTAAAGGAGATGAATAGATTGAGTAATCGTTACTTAATTAAGAACGGCTATTTTTTAACAATGGATAAAGCTCTAGGAGATTTTAAGAAGGCTGATATGTTAGTTGAGGACTCTATCATTGTCTCGATTCAAGAAGAGCTCGATGCTTCAGACTGCGAAATCATCGATGCAACGGATATGATTGTCATGCCAGGCTTTGTGGATACCCATCGGCATGTTTGGGAGTCTTTAGTCCGCACGATAGGAGCGGACTGGTCACTGCCGGCCTATTTGCAAAATATTTATTATGGCGGATTTGGCAGCAAATTGCGCCCAGCAGACAGCTATGCTGCCAATTTGCTAGGTGCTTTGGAAGCGCTGAATGCCGGCGTAACTACCCTTTTGGATTGGACGATGATTTATTCTCCCGAGCATGCAGACGGATTCATTCAGGGCTTGCAAAATGCTGGCATTCGCGCCGTATTCGCATATGGAGCCTCCGGCGAGACTGAATATTGGGACCGCAGCAGCAAAAAGATCGTTTCCGATGACGTCTACCGCGCAAAAAGGCAGTATTTTTCCTCCGATGATCAACTGCTAACGATGGGATTAGCCATAAGAGGACCGGAATTCAGCCATTGGGACGCTACCGTTCAGGAAATACGGCTTGCAAGAGAACTCGATGCGATCTGTTCCATGCATGTCGGCTTTGGCAGCTGGGGCCCGGATGACCGCTCTATTGAAAAGCTATACAAGGCCGGCCTGCTTGGTCCCGATTTAAATATGGTTCACGCTAATACGATGGGCTATGACGAGTACAAAATGCTAGCAGATTCAGGGGCGTCGATATCGATTACTCCTGAGGTGGAAATGATGATGGGGCATGGCTATCCAGCCACCGGGCTGTTTATTGAAAATGGCGGAACGCCTACCCTTGGCGTAGATGTGGTGACTTCAACCAGCGGAGACATGTTTACACAAATGAAATTTATGCTGCAGGCGGAGCGGGCAAGAACGAACCAGAATCTTTTGGCATCCAAAAACATGCCCGGTGAATTAAGTTTAAAGGCACAGCAAGTCTTGCATTTTGCAACGATAGCTGGAGCCAAAGCTTTAGGATTAGACCGTAAAGTCGGAACCCTAACGCCTGGAAAAGAAGCCGATTTCATTATGGTTCGGATGACAGATTTGAATCTGTTCCCTGCCTCCGATCCGGTGGGGGCCATTGTACAATTTGCAAACCCGTCCAACGTTGATTCCGTATTTGTTGCTGGACGTCCGGTCAAACGTCACGGCCAGCTGCAGCATGTCGATTTAAATCATATACGTAAAATGGCAAACGAAAGTAAAGAATACTTATTTTCTGCTTTTGCAGATACCACGAACGGGGTCATTTAAACCGTCCAGCTTAGGAATATTTTCAATGGCATATACATGCTTATATTTGAACAAAAACCGGTATCCAAAGGTTGGAAGCCGGTTTTTGACCTGAAAATTTAGCCAATGAGCCTCTTAACATTCGCTCATATTTGCCATTATTATTTCATCATATCAGCAATAAGGACCTTCTGCCCAAGCCGCGCGCTCTCCAGCGATGCAAGCACCATGGCCATGCTGTAAATATTATCGCTGCTGTCGGTTTCCGGCTTGCGCCCTTCATCAAGCGCTGCAAACATTTCATCAAGACAGCCTTCGTGGAACTCATTATTCAGCTGCACAAGTCCACCCTCTATGCGCACATAATCGCGAATAAATTTGCCCGTCTGATCGCTTGGAGCAACAATTTCTGCATAGGGCTCACCGTTTCCGTCCCAGATGGCTGTACCATATTCTCCTGTTATACGCCACTGAGCTTCCCATGACGTAATCGCACCCTCCGCGCACCATGAGCCGCGATAATTAAATAGTGAGCCGTCTGACATTTCAAAAATACAGAGCGCTGCGGCATTTCCTTCATACCAGGAGCCAGGAGGGTTAAATTCATGGCAGTAGACCGATACCGGATTCGCTCCCGATACATACCGAGCCTGGTCGAACGTATGAATCGCCATATCGAGCAGCAGCGGACTGCTCATCGCATCACGAAATCCGCCAAAGTGCGCGCCGATAAAAAAATCCGCACCGATAAAGCCGGTTCGCCCAATGTGGCCATCCGTCAGCAGCTTGCGCAAAGCGCGAATGCGCCCATCGTAACGGCGATTTTGCATAACGGCATGTGTATGGCCCGTGCGCTCCGCCAGCTTCACAATAGACAGGCACTCTTCCATTGATTCCGCCAAGGGCTTCTCGCCAAATACATGACAGCCCTGCTCTAGCGCTGTTTTGCCGATTGAATAGTGACTAGATGGGATTGTAATATCAAAAACAAGGTTCGCCCCCGTCTCCATAAGTGCAGTCTGCAAGCTGGTAAAAGTCGGACAGCTCAATCCTTTACGCTCAGCCATCGCCTGGGCAAATTCCTGTTTGATATCGACCAGACCAACGATTTCCGTATCCTTCCTGCCTAAGGCATAGTCCACCCATCTGTTCGCCATTCCGCCGCAGCCTGCGACAACCACCCGATATTTTGCTGGCATCGTGTTATTCCTCCCGCTTCTCTTCAGCTCGTTTTATACGCTTGGATTTGGAACAAAATCGCCGCCGCGGCAGCGCTTTAAATAATTTAAGGCATGAACCTGACCTGTCATTTCCAGCTCGTCCTTGTACACAGGATCATGCCAGCCTTCGATGTCGATTGTGCCTCTATAGCCATTTTGACGCAAAATCGTTATAATATCGCTCCAGTTGCTGTCGCCAAAGCCCGGCGTCCGATGCCATACAAATGGCTGTGGACCATGCACACCGTGCTCCTTCACAATATCCCAAGCGATCGTCGCATCTTTGCCATGAACATGGAATACTTTGCTTGCCCATTTGCGAAGCTGCGGGATCGGATCAATCAGGCTGACCATCTGGTGGCAAGGCTCCCACTCCAGCCCGATATTATCTTCCGGCACTGCGTTGAACATAAGCTCCCACGCTGCCGGATTATGCGCAATATTCCAGTCTCCCTGTGTCCAAGTACCACCCATATCGCAGTTTTCAAATGCAATTCGCACGCCTTTGTCCGCCGCACGCCTCGTTAGTTCCCCGAACACTTCCTTAAAACGCGGGATGGATTCATCAATCGGCTGGTCCGTCAATCGCCCAGTAAACCCAGATACAATATTAGCGCCAAAGAGTGGCGCATGGTCGATTAAGCGCTCCCAGCTAGCTAAAGTATCCGCATTGTCGCCTGCACCTGTAAGCGGATTGCCGAAGACGCTAAGAGCCGACACCACAAACCCATGCTGATCGGATAACGCTCTTACACGTTTAGCCAATTCCGTCAAATCGTTTTCGCCCGTAGTCTGCCAGAACGTCAAATTAAAAGATTCAAAACCATGTCCCACGATTTGCGGTATAATCACATCGGCATTCCCGCCGCCTACCAAGGTACCTATTCGCATTTGTTCACTCACTTGAATATCACTCCAATATTGGCTTATAGTATGCTTAGCACCTTCATTATAACGAGAGAATTACGAGATGACTCTAAACAATCTTGAGCAAAAGTAGTCTAATCTTGTGGTGGTGAATGATATTATGACGTATCCAAAGGAACTTTGGGAAAATACGCGACTAGAGCATAAGGCGTATCCCATTCAATTATTTCATAACCAAGCACTTGGCATTAAACCGGGTGACAGCATGCTGTATTTGCACTGGCATGAGCATTTCGAGATTATTCTGATGCGGGAAGGCAGTGCGCTGCTGCATATCGACAGCAGACCTTATGAGATATCGCAGGGGGAGCTGATCGTTATTCCGGGAGGCGGCCTGCATGTTGGCTATGCGCTGAGCGAGGGCGATATTCGTTATGATTGTATCGTCTTTAATGCCTCGTTGTTCAATGAGTGGGTTCATGATCCCGTGCATGCGCAGCTTGTTGCGCCTTACCTGGAAGGAACGCTGAGATTTCCTGTCAAACCGCTAGAGCATGAGCAGCATGGCGGCGCTATCGTGAAGCTGCTGGATGAGCTGGTGGGAGAGCTTGACGACAAGCAGACCGGCTATCAACTGCTCGTCAAAGCGAAGCTGTACAGCGTGCTAACACTGCTTGCCCGCCGTTACGACAGCCAGCCGCCAAACAGTGGCAGAGGCGCAGCAGCCTCTCATTTGGCTAACCGCGACCGCTTCAAGCAGCTGATCAAACGATTGGAATCCGATTTTCAAACCAAAATAACGGTAGAAGCAGCGGCGCGGCAGGTTAATCTGAACCCCTTCCATTTCTGCAAGCAGTTCAAAAAGCTGACTGGGCGCACCTTCATCGAATATGTCAATGTTTGTCGCGTAAACGAGGCGCAAAGGCTGCTGCTGCAAACGGCATCTACCATTGCCGAAATTGCAGCAGCAGTAGGCTGCGACAATCCGAATTATTTTACAAAGCTGTACAAGCAGTACAAAGGCGTAACCCCGTCGGAAGCGCGCAAACGGCCATTGTAGCGCAGCACGGCGGTTCCTAGAATATTTTTGTTATGTACAATCAGTTTCAAGGAAAATATAGTACCGCAATCGTGAAGGGCCAGACGGTATTTGGAATGGTTTAAGGTCTTAAAAACATTCTCCTAGAGACACCAAACTGTAATTATAATTCCACATTTTATGAAGCAATCCTGCCCTTTAGCGTAAGTACCTTACATTAATTCACCGTCTTAATCTCCAGTCCGTGACATTTAAAATTATAGTTTGGGTTTTTCATAACCTCTTCTTTCTGAAGTTCATACATGGCTATTTTATAGTTTATTTCTTCTAAGTGTTTAAAACTTTCGTCAATTTTCTTCTGCACTTCCAATTTATGCTGCATCAACATTTCTTCTCTTTGTAAATAGGTAGTATTTCCTAATTCATAAAGTTCCTTGTAATCCTTTATTTTTGAAAGAGGCATGCCTGTCTCTTTAAGGCAGCGAATAAAAGAAATCCAGTCTATTTGTTGTTCGCTATAAACTCTACGGCCTTTTTCGTCACGAGATATATTTGGTAATATCCCCTGCTCTTCATAAAATCGAAGCGTCTTTGCAGATACATTTAAACTCTCCACTACATATGTCATTGAATACAACATCTACTTGTCCCCCTCCTTTAGTTACAGTTACTATAACTAAATATATATCATAAAGAGAATGACAACGCAAAAAATCTATATTTAATCATATAAAAACAAATACTTGACTTTCCGTAACGGAAACCAATTAAACTGAAATAGAAAAGAGAATATGAGAGCGAGGTTTATGAAATGAATCAGAAATACAGTAGGTTATTTGAATCCTTCACATTCAGAAATGGAATAACAATTAAGAATAGTATCGTTATGGCACCTATGACAACCTGGTCAAGTAATGACGATCTTACCATTTCGGATGACGAAGTAAAGTATTACAAACAAAGAGTGAATGGAGTAGGACTCGTCATTACAGGGTGTACTCATGTTACACCTAATGGGCAGGGTTTTACGAATGAATTCGCTGGATACAATGATGAATTTACTCCAAGTTTACGAAAATTAGCTGAGGCAGCGAAAAGTGGAGGCGCTCCTGCGATCCTACAGATTTTCCATGCTGGCAATAAAGCCGTGCCTGGATTGGATGCAGTTAGTGCGAGTGCATTGCAACCCGAAGTTACAAATTTAGGTTCAACTTCAGAAACAAGAGAACTATCACATGAGGAGATCTTGTCGATTGTACGTGCTTTTGGAGACACAACAAGACGAGCAATTGAAGCCGGATTTGATGGCGTCGAAATTCATGGGGCTCATGGATTTTTAATTCAGAATTTTTGGTCGCCAGCGACAAATCAACGGACGGACCAATGGGGAGGATCACTTGAAAATCGCTTGCGTTTTCCGTTGGCAATTATTGAAGAAATCAAAAAAGTCATTGAAAAACATGCTACAAAACCATTCATTATAGGATTCCGACTTTCTCCTGAAGAATCCTCCAAAGTGGGCGGATTACGTATGAAAGACACGTATGAATTAATTGATTTCCTTGTTGGACAGGATTTAGATTATATACATGCTTCATTAGATAATGTGTCTTCAAAGCCAGTAGATAGTCAAGATGAAAAAACACGACTTGAATTAATTCTTGAAAGAGCAAACGGTAAGGTACATGTGATGGCTGCTGGTTCCATAATAACACCGGATGATGCTCTTGAAGCTATGGAATTAGGTTTGCCGCTAGTCGCCATTGGGCATGCGTTAATTATGGATCCTAATTGGGTTGAAAAGGTCGCAAATGGACGTGAAGCCGAGGTAGATTCTGAATTGAACGTTTCGAAACTCGACCAGCTTAATATTCCAGAAAAACTTTGGAATGTAATTCAAGCAATGCCAGGTTGGTTTAATATTAGAAAATAAAAAGTAGTCCTAAAGGCTACTCAGATTGACGAGAAACCCAAGTCTTTTATGAGACTTCGGGTTTCTTTTGCTAATTCTAAGGTGCTCCGTCCATCTGTAGTTCGGTAGGGCAATTCTTGCTGTTGCGGACACACATACCGCGTATGTTTCGATCTTGAAGGCCAATATTGTTGCGTTAACTGCCCGTTAGCGTAACGATCGATCCTCGATTTATGCTTTTATTTTAATAAGTTTTTTCAACCAAGGTCTTGATAATTTTCAGTCTAACACTTTATTTTCTTTTCACATTTGAAACTCTAGCTGCTGCCAGACATTCAGTCGATAATTCCGCTAAGTATGGTTTACAAATTGTGATAAATTATGTAATGTATATATTTTAATCATTGCATTATTTAGTTGATTAGTCGCCCTTGAGCATTCTTTTTTATCATCACTTTTGTAATCCCATTCATTTATCAAAGAAGATGGAAATGTTGAGTAAACGATACTTAATTAAAAACGGCTTCGTTTTAAGTCTTTAGGAGATTTTAAGAAAGCGGATATTCTAGTAGAAGATTCGCTCATTGTAGCGATAAAAGAAGAGCTCGATGTTTTAGATTGCGAAATTGTCGATGCTACAGATATGATTGTCATGCCCGGCTTCGTCGATACCCATCGTCATATTTGGGAATCATTAGTTCGAACCATAGGCACGGACTGGTCACTGCCTACCTATTTGCAAAACATTTATTATGGCGGGCTTGGCAGCAAATTGCGGCCAGTAGACAGTTGTGCCGCTAATCTGCTGGGAGCACTGGATGCGCTGAATGCCGGTGTAACTACCCTTTTGGATTGGTCGATGATTTATTCCCCTGAGCACGCAGACGGATTAATTCAAGGTTTGCAAAATGCCGGCATTCGCGCCGTATTCGCGTATGGAGCATCCGGCGAAACCGAATATTGGGATCGCAACAGTAAAAAAACCGTTTCAGATGACGTATACCGAATCAAAAAGCAGCATTTTTCTTCCGACGACCAATTATTAACGATGGGGTTAGCTATTAGAGGCCCAGAATTCAGCCATTGGGACGCAACGGTTCAGGAAATAAGGCTTGCAAGAGAACTCGATGCTATCTGTTCCATGCATGTCGGTTTTGGCAGTTGGGGTCGCGATGACCGCTCCATTGAAAAGCTATATAAGGCTGGCCTGCTTGGTCCCGATTTGAATATGGTGCATGCCAATACAATGGGTTATGACGAGTACAAAATGCTTGCAGATTCAGGAGCATCGATATCGATTACGCCTGAGGTGGAAATGATGATGGGGCATGGGTATCCAGCCACTGGGGTGTTTATGGAGAAGGGCGGAACACCTACCCTCGGTGTAGATGTCGTGACTTCAACCAGCGGGGACATGTTTGCGCAAATGAAATTTATGCTGCAGGCAGAGCGGGCAAGAACCAATCAGAACATTTTAGCATCCAAAAACATGCCGGGCGAGTTGAGTTTAAAGGCACAGCAAGTATTAAATTTTGCAACGATTGCTGGAGCTAAAGCTTTGAAATTAGACCATAAAATCGGCAGCTTAACGCCTGGAAAAGAAGCCGATCTCATTATGGTTCGCATGACAGATTTAAATATGTTTCCCTCTTCCGATCCCGTTGGAGCTGTCGTACAATTTGCTAATCCCTCAAACGTTGATTCCGTATTTGTGTCCGGACGTCCAGTAAAACGCCACGGACAGCTGCTTCACGTGGATTTAAACCATGTGCGTAAAATCGCGGGTGAAAGCAAAGAATATTTGTTTTCTGCTCTTGCAGATACCGCAAGTGGGGCCGTTTAAAGCAGCTTGATGGCTTGAGAACTTCGCGCTTTCTTCCCATAAGCTTGGAAAAGGCAGCCGTTCCTTAGGGGATGGCTGCCTTCAATTCGATGACATCCTTAGAAAGGTTCTCACAATATACATACTTCCATATACTTATACCCCGTATAGGTATGTTAAAATCATTTTTTGAAACATAAACTCCCAGAATAAAGGAGAGATCATCATGAAAATCGCAATTATGCTTTTTGATGGGATCAGAGCATTAGATGCAATTGGTCCTTACGATGTGTTCGCCGCTACACTGAAATGTGAAGTAAAGTTTGTCGCTAAGATAAAAGGTTTAATTAAACTGGACTCAAATATGGGATATTTACATGCCGATTACAGCTTTTCTGAAGTTACGTCAGCTGATATTTTTGTTGTTCCAGGCTGTAGTCCGCCAAATTATAAAACGCCAATGAATGATGAAGAAACGTTAAATTGGATTCGCCAAATACATGAAACTACGAAATGGACTACGTCGGTTTGCAACGGCTCATTGATATTGAGTGCAGCAGGCTTGCTAAATGGAATCGTTGCCACAAGTCATTGGGACTCCTTCGATCTGCTCCAATCCCTTGGAGCCATACCTACAGATGAGAGAGTCGTTCGTCAGGGTAATCTGGTTACTGCAGCTGGTGTTTCCTCTGGTATCGATATGGCGCTCCAATTAATAGCATGGGAATTGGGAGAGGATACAGGCAAAGCCGTACAGTTGATCTTAGAATACGATCCTCAACCTCCATTTGACACAGGTTCACCAAAGAAAGCGCCCGCTGTATTGGTAGCACAAATAAAAGGGATGTTACAAGAGTTTGCAGAACGGGAGCCTAATGTGTAAATCAAAAACCATTTAACAGCCTTTTGTCTCTAAAGGATCTTCATCGGCAAATGAGTTAACGACTGCCCTACGGCGGAAGTTGTAAGATGACGCTCCAGGTCAAAGGCTTCAACCGCTTCAATGCCCGAAACCTTCTCCACAAATGCCCTTAGGGCAATGCTCAGCTCCATCCTCGCCAATGGGGCACCTAGACAAAAGTGAGGGCCATTGCCAAAGGTTAAGTGCTTTTTGTTATTGGCACGATGAATATTGAGCTCAAACGGATTTTCAAACATACGCTCGTCCATATTCGCCGCGCTCATCCACGCGATGACAACGTCACCTTTTTTCAAATCGACGCCTAACAGATTGTTATCCTGCTTAACCGTACGATGTCGTTTGGAGCAGTGGAACCGGAAGCGAAGCATTTCTTCAACAGCTAGAGGAACTAGACTTGGGTCTTTCCTTAATTGATCGTACAACGGTTTGCCTTCATTCAAAAAGGAATAAAACATACTAGAAATCGTATGGCTCGTTGTTTCTATTCCTGCTCCTAACAAAAGCATCGATGTCCGGACCACTTCGTCTTCGGTAAACTTTTCGCCATCTACCTCCACCTTCAATAGATCCGTAATGATATCATCGCCAGGATTTGTCCGTTTATCGACGACCATAGGGTATAAAAATTGGTAATATTCCTGGGCAGCTGCCTGCTTTTTCAGTTCAATCTCATGCGCGTTCTCCTCGCTCGCTGGCTGGAACAAAATGTCTACCCAACTTTTAAAGAGGCCGCTGTCCGTAAGCGGGATTCCAAGCAAATCAGCCATTACCATAGCGGGCAGCGGAGTTGCCAGTGCCTGAACGAGATCAATCGTCGTGTTTGGTTTTATGTCCTCCACAAGCCGGTTCGCAATGTCGTTGATTCGAGGCTCCCAGTTTTTTAAGCTGCGGGGTGTAAAAGCAGCAGATAGCAAGGAACGGCTTTTTAGATGGCGTGGAGGGTCTACGTCTGTAATATTCAGCTTATCCGGAGGGGTTCCCTCCCGGTTTTTTGCCCCAACTAAAATGGTTGTTCTGGACCCTTCGCTCGAAAAATATTCATGCTTGCTCAGCACCTGCTTGACATCATCATACCTGAAGACATTCCAGGTGTCGGTACCTTCATGATAATATACAGGATGTTCGGACAGCATTTTCCGATACCATTCGAGCGGAAAAAACTCTTCCGATCTAGACTGAAACCGCGAAATTTCATGAACCGCAATCACTTCTTTATACATAAAGATGCCACCTTCCGGATTAGCTCTAGCATAATAATTATACCATTCGTCCATTTAATTGGAATAATTCGTAAGAACTATTTGGAATTTGGCTATTTAAAAGGGTTTGATTATACGATTCGTTCATTTTTCGCTCGTCCGTTTAGCTTATCTCGGATGTGGCCTGCTTTGCTCCATATAGCACCAGCATTCTTTGGCTATTTTTCTTGCTTCATTCTGATAGGAGCTGGATTCAAATTCGATTTGAAAGGCCGCTAATACCACTTCCACCATTGTTTTATTGAGCTCAGCATCCATAATCAATGATAGAAGCCCTTCTGTAAGTTCTTTGGCTTTGATGGTTGCTTGCGATTGATTTATGGAACGGTTGAACGTTTGAAGTTCAGCCACTAAGCTGCTTTTATCAAGCACGGTCGATTTAGATAATGGGTTGATCAACGCAAGGCTGTCAGGATCAATCATATGTTCATGCCTCTCTTGCATGGCTTTCAACAAAATTTCGACATAATTCAACACCTTGGGCACGAGACTTTTCCAATCCGGCTGTTCGAGGCGAAAATTCCGCCATGTATTGGAAATTTGATGGATCATGCCCAAACAAAATATAGCTCCTTCATAGGTATAGTCTTGTAATTCTTCACCATATAATTGGGTCAGTCGTCCCGATAGCCAATCCAACTGAATTCGGGTCAGATTTTGCAAATCGATTTCCCCTGAATATAAGCCTGTCCAAAATAATTCCAATACAAGCTGCTTTTCCGGAATCGTTATTGGAATGACAAGTTGATCCACGAGCAGGTCGAAATCCGAGGTGTAGTTGCGAGTTTCCAAATCTTTTCGAATGATCATGTCCTCGTGCGTACATTGTTCCAAAATCGCCAGAATACAATCATCCTTGGAACCGAAAAATTTGTAAAATGTGCCTTTGGATACGCCTGATCGCTCCAAAATCATTTGAATAGACGTATTTGTTATACCATATTCCTCAAATAGCACAAGTGCTGTATCAAGCAGTAGTTGTTTGCGTTTATTCATAAGCTCCCCCTGGGTTCTTTCGCTTTGAAATGTATAAAGTGATTGTATCACCCTATGGGCAAAGGAAATAGAGCTTTGGCTGCCTAATAAGCTCGACCGAGTCATAAAAAAACACCCCGGAATCCTTATGGATTTCAGGGTGTTTTCCAAGTAAGTTCGGCAGCCTTATTCCTTTTATTGATGCATCTTCCACTTGCATTCTGTCATTTCAAACTCACTAAAAACAGCCTTAAAAGAAGATTGTTCTGGGCTGCAGGCGTAGACGCCAAATTGTATTTCGTCTCCACCTTCGAACAAATGGAATATTCGCATTTGTTTATAACTGATTCCGTCATATGAACTTTCAATGCAATAATCACTTTCACGACGGCTTAATCGATAGTACATCGTCTTTACATTTGCCGGAATATCCGTCGTTGCCCAATCCGAAAACCCATGGTTGGTGACAACACTCCCTAACCGTTGATATGCATCATTTTCAAATTCGATAGAGGCTTTGAACCAGTTTTCACTATTCTGATATAGGATAACCCCGCACTGGTCATAACGATGTTTACTGTTAAACTCCGTTTTCACAACAAATGAGAAGTAAGGCTCGGCTGTTTTCAGCAATAAAGCGGGGGCAGAATCATTTTGAAAACCGTAATAGGTGCGCTGCCAAAAATCGGTTCCCGGCTCCGTGGTAATCGCAACCTTATTTTGTTCCACGGCATACTTCTTGGGTTCATTAAGCCAAAATGCTTTATGTAGTTCATACTTCACTGTATAGGTCTCCTTATTCATTAAAGTAGATTTGAGACTATGCTCCACAACGACAGTATGGCCTGAATCGACGTGCTTTGCTAGTCTCCAGTATTAATCACAATTTTCCCTCGTACGTTATGAGCTTCGATCAGTATATGAGCATCGACTATTTGAGCAAGGGGAAAACTATGCTCAATGACAGGAATGACCCGCCCCTGCTCGCATAGCTTGCCAAGCATCTCAAGGTCATCAGGTCTTGACTTCGCCATAACGATTCTACCTTTGCGGCCTGTTGACATTCCGGTTGTGAACATAGAGATCAGCGTTGCGATTGAAGGGACAGTGGAAACGTAGATTCCCTTAGGCTTCAGAACACGTCGATTTGACCAATAGCCGAACTTTGCTGCTGCGTCAAAAATCAAGTCATAGCGCTGCTCTACTTTGCGATAATCCTGCTTGTCATAAGCAATGATGGTATTACAGCCAAGCTGTAATGCGAGCTCTGTATTCCGGGAATGACAAACTCCAATTACATGACAGCCCGCTGCCTTTGCAAGTACTGCAAAAAAACGCCAAGGTCGATGCCTTGGGCGTTTTTGATAGGGGGACAGCCTAAGCCTTCATCTTCTCCAAGCAGCTTAAAATAAAGGCTTGCTCCCGCTCCAGATTGTCCTGCAGCTTGGCATAGATGCTGCAAGACAGCTTCTCGTCCTCTTTAAATCTGTATTTAATCACTAAATTTCGCAAGGACAAGTAGCGATGCTTCATATCCACGCTAGTGTCTAGCAGTCGCTGGTCGTATAGCATGTACCCATGATCCATCAAATAGGCAATACGCTTTTCCATTAAAAGTTTGTGCTCATACAGCAGGTGATACGCACGCAGGTCAAATTTTCTATATTCAGATGATGAGGTATCCATATTCTGTGGATCTGTAAGAAGCCGCTGCAGCGCTTGAAATCCGAATTCGAACTGCTGCTCCACCACCAAATCAAACGTAGGTTTGGAGTATAAATAATTTTGCATGCCGGCAGCAATTTGTTCCATATTAATATCGCATTCAAAGTCTGTGTTGCGCTTCAAAAAGCGAATTTCTGTATAGAAATCGAATTCATCGGACACACACCAATAACCCTCCTCCAGCTCCGAAAAGGGGCATTCCGCCTTTACAAACTGCTCCACAAAGTTGTCTGCGACAAGCGCCATATCCTTGTCCAAATCATATCCGTAAATTAATAGCTCATGCATATGATGACCATTTTTATACGAATCCGTCAAGGATATATAATACCGGTCTACGAAAATATGTACATAATAGCCACGATCTATCGACTCGATAATGACATCCTTTAATGATTTTCCCCATTTGGCAATGACTATGTCCTGAGGAAGCTGATTATAGGATATGCCGGGACAGACTTTGAGCAGAATATGGTGGTTGTCAAAAGCGAACATTTCCCATAAATAAGCATATCTGATTTGAATAAAATTATTGAATACCCATCGCCATAACGGTTCGCTTATGATGGAAAACAAGATTCCGTATGGGGTGTACGTGCTAACTTCCGGTTCCTGAAGGTAAAGCGCTTTTCTTGACATGACCTGCCTCCTTCCACTGTGTAATGACCCTTTCAGGCTGCCAGCCTAAAAAATATGACAGCCTGCATCGACATGGAGAACTTCACCAGTAATGCCTCGCGAAAGACGACTTAGCAAAAATATTGTCGCATCACCTATCTCATCCTGATCAACATTGCGCCGCAGCGGCGCCTGCTGCTCCATGGCTATCAGCTTATCTTGAAAATCAGCAATCGCTGAAGCGGCCGATGTGAGTACGGGGCCTGCTGACACTGCATTTACACGAATGCCATGCTTGCCTAGATCTTCAGCCAAGTAGCGCACGCTCGCTTCGAGCGCAGCCTTCGCCACACCCATGACATTATAATTTTTCACGACACGACCAGATCCTATGTAGGTTTGCGTCACAATCGCGCCACCCTCTTTCATTAAACCGCGCGCCTGCTTAGCCATAGCCACTAATGAAAAGCTGCTGGCGTTTTGCGCCAGCAGGTAGCCTTCTCTCGTCGTATCTATATACTCTCCTTGAAGCTGATCCGCATAGGCAATGGAATGTACGAGTCCATGAATCGTTCCAACCTGCTTCGCAATGACGTTGAATGCTTCGGCAATGCTCGCATCTTCCAATATATCGCACGGGACAACAGCTGCCGCTTCAATGCCATACTCCTGAAGCAGCTTTGTCATTTTGCGCAAGGACTTATCCTTTCGATAGGTGAAAACAAGCCTAGCCCCTTCCCGATGAAGCGCTTTGGCAACTCCCCACGCTAAACTCTTCTCATTGGCTACGCCTGATACGACTATGACATGATCTTTCATCAGCATCGGAATTATCTCCTCCGAACAAGGTTAAAATTTCTCTCAGCAGCTAGCTGTTACTGAAGCGTAGAAAGCATGCTTTCCAACTCCTCGTAATCCAACTGCTTAAAAATGGGCACCGTCTCCTGGTAGGTACACAGTGCCATCGCATGCTCTTCATCTGCAAAGGTTTGCATAAAATAAGCAGCAGAAGCCCCTTTTTCAAGGCTTGCCTCCACTTCACCGTCCTCCTTGATTAAGAAAGAGAATGAATCAAGCGGGATCGACATTCCTTTGCCCACTGCCTTGATATAGCTCTCTTTCAACGTCCACAGCTGGTAAAAATACGTGAGCTGACGACTGCCAGCCAGACTCATCAGCCTATTATATTCAACCGGAGCGAAGAACCGCTCTGCAATGGACAAGTCCTGTGGCTTCATGAGCTCAATGTCAATTCCAACCAGGCAGTCGCCAAAGGCGCAGACTACCCAGTCACCGGAATGTGACACATTAAAATGGAAGTCGATGGAAGAATGATCTAGCAACGGCTTGCCAAACTCATTTTTGTAAAAAGTAAGCTCAGCATTTGATAGCTTCCATCGCTTGGTAATAGCAAGTCGTGCCAAAATCTCACCCGTCACCGAACGATAGGCATCAATCGGCCGGCGGAATCGCCCGGCCGCTTCCCGCTTGCTTGGTGAAACGTAATTCAACATAACTTCATGCAGCGCCGCAGCTTTCCTCTCGTCCAGCCGCAGCATATAAACCTCTATCATGGATAAACTCCTATCTGGAAATTTTTTCTGCTAGACGCGAAGGAGCAAGATAGTCGTTTAATTCATAATACATACCCGTCTCGTCAATAATTTGATGGAGCCAGCGAGTCTGCTCTTCTACCGAAACCTTCTTCGTATCCAAAATGATTTTCAGCAAATCGAGCGCTGTTCTCATTTGTTCCAAAGTTGGCTTCTCACCCGTCTCCTCAAGACGATCCTGAATCTCCTGAATTTTGCGATACGACTTCACAACCTTCTCCTGATACTCCTCATTATCCCAGTTTTGGTTGAGGGTAGCTACTGCCACCGCCAAGCTGCGCGTAATAATAGTTGGAATATGCTTTCTGAGGCCCGGATAAGCTGCTAAAATTTGCTCGATTTTTTTGCGATCCTCCTTCGTGCCATAGCAGAGCGCTTCAATACCATCCACATTCGCCTTCACCATATTGGTCAATACGTTTTTAGGTCCCATTTCGACCGTAAGCGTAACGCCTTTATGTTTAAAATATTGCATCGTACGCTCCCATTGTACCGGGCTAGTTATATGCTGCGCAAGATTTTGCGCCACTTTCTCCGAATGTGCCATCGGCTCGGCATTGCGGTTCGTAATGACCGGATATTTGAAGAAACCGTATTCCAGCCCCGACAATTTGTCCAATAATTGGTCGGCCATCGGCTGCATAAAGCTGCAGTGGAACGGAGCGCTGGCAAGCAGCGGCGTTGCCAGTCCGCCATGATTCGCGAGCCTGTCCTCCAGCTCCATAACCGCATCGCTTTCACCGGAAATCGCGGTTTGATTCGGCGTATTATAGCAGGATACCCAAACCTGGCGGCCCTCCAGCTCCATCGCTTTGCATTCATCCACAACCAGCTTGCGCTCGACACCATCAATAATGGACATCGCTCCAACATCGCTTGCTGCAACCTCGTCGGTCAGTTTTCCCCGTTCATGCAGCAGCTTCACCGCATCGGCAAAACGAATGGCTCCCGCGCAAGTAAATGCGGCATATTCACCAAGGCTGTGCCCGGCAAGAAATTGCGGGACAATACCGATCTCCTGCATATAAACGCGGAAGCTGGCTACGCTTGATACGAGAATGGCCGGCTGGGCATTTTTCGCTTTGGACAGCTCGGCAAGCGAGCCTTCAAAACAGAGCTTAGCCAAATCATAGCCAAGCACATCGTTTGCTTCCTCAAACGTTTGCTTCACAATTGCATATTGATCATAAAGACCTTTCGACATGCCGACAAAGTGAGAGCCTTGACCTGGGAACAGAAACGCCATTTTTTCCATTATTACTTCCTCCAATATCATATTAGCCGTATTTTTTCCAACAAACAGGCATCCACGACAATTCAACCTGCTATCCTGCTTCAGCTAAACGCTCTAGCCGATGTTCATCGTGAAGCTGTCTTATTTATTTATTTATTTATTAATTCATTAAACACGGCTGATTAAGGTGAGATAGTCTGGAGCACTTTGCAAATGAGCGGCATCATGCTCGAAGATGAGCAGTCCATCCTGCTCCTCCACTTCCTTGAAGCCGGCAAATTTATACGTAAGCAGCATCATGCGATTACGGTCTGTAGGCACGAACTCGGCGCGTAGTACCGCTCCCGCATCATGCGCCATCTTGGCGACGTATTGCAGCATGATACTGCCTACTCCTCTAGACATAACACGGCATGACATTAACAACAGCTTCAGCGTCCAAATGTTGTCCTTGCATTCAAGCAGCGTTAAACCGATTTTGCCGTACGTGCCGTATTTATCCTCCAATTCGGATATAAGCAGCTTGTGGTTCGGTGAATGACGAAATTCATCCAATTCCTCATAGGAGTAGGTGTAGCCGGTTGCATTCAGCTGATGAGTTCTTACCGTCAGCTCCTCCGCCCGCTTCAAATCGTCTCCCTCAACCGAAGAAACCGTAAACACCATACCCAGTGAGGCGAGAAACTCCTCCTGCGAGCCATCGAAGCTGGATTCAACTTCATTGCGTACGATATCGCTCATATAGAGGCTTCTGCGGTTCCGGGAGTCCTCCGTAATAAAGGTTGGATTAAATTCCGGCCTCTCGAGCAGCCCTTCTGTCTCGGCAGCATCTATGCACAGGACGTCAGGATGGTTGAAGCTGACCTCTTCCCGCTCAAACGGCTGATCGTCGATAAAAGCAATCGTGTCCATCCCGATATTAATCGATTCGACAATCGTCTTGATCGCAGCTGATTTGCGGTTCCAGCTGATTTGCGGATAGATGAAATATTGCTCAATCCCGAGCTCTCTCATTTTCTCCATCGCCACATCATGCTCATTGCGGCTGGCAATCGACTGCAGGATGCCCCGCTCATCCAGCGTTTTAATGACGTTCACAATATCGCTTCGCAGCTCAACAGTCGTATCTTCCATTAAAATACCGTTCCAAATCGTATGGTCCAAATCCCACACGACGCATTTAATTTTACGCTTTGCGGTATCCTTCTTCTCCTCAACATTGTACGCCACAGGCATTCATCTCCTTATGAATTGGCTGTTTGAGCCATGGTCCGCCCTGCTCGGCGGCTTGTCACGAACTGCTGCTCAGCAATTAGCATTTCATGCATCTGCGACGTTCCCTCGATGATTTCATTAATTTTGGCATCTCGGAAATAGCGTTCCACCGGGTACCCGTTATGGCAGCCGTTAGCTCCATGTATTTGCACCGCATCGTTAGTAATTTTGGTCAGCATAGTCGAAGCAAAATATTTAGCCGTCCACGTTTCCATAATGCTGTCGGGATCGCCGCTATCCCGTAAATATCCAACTTTATAGCAAAGCATTCTAGCCGCCTTCACCTGTACGGCCATTTCAGCAATCATCTTCTGAATCAGTTGATTATCCTGGAGTGGCCGTCCAAATTGGACTCTTGTGCTGCCGTATTCTAACGAAGCCTCCAAGCAGGCCTGCGCCAAACCAACGCAGCCGCAGGCTATTGTATATCTGCCGTAATCGAGACAGGGCAGCGCAATATGCGTCAGTCCCATGCCGAGCTTGCCCAGCAAATTTTCTTGCGGAATTCGGCAGTCGGAAAGCACAACTTCGGCGATCATAGAGCCTCTTGCACCAAGCAGGCCGGACATGGGTAGTACCGTTACCCCGAGTCGCTCCCGCTCTACGAGAAATGCCGCTGGCTGGCCCTCGCATTTGGCAAAGATGAGAAACAAGTCAGCAATTTGTGCGATCGTAATCCATTTTTTGCGGCCATTTAATACGTATTCATTCCCGTCTAACTCTGCCGTTGTTGCGATGCTCTTGGCATCGCTGCCAGCGTTCGGCTCCGTTAGGCCAAATGCTGCCAAAGCGCTGCCCGTCGCCAGCTTGGGAAGCCACTCGCTCTTCTGCTGCTCCGTTCCCCAGCGTAAAATCGCAAGGGATACCATTCCGTGAACGGTCAACAAGCTTCTTGCTGAGGAGCAGCCGCGCCCTGCCTCTTCGTTGAGAATGCCTAGGGTCACGTTGTCCAGCTCCATACCGCCGTATTTTTTAGGCAGCATAGATCCCAGATAGCCGGCTTCTGCCATTTTCCGGAGCATATCCGGATGGATACGCTCCTCGCGGTCATTTAGATCAGCTAGCGGCACCATTTCGTTATCAACAAATGCACTGAACTCATTTTGCCAATTTTCCTGTACCTCAGTCAGTTCAATTTTCATCCTTAACCTCCCGAAACTTGTGAAGACTGCTGATCGACTGCTGCTTTCTCTTGAATCAGACTGACCATCCGATTAATAGTGCGGAAGTTGTCCAAATCCATGTCACGGCTATCAATAGTAAGCGCAAACTCCTTCTCCAGAAACATAACCAGCTGCATCGCGAACAGTGAATTTACAAATCCTAGGGCGAAAATATCCTCATCGTCACCAAGCTCATGCTTGCGAAAAAACCGCGATAAAAACTTTTTAATTTTCACTTTCTTTTCTTCCATTATTGACACTCTCCTCATCCCGATTTGGGTGAATCTATTATTAAATCCATTCATGACTAAGCATTAATACGTATAAAATCCTTGACCGCTTTTGCGGCCATGCAGCCCCGCGTCGACCATTTTCCTAAGCAGCGGACAGCAGCGGAACTTCGAGTCCTGATAGCTTTCATAAAGCACATTCAAGGAATGCACGACCGTGTCCAGGCCGATCAAGTCAGCCGTTTCGAGCGGACCCATCGCATGTCCGTAACATTTTTTGAAAATTTCATCGACTTCCTCCGCTGAAGCCACCTGATCCTGCACGACATAAGCAGCTTCATTCATAAACAAATGGGAAATCCGATTGGATACAAAGCCCGGATAGTCGTTAACGACGATCATTTCCTTGCCCATGGCGCCCATAAGCCCGTCAACCGCACGGATACATTCCTCAGAGGTATGATAGCCGCGAATGACCTCGACCGTTTTTTTGGTGGGCACCGGATTCATGAAATGAGTGCCGATCACTTGCGGTGCGCGCTTCGTAACAGCCGCCAGCTTTGTAATGGAAATACAGGACGTATTAATCATAAAAATGCATTCTGGCTGGCAGATGCCATCAATAAGCTCATAAATGCCGCTCTTGACGTCCCAATTTTCCGTAGCGTTCTCGATGACAAAGCTGACGTCACTGAGGCTATGATGCTCCGTCGTAAATGCGATGCGGTCCATAATTGAATCCGTTGCCTCCAAGTTCCCTGAGGAGCCGAACAGCCCGCGAAATCGCAGCTGAGTTGCAATTTCCTCCCTAGCTTGTTCAAGCTTCGCATGCTCAATATCGACCAATACAACCGCTAAGCCTGATTGGGCAAGTGCTTGGGCAACCCCTCTTCCCATTACACCTGCTCCGATTACCCCGATTTTCACAGCGATCTCCACTTCTTTCTTCATTGGATTTTGATAGGCCAGCTCCCGCCCCCAGTCCGCTTGCTAGCAAAATGCTGCCTAGTAAGTCGATTGGCTGCCTTCCAGCTCAAGGGTCTGGGGATGCATGACTACGAGCTTTGCCGCGTATTCCCGCTCCAGAGCAAGTGCCGCGTCGAGCTGCACGTTCAGTTCAATCGCAGCCTGTGCGCTTAATTTGGTGGAAAAAACCGCTTTGGCCACTAGGGACCGGATTTGCTTCCAAGCCTCCAGGCTATTCACAACCGCGCTCTGAAGCTCCAAATACCCACCGGCTAATTGCTCATAACGATATTGGTCCACGAGCTTGGCATTTACCATTTGATTAAGCGTATCAAGCAAGCTTTCGCCATAATCTTTAATCAGCTGCCCAGCCTGCAAAGCATGTTTAACCTTTTCCAGAAATCTGCACAGCGCATGCAGGCTTCCATCCAGAAGCTGCTGCCTATGTGCAGCGGCGGAAGCAGTCGTTTCTAGCAAGCTATCAGGTGCAGACCCTACACCATCAGAAGTGACAGCTGAAAATTCATAATAAACAGGTGTTTCGCTGCCAAAATGGTCCATAAAACCAAGATGCCCCTGCAGCGTATCCTCGTAGCTCACCCATCTCTTCTCATAGGTCAGCCTTTCGATATGGTCATGCTCAATAACGCCGAACCTCTGCGTGCTGTCATCAAAGCCGAATACGAGCCATGAATGCGGCCAATGCCTCTTCTGGTACGTTTCCGTCCGGTCTGAGGCGTAATAGCAGTCAATTCGCACAATGACCGGCTTATGGCTGAGAACCGCTCGTTTGAGTTCCTCGATTACGGAATGGCCGACCTCTCTCGTTTCCATCCCTATGCCCATTCCAAGCAAAAGCTGCTCTAATGGCTTTGCCGCTGCATAATCTACCTGAAAGTGGACCGTGTCCTCGTCATAGCGATAGATGACCGTATCATTTGCTAGAATAGGCAGCAGACTTTGCTGGTAGTAGGATAGAATCGGAAACAGCGAATGATAGAAACATTCCTTGTAAAATAAATCGTTAAACGGTTTGATACGCTCATCATGCCTCAGCGTCATCATTGCTGCACTAGCGAATGTATCAGATCCAGCTGCCGTTTGGCTCCTTTGAGCAAAAGGCGCTGCTGCTTCACCGTTCATCCTCCTCAGAAAACCCCTAATTGTCGGGTAACGGTAAATATCCTCGCTTTCAAAGGAGAATCCCGCTTTCTCCAGTTCGACCTCCAGCTTCAATGCTTTGAGCGAATGTCCGCCGACATTAAAGAAATCGTCGGTTACGCCAATCGTCTCTAGCTCCAGCACAGCCTTCCAAATGAGCAGCAGCTTCTCCTCCTGTTCATCTGCCGGCGGCTCGCCGATGAATAATCCACTGACCGCTTCATAAGGACTGGGCAGCTGCTTTCGGTCTATTTTTCCGTTTGGCGTATACGGAAGCTCACTCAGCGGAATATAGAACGAAGGCAGCATATAATCGGGAAGCCGGGAAGCTATTGCGCTTCTTATGACATCCGCGAGCAGAACGGCCGAGGATACGTAGTAGGCGCAAAGAATGGGGCTCCCCACGCTGTCCACCTGCGCCATGCAAACGGCGGCTTTAATCTGCTCCATGCTCAAAAGTGCAGACTCTATCTCGCCCAGCTCAACTCTAAAGCCCCTGATTTTGACCTGATGATCGATACGCCCCAGAAATTCGATGTCCCCGCCAGGCAGCCGCCTTGCCAGATCGCCTGTCCGGTACATTTTCCCGCCGCTTCCGTTTCCATAAGGGCACGGAACGAATCTATCGGCAGTCAGCTCCTCCCGGTTCCAGTAGCCGATAGCTACGCCATCTCCGGCGATGCACAGCTCCCCAGCCACGCCTTCCGGCAGCAAGCGCAGAAGCGAATCAACAATATACATTTGCGTATTGGCGATGGGTGCCCCCAGCGTAATGCTGCTCGCACTCGTCACATCCTTGACAGAGGACCACACCGTCGTCTCTGTTGGACCATACATATTGTAAATACTTGTCCCTCTGCACCTTTCTCGAAGCTGGTGAAGCAGCTCATCCGGGAAAGCTTCCCCGCCTACCATAAGCGTCGTTATTTGATCCATGCCTGCTTCCGCCCCGTTATCATTCAGCAGCAGTTGAATCCGGGAAGGCGTCGCCTGCAGCAGCTCGATCCGATTATGCGTCAGCCACCGCTGGAGTAAGGCTGGATTTTGCTGCTCCTCTTCGCCCGCAATGACGACAACCAGACCTTGTGTCAGCGGCAGGAGCGTCTCCAGCACGAATATATCGAAGCAAAGCGTTGTAACGGCAGCAATTGTTTTTCCTCCGGTGAAGGCAGGAATTCGGGTTGTAATGCCCGTAATAAAATTAACGACTGCCTTGTGCGGAACCAGCACACCTTTCGGCAGGCCAGTAGAGCCCGATGTATAAATTAAGTAAGCAGCATCCTCCGGGTCGTTCACATTAGACAGCAGAGGATCGAATTGTCCATATATCCGTCTGTCGTCGAGATTTACGGTTTCCCCTTGAAAATCAACATGGCTGATTAGTCCATCCTGTGTAAGCAGTACGCCCGCACCGCTGTCGGCCAGCATATGCTTGATCCGGTCCGGCGGATAAGTTGGGTCAATGGGCAGATAGGCACCCCCAGCCTTGAGCACCGCCAAAATAGCAACCATCATTTCCAAAGAGCGATTCGTCATGACAGCGGCAACCCGCTGCCTGCCAATCCCCTTGCTGCGAAGCAGGCAAGCTAGCCGGTCCGAGCGATCTTTAAGCTCCCCGTAAGAAAGCTCATTCCCGTCAAAACGCAAGGCGGTCCAATCTGCCGTATGGAGGGCCTGACTGTCAAAGAGCTCATGCACCGTTTTATCCTTTGGATAAGGTACAGGCGCCAGATTAAACCGATCAAGCGCGTCCATTTCCTCCTGTGTAAGCATGCTTATCTGGTTCAGCAGCCTATCGGTACTGTGAAGCACCTCGCCGAGAAAGCTCACAAAGTGGTTGAAAAGCCGTTCCATGTATCGCTGCGAATACATGGAACGTTCATAAAGCAGCTCCAAATGAAGGCGATTGCCTTCATTTATGAAATAAAAGGTAACCGATGCTTTCGAGTCCTGCATGTATATGGGTGCATGCAGCGTATTCAGCGCAACGACTGTTTTAAAAGCATGGACAACGGCTTCAGGGTCCTGCTTAAGCAGCCTGATGATAGCTGGAAAAGGAATGTGCCTGTACTTCCTCGCCTCCTGCACCGTTTGGCCAACGCGCTGTAAATATTCCTTGAAAGACAACGCTTCATCAATAGGAACCTGCAGGGCGATCAACCGGTTGGGAGCCGTGCTTTCTGCCGTTTGTTGTCCGGATGGCATTCCGGCAGTCACGATCTGCTCACCTGAATATCGATGAAGCATATAGAGCGCACCTGACAGCAAAAATGCATACAGGCCTTGCTGGGAGTTCCTGCAAACGGACAGCAGCCTTTCAGTCAAAGCAGGCGGAATCGGGCCCTTAATTAAATCGACCGCTCCCTGACGCAAGCCAGCATCTTTCAGATCGCCCTCAAAGGCAGTCGGCTCAGCTGAAGGATCGAGCTTGCTGAGCCAATACTCCCGTTCCTCCTGCCACTTGCCACTCGAGAGCAGCATATTTTCCGAATAGGAATCCATATTCATTCCCTCCCTTCTTTTCTACATGCTTGATGGCACAGGCGCCTATAAATTAAAGGAGATTTCCTCATCATCCTCATATAACGGCACATCGGTTTTGCTGCTGGACAATTCAATATTTTGCAAAAGGATATCGGGCTTCTTAGCGATCGCATCAAGAATGCTCATGTAATCCTCCAACATCCGCTCCGCTGTTTGCATATAATAAAGCCGCGAATTGTACTCCAGCCGAAGTCGAAGCATTCCGCCCTGCTCCATCGCCTCCAGCGTCAGTTCATAATCGGTCAGATTGTAAATCTCATCGATAGAATGGCCAATCGCTCTTTCATCAACAGCCACATTTTGATAAATAAATACCGTATCGAACAGCGGGTGGCGGTTCGCGCTTCTCTTCACGTTCAACTGCTGAATCAGCTCGTCCAGCGGGTAATCCTGATTGTCGAAAGCCTGTATAGCGCTTGCTTTAATATGCTCCAGGCAGCTTAAGAAAGTCAGCTCCTTGCGGGGATTAACCCGCATCGCCATCATATTGATAAACATGCCGAGAATTTTGTCCATTTCCCGCTTTGGCCGTCCTGTAACCGGTGATCCGATGACAAGGTCGTCTTGCGCAGAATATTTGGACAGCAGCACGGCATAAGCGGCGAGCAGCAGCATATACATCGTCGTTCCTGATAAGCTTGCCAGCTGTTTCAGCTTCTCCGTCAGTTCGCGGTCAGCCAAGCTCATCACTAAACCGCCTTCAAAAACAAAATGCTCGGGTCTTGGCTGATCTGTCGGCAGGCGCAGCACGGGGATTTCGCCCGCAAACGTCTCTTCCCAGTAATGCTGCTGGCGCTTCATTTGCTCCGTCTGCGCGAACGCGAGCTGCCACTCCACATAGTCCTTGTATTGATAAGGCAGGGCAGGCGGCGTTTCGCCCTTGTACAGCTGCACAAGCTCCCTCATGAATATTTCCATCGATACGCCATCCGTAATAATGTGGTGGGCATCGTACAGCAGGTAATATTTTGCCTCCTCTACCTTCACAAGGCCCAGCCGGAAAAACGGCGGTTCATTCAAATTAAACGGCTGCTTAAACCGATTAATAATGTCTTTAGCCTCGGCCTCTCCTGCTTCCCAATAACCCATCTCAAATGGGACTTGTCCGCTGATCACTTGGACAATTTCCCCTTCCATGCTCGTAACGGCTGTTCGCAGCACCTCATGCCTGTCAATCATGCGGCGTACAGCCAGCTCCATCCGCTCAGGCTCCACCCGGATGTTCAGCACTGAAACTCTAAACTGATTGGCGCTTGTCAGCTGCGGTTCCCGTTTAAAGCCAAGGAACATGCGCTTCTGGGCGTGGGAAGCTGGATAATACGGCTTTGCACCCGCCTTCTGCATAGGAGGATACTGGCCGGAGCGGACAGGTCCAAGGCTGGCGGTTTGCTTTTGCAAGTGCTCCGCCAGTTGAACGATGGTCGTATGTTCGAATAAATCGCTGATGGACACCGATTCGAACGTGTGCGTCTCGATCTCGCCTTGGAGCTTCATTAATACGAGTGAATCCGCGCCCATTTCAAAGAAGTTGTCATAGATGTCAATCTCCTCATAGCCGAGGACAAGCTTGCAGCATAAGGCAAGCTTCTGCTCGAGCTCCGAGTAGCTGCCAGCCTCCCGGCCAAGCAGGACGACACCGTCCGCACTGCGTTCCTTTTTTTGTCCACTGTGGCCGCTTGGCTTGCGTTTGCTGTCTTTCTTCGCCGCAATCCGCTTCCGAATCGAATCGGAGCAAGCTACACCGGAGCGCTCAAGCAGCATCGCTCCTGCCCCGTCATAGTGGATTTGCCCAACTAACGCTCTGCTCACACCGCTCTTGAGCAGTTTTGCAAATCCTTCAAGCCCTTTCTCGGTCGACAGCGTCTTGAAAATCGTATCGAATACGTGTCCGCCGTCAAAGGCCATTCCGGTTTCCTTCCACGTCGTCCAGTTTACCGTAATCGTACGTCCGCCTCTTCTTTGACGATAAGGCGCATAAGCATCCAAATAGGCGTTAGCCGCCGCATAATCCCCTTGCCCAAAGGCGCTGAATATGGTCGCGACCGACGAGAACATAATGAAAAAATCTAACTGCTGATCTTGCGTAAGCTTATCGAGCACCCAAGTACCGTACACCTTCGGTGCATAGATGGCCTCGAACATATCATCGCCTCTGTCAGCAAGCGGCCCGTCATTTGAGACGCCTGCACCGTGCACAATACCCCGTATTTGCCCATATTTGCTTTTCAAATCAGCGATAACCTGCTCCATAGCTCCATAATCGGCTGCATCGGCACCGATGCATTCTACCGTCGCTCCCAGCAGCTCCAGCTCCTTCACCGTAAGAAGCCGCTTTCTCAGCTTGTCCGAAGCGCTGCTGCCCTCAAGAACAGCCTGCCATTCCGCGCGCGGCGGCAGCGGAGTTCGGCTAATTAAAGCTAAATTGACCTTGCTCTGAGCTGCAAACCATTTCGCCATTTCCAGCCCAATGCCGCCTAGTCCACCGGTAATCAGGTATACTCCTTGCTCCTGCAAGTTCAAGCCTTGGCTAGTTTCCGACTGCTCGCTCGGCAGCTCGGCAAATATTTCGGTGTATCTGTCGCCATTTCGAAGCGCAACTCCATACACATCAATTGCCTGAAGCTCCCCCATAAGCTGTTCGTGCACCGCAGATTCCTCTATATCGATAAATTTGCAGGCAACATCGGGCAGCTCCTTGGCGATAACCTTGCCCATGCCGTATATAGGAGCATGATCGGGTATAAGCAGCTTCTCAGCACCTGTAGCCTCTACAGCATTACTAGTGAGGATATGCAGCGCAATTGGCTGCTGGATTTCCGCCTGTGCCAGCGCTTTTGTTAAATAAAACAGGCTATAGGCACCGCTTGTCTGCCGCCGCTTCAGCATCTCCAGCGTATCGCTGACGTCCTGTGTGTTCAGCGCTAACAGGTGAATGATTTGGCCAAACGGCTCATCCTTCAATGCCTGCATAAGCTGGACATAGCTTGCCTTTGTTCCGTCAATTCGGTAGCCTTCGGCGCTTGAGCTGGCCGTGCAGCCAAAGGGCACATCGTCCTCCGCAAGCTCCACCTCGATAACCACCCTGCCGCTTTCCCGCAAAGATGCTGCTACTGACTGTCCGACTCCCGCCTGATCCATAAATATGACGGCTGCTCCTTCAATGACGGAAGGCACGGGGATTCTGCTGCACTTGCGCCACTGCATGGCGTAGAGCAGCGTATCTTCAGTCCCGTCTTTGCCGCTCCGCTGCGGCATATTAAGCTCTAGCCAGCACCGCTGTTTCTCAAAGGCGTAGGTTGGCGCATACGTTTTGCGATGGGCTTCGCCCTGATACAGCTCCTCCCAATTGACATCCGCACCGCGGACATACAGGCTGCCAATATCTTGAAGCAGCTGCGTATCCGTTTTGCCAGTGCCGATGAACTGCCGAACCTTCTCGGAGGCGGTGCGTGTCAGTTCCGCATGCTGCGGTTTCTTAATTTCATTTTCAGCCAATACCTGCTTATTTCCCGAGACGACCTTGTGTCTGCCGTAGTGCATATCATTGTGAATGCTTTCTTCAAGGGCATTGCTCGCCATAAGAGCAATTTTGCGCCTTAAGTCAGCGGCATTCTCGAAAATGATGGCAATGCGGTGCGCATAATGGCCTCTGCCGGTGCTAGCCGTATAGCATAAATCCCGAAGCGGGATTTGTGCCTCCCGGTTTAAGAACTGCTCGTAGCGAGCTACAATTCCAAGCAGCGGCGCCATGCTTTTGGCCGATATCGCAAGGATATGGGGCATCCCAGCGTAGACATCCTCGGCCTGCTCCGGCTGCTGCGGTGGAACATACTCCTCCAGAACGATATGGCAATTGGTTCCGCTCAGGCCAAAGGCGCTGATGCCGCATCTGCGCGGATGCTCGGCAGCTTCCCACTCCCGCAATTGGGTGTTGACGTAGACCGGTGAATCACTAAAGCTAATCGCCCCATTCGGACGGTTGAAATGGGCTGTAGCCGGTATTTTGCGATGCTTTAACGACAAAGCGCCCTTGATAACGCCGGCAATGCCGGCGCATTCGTACAAGTGGCCTACGTTTGTCTTAACCGTGCTGACTGCGCAAAACTGCTTCCGGTTCGTATGCTTTTTGAAGGCCCTATACAGCCCTTCAATTTCGAGCGGATCGCCAAGCCTCGTGGCTGTGCCATGCACTTCAATGTAGGAAAGCGTCTCGGGATCAATGCCAGCGTCCTTCCACGCTTTAAGCAGAACCTCGGCTTGGGCAGCCGAATTGGGAGCGGTTATGCCGATTGAAGTGCCATCCTGATTAATGGCGCTGCCCTTAATAACTGCGTAAATTCGGTCCCCATCCTTTACAGCCTGGCTTAGCGGCTTTAGCAAAACAGCAGCACTGCCTTCTCCCCAGCCAGCGCCCTCGGCTTCTGCGTCAAACGTCCGCGTCCGTCCATCCACCGCCTCAACACCCAGCTTCAGGCCGGAGTTGTCGATAGGCAGAAGATTGAGCCTGATACCGCCCGCAATCGCCATTTTGCAGTCGCCATTATGAATGGCCTTGCTGGCTAGATGAATGGCAACCGATGAGGAGGAGCAGGCCGTATCCAAAATAAGCGTCGGCCCCTTCAAATCAAGCATGTAGGAAATTCTCGTCGGAAGCATGGCGGCAATGTTGCCTGTCAATGCGGTTGCCGCTGATTCTGGCTCGGTTTCCAGTATCATGGAATGATAGCTTGAGCTGCTGGAGTAGCCCACGTATACGCCGGTATGACTTCCTACAAGCTTATTCCCGCCATAACCCGCATCCTCAATGGCTTCCCAGGCCGTTTGCAAAAATATACGCTGGGACGGATCCATCAGTGCAGCCTCATTCGGCGTTATGCGGAAAAAGCCATAATCGAAGGAAGCGATATCGTGCATATAAGCACCAGGGGAATATTTTAATTCCCAGCCCATTTCATCCAGCATGTTGGTCAGATAGCCGTCAATGTCTGCGCTTCTCTCTTGCGGAAAGGCGCCTATTAAATCAACGCCGGAGGCGATTTGCCGCCAGAACTCCTCTGAGGAGTCGGTTCCCGCTATATGGGAGGCCATCCCGATAATGGCGATGTCCTCCTTGCGGTTATCCTCTTGCTCTGCCTGTGCCTGCCTAAGCAGTGTGACCATGCGAATCGCATCTTCTTTTTCGATTTTTCCTTCGGTAGCTCTCTTGAGAATATAGTGGTACAGCTTATCCATAGCCTTTTACCCTCCGGGCGTCCAAAGTTGCTGCGCCAATTACTTTTTCCTTGCTTCGCTGCTGTCTTGTCCGGTCTTCGTCAACTGGTCAATCGCCTGTTCAATGGAGAGCGTACCCTTGTCCAGTTCCTCCATTAACCGCTTCGTATCCTCCTCCAAGCTGGCGCCAGCACTTACCTGCTGCAATACTTGCGACACTTCGCGGTCATACGCAAGATGTTCCAGAGCTTCTGTGCCTGCTGCATCCTGCTCCTCTTCATCCTCCCGCATGTACTGCTGCAGCTTGCTGACGGAGGTGTATTCGAACAAATCCAGCAATCTAATCTTGCCCGGATAATGCTTTTCCAAAGAAGCATGAACTCTGCCAAGTAAAATCGAGTCGCCGCCAAGCTCGAAGAAATTATCGTCCATATCGATTTCATTAAAGCCAAGTACCTCGCAGTAGATTTCCGCCAGCTTCGTTTCCAGATCGGTGTATTCCCCGTCTTTTCCCGTAAGCTTGATTTCTCCTTCGAAACGTCTTTGCGAAGCCAGCTGCCTTGCCTCCCAGCGCTTCTGGGACCCCGTTATAGCAGCGTCTATCGGCGCATCCAGCAGCTGCGGAACGAGACCAAGCTCCCACAGCAGATCCGAGCCGTAGTTGAGCTCCCCGATAAGAACGTTCGATACGCTCCGGTTCAAAGCTTCGTCCAGACCGCGCATGGCCACTGCTGTAGGCAGCGCCTTGAAGGCTCCGTCTGCATTGACGCCAAACTCTACGGCCATGCCGGTTTCCTTCCAGGCGACCCAGTTGATGGACAGCGCTTTTTGCTGATTCAACGTTTTGTGTTTGGCAAATGCATCCAAAAACGTATTAGCTGCGCAGTAATCTCCCTGCCCTGGCACTGCAAAACGCGAGCTCATGGAGGAGAACATCAGGAAGAAATCTGGTCGATCCTGCTCGGTCAGCTTGTCGAGAATCCATGTTCCAAACACCTTCGGATGAACAACCTCGTTGAACACGTGCTCTTCCTTCAAATAAAGGAAGCCATCGCCGCCTACACCGGCGCCATGGACGATACCGTTAATGCGTCCAAAACGTTCTCGCAGCCCGCCAACCAACTCTTCCATTTGTTGTAAATTGGCGATATCGAGACTGTAGCATTCGACATGAGCACCCATTGCTTCAATCTCGCGAACGGCTTTCATTCTCTGAATAGCCTTCCGGTCGGTTCTGCTGTTGCGGTCGATAATATCATCCCATGTCCCTTTGTCTGGCAAAGGCGTACGGTTAATGAGCGCAATATTGACTTGCTTTCTCGCTGCCAAATATCTGGCCGTCTCGATTCCCATGCCGCCTGTGCCGCCCGTAATGAGATATATCCCTTCTTCCCTAACTTCGATCGGCTGCTCGTTTGCTTCTTGTACGCGGTATTCTTTGAAAATTTCGGCATACCGCTCATTGTCGCGGAAAGCGACCATATAATACGACGGTGCTGCCAATATTTCGCGCATGACCGTCTCCAAACTCGTCGCTTCATCAATATCAATAGCACGGCACAGCATGCTCGGCAGCTCTTGCCTTGCGGATTTTCCAAGTGCCAGGAGCGGTGCATTCCATGGATTGACACGGGATTCGCGGCCGCTTACAACATCTACATGATCCGATATAATAACCGTATCGGTTACAGCGCTTAACCCCACCTGGGCTACCGCTTTGGATAAGTAAAACAGGCTGTAGACGCCTCTATACTGCGTCTCATTAAAGCCGTTCCAGTCTACCGCCATGCCTTCCGGCACGATGCTGAACAGGTGGATCATTTTGCTCCAGGTTCTGCCCTTATTATCCCTCAGCAGCAACACATAATCTTCCACCGTACCACTTACGTGATAGCTGCCATCATCCAGCTTGGCATACTGCTTTCGCAAATAAACTTGAACGGTCTCGGTTCCTCTTCGGTTCCACTCATCAGCGAGAGATTGTCCTAAGCCCTTCTCGTCCATAAAGATGAGAACAGGTCCAGCCTGTGTAGTCTGCTCGGCCATTAGCTGCTCCTGCCTTACCCACTGTCCCCCGTAATACAAGCCGCCAGCCGTTACTTCTGTCACAGCTTGCTCGTATTCGGGAATCTCAACCCAGCAGCGTTCACGTTCGAACGGATAGGTCGGGAGGCTGATCCGGTGCAGCTCTTCACCGAAGTAGAATGGTTCCCAATCGGTTTCTACACCTTGTACATAAAGCTCACAAATTTGCGACAGGCTGCTAGCATCAGAGCGTTCCCCATCTACATAATCGTCGACTAATTGTCCGAACTGCTTCGTCATGCTTATCCGCTGGCTTTCCGAAATTTCGCCCTCGGATTTTTTCGCTTTCGTTTCCGATACGATTTTGTGGTAGCCATAGTACAACCAAGGCTGTTTTAGGTTGTCGAACCCGTATTCGTCCACCTCACTAAGCTTCCGGTTGAAATCCTCCACATCGTTAACGATAAGAATCAGCCTGTGCGCGTAGTGGCCACGCCCAGTGTTGGCAGTATAACAAGCATTGCGGAAGGCAGCAGCTGAACCGTCGCCAAAACGCTGCGATTTATATTGGCTGACTAGGCGTCGAAGCGCAGTTTCCGTCAGTGCGGAGAGTGTAAACAGCTGCGGACGGAGGCTAAGCCTCTCCTCGCCATGCAGAAGTAGGGTTTCAGCTCCCAAATACTCTTCCATAACGACATGGCAGTTCGTTCCGCTCATGCCGAAGCCGCTCACACCGCATCTGCGCGGATGGCCTTCCGTCTCCCATAATTTACGGGTTGCATTGACGTATACTGGTGAGTTCATAAAGTCGATTTTTCGGTTTGGGCGGTTAAAATAAAGGTTTGGCGGTAGCTCCTTGTTTTTGAGCGTCAAAACCGCTTTAATGACGCCCGCGATGCCCGCAGCCTCCGATAAATGCGTCAAATTCGTTTTTGATGATCCGACCGCGCAAAATTGTTTCTTCTGGGTATAGCGTTTAAATGCGCGCCCAATACCCTGAATTTCAATCGGATCTCCTAGTTGGGTGCCCGTCCCATGCGTTTCAATGTACGTAACTGTCTCAGGATCAATAGCGGCATCTTCCCATGCCTGAATAATGACTTCCTCTTGAGCAGCTGGGTTTGGTGCGGTCAAGCCAGCGGAGCTTCCATCTTGATTCGATGCGCTTCCCTTGATGACAGCATAAATATTGTCCCGATCCTCGATCGCCTTCTGAAGCGGCTTGAGCAGAATCGCTCCTACCCCTTCGCCTGTTCCCGTGCCTTCGGAGAGCTCATCAAACGCCCTTGTTTTGCCGTCACCCGACTCCATGCCGATGCCTCTTGGCGAGCCTTTGCGGAATATAGGCATCATATTCAGCCGTACCCCGCCGGCAATCGCCATTTCACAGTCGCCCATGCGTATCGATTTGCAGGCCAAATGCACGGAGGTCAAGGAGGAAGAACAGGCTGTATCGATAACGACGCTCGGGCCCTTTAAATCAAACAGATAGGATACCCGGCCTGTTGCTACCGAAGCGGTATTGCCGACTAGCGAAGCACCTTCCGACTGCGGCTCAACCTCGCTAATGAAGCGATGGAAATAGACCATATTGGAAGCAAAGCCTAGGTAAACCCCTGTTTTCGTGCCGTAGATCTTTTTGCCTCCGTAGCCCGCATCTTCAATGGCATGCCATGCCGTCTGCAAAAACAGACGATGGTTCGGGTCAGTCGTGCTCGCTTCCTTCGGTGACATTCGGAAAAAGCGATAGTCGAACTTGTCTATTTCGTCCAAATAACTGCCCTGCTCGTAGTCGACCGCATTGAGCGGCCAGCCCTTGAAGGCAACGTATTTTTCCATATCCTTTCTTCGTACATCTGGATAGCCGCTGCCGTTATCGACGCCAGCTTGCAGCGCTCCCCAGAATTCCTCGTTCGTGCTCGCCTTAGGGAACTGGAAAGACATGCCGATTACGGCAATATCGCTATCCGTTGACAAGGCTTCACGCGCAGCGATCGTCTGCTGAGGCATGCTGCTCTCAGCATCCTGTTCTACGATATATTCCGCCAGCTTGGAAATCGTCGTATGCTCAAACATATCCGCAACCGTTAATAAGCCTGTATAGCGCTTATCCAGTTCAGCGTGGATACGCATCAGCAATATCGAGTCGGCACCAAGCTCGAAAAAGTTGTCGTTAATGTCGATTTCGGCATAACCGAGCGCATTTTGGCAAACCGCGGCAATCGTCTTCTCGGTTTCGTTATAGGCTGCTCCATCACGGCCGGTCAGCTGCACCTCGCCGTTCTTTGCTGCCGCCTTCGGCTTCGCAGTCTTATTCACGCTGGAGCCGGAGCTGGCAAGCTGCTGCTTATAATAATCCAGTCTGCTCTGCAGCGGCTCTGACAGTCTAACCGTCGCTTTCTCAAGCAATATAATGCCCAGCCGGTCGTAGTTGAAGCTGCCGATTAGCGCTCTGCGGCTTTGCTTGTTCAGCAAGGCAGTAAACCCTTCAATACCGCTCGATGTTGGCAACGTTTGGAATATGGTACTTACCGCAACGCCGCTATTTTTCGCCATTCCGGTTTCCTTCCAGGTTGTCCAGTTAATCGTCAGCGACTTCTTGCCCTGCCTGCTTCGATAATGAGTAAATGAATCCATATAAGCATTAGCCGCTACATAATCGCTTTGGGTCGAACCGTAATAAATGGTGGCCACGGATGAGAACATGACGAAGAAATCAAGTTGATCCTCCTCCGTACATTTATTAAGCAGCCACGTTCCATTCACTTTAGACAGGAGCACCTCGCGTATGACGTTTTCCTGCTTGTCCTTCAGCAGCTGGTCGATGGCGACGCCCGCGCCGTGAACGATACCGTCAATTTTTCCATACTCGCTGCGAACTTCCGAAAGCATCGCTCTAAGCTCCGACTCATCGGAAATGTTTGCCTGACACAGCTTAATCTGTGCTCCAGCTGCTTCCAACTCGCGAATGGCGTTAATCTTGTGAATCGATGGCAGATCCGTTCCTATCTGTGCAATCGCATCCCATTGCTTCCGATCAGGCATCGCCGACCGGTTTACGAGGACCAGATTGACAGAAGCTGCACGTGCGGCTAGCGACTTGGCAACCTCAAGGCCGATTCCTCCCGTTCCCCCCGTAATGAGATAAACGCCCTGCTCCTTAATCGCTACAGGCTCATCATTCATGCGATCAAGCTCCATTTGAGCAAATTGCTCGATGTAACGGCCGCCCGCGCGGAAAGCGACAGCATAAGGCGACGAACCTGCGCCATGCATAATCTCTTCCTTCAGCTGCCCCGCATCTGTTTCCTGATCCTTATCAATGCTTCGAACGTTGAACTGCGGATGCTCCTTGCTCACAACCTTGCCGAAGCCAATAGCGGTCGCGTGTTCCGGACGAATGAGCGTCTCCACACCGCTCACTTCTTGGGCACTATCTGTTAGGAGAACAACGTCAAGCTGCTGCTTTCCGTTTGTATGCAGCCAAGCCTTATACAGATAGAAGAGGCTGTATAGTCCTCGTTTTTGACTCTCATCCAACTGCTCTACGCTGTCGATTGGCCCGCTGCTATCCAAATTGAGCATATGGACAATTTGCTGAAGTGACCCCGCTCCAATGTCTTCGAAAAGCCTAATATAATCGCCTTGCGTGTTGCGGATGGTATAAGCGCCAGAATGATGCTGGATGTATTCCTCGCCTAGCGAAACCTTAATCGTATCCCTCTGATCCCCTGCATACGCTGCCTCTAGGGCTTCAGCCATTTGCTTGCTGTCGCCTGTTCCACCAATGAGTAGGACAGCCCCAGTCAAAGCTTCTCCGGATTTGGCAGAACGCTCCTCTTCCGTCCATACAGGCGCGAAGTAAAGACCATCCTCCTTCGTTTCCTCTGACGCTTCCAGCTCGGGAAACTCCAGCCAGCAGCGCGCATTTTGCAGCGCATAGGTCGGCAGGCTGACGCGCAGTCTCCGTTCTCCCTCATAAAGCTCGGTCCAGTTGACATCGCCGCCGCTTGCATAAGTGGAGCAAAGCGAGTGAAGCGACTGCTCATCCAATTTTCCAGATGCAATCCAGCTCTCTAAATGCTGCGCTGCCTCACCGCCAAGATGGCGCTTCTCCTGTTCATCGATTTCACCTGGTTTCGGCGCTGCGTTGGCACGGGCTACACGGTGGAATCCATAGAAGGCCCATGGGGCCGTAAAAGACTCCAGATCAGCTTCCAAGCAAGCACGGATTTTCACATGCAAATCGTCCAAATCAGCAGCCATTAGCGCAAGGCGGTATGCGTAGGTACTGCGACCAGTATTGGCCGTGAAGCATATATTAGAGAGCGCTAAATTACCGCCGCTTTGCTGCAAATATTCATCGTACAGCTGCAGCAGTTCCCGCAGCGCTTTGCTGCTTCTCGCCGAGAGCGTAAATACCTCTGGCCCCGCAGACGAAGGTTCTGCATTCGCTTGCTCTGGCGCTTCCTCCAGCACAAGATGGCAGTTCGTGCCGCTCATGCCAAATCCGCTAACTCCGCCTCGTCTTGGATGCCCGTCCGTTTCCCAATCACGAAGCTTCGTATTGACATACAAAGGCGAATCCGTGAAGGCGATAGAGGAATGCGGCTTTTGAAAATAGATCGTTGGCGGCAGCTTCTTATATTTCAGCGACAACGCCATTTTGACAATACTCGCGATGCCTGCAGCCTCGCTTAAATGTCCGATATTCGTCTTGACGGAGCTGATTGCGCAAAACTGCTTTTTATTCGTATATTTTTTAAAGGCGCCTTCAATGCCTCTAATTTCAATCGGATCACCAAGAATCGTACCTGTTCCGTGTGTTTCAATATAATCAAGCGTCTCCGGGTCGATGCCCGATTCTTCCCACGCCTGCTGGATGACCGAGGTTTGTGATGCCGGATTCGGCACGGTTATTCCCGCTGTCTGGCCGTCATGATTGGCAGCGTTGCCTTTAATGACGGCATAAATATGATCTCCGTCCTTAAGCGCCTTCTTGAGAGGCTTAAGCAGCAATGCGCCTGCACCTTCGCCAACGCCCGAGCCGTCGGCCGTATCGTCAAACGCCCGGGTTCTCCAATCGCCCGACTCAATGCCGATGCGAATGTTTTCATCATCGACTGGAATAATATTCAGCTTAATCCCGCCGGCGATAGCTTGATCGCATTGCCCTGTCTTGATGGCTTGGCAGGCAAGCTCAATGGCTACTAATGCCGACGAGCAAGCCGTATCTACCACAAGTGCAGGCCCTTTCAAATTTAACAAATAGGAGATGCGGGTCGCCGCCATCGCCTGCATATTGCCCACCGTTGCAATCGGTATCAAGGTCGGATCAATATCCATAATCATTTTGCAATACAGATCCTTCGGGCTTTGCGTATAGCCGAGATAAACGCCAGTTTTACTGCCTGTCAGTCTATCGCCACCGTAGCCGGCATCCTCAATTGCCTTCCACGCCTGCTCCAGAAAAATACGCTGATGCGGATCAGTTAAGCTTGCTTCCCTTGGCGACATGCGGAAAAACTCATAGTCAAAGCCGTCAATATCCTCTAAATATCCATATTCTGGATAAATGATTTTATCCTGATCAAGCTGCTTGAACTTGATATAGTCGTCGGTGTCATTTTTACGGTTTTGCGGAATTTGCTTGACCGTATCTATTCCATTTTCAATATTGTTCCAGTATTCATGGATATCCTGGGCTCCCGGCAGCCTGGCAGACATCCCGATTATGGCGATGTCATCCTGCACCTTTGCTCCGCCCTGCTTCAGCATGGCAATCATCTCAACAGCCGTTTCCTTGTCGATGTTGCCGCTTGTCGTCTGATTCACGATAAATGTAAAAATATTGTTCTGCACGATTCTCCTCTTTTCCTACAGATCTTCAATAACGTGAATGGCTTCTTCCAGACTCATATTGCCTTCCGCAAGCTTCTCGAATATGTCTCTTGCTTCCTGACGAACGTCACTGGCTGCTGCAGCCACTGGCTGCTCTTGCTCTTCTTTGTTAATATGCTGCGCCAGCCGCTGAACGGAAGGGAATTCGAACATGTCGGTGATCGTCACCTTGCCCGGATACTCCGTCTCAATCAATTTATGGATTCTCATCAGCAGCAGCGAGTCCCCCCCGAGCTCGAACAAAGTATCATGGATGTCGATTTCCGGATAGCCAAGAATGGTGCTGAAAATATTGGCTACCTCCTGCTCGACCGCATTATAGCCGTCTCCCTGCTTGCCCCGAAGCGCGGCTTTCGAAGGCTTGGAGCTGTTGCTCACGGGGCTGTTGCCTTTCGGTAAAATAATCAGCCTGCCTTGGTCGAGCATAGCGGCATCATAATTTCCATTGGAGATGATCTTATGCCCTTCCTGTTCGAAATTTCCGTTTAACAAGCGGCTGACCCGATCATTCAGCTCTACGGTTAAATCAAATGGAAATGCCATCAGCAAGGACAAATATTCTGGACTTTCGTTCATTTCTCCGATGAGCACCCTCGTCATATTCCGCTGCAGCGCCGTATCCATGCTTTCAATGGCTTGCACGGTAGGTAGCGCCTTATAGAAGGAATCGACGTTAATGCCAAAGCGGACGGACATGCCCGCCTCCTTCCAGGAAACCCAGTTTAACGCCAGCGCATGGCGCTCCTCTTTTCTCCTGTAGGCAGCAAAAGCATCCAAATATGCGTTTCCTGAAACGTAGTCCCCCTGCCCAGCTTCTCCAAGCATCGAAACGCCCGATGAGTGCATAATGAAGAAGTCGAGCTGATCTTGCCGGGTAAGCCTATCCAATATCCAGGTTCCCGCCACTTTCGGCTGCAGCACGTTTTTGAAGATGTTCAAATCCTTCTTAAACAAATAGCCCGCACCAGCTATACCAGCACCGTGAATAATGCCGTTAATTCGTCCAAACTCTTCCCTTAGCCCGTCGATGAGAGCCGCCATCGCTGCATAGTCCGCTATATCTACGCTATGGAGCGTAATACGGCCGCCCAGCGCTTCAATTTCCTGGAGCTTCTGTATTTTACGAATCGCATCCTCGTCCTCGCCGCCTGCAATAACGGCTTCCCACTCCTCCTTCGGAGGAAGCTTGGAACGGTTCACAAGGGCAACATTCACATTTGTCTTGGAGGCCAAATACTTGGCGTTTTCAAGCCCAATGCCTCCGGTACCGCCCGTTATGAGGTAAACCCCGGTATCGCGAATTTCCGTCCTAACTTCCTCCAGCTTGAGCGGATCTATCGGGCCGTACTCCTCCGTATACCGACAGCCTTCGCGGTAAGACACGTGATATTGCTTCGTAAAATGCTCCAATTCCGGCCAGATGGCCTCCACTTGCGTGAAGTCGTCAATATCAACCGCTTTGCATGCGATTTGCGCAAATTCCTGTGGAATAACCTTCCCTAAGCCAACGAGCGTTGCCCATTCAGGACTTAATTCAGCTTCCTGCCCCGTTGCCGCATGCAACAGCTTCGTAAACAACAGCATTTGCCGTTTTGACCTTGGGTCGTGCCTCATGAGCGATCTTGTTAAATAGAGCAGGCTGTATATCCCGTACTGCTGGCTTTGCTCCAGTTGCTCCAGCGTTTCGGCAGCAAGCCTCTCGGATAGTCCGCACATATGCAAAATATGGGTAACGGGACGCCCCAGCAAGTCAGCCATCAGCTTGTCGTAATCGCTTTCACTGCTCGTAAGCGTATAGTGGTTAGCCTCCATCCTCTCAAAGCTACTCCCAAGGGAAGCTACGATGACATTTCGCCCTTGCTCCCGCAGCTTGTCGATCGTCGCCTGCACAAACGGTGGGCGGAATTCGTCCTCGATAATGAGCACATCGGCCATTTGTGCGCGCTCCGCATCCTCTGACAGCTGCTCGGCTCTCCAGTTAAACCCGTAAAATAGACCACGCTCTTCTTCTTCTGCTAGGGACTGTACTTGCTGCTGCAGCGGGGCATCGATCCAGCATCTGCTCCGCTCGAAAGGGTACGCAGGAAGCGTTGCCTTTGAGGGCTTCACTTCTCCAGCCAGCAAATCCCAATCCACATCGGCGCCTTTGACATACAGCCCTGCTACTTGCTCGATTAGGCTGCTCGGCGCATCCGGCTCAGCCCAGTAAGCAGCTATTATAGCCGCCGCCTCTGCGCTTAGCCGTTCCTGCTCCTTTACCTTCAAGTCGTTTGCTTCAAGCGCCTCCTTAGAGGAATCAATGAGCCGGTGAGCCCCGTAATATATCGTTCCTTCGCTTTCATCAAGACGAGCACTGAAGAGCTTGTCCCGCAAATCCGCTATGCTTGACGGAAGCAGCGCTAACCGATGCGAGTAATGGCCTCTGCCAGAATTTGCGGTATAGCAAACCTCATCTAAATTCAGCTGGTCGTTATGCGCCAAATAGTCCGAATAGAGGCTAATTAATTCAAGCAGTACTTGTTCCGACTTGGCAGATAATGTGAACAAACGTGGTGCCACAGACTTTTGCTCCGAGACTGCTTGTGCAGGAGCCTCCTCCAGTACAACGTGGCAGTTCGTTCCACTGATGCCGAAGGCGCTTACCCCGCATCTTCGCGGTCCTCCATCCGTTTCCCAAGCACGCAGCTTTGCGCTTACGTACACCGGCGAGTCTTCAAACGGAATCGACCGATTCGGATGGTTAAAATGGATCGAAGGCGGCAGCTGCTTTGTCCGCAAAGCCATCACGGCTTTTATGACGCTTACGATGCCAGCAGCCTCGCTTAAATGTCCAATATTCGTTTTCACGGAGCTGACCGCGCAAAATTGTTTTTTGCTCGTATGCCTGCGGAAAGCCGAATGAATACCTTGAATTTCAATCGGATCACCCAAATTGGTGCCGGTGCCGTGAGTCTCAATATAAGCAATCGTTTCCGGGTCGATGCCGGCGTTTTCCCACGCCTGCAAAATAACATCTGTCTGTGCTTGCGGGTTTGGCGCGGTCAGTCCTGCGGACCTTCCGTCCTGATTGGTGGCGCTCCCTTTAATGACCGCATAGATGACATCCTTATCTCTCAAGGCGTCCTTTAGCGGCTTCAGAACGATTGCGCCAATGCCTTCCCCTACCCCAGAACCGTTCGAATGGTTATCGAACGTCCGCGACACCCCGTCGGTCGATTCTATGCCGGTCTGCATATAGTCCTTGCTGAGCGGCACCGTATTAATGTTGATGCCGCCAGCAATTGCCATTTCGCAAGTACGGCTGCGCAGCGCCTGGCAGGCCGAATCTATCGCAACAAGCGAGGAGGAGCAAGCCGTATCAATGACCATGCTTGTCCCCTTCAAATCGAGCAAATAAGAAATTCTGCCGGAGATGACCGCGTTCAAGTTTCCGACCAAACCAATCGAAAGCGCAGTGGGATCAATGTCCTCAATCATCTTGGCGTACATGTCCCTATAATTGCTGGCATAGCCGACGAACACGCCTGTCTTTGAGCCCTCCAGCCTGCTTCCTCCGTAGCCCGCATCCTCAACGGCCTGCCAGCTTGTCTCCAGAAACATTCTCTGGCACGGGTCCATCAAGCTTGCTTCACGAGGGGACAACTTAAAAAACTTATAATCAAATTTATCGATTTCCGGCAAATAAGCGCTTTTGTTATAACGGATTTCCTCCTCGGGCACCCCCTTGAATCGAAGGTAGCGGCTAATATCGCTGCTGCGCGTGTCTGGAAAGCCGGTAATGCAATCAACGCCGCTTTCGACAACTTCCCAAAATTCCTCTATCGTGCTCGCAGACGGGAGTTTGGCAGCCATGCCGATAATCGCAATATCGCCGGCATCCGTTACTGCTTCTGTTTCGAGCAGCTTAATCAAGTCAATGGCTACCTGCCTGTCGATCTTTTTGTCCTGAACACCCTGCACCAAATATTTGTACGCCTTGTCCATATTCTCACCTCTCTTTGGAGCCAAGCTTGGAGAGCACCTGTTCAAGATCGAGCGCCCCATTATCAAGCTCGTCAAACATCCGGTTTAATTCGTCATCCTGCAGTACCGTCCGATTGTTTATCGGGGCAGCTGCCGTATCCATCCCTGCTTGCCGACGTTCGATATGCTTAGCCAGCTTATGAACCGTCGGGTACTCGAACATATCGGTAATGACAACTTCTTCGGTGTACAGCTGCGAAAGCTTCTGATAAATCTGCCGAATCATTAGCGAGTCAGCACCCATTTCGAAAAAGCTTTCATGGATGTCAATTTCGGTAAATCCGAGCACGCCTTTGCAAGCTTGAGCAACCTGCCGCTCGGTATCGCTGAACGCATCATGCTCGCTTCCGATCAGCGTAACAGCTGCATATCCGGCAGACTTAGATGATCTTTCCGGCGCTTGCGCAAGACGTTCGTTCAACGCCTCAAGGCTTGTCGTAATGTCATCTGACAATTGAATCGCATAGTTATGCAGCCACAACGCCATTCTGCTCTCCAAATTCAGTTCCCCGATCAGCACTCTGCTTTGCGGCGTGCACCAAACAAGGTCCAGCAGCTCCATCGCACGGGCAGACTGTATCGTTTTAAAAATCGTATCCGCCTGAAAATTTTGATCAGAAGCCATGCCCTTGCCTTGCCATGTCGTCCAATTAATCGTCAACCTTCGTCTTCCATCGCTGGATGGCACTGTACTATAGGCATCAAGATAGGCGTTTGCCGCCAGATAGTCGCTTTGATAGCCCGTCTCGAACATCGTCGCAATAGAAGAATACATAATGAAGAAATCAAGATGATCCTGCTGAGTTAGCTGATCCAGCAGCCATGTGCCGTAGATTTTGGCACTGATGACTTGCTCAAACGTATCCAAGCTCTTCTCCATTATGGACTCGGTACGTGCTATACCTGCGCCATGTACGATTCCTTTGATTTCCCCGTGCGTTAGCCGGATATCTTCCAGCATCGCTGCGGTTTCATCGTAACGGGATATATCAGAGCGATATAAAATCACTTCTGAGCCACTAGCTTCGATCTCCCGAATGCCTGCTATTTTCTCGCACAGCATGTGATCCTCGTTTTGCAGCAAAATGTTATCCCACGTCCGCCGATCAGGCAGTTCGGAACGATTGACTAGGACCAGCTTTATGCGGCCTTTGATGCTTAGCCATTTTGCCGTCTCAAGTCCTATTCCGCCCGTGCCGCCCGTTATGAGATAGACGCCTCCTGCTTGAACAGTCAGTTCCTCGCCGCTAGGCGTATTTAGACTGCTGCATGGTTCAAATATCTCGACATAACGAGTACCGTTTCGAAAAGCAACGAGTCTGGTGTCTGAATTTATCGATAATTCTGATAAAACATCCTCCAGCTTCAGCTCTTCGTCCATGTCGATGCTGCGGCAGCTTATATTCGAATGCTCTTTGGAGAGTGCTTTGGCTAGCCCAAGCAGTGGAGCATTTTCGGGCCGAAGCTGCCGTTCTGCCCCTGTAATGCGGCAGGCATTTTCAGTCAGCACGATCATTTCCGCAGCTTGCTCAAAACCGCATGCTGCCCATGCCTTCATTATCAGGAACAAGCTCATTGCGCCTCTATGCTGGCTTGCTCTCAGCTCTTCTATGCTGGATATACTGCTTCTCGTCAGGCTGCCGCAATGGATGATTTGAGCAATTCCTTGCTCCGCTGCCTCCTGCAAAAGCTGGCTATAGCAATCTAGCATTCTCCCTTCTACCGCAGTCATCTCCTCGGTAATGGACCAATCAGGAGTCTGCGCTATAAGTACCTGCCTGCCCTGATTTCTTAATGCGCTTGCCAAACGGTCAGCAAAGCCTTCGCTGTCCTTGACGATGACTGTGACACCACCAGCGGGCTTGGCCGCTGAAACTACTAATCGTTCCTGCTGCTTCCAGCTCATCGTAAAGGCAGATGGCAGCTTATCCGTTACGACAGCAGTGTCAGCAGAAGCAGCATGGGGCAAAGCATGCTTCACATATTTAGGGAAGTCCGCCCAGCATTTCGTCCGCTCGAACGGATAGACCGGCAGTTGAACTTTGGCGTGCGGCTGTTCAGCATAGAGCTGCTCCCACGGGATATCTGCACCCTGCACATAAAGCTGGCAAAGCTGCTCCAGCGCTTCGGTACGAGATACCACCGGTGCATTTTCCAACGCCAAGACGGCTTGCTCGCCTTCTCGCCCGAGCTCGCTTTTTCTCGCCTCTGTAATGTCGCCTGGGCTGCGAATACTGCGCTCATCGCTTACCGCCCGGTATTCGCCGTAATAAACACCTTCCGCTGAAAGCGGGCTGAATGTCTCCTGCTCGGCCAAATGCTTCAGCTTGCCGGTCAGGTCAGCCCCATCAGAGACAATAAGGGCAAGGCGGTGAGAGTAATGTCCTCTCCCTGTATTCGCCGTATAACATATGTCAGCAAGTGTCCCGGCAGCGCCATCCACAAAGCGGTCGGCATAATGTCGGGTCAGCCTTCTAAGCGATCCTCTGCTGGCCGCTGATAAAGTCAATATTTGAGGCGGTGATTGCCGCTCCTCTTCCTCTTCAGATTCAGCAACCTCCGGTGTGTACTCCTCAATAATCATGTGACAGTTCGTGCCGCTTAGGCCAAAAGAGCTGACCGCGCATCTCATGGGCTGCTCTTCATTTTCCCATTTTCTTGACTGGGCGTTGATGAACAGCGGAGAATCATGCAGGTCGATTTTTGGATTTGGCGTTTGGAAGTAGAGCGTCGGCGGTATTACCCGATGCTTGAGCGCCATTACCGATTTAATAATGGAGGCCATTCCGGCCCCTTCGTTTAAATGGCCGATGTTCGACTTGACCGAACCGATTGCACAAAACTGCTTCTTGTCCGTATAAGACTCGATTGCCTGCTTCAAGCCGCTGATTTCAATCGGATCGCCAAGTGCAGTACCTGTGCCATGTGCTTCAAAAAAGGCGATCGACTCCGGATGAATGCCCGCCTTCTCCCACGCCCGCGTTATAACGTCAGTCTGTGCGGCCGGATTTGGCGCGGTAATGCCCATTGATGCGCCATCCTGATTGATGGCGCTCCCTTTAATAACGGCATGGATATGGTCGCCATCCGCCTTGGCTTTGCTAAGCGGCTTGAGTATGATGGCCGCTGTTCCTTCCCCGCTGCCTGAACCATCCGCATAGGCGTCGAATGTGCGCGTTTTCCCATCCGTGGATTCAATGCCGATTTTGTTGTGCTCATGGTCAAGCGGAATGAGAAACAGCTTTACGCCGCCGACAATCGCCATGTCGCAGTCGCCGCCCCTGATCGCATTGCTCGCCAAATGTACAGCAACTAATGAGGAGGAGCAGGCAGTATCCACGACCATAGTCGGCCCCTTCAAATCGAGCAAATGGGAAATGCGGCTTGGAAGCATCGCTGATACGTTGCCGACAATCGCTTCCGACATCATGACAGGATCTACATCGGTCAGCATCTTCTGATACGAATCGCGAATAATGTTGGCAAACCCGACATAAATGCCTGTTCGGCTGCCTCGCAGCTTATCACCGCCATACCCCGCATCCTCAATGGCATGCCACGCCTTCTGCATAAACACCCTCTGGCATGGGTCGGTCAAATTAGCTTCCTTCGGCGATATTCGGAAAAACCGGTAATCAAACTCGTCAATACCTTCCACAAAAGCGCAGTCCATATAGCCGGGATGTTCGTCAGGAGACTTTCCTGTAGCTGCCAGATAGTCCTCTGCGTAAATGCGCCGCTCTTGTGGGATAGGTCCCGTGCAATCTACGGCATTGCTGATGTTAGTCCAGTATTGGTCAACGGAATCTGCTCCTGGAAACAGCGCAGACATTCCGATAATTGCTATGTCATCATCATGCGAGGCAGGAACATGCCTCGCAGCGGTATTTTGCTTGATCGCTTTGCTGTCTTCCTTAGTCAAAAATGACGCCAGCTTGGCTATTGAAGCGTAAGCGAACAAATCGGCTATTGAGGTTTGTCCCGTGTACCGCTGATCTACCAGCTTATGCAGGCGATGCAGCTGCACCGAATCTCCGCCTAGCTCGAAGAAAGTATCGTGGATGCTCAGCTCCTCGTAACCGAGCACCTCGCGGTACAGACCCGCAAGCGTCTGCTCCACTTCGGAGTAAGAGCCGTTCTTGCTGCCTAGAAGCTTCACCTTCGCTTCCTGCATCGGCAGCGCCTTGCCTAGAACTGCCTGCTCCCTGCTGCTGTCACTAAACATGATAGCTCGCAGCTTTTCCGGTAAGTGGAATACATCTTTGCTGAACAGCTCCAAGCCGCTCGGATTAGACGTATTCACTTCACCGATTAATACACGGGCCAGATTCTTGCTGACGGCTTGATCGAATCCATGGAGCGCTAATGCTCGGGGCAGCGTTTTGAAAATGCTGTCGATCGTTTCGCTCGTTCCTTCTCCCATTCGCGCCCCATCCCATACGACCCAGTTGATGGAAAGGGCCGGCTTGCCGAGCTTCCGCCGATAATCAGCAAAAGCATCCAGATAGCAGTTGGCAGCTGTATAATCGCCTTGCCCCATCTCGCCAACAAGGGCAACGCCTGACGAAAATAAAACGAAGAAGTCGAGCTCATCCTGCTCGGTGACTTTATCTAAAATCCAGGTACCCATAACCTTCGGATTTAGCACCTCTTCGAATACGGCGGTGTCCTTGCGAATGAGAAAACCTCTGCCCGCTACGCCAGCCGCATGGATGACGCCATTTATTTTTCCATACTTTTTCCGCAGCCTCTCCATTGTGACGCTCATTTCATCCAAGGAGGTGACGTTAAGCGGGATGCACTCTACCTGTGCTCCAGTAGCAGCAATTTCTTGCAGCTTCTTAATGGTGTCATGCAGCCGTGATTCGCCATCCTGCTCCAAATACGAGGGCCAGTCCTCCTGCTTTGGCAGCGGGGTACGGTTTAACAGCGCCAGATTTATTTTTCCTTTGGACGCCAAATGTTTCGCCGTAAGCAGCCCGAGGTTTCCAGCGCCGCCTGTGATGACATACACGCCTTCCTCTTTCATGGAAACGGGCTTGCCTTGCATTTGCTCAACATCCGTCTCTTCCATTATTTCTGCAAAACGCTTGCCGTTCCGATAGGCGATTTGATAGGTCGTTTTGTTAAGACCCATCTCCGAAATGACATCGCGTGCAGCAGTCGAAGCATCTACATCTATCGCTCTGCAAGTAATATGCGGGTATTCAATGCCAATGACTTTACCTAAGCCGAACAATGGCGAGTTTTCTGGCTTCAGGCACGCTTCCTCTCCGGTAATCCGGTTCACATAGTCGGCTGCGATAATGATTTCATGCTTATGCCCAACGCCTGCTCTCAGGAGCGCTTTAGTCAAATGGAACAAGCTGTATACGCCTAAGCTTTGTCTTTCACTTAGCTGCTCCACCGACATCATCTCATTCGGTCCGTTGTAGCAAAGCAAATGCAGTATTTTTGTGAACTTCACATGTTTAATGGCTTCCGTCAGTTTGTCGTAATCTTCCTCTTTCTCGCTGATGATGTAGGACTCCGGGCTAAGCACCTGGTAGTGTGTCCCCCGCTTAACCTGTATGCAATGAACGCCTTCCTCCTCTAGCTGCTGCGAGAGCTGATGCCATTCGCCCATAATAAGGACCGTTTCCCCCCGCATGGTGCGGGTGCGATGATCTGCCGCCTCCTCCATCCACTTCATCGTGTAAAAGAGTGCGTTTGCACGCTCAGCAGGTGCAGACTCTGGAATTTGCAGCCAGCTGCGCTTCCGCTCAAACGGATACACGGGGATATGCGCCCTTTTGGCTCTGCTTCCTCTGTACATAGCGGACCATCCAATGGCCGCTCCAGCTGTATACAGCTCTGCGATTTGCTGGAGCAGTTCTGGGCGCTCAAGTGCGGCAGCGGTTTTCAACTGTTTGACAAGCTGCTCGGCTAGCTGTGCGAAATGAGCATGATCGCCTGCCGGTTTCGATGTACCATAAGAAAGCCAGGGAACATCCAAGCTCGTTAAATGCTGCCGACATGCGATTAACTGATGCAGCTTCTGCTTAAGATCGGCGATATCTGCGGCAATAAAAGCGAGACGAAGCGGATGATGATCGCGCCCTGCCGCCAGTGTATAGCTAATATCCTTAAGGCTGGCCCGTTGTTCCCCTTCAAAATATTCGCCCATATGGAGAAGCAGCGTATGCAGCGCTTCCTCGCTTTTTGCCGATAGCGGAATCATATACGATTGCTCCGGGGCGGCTGCCGCTAGTTCGGTGGTCGCGGCCTGAGCGGTATATTCCTCCAGCACCATATGACAGTTGGTACCCGACAAGCCAAATGAGCTGACACCGCAGCGCCTTGGAGCCTCTCCTTGCGCCCATGGCTTCTGGGACGTGTTTATGTATACCGGCGAATCGATAAACGGAATTTGTTTATTCGGCGTCTTGAAGTGAATGCTTGGCGGAAGCAGCTGATGCTTGAGCGCCAGTGCCGCTTTAATGAGCCCGGCTATTCCTGCACAATCATAGAGATGGCCAATATTCGTCTTCACTGATCCGATGGCACAAAACTGCTTCTTGTCCGTATATTTTTCGAACGCCTTGCTGATTCCTTCAATTTCAATCGGGTCGCCAAGCTTAGTCCCCGTGCCATGTGTTTCGATATAGGCAAGCGTTGCTGGGTCAATGCCCGCCTCCTTCCAAGCCTTACTTAGAACAGCCGTTTGGGCGGAAGGATTCGGAGCCGTAATCCCCATGGAAGCGCCATCCTGATTCACCGCGCTGCCCTTGATGACGCAATAGATCGAATCGCCATCCCGCTTAGCTTTGCTGAGGGGCTTGAGCAGAACAATCGCTGCGCCTTCCCCCATTCCCGATCCGTCGGCTTCATCGTCAAAAGCACGGGTCTCATCGTCCGTAGACTCGATGCCCAGCTTCGCGTGATTTTTGTTTTGCGGAAGCAGGTTAATGCGGACAGCGCCAGCCAGAGCCATTTCACAGTCTCCCCGGCGAAGCGCCTGGCAGGCCAGATCGACAGCTATCAGCGAGGAAGAGCATGCGGTGTCCACGGTCATGCTTGGCCCCTTAAAGTTAAGCAAATAGGAAATCCGACTTGGAATAATAGAAGATAAATTTCCCGGCATCGCTGCCGATACCAAGGTGGGATCAACGGCTTCAATCATCTCCCGGTATACATAGCTTTCAACGTCTCCGATATGGCCGGCATAAACCCCGATGTTGCTGCCAGAAAGCTGCTGCGGCCCGTAACCTGCATCTTCAAACACATTCCATGCTGCCTCTAGAAATACACGCTGACGAGGATTCATCAGCAGCGCTTCCTTCGGCGGAATGTTGAAGAAAGAATAGTCAAATGCGTCAATATCCTCGAGATAAGCGCCGTTGGAGTAGGGAAGTTCCGCTTGTCCCGAATATTTGACATACCGATCAGCATCCTCCCGGCGCTTTTCCGGAAATTTCGTGACGCAGCTTACCCCATTTTTAATATTTTGCCAGAACGCCTCTGTGTTGCGGGCATTTGGAAAACGCGTATAAATGCCGATGATGGCAATATCGTGGTGATTGGCTTCCTTTATGGCTGCCGTTGGCAGTTCGTCCTGGCTTCTTAGACGCAATTGCGTCAAATCCGGCGATTTCGTCTTCAACTTCATCCCCCTGTTCTTCAGCGGTTCGCTAGACCGAAACCTTATCGCTATTCTCCACGATATCAGCGAGCAACAGCATGTATTGGGTAAAAAGCTCCTTTATTTTGTGCTCCTTCAGTTTTCGGGAGTTAAAGCCGCACAGCACCTCGACTTGCTCATCGTATTCTGCGAGCTCGACCACAAGATCAAACACTTCAAGCCATTGACCTTGCGTGGATGCGGCATCTGCCTGAATAACGAAGAGCGGCAAAATCCGAAGCTCTTCACTTTGCTGGATGCGATCCAGATCCTTGGCCGTATAGACAGATTCATCTCCATCCTCATTGCCACTAGGGGCTTCCAGCTTCGTTCCAGCGAGCTCAATCAGTGTCTCCAAGGAATCTACCTCTGCAAAATCGATGGTCAGCGAGCGGAATTGATTTTCATCAGCCGCCACTTGAACATGAATCGTATCCTCACCGGATGCCAGCTTCAGCAAATAAAGAAAACCGGACAACAGGACATGCTTAAGGTCCGTCTTCGCCTCATCAGCCATAGCTTGAAGCACGCTGCATGTTACGGTATCCAGCTCAGCCTCAAAGGCTGAAACGCCCTGACTGCCCTCCTTGTTAAAGTAGGCTTCATCCATGCTGACGGATGGCAGGCTTAGACTCCCGCCGCGGTCGATAAACGCAGTCAGCTTAGGAATCGTCGGATATTTGTACAGATCAGGAACGGATACGCTGCAGCCATGCCATTTTTCCAGTTCATCGGAGAGCTGGGTGAGAATCAGCGAGTTGCCTCCGCTTTCATTAAAATGGTCGTGGATACCAAGCTCCCTCCCCAGCAAGTCTTGGCAGAGCCTGAGCAGCAGCTGCTCTGTATTTTCGGAGGCAGCCTGCTTGCTTTTGATGCTCTCCATGTCACGAATGAGCGAGTCAAACTGCCCGCTCGTGTATTGCTCCCCCAGCTTATAGCGCTGTATTTTTCCGCTCGTTGTTTTGGGTATGGATTTGACAGGGATAACATGGTCGACAAAGATGCCCATCTTCCGGTGAATATGCTGCTTGACCCGGCTGGCAAGCTCGCAGAACGCCTCCAGATTTTTACCTCTGTACAACAGGAACAGGCATGCTTCCTCCGTATCCGCGAGCTTCCCTTTCGTTCCGCAGGCTGCGACATTCCATAGCTCGACCCCGTCTACTTCCTCCGCCACTCTTTCAATGTCATGGGAGAAAACATTTTGCCCGTTGACGAACAATATGTCCTTTGCCCTTCCAACAACGACTAGCCGCCCATGAAGCAAAAATCCGATATCCGCTGTATTCAGCCAGCCATCTGCCAGCCTTTCAGCTGCTTCTGGTTCGTTATAGTAGCCTCGGGTGACACTCGGCCCTTTAATTAAAATGTAACCGACCGTAGACATAGGAAGCGGACTGCCCTGTTCATCCGCAATCATAACTTCGCAGCTTTCAATGGAACCACCTACATCTACATAAAGCAGACTGTTTGGCTCCCCTCGCTGGAGCAAACGCACGGTCTCTCCTACTTGGAGAAATCTCCGGTCCACAGCCACAGACTTGAACGGCTCATGTTGAGGGGTGAAGCAAACGCCAACCGTTCCCTCTGCAAGCCCGTATGCCGGTCTCATGGCCGTCTGCGGGAGATTATACTTTGCCAGCTGCTCCATAAAACGCTCGCTAATTTCCGTTGATATGGGCTCTGCCCCGTTGCAAAGGCAGGAAAGGCCGGATAAATCCCAGCCGTAGTCATGCTCTTGATCGTAAAAGGCCAAAAAATATTTATAGCCGAAATTGGGACTGTACAGCATATTAATGCGATGCCTATTGGCCTTCTCTATCCACAGAAGCGGGTTAAGAATAAACAGCTTCGTCCGCATAATAAACTGCGAGGATTGTGTATAGGCATGCAGAAGATGCATCGCAATTAAACCCATGTCATGCGTGAGCGGCATCCAGCTTAATACCCGCCCACCTGCATCTAAATTCCATACTTTCTGCATGGCTGCGACGTTCGCCATAACGTTGCTATGGGTTAGCACCACACCTTTCGGGTCGCCCGTCGATCCAGAAGAGAACTGAATAAATGCAATATCCTCTGGTTCAGCCTTCACAAGATCCGCACTGCTCTCCCCTTTTAAGGACGCCGTGTTTATGAATTGGGCTTTCATGACGTCCACACTTGAACCACATTCCGGGTACTCCTCTGCAAATGAAGCCAAACCGTTCATCGTTGCTTCGCTGCCAATAATATGCGGGGTGCTTAGTTTGCCCCACACCTTATTCACCTTCAGCTTCGTTTCATCATTGGTTGCCACGGTTACTGGGACGGCGATGATCCGCCCCAGTATGCAAGCCCAGAAAACTTCAAGAAACAACCGGTTATCCTGTATTTGCAACAACAGCTCGTGGCCCGCCTGCACCCCGTGATGACGCAAATCCTGGAGCAGACATAGCGAACGCTCGTAAAGCTGGCGGTAGGAGACAAACTCTTCCTCGTCTGCCTCGTTGATAAATGTGATTCCCCGATCAACTATTTCACGGTTTGCTGCGAAAATATGATGCATGAGCTGCTGCTTGTCCATAACCGCTGGCTCACCCCCATTCGTTTTATAGGTTCAGCGCAAAGGTCAATTCGCTCGCTTAGCGTACGCTGCTAAGCAAGGTGCGATTGATATGCTGAATGACCGTGTCAAAGCTGTCGTTAATATAAAAATGTCCGCCCATAAATTTATGGACTGAAAATTCGCCAGTCGTGTGCTTGCCCCATTCGGCAAAATCCCGCTTATTGACATCCCAGTCTTTCACGCCTGTCATCGCATTAATGGCTGTTGACAATGGCTCTCTGCTGCCGTCATAGACATAGGATTCCATCGCATAAAAATCGGCCCGCAATATTGGAAGAAATGCATCCGCAAGCAGCGGGTTTTCAAACAGCTCCGGAGATGTTCCTCCAAGCTCCAGCAGCCGCTCTTTAAGCTGCTCGTCTGGCGTACTTGGATTCACTAAATCCGGTCTTGTAATATGGGGAGCCCATCTGCCAGACACGAATATCATCGTAGGGTCATGACGTTTTTGTTCCCTCAGCTTATGCGACAATTCAAAAGCAAGCATACTACCCATGCTGTGGCCAAAAAAAGCATAAGGGCCATCGTCAATAATCTTGTCGATTTGCTCATACACGTCCTCAATCGCCTCATCAAAGGTGTTGTACAAAGGATCTCTTGGCCGGGCACCTCTGCCTGCAAGCTTCACAGGCACAAAGTCGATATGGTCGGGCATATGTTTTTTCCACTTGTAGTAGTACATGGACGAGGCACCGGCAAAAGGAAAGGCAAGCAGCTTCAGCTTCTTCATCCCGGCTCCTTAATGCTTAGCCGATAGGGCTGCCACGCGCTCGGATGGTCTGAGATGAACGAGCCGAAGCGACCAAAGCTCGATAAAATGCTCTGCTATTTCCGGTTTTGTCAGTGCAGTGCCGCCGAGTTCATCGGCAAGCTCGTCCAGCGATTTTTGGCCGTCTGAAAGCTCCAGCATGAGGAACACTTCCTCCGGTATCGCTTTTTTGTATTTATCTCCAAAATGAAGCCTTACTTCATGGAGTGTGCGTTTCGTGCCCTCAGCGGAATAGCCAATCGATTTTTTTAATTCTGAATTGACCAGCCTCGTCGGCACCATATGCAAATAATCAGCCTTGTCTACTTCCTTTTTGTCTACCATATAATCGCCGATAGCCAAGTAGTGGATATTCGTCGTCAGGAAGCTTGCGATCGCATCCTCCTCCGAATCTACGATTGGCTCAACATTGTTGTTGAACGACGTGTTCAGCAAAATCGGCACCCCGGTCAATTTCCGGAATTCATTAATTAGCTCCCAATACCGTTCATTCGTTTCTTTTGATACCGTCTGAATGCGAGCGGTGCCATCGACATGTGTAACGGCTCCAAGCAGCGGCTGCTTATCCTCTTTTGTCATGAGTACAAAATTCATATACGAGTAAGGCGCTTTCGTACGCGGCATCTCATAGTAGTCGCCCACATGCTCTTCTAAAATCGATGGCGCAAACGGCCGGTAGCCCTCCCGTTTCTTCACCATCTCGTTAATAATGCTCTTGTTCTCCGCTGGCCTTGGATCAGCAAGAATGCTGCGGTTGCCTAGCGCGCGCGGACCAAATTCGGAGCGCCCCTGAACCCAACCAAAGACGGCCCCATCCGCAATTCGCTTGGCTGTCTCCTCGGCGATATTGTCCACCTTGCGGAAGCTGACGAAACGTTCCCACCGTTTTAAAATTTGCTCCAAGCCCTCATTGCCTTGAATTTCGCTTCCCCAATACAGATGCTGCAGCTTCTCCAGCGACTTGTCAGGCGCAAATTTATTGGATACGAACAAGGCACCGCCCAGCGCATTGCCTGCATCATGTGCAGCCGGCTGTACGAAAACCTCATCGAAAAGCCCCGCATAAAGTACTTTTCCATTCATGGAGCAGTTATGCGCTACACCGCCTGCCATGGCAAGCTTCGTATGTCCGGTTGCCTGCTGATAATGCGTTAGCATATGCATGACAATCGTTTCCAGCGCCTCCTGCAGGGAAGCGGCCAAATCCATATGCTCCTGAGTAATAGGACCGCCCTTCTTTCTTGGCGTCATAAAATCGAAAAGTGCAGTTGACCAGGCCAAATTAATTTTGAACTTGCCTTCGGGAAGCAGGACATATGCTTTTCTTAGCATCCGTCTGAATTTGCTTGGATCGCCATACGGCGCGAGTCCCATTACCTTGTATTCATCGTGCTGGTGATAGCCCAGCATGCGGATAACCGAAATATAGAAGGAGCCCAAGCTGTTTTCATTCGAGATGCGGTCAAGGATTTTGAAGCTCGTTCCTTCGGCACTAATAATATAGCCGGCGTACCCCTCCTGCGATTCCCCATCAATCGTAACCGTCAAGCTGCGATCAAAGCCGGACATGAAATGCGCGCTGGCTGCATGGCAAATGTGGTGGTCGACAAAAACGATATTATTCGGGTCGTATTTCGTGCCGTCAATCTGGTAAAAGAAATCTACCAGCAGCTCTCTCGTATTTTTATGCAAGGAGTCGCGATAGAAAAACTCATCCCGCACAAGCAGGTTGGTCTCCTGCTCTCTTGTCGTTATAACAACCTTATCAATATCTGCGAACGTAATGCCGAGCCGCTTCAAGCATAAATGGATCGTTTGCAGCGGAGCCTTGCCGGTATGCTTCACCCGGTTCAGCCTTTCTTCCTCTGAGGCGGCAATTACCACCCCGTCTTTAATAAGAACAGCAGCAGAGTCGTGCGCAATTCCGCCGTAGCCAAACACCTTCAAATCCTCATGCGGCAATTCTATGCCGCCATTAAGACCTAATACTAGCATGATCATCCTCCTATCTATTCTCTTTACTAGATTTTCCTGCTCCGCCTTTTACTGCATCCTTCAAACGGTAGCTAAAGCAATGGTTTCAAATGGACGCAAATGAATCAGCCGCAAAGACCATAAGTCTATCAATTCATCTACGATATCCTCTTCGGTCTTATTTCCGCAGTCTGCAAGCTCAACCAGCTCTGCCAGCGTCTTATCCCCGTCGGATAGCTCTAGCAGCCGGTACATCTCTTCCGATAACGCAGTCTTATATTTATCTCCAAAGTGGAGGCGTATTCCGTAACTGGTTTTCTTGCTTCCTTCAGCTGTATAGCCGACCGACTTCTTCAGCTCCGAGCTAAGCGGCCGTTTCGGCACAAACTTCATAAATTCTTCCTTGCCGACCGTTTTTTTATCGATGACGTAGTCTCCGATAATCAAGGTGTTAATATTGGTGGTCAGGAAGCTGACAATGGCGTCCTCTTCTGAATCTACAATCGGCTCCGCATTGTTGTTAAACGATGTATTCAGCAGCACCGGCACACCCGTCAGCTTGCGGAATGCATCAATTAAGTGCCAGTACCTCCCATTCGTTTCACGAGATACCGTTTGGATGCGCGCCGTGCCGTCAACGTGAGTGACCGCGCCGAGCAGCTCCTGCTTGTCCTCCCTTGTCTTCAGCACGAAATTCATGTAGGAGTAAGGGGCTTTTGTCTGCGGCAGCACATAATAATCGTCTGCATATGCTTCCAATATGGAAGGGGCAAACGGCCGGTAGCCCTCCCGTTTTTTCACCATGGCATTAATAATGCTTTTGTTTTCCACTGGACGCGGATCAGCCAATATGCTGCGGTTGCCAAGCGCCCGGGGGCCAAACTCCGAGCGTCCCTGCACCCAACCGATAACTGCTCCCTCCGCAATTAGCTTAGCCGCAACTTCGACAACATGATCTGCTTTGCGGTAGGTAACGAACCGATCCCATTGCTTCAAAATTTCCAGTATGCGATCATTGTTCTGAATATCGCTCCCCCAGTAAAGATGCCGCAGCGTTTCAGTCTGCAAGCTTGGAGCCAGCTTGCGGGACTGCAGCAGTGCTCCTCCAAGCGCATTGCCCGCATCATGTGCCGCAGGCTGCACGAACACCTCGTCGAATAAGCCGGAATACAAAATTTTTCCGTTTAGCGTACAGTTGTGCGCTACGCCACCAGCCATGCACAGCTTTTTTCGCCCAGTAGCCTGCTGAAAATGGGCGAGCATATGCATGACAACATTTTCGAGCGCTTCCTGAAGCGCAGCCGCGATGTCCTTATGCTCCTGGGTAAACAGTTCACCTTTCAACCGCGGGTTCGGCATTGAATCCATCAGCACATAATAGAAGCTTCTATTAAGCCGGAATTTCCCTTCTGGCAGCAAGGTGAACGCTTTCTTGAACAGCCTTCTGAATTTAGCAGGATCTCCATATGGAGCGAGCCCCATTACTTTATATTCATCATGAGTGGTATAGCCGAGAAATTCGATAATTTGCGTGTAAAAGGCCCCTAAGCTGTCATCGTTGGAAATATGGCTGAGCGCCTTGAGCGAAGTCCCTTCAGCATCAAGCACAATTCCAGCTTTCCCTTCCAAGGAAGCGCCATCTATTGTAACGACAAGCGCTTCATCAAAGCCGGACATATAATAGGCGCTCGCCGCATGACAATAGTGGTGGTTCTCAAACACTACATTCTCTTTATTAAAATCCGTATCAAAAAATTGCTTTAGTCGTTCGACCACCCACGCCTTTGGATCGCTGTACGGAAATTGTCGATACTGATGCCGGTGAGTAGTCGTTTCATATTTAAACTGGGTTTCCTCGCAGTAAAAGACGATTTTATCCACATCGTCCAAACGTATTCCACCCAGCTCCAGACAACGGCGAATCGATAAAATCGGCAGCTTTCCTGAGTGCTTAATCCGATTGAGACGTTCTTCCTCATAGGCGGCAACCACTTGCCCATTCTCAATTAATACAGCTGAAGCATCATGAACCTCTGAATTCAATATCGTTGTTACATATCCATCCTCATGAGGGAAATCGATTCCGCCGCTAATGCCAAGTATCCTCATCATTTCACCCTTCCTTATTTCTTTAAAATCTATCGAGCGGCAGCGTTGCCGCCAGCCTATAATACTTAAGCTTCCTGCTGCATCGCTTGTGGAAGCCACTCTTGCGTTCGCTTCTGTGTATGATGGAGGCGGCTGTATGCGCCACCAGCTGCCAGAAGCTCGTCATGCTTGCCCTGCTCCATAATCCTCCCGTGGTCAACGACTACAATCGTGTCCGCTTGCTCAATGGTGGATAGCCGGTGGGCGATGGCAATCGTCGTTTTCCCTTCCATCAGCCGCTCGATTCCTTGCTGGACCGCCAGCTCTGAATCGCTGTCAAGTGCTGAGGTTGCCTCGTCGAGCAGCAAAATAGGCGCATTTTTCAATATGGCTCGGGCAATGGCTATTCGCTGCTTTTGACCACCGGACAGCCTCACACCTCTTTCGCCAACCGCGGTGTTGTAGCCGTCGGTCTGCTCCGTAATAAAATCATGGGCAAACGCTGCACGCGCTGCCTCTACCACCTCTTCAGCCGTCGCGTCCATTTTTCCGTAGCGGATATTTTGCTCGATCGTTCCTTCGAACAGATACGGGTCCTGAGAAACGTAGGCCATCCTATCCCTAAGCTCCTCAAGTGAATATTCCCCAAAGCTTTTGCCCGCAATTCGAATATCGCCATCGGAAAATGGATAAAAACCAAGCAGCAGCTTCATTATCGTGCTTTTGCCGCCCCCGCTGGGCCCTACAAGCGCGACATGCTGTCCTTTGTCCACCTGAAGATTCAAGCGGTTTAGCACATTCTCGTCTTTGTGGTAGGCAAACGATACGTTTTTGAAATCGAGCATTTCATCTTCGTTTGAGCTTGCGACCGCAGCCTCCTTCGAGACAACTGCATATCGTTCAGGTTCTTCTGCTACATCCAGCAGATCAAACACCCGGTCAGCCCCCGCCAGCGAGGATTGCAAGTTGGCCCAGAAAACGCCTAAATTGCGGAAGAGATTCGTTACGTTCTCCAGCAGTAAAATAACCCCCAGCAAGCTGCCGATTGTCAGCTGGCCGTTAATCAGCATAAAAGCTCCAATAATAAAAGCACCGCCATTATTGATCCACAGCAGAAAATAATTGGTGCTTGTTAAATAGGCGCTTTTTTTCGCTCGCAGTAAAAACAAGTTTGCAAGCCGAGTCGTCGTCTCCTTGTACTTGCGGTTCATCCCATCGACCATCTGAAACGTTCTGCTCACCTGCGTGCCAGCAACGAGATTCGTTAACCGCTCGAGCTGAACGCCGGACTGCTCCTGAATTTCGGTGCCAATCGTTCTAAACGGCTTTGCGTATCTTGAGTTCACATACGTAGACAGCAATCCTAAAAAAATCATGGCAACGGCAAATCTCCAGTCCAGATAAAACATAATAACGGCTGATATTGTCCCGGTAGCCATTAAGGAAAGAAGCGTAAGCGCTTCTCCAGAGAAGGCATTTTCCATCGTCTGCAGATCATTTGTAATTCTGGACAGGCTGTCACCACTATGGCTGTTCTCGTAATAAGTAACCGGAAGCTTCTCCATATGATGAAAAACGCGAAGCCGCATGCTGTTCATGATCGTCTTGACCGTTTTACCGTACCAATATTGGAAAAGGGGCGTTAGTATGCACATAGCAATGACGATGAGCATGAACTGGATGCTGAGCGTCATAACGGCAGCCATATTTTTCTCGGTTATCGCATCGAGAAAAGTAGAGACCAGCATGGCTGTAATAATCGATACGCTTGAGCTCATGAGACCAAAGCCCAGAAAACTGAGAATAAAAGATAGTTTGCGCCGACCAAGCAATTGGGCAAGTCTCGCAATTTGTTGTTTATTGCTTTTTTTCAAGCAACTATGCCCCCTCTTGACCAAGCCCGTACGGCTGGTCTCCACGATTGCTTGCCTGATTGTTGTAAAGACGATGATAAGTGCCGTTTTTTGCAAGCAGCTCTTCATGTGTGCCGCTTTCTTCAATACGCCCCTCGTTCAGCACCAAAATGTGGTCTGCATTCATGACCGTAGAAAGGCGATGTGCGACTACCAAAACCGTTTTGTTTCGCATAATCCGGTTAATGGATTGTTGAACAAGCTGTTCGGATTCGGAATCAAGCGCCGAAGTCGCCTCATCCAGCAGCAAAATGGGAGCATCCTTTAATATGGCCCTGGCAATCGCTATCCGCTGCTTTTGTCCGCCGGATAGCTTTACTCCCCGTTCACCGACAAGCGTATCGTATCCTTGTGGAAGTACCCGGATAAATTCATGGATATTGGCAAGCTTAGCTGCGGTTTCTACGTCTTCTATGCGGTAGCCGTCATCCGTGCACGCAATATTTTCGGCGATGGAGCCCGGAAAAAGGAATGTATCCTGCGAAACATGTGAAATGAGCGCCCTTGCAGATGATAGCTTCCAATCGGTGAGCGGCTCGTTGTACAGCTTGATTTGCCCATCCTTATAATCATAAAAACCGGTTATAAGTTTAAAGATGGTCGATTTGCCTGAACCGCTTGGCCCAACCAAGGCGACCGTTTTACCTTGCGGCAATGTAAAGCTGACCTCGTCAAGCACCTTCGAATGATCGTCATAGGAAAAAGTAACCTGTTTAAATTCAAGTGCAGGAGCTGATACCGAAAGGTTTTCCGGCTGTTTGCCATCCATCCGTTCTGTTTCAGCATCCAGCAATTCAAAAAGATGATCGACAACGCCAGCTGTTATTTTGAATCGGCTAATCTGATTTGGAATTTCTCCCATCCCGGACACGAGATAATTAATGAACTGCACAAACGCGATTAAAGCGCCTATTAAAAGCTGTCCTTCGCTAACCAAATATCCGCCGAACAGAAAGAACACAACCAGCGGAGCCGTTCGGACAAATACACTGAGTGCCCCAATAGCAGCAACGCGTTTCTCGATTCTCAGAAAATGTTCAAGCAGCTTGTCAAGCAGCAGCTGGCACTTTTGATACACAACCTGTACCAGATTGTAAGACTTGATCATATAGATGCCACCTATTGTATCTTGAACAACCGTGCTCATTTGAGCCATGCTTTGCTGTACATCTGCCGCATATTGATTTAACGGGCGGCTGATTTTTTCACTCAAAAAGGTCATAAACAGCAGCATGCCGAAGCAAAACAGCGTAAGCTGCCAATTCATATAAAACATAACCGCAATACAGGCAACAACCCGGACAATATGAAAAATAAGAGCGGCAAAATCATTGTAAATAAACCCTTCAATTTGATTGATACTGTTCGTCATTCTGGAGCTAAAGTCGCCGGAGTGGCGAGCTTCCATATACGAAATAGGCAGTTTATTAATATGCTCGCTCACTTTATTTTTCAAATCTCGGGTTACAAAGGCACTATAGCGTCCCGAAGAATAAACGCTGAAGAAATTCACAATGATGCCTGTCACTATAAAAAGGAGGATTAATTTTACAGCCTGCATCACGCCATCCATATCACCAGTCTGGGTGGACGAAAATAAAAGATTAATAATATAGATGAGCAAAATATCATTTGCCGCTATAATGATCGTGCTTATCAGCTTGAGCGCTATCCAAAACCGATAGGGCTTAAGGAAGACAAACAACCGGCGCATCGAAAAGAATGCAGAGTTACGGCTTGCTATTTGCATAAGCGCCCTCCACTATAGGGTAAGATTGCTGCACTGAGCCCCGCGAGCGGAGAAAATTAATGATCTTGCCCTTCTACTAGCTTTTGTACGCTTTCCTTAAACTGCCCCAAGGTAGCAAAATGGTCGATAATTAAAATTTCATTTTCAAACTCGACATCAAATTCATTTTCCAAGGCTACGATTAATTTAACAAAGGAAATCGAGTTAAGGCCTACCGTTTCTAAATCCGATTGCAATACACTCTCATCAATCGTCAACAGCTCAATATTTTTTTGCAAAATTTCATTAAACCTCGCATTAAAATCCGCTACTTTTACTTCCCCACTCATCATTTAACCTCCCTAAAATCGTTCGTTTTCACTTTCAAGGCTGCCTTAAATCATTCCTCCATCGACAATAATCGTCTGTCCATATATGTAGCTTGCATCGTCAGAAGCTAGGAATAGGGCTACCTTTGCAATTTCATCAGCCTCGCCTAACCGGCCGCAGGCAATTTTATCAACAAAATGACGGCGCACGCGATCGGGAACTTTCCCGAGCATATCCGTAACGATATAACCTGGTGCAATGGCATTCACACGGATGTTTTTTCCAGATACTTCTCTTGATAGCGATCGAGTCAAGCCAATGAGGCCAGCTTTGGACGCACTATAATTCGCCTGACTTGAGGCACCCGCTAAGGCGGAAACGGAGGAAATATTCACGATTACTCCGTACCTCTTGCTAATCATCGAAGGCAGCACCGCTTTGCAGCAATTGTAGGCGCCTTTCAAATTTGTATTGATGACCTTATCCCAGGAGGATTCCTCCATCAGCATCAGAAAACCATCTTCCGTTACGCCCGCATTGTTGACTAGCACATCAATCTTTCCGAACTCCTGAACAGCTTCCTCGATTACAGCAAGCGTATTCATATGATCGGATACGTCCAGCGCGAACGCTTTCGCCTTGCCCCCATTTTCCTGCAGGGAAGCTTCCAGCTTCTCAGCTTCGTCCTCACTGCTTTTATAGGTAAAGAGAACGGTAGCCCCTTCACTAGCAAAAGCCTGTACGATGGCGTAGCCGATTCCTTTTGCTCCTCCGGTAATAAAGACGACTTTATCGGCAAATTTCAAAGGTTCACCTCCGGACCGTTCCAAGGATAACGCTGTGCAAGCATCCGTTGACATCATATCCATTCACTAATATATATTCGTAATCGCCTAAACGCGGCTCATGATGGACGATATCCAGCTCTAAAGCAGTATCCGGCTCGGTGCAGCCTGCAGTTAGAGGCATGCTCCCTTTGGCAATGGCAAGGGCCCCCGCTGCGACATTCAACATAAACGAAGCGCCAAGCGTTTCGCCCGTTGCTCCCTTAATCGAAGAAACCGGTATGGAAGCGGCACGCTGGCCAAAAACTTCATGAATAGCTTGGGCTTCCGCCTTATCGGTATAACGTCCGCCTCCAGCAGCCATCAAAATGCCATCAATCACGCTAGGAGAAAGGGAGGCATGCTTGAGCGCCATATCCATCACACGAGCGAATAGCTTTGAATCCGCATCGGCACGGTCTTTGCCCAGGTAGCCTTTCCCTATTAAACTTGCATACCCGAGAACCTCGCAGACGATACGTTCCGGACTGCAGACTAACACGCTCTCTGTTTCAAGCAGCAATGCAGCGGCGCCCTCGGTCATTCTCGTTCCGCTTCTATTACGGTCTAGAGGTCTGCACAAATAGTTGTCATCCTTTGTGACGTAGGCCTGCTGCTGAAAGGATTCGAGCAGCTCTTGGCAATATTCCTCTACCCCGCCGCATAATATCGCATCTGCCTTACCGCTTTTGAGCAGATCAGATGCATAGGCAACCGCATTGCTGCCCGTTAGTATAGTGCTCGCACCCTTCAGCTTTAAACTCAAGCAAACATGGCCGATTCCCGAGTTGTATACCGTACTTGCGAATACGGTGGGACTCACCATATCAACGCCACCTGAGACAATTTGATTGCTGAGGGCAAGGTTAGATACCAATGGACCATATCCTGTCGTAAAAACAGTGCCAATCCGGTTATGATCCAATTGCTCCTGCACGATCAACTCTTCATCAAGCACTTGTTTCGAGGCGCTCATGGTCAACCGTGAAAACCGATCCATCCGTCTGGCAACCCGATTTTCAATATTTTGCGGAATATCCACCGGCAGCTTAAGCTCATCTGGCCTCACTGCCGCCTGTGCGTTTATGCCTTCCCAAAATTCATCTGCACCGGACCCTGCACAGCTTATCGCTCCAACAGCCGTAACAAATATTTTATGCATATGGATTCTCCCAAATTTATGAATTATGCACTTCGGAATTAAATACCACTTTTATTTAATTGGAATAGCTTAAGGTCAGCAGTCCAGAAGCGACTATTTTATCGCCGACTGCAGCCGTACATTTAATCTGGTGAAAGATGTGGAAGGACTCAACTAATTCTGCTTCTACCGCAAATGTATCCCCCGGCACAACCGGATGCATGAACTTGATCTGGTTAACCGCGCTTAAATAAAATTTGTGGGCCGCAGGGCTCTCCTCGTTGTAAAAAATAAATCCGCCGACCTGCGCCATCGTCTCAATCATGAGAACGCCTGGATAAATAGGTTCATCGGGGAAATGTCCAACTGCCCACTGCTCATTAAAGCTTATATTTTTGTAGCCTTTGGAACGCTTCATGTAAAGGGCCTCAGTAATTCGGTCTACCATGACAAACGGGTAGCGATGAGGCAGGCCTTTTGCAATATCAATGGTTTCCATCCCTGACAGCTCCCAGCATATGGTGTATGATGCTTAGACCTTTCCGACAACTATACTTGCAGAATGGCCGAAGAAGGCGTATGAGTTGGACATCGCGTATTTGATTGACCGTTCCTTATAGTTCCCTTTAACAATCTGAAGGTGCTGAAAAGGTTCAGGCTGCTTCTTCAGAAATGCAGTTGGAGGCACAATGCCGCGATCTATGGCAAGCAAGGTTGCCGCCAGCTCCACGCTTCCCGCAGCTCCCAAGCAGTGGCCGGTAACCGCCTTCGTTGAAGAAATCATAACCTGGGACGGCTTCTCCTCGGTTCCAAAAACCTTGGACAACGCTCTCATTTCCATTAGGTCATTCAGCTCGGTTGCTGTTCCATGGGCATTGACATAATCAATGTCTCCCGGCTGCAAGCCCGCATCCTCCAAAGCCATCCGCATCGTCCGTACAGCCCCTTCTCCTTCAGGATCGGGACTTGTAATATGATAGGCATCATTGCTTAAGCCGTATCCCAGCAGCTCGCCGTAGATGTGGGCTCCTCTTGCCTTCGCTCTATTCAGCGTCTCCACGATAAAAACGGCGGCTCCTTCGCCAAGCGACATGCCGTCCCTGTCCTTATCAAACGGCACACAGCCACCCAGACTCATGGACTGAAGGCTGTGAAACCCGGCAATGTAGTTATCCGATAAGGGCTCTGCTCCAACAACGACCATTAAATCAGCCATTCCGCCCCTAATAGCGTCTAGAGCGATTCCTGCTCCCGCAGTTCCAGCGGCACAGGCCGACATGGTTGTGTAGGCTTGGCCCCTTATGTCTACATACGAAACAATATTTGAAAGCATAGATGGAATTTCGATAAGCCCATCGGGGTCATTCCACTTCTGCTCCCGATTATTTTGAATATATCTCATCGTTTTAATATGGCCTGGGACAGATTCTGAAAGGGACAAGCCCGCTCTTGCTTCCAGCTTGCCAATATCCTCTTTCGTCAGTCCGCTGTCCGCCAAAGCTTCATCAAGTGCGGCATAAGTCATTTGAACGGCCCGTTCATCCTCTTCCATTTCTCGATACAGCTTGTCAACGCTGCCAGCTACCTCGCCGCTTACGCCAAGCTTTTTCAGCTTCTCGTGAGCCCGAAGCCCGCTGGCGCCATTCACAATTGACTGGAAGAAAGCTTCTCTGTTTGAGCCGCCTGGCGCGATGATTCCAATTCCGGTTACTACGGCTTGCGGTCTGCTCATTGATTAATCCCCGATCGTGCTGCGGATGATGTTTGCAATCGAGCCAACGCTCTTGAAAACAGACATATCACTGCTTTGCGGCTTAACGCCAAAAAGCTCCTTCAGTCCAACCGCCAGCTCCAAAGCGTCAACAGAATCCAGGTCGAGCCCTTCACCCTGTTCATTCACATCAAATAGCGGATCATCATCGTTGATATCCTCTGGCGAGATGTCCAGTCCAAACTTAGTAACAATCATGTTTTTAATTTGATTTTCGATCGATAGCTGTACGTTTTCCATTGTTTCAGCTCCTTTATTGGATAAAAGATTGCATGTCATTCCTGAGGCAGCATAAATAGCCGTCAAGTTAGAGAGCGCTTTCATTGTCTTGGGATAGACATCGCTCGGCACTCACTCCTTAAATGGAATAACATAGGCAGTGCAGCTTAAAACAGCAGTCTTCAATTGTACAAACTCATCTGGATGAAAGTGCGTCAGAAAGGAAAACAAAAGTTGTGGGTGGGTTGAGAGAAGTTCATTCATAGTTGAATGTGTCGCTAAAGGAGTAGACGACTATATCTCTTGAGGAATGTTGCTTAACAAAGATGCGGCCGTCGATGCAACCAATAACGCCGTTAATAAAGTTATACCATAATTCTATGTTTTTTTACAATATTTATTTTTATGTCTATATTTATATTTAAGTTACAAATCATGTAACTTTTATGCATCGCTGCTGGTGTCGGCGCTTTCTGATTTTGGCGAATAACCGCAGTTTTTTATTGGAATTGTACAAGAAATGACGACTCTGCTTGTTAGACACTTATAAAGGGCGTATAAATGATGAAACCCCTCTCAATATTAAACAGATATTGGCGGGTATTTGGATTGATGTACCTGGCTGCGTGAAGGCAATGAAACGCTTTAGTGGGGTCGGAAATGGTCTAGGGGTATCTCCCCTTAGGTGGAAAAAACGGAACTATTCCCAATATACCACAAATACCACCCACATAATACCATAAAAATGCGTCATAAAACCACCTAAAAATTAGACAATTCAAACACGAAAAACCAGCTGCTGAACATTTTCAGCAACTGGTTTTTCGAAAAAAGTCCATCATCTATTCAATAACTCGTAAAACGCATCAAAATCCAAAATAGCGGAATCTCTGTCTGCAAAAAAAGAGGAGGCTGCTCCAGGCTGCTCAGTCTCCGCAACAGCGATCTTAACAGCCATCGCATGTGTTGCTGCGCCTACACTCTTGAATCGTCAGCATCTCAGCATCGCCAGATTAGCGACTCACCGTTATTCCTACAAAATTCAACAAAAAGCTGACCTCACAATGCGAGGCCAACCTTTTTGTTAATTTTCCAATTATTTACTTATTTGTAACTAAGTATTTCCTATTCGTTATTTTCCATCCATTGAAAATGGAAGCTGCCTTGTTGATCCAGACGCTCAAACGTATGCGCTCCAAAATAATCACGCTGTGCTTGCAGCAGGTTAGCTGGAAGTCTTTCTGTACGATAGCTATCATAGTAAGCCAGTGCCGATGCGAAAGCAGGAACCGGAATCCCTCTTGTTACGGCAATCGCAATCACTTTTCTCCAAGCTTCTTGGTAGTTATCTACGATTCCGCCGAAATAATCATCGAGGAACAAGTTTTTCAGTTCCGGATCACGGTCATAGGCATCTTTAATGTTTTGCAGGAAGCCTGCACGGATAATGCAGCCGCCGCGGAAAATCATCGCGATGCTGCCATAGTTCAGGTTCCAGTTGTACTGGTCGGAAGCAGCGCGCATTTGCGCGAAGCCTTGGGCGTACGAAGCGATTTTGCTCGCGAATAGCGCTTTGCGGACCGCTTCAATAAACTCTTGCGCATCGCCGTCATAGCTCGATACCGCAGGGCCATTCAGCTTCTTGCTTGCCGCTACGCGCTCCTCTTTCATCGCAGAGATGAAGCGCGAGAATACGGATTCGGTAATGATTGACAATGGAACGCCGAGATCTAGAGCGCTTTGGCTCGTCCATTTACCCGTTCCCTTTTGGCCTGCGGAATCGAGAATTACATCGACCATCGGCTTGCCTGTAGCTGGGTCTGTTTTCGAGAAAATGTCAGCTGTAATTTCGATCAAATAGCTGTCCAGCTCGCCATTATTCCATTCGGTGAAAATGTTATGCAGCTCAGTTGTGCTTACACCAAGCACATCTTTCAGCAAATGATACGCCTCGCCAATCAGCTGCATATCGCCATACTCGATGCCGTTGTGCACCATTTTCACATAGTGTCCAGCGCCGCCTTCACCAATATAAGTGGAGCAAGCATCGCCATTCACTTTCGCAGAAATAGCTGTCAGGATTGGCTCAACGAGCTCATAAGCGTCTTTTTGACCGCCTGGCATAATCGCTGGACCTTTAAGTGCGCCCTCTTCGCCGCCGGAAACGCCCGCACCGATAAAGCGGAAGCCTTTAGCCGAAAGCTCTTCATTTCTTCTTTGCGTATCAGGGAAATAAGCGTTGCCGCCATCAATCAATATGTCGCCTTGGTCTAGAAACGGCACAAGCTGATTAATCGTATCATCTGTTGGCGCGCCTGCTTTGACCATAATTAAAATTCTGCGCGGTGTTTCAAGCGAGTTTACAAACTCTTCGACGCTGTATGCACCTACAAAATTTTTACCTTTGGCTTCTTCCAGAAGCTCATTTGTTTTTTCTGGGGAACGGTTGAATAGCGCAACCGAGAACCCTCTGCTTTCAATATTTAAAGCAAGGTTTTTGCCCATAACGGCAAGACCCACGACACCAATTTGCTGTTTACTCACGGTTTTCTGCCTCCCAGTCCTATTCAAACTCTTTTTATATAAGCGTAAACGGCTGTCGCCATCCTCTGGCAGCAAAGCTGCCATTCGAGGGTTAAATTATAAGCCCCTTCTTACAGGGAAGTTTTTTTCCAATCAGCAGCAAATTTCTCCATACCTTGATCAGTAAGCGGATGCTTCGAGATTTGCTCGATAACCGCGAATGGTACAGTTGCAATATGCGCGCCAGCCATCGCCACGCGAGTAACGTGATCCGGGTGACGAACCGAAGCCGCAATAATTTGCGCATCCAGTTGGTGTGTGCGGAACAATTCAGCAATTTTCGACACTAGCAGAACGCCATCCTCCGAAATATCGTCCAGACGGCCGAGGAACGGAGAAACATAAGTTGCGCCAGCACGAGCAGCTAGAAGCGCTTGGTTGACTGTGAAAATAAGCGTTACGTTCGTTTTCACGCCTTTTTTCGTCAGGTAACGACAAGTTTCCAGTCCAGCAAGGTTCATCGGAAGCTTGATTGTAATATTTTTATCGTTGTTGTTGATTTTGATCAGCTCGTCCGCTTCAGCGATCATTTCTTCAGCTGTAATGGCATTAGGCGTTACTTCCGCAGAAACGGATTCAACCTCAGGCACGATTTGCAAAATCTCAGCAATACGATCTTCAAATTTCACGCCTTCTTTAGCAACCAAAGATGGGTTAGTAGTAACACCGGATAATACGCCGATTTTGTAAGCTTTCTTGATATCTTCCACATTAGCCGTATCGATAAAAAATTTCATAGTCAATTACCTCCGTTTTTTGGGTTCATTTTGATTTGCACTTTCATTTTAAATTCGATTGCCAAGCATTTCAATTATTTCACTAATTCTTTTGCCAGACTCACAACATTCTCAGTTGAGAAGCCAAAGTAATCCATTACCTGGTTGCCAGGGCCTGATGCCCCAAACGTATCAATGGACAACACTTTGCCGCTTGGTCCAGCATAACGCTCCCAGCCAAGCGAAATGCCCGCTTCAATGGCGATGCGATTCGACACGGAATCAGGGAGAACGCTTTGCTTGTAAGCTGCTGGCTGGCGCTCAAACAGTTCTCTGCTCGGCATAGCCACGACGCGAACGGATAGGTTATCCTTCTCCAGCTCGGTTTTAGCACTAACGGCAAGCGATACCTCTGAACCTGTAGCGATCAAAATAACGTCTGGCTTCTCGCTTGTTTCTGTCAGGACATAAGCGCCTTTAGCTACCTCTGCAACGTTCGCTTTCGTTGCTTCATAGATCGGCAGATTTTGTCTGCTCAGCACGAGGGCAACCGGACCGTCATTTTGCTGCAAAGCATAGGCCCATGCACTTGCTGTTTCATTGGCATCCGTTGGGCGAATGACCGTAAGCCCTGGAATCGTGCGAAGCGCCGCCAAATGCTCCACCGGCTCATGCGTAGGACCATCTTCTCCGACAGCAATGGAATCATGCGTGAATACATACGTAACTGGCAGCTTCTGCAAAGCAGCTAGTCGAATCGACGGGCGCAAATAATCGCTGAATACGAAGAAGGTGCTGACGAATGGTTTTACGCCGCCATGCAGCGCCATGCCATTGCCTGCCGCGCCCATAGCATGCTCGCGAACGCCGAAATAAATATTGCGTCCTGCATACGATTTAACCGCGAATGTCTCTTCGCCTTTAATGTCCGTCATCGTGGAATGCGATAGATCTGCACTGCCTCCGAAGATCGAAGGAACGGTCTGCACATAATGATTGATCGCTTCACCGCTCGCTACGCGAGTTGAAATCGTTTTGGAGGTATCAAAGGTTAAAATGTCAGCCGCATCAATCGTGACCGTTCCTTCGATGACTTGAGCCAGCTCCTTGCCCTGTGCCGGATATTGCGCTGTGTAGGAAGCAAGCTGCTTATTCCATTCCGCTTCTTTAGCCGCACCCTCAAGCTTCAGCTGCTCGTAATGAGCTTTGACTTCAGCCGGAACAGTGAACTCTTCCTCATACTGCCAGCCATAAGCGGCTTTCGTTGCAACGGCTTCTTCTTTGCCAAGCGGATTGCCATGCGCTTTATTCGTGCCCGCTACTTTGCTTCCGTAACCGATAATCGTCCGGATTTCAATAAGTGTTGGCTGCGAATCGTTGTTCTTGGCAGCCGCAATCGCCTCAGCAATGGTAGAAATGTCATTGCCGTCTTCTACGCGGAGATATTGCCAATTCGCAGATTCCGCTCTTTTTTGAATATTCTCCCCAAAAGAAAGATTTAATTCTCCGTCGAGGGAAATATCGTTCGAATCATACAATACGATCAATTTGTCCAGCTTCATATGGCCAGCCATGGACATCGCCTCGTAGGAAATCCCTTCCATCAAGCAGCCGTCGCCCACAAGCGAATACGTATAATGGTCAATGATTGGGAAACCGTCTTGATTGAATTTCGCAGCTAGATGTGCTTCCGCCATCGCCATTCCGACTGCCATCGCAATCCCTTGGCCTAGAGGGCCAGTAGTCGCATCTACACCATCCGTATGTCCAAACTCAGGATGGCCTGGCGTCTTGCTGTTCAGCTTGCGGAATTGCTTCAAATCTTCAAGCGACACTTCATAACCGGATAAGTGCAGCAGGCTGTAAAGCAGCGCCGAGCCGTGACCCGCCGAAAGCACGAAACGATCGCGGTTAAACCATTTGGCATGACCGGGATTGTGGCTCAAAAATTTGGACCATAACGTGTACGCCATTGGAGCTGCCCCCATAGGAAGACCCGGATGACCGGAATTGGCGCTGTTAATTGCATCAATGGATAAAGTACGAATCGTGTCAATCGCTAACTGATCAATGGTTTGTGTGATAGGCATATTGTTGTCCCTTCTGTGCTTTAGTTTGTTGTTCCAGCTTGGAATCGAACCACCAGTGGTAGCCGTCCTGTGCTAGCAAGGCATCGGATTCCGCAGGCCCGTATGTGCCAGCAGCATAATAATGAAGCGGAACCTGATTTTCTTCAAATGCTTCCAAAATCGGCTGAACCCAGGCCCATGACATTTCAACTTCATCCCAATGCGCAAAAAACGTAGGATTGCCGTTCAACGCGTCGTGAATCAAATTTTCATAAGCTTCAGGAAGCTCCTCCTGGTTCGGGTGAAAATCGATTTGAATCGGCTTGAACTCGCCATTTTGCTGCGAATCCTTTGAATTGAGCTGAAGCGTAATGCTTTCATTAGGGCTCATTTCAATGACGAGCAGATTAGGCGCCACACCCTCTTCGTTTTCGGAAGGCGCTTGTTTGAGCGGCTCTTTAAATTCAATGACGATTCGCGTCGATTTTTCTTTCATTCTTTTGCCGGTACGAATATAGAAAGGAACGCCCCGCCAAAAGTAATCGTCAATTTGCAATTTAGCTGCAATAAATGTGTCGTTCATCGACGTTTCAGCAATTCCCGGCTCCGACTTATAGCCGACAACCGGCTTGCCTTGAATGCTGCCAGCGCTGTATTGTCCGCGAATGATGCTCAGGCCAACGTCTTGCTTTTGCAGCGGCTCAAGAGCTTCCATCACCTGTTTCTTCTTGAATCGAACCTTTTCAGCATCGCTCTTCTGCGGCAGCTGGATAGCTGTCATCATAAGCAATTGCAGCAAATGGTTTTGGAACATGTCTCTAAGTGCGCCGACATGATCATAATAACCAGCTCTTTCCTCTACGCCGACCGTTTCATTCGCTGTAATTTGCACGTTGGCAATATAATGATTATTCCACAGCGCCTGAATAACCGGATTCGTCTGCTGCAAAGCCTCAAGACGCTGCACCATCGGCTTGCCGAGATAATGATCGATCCGGAAAACTTCTTTTTCCTCGAAAGACCGGCTTAGGCTTTCATTCAGATCGCGTGCAGATTGCAAATCATGGCCGAAAGGCTTCTCAATAACGAGGCGCTTCCAGCCCTGCGCCGAGCCAAGCCCGCTTGCCTGAATGTTCGAAGCAATCGTTTCGAAAAACTCCGGCCCAACCGATAAATAAAACAAGCGATTCGGGGCAAGCTGTAAAGCTTGTTCCCGCTGTTCAATCATTTGAAGCAGCTGCTGGTAATCTTCCTTATGGTCTATGTTTAGAACTTGGTAGCGGAACGCTTGTAAAAAAGCTTTCACGCTCGCCTCGTCCTTTATTTCCCGTCTGGAAAAATCACGGAGAGATTGCTCGACATTCGCCTGAAAGGTTTCATGCGTCAGCTCTCTTCGTCCAAGGCCAATCAAGGAGAATGCTTGCGGCAGTTTCTGCTCGATGAACAAATTATACAAAGCGGGGTAGATTTTTCTTTTTGCTAAATCCCCTGTCGCTCCAAACAACACAAAAGTGGTTGGCTCCATCTTCCGTTCTCCTTCCAATTCGTTAGCTATGGTTTCTTTTTCTTAGTTACACTATAATACGTTTAATAGCCATACAAGTAATTAATATATTTAAGAGGAGGTATAGACCACATCTATGATCAATAATTACGAATTGTACAAGGTCTTTTATTGGGCCGCTAAAACGGGAAGCTTGACCAAAGCTGCTAATGCTCTGTACCTCACTCAACCGAGCGTCAGCCACGCCATTAAGCAGCTGGAGAACAGCTTCGGCATCACTTTGTTTTATCGAAATTCCAAAGGGGTTGCGCTGACGCAGGAAGGTACGATTTTGTATTCCTACATCGAGCAGTCGCAAATATTGATCACACTGGCGGAGGAGAAAATGGCTGCGCTGAAAAATTTAGAGAGCGGAGAACTGCGGATTGGCGGCAGCGATTCGCTGTTCAAGCATTATTTGCTGCCGTATTTGGAAAACTTTCATTATATGTATCCCGAAATCAGATTGCATCTCAATCATGGCACGACGCCGGAGGTTATTTCTTTCCTGAAGGAAGGCAAAATTGACCTCGGTGTCGTTCGCATGCCGATTGTCGATTCCCAGCTTGAGGTGCGTGAAAGCATTCAATTGAAGGATTGTTTTGTTGCAGGCGAGCGTTATGCGGAGCTGAAAAATAAAATTTTGACGCTGGATCAGCTGCTCCAGCATCCCGTCATTCTGTTTTCCCGCAATAGCCGGGTACGAATGGCCATTACGGAGCTTTTTCAAAGCTACGGTTATATGCTGAAGCCTGAAATTGAGGTCGGAAGCGTCGATCTGCTGATTGAATTTGCCCGCAGAGGACTAGGTATTTCTTATGTAACGAGGGAATTTGTATCGAAGGAGCTGGAGGATGGCTCACTCTTTGAAATCCAATTAGACGTGCAGCTGCCACCATCCCATGTGGGCATTATGACAATGAGGAATCTTCCGCTGTCGAGCACAGCTAGCCGATTTATTGAGCTTGTTCATTAAGGCTTTCTAAAAAGCCCCATGAACCCACGCTCTCCTCTATTTGCGGCCAATCTATAAATAAACCTCTTCTTCCAGTGTTGACAAGGCGCCTTCATGGAATAATTGAAGCAAAACAGCAGCAATTTGCGGGTCAAAATGCTTTCCGCTTTGCTTTTCCACCTCTTCTATCGTCTCCTCAGAGGTCCATGCTCTCTTGTAGGGACGTTCATGCGTGAGCGCATCATAAAAATCAGCAAGCGCAACAATTCGCGCCTCCAGCGGTATGGCTTCCCCGCTCAGCCCAAGCGGATAGCCGGTACCATCCCATTTTTCGTGATGTGCTTTCGCTATAATGCCCGCCAGCTTCAATAGGGAAAACGTGCTTCCCTCCAAAATGCTGGCGCCAATAATCGTATGTGTCTTCATCTGCTCAAATTCATGGGGCTCAAAGCGCCCAGGCTTCAGCAAAATCTCATCAGGAATGCCGATTTTTCCGATATCATGCAGGGGCGCCGCTTTGCGGATGCGATCAGCGTCCTCTTCCGAAAGTCCCAATCGCCCGGCAATAAGCTCGGCCAGTCTGCCGACCCGCAGCGTATGCCTTCCCGTCATATCATCCCGATATTCCGCCGCGCGCCCAAGCAGCAGCAAAATTTCCAGCTTGGCCTTTTGCAGCTCCTCGGTCCGCTCCAGCACTCTCATTTCCAGCGTGTTTTTATGCTGCTGAATTTGATTATGAAGCTGGCGGGTTTTGAGCAGATTATTAATGCGCAGAATGACCTCCGTCCGGTCATACGGCTTTGTCAAAAAATCATTTACCCCGGCTTCCAAGCACCGCCTCTTGACCTCATGAGTAACATCTGCTGTAAGCATAAGAACAGGTAGGTAGCAGTCCGGCGAAAGCTGCTCACGTATAAGCGTTAATACCTGCAGCCCATCCATACCCGGCATATGCATGTCCAGCAGAACGATGTCCGGATCAAATTCCAGCAGCTTATGCTGAACCTGGAGAGGGTCCATAATGCTGTATATTTGGGTAAACCCTGAGCGAACCAGAATCCGTTCTAAAAGCGTAATGTTGAGCTCCTGGTCGTCAACGATCAATATTTTGGCGAGTGAAATATCCTCCATCGTTATTCTCCGTTCTTTATGCGCAAAAAAACAAACTTACGCTCTTTATTTCCTATTTCTGCAAAGCTGCCCTCATTTTGTCAAGCAACCGCACCAATACAATCGGTTTCGTATCAAAATCGTCGCATCCCGCCTGATAGGCCTTTTCTTCATCATTCGTCATCGCATGGGCAGTTAAAGCGATAACCGGAATATGCTTTGTCAGCGAGGAGCTTTTGAGCAGACGGGTTGCCTCCCAACCATCCAGCACAGGCAAGCTCAAATCCATCAATATTAAATCTGGAAGCCTTTCTTGAGCGAGCTCCACCCCTTGTCTGCCGTTTTCAGCAGTAATGATCAGGTAGCCTTTACGCTCCAGACGCCGGGAAAGCATATCGCGATTCATCTCATTATCTTCAATTAGAAGAACGGTGTTCATTGTATAATGACCTCCCCACTACACCATCTGATTCAATACTTTAGCCTGTTCATCCAGCTTTCCTGCTGCTTCACTTATCCCTGCAAAATCACCCACAGCCTGAATAATTTCATGCTTGCTGCTTATAATTGCTTCTCTGGAGCTTTTTGAGCTATCGCTAACCCTATCCACCTGCTTGGAAATGCCCTCAAGCGAACCTTGAATTTCGCTGGTAGCCGCTTGAACATGCTGGGCGAGCTTTTTGACTTCCATCGCCACAATATTAAACCCGCGGCCATGCTCCCCAGCATGCGCTGCTTCAATGGCTGCATTCAAGGCAAGCAAATTCGTCTGCGAGGCAAAATCCCGAATTGTCTGGACAATTCCCCTTACAGCTTGCGTTTGCTGCTCAAGCGCTTGCAGAAAGTCGATTTGAGTGGCATTATCACTTACGACTTGCTCGATAACGGAAGCCACTTGCTCACTGCGATTTATGCCTTGCTCCGTTCGTTCCAGCAAATCTGCTGCCATCTGCCGCAATTCGTCGGTTATTTTAAACACGGCCTTCTCACGCGCTGATATATCCGTCGCTACCTTTACAACGGCTACTGATTCGCCATTTTCATTGCAAACTGGCATATAAGTCGCTTCAAGCCAAATGCTTGAGCCATCCTTTGCTACCCGAACAATTTTTTCTTGAAAGGCTGTCCCTTGGCGCAAATTGTCCCAGAACCGCTTGTAGTCGGCACTATTCACAAAATCCGGTTTACAAAACTGCCGGTGATTTTTCCCTGGCAATTCATGGGCCGCATAACCCATCGCTTGGGCAAACTGATCATTTGCCCACAGCACCTCACCTTGCATATTAAATTCGATCATCGCCAGTGATTTTTCCAATGCAGATAATACTGCGTTTCCCTCCAGCACCTGCGTGCTTCGGGAAACGAATGGTACAACCTCATTCAATTGCTATTCCTCCTAAAAAAATCATTTTTCAGATTGACCCCTTCGTTGCTTGCAGCGTCGGCTCCGTTTTGCTTTCTTTGGCAACAGCCATCAACCGGCGAATTTCCGCAAGCAGCGTATGGTATTCGAGCGTTTCTTTTTGAACAATATTTTTGGCATAACCGTTTAACTTCTGCCGTTCTTCCTGCGTGATGATTTTAGCTGTCACTACGACAACTGGAATCTCGCCGTACTCCTCATGCTTGCGCAGCTCAGAAATAAACTGAAAGCCATCCATTTCCGGCATCATGAGATCGAGTAAAATAAGCGACGGCATTTCCTTCGCCATATGCTCCAGCGCGAGCCTTCCGTTGCGGGCTTGCGTAACGACATAGCCTTCTCGCTCTAAAAGCTTAGTCATCAGCTCGCTTGTCGTTGCATCGTCTTCTATGACGAGAATTTGATGCTCGGCGCTTTGCTTTATATATTTGTCCATTACCCGGATCATCCGTTCCCGTTCCACCGGCTTGGTTAAATACTCGGATACGCCGAGCGTATAGCCCTGCTGCCTATCGCTCGTCATCGACCAGATTACCACTGGTATATCGGCCAGTTCGGCATCATTTTTTAGTGCGGTTAGCACGCTCCACCCATCCATATTCGGCATGAGGATATCCAGGCATATGACTTTTGGCCGCAATTTTTTGGCCAGCCTCAGTCCCTCTGCACCATTATCTGCGAATGCCAGCGCCCACCCTGTTTTGGCAAGATAACGCTCCATCAGCTCCCGATTAAACACTTCATCATCAATAAGCAAAATGCTTGTTTGTCCATTTCCATCTAGCGGCTGCTGAGGCAAATCAGCTATAGGCTGAGGTGTATGGACTAGGACATCCTCTGTCGTACTTGGCAGCCAGCAAGTAAATGTCGTCCCTACTCCGAAGCTGCTCTCCACCTGGATATCTCCGCCCATAATTTGACTAAAGCGCTGGCTGATCGCCAGTCCCAGCCCCGTGCCCCCATATTTGCGAGTTGTAGAGGCATCTGCTTGAGTGAAGGGCTGAAACAGCATATCAAGTTGATCCGGAGTCATGCCAATTCCCGTATCCTGAACACGGAAGCTGTAGCCTTGGCGGCGATTACGCATTTCGCTGCGAACCTCAAAGGTAATAGACCCTGCTTCCGTAAACTTATTGGCATTGCTGAGCAAATTAAAGAGAATTTGCCGCAGCTTCGTAATGTCAGCGGTAATGTCGCCACTTTCCTCACAAATCGTTTGCAGCTTATTGCCCTTTCCGATAGCAAGTGGGCGTATCGTCGTTATAACATCCTGCATCAAGCTCGGCAGACTGCATGTCTCCGGATATAAATCCATTTTACCGGCTTCGATTTTCGAAATATCCAAAATATCGTTAATCAGCGCGAGCAGATGGTTGCCGGCCTTGCTGATTTTGGCCAGATCGTCGACGAATACAGACTCGCCAAGCTCCTCCGCTTCCTCCTGAAGCATCTCGCTATAGCCTATGATGGCGTTCAGCGGCGTACGAAGCTCATGGCTCATATTGGCCAAAAACTGGCTTTTAATCAAGCTTGCTTCAATGGCTTCGTCATGGGCTTTGGCAAGCTGCTCGGTGCGCTCAGCAAGTGCGGTTTCTGCCTTTACCCGATCCGTTATATCGGTACGAATGGAAATGAACTGATGAGGAGAGCCGTCTTCACCGAGAAAAGGCACAATCGTCGTATTCATCCAATATTCGCTGCCATCCTTGGCACGGTTTTTGACCTCGCCTTTCCATACATGGCCTTGTTTAATCGTCTCCCACATCACCTTGAAAAAAGCTTTCGGATGATAGCCTGAATTAATGACCCGATGCGTTTTTCCGATTAATTCCTCCCGATCATACTTGGAAATGACACAAAACTTCTCGTTTACATACGTAATGACTCCCTTATTGTCCGTTATAGCAACAATTGAGGATTCGTCCAGCGCATTTTCGATATCTCGCAGGCTTTCCATGTTTTGCATTAATTTCAGTTCATTATGCTTGCGTGTCGTGATGTCGCTGCCAATTGCCATATATTTATAAACATTGCCTTCATTATCAGTGAACGGCAGAATGGTCAGATTGACCCAATATTCGCTGCCATCCTTGGCACGGTTTTTCATTTCGCCTTTCCATACCTGCCCGCTGCTGACTGTCTCCCACAGTTCTTTGAAAAACGTCTGCGAATGAAAGCCGGCATTCAAAAGCTGATGGGTAGAGCCCATTATTTCATCTTTCGTATATTGTGAAATCGTGCAGAAATAGTCGTTGGCATAATGAATGATTCCTTGTACGTCCGTTATCGAAACGATTGAGGATTGTTCTAACGCAGATAATGCGTAATTAATATCTTTAATGTCTCTCAGTTCTCTCAACATCTGTTTCTCCCATCCCGCACCAAAGGTATTAAGTCTATACCTTAACTATACGACAATAGGTTGAAACATTTTTGAAAGATGGGAAAAGAAAACCCCCACTTTGTAAAAAAAGGGGGGGTTAGCAATGATATGATTCAATTAGAATCCGTTTATACGCCTCTCCATTGCTCAAACCACAACCGAATGGAGACGTGAGGCTCCATATCCAGCTCCTGAAGCAGCATATTTCGCAATAGCTCATACTGGGCTTCGACTGAACGCCGATCCTCCAAGCCATCATAAATGCGCATCAGCTCAAAATAAAGACTTTCCTCCGTTGGCAGCACACTTTGCATTTCCAGATAATGGGCAGCGGCCGCCGAGAGATTATGGTTATCAATAAGATAAGCCGCAATTTGCTTGGCATGGGACAGCCACTTCATCCGGAGCCGCTGCTTCTCGGTCTCTGCCCATAAATAAGCATATTCCGCGAGATAGTCCCCTCTGTACTGAGCGGACAGCAGCTTATGCTGCTCCAGCGATTCACTGGTCAAGGGCGGAGCCGTATCCATTTGACATTCCCATTCTTCAATATCTAGCGGAATGCCGTTCAAATCCAGTCTATAGCCTTCATCGACGTTTTCAATGCGAATGTTCAACCGTTCATCCTGAAGCAATTTGCGAATTTGATAGATCGCCGTATATAATTGCGTGATTCCTTTTTTCCAATCGATATCTGACCATAGCTGATCGACCAGCGTCTGTTTGCGGATAGGCTTTCCGCGCAAATGCAGAAGCAGGCTGAACAGCTCCTGTGCTTTTAACGTCTTCCACCGCAGCGTTACTGAGCTTCGGTTTGCCCTTTCAAACTGCAGAGACCGGAAGCATTGAACCCGGGTCCAGTCCTGACGTGGAATCGGCTGAGGCTGATTGCTGACGCTTTGCAGCAAACGTTCCGTTGTCTGGGCCAGGCGCTTTAGCTGAATGGGCTTCAATAGATAGTCCACAGCGTTAAGCTCAAATGCCTTGACTGCATACTCATCATATACCGTTACAAATACAATTTGCGTATGAGGGCGCTGCTGCAATATCCTCTCTGCCAGCGCGATGCCGCTCATCTCCGGCATTTCAATGTCCAGAAACGCAGCATCCGGCGCAAGCTTAGCTATATGATCCAGCGCGAGCTTCGGATTGCGATAGGAGCCGACAATTTCAAGCCCCGTGAAGCATGCAAGCTCCTCGGCCAAATGGCTCAATGCGAGCGGCTCATCATCAACCAATATGACTTTCATGTATACCTACCTTCTCAATCGGCAATCGGACAACAATTTCCGTTCCTTGTGCAAGGTGGCTGGAAATCGTTAATCCGTGACCAAATAATTGTCTCATTCTGCGATCTATATTGGCAAGGCCAATACCTCCAGCGGCATGTTCTCCCTCAGCATGAGCCGGCAAAGACGCAGACATGCCGACGCCATTGTCCCTGACGATAATGTGGATATCCCCCTCCTCCTGCCAGACATGAATGTCAATATGCCCACCATCCGCTCTGCGCATAATGCCATGCCGCACTGCATTTTCAACCAATGGTTGAATCGTCAAGGGGGGAATCCGGAAAGACATTTCTGTCCTCACTTGAATATCATACGTCAGCCAGTCGGCGAAACGGACCTTCTCAATGTGCAGATATGATTTCACCAGCTTCAGCTCCCGCTCGAACGGAACCAGCGGCTCTGAATTATCGAACCGAAAGCTTTCCCGCAAATAATGCCCGAATTCCGTCAATAAATCCGTCATCTTCTCCGGCTGTTTTTTACTTAAAGCAGCAATCGAATTTAACGTATTAAATAAAAAATGAGGCTTGATTTGCGCCTGTAAAAAGGCCAGCTCCATCTGTATACGTGCTCCGACCGAACGCTTCAATTGAACCAGCGTTAAAATCCGTACCCGAAGCTCTGACCACTCGACAGGCTTCACAAGAAAATCATTTGCTCCCGCCTGGCTGGCTGCGATCGCATAATCGGAGTAGCCAGCGGGCGTCATGAGGAGAATCGGAAGCTCAAAGCTGGTAAAATGCTCCCGGATATTCCGGCAAACGTCAAGACCAGACATATCCTGCAGAGTACGCTCTACAATGACGAGTTCCGCATTCCTCATACGGTGAAGCCGCTCAAGCGCTTCACTCCCTTTTTTGATAACGGTTGCCTGATAGCGATCCATGGCAAGCAGTTTGACCAGAACATTGATGTTCATGGGATCATCGCTTATAACCAAAATTTCCGCTATTTCTGTATCCTGATTCCTATACAACTTATTACTTCTGTATCGCTGCTTTTCCAGCCCTTTGGCTTGCAGGGACAGAACGGCAGAGTCAGTACTGCTAGCGCTGAGATTCTTAAAGCTATCCGTAAAGCTCTGGATACTCTCTACTGCCGGCATCTCTATAGCAAGCGGAAGCAGCACGCGGATGGCAACCTCATGAGGTGAGCTTTCGGCAACGCTGATTTCCCCTTGATGGAGCTTAATCAGTGCATGAACAAGGAACAAACCCAGATGCTCATCGTAGGGCAGCGGTTTATTCGCTTCATCCTCCAGATGCAGCATTTGTACGAGAGTCACGGCCGTATCAGCTGTTATCTCTGCTCCCTGCATAATGATTTCTAGCTCCATTCGATTTTGACGCACATTTGCCTTCGTTGTAATTGCACCTTCAACGGTCATCTTCAATGCAGCCTGTATCAGTCCGGTTAATATTTGCTGCAGGCGCTGTTCATCCGCCATAATCGGCGGCAAGTTCGGTGGAATCGCATCATTTAATAGAATAGAATCGCTAAAAATCAAATAACGGATGCGTTCGATAACTTCACCTACAACGGATGGCAAATGAAGCGGCCGAACCGTAAGCGCAATTCCCCCTTCTCGTAAGCGGGCAAAGTCCATCATATCGTCTACCAATCTTCTCATCGTCCAGCCTACGGAGGTAAGCAGCCGTAAATCATGAATTTGCTCCGAGGACAAGCTCTCATCCGCAGACAGCCTTGCATCGGCAACGCCGATCATAGCGTTTAAAGGAGTTATCATTTGCTCGGAAATACCCTTCATAAACTCGGATTTAAACCGATTCACCCGCTGAAGCTCCACGGTTAGCGCCTCACTTTTCCGATAAGCCCGAAAAAACTGGAGTAAAAACAAATACGAGATGGCAATGCTGAACCCAAGCATTTGAATAAAATACCAAATCGTTAGCTCGCCAAAGCCAAACAGCAACAGCGTATTGAGCAAGGCCTGTGCCGAAAACAGGCAAAAGGACCAAAACTCATAGCGGTTTTGTTCATCCCCGTTGCGCAAGCTCCGTAGAAGCACAACAAGGACGTAAATATGTACAATAATAGAGATCGCCAGCCATATGGAAAGCAAGCGCGTAAAAATAGCTGCTGGTAAAACGAGTATACAGGCGGCCATTGCGAAGGACATAACGAACAAGCCTCTTTTGAACAAGGGGCTGATGCGCTGCTTATGCCGTACAGCAATGAACATGAACATCCCTACCAATATAGCGATTGAGCATAACCAGTATATACTGACCGACATTCGGTAAGACATATCCGGCCAGATCGTGAGCAGCCATCTCGTCCCTTGAACGGCATTCAATAGCGCTGTGTTAAAGAAAAAAAAGGATAAATAAATCCAGCCGCTGCCTCGATCCTGTAGATGCAAAAAACCGAAATATAGGCCAAAGGCGACAAAAAAAGCAATGGTTCCAAATTCGAATGCGGCAATTTTCTGCTGCTCCTGAACGATTAAATTCGGTGGTCCCATTTGAATCGCTTGAATGATTCCTCCGCTTGTTGCGTGGTCGAAATTTGCAACCTGAACAAAAATATCTATCCAATCTGATCCGATTTGCTCATAGGCAATATAAGGCTTGATTTTCCCAATATAATGGGCTAAATCCTTATCTGGAACACCGCTTGCTCCAATCTCTTCACCATCGACAAACAATCGATGGGCACTGCGAATGAGCGGAACCTGAAAAGCTTGAAGACCCGGCTGCTGCTCGCCAAATTGAATGCGGAGATGATAGGTGCCATAGCCAAAGGCTTGACCCTTGTACATATCCGAGAGCCTGCTACTCCAGTTGCCAGGAATCTGGGCTAGCGAGGGCAAGGATTCCTTGTTCGCTTCTGCTGTTTCACGCCATAGCTGCCCCGGATAAAAATCCCACTCCCCCTTCAGCTTTATGATCTCTTGGCCGACGCCGTCCCATGCACTTAAATCAAGAACGCCGTTTTCAGCTTCGGGTTGATGTTCCCCCTTTAATTGCGAAGCTACATTCGCCACAACGAGCAATACCAAAATAAATCCTAACACCCCAAATAATACTTTGTTATTCATATTTCAATGTCCCCAGCACAAAAGTTTCTTTCTATCATCTATCGCTACTATGTATTTCAAGCAATCCCGCCCTCTTAAGCTCCTCCGCATGAATTTCCGATAACTCCTTTTTTCAGTCTATCCCATTACCAGTGTTCATTCAATTGCAATGGCAAAAACAAAACAAAAACATTTTCATGTCGTTTAACATGACATAAACTCATTGACTTAGATCGTAGTACGAACTGAACATGAAAGGCGACACTTGCGCGGAAGCGATGGCGGAGTCAGGACCGATGGAATTCGCTTATGAACGCCTGGCTCGCAAGGGCGAGCCAAATTAAGCTCCTATATACTGGTAAAGACGACCACGTATTTGCTGGTCGTCTTTTGTACATCTATCAATAGAGTGCAGTCCTCCTTATACTTACTCTTTTGGAGAATAGAAATGATAGCTGCCTGAGCTGATATGAATGACCCCATAAGACTGGCCATTCTCCCATACCATTTCGAACTCGATTTCCTTTCCCCCCTCGAATACCTGAGCATCTTCGAAAGCAAGCGGAATCTTAACTTGACCTGAAGTGTTAGGAGGCAGGCTTACCTGCAATCTCACGCCAGCATTCCCATGCGAGAATTCCACTTGGATGAGGCCTCTTACAGATTGATAGCTTCCTCGCACAAAGCGCACCTTGTCTAAATACATTGGGGCAATTCCAATTTCTTTGTAAGCGTCTTTTAACGATGAAATACCCAGCATATACTTATATAGCCACTCTAAGATGTGGCCCATCATATCGTGATTTCGCGATCTGGAATCATCTGTCCAAAATTCCGGTAACGACGTCTCGCCCTGCTCCACAAACCGGATATAGCTCGGATGCTCCGGCTGCATCATCATATCGAATACGATATCGTTTCGATTTATTTTGGCTAATGCGCCGAATAAATAACGAAGCCCAATCTCTCCCGAGCGAAGCTGATGGCTGGCTGTTGCCTGAAGCAAAGCGGCTTCAATATCATTGAGCTTCTCGACCGGAACCAAGCCAAAATAAAGCGGTAGCGCCTGCATGATCTGGTTCTCCGGGTCATAATCACCGTTCAGCTTACAATAGGCGTAGCGGTTTTGTCCTGGAACTGGTCTAAGCAGACGATCATTATAAAGCTGTTTAGTTCGCTCCGCCTTTGCAGCATAATAAGTATGTTCCTCGTTATATCCCAGCATTAATGCATACTTTGCCATCAAACGGAAGGCTTCGAAATAGAAGGCGGTTTCCACGTTTTCAACATAATCACCGCCCGTCTGCGGTGCGATGCCCCAATCGCCTAACCCATGTCCAATGAATCCGCCATGAATCTCTTTCGTATGCAAGTAAGCCATATAAGCTTTCATAGCCGGATACGCCTCTTCTATAGCGGTCTTGTTCCCGTACGTCTCGAGCAGCAGTTCCGGCACGAAGATGACCGCGCTTCCCCATGCGATGGAATCACGGAATCCTTCCTCAAACCTCGAATACTCAGGAGCGATATCTGGAATGAGCCCTTCCTCTGTCTGAGCCTCCATCATGTCGCGCGTTATTTTCAGCCACAGCTCTTCCACCTGCTTTACATACATAATGGAGGGTCCCATCAGACTGGCCGTCTCTACCCAGCCCAACTTCTCAATTGTCGGACAGTCCGAATGTACGCTCTGCAAATTACTCTCAATTGCTTTAATGATAATTTTGGCAAGCTGTGTGATCCGAGGGTCTTCTACCTCCAACTCGCCCACATTTTTTGCGGCCGAAGTAACAAAGTAGCCTTTGACATCATGTATAATAGGCTTGGCAGGATCTACGCCATCACGCGTGCAACCTTCGATTTGCACCCATCTGGCTCCGTAGCAGGAAAAATCGGGCTTCCATACCTCGACCTTACCTGTACCAGCAAGAGTGTATTCGGAATAAGTAACAATATCCCATGGCGTCGCAACCGTATTATCCCTATTTCGCAGCTCGCCTGGCTTGATTGTCACTTTGCTGCCGGCCGGCCCACTCACATGGATCTCAAACATACCGGACATGTTTTGTCCAAGATCGTAGACGTAAACCTGATCAAACGGCTCCTCGATTCCAATGGCATCATATATTTTTTGCACGGTTATCGGAGGCTGATTTTGGCGTACCAGCGAGCCTGATGGTGGTTCTAACACCACTGCCTGTTCCCATTTTGCAGCATCAAACGGAGCGTCATACCAGCCAACTGGGTAACGTCTTGCATCAAAATTTTCAGATCCGTATACATTCGCAAGCGTAGTAGCGCTATCTCTAACCTTCCAGCTCTCTGCATCCGTAAGGATAAGCGCTTTGGAGCCATCCTCATATTCAATATGCCATTCGCCAATGGCAAGCAGGTTATCTCCGAATGCTTCATAACCTTTCCCTATCGTATAGAAATGCCTGCCGCCCGCGTCTCCCGCATAAAAACCATTGCCGACCGATAAACCAATGACATTAGTTCCCGGGCAGATGTGATCTGTTACATCAAAGCACACATATTGCACGGACTTGTGATAATTCGTCCAGCCAGGGTCCATTTCATGGTTGCCTACTTTGCTGCCATTCATAAACAGCTTAAAATGACCCAACCCTGAAACGACAGCATAAGCCCGTTTTACTTTATTTAATATTTGAAATTCATGACGGACATAGAAAGGCTGTATTCTTCCGCTGCCGATCCACTTTGCCTTCCATTGCGTTTCATGCAAATAGCCTGTCAACAGCAGCTGCTGCTCGCTCCATGCCTGCTTGCCCCCCTGATTCCAAACGGCTACTTTCCAATAATAAACAGTTAGACTCTGGAGCGGCTGCCCCGCGTAATGTATATTCAACTGCTCGTTGGAGCTCACTTTGCCGCTATCCCAGCATAATTCTGTTTCCTCTAACAAGGCCTCCTCCGATTCAGCAACCACTATACGATAGTATGCTTGCTGTTCTCCGTGATCTTTGCTTTCCAACTGCCAAGCAAAGATCGGACAATCCGTATCGATCGCGAGAGGGGAGTCATAGTTTTTAATTTGCAAATGAATAGGCCGAATGATGTTCACTCTCCTGATAATTACTTTACACCCTATTTTAATTTTGGCGGTTCCATCAGTCCATAGGGCTTGCCCTGGTATTCGGGCGTATAGTCGCCCTCCTCCGGATGAAATGACCACCAATCCATCCAGCTAGGGCGAGGATCAGCCTGATGGAGCGGCCCAAACAGATTGCGAGGACTTCCCACGACTTCGATGGCTATAGCATTCAAGCCTGGCTTCAGTATGGTACCTAGCTCTATGAACGCTTCGCTTCGCCAAGGAACCGTTTTGCCTGTGGATTCATTCACCTTCACTTCAAGCAGAACAGCCTGGTACTGACCAAGCTCCAGCTTGCATCCTGTCCTATGTTCCTGCTGCCGTTCAATCTCGAAGAGGTATTTCATGCTTCCGCAATAATAAGGATAACCTTGGCTCCGCCAATCTCCATACGCTAGATTCGCTGGTTCCTTTATAAGCTCACGATGCGCATTAACCGCAAAGTCGCCGATAAGATACCCGTTTTCAAGCTCCATATCATTCTGGTACGAAATTTGAATGTCTATTGTGTTAACGCCTACAGTCAGTACAGGCAGCTTAAGCTTCTTCATGCTGACGTCCAAATAATAACCCTCGGCTTCTGCCGGCACTTCCTTGCCGTTAAGAGTAAAGCTGAAGCGCTCCGCATCCTCAAACACAAAAAACACATCGCCGCTCGGCAAATCGTTTACGATAAAGGTAAACCGTAAGGAGATAGGAGTTCCATTCCCCGAATGCGGCTCATGAATCCAGAAATAGCGCTGCAAATTACCGGAATGAAACACCTGCCGCATCCCCAGTCGTTCCCGCATCAGGCGCTGAGCCTTCCAAACCTCCATCGTCTCTGACCATTCCTCTTCTCCAAAACGATACTGGCATTGATCCAATATCAAAGCATTAGGTGCTGTGCGCTCAAAGCCTATAGGCTCCAAATGAAGTTCTGTCTTTTCTGCTGGATATACCTTTATCTTCTCAGCTTCATTTTCCGGCTTATGCGAAAATAAAACAAACAGCTTCGAGTCCGCAGGACCAAATGAAGCACGAAAGCTGACTCCTTGCTCTGTCGCTTCGGTTTCTATTGTTGTAATCTCGCCTGTCCAAGCATCCCACTCCTGCAAGTAGCTGCCGCCTACTAGTTCAATTTGAACCTCAGAGCCTCTTTCACGGTCGTTATTAACGATGAACGCAATCGATTTCCCCTCAAGTGAACGGTGCATATGAATAAAGGCTGGGGCTTCCGATCCAGGATGCTCCTGAATGCGCAGGGAACGCTTTGTCTCCTTATCGAGCAGCCTCTCCAGTTCTTTCAAATCGGCTGCCTGCGTAAAGCTTTCGTGCAGCAGCATCGCAGCCAGCTTGTCTGATGTCTTGCCATCAATTAGCGAAGGCTGCTCACCATAGGAAGCTACTTTGCCACCATTATTCATAAACTCAAGCAGCAATTCCAAGGTAGAAGATAATAAATTCGTTAGCGAAGGCAGCACGACATAGCTGTACTTGGCTTCTCCCACAATGAATTTGTCGCCCTCCACCTTGCCAAATTCCTTCATGATTAGTTCATCGCCTAGATCATAATCATGATGAAGCTCCACGAGCCGGTTCACAAATTGATTGAAATCCCGATCATAATTTTGAAGCTCTTGCTCGTTGCCAGCACTATTTTTCCAGTCTGCCATCTTTACGTCATACCCAAGCCTCGTCCACACCGATGTGGAGGGATGAATAACTAATAGGTCGCGAGTAAGCTGGCCTTCACACAGCACAGCACTTAATCTGGCATAATAATCCTCCATGCCGCGGTTATGCTCCCACCAGTTCGTATGATAATTAAAAGATGGTGGGTAATCGCGCTTCCGACAGCCGCGCAGCGAATACCAGGAAAGATGATGTGTCAATACATTGACACCTAGCGCAAATTGCCAATCGCCAATCCATCTGCGGGTCTCGAAGGTGAGATCCCAGCCAGTTACGCCATACGTTTCCGTAATGACTCTCTTTTTTCCTAGCTGATTTGCAACGCTGGATGCCTGCTTCATCGTAAGATGCTCATCCGTTTGCTCACCTAAAGTGTCGACACAAGGAATGTCCAGATATCTGTAATGCGGCATTACCGCACCACTATTTAAGGTAGAACCGATTAGACTGGCCTCCGAATGGAAATGCCCCGTAAACTGGATGCCATGCTCTGTGCACCAATCGCTAATTTTCTTCGTATACGATTCGCTGAACGTTTCCGTTATCGTAAGCCAGTAATCATGCCTGATCTGCGCGGAGCCCTCACCTTGAAAAAAAAGATAAGGCAGCAGCTGCCCGATTGGATATCCCCTTCGCTGCTCAAAGGATTGCTCCATCACTTCACTCCAGGTCATCCAAGTAAGCTCCGGGTCATTCAAGCGTTCTGAAAACCCTTTTACCGTAGGCTCATCCGTAAAAATGCCAGGAACCGTCTTGCCGAACTCTTCTCCCACAGCTTGACGATAGGGCTCATAATTGACCTCAATAAACAATCGGGTCGTTTCAGGATTCATCAAATCTGTATACGTATCGCCATGGCACCAGTCATTTTTGGCAGCAATCCGCTGTTCGAATACAAGATAAACCTCATTGGCACCGTCAAGAGACTCGCTTGGCTCATCGATGGATAGCTGTATCAACGAGTGAAGATGATTTCCCTTAACAACGGCCCGATATACAAAACGGAGGTTAGAGCTTAGATGATAATCCTGGCAAATACGAAGCGTCAGCGCCTTGGCCCGCACTGCGTCACCGCCAAGCCGTGGAACCATCCCTCCTCCCATACCAGAGGAATATCGGTCCTCATCATACAGCCATGCCTTAAGACCGATTTTCTTCGCTTTGGCGACACTCTCTTTAACACGATCCATAAACGTTTCACTGAGATAAGGTGTCTCGAGTCCCTCGCGAACATGCATCATAAATCCGCCCATCCCCTGCGCCTGAAACCCCTCAATCTGACGGTCCAATTCCTCCTGCTTCAGCTCATCGTTCCAAGCCCAGAAAGGTACCGAACGGTATTCAATACCCGGATTTTGAAATACTTTCTTTAATTCATCACGTTTCATCCTGCACCTCTATCGTTACAAAATTGGCTAGCCTTTCACGCTTCCCAGAACAAGACCTTTAACAAAATATTTTTGCAGGAAAGGATAAATACAAAGGACCGGCAGCATAGAAACAAACAGCTGAGCCGCAAGCACGGTCCGATTGGAAATATTCGCAATTAACGAGAGATCGCTCGCATTCATATTCGTTAAATCTCTAGCGACAATGACCGTTCTTAAATACGTTTGCAACGGGTAATTAGAAGGCGAATTCATATAAATCATGCCATCAAACCAAGAATTCCAATGAAAAATAATGGTAAACAACGCGATTGTAGCCAAGGAAGGCTTCGAGATCGGCAAATAGATGCTCCATAACGTCCGCCACACGCCAGCTCCATCCATTTGAGCAGATTCCTCCAGTTCAATCGGCTGTGTACGGAAGAAATTGAGCATAAGCACGATGTTGAATACATTTACAGCAGAAGGAATAACAAGCGCCCAAATAGAATCCATAAGACCCGTCTGTTTGACAACCATAAAGGTTGGGATTAATCCACCATTGAAGATCATGGTAATAACAAAATACCAAGAATAAATCGTTCTCGAACGGAATTTCAAGTTCGACTTTGACAATGGATAAGCAGCCAGCACAGTGAGAATGAGACTGATCGATACGCCTAGGAACAAACGCTCGAAGGAGACAACCACCGTCTGCAGAAAAATATGATTACTGAATATATATTTGTACGAATCCAGATTGAAGCCCACCGGCCAAATCGTCACCCAACCAGCCGTAACCGCTGAGTTGCTGCTCAGCGACATCGCCGCCATATGAAGGATAGGGAAGAGGCAAGTTAATGAAAATAGCGTCAAAAAAATATAATTTGCGTACAAAAATAGAACTCTAGAAGGTGTGCGCCGTTCGATCATCGTGAGTATACCTCTCTTTCATTAAAAGATGCGATAATTGGCAATTCTGTAGGCCAGCAAATAAGAAACACATATAAAGATGAGTGACACGACCGATTTAAATAATCCAACTGCGGTCGCTACGCCATATTGCATTTGCTCCATCCCAATCCGAAACACGTAAGTATCCAGAATGTCCCCGCTGGAATACACCTGCGGACTATATAAATTAAATACCTGATCGAAGCCGGCATTCAAAACATTTCCGAGACTAAGCACGCTTAGCAGCACGATTATAGGCCTCATACCAGGCAGTGTAATGTGCCACGCTTGCTTCATGTGACCTGCCCCATCAAGCGCTGCTGCTTCATATAACGACTTGTCGATGCTCAATATAGCGGCAAGATAAACAATGGTATCAAATCCTAGTTCTTTCCATATGTGAGAAGCTACGATAATGAAACGGAACCAGCCCCCGTCACCGAGAAAATAGATGGGCTCCATCCCGAGAAATTGAAGGAAATTGTTTACAATCCCACCTGACGGCGACAAAATATCGATGAGAATGCCTGATAAAATAATCCAGGATAAAAAATAAGGCATATAGACAATCGTTTGAACCGATCTTTTGAATAAGACATTTTTCACTTCATTTAACAAGATGGCAAGCGTGAGCGGAAATATAATGCCGACGATAATTTTCATAAACGAAATCAGTAAAGTATTACCGATCACCTTCATCGTGTCAGGCATCCCAAACACATATTTAAAATTTTCGAGTCCGATCCACTCTGAACCAAACCAGCCGCGAGAAGGAACAAAATCCTGAAACGCGATGGCAATGCCCATGATTGGTCCATAGCTGTAAATAAGCACGAGAATGACCGCTGGCAAAAGCATCATATGATAAGCACCAGTGGAAAACCGGCGTTTGCGGATTCCTTTCATTTCCATAATTACATACACTCCATCCATCTGAATAAAAATAAGGAGGGACTAGAGTTGTCCCTCCGCCTTCATTTACTTCTTGGCTGCGTCCCACTCGTTAACTTCCTTCGTCACATCTTCCAACCCCAGCTTATTTAGCTGCTCAACAAATTTGTCGAAATTGTCTACCGAATCCGAGCCCATAATCGTTTTCGTATAATACTCGACTACTGCTTGCTCAATGGTTTTCAATCGGTTTTTCATCGCATCTGTAGAAGCGCCGTAAAACTCATCCATTTTAAACAAGTTGTTTTCTACATACTCATTCATCGATTTGAAGGAGCCTGTCTCGCCAAACACCTTTTCAAATTGAGCATTCGCATTGTCACCCGCTTTAAACTTCTCGATGTTATCATAGTAGCCTTTTTCCTCTGCATTCAGCTTGGAGGCGTCACCTGTTTTGAATGCTTCAACGATTTTAAGATGCGCCTGTAAGTTCTTTTGCGCTTTCCATGCTTTTGCAACCGCATAGTGGTGGCCGGGAGCTGGCTCAGGTCCCATAAATTTATCGAACTCCGCTTGTGTCGTATCGCCGTAATTCAAGTTCGTCCAGAAATTCAGCAGCTTCATAATGGCTTCCGGATGCTCATACCCTTTGCGTACAACAAAATAATTTTCCACGTTTAGCTTAATTTGCGGATTAGCAGGCTGGTCATCCTTGGAAACAATCGGATGTGCAAGCCAGTTGGCATCCGGAAAATTATCGATCGTTTGCTGCAGCGGGAACATCCCATTCCACATCGCCCCTATATTAATGCCAACACGGCCAGAAGCGGCAAGTTCAGCAGCTTTACTTGAATCCTTAGCTCCAAAATCCTTTTCAATCAATCCTTCCTTATACAGCTTGTTCAAGTAGACAAGCGCGTCCTTCACTTCCGGCTGTGCGCTTCCGTATACAAGCTTGCCATCCGCCCCACGAACCCAAGCTTTCGGATAAGCATCAAATGCGTTGAAGATACCAACTGCTTCAGCGACGCCTGGCATTAAGAAATCTCTGTTCAGCATCAGGCCTACCGTATCCTTCTTGCCGTTGCCATCCGGGTCCTGCTCAACAAACGCTTTCATTACGTTATAGAGCTCATCTGTCGTTTTCGGAACCTGCAAGCCCAGCTTATCCAACCAGTCTTGACGAGCCCATAAAAAGGCTGCGCCGTCGATGGCCGAGTTTGTTCCCGGAATAGCAATTAGCTTGCCGCCGAAGGTTGCGGATTCCAATGCGGAATTGCCTTCCTCCGTAATAATCTCTTTAGTAAGCGGTGTAGCATATTGATCATAGATGCTCGTTAAATCCTCATACATATCGGTCTTGGAAAGCGTTGCCAGCTGCTCTTGGCTTACGGCAAGCAAATCCGGAATTTCACCAGAAGCAATTGCTACGCTTATTTTCTGTTTACCAGCGTCAGCACCTTTGGTATACCAAAGCGGCTTGATCTTGATGCCAAGCTCATCTTGGTAAGCTTTGATCCATTCGCTGTTTTCCCATTTTTCCTCTGTAAAACCGTCGGCAATTGGATCAGCAATCATCACGCCAACCGTAAGCTCAACAGGAGGATCGAACTTTGCTGTCGGATCTATCGGAGCATTATCTACTTTCGCTCCATTACTGCCCCCGTTTGCTGCTTGCCCGTTATTAGCGGTATTACTACCGTTACCCGCCGTGCTACAACCTGCTAGAAGAGATACGCTTAAAAGTACGGCTGCTGCTGTAGAATACACATTCCTTTTTTTCTTCATCCTGCTTGCTCCCCCTCTGTTTATCGCGAAATGCTTACAAATTCATCTTACACTCCGCACAAAAAGAAAACGATTTCAAATATCCGAGATTTCTTGCACTCTTCCGACTTCCTGATCACTGTGAGCGCAAAAAAAAGAAGCTGAGCCTCTTATATCGAGGACGCTTCCAGATTCAGCCTTACCGACATCGTTATGACTTGCCAGATTTCCACTCATTCACTTCTCTTGTTGCATCATCCAACCCAATTTTGTTCAGCTTGGCGATGAAGGCTTGGAAACCATCGAGGGACTCTATTCCCATGATTACCTTTGTGTAATATTCTTCAACCAACTGATCCACCGTTAGAAGGCGTGTATTCATGGCATCTGTTGAAGCTCCATAAAATTCATCTACCTTAAATAGATTTCGCTGCTTGTATTCATTCATGACCGAGTAGGAGCCTGTGCTGCCAAATACCTTCTCATATTGGGCATTTGAATGATCTCCTGCCTGGTACTTTAGAATATTATCGTAATAACCTTTTTCTTCAGCGTTCAAAATGGAACGATTTCCTGTCTTCAATGCCTGCATAATTTTCAAATGGGCTTGGAGGTTTTTCTCTACTTTCCATACCTTTGCCACCGCATAATGATGCCCAGGAGCAGGTGAAGGACCAAGGAAATGGTCAAATCTTTCTTGGGTTGTATTGCCGTAATTAAGCTCCGTCCAGAAATTGATCAATTTCAACAGCGCTTCCGGATGGGCATAGCCGCTGCGAACGACATAATAGTTCTCTACATTGAGCTTGACCTGCGGATGGGCAGGCTGCTCATCCATTGAAACGATCGGATAGGCCCGCCAGTCGGAGTCCGCATCATTGTCTTTGGTCAACTGCATCGGATACATCCCGTTCCACATGGAGCCAAACATAACGCCAACTTTCCCGCTGGCCACAAGCTCGCCTGCTCTGCCGGAATCCTTTGCGGCAAAATCCGTCTCTATGAGTCCTTCCTCGAATAGCTTGTTGAGATATGCAAGCGCAGGCTTCACTTCCGGCTGTACACTCCCATAAACAAGTTTCCCCTCCTCCCCTTTAACCCATATTTTAGGATAAGCATCAAACGCATTAAATAGGCCAATGGCCTCGGCCAAACCCGTATTTAAAAAAGAGTTGCTGAGCGCAAGGCCCACCGTGTCCTGCTTGCCATTGCCATCCGGGTCACGCAGTGTAAAATCACGAATCACATCATATAGCTCCTCTGACGTGCTAGGCACCTGCAAGCCGAGGCGATCCAGCCAATCCTTGCGAATCCACAGGAAAGATGCACCGTCAATGGCTGAGTTTAGCCCGGGAATCGCAACAAGCTTTCCATCAAAGGTTGCTGATTCCAAGCCCCGTAGATCATCTGCGCTTATAATCGATTTCGTTAGTGGCGTCGCGTATTGCTTGAATATATCCGATAAATCTGTATATAAGCTTGTTTTGGATAAGGCAGACAGCTGTTCTTGATTAACGGCGATCACATCAGGGATTTTACCCGAAGCTATCGCAACGCTGACTTTTTGTCTGGCGGCTTCCACACCTTTGGTATACCATGCCGCTTTGACATCAATTCCCAGTTCCTGTCGGTACGCTTGCAACCAAACACTGTTCTCCCACTTCTCTTCTGAAAAATCCGTCGCAATCACATCGCTTATTCCGACGCCAGTCGTCAAAGTTATGAGCGAAGCAGCCTCATGACCATTCTCGCGTGGGCTCTCACTATTGTCCATGATTGCTTTGTTTCCGCTACATGCTGATAAACCAATCAACATGATGAGTAGAACGAGAACCGCGTGGGCTAATATTTTATTCAAAAATAACAAATCCCTTCACCTTCCGTGTGCGCAGTTTGATGTCCGTTTTACCCGCTTGTCCGAAACTCCTGCGGCGTTTGTCCTGTTTCCTTCTTGAAGAAACGGCTGAAATAGCCGGCTGACGTAAAGCCTAGCGACTTGGCTATGTCCTGTATAAGCAGTTGCGGTTCAGAAAGCAGCTCTTTGGCTCTTTGAATTTTCAGAACGGCAATGTACTCACTAATCGTTATGCCTTTGGCTTGCTTAAATAAACGAGATAAATAATCGGGATTCAAATAAACCAGCTCTGCTAAATGCGTCATGGACAAATCGCCATCCAAATGCATTTCAATATACGTATGAACTACTCCAAGCACATCCCCGCGCAAGCGGGAGGATTGCGCATTATGATAGCTCTCAAAAACATTAATCATATGCTCAAGCAAAAAAATGCCGTCTCTTCGCTCAGGAAGTGCTGCGGAATGAAGCAGCTTGGCGACATGCGGCCCCGCTAGCGGGTCGCGATCCAGGCCGTATTTGTTAGCAGCCGACAAAAAACGCAGCGCGACTGCATAATACAGCTCCATATATCTGATTTCATTGATGGCAGGCGAGTTTGAATACGTACTCAGCTCAGCAACGATTGCCTGTACTTCCTCTCGCTTTCCTGTTTCTAAATAGAGGTCAAGCGCATTTGCTTTTTTGTGAAAAACGTCGATGAAGCCGCGTACTTCCTCATCATTCGACTGAGCCTCAAACGGCAGATTTTTGTCCGTAACGATAATCTGCTTCTCCGCGTAATATTGGGAAAGCAATGCTTTCAAAGTGGTGAATTTCCTCGGCACTCCTTCCCAATCGACTGCGTTATCTGTGTACGCAAAAGAAAAGGTGCGACCGGTTGATTTTTCCACTGTTTTTTGAATGGTCTCAAGCGAGCCTTGCAAAAATGTTCTCACTCCCTCGGGATGAGGGAGCGTATTTTCTTGCGGTTGCAGGAACAGTACATAATATTCCCGATTATAAACGACATCCATCATATTTACGTAGCCCGATAAATACCGGACACAGACCGAATGAAGTGCGGTCAACATCAGCTCTTTCTCAGAAAATCGCAAGGCACTTGACTCCAGATCCAGCCGCGCAGCCACCATAATGAGCGGCTTATTCGCCATTAGCCTGATTCCGAACAGCTCAATCGTTGGCCCAGATAGCTCTTCTAAAGGCTGAAGTCCATCAAGCACATCAGCTAGCATCAAGGACCGATGATGAACGGCCTGCTGTCGCTGCGCTTCCCGAGCCTGCTTGAGCAGGGATTCAACAGCCATTTGCTCATCAAGCTCCGCCACAGTATGGCGAACAGCCTCTAAGATCGCTTCGTCTCCCTCCGATTTCAATATATAATTTTTGGCGCCATTGTTTATGGCATGATGCACATAGTCAAATTCGTCAAAGCCCGTTAGGAAAATCAGCTTGCATTCCGGCCAGCTTTGCTTTACTCTGTCTCCCAGCTCCAAGCCGGTCATTTTCGGCATTTTGATGTCCGACATTAAAATATCGATTCTTTTCTGCGACATCACGGTCAATGCCTCTATTGCGCTAGAAGCCTTATAAAGCTCAAGCCGATGCCCTTCAGACTCCAAAAACAATTCATACAAGCCATCGAGCAGCAGCTTTTCATCATCTACGATCAGCATCCGGTACATACGCCATCTCTCCGTCCCACTCAATGATCATTTTAACCTTTAGGCCGCCAAGCTCGCTTCTTTCTACCTGCAAACCACTTCCGTGCCCAAAGCTGTATCTCAGTCTCCTATGCACATTTAATGTTGCGGTAACCTCTGCAGCCTCCTGCTCCTCTGACAGCAGCTCCTGCAGCTTCTTCAGCCCTTCCTCGCTAGCTTCCCCGTTGTCTTCAACCACAATAATCGCTTTACCTGCCTGCTCAACAAAAGAAACGCGCAGCAGACCACCCTCTGTCACATTTTCAAGTCCGTGTACAAATGCATTTTCGACAAGCGGCTGTATGATCAGGCGCGGTACGGATATTGGCTTCATTCTCTCCGGAATGTCTCCAAAATCGATGGTCACCCGGTCAGAGAACCGTGTGAGCTGTAACATGACATAGTTTCGAGCATGCGCAGCTTCATTCTCTAAAGGGACCGTATCCCTTGTATTGCGTGTAATAAACTGAAAATATTTCGCGAGCTGATTCGTAAACTGCACCGCCTCATCTTCTTTTTGCATCTTAATCAACCGAATAATACTGAACAGGCAATTATAGAGAAAATGAGGATTGATTTGCGATTGCAGCTGCTTTAGCTCCGCATTCTGCCGATGGATTTGCTGGTTGTACACCTCATCGATTGAAATTTGGAGATTAACCAGCATCTCATTAAAGCGTTCATATAAAAAACCAAACTCATCATCCTTATGATGCCTAATATTAAGATCAAAATTTCCTTCCTCTACTCGTTTGAACGCACGCACGATTTTAACCAATGGTTTGTTTATGATCCGGTTTATATAGACGAGGTAGAGCCCCACCATAATAATGGTGGCAGCAAAGAACAACCAAAACCATTGAATATACGTAATGACAGAACGGAACATGGTTGGCTTGTACAGAAAATGATCCAAATAAATGCCGCTTTCGCGTTCAACGGAGCGCACGTAAATATAATCTTCAGCCTTGTCGGCAAATGAAGCCTCCGTCAGTCTCTCCGCATCCACGTTCGAAGCATAGCTATGTTCCATTAATGGAGAAAGCTCTGTTTTCTTGACAGATATGATCTTGTCAGAGCTGCTGCTGAGGCTAAGCACCATTGCCCCCGTAAAGTCGCGTTCTACTGCAGCCGTTAGACTCCGCTTCAGCTCGGTAGCCCGTAATTCGATTTCCACGACAAGCTTCGGTGCCCCACTAAGCGAGCTATCAAGCGGAAAAGCGACGATAAGCAGCTTATTGTTGTAGGAGATTACATTATAGGGATTTTGCAGTTTTTCTGTCGGAACCGCGTTTTTCTTTAGCTCACCATACCCGTCAACCGCGGATATTTCCACATTAATCGATGATAAATACAACCGAACGTCAAAGATTAAGTCGCTGCTGTTCCGAATAGAAACAAGCTTTGCGCGGAGAAAGTTAATTAACTCGATTTTTCGATAGGATTCTAAAATATCGTACGCATTAACGAGCTGAACCAAATACATGTCGTTCATCATATCGTATTGCAGGGAATTAAAGCGCTTAAACGTTCCATTTAACTCCCTAATGTAGTTCTCAGACTGCGTTTCAGCCGAATTTACGATATCCTGTCTAAGCATGCCCGTCGCCCAGCTGTACAAGATGCCTGCCAAAATATAAATCGGAATGGTGGCCACGATAAAGGCTATGATTAACCGCTTATAGATGGAAAACTGCCATTGTCGATGAGACGGTCTCATAATTAGCCCCCTTGCGCTTATTTTAATTTTTGATTATAGCTTACTCTAACCTATGGAAACAATGCTAAACTTCCGACTTGAGTAGCATAATTCCGACTTTGTGTATATTAAATAATCTCTCACTTCGTTCCATGCAAAAAACACTCATGACATCCATCATGGGTGTTTTCGCTTTTGAACTAAAAAATTCATTTACTAACGACTTACAGCATCTGATTTAACACTTTAGCCTGCTCATCTAAATGCCCTGCCGCTTCGCTAATTCCGGCAAAATCGCCTACAGCCATTCTAATTTCCTGCTGGCTGCTGGCAATCGCTGCTCTGGAGCTCTTTGAGCTCCCACTAACCTTCCCTACTTGCTGCGAAATGCCCTCCAGTGAATGCTGAATTTCGCTCGCTGCCTCCTGCACATGCTGGGCAAGCTTTTTGACCTCCATCGCAACAATATTAAACCCGCGCCCATGCTCGCCAGCATGCGCCGCTTCAATCGCCGCGTTTAAAGCGAGCAAATTAGTCTGTGCTGCAAAATCGCGTATCGTCTGAACGATGCCCCGCACAGCTTGTGTTTGCTGCTCCAGTGTTTGCAGAAAATCAATTTGGATCTCATTATCGTTGACAACATGCTCGATTACAGAAGCGACTTGCTCGCTGCGATTAATGCCTATTCTAGTCCGTTCCAGCAAATCTGCTGCCATAAGCTGCAATTCGTTCGTAATTTGAGCGACAGCTTGCTCACGGGCCGAAATGTCTGTCGCTACTTTAAGAACAGCCACTGCCTTGCCCTCTTCATTGCGCACAGGCATATACGTCGCTTCAAGCAAGATGCTGCTGCCATTTTTCGCTACGCGAACAATTTTTTCCTGAAAAGCGATGCCCTTACGCAAATTATTCCAGAACTGCGTATATGCATAGCTATTTGCAAAATCAGGCTTGCAAAACGCCCGGTGATTTTTCCCTGACAATTCTTCGACCTCATAACCTAATGCTTGGGCAAAATGATCATTAGCCCATAACACCTCTCCTTGCAAATTAAACTCAATCATAGCCAGAGACTGCTCCAATGCGGAAATGACCGCTTTTCCTTCCAGCACCTGTGAACTTTCCCCAATCCGCTGTCCAACGTTTTCCAACTTTAACTCTCCTTTAATATCCAATATTTTCTATTTAAAGACCTGCATAAAAAAAGAACTTGATACTCGGATCAAATTCTAATTTTTATTCATCATCCCAGTTAAAGATTAGCGCTCCAGCACAACCCGGTTTTTTCCCGCTTTCTTTGCTTCGTAAAGCGCCGATTCAGCTTTAGCCACCAGCAGCAAATCGTCATTCAACTTTGATGGCGCCATAATGGCAGCTCCGATACTGACGGTCACAAAACCATTCATATCGCCATTGGAAATCGGCAGCTGCATCGCCCTCACACCGGAAAGAATCTCCTCCGCAATGCCCAAGACCCGCTCCGCATTCGTATTTTCCAGCTTTAGCAAAAACGTGCCGCCGTCCAGTCTACCCGCAACTGCTTCTCCTTGTTTGCCCATCACGGAAAGCAAATCGGCAATATATTGCAGACAAGAATCACCAACGCTAAAGCCCTGCAGCGCATTATAAATACGGAGATCATCGATGTCTACCATTAGAAGCGCCACTTCATGTTTTTCTGCCACCGCATGCCCCACATCTGCAGCAAGCTCTTTATATAGGGCTTGCCGATTAGGCAGCTCGGTTAACGGATCGATGGTCGTGAGGGTTTCCAACTGCGATTTCATATCCGAAAATACATTTTCCAAATTGGCATCCGTCTCATGCTCTCTTGCAATTGCCATAATCGAATGCTCTCCCGCATATACGACGGATACAAGCATAAGCTCCAGGCCAATGATCTGTCCATCCGCTTTGTTCATTCGACTATGAATGGTCGCTACGTTCAGCGTGTCCTGCTCCAAATTTTGAAGCTGCGTTTCTAGCTCTGCCTGCGAGCTTTCATGAACGAAAGTCATAAATGCTCGCCCCATAAGCGATTTCGCCGTTTCTTCCCCGAGCAACCTCGCCGCCTGGCTGTTCGCATATACAAATTGTTGATCGGTCAAGGTGAAAAATGGCACTGGCGAGGCTTCCATAAGCTGGATGTAGCGCTGTTCGTTTTTTCGAACGATGGCGGAATTATGCATCGCTAAATATTGGGTTTGACGCAGCTCCTCCTCCGTATGCCTCATGACAATGCTCTTAAGCTCCGGAAGCATGCGCAGCTCTTGCTCAGACCAGGAAAGCGCTGTTGATTCAACGACCTGCCGCCATTTTTCAAACGATTTTCGCGGTGACAAACGAATGCCATCTTCATCCTGAACGACAGCTTTTGCCGGATCACCGGCCCAATGAACGACTTGCAGCTGCTCCGGTCTCAACCAAATAATGAAGCTCTCGTGCCCCGGAGACAACGCCAAATAAAGGGCACCTGATGCGATATCCTTATAGTTTTTGGCAGGGTCAAATACGGTGCTCAGACGGGAAGTCTCATACACATGGTCCTGCGATTGCTCAGCAAGCCATTCGGCAAGCACCTTCACCTGCGGCACTTCGGGGGTATCTCCAAGCAAAAGCCATTTATCCTGGTAGCGGACAGCTGCACCTGTAGCGTTCATCAAATTCAGCAGTAGAGACTCCTCCTGCTTTAATTGATCAATAATGCGTACCGCATTATGATCTCCTACAAAAACGCTGGCCAGCTGAGAAGCCCACTTCCGCAGCCTAGCCTCTCGTTCGTATTCATCAAGCTGCTGCCGCTGAAACAATTCACTGGAAAAAAAGGAGCCGAGAAAATTGCACAAATTGCGGACGCGATGAGAAATATATTTGCGCGAATAATGATGGCAAGTCATTAATCCCCATAGCTGATTATTATGAATAAGCGATATGGTCATCGTGGCCCCCACGCCCATATTCTGCAAATATTCAATATGCAAGGGCGATACACTCCGCAAAACAGACAAGCTCAGATTAAGCGGCTTGCCTGATAGCGGCTGTGTGGCGGGGACAATTTCCACGGGAGCATAGCCTACATCTACAATGACCCGCAGCCAGTTTCTTAAATACAGCTCCCGCGCCTGCTTTGGAATATCCGAAGCGGGATAATGGTGGCCTAAAAACGACTCCAATCCGTTATCCTTGGACTCGGCAATGACCTTTCCATTCCAATCTTTATCAAATTCATAGACCATAACCCGGTTATAATCTAATATTTTCCTAATTTCTTCAGCAGCGATCTGGCTTCCTGCTGCTCGGCTGTCTGCCTGCTTAAGCTTTCCGAAAAAATGGCGAATCCAGCCAAAATCATCATGCTCCGGCGCCGTATCTTCTGATACAGGCTCCAATTCCACGATGACAAGCCCTTCACTTTCATGCACAATACAGAAAAAGTCGGACGGTTTCCCGCCGACTTCAATCGTTACATTTAAATAATTCAAGTCAGATGTGTTAGAGGCTACCAGCTCTCGTTCCAAAATCTCCCTGACACAGGATTGCCCAATTAGCGCTGACAAGGAGCTTCCGAGCAATTCCTCTGGGGATCTGCCCAGCATATCGTTCGTGTTCCGGCTGCATTGTACAATTTCGTTGTTTGCATCCAGTATGGCTGCTAGCAGTACACCATGCGGCTGAATGTAACCCGGAATATGTATGGGTTCTCTATCGCAATTCGTCAAGTCTAACGCTTCTTGGGTGATAAAGTCCTCACCTGTCAATAACGTGCGGTTCAAGGCAGGTGAATCGCTCTTTCTGTTAAGCATTAAACCAAACCTCCAGAGTCAAAAACGTTTGCTTCGCTGACTCAACGACTTGATTGGCTTCTTCTTCCGATAATACAGACTGCGTGACAAATTGGCTGAACTCTGCCCATTTTGCCCGAGTTTCAGAACCATAGGCGTTAAAATAGGCCGTTCCCTCACTTACATCCTCTGTAAGCGGCAAAAATTTGCGGACCTGCTTCGTAATAATTTGGCCGCCCATTGTAGAACCTTCAATGACGTACATATAACCTAGCACGGCAGCGACAGTAGCAAGCTGTGGAAGCTGCTCGCATTCTGGAAGCTGCTGCACCTGCTCCTCACTTAAACCAAGTACAAGCAAATCGCGTTCCAACAGCGGGGATTTGGCGCGGTTTTGAATAAATTCACCAAGCTCCTGTACGTTTTGCGCTTCTGATAGAGCAGCAATATGGCGTTCAACAGGCTTAATAAAACCGTAAAACTTCTGTAGGTAAAGGGAGTAGTCCGTTACGTTTAAAGTTTGATTCATAATGGCTTTGGCAAAGCGGTTGTCTTCGATCTGCTTGTGATTTACAGCAGTCTCTTCCTTCAATCGAGCCATGACGTTCATATGGGCGTTCACTCCTATCCATTTATAGGCTGTCAGCATAAACATCGCTGTGCTTCACGCTGAAAATATGAGTTTTCATCGTATAATCAATACATAATTATAACTGAGAAAATCAATATAATCAAAGTGTTTCTCCATGGATTTTTGTAACAACACCTACTCGCCGGCCATTATAACAACCTATCAATGGCCGTCGTAAGTGAAGTGATATTGTCCGGAGCCTAGCGCAAGCGTGACGCTACCCGCTTCTTCATGAATCGCGGTTATACCCGCTGCTTGCGCAAGCGCAATTCCATTTTCAAGCACATGGGCCGCCGTTTGCACTCCTGGTAGCTTGAGCGTTGCATGGGCATTGCCTGGCACGGTCACCTGAATTTCCATTCGACCTGCCTCATTGCGGCACCAGGAGGAAACAACCATTCCGTACATCGTCATAAGCCTCGCTTCGGCCCATGTCAAACCCGGACCCGGCTGCGGGCTGATTTTCACATGCTTGAATCCCGGCTGCTCCTCATCTGGCTGAATGCCAGCCACGTAGCTGTACAGCCATTCTCCGATTGCGCCATAGGCATAATGGTTGAAGGAGTTCATATCCGCGCTCCAGAAGCTGCCGTCCTCCTTGATGCCATCCCAATGCTCCCAAATCGTCGTGGCGCCTTTCGTAATTTGATAGAGCCAGGATGGATAATCCTCCTGCAGCAGCAAGCGATAAGCTAAATCATTGCGCCCAGCTTCGCTAAGCACAGGATTTAAGTACGGTGTGCCTACAAAGCCTGTCGTCAGATGGTCATTTTGTTCCTTTAACAGCTCCGCAAGCTTATACTCCGCCTTCTCTTTCGCCGTCCCCGACACGAGGCCGAAGCGCAGCGCCAGAACCTGCGCCGTTTGTGTCGGAACAGACAACCGCCCGGACGGGGTTAGAAACTCATGCTGGAATGCGGCAATAATTTTCTCATGCCATGACGCAAGGCGTTCCAGCTCCGCTGCCTTCCCTAATGCTTTAGCCGCTTTGGCAACGAGCGATACCGAATATGCGTAATAGGCCGTTGCAACAAAATCCCTATCCGTTGCCCCGACATAGCTGTCCGCCTTGGAATCAAGCCCGAGCCAATCACCAAAGTGGAAACCGGTATTCCACAAATAAGGATCGCTGCCCTGCTCAAAAATATACTGAATCCATTGGTTCATGCTGTCATATTGGGCCTCCAGCAGCCTTGTATCGCCATACGCTTCATACAGCGTCCATGGACAGATGACCGCCGCATCACCCCAGGCCGCAGAGGAATGGCTCGTATCCCCCCAGCCTTCGGAAAACTCAGGCTTCAGATTAGGGATGTAGAACGGAATGCCCCCTTCTGGCGTCTGGTCGGCTTTCAGATCTAGCAGCCATTTAGTGAAAAATGGGGCAACATTCATCACATACGAAGCTGTTCGAATGAACATCTGTGCATCTCCCGTCCAGCCAAGCCGCTCGTCGCGCTGCGGGCAATCGGTCGGCACATCGACAAAATTGCCTTTTTGTCCCCAGACGATATTATGATGCAGCTGGTTCACCTTGGCATCCGAGCATTCAAAAAAACCTGTACGCTCCATATCCGAATGCAGCACAATGCCACTGAAAGCTTCAAGCTTGATTGGCGCTTTAAACCCTGTCAGCAACACATAACGGAAGCCTTGAAAGGTGAAATGCGGCTCAAACGTCTCCTTCCCGTTCCCTTTCAACGTATACTGGATGCGCTGCTCGGCCTTGCGAATATTGCCCATATAGAAATTTCCAGCCTGATCCAGCACCTCGGCATGCTGCAATTCAACCACATGCCCGGCGGCGCCTTCGACCTCGAATTTCACCCATCCGACCATGTTTTGGCCAAAATCAAGCACCGTATCGCCCTCAGGCGTTTGGAGCACAGCAATCGGCTTAAGTATTTCAGCCGGGCGAACAGGTTCATTTACCTGCTGGGTTATAATCGATTTAGAATGTGTAATGATTTCAACTGATTGCCAGACGTCTGAATCGGTCGCTTGCCCACTATGCCACTCCAACTCCAGCCGGGCGTCGTAGCGCTCTCCATGATACATTTCGGACATCAGAATTGCGCTTCCCGCCGCTTGCCAATCGCTGCCTGACACGACAACGTCCTCCGTGCCGTCCTCATAGCCGATATGAAGCTGGAAGAGCAGCGCCGCGCGCGAACCATAGGTTTCTTTTTCCTGCGTCCATCCAAGCTCCCCTTTGTACCAGCCATTGCCGAGCAGCGCGCCAATTGCATGCGTACCAACTCCCAACTGATCCGTTACATCGTACACCTGATATTGCAGCCGTTTGCCGTAGCTGGTCCACCCCGGTGTAAAATAGTGGTCGCCAATGCGATTGCCATTCCATTGCAGCTCATACATGCCTAGCGCCGTAGCGTAAATTCGGGCGCTTTTGACCGGTTTTTCAACGGTGACAAAGGTTCTGAGCAGAGGACAGCGCTCCGCATCCTCATCCCTCGCAGCCAAAACGGATGGTGCGCTAATCCACTCCGCCGTCCACCGGCTGTAGTCCATGAGACCGGTTTCAAAATACGCCGTTTCCGACCAATCACTGCCTTCCAAATGCTGCTCGTGGACCCACACCTTTACCCGGTAAAAATAACGCGTGCGCGCTTGCAGCTCAATTTGATCCAGCACGACATGAACGGATTGACCGGAAGCGTTCCGGCCAGAATCCCATAAAACTTGCCCGAATTCTGGCTCCAATGAAACTTGCAGCTGGTAGGCCTGCTGCTGAATGCCTCTTTCCTCCGCTTGAATTTGCCAGCTAATTCTAGGATGCAGCACATCTATACCAAGCGGATTTTTCAAATATTCACATCTGACTTTTACGATCTGGACCATGAGGCGACCTCCTCTAATCAGGAAAAGCTGCTGTTCATCACTTACCCTGTTATCGTATAATTATAGCGTCCATTTCTATAAAAAATCCTTGTGAAACGGCCAAAATATCCCGGTCATTCAGCCATCCAATTAAAGGGGAGCATGTCATGAAGAAACCTGTGCAGTGGTTTAAAGGCGAGCATTTTTTTGGCAATCAGCTTCTGATTTTTGTTAATCGCTGCTCAGAGGATTTCAATGTCCCCCTCCATGCCCATGATTTTATAGAATTCAGCTTTGTTGCTGAAGGAAAAGGCTTTCATCACATTGGAGACGATATTGTTGCCGTGAGCAAAGGACTATTTTTCACCATACCGATCGGCGTTCCCCATGTATTCAGGCCTTCTTCATCGGATCGATCCGAGCATCCGCTCATCGTATATAATTGCTTATTTGCGCCGCAGCTGCTGCTTGCGTTGTCCACCTTGTTCAACGATCCGCTGCTGGAGCAATATTTAGATGAGCTGCAAAATAAACAAGTCACCTATCATTCGATTCAGGATCGCGATGGCTCAATTGAAAAACTGCTCGTTGCCATGCATCAGGAATTTTCCTTCTCGGCAGCGGGAGCGAGCACTTATCTAAACACGCTTCTCCTGCAATTGATCATTACCCTTCACCGACTGCGAAGCGACGATCGCCCGTTGATCATAAAGGATGTCTCCCACTTCAACATGCTCGTTCAATTTATGGAGCAGCATGTGCATGAAGAATTGACACTCGCGAAGCTTGCCACAAGGTCCGGCTGGAGCGTCCGGCATTTGCAGCGGCTGTTTCTCCAGCACACCGGACAAACGTTTGGAAACTATTTGAACCAACTGCGCATACAAAAAAGCTGTGAGCATTTGCGCTTAACACAGCTTAAAATTAGTACGATTGCCGAAATGGTCGGCTATAGCCACATTGATTCGTTTAATGCGCTTTTCAAGAAAAGAGTCGGCCAGACGCCGGGCCAATATCGCAAGCAATTTAGATGAGACTGAGCGATTACAGCAAGCTTTTCATCCCATTGTGCTGGCAGTCTACTCCACCCTCTCTTGTTTGATTCCTTCGAAAGCGCCCGTTATTAAGGATTTAATGATGCTGTCCTCCAGCCCGTCCCCTGTAACTAGCAAGCGATAAAAAATCGGTCCATAAAGCAAATCAATACCCAATTCGATATCCAGCTCCCGCTTTAGTTCCCCGCGCTCTACCCCTCGCATGAGCAGCTGCCTTGCTTCGGAGCGGCGCGGACGGACATATTCCTCCCGCAGCGCGACTGCGAGCTTCGCATCAAATTGCCCCTCTCCGATAATTTCCGTAATGACCGCTCCTTCACGACTCGTTAAAAATCGGGATAAATTAGTCGCATGCAGCAAAACATCTTCATATACAGTACCCGTATCCGGTATCGGCAGCCTTGCCGATATGGCATACATAAAACCCGCCATTACAACGGCTCCTTTATTGGGCCACCATTTATAAATCGTAGCTTTGCTCACCTGTGCCTGCTCGGCAATTTTCTCAACGGTAACGCCGCCAAATCCGATTTCAAGCAGCAGGTTGTAGGAGGCTGTTAAAATAGCACGCTCCGCTTCAATGTTGCGAGGTCTCCCTCTTTTTGTATGCAATGGTCATAGCTCCTTTTGTGGACTTTCTTTACATTATATAAAATTTTGGGCACGTTGAAAAAAAACATTTTAAATACTGTACGTATAGTATATAATATAGCCATAAAGAAAAAAAGGATTGACACCTCCATTTGAACGGAAAGAAGGCAGGTTATTATGAACAACTTACGGTCCAAGGACAAATCCATTCCGAACTGGCTTATGTTTCTTCTTGCCGCTGCTTGCGGCCTCATCGTGGCAAATCTTTATTATGCCCAGACGTTAATCGGGCCGATTAGCGCCTCCATCGGAATACCGCTAGGGGCAGCAGGGTTAATTGTAACGCTAACTCAAGTCGGTTATGTTATCGGTCTACTATTTATCGTCCCGCTCAGTGATCTGATTGAAAATCGCCGCCTAGTCATCACCTCATTAGTTGTCGTCATTATCGCGCTAATCGGAACTATATTCGCCACTCATACAGCGACCTTTCTAGCCTCTGCTTTATTTATAGGAATAGGCTCGGTTGCTGCGCAAATTCTCGTCCCCTATGCCACTTTTCTGGCAGCGGAGGAGCAGCGCGGACGTGTTGTGGGCAATGTGATGAGCGGTCTGCTGCTAGGCATTATGTTTGCTCGTCCTTTAGCCAGTCTCGTGACGGAATACTTGGGCTGGAGAGCCGTTTTTATTTTATCTGCTATCATGATTACAATGCTCGCAATTGTTCTATCCCGTGCGCTTCCACAGCGGAAACCAGCACCATCCCTCCAATATGGAGCATTGATTCGCTCTTTAGGCTCGCTGTTGAAAGCAACGCCTATTTTGCGTCGCCGCGCCTTTTATCAAGCTTGTTTATTTGGCTCCTTTAGTTTGTTTTGGACCGTCATTCCGCTGCGTTTATCTGAATATTTTCATTTAACCCAGCAAGGCATCGCTTTATTCGCTCTTGCTGGTGTAGCAGGAGCCATAGCAGCACCTATTGCCGGCAGACTAGCTGATCGTGGCTTGACTAAATTACTGAGCGGCATCGCGATTGCGATTTCTGCCCTTTCCTTTTTAACTGCCTATCTCGTGCGCGGGGATTCTTTCGCCGCTCTGGCGTTACTGCTGGTTGCCGCTATCGTTTTGGATATGGGAGTGTCTGGAAATCTCGTATTGGGCCAGCGCGTTATCTATTCGCTAGGCAGTGAGATGCGGGGACGCCTTAATGGTCTGTTCATGTCCATTTTCTTCATCGGCGGAGCCGTGGGGTCCTTTTTGGGAGGATGGGCCTATGCTTATGGCGGATGGGCTTTAGCTTCCCTGATCGGTATCGCTCTGCCAGTGGTTGCCTTTCTCTATTACTTAACCGAGGCAAAGCAGTCATCAGGGAATGCATAAGCCTTCCTGCTTGGTATAAAGAAGCTCTTTATAGTGGATAATAACTTAATTGCTCATTATTTGTCTGCTTTTTGACTGCGTTCCATAAAGAATCATGCTCAAATACACCGGGAATAAAAATAAGGGGAAGCGCCGCTTGAACCCATCTTGCATAGGCAAGTCGAGCGCTTCCTTTTTGTGTACCCATAACCGTTCCCCCTCCGGAGGCCGCTCTAGCATTCCCCCTTCATAGACGGTTACAGCTTTTTCTCATATAAATTTGCGCTCCAGCCCTCTGCATCGTATCTGCCGCATAAAGTCAAGCCTTGGCTGACATAAAAGGCGTTAAGTGACGGATTTGCTGCCATGCAATCGAGACGCATCCAGGATTTTCCACGCCCACGAATATAGGCTTCCGACCAAGCGAGCAGTTGACCGCCAATACCTTGCCCCTTGATGCTGCGCGCTACAGCCAGCCGATGCACATAACCGGCATCCGTATGATATTGCTCTCCCCAAATCGGCTCGTCATCCCATTCGACCGAAAAACAGCCCGCAAGCTCGCCCTGCAGGTAAGCGACGAATACTTCTTTTTCCCTAATAAATCTCTCCAAATATGCCATTGTAAAAGAATCCTCGCTCCACTGGCGCAAGCCCTTCGCCTCATATATCCAGCGGGCTGCTTCCTTGTATAAACGAAGCATCGCTTCCAGATCATCAGATGTAGCCTGTTTCATTTCAAGCTCGGCTTTTGAGGCAGACACTGCCAAGTGGAGGCAGTTTTGCCCTTTCTCTTCATGCCAATCATATTCAATAATAGCTGCTGTTTGCTCAGCCCGCCCCTGACCATGCAGCCTTGCCACAACATAAAGTGCAGCATCCATGCCAGCCGTCACTCCTGCGGACATGACGATTTTTCCGTTATCCACATAGCGCACGTTCTCAACAATCGTCACACTGGAAGGAGCAAGCTCACGCAGCAGATCAAGCGCCCGGCGGTTCGTTGTAATCCGCAGTCCATCCAGCAAATTAGCTTTGGCCAGCAGCAGCGCTCCTGTGCATACAGATAAAATAAGCTCAGCTTGCTGTGCCGTTTGGCGAATCCAGCTCGTAAGCTTCTCATTATGAATCTCCGTACGCGAGCCCATGCCACCAGGAACGATTAATAGATCAGGCACAGGACAATCCTCGAAGCTATGCGCCGGTGTGATCGCAATTCCGCTAAGCGTAAGCAAAGCTTTCTTCGTCTCGCCAACCGTGTATACGTTAAAATCTCGGTCCTTTCCACTTGAGATGGCGAATATATCGAATGGACCAGCAAAATCAAGTGTATCCACTCTCTCATAAACTAACACTGCTACATTTCTCGTCTGCTTCATTTTGCCCTCTCCTCAAGCGCAAACGGCTGTCGCCGTCCTCTGGTGGTAAAGCTAACGTTTCGCGGTGAAATATAAGCGGAGTATAAGGGGGAAACTTATACATTCTTATATTTTAAAATAGAAAAGTATTTGGTCAGATGACCAAATACTTTGCCCAGGCGAACGGCTGCTATGATATATGCGCTCCCCCGTAGTGCTCTACGTTTTCGCCAGTTACGCATACCAAATAATTAATGCTAGTATAGCTGATATCCGTTATTTGTCAACAACCAATTCCGACTTTCTATATCGGCATTGAATTTCCTTCATGATCAACGAACATAAAGCGGCCGTCCGGCGTGCGGCGCTGCTCCAATAGCCCAATAATGCCGCGCGCGCTATGGCTCGCATCCAGCGGTGCCTCTCCACCGCCCATATCCGTCCGCATCCAGCCGGGATGAATACTGAGCACCTGAATGCCCCGCTTCTGCAAATATACATGAAGCTGCTGCGTGAACATATTGAGCGCTGTTTTGGATATCGCATACGGATAATCCCCTGGATAAGCATGCGTAATGCTGCCCGCTTCAGAAGAAATATTAAAAATGGCAGCGTCCTTCTCCGTTAATAAAGGCAGCAAATGCTTCACGACACGCATAGGCCCATATACATTAATATCCATCGTCAGTGCCACTTCCTTAAAATCCAACTGTTCGATGTGTGTATTTCGAGAATTGAGAATCGCTGCATTATTGATGATCGCTCCAAGGCTCACATTCTGCTCCTTCAATTGTGAAGCAAGCGTTGCAATGCCTTCCTCATTTGTGACATCCAGCTCCACAAGTGATAGCCGCTCACCATATTTTTCCGCAAGTGCCGACAGCTTCTCATTAGGCTCATTTGGCGATCGAACACCCGCAACAACCGAATGTCCGCGCTCCAGCGCCTCGCTCGTCAGCTCATAGCCAAGTCCTCGCCCTGCTCCTGTAATTAAAATGTTCATGCTAAACCAGCTCCCTCTAATCAATTTCTTTTCCGAAGGAAGCTTCCGCTTCCTTAAGCGACTGCTCTAATCTGCAGCGCAGCTGCGACATCCATTCCGGCTCATTATGCCACGTCTCCGCTATCGCCCGCCTTAACAGTCAACCGTACAGAGCTCAGTCTCTTGCATTACTGCAATCGTTTCCAGAACAATGAAGCCATTGTCCTTCAAATAAGCGCTAAATGCAAGCTCCGCTAGCGTATTTGCCTTATTTTTCTGTCTTTACAGGCCTTACTTCGGAGATCACGATTTATTCTTGACACGTTTCGTTTACACTTGTAAACTTTAAATATCGTTTACAGGTGTAAACAAATAAAATAAAGAAGGGTGAATACGATGCACGAGTCCCCACACATTACCGAGGCCGAAAGCGAAGTGATGAAGCTCCTCTGGCAAAAGGAGCCTTTGTCCGCCAGTGAGATTATTTTCAAATTAACCCAACAAATGCATTGGTCAGACCAGACGATTAAAACCTTCCTGAATAGGCTTCACAAGAAAAAAGCGATTCGATTCGAGAAGTCCGGCCGGAACTACCTCTACTATCCGCTGGTTTCGCATGATGAATACTTAAAAGCCGAGAATCGTTCATTTCTGAATAGAGTTTATAAGGGAGCAGTAGGGATGATGTGCGCGAAATTTCTCGAAGAAGAGACACTATCGGATAAAGATATTGAGGAGCTTCAACAAATATTGGAGAACAAGAAGAAGCTATGAAGTATCTGGAAACAGTCTTTTCTCTTCTGTTCACTGCGTCAGCGGTATCGACGATAATCCTATTCATACTACTCTTGATTAGGAAGCTGTTCCAAAAGCACCTTAAACCTAGAGTTATCCATATATTGTGGTTTATTGTGTTAATTAAGCTGCTGGTTCCCATTGCTCCCCAGAGTCAGTTAAGCTTGTTTAATGTGCTGCCGCAAACGTTCCCGCTGGAATGGAATTCAGTTCAGAAGAGTACGCAGCTCACTCCCTTTACTAAGATCGGCACTGACACGGAAATTAATTCCAATGATATGGATATAAATAAACAGCCTCCCAAGTTCAACACGAACCAAGCAGACGAAACAGAATCTTCAGTCGCAACACGTTCTTCTCAAGACCATATTTCAGAAAGCACGCATGGAATGACTTGGCTATCGATAGGCTCGCTTGTATGGCTTATAGGGCTTCTATGCTTGGGTGGATATTACCTGTTTAGCGTGCTGATTTTCAGGAAAATAGTCGGAAACTCAGTGAAAATCGAGGAAGCTGAAGTACTCATGGCTCTTGAGACGTGCCAACAGAAGCTGAACATAAAAAAAAGAATATACGTCTATGAAACAAGCCATCTTCGTAGCCCTTGTCTTTATGGTTTATGGAAGCCGCGGATTTATTTGCCCGAGGATATTAGCACGATCGCCGATTCAAACCAGCTAACGCATATCCTGATGCATGAACTCATCCACTACAAACGTAAGGACTTATGGTTCAACTCCCTGTGGACTCTTTCCGTAGGAATGCATTGGTACAACCCTTTGGTGTGGCTTTCCGTAAGGAAGATGAAAGCCGATCAGGAGGTGGCCTGCGACGCGCGTGTTCTTGAAGCACTGGGCGAGCATGAAGCTTTGTCCTATGGCAGAACCTTACTCATGCTGTCGCGTTTATTTGCCCATTCCCCCTCTTCTCGGGTCAACCTATCGTATTTTGGGGACAACAAAAATGAAGCAAAACGGAGAATGATAATGATCGCCAACTTTAAAAAAGGTTCGTACAAGCTCTCCGCCGCTGCTATTCTCTCGGTTATTGTCTTGAGCGCCATCTTGCTTACCAATGCATCGGATCCAGAGAAGGGTGCCGAGCTCGCTATGGTTACTCAAGCAGCAAACCCTAGTTTGGATCTATATCCTATGTACAACGATTCATTCAGATGGTTTCATAGTCTCGACCGGGCACTCGATTTTCCGAAATATAACTTTAAAATACCGGATTATCTTCCTGAAGGTTATCAGTTCGAGAATGTATTATATTCTAAAAATTTCACCAGCGCCAACGATGACGATCTTATTGATGTAGCATCCTTTACTTTTGTATCTAACTTTGGCAAAAAAAACAAACAAATTATAGAAGTCAAAGCTTCTATGGGAAATGGCAATTTGTTGGAGCACAATCAATTACGGGGGGCGGCTCAATATCCCCAAAGTGCAAACGAGACTCCTCAGTACCGACAGGAAACGATGACGATCGGCGATGTCAAAGGCACTTTATTCACGGATAATAGACGCGATAAGCAAAGGCCAGAAACGGGTACAAGCTTCTACTGGCAGGATGACAATATATGGTACGCAATCGATTATTATAGCGAGTATATTTCGCAAGAAGAGCTCACAAAAATGGTGAAATCCTTTGTTATACCGCAAGAAGCTAAGCATGTCCGCTACGATGGAGCTGGAAACTCGTTTCCTCTTTATGATGAAAAGGATTTGCTTGCGGCGGAAAACATTCTCGACTTTTCGGTGAAAATCCCTTTGGAATTGTCGGGGCTTAAGCTGAGCGGTTCGATATTACTTAGGGCCGGCGATCAGAATACGGAGTATGCGTTCAGACAAGCGACCGACGCTCTATGGACAACCTATCGCGCATCGTACGATTCTTCAATCTATAATATAGAGGATACTTTCTCGCTTTATCAGAGCAAGGAGCCGCTTTTCGACACATCCAAGCTCACGCTCACTCGGAATCTGGAGATAAATGGCGTCGCAATTTCGGCTTATGAAGACAAGAACCAAATCTACGTATCACCTACGACGCCTTATTACTTGTGGAAGCAGGACAATATTTATTATACTGCCGTTTTCTCTGGTATGGACAAGTACCAGGAAGACAACCTGAAAGCTATGATTTCGGCTCCAAAGAATTAGCCCTAATGGCGAGAGCGGATGCTTTCGGAAATAGCCCGAAGTAGCAAGCCCCGATTGGCTTCCGGGCATCTGCTCTATTTTTTATGAAGGAATCATTTCTCCTTCTTGGTTTACCGGCCCGTCAGAGCGGGGCTCAAGCTGCCTGCGCCTTGCCGTAAAACCGACCAGTGCAATAAAGCACAAGCTGAACATCAACAAATACAACCGGTTGACGCCCCAATGCGCAATGACCACACCGCCCAAGGCACTGCCGATAATGCCTCCAATGCCGGAAGTAAGTGCCACAAATAAGGTCTGATACGTCGCTTTGGCATAGCTCGGCGCATAGCGGTTAATCACCTCAACCGAAGCGCTTGCCATGAACGCAAAGGCGATGCCATCAAACAGCTGCACGGCAAGCACCAGCCCCACCTGAGTAGAGAAAGCCATAACGAGGCATTTCAAGCTATAGCATAGAGCCGCCAGCATCATCATTGGAATTAAGCCAAAGCGCCTATGCAGCTTAACCGCGAACCAGAACATTGGAACCTCAATAATGGCGGCAATGCTGTAGGCTGCCCCAATCCAGCCTTTATCAAAGCCTGCCTCCTTGAAGTAAATCGGGAGGAAGTTAAAATTAATCGCAATCGACGTAGCGATGAGAAAGCTGAACAGCACAAAAGTCAAAAAGCTTTGGTGCTTCAAGATTTGCGAAGCATGCTGCTTCAAGGACACTTTAGCTCTCATCACAGCCTTATATGGGACGGTATAGAACGTAACGAGCGCCAATACCATCAACAGAGCGTAGCTAATAAAGCTGGCGCCATATCCGATTTTTCCATACACGAATCCGGTAATGAACGAGCCGAGCGCAAAGCTCAGCGCACCCCATAGTCTTATGCTGCCAAAGGAGAAGCCTTGGCTGTTAGCGATTTCAACCGTCAGCACATCGCTCAAAGGAGCAGAGGACGATTGGAACATGGCATAGAAGAAAGACACCAGGCACAGCGCAAAGACCGTATCAAAATAATAATAGCCAAAAGCAAATAAAGGCATGAGCAGCAGGCATAGCAGCACAATACGTCTGGGGTCAGATAATCGATCATTTAAAATCCCCATAATCGGCTGAGCGAGGATGCCTGTAAGCGAAAGCATCGACAAAATCAAGCCAATGCTTATGAGGCTAATCCCCTTCTCGCTTAAATAAATGCTAATGTACGGACCAAAGGATGACGCAGCCAAATAATAAAAGAAATAATAAAGACTCAATTTTCTCAAGTTGTCATCTCCAAAGTCGGCATCAAATCTCATTCTCTATTACTTTATCATTAGCAGCAGCGGAAAATCTGCTTTCTTGCTCAAAAAAGCACAATCGCAAATGAACTCGCCACAAAACAGGAAAAGAGCCAGCCCCCAAGGCCAGCTCTTGTTTCCTACTCGATAACAAATCTTATTATATAAAGGTATTAAGATGTGTAGTTTTTGCCAAGACCCAGCTCGGTCAACAGCTGGCGGTAAGCAATCGAGGTCCGGTCTGCCGGAATATGCGCTTCTGCCTGAAGATTGAGCGGCAAATCCTCCGGTGTCTGTGCTTCGACCATTTCGGCATCCTCTTGGAACACCTTTAGGTTAAAATCAATCGTATCTTGAATCGGAGCAGTTTTATCAAAATTACGCGATATTGGGCAGAAAAGCCTTGTATATCGGGCCGATACCGGAGATGCGCAGTTTAAAATATTTAATTTCCCCTCATCTGGAAAATATACGGTGAGCGATGCTGCGAACGGCGGAAATACACGGAATTCACGCAGCCACATAAAGTCATCAGGTGCCGGATTATCCTGTCCCTTGCCATAGTTGCTGACGGTGCTCCAATATTCCGCAAGCAGCTCCTGCCCTTCCCGCTTTACCTTATATTGCGGCACCTCGGTGTTGTTGCGGTCGCCGAACGTTTCCGTATGCACATAAGCAAAATGCGACACATCCAGGAAACCTTCCATTTGGCGTCCAGCAGAACCAGCAATATCAAAGCTCGGCGGCAAAATATTTACGTAATCGGGATCATCCCAGCGGGGGAATGCCGGAATATTTTCCTCCAAGGACATCAACGACGTCCAGATCAGACCATAACGCTCTACGGCCGGATATGTGATGAGCTTTAGTTTAGGAGAGATACGCGAATCGGGATGCGCGGGCACCGCCGTGCATTTGCCTTCGCAATTGTAGCGGAAACCATGGTACGGACACACGATTTCGCCATTTTCAATCCAGCCCTTGCTTAGCGGGGCTCCGCGGTGAAAGCAAAGGTCACGGGCGACGACAACCCGGTCGCTGCTGCGGTAACAGACGAGCTTCATATCAAGCAGAGTTACCGCAACCGGCTTATCTGCAATCTCGCTTGCAATCGCGATCGGATACCAATATTGCGCCAATACATGCCAATCCTCAGGGGAAAAGGTACAATTCCGCGGCAAATCGCTTTCTTCTCTTTTTTTAGCTGCCGACTTCGTGTTTTGCTCCATAATTGTCATATTGTCCACCTCTTTATCGTAATTAACCGCTTTGACTAAAGCGTGTATGGGCTCCCTGTTTATACAGCGTAACAATTAAACTTGGCTAAGAATGCATACCGGAACGTTCAAGTCTTCCTCCAGCTTGCGGTAATGCTCACCTTTGGCTATAATCGCATGCACGCCGACGAGCTTGACGCCCATCGCTTCCATTTGGGCAGCAATCGAGCGAATCGTTGCACCGGAGCTGATTACATCATCAACGAGCAGAACATGGTCGCCTGCCTGAAAGCCGTCAAAGCAAATGCGATTTTCGTTGTACGCCGTTTCGCGCTTAGCCTCCAAATGAATATCTTTATATAAATCTGTGCTCAGCCTTAAAATGTTAATCGGCTTCAGCAGCTTATATGCCGCAAGCATCCCCCATGTGTGACCTCCGGGCTCTGGCGATACGATATAATCGTAATCCTGAAAATGCTCCTGAATGCTCTCCGCCAAATTATCGGTAATTTCATTTATAAGCTCCGGTGCAATATACGTTCCCCGCTCTCCGAACGGATAAAGTTTGAAGTCATAAAAGGTATCCTTCGTTTTCTGAATTTTGACCGTTCTGGCATTAGCAATGGAATCGGACAGTCTGGTGTTTGTAAGGCTCATGCGCTTCTCTCCCTTAAATTTCTCTAATTAAAAACCCCAGACTTAAGAGACTTCAGCTTCATTTCCCTGCTACAATCAGCCCTAGGGCATTGCTAAACAGGAAAATTTAGTCGCTTTCAGTCTCTTGTAGCCTGGGGCAATTCACGGTTGCCTGTAGAAACGCCCATTCCTTATTAATGGGCTTATACAAGAGTAATGCTTTTATGATTTAATGTTAGTTTATCTAACATTAAAGGTTTTAATTATAATAGCACTACCCTTTTTCACTGTCAATAACGAATTTATTGTTATGTTATCTATCATGAAAATACTAGAACTGTCTTAGCATGGCTGGTCGTCACTAAAAAAATGCTCGCCTCGCAATTGCAGGCAATGAATGCATGGGGATTGTCTCATATCGAGCATCTAAACGAACTATATGGAGAGACAAGTCAAGTCAAGTCAAAAGATGAAGCAATCTACAAGCATATTGAACGTAACTAAGCAACAAAAAAAAGCATGCTCCGTAACTAGCATGCTCTTTTTAATGCGCCAATCTCCTAAATCTCTATTTCTTGGCTAAAATTTGCCGTACACGATCGCTGACTTCATTGCGAGAAATGCAGCACGATAGGGAATTTCGGACCTGCGTCATGACGGCATTATATTTTACTTTCCATGTTAGCTGAAATCTTTTGCGATAAAGAGATTAACAGCTCTTTTTCTTGCTCCGAAAGCCCTTTCGACGTTATCCTTTCCATTTCTGTCCAAACGGCGGTGGACTTCGCTACAAGCTCGCGGCCCACTTCAGTTAGTTTTACAAGCGTAACACGCCCGTCCTTTGGCGAGCGTGAACGAGTGACCAATCCCGCATCCTCCAGGCGTCGAACCGATTTGGCCACTGTCGAATGGTCCAGTCGCATGGTGAAGCCCAGACTTTGTTGCGATTGCTCATCCTGCTCCCCTAACTGCATGAGCATAATTTCCTGGCCAGCGTACAAGCCTATGTCGCGTAGTAAGTGTGCAGCCAAACCCCGATGGGACCTGGCTAGGGAAAAGATAGCAAAATTTATTGGGAACCGTTGAATCGCTTGCATTTCTTCTTTGGGCAATCCTTCGGATAAACCATTCTCAATCCCATCCATGTTTAACTTAACCTCCTGCAGTTGCTTTACTGATTATTCAAGGGTAGTGGATAACCCCTCGATTGTAAAGATGCAGTTGCTTAACATGGTCTGTTTTTGGCTTTATTTGACGAATTAAAAAGTTCAAGCCACACCATAGTCCGTCACTTATAAAATGGCGTAAGCCATACACATCCATTTAGATCTGAATTCAATTCATTGCAGGGTAATCCGTGTAGCCGCGTTGGTCACCACCATAAAAGGTGGACGGATCAGCTTCGTTCATAGGACCGCCTGCTTTCAAACGTTCCACAAAGTCAGGATTGGCAAGCGCCCAAGTGCCTACCGATACGATATCTGCAAAGCCTGCATCAACGTCTCGGCCTAGTTCCTCCAGAGGGCGGCTCGGACGATTAACCATAAGCACAGTCGGCCAAGCTGAACGAATTTCACGAAGCGTCTCTTCATTGCCGCTATGCAAGACATGAAGATAAGCCAGGTTAAGTTTGGCAAGTTCTGAAATCAAGTATTTGTATACTTCCGGCCCTTTATCGCCTTCAACAAGGTCTCCCAGTGGAACTCCAGGAGAGATACGGAAGCCTGTACGCTCAGCTCCAATTTCTTCTGCTACGGCTGTTGCTACTTCAATGGCAAAACGTGCGCGATTTTCAATCGATCCGCCATACTGGTCTGTTCGTACATTTGCATTCTCTGAAATAAATTGATGAATCAAATAACCGTTTGCCCCATGAATCTCCACACCATCCGCTCCAGCCTGAATGGCGGCTGCGGCTGCCTTGCGGAAATCTTCAACGGTCGCCTTGACATCTTCAAGGCTTAACTCGCGCGGAACGGGAATATCCTGCATTCCGGTTGCAGTAAACATTTGTGCCTTGGGTGCAATGGCAGACGGTGCAACCGGCTGGCGATGATGTGGCGTGTTTTCCGAATGCGACATGCGCCCCACATGCATTAATTGAATGACTAAATATCCGCCAGCTTGGTGAACTTCATCAGCTATCTTCTTCCAGCCTGCTATATGTGCAGCGGTATAGATACCCGGTGTATACAAATAACCTTGGCCATCCTCTGAAGGCTGCGTACCTTCGCTGATGAGCAGGCCCAGTGAAGCGCGTTGCGCATAATATACCGCACTAAGTTCTCCCGGTGTCCCGTCATGAAGTGCACGGGATCTAGTCATGGGAGCTAAGGCCAGGCGATGCTCCAAATTTAAGTTACCGACTTTTATAGTATTCCATAACTTTGTCATTTTTAAAGCCCCTTTACTTTATATAGTTGCCGACCACATAAATATATCATAATAATATGTGGTCGGCAACTATATAAAATTCTAAATAGTCTATCGTTCAATACAAAAGGAGCGACCCGCATCGGGGCCGCTCCTTTTTGCTTTAGAATATTGAATATTAGATTGCCCAGTTGCCATCACGGAAAATAGGCTCCGCTGATCCGTCCTGCGTGATGCCGTCAATGTTCATCTCAGCCGATCCGATCATAAAATCCTCATGCACAAGACTTCGATTCGCCCCATGTGCAAGCAGCTCCTCAGGCGACATGGACGTACCGCCGGCCAGATTGACCGGATAAGCCTGCCCCAGCGCCAAATGGCAGGAAGCATTTTCATCATAGAGGGTATTAAAGAAAATGACGTTCGAGTTGGAAATCGGCGAGTTGTGTGGAACGAGTGCAACTTCGCCGAGCTTCGCTGCTCCTTCATCCGTTCCCACCAAATGCGATAACGCTTCGTAGCCCTGTTCAGCCGAATACTCCGTCACCTTTCCAGCCTTAAACGTTAAGGAAAAACCGTCGATAACCTGACCATTGTAATTAAGCGGCTTAGTACTGCGAACCGTGCCATTTACGCCATCCTTATGCGGCATCGTAAATACTTCCTCAGTCGGCATATTCGGATTGAACAGCACGCCTTTGGCATTTGCCTTAGCTCCGCCCAGCCAGATGTGGCCTTCTGGCAAATCTATCGTTAAGTCCGTACCCGGCGCCTGATAGCGAAGCTGACGATAACGCTTGCCATTAAGCAGCTCCACCACTTGCAGCAGCTTAGCGTTATGCTCGCTCCAAGCTTGAATCGGGTTTTCCAGACCGATGCGTGTCGCCTCAATAATTCTCTCCCAAAGCTTCTGCACCGCTTCCTCTGGCGATACATCCGGAAACACCTTAGCTGCCCACTCAGGTGTCGCGTAAGAAATGAGCGTCCATGCGTTCGAATGATTCATCAGCGCAGCGCGATAACCGCTGAGCGCAGTCGAAGCGGCTTTCGTTGCTGTCGCAACTCGGTTGGAATCCACACCATTCAAAAGCTCTGGGTTCGGCGAATAAATGGTGATAAACGCTGCTCCTTGCTCGACATACCCTTCCCAGGCCGTAGCGCGCCACATTGGATATTCGCCAAAAGCCTCTTCCGGCGCCATTTTGTACTTAATGCGAGTAAGCTCCTCATCGTTATACTCCACTTGTACATGCTTGGCTCCCGCTTCATAAGCCTTGGCGGCAATCAAACGTGCCAGCGGTGCCGCTGCTATCGGAGTCATGAGAACGACCGTCTGCCCTTTTTGGACATTGACACCTGTTCTAACGGCCAATGCCGCATAATTTTCTAATTGCTGCTGTGTTGGATTCATATGTAAAATTCCCCTTTTCATCAGGATAATGTGTACCGCACATTTGTAAAACAATCGCGAACTTACTTTCATTATAATCCTCTTTACAGCTGATCTCAAATGCGGCTAATCTAACGCCGTTCCACAAGCTTTAGCAATTTTTCCGCAAGCTGAGACGTCGAACAGTCGGCAAACACCTCAACAGAAAAGGAGCGATTATTAATCGTGAGGCTGCGAATGTCTTTTTTGACAATTCCCATCCATACGGGCGAGTGCCATGTTTTGCGGCAAACTAAATAACGGTTCCCATCAGCGACAACCTTCCATTTCATACGCGAATCCACTCCTATATTTCAAAAAAGGAGATAGAGGCACAATCACAATTCCCCCCATCTCCTGCTGATATATGCTTCTATTCGTTGCCTATGCCAAAACGTTTGGTTGATTTGGCACGGGCACGCTCTATTTCAATTTCGCGATTGCGCGGCTCGGCATTCGTCACAAGCGAATCCATCAGCTTTCCCGCTGCTGCCGCGACTTCTGCAACAGCAATTCGAAAAGCTTCCTCATTTGCTTTCGATGGTGCGTTATAGCCGGATATTTTGCGTACAAATTGCAGCGAAGCCGCCATAATTTCGTATTCCGTTGCTGGAGGGTCAAAGTTAAACAAAGGCTTAATATTTCGGCACATTTTCATTCTCCCCTTGTCGTTGATCGCTTGCTATATAAGTTGGACGATTGATTAGCATGAGGGTGATGGTCATCACTGCCCCATTGCTTTCTTTCGTTCAACCTATATCGCTCTGGCAGTAAGCAACAACCTGCTCGTAAGGCAATGCGCCTCCGTAAATATCCAATGCGCTGCCGATCGTAATATCCAGCTTCCCGCCAGAGAGGCTCTTGAACAGCTCTAAGTCAGCCAGCGAACGAGCGCCGCCCGCATAAGTACAAGGAATTGTAACCCATTCTGCCAGAGCTTTCACTAAGCTTTGCTGGATGCCGCTCTGCTTGCCTTCAACATCAACGGCATGTATGAGAAACTCATCACAAAATTGCTCAAGCATTCGAATGTTCGCCTCATTCACTTCAAAATCACTGAACTGCGTCCATTGGTTCGTCACCACATGCCACTTGCCATCACGCTCTTTGCAGCTCAAATCGATTACTAATCTGTCTTTGCCAACCTCAGCGACGATTCTTTCTAGGTTTTCTCGGTTGAGCTGTCCATTGCTGAAAATGTACGAGGTTACAATAACATGCGAAGCGCCTTGCGCAAGGTAGTGCTGCGCATTGCCTGCATTTATGCCCCCGCCAATTTGCAAGCCGCCCGGATACGCCTGAAGCGCGCGAACCGCTTCCTCTTCGTTGCCGCCGCCCAGCATAATGACATGTCCGCCAACGAGCTCGTCCTTCTTGAACATCTCGGCATAATAAACGGAGTGATGGCTGGAAACGAAATTTTCCACGACCGCCTGCTTGTCCGTACTGAGCGTCTCTCCAACGATTTGCTTCACTTTCCCATCATGCATATCTATACAAGGTCTGAATTTCAATGTGATTCCTCCATCGTTGAGTCGAATTATGCATTCGTATTTTTTTATCCACACATATTCTAAAGTGGTTATTCCTTCCAGTAGCCGTCATTTTTAATAGTGTCTATGCTGATTTTCGCGCGATTGTTGAGCGATCTCTTGTCTCTCAGCTTAAAAAGCGACAGCTCATGTCCTGGATCAATGACCAGCGGCTTTTTAATAATATCCTCCAGCAAATATAGCGCTGCTTCATATGACTCAAATCGAATGGCATCGGAAATCGTTGGACGAATCGCCTTAACCATTTCAATCAAATGCTCCGCATACATTAGCTTGACGATGCTGTCCGCACTCATTAGCTGCTTCATAACAAAGGCAACCACATTTTGTAGGACTCGCTCATCACTGTGCACCTTTACAATGGCCAGCAGCGAGGACGCCGCCTCCCAATCTCGAATCGATAATTGCTTGGTGCAGCTGTCTATACATTCGTTAATCCATTCATTTTCTACTTCCCTATCAATCTCGAACTGCTTGTACGCTTCATACACGCCTTCCCGGCGCATGCTCATAAAGCTGCCGAAATGCTGAAGGAACAGCTCCTTCGCTCTTTCCATCATTCATTTCCTCCTACATATTTAAAGGCACTTGCCTTGTCCCTTCCCATTATAAAATTTATTCGGCATGATTCCAACCGACTAATCCGAATTAATCCGATTTAATCGGAATTCATTCACATTAATCCGCTTTAATGACCAAGCTTTCGAATATAGCGGTAACCTTTTGGCCTAAATTACGTCTAGTAATTATTGCCATTATTTATACCGAAAGTGAGGATGACTAATGAAACGACGTTTCTTGCACGCAACAAAGCTCGCTGGCCTGACGCTAGTCGCCACTGTAACCGCATTCACCGCTGTGTCCGATGTTTCTGCCAGCATGTCCAGCCCATGGACGGACGATACCGCTTCTGAAAATAATTCGGCGCAATCGCGTGTTTCCGTCTCTTTTCAAAATACGACTGTCAGCCTTCCCCTGCCTCCGCAAATGATAGAAGGAACGATCATGATTCCCGGAAAAGCGCTTCTGGAGGGGCTCGGTTACCATATAACCTGGCACGCAGCTGAAAAACAGCTAATCGCTGAACACCCACGCAAGCCTAAGCTCGTATTTTGGGGGAATCGCAAGGAGGCTGAGCTGGGTGGAAAACCGCTTAGCCCTTTGAAATCCGTACCTTATCTGGAGCGAAAAATGATCTGGCTGCCGCTGAGGACCGTTGCGGAAGCAGCCGGTCTGAGCGTCACCTGGGACGCCTTCAACCGAACTGCATTTGTGAGCGATCCGCAAGCTCTCCCCCAGTTTAGCGTAATGACAAGACCAAATGACGGTACGGTAACTCCACCTATGCCGCTGCTCAAATATATGCAGGAGCATATGAACGTCGATGTACGCCTGCAATTGGCTGATCCTGAATTGTATAAGCAAAAAACGGCCGTTATGTTCGCCGCAGGCCAGCCCGCTTCCATTATGCTGCTGGAAGATCCTTACCAATACAATGATGAGCTGCTGGAGAGTCTGGCAATTGATTTGACGAGACAGTTGGAAGCTTTTCCACGTTTAAAGGCGCTGGCTGGCAATAATGCCGGAGGAAGGCGAGTCATTGATGGCAAGCTTTATGGCATTGCCCGCCCTGGTGATCATCATGACGCCCCCTTCCCAGCCATTAGGCAGGATTGGCTGGATAAGCTGAATCTGGCGCAGCCCAAAACGTTGGATGAACTATATGAGGTATTAAAGCAATTTACGTTTAGCGATCCGGATGGCAATGGCAAACACGACACAATCGGATTAGCGGGCTATTCGTATGACGCCGGACTCGGAACATTATCTTGGGTGGAGCACGCTTTTACAGGCAGCCCGGACCGCTTCTCCATGGAAGATGGCCAGCTAATTGATCATGCCGTCCAGCCGCAGCAAGCATTGGCGCTGAAATGGCTCGCCCGCGCTTATCGCGATGGTCTTTTAGACAAAGAATTTGCCGCTAGAAGCGGCGAACAGACGAAAGTCCGCCTGAGCGAAAATATCACAGGACTTGCTGCCATGAGCGTCACTGAGGCAGCTCAGCTTTCAACCGGGCAAGAGGTGTGGGTGCCGCTCTCAGGCATCCAGGCTACTTCAGCAAGCCCAAGGATTGCCCCTTGGAAGCTGGAGGGTAATGGGATGTACATCATTAGCACCATGTCGAGAACCGACCCTGAGCTGCTGCTGAACTGGCTGAATCGCGGCTATGAAATGACGGAGAAAAACGAATGGGGTACAATCGCCGAGCTTGGTGCCGCTGATTATTCCGCCATCAATCATTTGTTTGGGCAAAAAGATATGCTTAAAGGCAACCAAAGTGTAGCAGCATTGCCTGCCAGCGTACAGATCGCTTACGAAGCAGCAGCTTCCGAATGGAGCAAAATCTCTTATGCTGACACGACTTTGCCGCAGCTTAACAGCTTTTGGAATCAAGGCAAATATGCCGATCTAAACAATGAGCTGGCGCAATTTAAAATCAAAGTCATTATGGGCGCTGCAACGATTGAGGAATGGGAGCGTTATGTAGCCTCTCTAGCCGCTAGTGAGGAATATAAACGAATGATCGCAGATATTCATACTCATCTTGCAGCCCTGGCCAAGTGAGAAGCTGGCTAGCAGAGCTACTACAGGTAGCTCATCCTGCTGTTCATTGACCTATTTACAAGTCTGGGCATATAGTGGAGCATCTTAGTTTGAGAGGAATATGAAGATGCATGCTACTTTTGCAAGCCATAATCACCATCACTATCGCACGTATCCGATGAATGGCTGGCAAGCCCAGCCTCATCATGCCTCGATGCACGTGAAAGCACAGCCGGGAGAGCCTACGCAGCCGCTTACCTTTGTGCTCATTCACGGCGCTTGGGCGGATGCCAGCTTTTGGGACGAAACAGCCGCCGAATTGCGCAAAATGGGCCATACGGTATATACGCCAGAGTATCCTGGGCATGGCAAGGACCCGAATAAAGCGGTGACCCACGCGATGCTATCGCGCTCCATTGCAGATTACATTATTGCCCATCACTTGCGGCAAATTATCCTAGTGGGCCATAGCTTTGGCGGTTCATTAGTTCAAAAAGTGGCAGAGCTTGTTCCGGACCGCCTGAAACGTCTCGTATTTTTCAACGCCTTCGTGCTCAATGACGGAGAAATGGTCGCGAACGAGTTCCCGCCCGCCGCCCAGGCCCTGTTTCAACAACTGCGAGAAAGCTCCAAGGATGATACGATTATGCTGCCTTTTCCTTTTTTCCGGGAAACCTTTGTCAATCTTGCAAGCCTAGGACTGGCCAAACATATGTACAGCCAAATTTCTCCAGAGCCCGCCGGCCCATCCTATGAAAAACTGGATCTCAAAAAATTTTACAGCCTGACTACTCCCAGAAGCTATCTGTACTTCACAGTAGATAACGTTATGCCTCAATATAATCAAATGTATGGCTGGCATCCCCATATGTCCAGCAGACTAGGCTTATTCCGGCTTATATATGGGCATGGCGACCATCTGTCAACCGCAAAAACCGAGCCGCACATGCTTGCGCAGAAGCTATATGAAGCGGGACGGGACTAACGCATTCCGTAGAAAAAGGCAGCTAATCAGCTGCCCTTCCCTCCATACCCCAATCACTACTATTCCTGCTTTAAATGAATGGAAAACAAGCTTCTCCCACTTTCATCTGCTTCCCTGTCTTGAACGACCTGCCACTGCCGATGAATAAGCGCTTGCAGCTCCTTTGCTGCGTGCTCATCCAGCTCAAAGCCTCGCACTCCATCATCCACGCTGCTATAATCCCGCTCCGCTTGAAGGCTGAAGCGGAACCGAAGCAGCTTCTTCAAACCATTCAAATGCAAAAAACCAAATTCATAGCCGCTGCGGAAAGCTTCCTCCAAATCAATATGCAGCTCCTCAGCAAGCTGAACCCGTTCTACGAATGCCATTGAAGGCTCAGCCGTCCTATTCATAATGGATGAGAACTCCTTGCTTCGAATGCAAGATATAATATGCGCATCCGATTCACCGCTGCTTCGGCAGTTCTCAACTAGCAAAGCTAACGGCAGCGGCAGCTGCATTTTATGCTTCATCGGGCTCTCCTCCTGTTCCTCCAGCAGCGGCAAGATGCTTATTCAGCCAAGCATTCACTTCACGGAGCGCCTCCACGCGATAAGAGGGTTTGCCGCTTTTGAGGAATGCATGATTGGAGCCGGGATAGCGAATGAGCTTCGTTTGCTTGCCTAGCCGCTTTAGAGCGGTGTACCACTCGTCCGATTGCCCGACCGGGCAGCGAAAATCCTGTTCCCCGTGCATAATGAGCACCGGAGCCTTCACGCTGCTCACATAGGTAAGTGGGGATTTGCCCAGCAGCAATGCCTGCTGCTCCCAAGGGTTCCCTCCCACAATGCCTTCTGTGTAGGAAATGCCGATATCGCTCGTCCCGTAGAAGGAAAGCCAATTCGAAATACAGCGCTGTGACACGGCTGCTTGGAAACGGTTATTTTGGGAAATGATCCAGTTGGTCATTAACCCGCCATAGCTTCCTCCCATAACCCCCAAGCGCGTAGCATCGACAAAATCAAATCGTTCGATCGCCACGTCAACGGCGTCCATTAAATTACGGTAGTCGCCGCCCCCGAAATCACCTCGGCAGCTCTGCGCAAAGCTCTGTCCGTAACCGAAGCTGCCGCGCGGATTTACATAGAGAACAGCATATCCTGCGGAAGCAAGTGTTTGCAGCTCATGGCTGTAGGTTGGCGCGTACATCGCATGCGGGCCGCCGTGAATGACAAGCACCAGCGGTGCCTTTCCACCCTGAGGGAGCGCTGGCGGGCGCAGCATCCACCCTTGGATGCGGTCGCCATCCGTGGAATCGAACCAGAATGTCTCAGGAAAGCTGATGTCCAGCTCCTCCATTGCCGCCTTATTCCAAGACGTCAACCGCAGTTCTTCCCCGCTAAGCCGATCCAGGCGGTAAAGCTCGCCCGATCCATGTGCATCCATAGATAACACAATGAAATAGCGCGCGTCTGCCGTTTCGGCGAACTGGTAAATGTCGCGTTCTCCTAGCGAGACCGCCGCTGGCTCTTCTCCAGCACTGAACCGGTAAAGCTGGGCTTGTCCATGATAAGTACCTATGGCAAACACACCCGTTCCATCAGCAGCAAAAGACGGACCAGGCCTAACAGCAGCCGTACGCATGTCGTTCAAAATATAATTTCCTACCTGAATATCCGTCCCCTGCCATGCAACAGGAGTTCCCCCGGTATTCGGCACTGTGTAGATGCTGCTTTGTGTTCCGCTGCCGTACTTGCGATCTTCGGCGATTAAAGCAATCGTGCTGCCATCCGGCGAAAAGCTGAACTCGCTGATGCTCAGTGAACAATTCGTAATCCGGCAAAGCTCCCCGCCAGCCGCGCTGACCGTAAACAAATCCTGATAAGAGATTAAATCGGCATCGAGCTTAGGATCATCGAGTTTTTTGCTTAGAAAAGCAAGCTTGCTCCCATCTCCCGTCCACATAGGCTGTGACACATTGAATGCACCTGCCGTAAGCTGCGTCACTGCTCCGCTTGCAACCTCAACCCGAAAAAGCTGGCTGTATCTGCCGTCCCACCAGCCCGATCCTTCAGCTTTCGGAATCGTCCGCTCATAGCTTCGGCCACGGCGGCCTTCCAGCTTGCGAATTTCGTCCTGCGTGAGTTTTTCCTGCGCTTCTTCCTCGCTGATTCGGCTCGTATAGGCGATTGTGTTCCCATCCGGCGACCAGACGAAAGCGGCAACCCCTTGCTTTGCCGAAGTAAGCTGGACAGCTGTTTCGTTACTCACATCTACCAGCCACACCTGCTTGCCATTTTCGTTCACCCGCAAAAATCCGAGCTTCAGCCCGTCTGGCGACCAGCTCGGGGCAAAATCCTTTGGACCATCCGTTAATGAAGCATCCTCTTCGCCATCTATAGTTACGACGCGGATATGCGTCTTATAATCATTTGTATCCTGATCGATTTCTTTGTACACATAAGCTACTGAAGATGTAACCGGATGAATCGCCGGATCGCTGACCCAGCTGTACCTATATAAATCTTCTGGCTCGATTAAGCGTTTAGGCTCTGGCATATAAGCGCCTCCTCTTGATCTTAGCTTTTGTCTAGTTCAGCGGAAAATGACAGGCCGCCATGTGCCGGGAGCCGGAAGGCTTTAAGGCAGGTGCTTCTATTTTGCATATAGGCTGTACGTAAGGGCAGCGGGGATGAAAGGCACAGCCAGCCGGCGGATTAACAGCACTCGGCAACTCACCGGACAGCACAATGCGCTCCTTGCGGATCGTCGGATCAGGCACAGGAACGGCTGACAGCAATGCCTGCGTGTACGGATGCTTCGGCCGCGCAAACAAGTCATCACGACCCGCAAGCTCGACAATCCGCCCCAAATACATGACCGCAATGCGGTCGCTAACATGCTTGACCGAAGGCAAGCCGTGGGCGATAAAAATATAGGTGAGCGATAATTTCTGCTGCAGCGATTTCAGCAAATTTAAAATTTGTGCTTGAATGGATACGTCCAGTGCCGATACCGGCTCATCACAAACAATTAGCTTTGGCTTAAGCGCCAGTGCCCTAGCGATACCGATTCGCTGCCTTTGTCCGCCGCTGAACTCATGAGGATAGCGGTCCAGCTGATGCGCACCAAGTCCTACCGTCTCCAGCAGCTCCACTACCTCGCTATGTAGCTCTCGCCCCTTCGCTAGGCCATGAATTTTGAGCGGCTCGCCGACAATATCCTTAATCGTCATTCTCGGATTCAGCGAGGCATAGGGATCTTGAAAAATAATTTGCAGCTCCCGTCTTACATGCCGGATGTCCTGCTCATTCATTCCCGTAAGACGCCTGCCTTCAAACCATATCTCGCCAGACGATGGCTCAAGCAGCTGCGCTACCATCTCGCCCGTTGTTGATTTGCCGCAGCCAGACTCGCCTACGATGCCTAGCGTTTCCCCTTGATTAATCGTGAAATCGAGGCCATCTACTGCGCGGACATACTCATTCCCCCTCGCAAACCAGCCCCGTTTCAAGGGATAATACTTTCGTAAATCCTTCACTTCCAGAAGGGGCGCAGCATTAAAGTCGCTCTGGCTCATCATGACACCTCCTCGCTTTTCAGGCATCTCGCATAGTGACCATTGCCAACTCGCTCAAGCTCCGGTTTAATAACGGTGCATTCGCTGCCTGCATAGGAACAGCGAGGGTGAAAAGGACAACCGCTTGGCATGTCCAGCAAATTAGGCACCATGCCGGGTATCGATGCGAGCTGCTCCCTGTGCTCATCCATTCTTGGCAAAGAACCGAGCAGACCGACTGTATAGGGATGCTTCGGTGTTGCAAACAGATCGATGACCGATGCTTCTTCGACGACTTCCCCTGCATACATAACGACAACCCGATCCGCCATTTCCGCAACAATGCCTAAATCATGCGTAATTAGAATAACGCCCGTCTGCTGCTTCTTGCTGAGCGTTGAAATCAAATCTAAAATTTGCGCCTGAATCGTCACATCGAGCGCCGTTGTTGGTTCATCGGCAATAAGCAGCTTCGGCTCACAGGCGAGCGCCATCGCAATCATAACCCGCTGCCGCATTCCTCCAGACAGCTGATGAGGAAATTGGCGAACCAGCTTGGAAGCATTGGCTATGCCTACGCGCTCCAGCATGTCCACACTTTTCTGCCTGGCTTCCGCTTTGCTTGCGCCTTGATGAACCCGAAATACTTCCGACAGCTGATTGCCGATCGTAAACACAGGATTGAGCGATGTCATCGGTTCTTGAAAAATCATCGACATTTCGTTGCCGCGCAGCTTCCGCAGCTCCTTGCGAGAGAGCTTCACCAAATCGCGACCCTGTAATGCAATTTCCCCACCCGTTATAGAACCGGGAGAAGCGATGAGTCCCATTATGGACAGCGAAGTGACGCTTTTTCCGCAGCCAGATTCCCCTACAATCGCAAGCGTTTCCCCCTCTTCGACGGAGAAGCTTACACCGTTTACGGAAGGAATCACGCCTTTATCTGTTTTAAAGCTCGTATGCAAATTTTTAACTTCCAGCAAAGGTGTCGGCATATTGCTCCCTCATTTCCCTTCTTATTCCTTCGATTTCATGCGAGGGTCCAGCATATCGCGAAGCCAATCTCCGAAAAAGATAACGCCTAGAACCGTAATCGTAATGGCAAGTCCCGGAAAAGTAGCAACCCACCAGCTTGTAGCCAAATATTGGCGTCCATCGCTCAGCATCCCGCCCCAGGAAACCGCAGGCGGCTTAATGCCAAGTCCGAGAAAGCTGAGTGACGCTTCCATAATAATCGTCGTTGCCACGCTCATCGTGGAAATAATAATGAACGACGACAATACATTCGGCAAAATATGGGTGAAAATAATCCGTCCATTACGTGCACCTAATGCTCTCGCAGCTTTTACAAAATCCCGTTCCTTCACGCTGAGCACTTCCCCGCGGACAACTCGTGCATAAGAAACCCAGTTGGTGACGCCAATTACGAAGATTAGCGTTCCAAGTCCTGGTCCAAGTACGGCGAGTACAACAAGCATGAACAAAATAGCTGGAATCGCGATAAAAGCATCGGCAACCCTCATAATAATGGCATTTACCCATTTTCCATAAAAGCCTGCCAGCAAGCCCAGAAGGGCTCCGATTGCGCCCGACAGCATAACGGCTCCAATTCCGACGATTAAGGATACTTGCGAGCCGTAAACAATGCGGCTCCAAATGTCTCTACCCAAATTGTCCGTCCCCAGAAAATGCTCATGCATGCCGCCCTCCAGCCACATCGGCGGAAGCAGCCTCTGCGCCGGGCTGATTTTCGCTGGCTCATGGGTGGCAAACAACGGCGCGCCAATGGCAATGATGCATACGGCGAGTACGATCAGAATACCGAGCGTACCGGTCTTGCTTTTTAATAGCGACTTGATTCCCTGCCGCCATCTGCTTTCCGACTCCTCAGGCCGCTTGCCCGGCAAGCCATCCGCTTGCGATTTGGATAATAACGACATCTGCCTCACCTCTGGCTTTAACTGTATTTAATGCGTGGGTCCAGATACCGGTATACAATATCCGTTAATAAATTCATAACCAATACGATGATGGCAATGACGAATACCGCTGCCTGTACAATCGACATATCATGCGTATTGACGGCCGACACTAGCAGTTGCCCAAGTCCTGGCCATGAGAACACAGTCTCGGTTACGAGCGTCCCGCCAATCAGGCTTGTAAATTGCAGGCCCATGATCGTAACGACGGGAATCAGTCCATTGCGCAGCGCGTGCTTGAAAATAACGACGGTTTCCAGCAGCCCCTTGCTTCTGGCCGTACGGATATATTCCTGATTCAAAATCTCCAGCATGCTTGCCCGAATGAGCCTCGTCATTTGCGCCGCAATGCCAGCTCCTAGCGTTATAGCAGGCAGGACGAGATGCTCCGGTCCGCCCTTTCCGGAAACGGGGAAAATGCCCAATATAACCGAAAATAATAAAATCAGCATAATGCCCGTCCAAAAATTCGGCATTCCTTTGCCCAGCGCAGACAAACCTGAAATAAATAGATCCAAATAAGTGTTGCGCTTCAGCGCCGAAATGATGCCCAGCGGAATGGCAAGCAGCGTTGCAATCAGCATTCCCGCTCCAGCAAGCTGGAAACTGGCAGGCAGCCTTTCCAGCACAAGCGGCAAAGCTGATTGTCCGTAATGGAAGGAATGTCCGAAATCTCCCTGGACAGCATTATAGAGAAATAGGCCGAATTGAACATATAACGGCCGGTCCAGCCCAAGCGCCTTCGACAGAACGGCCCGATCCTCCTCTGTCGCCGTTTCAGGCAGCATCAGATTGACCGGGTCACCCGTCACATGTACAAGCACAAAAACGATGGCGGAAATGAGAAATAGAACCGGCACCATTTGCAGCAAAGATCTAAGAATGTATTTGCCCACTGAACGGCCCCTCTCCTAAGTAATGGATTAAAGCAAAAGGAAGGGAATAAAGTGCTATCCCCTCCTTTATGGCTACTATTATTTCAGCGTAATATCTTCCGCGTAATACATCTCATCAAGCCTTGGCGTGTAGCCGATGCCTGCTCCGATGCCGTAAATGCCCTTCATCTGGTACAGGTAAATCGTCGGACGGTCAACTGTAAATTGCTGCTGAACCTTCTGGTATTGCTTCTCGCGATCAGCTAAATCCATGTTTTGCAGCGCCGATTGCAGCAGCTCCTCTACTTCTGGATTGTTATAATCTGTCTCGCCAGCCGCATTTTCTTTCTTGAAGCGATTGTAATTGTTCGAGGCATCAAATAAGGAATTTCCTACGCCAAGCAGGAACAGCTCGTTGAATTTCTTCGAGTTCAGCTTCTCGCTGAAGCTGCTTGCCTCCAAAATTTCCAAATTGACTTCAAAGCCTACATCCGTAAGCATAGCAGCTACTACCTCAGCCACTTCTTTATATTGAACGGAGGATGAGAACGACACTTTCGCGCCATTTTCATAACCAGCTTCCTTCAACAGTGCTCTCGCGCGCTCCTGATCATACTCAAACGTTTCATACAGGCTCGGATCTGAACCGAAGTTTCCAGGTGTAACCGAAGTTCTCGTTGGAATGCCTGCCCCGCCGGCAATGCTGTCAATAATAACCTGATTGTCGATCGCAAGATCAATCGCCTCGCGAACCTTTGGATCAGCGGTAATTGAACCTTCGGTCATGCGCATAATGATATGAAGCACACGCTGAATTTTCGCTTGCTCAACACTTAGGCCATCGACACCTTCAATACGCGCAATGTCCGTTGATGGAACACCAGCAGCAATATCAACTCCGCCTGTCAGCAGCTCGGAAACCCGAGTCGACGCTTCAGGAATGGAGCGGAAAACAACATTTTCCCATTTCGGCGTTCCACCGAAATAATCGGCATTTTTCACCAGCTCAATGCGGTCATCCTTCGTCCATTTGGAGAATTTATAAGGGCCTGTGCCTACCGGAGCTTTCAAGAAAGCTTCAATACCGTTTTCCTCAATATATTTGGAAGGCAAAATGCCAGCTCCCATCCGGGACAAACGATTAAGCATAATCGGGTCTGGCGTTTCCGTAACAATGTCAACCGTATAATCATCAATAATATTAACTTCTTTAATATGCTTGTAATACGTATTTTGCTTCAAAGTAGTGTCCTTTGCGACACGCTCAAGCGAGAACTTTACATCCGCGGCTGTGAATGGGTCGCCATTGTGGAACTTGACGTCGTCACGCAGCTTCAATCTCCATGTCGTATCATTGACCTGCTCCCACGAAGTGGCAAGCACGGGCACCTTGTTTTGCTCCGCATCATTTTTCAGCAAATAATCAAACACATTGACGAGTACCGCTTCGCTCATCGTATTGTTGTTGTTATGGGTATCAAAGCTTTCAATATCCGTCGCGTTAGCGATCGTTAAAGTCGTTTTGTCCCCGCCCGCTGGAGCGCTAGCCGTCCCGCCATTCGTTTGCGTCTCATTCTTCGTCTCTGCGGCGTTGCCGCAACCTGTAACAACCAGCATAACCGCTATTATTGCTGCAAAGCCCTGTACATACCATCGTTTCAAATCGCACAGCCTCCTGAAATTCGTTTTAGTTTGTTTATTCCCGTGGATCAGCCAAATAGTTAAGTGCAAGAGCTGACAGCATGGCAGCTCCGTAAGGAAGAGCAGCTTCATCCAAATCAAACTGGGGGTGATGCAGCGGGTAGGAGGTATACTCCTCGCCGCTTCCAACGCCTAAACGGAAAAACACGCTTGGCACTGCCTCGGAATAAAAGGCAAAGTCCTCTCCGCCCATCGACGGCTTTACATAAATCCATTTTTTTCCGTTAAATAGCTGTTCGCTTGTCGAGGTAAGAAAATCAACCATCGCTTCATCGTTTTGCACAACTGGATAGCCCATCTTGTAGTTCAATTCGTAGTCTGCCCCAAAGGATGAGGTCACGCCGCGAATGATGTCTTCAAGCAGCTGCGGCATCCGCTCGCGGACTGCCGGCGTCAGTGTCCTGACTGTGCCGACCATCTCCACTTCAGGAGCAATCGCCGCCCCCATGTAGCCTCCGTTGATTTTGCCAATCGTCACGACAACCGGCTCAAGCGGATCAACTAGCCGACTCGCCACATGCTGCAAGGCTGATATCACCTGTGCCGCTACCGTAATCGCATCTACCCCTTCATGAGGACGGGCGGCGTGGCCGCCTTTGCCGATGATCTTAATCGTGATGCTGTCCGCTGAAGCGAAGGCGTCTCCCTTCGTTACGGAAATGGATCCTGTCGGCAGCGAAGGGAAAACATGCAGCCCGGCCATTACGTCCACAGCGGGGTTTTGCAGCACACCGTCGTCCATCATCGCTTTCGCGCCAGCTAGCCCTTCCTCGGCGGGCTGAAACACAAATTTGATATTTCCGCTGGCTGGCTTGCCTAGACCCACAAGCAGCTGAGCCGCACCCATAAGCATGCTCGTATGAGCATCATGGCCGCATAAATGAGCTTTGCCGGGTATTTTCGATTTGTAAGAAACGGATTTCAGATCCTCAATCGGCAAGGCATCCATATCCGCCCGAAGTGCAATGGTGGGACCGGGCTTTTCACCGCGAAGCAGTGCGACAACGCCTGTTTTCCCAATATTCGTCTGAACCTCCAAGCCTAGCTGCCGCAAATGCTCAGCGACGATTCCCGAAGTTCTTACTTCCTCAAATCCAGTTTCAGGGTATTGATGGAGGTCTCTGCGCCATGCTACTAGTTGTTCCTTCTGCTGATTTGCAAGAGCAAGAAGCTCATTTAATTTCAAAATCTTCACCCTCCTACAGTGCCGGTTGACCAGTTAACTGTCTCCTTCGACAACGACACGCGCATAAATCGCATGTACGGTTTCGTCGATGTGCTGCTTCATCGCTTCTTTCGCGCCGTTTCCATCACCGGCATGAAGCGCATCAAGCAGCAGCATATGCTTGTCATAACTTGTCCGCCTGACGTTCTCGTTATAGGGCATCAAATCCAGTGCAGGATTAATTTTGGTGCGAATTTTCCTGACTGCCTTCTCGAAATAATCGTTTCCGGAAGCTTTCGCAATCGACAAGTGAAATTTGACGTCCAGAGAACGGAACATTTCACGCGTGCAATCCTCTTCCATGCTCGTTTCAATAAAACCTCGCAGCTGTTCGAGCTCTGCCGTGCTTATCCGCTTTGCAGCAAGGTAGGCCGCTTCTGGCTCGATAATGGAGCGATATTCGAATACTTTCAGCATATCGTCCCAGCCGCCGCGCACTTCCTCCCGCGTTCTCTGATGCGAGTTTATCGTTAAAGGAAGAACGAATGTGCCGCCCTTGGCTCCAATTCGTTTCTCAATTAGCCCCTTGCCCTCAAGCTCGGATAACGCCTCCCTAACCGCAAGCCTGCTAGCCTTGAACACCGCTGCAAGCTCCCGTTCCGTTGGCAGCTGCTCCTCCGCTAGAAAATCTTTCAGGATAATCGCTTCCTCTAGCTGCTCCAAAATAAAATCGCTAACTTTTTTAGCGGATACTTGTTCGAACTGCATTTGACCCCTCCAAATCAACAGAAAAACATTAAGGTTCAAACCTTAGACCAAAACTACCATATCAATCCCTATCTGTCAACTTGGTATTTGAATTTTCTTATAACGCTGAACCTTATCATTTCTTATATTTCAAAAAAACCGCCGTAGAGTTTGGACGTATAATCCAAACCCTACGGCGGTCTGCCCTGCTATTTCATGTTGATTTTGGAGCTGTGTAGACAGTTTTAAGCAGCTTTTACGCGAGTAAAGTACCGAGCACACTGAATGATTACAATTAGCCAAACCAAGCTAATCAAATACGCCCCTACAACATCGCTCGGATAATGCACGCCTAAATAAATGCGGCTGATCCCAATGCCGACAATCATAATCGAGCTGAAGGCAAGCAGCCATTTCCTCGCCTGCTCCAATGGAATATGACGCCAGCATAAGTATGTAATGATTCCATAAAAGGTGAAAGCATTCATCGAATGCCCGCTCGGAAAGCTGTACCCTACTTCCGTAATAATCGCATTCAAACTCGGCCTTGCACGTTGAAACATTAGCTTTAGCCCAACATTAAGCAGCGCGGAGCCAAATACAGCTATTAAAAAAATGAGCGTCTCCCTGCGGCTTTTCCAAACAAACAGCAAAACTAGCGTAAAGGGAACCGCTAACAGAGACACTATGTATACAGACCCAATGAACGAAAGAAACTTCATGATGCTAGTCCAGATCGGTGCATGGAGCATTTGAATGTCATGGATTACCCCTTGATCCAGCATCCTCACCAGTTCGGTTTGAACTGATAACCCGATTAAAACAAATAGAACAAAGCTCACGATCGCCAGCACATTCAACTTTGAAAAAGAGAAAACAACCACTTCCTGACTGTCTTGAATTGTTGAAATCTTCAATTATTTTGCTTTGAGGCTTTACCAAAATCTTAAGTAAGATAACATTATACTATGATATCCTTTATTAATGAAAACCCAGCTCATCCACTATATATTGCCGAAGCAGTTACATGGTTGTATAACGACCAAAAAGCCTGTGTGAACAGGCTTTCATCCTGTTTGCGTTGCCTGCTGTGCTCCCTTTCCCTATAAGTTCTCAGGGACGTTTACGAATCAAGCGATTTATTGCTGTGGTCATTGCTTTCTCGTTATCGCCGTCCGCATCTGCTTTCTCCAATGCAACTAACGCCAGACCATAACCGAACAATGACAATGAAGCAGAAATTTTAAACAGATCGTTAGAGGTTATTTTTTGTTCATCAGACAAGCTTTGCTCCTCCTCGCTAGGTGATCTTATTCCTCGGCCCTATACTTAAAAACGAAGTTGCCAACGCCCTCGTCAGGAGGAATCCTCTTTCTCCGCTCTGGCTTTTAAAACAGCAAATAGCCCAAAAAGATCGCCAACCACTAATATAACTGCAGACCATAAGGCGAGATCATCGGCTGAAGGCTCATTCGATTCCGGTTTTGTAGTGGTTTTTGACATCCGGATTAAGCTCCTTCGTTTCTTAGTGATGATAACAGCCTATGCAGTAAATCACTATGCGGTATAGGCATATGTAACCCCTTTTCGAAACTTTCCCCCTCACTTGAACGCAAAAAAACCGTCAAAGGGTGCTTTGACGGTTTCGTTAACGTCTCATTCTAATATTGCGGCTCTGTGGCCCGCACATCAAAATTCTGTATTTTCACAAGTTCCTTCTGGCCGCGATTGCCGCACTCGATCACCTGTTTGCCGGCTTCTGCATCCCATGTTTTTTTCACGAAATCGCCTGTCAGCAAATTATAATCGTCTTCATCGGCATCATCCATGAGCTCATTGCCCGTAAAATAAGAACCCGTTGTCGCCCTGATCTGCATGCGCTTGTGAGCAGCAAGCAGATGATAACTAGCGTGTAACAAATGCTCAAATATTTTCCCCTTCTCTAGGTCCATCACCATCCAACCGCTTTAGCTCATCATCGGTAAAATGCTTAATCGCTTTCTCTTTGGCAAATTTCCCGGCATTGTATTGCTTCGAGCCGTTTCTTGGCACCGACAGACTGTTCCATTCATTTTCCTTTAACCCTTTTGCCGCATAAACGATTTGTCCAATGTGATAGGGATAATGCGCCAACTGACGGTTGATTGCTTCTAGAACGGTATGCCCTTCGTTGCGAATATAAATAACTTGACCAAGCTGCTCCGGCTGGAGCGAATCTATCGCCTGAAAAAAACAAGCCCATGCTTCGTCCCAGCTCGCGAGCAGCTCTTCCTTATTCGCCCAGTCGTTTTCAAACTCGGCATCGCGATCCCGCCAATCCTTTTCACCGTCTGCTGTCAGGAAGTCTGTCCATCTGGACAAAATGTTGCCGCACATATGCTTGACGATCGTGCCAATGCTGTTCACATCCTCTTTAGGCTGCACAAATAGCTGCTCCGGCTCAACCTGATTCATCGCTTTCTCAGCAAGTTTTTTGTAGTAGTGGAACTGTGATTGGATGCTATCCAAATAAACACGTTGTAAATCCATTCCAACGCCCCCTTTTTCGAGTGAAAAATAGTCTTTCCAGCTATTGTATGCTACTCCATGCTCCAGCCCATGCGCTCACGCAGCCGGGTAATATGGGCGATATGATGATTGCCATGCCAAGCATAATTGCCTGCATTCCAATCCAGCTGAATCGTATTTCCAGATTCGGGATGAATAAAAGCATGCTCTAGCTGCTCACGGCTTAACGAGCGAAGCAGCAGCAGCCACCTGCTGTGCAGCGCATCGAGAAGCGCTAAGGACAACTCAATAGGGCCTGTACGCCCGTCACTTAGTTCGGCCCATCTTTCCTCATAATAAGGACGTATTGTTGGCGTTTCTTCTGTTAGCGCCAGCTTATATCGTGTATAGGCGTTCATGTGGCTGTCCGCCATATGATGCACAACCTGTCTTACCGTCCAGCCATCCGGGCGATATGGCGTATCCAGCTGTTCATCGCTTAAGTCGATTACAGCTGCTCGAAGCCGTGCCGGGGTCGATTCAATGTCGGCAAACCAGCGATCCAGCTGCTGCTGCGAAATATCACCCTCATGCTCAAACAAACCGATGGGAAAGCGCAAATCATCCATTTTCCAGCCCCCTGCAAGCATAATGATGACATCTTCCTATTTCTTATTGCAATTATAATAGCATTTCCACTTGTTTGGAAAGAACTTTTCCATCTGTTGAACATCCTTTCAGAAAATGTTATACGAGCGATTTGGTCATTATAAAATCTATTTGTTCTTCATCACCCATATAGAATGAGTGGGCTCCTGTTTGCACAAAGCCGATTTTTTTATAGAAGGCAATTGCACTCTCATTTTTTTCCCAAACCCCTAGCCATATCTTCTCTTTGCTACGTTCTAACGCTAAATGCATAGCTTTATTTATTAGATGCTTACCAAGCCCCTGCTTATGAAATCTTTTCCTTATATAAATCCTCTCGATTTCAAGCGAATCGTTGCCCATTTTTTCAGTTTGAGCACCGTCGGTGTTTAGCTTTAAATAGCCGGCAAGCTCCTCATTAGAATAAATAAAATAGAATTGCGAACAGCTATTAGATAATTCTTTTTCTAATTGCTTGAAGTTAAATGCTTTTTCCAAGTAAGCTTTCATATTTTCAGGCGAATTTTGATGGTTAAATGTCTCATTAAATGTTTCAACACTAACTTCATGAAGTAATCTTACATCTTCAAATGTGCACTTCTTTATATTTATAGTCATTTTTTTGCCTCCTTTACTTCCTTTTGCGTAGGAAATAGTTTTTTTATTTTTTGGTTATATTCATTTTTTCAAATGAGGTAAAAAAATAGTACACCATTTTTGTTGCGTTTACAACAAAAATCCTCGCAGCATTTTCCTCATCTGCAGCTTTATTTTCTTTCTGTAAGCATAGGGAAACGGCGCAGGGTGGTCTCGCCCAAACGCCGACAGGCCGCAAAATTACGGAAAATTTAAAGAAACGAAACTAAATAGAGAAGCTCACTATGTGGATGGATTAAATGGATTGGAGCCCGGCGCACAAAGGATAATTCCTTCCGACTCCAGCAGCTTGCGAATCTGCTTGACGAACAAGAGAGCCTTTTCGCCATCACCGTGTACACATATCGTTTCCGCAGCAAGCGGAATCTTCACACCCTGCGCCGACCATACAGCTCCTTCTGTCAGCATTTGAAGGAGCTGCTTCAGCGCTTCCTTCGGCTCCTCTATTAGGGCGCCTGCTTGATTGCGCGGTGTCAGTGAGCCGTCTTTCTGGTAGGTACGATCTGCAAACACCTCGCTCGCCGTGCGCAGCCCTCGCTTTTTTCCCGCATGAATCAATTCGCTTCCCGACAAGCCATATAAAATAAGCTCCGGATTCACCTTATACACCGCATCAGCAATCGCTTCAGCCAGTTCAGCGCGTTTCGCCGCCATGTTATATAGGGCGCCATGAGGCTTCACATGCTGCATCACGCCGCCCTCCGACTTCACAAAACCATTCAGCGCGCTGATTTGATATACAGTCAGATCATAGGCTTCCTCTGGCGAAATCGCCATCTCACGCCGTCCGAAGCCGATTAAGTCCGGCAGTCCAGGATGGGCGCCGATGGCAACGCCATTTTCCAGCGCCAGCTTCACCGTTCGCCTCATCGTCCCCGGATCGCCGGCATGAAAGCCGCAAGCAATGTTGGCCGATGTAAGGAGCGGCAGCAAATCAGCGTCCTGCCCCAGCTCATAGACGCCATAATGCTCGCCCAAATCACAATTCAGATCGATGGTCAGCGTCATTCGTCTACCTCTCCTCTCTATAGCGTATTTCAATAAACATGGAGAGACGCTGCATTTGAAGCTCGTGCTTGATGTAAAGCTCTTCCGATTTTTGCCGTGTAATTTGCTGGAATCTAATCGTCTCACCCGGTTTTGCTTGCGCAAGCAGCGGCAAATCTACCGTCGCCACTTGGGCGATTTTCGGATAGCCGCCAATCGTCTGGTGGTCCGCCATCAAAATAATCGGGCTGCCGCCAGCAGGAACCTGAATGGTACCCATGGATACCGCCTCAGAAATAGGCTCCAGCGCTGCTGCTGTTCCAAGACGCGGCCCTTCCAGCCGATAGCCCATCCGATCCGATTGCGTCGAAATTCGAAAATCGCTATGCAAAAAATGCTTCCTGCTCCCTTCGGTAAACGCATCAAAATGCCGTCCCGGCACGAAGCGAATGACCGGATTTTTCCGATAAAAGGGGCGCCCCTCTGAGCCAATCGACCAGCTGGTTGCAAAAAAAGGCGCGGCGTCCTGCCTGTCTTCAGCTTCCTGCTCCCAATAAAACAGCGTTTCCGACGCTCCTTCTCCAATCGCCAGCACATCGCCCGCTTTCAACGCACGACCTGCAAAGCCGCCTATCGCCGCACGCGTGTACGTGCTCCTGCTCCCCATAACTAGCGGGACATCAATGCCTCCAGCCGCTGCTATATAAGCGCGGGCGCCCGCCTGGCAAGCTCCGAACGACAGCTCATTCCCTGCTTTTATGTACACCGGCCGCCACAGCGGTACGGCTGTTCCTTGCATGGTAGGCGACAGATTGCCCCCGCATATAGCGATTAATGCATCCTGCTCAAAAATCAGCTTCGGGCCGATGAGCGTAGCTTCCAGCACCGCTGCTCCCGCCTCATTTCCAACGAGCAAATTAGCGGCGCGAAGCGCAAAATCATCCATCGCCCCGCCTGCAATAATGCCCTGCTGCCTATATCCTGGACGTCCCCGATCCTGCACGGTCGTGAGGAGGCCTGCATGTTTGATTCGAATGCCCATTATGCCTGCTCCTCCCATGCCATAAACGCCTCATAGCTAATTGGCTCAAAATAAACCTGATCTCCCGCCTGCAATAAGCTCGGCTGCTCATGTGACGGACGGAACAGCGCGAGCGGCGTACGCCCGATAATTTGCCATCCGCCAGGGGAGACGATAGGATAGACACCCGTCTGATTGCCGCCGATACCTACGCTGCCTGGCTCAATACGCAAGCGGGGCATGCTCCGCCGAGGTGTCGCGATTCGCCCAGGCAAGCCACCCAAATAAGGAAAACCGGGTGCAAAGCCAACCATATGTACGAGATAAGGCTGCGCCGCATGCAAGGCGATGACCTCTTTTTCCGACAGTCCGCTATGTTCCGCAACCGCTGCAAGATCCGGCCCTAGCTCTCCGCCATAGCAGACGGGCAGGGTTACGATTCGCGGAGCAGCAGCCTGCTCGCCTTCCAGCTTGCTGACCATGACCGTGAGCAGCTGGCACACCCATTCATAAGGAGAAGCAGCCGCTTCAGCTTGCGAATTCCAGTTGTTTTCGGTTAGCGGAGCCAGCAGCTTCATTGGATCATAAAAAATCGTCAGCGTTACATAAGCCGGAACAAGCTCAATGAAGCCAGGAAATGGCTCGCGCTGCAAATAAGTGCTGAGTGCTTGCACGCGCTCATGCGTCTTACGGTCAATCGCGCTGCCGAGCTCTACAATAATCGCCGTATCTCCAAGAGGCGACAGCTTTACTTCAAAGACTGAATTGACAGGAGCAATAGACACGCCCTCACCTCTTTTTTTCAAAAATAAAATTTAACCCTTACTTCTTATATCGGTCACTAGTCGGCATAATCACATCCCAGCCTATAGATATTTGCTTTGCTGCTCCCTTCCCCCGCACGCCAATATCTGGCATGAGCTCCTGCTATAACATTCGGCAAAATATAACGCTCCTCCTTCCTTCACCCTCAGCCAAAAATCAGGCCTAAAGCATACGAAGGCAATAAAAAACTGTAAACCGCCGTTTGGCAATTTACAGTTTTGTCAGCCTTTTATGTTTCGTGCTTAGGCCGTCCTATAGAGCCTCCCCCAGCTCGCATGCTCAATTGCCTGCGGTCCAGCTGAAAGGCTACGACACTTAAAACAATCAACCCGGCGGAAAAAGCCGCCAGCAGCCATACCGACTGGTTCACCTGCAAATGATCCAACCCCCAGCCCATCGTAAGCGGAAGCACAGCACCACCGACGCCGCCCGCTGCAATCATAAAGCTTGGGGTAGATTCCTCAGCGCCTGGCAGCAGCTTGCTCGAAAAGACAAGCGCAATAGAAAACACGCCAGACATGGCAAGTCCCAGCAGCAAAATGATCGCGAAGGCGGACCATACCTGGTTCATGAATGGAAACAAGATGAACAGCAGCACCGTCGCACCACAGCTTGCCATAATGTACACCCGGTATTTGATTTTCTCGGCAATGACGCCAGCGAACAATCGACCGAATGCCATTGCAACCCAGAAGCAGGTTACACTCAGCGTTGCTCCTGCCTCCTTCATGCCCAGCTTCTCAATAAGAATGGCTGGCATAAAGTTTGCAAGGCTCATCTCCGTCCCCACATAGAGAAAGAAAAACACAAGGAATAAGGAAAAAATAATCCACTGCTTGCCCTGATAAAGCGGCTTGCCTGCCCGTTTCGCCTGCTGCCGTTCCTCTGCTGCCGCTGTGACTGACTTTCGCAGCACCGCATCAAGCTCGCCAAAGGAGCCTTTTGCCCACAAAATCAAAGACAAAATGGCAAAAAGTGAAACGAACACAAATGACAGCTGCCAATAATTGGCCCAGATCAGGCCACTTGCAATTAGCGGCATCACCATAGCGCCAACACCGAAGAAAACCTCAAGACGGCTCATTGCGACGGCCGTTTGATTTTTGATTGCTGCGATAATAATGGTTCCGATTACCGCTTCAATCATGCCAAAGCCAAAACCAGCTACAATGGCAATCGCATACAGCCAGCTCCAAGGCGGCAGCAGCATGAAGGCAAGCTCAGCGCTAAACAGCATAGCGAAAGCAAGGAGCAGTCCGCCTCTTTTGCCCAAATGACGGTTCAGCCACGGCGAGAGCAGAACTCCGACTAGAAATCCGCCGAACTGAGTGAAAATGAGCGTGCCGCCCTCGCTGTAAGCTTTGCCATAATGCTCAAGCACAACGGGCAATACAGAGCCCAGCACAACATGGGCAAGCCCGATAATGAAGTAAGACAAACAGCCTAGCCAAATCAATCGTTTCATCATATACTCCTTTTGGAAAATAAGATTGCCAGAAACAATTGTATGACAAATGGGAGCTAAGAGCCAGCAGATTCCAAATAATTGCTTATTTCATTGCATTTAAACTAGCAGCCGTTTATGAATGCGCGCTCCGCTGTGATTGCTATCCAATTGCAGGGCAGCGCCAAACTGCTCCGCTGCCTGTCCACGCTCGCCAAGTCCCAGAAGGCCAAGCCCCATCATATAACGGCAATGAATTTCGTTGCGTTTGCTTAAGTCATCCTCAAACACGAGGAAATCCGGCAGCGATACAGCAAAATAATCAAATTCGACCCGGTCGAAAATATGCTTTTCCGCATAATCGAGCAGCTTATGGAAGCGGCGCTTCGCCTCCTGCTCATTGCCCAGCTTCAACCACGACAACCCTTGATAAAAAATCATATCCGGCGGCTGGTCATTGTAATACAGCGCGCTTGCAGGCTCCTCCAGCCCTTGGGAAGCCTGCTTAAAGCACTCTTCCGCTCTATGCGAATCATTCAGCGCTTCATACGCACAGCCTAAGTAATAATAAATATTGTTTTCCTGCGCGCCATGCAGCTTCCCTTCTCCATAATGCTCCGGAAAGATGAGCGCCATGTTCAGCAATTGAATCGCATGGGGAGCATACCCTTGCTGGAGCGCCAGTTTGGCGAGCTCCACATGCGTGAACACATGCTGCCCCGTCACCTTGCCTTCTCCGCCCTCCCAAGGGTGGAACTGGCGGGAAGCGAGTGCAACTACTGCTTGAGCATGCTGCCCAATCGCATTCAGCAGCGTGACATATTCGATGTACAGATCGTCGCGAAGCTCGACAAGCGTTCGCTGCTGTTCCAGCTTGGCGAGCCGCTGCTCGGCGGGATACCCTAGCTTTTTATACAGCTGATCCAGCTCATAGAAGACGCGGGCGTCGGCCTGATCAAGTGCGAAAGCCTGCTCCAGCGCTTCAAGCGCAGCTGCCTCGTCCCCGCGTTTATTGAAGTAGGCAAGCGCTAAGTTGCGATGTACTGTGGCAAAATTCGGCTCTGCTGCACGTGACGCCTCCCAATGGGCAATCGCATCACTATGCCTTTTTTTGTCATACAGTAAATTGCCCAAATAATAATGCGCCTTCGCATCATGCGGATTGGCCGCAATTGCATGCTCCAGAACGAGCAGCTCAAACAAGCTGTTCGGGAAGCAATAATGAGGAGCAGCCGATTCCGCAGCTTGCCGCGAAGCAGCAGCGGCTTCCATATGGCCTGACTGCTCATAGGCATAAGCAAGCGTATAATGCAGCATCGGATAGATCGCTGCCGCTTGGTTTTCTAGTGAAGTCACGATGCACGCCAGCACCGAAATCGCTTCCTCATGAAGCCCGCTGCCAATGTAGTCGGCAGCCAAGTTCAAATAATTGTGCGCATCGCCGCGCATAAGCCGCAGCAGCTCGGCACGCGCCTGATCCGCCAGCTGCTGCTGCCCTCCAGCAGCTAGCGCCAAGCAGCGCTCGTTGGCCGATCCGAAATCGGCCACATCGAGCCCGAGCGTCTCCGCCGCGAAGGCTATCGCCTCCTCGCTGCGTCCCAGCTTGCGCAGCAGCGCCGCCTTCAAATGGCGCGCTTTATAATTGCGGGCGTTCCGCACGATGGAACGCTCCACCAGCTCCAGCGCATCCGCAAGCGCGCCTTCCGCGCAAGCAATCTGTGCCAGCGAGAAGTAGCTGGCATCCTGCCAAGCCGCTGACCACGTTGCCTTGTAGAAAGCAGCGAACGCTTCTTCGTGCTTCCCAAGATGCTTCAAGGCAACGCCAAGCTGGTAAAGCGCCTCGCTGTCATATGGATTCGGGTTGCGCCATGTCAGCGACTTAATGGCGGTGCGGAAATAGCCTTCCGCCTGTTGAAATTTCCCCTGCCGCAGCAGCAGCGTGCCATAGGCGACATTTATGCGGCTGTCGCTAGCGTCGCGCTTCAGTCCTTCCAAATAATAAGCCTCCGGCTCAAAGGTCGCATGGCGATATTGCTCCAAATGGAGCCCCGCCAAATACAGCTGTTCATTCGTCTTGAGCGCAGCTGGCGCTTCAAGCGGCTTCGCCGCGTCAGGTATTTGCTCAAGCGAGGGCTTGGCAGGCTGGTAAGAAATCAATAGCTTCCCTGCCGAATCACGGACCGACAGCAGCAAATCAAAAGCCTGGTCTGCATCATCCAATGGGACGACCGACTTGAAGATGTCGGTCGGCGACAGCTTCACCTTCTCTTTAATATAGCTGCGCCCCCGTCCGCGAAGCTCGATCTGTGCAGCCTCGAACACAGCTGTCGCATAAACGTAAAGGGTAGCCTCCCGCGTCTGCTCGTCGACCTCCAAATTAACAGCGGCATCGATAGACGCATTTTTGACGACTCCTATCTTTTTGTAGGGCATAAAATATTGCTTGAACGACTTCTCCTCATATGGCTGAAGCCAGGTGAAATCCGGCTGATTGTCCGTATAGACGCCCGTCATCAGCTCAATATAAGGACCGTCCTCATCGGTCAGATTGCGATCCCAAGCGATGCCAAATTCGCCGTTCCCCCAGGTCCACTGCTTTTTGCCGGGGGAAATATGATGGTTCGCTACATGCAGCAGCCCTGCCTGCACCCCATGGTCATACCCACCTACAAAATTATAATCGGATTTGTAAGCCATATAAGAGGTTGGCACGGGAATGTTGCGGTAACGGGAAATATCGACGCCAGCGGAATAATCCATTTTATAATAGGTGCCGGTGGCAATTGGAAAGCGGCTTACGTCCCGCTTGCCGTGGTCGAACACCGCTGTTACATCAGGGGGAAATACCGACTGCGTATGCTCATTAACCGCAACCGCCGGATTCGCCCACCATAAAAAAGTTTGCGGCTGCGACGTCCGGTTGTAAAGCTGGGCGGAAATTTCCAAATAAGCCTTGCCGGAGTGCAGCGTAAAGCCAGACGTTACCTTCGTGCCATACATGCGGTCAATTTCGCTGACCCATACCGTAGCGCTGCCGTCTTTATTTTCAGCTAGACGATATTCTACTGGCCCGTAGGTGTTTGGACGATGATGCTGCGGCCAGTTGAATTCAATGCCACCGGAAATCCACGGCCCCGCGAGCCCCACGAGCGCAGGCTTAATGACCTTGTTGTAATAAACGAAATCGTAGTCATTCGTTTTATCCAGCGCCCGATAAATGCGTCCGCCCAGCTCTGGCATCATTTCGATACGCACATATTCATTTTCGAGAATGACGAGCTTGTATGGCTGAGGCTGCTTTTCATTTTCGATTTTATCAATAACGGGATGCGGATAAACCCGGCCCGAGCTGCCTTGATACACTCTTTTTTCTAAAAACATCGGATTTCGCTCTGGTTTGCCTATGCCGTAGGTCGGTATGGAAACCGTCTCTTCCCAAATCTTCACCTGCTGCTCCAACGTGATTCCTCCCTAGCTTTGATGCTTTAACTTTAGCGCCTGGGAGCGAGAGAGCCAATTCACGATACACTTGTTCTAATGGACTATATTCTGATTTCACGAGGCATCAATTGAACCGACTTCCGCGCCAGCTCTTCACCTCCGTCTAGGCAGCTGCATACACTGCTGGAAAAACTGCGATTTCAGAAAGGCAGGCCGATCATGAGTACAGAATATGTAGACCTCGCTTCACCCGCATTAAATTTGTTTTACGATGTTAATTGCGCCCCCTTGTTCCATAAGGACTCCTGCAACTACTTAAACCAATTAACGGCACAACAATTGCCTGTGCTAAAAAGCACGTCGTTTTTCGATGCGCATATGACCAAAAATCATATTGTTGAGCCGCATTGGCATCCCAATACGACGGAGCTTGTATTCGTCACACATGGTGAAATTGTCGTTTCGATTTTAAATCCTTTTACGAAGCAGCTGCTTACTTACCGGTTATGCGACCATCAAGCCGTATACATTCCAATGGGCTGGTGGCACTGGATTATTGCGTGCAGCGAGCATACGCATTTTATTACGATTTTTGATGACCGCTGTCCACAAACGGTATTCGGCTCTGACGTACTGCGCATTACGCCGAAGGAAGTGTTCCAGCTCGCCTATTGCGTCAATGCCGGTCAACTGGCCCATGTGCTGTCGCCGATTCAAAATACGACCATTATCGGACCGGCGTGCGTTAATGCCCAAGCTGGCGCAAGCGGATATGGAGGCTACGGCCACGGAACGGCGCAAGGCGTACAATGGCGAATTGGCAACCCGCCGCCACAGGCTTTGGATGAGGAGCAAGAGCAGCAGGACTGGCAAAGATAAAGACAGCTTCCTATCCTCTGCTCACCTAGCGGCACATGCAAAAGGCACGCCAGCTCCACCTGAAGAGGTGCAAGCTGGCGTGCCTTTCGTCTTGTCACAAAGCTCCACAGCAATAAAACCTTGTAATTATGGAGGATTTTTGTATTATTAGGGGAATAAGCTGACCCTGTATGGAGTCATTTTTCAAAATATAGGAATGGATATGATTTTCCCATCCTTTCTCTATATTTCTACGCGAAACGGTAGCTTTGCCGCCAGAGGACGGCTTTCGGCCGTTTACGCTTGAAACTATTTATTGTGAAATGGAGCTCTTTACATGTTAATTGCAACTGAGCGTTTATGGATTCGTCCATTTGAACCAGAGGATTGGAAGGCTGTGTTGGCATACACATCCGATCCTGCTGTTATGACTTACATACCCGGCGGCGTACATAGTGAAGATGATGCGCAGCAGTTTATCAATAATAATCTCGGCAATCAAGCGCAGCATTACGCTGTACTCTTGAAAGATAGCAATCAGTTTATTGGACATCTTGTGTTTCATAAGTATTTTGGCGAGCACACCTATGAGATCGGCTGGGTATTCAGCCCTCATTATCGCAATCATGGCTATGCCTCGGAAGCTGCATGCTCCATGCTGAAATATGGGTTCGAGGAGCTGCGGCTCCACCGAATTATTGCTACCTGCCAGCCCGAGAACATTCCCTCCTATCGCGTAATGGAGAAAATCGGCATGCGCAGGGAAGGCTTTTTCAAAAAATGCATTCCTAATGGCACCCATGAATGGTGGGATGAATATTACTACGCCATTTTGCAAGAAGAATGGCTCACCCTCACTTGCTAATCAGCAGCGACAGCAGTCCTGCCGCAATAAGCGGGCCGACCGGAACACCTTTAAAAAAAGCAACGCCAATGATCGTCCCGATAATCAGCCCGGTCACAATAGTCGGCTGGCTGGACATGAGATGAAAGCCGCGCCCGCCCAAATAAGCAACCATCACGCCGACGACGATGGCCGCTATCGATTTCCAATGGAGAAAGGATTCATAGACGGATTTCATACTGATCGTTCCGCTCGCCAGCGGCGCGAGAATGCCAATTGTCAATATGATGATGCCCAAAGTGAGGCCGTGTTTCTCGATCCACGGGAAAGCCTGATGCACATTCGTTACCCGGAGAAGCAGCAGAAATACGGCAGCGATGGTGATGGAGTTATTTTTGCTCAATATGCCCAGCAGCGCGAAAAAAAGCAGCAGGACAGACGGCGTGTCGATTTGCGGCATTTGCTAAAATCCCCTTTCTCTTAATTAGCAATAGTTTGTCATTTATCAGGCTTTGCTAATCCTTGCAAGGATTAGCGTCTTCGATTACGCCGTTTGATCCATTCCATCAGCTCCATACAGCCGATAAACAATGCAAATAAAATAAACAATGGAATCGTTTTTCCGAAATCCATTAGTTTGAACAGAGGAGCGACAACCGCTGTCGTCCCCACAACAACTAGTCCCAGCACCGAAAGGCGCCATCCCGTAAACATAAACCAGCTTCCTCCCAATCCTTTTCGCAAAATGACCAAAGAGCCTGCCTGCGGCAAGCTCTCTCGTTTTCTACGGCTATGCAGCTAGCCTTGAACAATCGCAACGGCCAGAATGACCCAACCGATCAAAAAACACAGTCCGCCCAGCGGAGTAATCGCGCCCAGCTTCTTCACACCGCTGAGGCTAAGAGCATAAAGGCTGCCGCTGAACAAAATAATGCCAGCAAATAAAAACCAGCCTGCGGTTACGACGAGCCCGCTCGTAAGTATGCCGCCTGCTAACACACCGGCAAGCAGCAAGCCCAGCGCATGGGCAATCTGGTATTGCACCCCAGTCTGATAAATAGCCAGCATGTCGGCGGAAAGCTTCTTCTTCAATGCATGCGCGCCAAAAGCGCCAAGCATAACCGCTAAAAACATATTGATGCTGCCGAGCAGCAATAAAGTCGTCATTTCGTCCACCTGCATCTTCCCATTATTCGCTATAGCTTTGTCCATTGTATCATTATTACAAGTAACAACCTAGATCAAATATTATCCGCTGGAGACATGCAAGGCCATGTATAGGCAAGCAGCTCAAAGCCTCTTTTTGCCAAAATCGGACGACTCATTGGACTCGCATCCACCGTCATCAAACGAAAGCCTGCCTGCCAGGCAGCCTGCGCACGTACAGCCAGCAGCGCTGTATAAAACCCTTTGCCGCGGTATTCCGCAAGCGTAGATCCTCCCCAAATGCTTGCAAACGACGCTCCCTCGTGTAAATACATCCAGGCGGCACTGACCATTTTGTCTCCCTCATAAGCGGCATAGATGCGCAGCCCAATTTGCTCATCCTGCAAATCCTGCTTCAATCGCTCCCCATGCTCGATATGGGAAACACCCCATACTGCTTCTTCCAGCGCTACTAATGCATCAATGCCTGCCGCATCCGTCACAGGGCGAATGGCTGGTGAAATTTCACACTGGAGCAGCTCATGCCCTTCCGCAAGCTGAATAACCATCATCGCTTCTTCTTCGCCGATGTCGAAGCCATGTGCCAGCAAGCGCTCTTTGAGATTGCGAGGCTTGTCATCGCTGTACACCTTCCACTCAAACGATTGCCCAAGCTCGCGGAAATAGGCGAGCTGCGCCTCAATGGCTTCATCCACGTTGTCCTCGTTCAAATCCGTATAAAGAACGAAGCCGCCTTCGCCGTCATTTTCGAGCGCGATTTGCCGAATAATACTGCCGTCCGTCTCCCGACGATATCCCGGAAACGCTATATCGATTCGCTGCTCCTTCGTAAATATGGCTATCAACTGTTCTCGGTTCATCTCAAGCTCCTCCCTCTTGCTCTATCTTCCGCTTATCCTTGTCCATCAAAATCAAAAGCGTCATGCTTTATATATATCGTCTTGCGTTGTTTTCCTTCTCGGCCCAGCCGAATGTTGAACGAATCTGTTTTGGCCAGCGCCGCATATGGCGGCTCGCTGATGGCCCTTGGAATAGCGCTGCGGATAAGTTGGGCCGCAAACTGGTGGAACAAAACCAGCTCGCCCCGCATCATGTTCTCAATATCGCCGCCCAATATTTTTCCCCCATATGCTTTGCGCTGCTCATTTAAATTCGTCATCAGCTCTGGTACGAACTGATACAGCCAGGCGGTATTATAATTTTCCGAATAAGGCTCCGCATCTTCATAACCCTGCTCGCCATAGGCCTCTACCCGATAGCCAAATAATTCTACCGTACTGGGGGATGCCTGCAAGCTATATTCAATGATGCTAATGGCTCCGATCCGTCCCTCCTGCTGCCCGGCATACAGCCGATTGCACAGCTGGCGAAAAGAAGATAAAAACAGCTCGATCAGCTGTTCTTGATGAATGTGGTAATAACGATTTTCCTGAAATACCGTTTGTTCAAGAGCAGGTATAAAACAATTTTTATAGAAGTGCCTAAGCGCCCGTACTTTTCGGATATCCTTCCGCTCTCGCCGCCTGCACGACTCTTCCCGTCCAAATCCTGTCAGCCTGATCCATTGGAAAGCTGCCTCCTCGGCATCTTTGCTGCTGTGGCCTGTACCGCCCAAAGCATTCCCTCCTCCAACCATTTTCCCACGCGCCCTAGTTTATCTTTCTATTAATCTTTTAATTATATCGGTGGGAAATGTTGGATTGTTAAGAGGATATTTGAACAGATTCCAAGAAACCTTGTGTGCCGAAAAAATCTAGCAGCTGCCGAAACGGTTAATTTTTCTCGATTGATGCCTGCATATGATTATTAATTCGCAGCATCAGCGAAATCATAAGCTCATATTCCTCTGCGGAAATGACCTTCTTGACTTCATCGTTTACCGACTCATTTATGGCGATGGTTTCATTAATAAGCTGCTGGCCTTTGTCCGTAATATAAACAACAAAGCTGCGTCGATCCTGAACGCCAGGCCGCTTGTGAATCAGCTGCTCCTTCTCCAAATGGTCGATGATACGGGTAACGGTGGGATTTTCCTTACTCGTCCGCAAAGCAATTTCCTTCTGGATCAAGCCATCCGACTTGCTGATTTGAAGCAGTACCGACCACTGCTCTGGCGTAATCGCATATTCTCTCAAACGTTGCTGAAAAAAATTAGTAAGCTTGCGATACGTCATTCCCATTGTAAAGCCAATCGACTGCTCAAGTCCCTGATAAGGCATAAACCTGTCCCCCACTCTAAAATAACTCCAACTGCTCCACCGCTGGCGGCTCTGGCTCATTGCGAACAAAATAAGGCCCTTCCCCATCCGGACAGTTCAGTCCAAGCAGGTCCATCAGTTCTTTGGCATTATCAGCCGCGTCCCCGCCGGAGTTATTGTTAAAAATAATGCATATATGCTTGCTCTGCTGCTGCAGCTCCTTAATATGGTCTGCCCATTCTCGCAGCTCAGTACTGTTGTAGCGGTATAAATAGCGAACCTCGCGCCAATTCGGCGCTCCGCTCTGGTTCCAGCCCGATACATTTCGACCATGCAGCCTAACGAGCGTCAGCTCCTGATCGGTCGCATGCAGCACAGTCGGCACCGAGCCAATGCCTGCCTGCGGCTCATCACATACGCTGTGTATCCAGCCCTCGCGCTCCATGAACGCCAGCGTCCTCGCACGAAACTCCGGCATAAACCAGCTCTGATGGCGGAACTCCAGCGCACAGCGAATGCTGCCCATTCTGAGCTTCGTTTCGCGAAGCAGCCGGACATTATCCTGCGTGCAATCAAACCATGGCGGATACTGGAACAGTACGGCGGTCAGCCGCCCAGCCTCCATAACCGGTTCAATAGATTCGCGGAAAGCAGCGAACATTTGCCCCGTGTCATTTAATGCCGCGGCAGCTGCCGCTTCACCGCGCTGATGCCCTGTCATGCCTTGATAGGCTTTTATCATAAAATGGAGCGAGCTCGGCGTTTCCGCCACCCATTTGGCGAACCTTTCCCGGGATTGAATCGCATAGAAGGAGCTGTCTACTTCGACGACGGGAAAATATTTTGCATATTGGCCCAGCCTGTCCTTCGCCTTTGTACCGGGAATATACAGCGAATCATGGTCGCCCCAGCCTGTAAGTCCGATTTGAACAGCCATCATTCGGCTCCTTTCGTATGTCCTTGGCATGTTATAGGTCTGTTGAAGATGTCTTTTTTATGATAAAGCAACTGTAGTTGCTTTGACAACTTTTGCGCGTATTCACAAGATAATGGCCGTCCAGCCATTGATCCACTTGTTCTTTTCAAAATGATCTTTCTGGGTGATTGAGCGAAGCTTCGCGGATGCTAAACAGCTACATGGGTTTCGCTTTTAACGGTTGCGGGGGCTGATCCCCAAAACAAAGAGAAACCCGATCGTCTTGAGACAAGACATAGGGTTTCCCGTCAATCTGAAAGCCTGATTACTCAGGCTTCCTGTTTCTTTTGGTAAAAAGAAAACTTCCTGTTAAGCAGACAGGTTTAATGAATAAACCGACTGCTTAACAAGGAGCATTTCATGAATAGGGTTGACCTTTTTTACGGGTCACCTTTAAACAGTGAAATTTTCAAGTATCGTTTTTATAAGTAAGGCGTTGGTTGAAGCATAATCTCTTTCTAGCATCTGCTCATGTTTGCCATTTCCTAAATAAATGTGCAGTTGCCCCGTTGTTAAAGCGCTCCAGGATTTCCTTCTCCATTCCTCTTCTCCTATGGGATCTGCTGATTGGATTAGATGAATTTCAGCCTGAACTTCTCCATTTGTTTGCATCCCATCAATCCATGCTGTGTAAGCTAGGATGTTTTGTTTAACTTTTTCTGCCGTCTCCCCGGGAACATGGCGAATGAACATCGAAATCTCTTCTTTTAGCGTCTCAAGATACGCTTCTTGCTGCATATTAGATGAAGATGCTTCTCTCGGATAGGCGTCAAACATAAGGATATCCGCTACTTTACGACCCTGTTCCTCCAGTCGCTTGGCTACTTCAAATGCAAGGTTGCCTCCAGCAGAGTAGCCCAGCAAATAAATGGGACCCTGAGGCTGCAATTTTTGAACTTGTTGTGCAAAGTATTCCGTTGTATCGTCGCAAACGATGAAATCATAGGCATATATAGTTGCCGTATCCTGCAACGATTGTGCCATCATCGTGAATACTTGCCCATAGCCTACGATTGGCGGGAAGCAATGCAAAGTTAAACCTTTTCCTTTGCTGCTGTTCCATACAGATACCCCTGTACCTTGCTGCTCTGTAGAATCATCAAAGTGGTTTCGACTTTCCAACTGCTCGGCAAGCTCCATGACCGTCGGGTAAGTGAAGGCGGTACTAAACGATATTTCCACATCCAACCTGCTGCGAGCTTCTCCGATCATATGAATCAGCTTCAAAGAATGTCCGCCTGCATCGAAGAAATTATCGTGAATGCCAACCCGTTCTATGCCCAGAACCTCCTGCCAGATGTCAGCAAGCGCTTGTTCCAGCGGATTCCTTGGCGCAGTGTAATTGGCTTGAAGCGGCTCATTTTGCTGCAAAAGAGATAAACGTCTGCGATCGACTTTTCCATTAGCTGTAAGCGGCAATTTATCCAGTTGCACGAAGCGGTTTGGAATCATATAGGCTGGGAGCCTCTGCAATAATGCTCTCCGCAATTCCCCGGCCGTAAGCTCGCTATCCGCTACGTAATAGGCATATAGCTGCTTCTCTTTCGCGTCGTTTTCGCGAGCGATGGCCGCGGCTTCCTTCACCGCCTCTACTTTCATAAGTTGCGCCTCTACTTCGCCGAGCTCAATACGGAAGCCGCGTATTTTTACTTGGTCATCTGCGCGGCCTAAATATTCCAAGTTTCCGTTTGACAGCATTTTGGCCAAGTCCCCTGTACGGTACATCCGCTTCCCAGGAACGAATGGATGGTCAACGAACTTTGCTGCGGTCAAGTCAGGACGACGGAAGTACCCTCGCGCGACTCCATCTCCAACGATGTATATTTCTCCCGGTACTCCAATCGGCACTTGCTTACGCTCAGCATCAAGCAAATAAATGCTGACATTCGCAGCCGGTACCCCAATGGGAACGGAACCGCTCGTATCCGTTTTCGGATCGTAACGATAAATCATGCAGCCGACAACGGTTTCTGTTGGTCCATATTCATTGAATATCGTGATATTTCCGCCAAACTTGTCATGGATGCTTCTCGCTATATCCGCGCCAAGATTGTCACCTCCGACAATTAGCTTACGGATGTTTGAGCCGGCCCTTATATTTATTTCTTTGATTATACTTAAATGGGCCGGTGTCAGCTTGATAATGTTAACTTGGTTATCTGTTACGATCCGCTCGATTATTAGCGCTTTGTCTTCTCCACTGTAGATGCGAATAAGATTGCCAGTAAGTAGCGGTGTGAATATGGATGTTACCGTCAGGTCGAAGGAAATGGATGAGTACAGCGGAAAATCAAGCTTTTCCCCAGCGACATATACCTCTTGTGCCCACCACAAGTAATTCGTCAGGCCTTGGTGGGTAATCATGGCGCCCTTCGGATTTCCCGTCGTTCCCGACGTATAGATCACATAAGCAAGATCGTGCGCGCCAGATATCGGCTCTATATTCGACTCTTCTTCGCTAAAGACCTCCGGATCATTCAGATTGATAAGCTTTCCTTCAAAATGTACGCGATTCAGCAAATGCTGCTGCACTAGCAGCACCTCCGAGCCAGCGTCCTCCAGCATGTAACGGATGCGCTCTTCAGGATACTCCGGATCTATTGGCACGTAAGCCCCACCAGCTTTTAGCACGGCCAGTATGCCTATAATCATTTCGACGGATCGATCAGCCAGTATGCCAATCAAATGATCCGGTCGCACGCCGGATGCTCGCAGCGTCCTTGCCAAGCGATTGGAACGGGCGTTTAGCTCGCCATACGTCACTTGCTCTTCATCATGAACGACGGCTACCGCTTCTGGTGTTTTTTCCGCCTGCTGCTCAAACAAATGGTAGACCGTTTTTTCGCTTGGGTATTCCGATGCTGTCGCATTGAATGCTGCAAGCTGTGTGTGCTCCTCCGCTGTTAGGATCTCTAACGACGCTAGCCTTGCATACGGATTAGCCGTAACAGATTCAACTAGCTTCTCGAATTGCTTCGCCATCCGGAGCACCGTCTCTCGCATGAATAAACCAGAAGCATATTCGATGCTGCACGAGATACCATTTTCCATTTCCTCTAACTGGAAGGTTAAATCAAACTTCGCCGCAGTTTGTTCATTTGCATATGGCTGAATCTGCAAGCCCTGCATTTGCAAATCTCTTTGTTCCATATTTTGCAAAACAAACATCGTATCAAAAATCGGGTTGCGGCTCATATCCCTGCTGACCTGCACCTTCTCCACCAGTTCCTCAAATGGGTAGCCTTGATGCTCGTAAGCGCCTAGCATCGCTTCCTTGATTTCTTCCAGGTACGATATAAATGTTTTCTCGCGCGCCGGATAGCTGCGGATCGCCAATGTGCCTACAAACATGCCCACCAGCGATTGGAAGTCGCCATGTGTTCTGCCCGCAATTGGCGTACCGACTACAATATCTTCCTGCCCCGAATATTTATGCAGTAAGGTTTTGTATATCGCCAGCAATATCATATACAGCGTAGATCCGCTTTCGGCCGCTATGCGCCGCAAACTTTCACTCTGCTCAGCGCCAAGCATAAATGACAACTCTTCACCCTGGAAGCTCTGCACCGCAGGCCGCACATAATCCGTTGGCATTTCCAGAACCGGTATATCCCCGCTAAACACATCCAGCCAGTACCCTTCCTCCTGAAGCTGACGCTTCTTCTGCTCCTGAGACTGCTCCCATGCCGCATAGTCCTTATATTGATTGCGTAATGGGGGCAGTTCTTCCCCGGCATACATGCGTGCAAACTCTTCTACCAAAATGCCCATCGAAATACCATCGGAGATAATATGGTGCATATCGAGTACGAACAGATGGCGATCAGATGCAAGCTCGATGAGTCCGGCGCGCAAGAGCGGCGGCTGCTCCAGATCAAAGGTGCGAACGAATCGCCGCATGACTTCTGCTGTTTCCTCTTCACTTGCCTGGATATATTCCACAGCAAAGCGCACTTCATTGTGCACGCGCTGCACCGATTCACCTTCCTCCATATGGAAGCTCGTTCGCAGCGTCTCGTGCCTTGCAATTAGCTTGTGCAGTGCGGCCTCGAACAGCTTTCGGTCCAGCGTTCCTTCCAGCAGCATGGCTCTCGGCAAATTGTAGCTCAGCCCCGTCCCTTCAAGCTGATGCAATATATACAGCCTCTTCTGAGCTGAGGAGACGGCATAATACTCTTTTTCTTCGATCGGTTGGATAGTCTGGAACGTCTGCTGTTCCATGTCTGCAATTGCTTGAGCAAGCAGCTCGATGGTCGGGAACCTGAAAATATGTCTCAGCGGCACGTTAATTTGCATTTCTTTATGCAGACGGCTCACCATTGCCGTTGCCCGCAATGAGTGACCGCCAATCTCAAAGAAGTTGTCGTGCACACCTACCCGTTCAAGACCGAGAACATCTTGCCAAATACGGGCAAGATGCGCTTCGATGTGCGTGCGCGGCGCTGCATATTCGACCGCAGCAGAAATGATTCCTTCTGGCGCTGGCAGCGCCTTGCGGTCGATTTTGCCGTTTGGCGTCAGCGGCATGCGTTCGAGTTGCACAAAGTACGTTGGAATCATGTACCCCGGCAATTGATCGGCTAAGTGCCTTCTTAGTTCTCCAGCAGCCAGCTCCCGATTGGCTACAACATACGCACAAAGCTGCTGTACTGCGCTGCTATCGGCCTTTGCGACCACAACAGCTTCGCGCACCGAAGCCATTCGGCCAAGCTGTGCTTCTATCTCCCCAAGCTCGATCCGGTACCCGCGAATTTTCACCTGACTGTCCATACGCCCTACGTATTCGAGCGTACCGTCTGGCAACCAACGTGCAAGATCACCAGTCCGATACATTTTTTGCCCTGGTACAAAAGGATTATCAACAAATCTTTCCGCCGTCAATTCCGGTTGATTCAAATAACCGCGTGCCACACCGTCTCCAGCCGCATACAACTCTCCAATTGCGCCCAGCGGCAGCAGCATGCCTAATGGATCGAGCACATATACTTGCGTATTTCCGATAGGACGGCCAATTGGAATCAAGGCACGATCCATATCTTCCAAACGGATTGTATGGCAACTTGTAAATGTCGTGTTTTCCGTCGGACCGTACCCATTAATCAAACGCAAGTGCGGAAAACGTTCCATTGCTTTCTTCACATGCGCTCTGGATACCACATCGCCTCCGACGAGCAATTGTCTGATTCCTGCCAATCCTTCAAGCTTGTGTTCTACCATAACCGTGAACCATCCTGACGTGAACCAGGCAATCGTAACCTGATGCTTGCGGATCGCTTGCGTCCAATCTTCAAGCGACAAAGTGACAGGAGGTAGAAGCGCCAATACCGCTCCATTCAGCAAGCTGCCCCAAATCTCAAACGTCGCGGCATCGAATGAAATAGTTGATCCCTGCAAGAAAACGTCATTTTCGCAAATATCCACATAACTCGCATGTGTCACAAGTCGAACAACCCCGCGATGCGTGACGCACACTCCTTTTGGAGTCCCTGTCGAGCCGGAAGTATAGTTGACGTACGCCATCTGAGTTGATTCTGTGGCCGATGCCAGATTTGAACCATCCTTGTCATAAGCCTGCTCAGCATCAAGCAGCACAACCATCGCATCAGTATACACAGGTCTTTGTAAATGGCTCTGGATCAATACGGTTCGCACATTTGCAACCTGCATCATGTAGCGAATGCGCTCCTCCGGATACTCCGGATCAATCGGCACGTAGGCCCCTCCAGCTTTAAGAATTGCCAATATGCCGACAATCATCTCAAAAGAACGCTCTGCCACAATGGCTACCAGTTGTTCCGCTTCAAGTCCCGCCTTCTGCAGCGTCCGTGCCAACCGATTGGCCTTATCGTTTAGCTCGCCGTAAGACCATTGCGAATCTCCAAATAAAATGGCTGTTGCATTCGGCCTTCGTTCCGCTTGGTCCTCAAACAGCTGATGAATGGCCAGCTCTCGCGGATACGCTGCCTTTGTATCATTGAACACCTCTATCAGCCGCGTTCGTTCCTCATCCGTCACCATTTGCAGCATCGCAAGGCTTGCCTGAGGGCGGGCGATCATCTCATCAATCAACCGGACAAAGTGCCCCGCAATCCGCTGTATAGTTTCCGGCTTATACAATGAAGTTGCGTACTCCAAGCTGAAAGCGACCCCATCCTCACCCTCTACTGCCTGCAAGGTCAAGTCAAATTTCGCTGTCCTTTGTGCGCTGGCATACGGCTTCATTTGGAGCCCATCCAGTTCAAACTGCCTGCTTTCCGTATTTTGCAGGACAAACATCGTGTCAAACACTGCATTACGGCTTAAATCACGATTAACTTGCACATTCTCAAGCAGTTCTTCAAACGGATATTGCTGGTGCTCATAGGCGTTAAGCATCGTTTCCTTGACCTCATTTAAGTAGGCCGATAACGCCTTCTCACCCGCTGGATAGCTACGGATGGCCAACGTGCCAACGAACATACCAATCTGCTCTTGCAAGTCGCTATGCGTTCTGCCCGCAACAGGCGTACCGACGATAATGTCTTCTTGCCCGGAGTATTTATGCAGCAAAATCGTATACGCCGCGAGCAGCACCATATACAAGGTCGATCCATGCTGAGCAGCAAGCTCATGTACCGCATCCCTCTGATGCGAATCGAGCTCAAAGTCAAACACGGCTCCATCGGACTGTCTCACCGCAGGACGTGCGGCGTCCGTCGGTAGCTCCAGCACGGGCAATTCTCCAGCCAAGGCTTTCAGCCAGTAAGCTTCATGCTCCTTCATTTGTTCTTTATTGGCCTCAGACTGCTGCCAAACTGCATAATCCTTGTACTGAATCCGCAGCTCAGGCAGCTTCTCCTCCCGATATAAACGGGCGAATTCCTCCACCAAAATATCCATCGACGCACCATCGGAAATGATGTGATGCATATCTAGCAGCAGCACATAGCGCTCTTCCGCCCATTCGATTAATTCGACCCGCAGCAGCGGCGCCTCGCTGAGGTCAAACGGCTGCACGAAATCGCGCACACGGGCTTCGACCTCCTCCTTGCTTGCCTCTACATAGGCAACCTCAAAGTCAACCGCTTCCTTTACCCGCTGCATCGGTTCGCCCTGCACCAGCTCAAATTCGGTTCGCAGCGTTTCGTGACGGGCAATCAGGAGCCCGAACGCTGCTTCAAAACGTGCTCGGTTTAGCTCGCCTTCCAGCAGCAGCATCCCCGGCATATTGTAGCTTTTCCCCGCTTCTTCTAGCTGCTGTAAAAGGTACATCCGTTTTTGCGCCGAGGACAGCGGATAGTAGTCTCTGGCTTCCACTCGTGGAATGGCCGCATATGCCTTCTGTTCCCGTACGCTAATCACCGCTGCCAGCTCTTCAACGGTCGGATAGAGAAACACCTCTCGTAACGGCACCTCCGTCTCCAATGCCTGATGCATACGCGATACCAGCGTCATCGCCCGGAGCGAATGGCCGCCAAGCGCAAAGAAGTTGTCGCGAATGCCGACGCGCTCAAGCCCCAGCACTTCCTCCCACAGCCGCGCAACTTCCGCTTCGACTGGTGTCCGTGGCGCGACATACGCCGCTTCGCTCTGCCCCCCGACTTCCGGCTTCGGTAGCGCCTTGCGATCCAGCTTCCCGTTAGGTGTTAGCGGCATCTCGGGCAGGGATATGATGTGCGTTGGGAGCATATACGAGGGAAGTCCCTCTGCCAGCTTGCTTCGCATCTCCTTCGTTCCCAGCTCGTTGCTGCCCGTCACATACGCGCATAACTCCGCTGCGTCCGTCTCCCTTTCTCCAGCGATCACCGTCACCACCGCTTCTTTTACCCCTTCGATTTGCAGCAGATGCGCTTCCACCTCACCCAGCTCGATCCGGTAACCCCGTATCTTCACCTGATGGTCCATCCGGCCCATATGCTCCAATCGACCATCCGGCAGCCACCTGGCTAAATCACCGGTTCGGTACATCCGCTCACCTGGGGCAAACGGATGCCCGACAAACCGCTCCTTCGTCAGTTCCTCGCGGGCCCAGTAGCCTCGGGCTACGCCCGCTCCTCCGATGCACAGTTCTCCCACTGCTCCGATCGGCTGCACCTGCAGCGCCTCGTTCAGCACATACACCTGCGTATTGCCCAGCGGACGGCCGATGCTCATTTTTCCGCCTTCGCCCACTTCTCTCAGGTGTTCAAACGTCGACCAGACCGTCGTTTCCGTCGGGCCGTACATATTGTACAGCTCCGCCTCCGTTTGACTGCGCAATTGGCTTTCCAGCGTGGCAGGGAAGGGCTCCCCGCCAATTAGAAGCGCCTGCATCGGACGCAGCGCAGCTGCACTGCGCGCATCCTCCAGCAGCATCACCAGACGGGAAGGCGTCGTCTGCATCATCTGGGCCGGATGCTTCGTGAGCAGCGCAGCCAGCTGCGCGGGGTCCTGCTGCTCCGCTTCGCTCGCCAGCAGCACCTGCATGCCGCAGCTCAGCGGTACCCAGCTCTCCGTCACGAAGATGTCGAAGGACACCGTCGTCACACTGAGCATGGTTGCAGATGGTCCAAAGGGCAGGGCTTCTACCATCCCCGTCATAAAGTTGACCACGTTTCGATGCTCCACCACCACGCCTTTCGGCGTGCCGGTCGTCCCCGAGGTGTAGATGACATACGCGCTGCCTTCAGCGCGGGTCTCCACCTCTGTTGATGCCGTGGAATAAGCTTTCAGTTCCTCCACAGAGGCGAACCTCACCTGCGAAGCTTGCTCCTCCTGCTGTCTATCTGAGGCCTGTCCGTCAGAGCCCTGCTCCTCCAGACACAGCACCTGACGCAGCGGGGTTTCTAGCCAGCCCGCCACCGTTTCTCGTTGGGCTTCTTCACTTAAGAGAATGCCGATTCCAGCATCTCGAACCATCCCTTCGATGCGTCCGGCTGGCAGCGCCGGATCCAGTGGCACATAGGCCGCACCAGCTTTCATAATCCCCAGCAGACCCGCGATCAGCCAAGGCGTACGGGACAGCAGCACACCGACGCGGTCTTCACTCCTCACGCCCTGCGCGCGCAGCCAGCCCGCTATGCGGTTGGCTTGTCCGTCCAGCTCGCCGTATGTCCACACGGCCAGTCCACTCACCAGCGCCGGATGACCCGGCGTTCGCGCAGCCTGCTGCTCGAATAGCCCATGCACCGTCGCGTTCTCAGGAAGCTCCATCTCCGTAGCGTTAAAGTGCACCAGCAGTTGCTCCCGCTGACCTGCCGTCAGCAGCTCCAACTGCGTGACCGGCACGTTCGGCTGGCTCACGATCTGTTCCACCAGTTGCAGCCAGTGACCTTGCACCCGCTCCATAGCCCCTTGTTCGTACACCTGTCCGTTATAGTCGAAATGTACGACTAGCTCTTCTCCTGGCTGAATCATCACATTCAGGTCATAATTCGTTTGTTCGTCCGCCTGCACGCCAGTAATCACCAGTCCGCTCGCATCCAAAGAGGCTTCCGAGCTCGTCGGCATCGGATAATTCTCGAACACTAGAATATGGTCAAACAGCTCTCTCGTTCCGGTGCCATGCGCCTGGATCTCATGCAGCGGATAGTAGCCATAGGCTTGCGCAGCCAGTGCGTCCGCCTGCATCCGCCGCAGCACATCAGCAGCCGTATCCTGACCCTCGCACGCGACCCGGACGGGCAGCGTATTGATGAACAGTCCGATCATGCTTTCCACGCCCGGAAGGTCGGCAGGTCGACCCGATACCACCCCGCCAAACACCACATCCCGGCTGCCGCTGTAGCGGTGCAGCAACAATCCCCATGCCGTTTGCAGCAGTGTGTTCATCGTTACGCCATGTGCTTTGGCCGCCGCCGCGATTCGCTCGCTTTGCTCCCGTGGCACGACTCCGCTCACACGCCTCGCTTCATAGCCTGACGTCTGACGCTGGCGTTTCGGGAACACCGCCTGTGCTTCGCAGCCCGCCAGTTGTTCCTTCCAGTAGCGCCGCGCCGACGTCTCGTCCTGTTTCGACAGCCAGCGGATATAGTCGCTGTACGCCTGCCCTTTTGGCTGCTCCTGCTCCGCCTCTTCGCTACCCGACATACTGTAGGCGCTGTAGGTGCGCAGCACTTCCTCCATCACCAGCGGCAGGCACCAGCCGTCCATCACAATATGATGGAAGCTCCAAACCAGCTCGTGCGTATGCTTTCCTGTGCGGAACAACGCCACCCGCATCAGGCTCTCCGCTTCCACATCAAAGCCCTGCCGCCGGTCCGCCGTCCGCCACTGCGCCACGCCAGCTTCCTGCTCCGTGGCGGGTTTCAGCGACAGATCGGCATACGCAAGCTGAAGCGGCCGGTCGCGGTACACGACTTGCAGCGGCTCTTTTCTCCACCCGCTGTCGATGCTCGTCCGCAGCACCGCATGTCGCTGAACGATCGTTTGCCAGCTTCGTTCAAACGCTGCCACATCCAACTCCCCTTGCAGCGTCAGCTGCATCTGGTTCACATAAGCTCCCGCTTGCGGCTCTAGACGGCTGTGGAACAACATGCCCTGCTGCATCGGCGTCAGCGCGTACACCTCCTCCAGCTCCCCGATGACTGCGCTTCGCTGCACCAACGCATCCAGCTCTTCCTGCGTCATGTCCGGCAGCCCCACATCGCTTGGCGTCAGTTCCGTCCGCTCCTGAGCCACACAATGCGCAATCACCGCCTCCAAGCTCTGCTTCAACCGCTCTACGAACTGCTCCATCGTCGCTGGACGGTACTGCGCCGCGCTGTAGCTCATGGTCAGGCGCAGCGTTCCCCCCGCGATCATCCCGTTGCATTCCAGCACCGCAGCTCGTTGTCTTCTACTACTGATCGCCTCTCCCGAGGACAGCGGGGACAGCTGAAGCGTACTGCGCTCCAAATCCTGATCAAACTGGCCCAAGTAATTGAAGGAAATGTCAGGGTCACACGACCAGTCCTCTCCTTCCACCTGTTCGGACACATAACGCAGGAGCCCGTAGCCGACCCCTTTGTCCGGGATCGCTCGCAGCGTTTCCTTCACTCGCTTGATCTGCTGCGACAAGCTCATCTCTGGCTTCATCTCCAGCACCACCGGGTACGCGCTCGTGAACCAGCCGACCGTCCGGCTGACATCCACATCCGGGAGGATCGTTTCCCTGCCATGTCCTTCCAGCATGATTCCCACACGCGCCATACCGCTCCACGCCTGAACCGCCAGCGCCAGCGCGGTCAGCAGCAAGTCATTAATCTCCGTTCCGTAGGCGCGGTGCGCTTCTTTCAACAGTTGCTGCGTCTGGATTTGCGACCACTCCACAGCCAGCGTTTGGCTAGCTGCTAGCGTGGTGGCTTCTGAAGCTCCTGAGTCGTAATCCTTAGGCAGCGGCGGAACCGCCAGCTCTACGAGCCGTTTCCAGTACGCACGCTGCGCCTCCATCGCCGGACTTCCTGCATAAGCGCTCCATTGCTGCGCCCACGTCTGGAATGCGTCCGTTTTCTGCGGCAGCCGGATGTCTTCCCCTTGTACCGCTTGCTCGTAAGCAGTGGAAAAATCTTCAAACAGAATTCGCCAAGATACCCCGTCCACGACCCAGTGATGAATGACGAGGAGCAAATGATCCCCATCGCCGCATTGGAACAAGCCCAGCCGCATGAGCGGGCCGCTCGCTAGCGAAATGCTGCCTTGCAGCTCCGCAGCAGCGGCTTCGACCTTTTCGCTCCATCCGGGCTCACCCCGGAAATCGAAAACGTCCAACCTGTAAAGCTCACCGTCTCCCACCTTCCGGTTCCAAGCGACATAGCTGCCGTCCTCGGCCTGCGTCAGCGTCATCCGCAGCGCGTCATGATGGGTCGCAAGCTGCTGCATCGCCACGCTCAGCGCCACGCGGTCAAACCGCTCTTCCCGATACAGCATGACCGCCTGGTTGAAATGGTGCAGGTCGACGGAATCACGTTCCACCAGCCAGCGCTGAATGGGCGTCAGCGGCACCGCTCCGTGTACCTCTCCTTGTTCCGCCGTGCGGGTAACCGCCGTCAGATGGGTGCTTAGCTGCGCCACCACCGGATAGCGGAATAACATCTTCATTTCCATCTTGTACCCGGCTTGCAGCAGCCGGGAAGCGACTTGAATCGCTTTGATCGAGTCGCCGCCCAGATCAAAGAAATGGTCATGGATGCTCACCTCGGGCACGCCGAGCACTTGCTGCCACACCGTCACCAGCGCGTGCTCCATCGCCGTGCGAGGCGAAGCATACGGAAGGTGCGAGGCCTGAGCCTCTGGCATCGGCAGCGCCTGACGGTCCACTTTGCCGTTGGCCGTGAGCGGCAGGCTCTCCATCTGCACGAAGGAAGCCGGCACCATATAGGCGGGCAAGGAAGCCGACAGCAAGCTGCGCAGCCCCGGGATCTCCAGCTCGCTGCCTACGACGTAGGCGCACAGCTGAAGGCTGCCACCCGCATCCGGCAGCGCCTGCACGATGACCTCGCGAACCCCTGTCCCCCGCAGCAGCACCGCCTCAATCTCGCTGAGTTCGATGCGGTAACCGCGAATTTTCACCTGTTCATCCCTACGTCCCACATACGCCAAGGAACCATCCGCCTGCCAGCGAACCAAGTCCCCCGTACGGTACATTCGCTCCCCTGGCTCAAACGGGTTCGACACAAATTTTTCCAAAGTCAGATCCGCTCTATCCCAATATCCTCGGGCTAGACCGACTCCGCTTATGCACAGTTCACCTGGCACGCCAATCGGCTGGATTTGCCCGTCCGCTGCGAGTACATAAACCTTCGTTCTGCCAATCGCTTTGCCAATTCCATGTTCCTGCCAGACACCAGTGATAGGCAAAGCGGTTGTTACAACGCTGTTTTCCGTCGGTCCGTACTCGCTAACAAACTCAATTTGGGGATAATTCAGTATTTTTCCAATGAGCGCCCCGCTGAGCTTCTCACCACCAATCACCACACTGCGCACAGTTGCTAGTTCGGCTGGCTTCAACATATCCAGCAGAACTGCAAACATCCCTGTCGTAAATTGAGCGTGCGTAATCGAGTGCTCCACTAGCGCCTTCGCAATGGCTCCCGGATCGTTCAGTTCTTCATCTCGAATCAATACGACGGTTGCTCCTGTTATAAGAGGTGCGAAGAAGTGCGAGATGAAAGCATCAAACACATACGGACTTGCATGAAGTACTTTACCCTGATCAAAATGGTAGGTTGCAGCTTTCCATTGAAGCGTATGAACGATGCTGCGATGTTCCACCATAACACCTTTAGGTTGGCCTGTTGTGCCGGATGTATAAATGACATACGCTAAATTTTCGGGCTTTGCAGTGTTTAAGAGATTTCCAGACATCTCGGCATCGATGCGGGCATCATCCAATAGCAATACGGGGCACGACGCTTCCTGCACAGAATCAGACAGCAATAGCAATGCACCGCTGTTCTTCAGGAGGAACTGCTTACGTTCCACAGGATCTTCCAAAGAAAGTGGCAGATAAACTGAGCCTGCCTTAAGCACCCCGAGCAAGGCGACGGCCATCTCTACGGAACGCCTGCAATGAACCGCAACAATACGTTCTGGTCCTGCACCGTAGCCCTGTAACATTCTGGCAATTCGATTTGCCCGTTCGTTCAGCTCTTGGTAGGTCAAGGCCTCATCCCCGCAAACGACGGCGACACGTTCCGGCGTCTTCGCCGCTTGCTCCTCAAACAGCGCATGCAGCGTCGATGGCTGCTCAAGCAACGCTTCTGCTCCTGTATCGTTAAAATGCACCAGCAACTGCTCCCGCTGACCTGCCGTCAGCAAGTCCATGCTTCCCAGCGTTGTTTGCGAATCGCGGGTCACTTGACGCAGCAGCTCTGTAAAATGACCCACCCAGCGCTCTATCGTGCCCTGCTCAAACAGCTTCACCGCGTATTCCATCGTGCAACGCATGCCCTGCTCCTCTTCACTTACCGACAGCGTCAAATCGAATTTCGCCGCTCCGCTTTCTAATGGGTACGGCGTACATTGCAGATCCGCCAGCTCCAGCTCCGATTGCTCCGTGTTTTGCAACACCAGCATCGCATCAAAAAGCGGATTCCGGCTCAAATCCCGCTGCCTGACCACCTGCTCCACCAGCTCCTCGAACGGATAGTCCCCGTGTTCGAAGGCGCTTAGCGCCGTCTGCTTCACTTCCTGCAAGTAGGCGGAGAACGGTTTTTCACCCGACGGGTTCAGTCGCAGCGCCAGCGTGTTCACGAACATCCCCAGCATGCCCTGCAAGTCAGCATGCGAACGTCCCGCGATCGGCGTGCCCACGATCAGTTCCTCCTGACCGCTTAACCGAGCCAGCAACGCGCTGTACGCCGCCATCAGCACCATATACACCGTCGCCCCATTCGCCCGGGCTAGCTCCCGCAGCGCTGCTGACAGCTCGCTGTCCAGCTCGAATTCTACGTACGCTCCCTCGAAGCTGCGCACCGCCGGAAGCGGATAATCAAGCGGCAGGCTCAGCACCGGCAGCTCCCCGGCGAACTGCTTCAGCCAGTAGCGCTCCATCTCCCGATAAGACGCGCTTTCCCGGTAGCTTTGCTGCCAAACCGCATAATCTTTATACTGCAAACGCAGCGGCTCCAGTTCTTCTCCTCCGTACAGCTTCGTAAACTCCTGGACAAATATACTCATCGACGTGCCGTCGGAAATAATATGATGCATGTCGAACAATAGCAAATGACTCGCTTCGCCCATACGCACCACTGTCGTCCGCAGCAGCGGCGCTTCGCTGAGGTCAAATGGACGAAGGAAGGTACGAACGCGCTCCTGTGCTTCCTCCTCTGCCGCCTCCTCGTAAGTCACCGAGAACACGGGAGTCGCCATAATACGCTGCATCGGCTCCCCGTCCACTACTGCGAACCTTGTCCGCAGCGATTCGTGGCGGGCCACCAGCGCTTGCAGTGCCCTTTCCAGCCGCTGACGATCCAGCGGTCCCGACAGACGCAGAGCGACTGGCATGTTGTAACTAAGCTCCGCTCCCTCTAGCTGCTGTAAAATGTACAGGCGCTTTTGCGCTGAGGACAGCGGATACGCCTCCTGAGCCTTCACGGGCACCAGCGCTTCAAATTCGCGCTCGTCGGCTACATCCAAAGTTGCTGCCAGCTCTTCAACGGTCGGATAAAGAAACACCTCTCGTAACGGCACCTCCGTCTCCAATGCCTGATGCAGACGCGATACCAGCGTCATCGCCCGGAGGGAATGGCCGCCAAGCGCAAAGAAGTTGTCGCGAATGCCGACACGCTCAAGTCCCAGCACCTCTTCCCACAGCCGCGCGACTTCCGCTTCGACTGGTGTCCGTGGCGCGACATACGCCGCTTCGCTCTGCGCCTCGACTTCCGGCTTCGGCAGCGCCTTCCGATCCAGCTTCCCGTTAGGTGTTAGCGGCATCTCGGTCAGGGATATGAAATAGGAAGGAATCATATACGAGGGAAGTCCCTCTGCCAGCTTGCTTCGCATCTCCTTCGCTCCCAGCTCACTGCTGCCGGTCACATACGCACACAATTCCGCTGTGTCCGTCTCCCTTTCGCCAGCGATCACTGTCACCACCGCTTCTTTTACCCCTTCGATTTGCAGCAGATGCGCTTCCACCTCGCCCAGCTCGATCCGGTAACCCCGTATCTTCACCTGATGGTCCATCCGGCCCATATGCTCCAATCGACCATCCGGCAGCCACCTGGCTAAATCGCCGGTTCGGTACATCCGCTCCCCGGGCACAAACGGATGCGCGACAAACCGTTCATTCGTTAGTGCCTCGCGTGCCCAGTAGCCTCGGGCTACCCCGGCTCCTCCGATGTACAATTCTCCCACTGCTCCGATCGGCTGCACCTGCAGCGCCTCGTTCAGCACATACACCTGCGTATTCCCCAGCGGACGGCCGATGCTCATTTTTCCGCCTTCGCCCACTTCTCTCAGGTGTTCAAACGTCGACCAGACCGTCGTTTCCGTCGGCCCGTACATATTGTACAGCTCCGCCTCCGTTTGACTGCGCAATTGTTTTTCCAGCGTGGCAGGGAAGGGCTCCCCGCCAATCAGCAGCGCTTGCATCGGACGCAGCGCAGCTGCACTGCGCGCATCCTCCAGCAGTATCACCAGCCGGGAAGGCGTCGTCTGCATCATCTGGGCCGGATGCTTCGAGAGCAGCGCAGCCAGCTGGGCAGGGTCCTGCTGCTCCGCCTCGCTCGCCAGCAGAACCTGCATGCCGCAGCTCAGCGGTACCCAGCTCTCGGTCACGAAGATGTCGAAGGACACCGTCGTCACGCTGAGCATGGTTGCAGATGGCGCAAAGGGCAGAGCTTCCACCATCCCTGTCATAAAGTTGACCACGTTCCGATGCTCCACCACCACACCTTTCGGCGTGCCAGTCGTCCCGGAGGTGTAGATCACATACGCGCTGCCCTCAGCGCGGGTCTCCACCTTCGTTGATGCCGTGGAATAAGCTTTCAGCTCCTCCACGGAGGCGAACCTCACCTGCGAAGCCTGCTCCTTCTGCTGTCCATTTGAGGCATTCTGCTGTCCGTCAGAGCCCTGCTCCTCCAGACACAGCACCTGACGCAGCGGGGTTTCTAGCCAGCCCGCCACCGTTTCTCGTTGGGCTTCTTCACTTAAGAGAATGCCGATTCCAGCATCTCGAACCATCCCTTCGATGCGTCCGGCTGGCAGCGCCGGATCCAGTGGCACATAGGCCGCACCAGCTTTCATAATCCCCAGCAGACCCGCGATCAGCCAAGGCGTACGGGACAGCAGCACACCGACGCGGTCTTCACTCCTCACGCCCTGCGCGCGCAGCCAGCCCGCTATGCGGTTGGCTTGTCCGTCCAGCTCGCCGTATGTCCACACGGCCAGTCCACTCACCAGCGCCGGATGACCCGGCGTTCGCGCAGCCTGCTGCTCGAATAGCCCATGCACCGTCGCGTTCTCAGGAAGCTCCATCTCCGTAGCGTTAAAGTGCACCAGCAGCTGCTCCCGCTGACCTGCCGTCAGCAGCTCCAACTGCGTGACCGGCACGTTCGGCTGGCTCACGATCTGTTCCACCAGTTGCAGCCAGTGACCTTGCACCCGCTCCATAGCCCCTTGTTCGTACACCTGTCCGTTATAGTCGAAATGTACGACTAGCTCTTCTCCTGGCTGAATCATCACATTCAGGTCATAATTCGTTTGTTCGTCCGCCTGCACGCCAGTAATCACCAGTCCGCTCGCATCCAGGGAGGCTTCCGAGCTTGTCGGCATCGGATAATTCTCGAACACTAAAATATGGTCAAACAGCTCTCTCGTTCCGGTGCCATGCGCCTGGATCTCATGCAGCGGATAGTAGCCGTAGGCTTGCGCAGCCAGTGCGTCCGCCTGCATCCGGCGCAGCACATCTGCCGCCGTATCCTGACCCTCGCACGCGACCCGAACGGGCAGCGTGTTGATGAACAGTCCAATCATGCTTTCCACGCCCGGAAGGTCGGCAGGTCGGCCCGACACCACCCCGCCAAACACCACATCCCGGCTGCCGCTGTAGCGGTGCAGTAACAATCCCCATGCCGTTTGCAGCAGTGTGTTCATCGTTACGCCATGCGCTTTGGCCGCCGCCGCGATTCGCTCGCTTTGCTCCCGTGGCACGACTCCGCTCACACGCCTCGCTTCATAGCCTGATGTCTGGCGCTGGCGTTTCGGGAACGCCGCCTGTGCTTCGCAGCCCGCCAGTCGTTCCTTCCAGTAGTGCCGCGCCGACGCCTCATCCTGCTCCGACAGCCAGCGAATATAGGCGCTGTACGCCGGACCTTTTGACTGCTCCTGCTCCTGCTTCTGTTGCTCCTCTGCGCTACCCGAGATGTAGGCGCTGTAGGTGCGCAGCACTTCCTCCATCACCAGCGGCAAGCACCAGCCGTCCATCACAATATGATGGAAGCTCCAAACCAATTCGTGCGTATGCTCCCCTGTGCGGAACAACGCCACCCGCATCAGGCTCTCCGCTTCCACATCAAAGCCCTGCCGCCGGTCCGCCGTCCGCCACTGCGCCACGCCAGCTTCCTGCTCCGTGGCGGGTTTCAGCGACAGATCGGCATACGCAAGCTGAAGCAGCCGGTCGCGGTACACGACTTGCAGCGGCTCTTTTCTCCACCCGCTGTCGATGCTCGTCCGCAGCACCGCATGCCGCTGAACGATCGTTTGCCAGCTTCGTTCAAACGCTGCCACATCCAATTCCCCTTGCAGCGTCAGCTGCATCTGGTTCACATAGGCTCCCACTTGCGGCTCTAGACGGCTGTGGAACAACATGCCCTGCTGCATCGGCGTCAGCGCGTACACCTCCTCCAGCTCCCCGATGACTGCGCTTCGCTGCACCAACGCATCCAGCTCTTCCTGTGTCATGTCCGGCAGCCGCACATCGCTTGGCGTCAGTTCCGTCCGCTCCTGAGCCACACAATGCGCAATCACCGCCTCCAAGCTCTGCTTCAACCGCTCCGCGAACTGCTCCATCGTCGCTGGGCGGTACTGCGCCGCGCTGTAGCTCATGGTCAGGCGCAGCGTTCCCCCCGCGATCATCCCGTTGCATTCCAGCACCGCAGCTCGTTGTCTTCTACTACTGATCGCCTCTCCCGAGGACAGCGGGGACAGCTGAAGCGTGCTGCGCTCCAAATCCTGATCAAACTGCCCCAAGTAATTGAAGGATATGTCGGGGTCACACGACCAGTCCTCTCCTTCCACCTGTTCGGACACATAACGCAGGAGCCCGTAGCCGACCCCTTTATCCGGGATCGCTCGCAGCGTTTCCTTCACTCGCTTGATCTGCTGCGACAAGCTCATCGCTGGCTTCATCTCCAGCACCACCGGATACGCGCTCGTGAACCAGCCGACCGTCCGGCTGACATCCACATCCGGGAGGATCGTTTCCCTGCCATGTCCTTCCAGCATGATCCCCACACGCGCCATACCGCTCCACGCCTGAACCGCCTTCGCCAGGGCCGTTAACAGCAAGTCATTAATCTCCGTTCCGTAGGCGCGGTGCGCTTCTTTCAACAGTTGCTGCGTCTGGATTTGCGACCACTCCACAGCCAGCGTTTGGCTAGCTGCTAGCGTGGTGGCTCCTAAAGCTTCTGAAGCTCCTAAAGCTCCTGCGTCGTAATCCTTAGGCAGCGGCGGAACCGCCAGCTCTACGATCCGTTTCCAGTACGCACGCTGCGCCTCCATTGCCGGACTTCCTGCATAAGCGCTCCATTGCTGCGCCCATGTCTGGAATGCGTCCGTTTTCTGCGGCAGCCGGATGTCTTCCCCTTGTACCGCTTGCTCGTAAGCAGTGGAAAAATCTTCAAACAGAATTCGCCAAGATACCCCGTCCACGACCCAGTGATGAATGACGAGGAGCAAATGATCCCCATCGCCGCATTGGAACAAGCCCAGCCTCATGAGCGGGCCGCTCGCCAGCGAAATGCTGCCTTGCAGCTCAGCGGCAGCGGCTTCGACCTTTTCGCTCCATCCGGGCTCACCCCGGAAATCGAAAACGTCCAACCTGTATAGCTCACCGTCTGCCACCTTCCGGTTCCAAGCGACATAGCTGCCGTCCTCGGCCTGCGTCAGCGTCATCCGCAGCGCGTCATGATGGGTGGCGAGGTACTGCAGCGCCACGCTCAGCGCCATGCGGTCAAACCGCTCTTCCCGATACAACATGACCGCCTGGTTGAAATGGTGCAGGTCGACGGAATCACGTTCCACCAGCCAGCGCTGAATGGGCGTCAGCGGCACCGCTCCGTGTACCTCTCCTTGTTCCGCCGTGCGGGTAATCGCCGTCAGATGGGTGCTTAGCTGCGCCACCACCGGATAGCGGAATAACGTCTTCATTTCCATCTTGTACCCGGCTTGCAGCAGCCGGGAAGCGACTTGAATCGCTTTGATCGAGTCGCCGCCCAGATCAAAGAAATGGTCATGGATGCTCACCTCGGGCACGCCGAGCACTTGCTGCCACACCGTCACCAGCGCGTGCTCCATCGCCGTGCGAGGCGGAGCATACGGAAGGTGCGAGGCCTGAGCCTCTGGCATCGGCAGCGCCTGACGGTCCACTTTGCCGTTGGCCGTGAGCGGCAGGCTCTCCATCTGCACGAAGGAGGCTGGCACCATATAGGCGGGCAAGGAAGCCGACAGCAAGCTGCGCAGCCCCGCAATCTCCAGCTCGCTGCCTACGACGTAGGCGCACAGCTGAAGGCTGCCACCCGCATCCGGCAGCGCCTGCACGATGACCTCGCGAACCCCTGTCCCCCGCAGCAGCACCGCCTCAATCTCGCTGAGTTCGATGCGGTAACCGCGAATTTTCACCTGTTCATCCCTGCGTCCCACATACGCCAAGGAACCATCCGTCTGCCAGCGAACCAAGTCTCCCGTACGGTACATTCGCTCCCCTGGCTCATACGGATTCGACACAAATTTTTCCGCAGTCAGATCCGCTCTATCCCAGTATCCTCGGGCTAGACCGACTCCGCTTATGCACAGTTCACCAACAGCACCAACAGGCTGCAAGCCGTTCTCCTGGGTAAGTACATACACTCTGGTGTTAGAAATGGGCTTCCCGATCGGTATGACAGGAAGGGATACATCCACTCGGGCCGTTGTAGCAAGCACTGTACCTTCTGTAGGTCCATAGTTGTTGTATAAAGCATATCGAGTATGACTGATTTTCTTCAAACGATCCCCGCCCGTCAGCAAAACGCGCAGAGAACGATTTTCCAGCATTATAAATTGTTCGCACACCTGTGTCGGCAAGAAGCTGACCGTTATGCTTTTTTCCTCGAAATAGGCATTTAAGGCGGCAGGGTCCAGACGCAAATCTTCCGGTACTATATGCACGGCGGCTCCTATCGTAAGGGAAGGGAATATTTCCCACACCACTGCATCAAAACCAATACCTGCATATTGGGTTGTCCGATCTGTTGCACTCATATCAAAATAGGCCTGATGCCATCTGCACAAATGAACGACAGAGCGGTGTTCGATCATAACGCCTTTCGGCCTCCCGGTCGAACCGGACGTATAAATGATGTAAGCTGCATCTGTCGGAAGAATTTCAGGTAACGGCTGGTCGGAATGCTCCTCTAGTTTTTCTAACCCGTCTAGTAGAAGAACCTCCACTGCTGATTGTTTAACTTGATGAAGATGTGCTTGATTCGTCAGGCAAAAACGAGCTCTGCTGTCCTCCAGCATAAAATGAATCCGTTCTGCCGGATAATCGGGATCAATCGGCACATAAGCAGCGCCCGTTTTCAAAATGCCAAGGATGCCAATGATCAGTTCCACGGAACGCTCAGGCATGATGGCAACGACATCTGCTGGCGCTACGCCGCGCTTAAGCAAATGATGCGCCATTCTGCTGCTGCGTTCGTTCAGCTCTTGGTAGGTCAAGGCCTCATCCCCGCAAACGACGGCGACACGTTCCGGCGTCTTCGCCGCTTGCTCCTCAAACAGCGCATGCAGCGTCGATGGCTGCTCAAGCAGCGCTTCTGCTCCTGTATCGTTAAAATCCACCAGCAACTGCTCCCGCTGACCTGCCGTCAGCAAGTCCATGCTTCCCAGCGTTGTATGCGAATCGCGGGTCACTTGACGCAGCAGCTCCGTAAAATGAACCACCCAGCGCTCTATCGTGCCCTGCTCAAACAGCTTCACCGCATATTCAAACGTGCAGCGCATGCCCTGCTCCTCTTCACTTACCGACAGCGTCAAATCGAATTTCGCCGCTCCGCTTTCTAATGGGTACGGCGTCCATTGCAGATCCGCCAACTCCAGCTCCGATTGCTCCGTGTTTTGCAACACCAGCATCGCATCAAAAAGCGGATTGCGGCTCAAATCCCGCTGCCTGACGACCTGCTCCACCAGCTCCTCGAACGGATAGTCCCCGTGTTCGAAGGCGCCTAGCGCCGTCTGCTTCACTTCCTGTAAGTAGGCGGAGAACGATTTCCCCCCCGACGGGCTTAGTCGCAGCGCCAGTGTGTTCACGAACATCCCCAGCATGCCCTGCAAGTCAGCATGCGAACGTCCCGCAATCGGCGTGCCCACGATCAGCTCTTCCTGACCGCTTAACCGGCCCAGCAACGCGCTGTACGCCGCCAGCAGCACCATATACAACGTCGCCCCGCTCGAACGGGCCAGCTCCCGCAGCGCTGCTGACAGCTCGCTGTCCAGCTCGAATTCTACGTGCGCTCCCTCGAAGCTGCGCACCGCCGGAAGCGGATAATCAAGCGGCAGGCTCAGCACCGGCAGCTCCCCGGCGAACTGCTTCAGCCAGTAGCGCTCCATCTCCCGATAAGACGCGCTTTCCCGGTAGCTTTGCTGCCAAACCGCATAATCTTTATACTGCAAACGCAGCGGCTTCAGTTCTTCTCCTCCGTACAGCTTCGTAAACTCCTGGACAAATATGCTCATCGACGTGCCGTCGGAAATAATATGATGCATATCGAACAGCAGCAAATGATTCGCTTCGTCCACACGTACCACCGTCGTCCGCAGCAGCGGCGCTTCGCTGAGGTCAAATGGACGAAGGAAGGTACGAACGCGCTCCTGTGCTTCCTCCTCTGCCGCCTCCTCGTAAGTCACCGAGAACACGGGAGTCGCCATAATACGCTGCATCGGCTCCCCGTCCACTACTGCGAACCCTGTCCGCAGCGATTCGTGGCGGGCCACCAGCGCTTGCAGTGCCCTTTCCAGCCGCTGACGATCCAACGCTCCCACCAGACGCAGAGCGACTGGCATGTTGTAACTAAGCTCCGCTCCCTCTAGGTGCTGTAGCACGTACAGACGCTTTTGCGCTGAGGACAGTGGATAAAATTCGTTTTCTTCAATAATGGAAGGAATGAAGCTGTAAGAAGCTTGTTCCAGCTTACCAATCGCATACGCCATCTGCTCAATGGTAGCGTATTGGAATACCTCTCGCAGCGGGAGGTCCACATTCATCACTTTACGTACCATGCTTACCAGCGTTGCTGCCCTTAAAGAGTGGCCGCCAAGCTCAAAGAAATTGTCCTTTATACCAACCCGTTCCAGCTTGAGCACTTCCCGCCAAATTTCCGCAAGCTCCGCTTCCTGCGACGTGCGCGGCGCAACAAGCTCCTCTCCTGTTTGCAATCTGCCTTCAGGCGCTGGCAGCGCTTTGCGGTCGATTTTTCCGTTCGATGTCAGCGGCATCCGATCCATCTGCACAAAGTACGACGGAATCATGTACCCCGGCAGCTCTTGCGATAGCAGGCTTCTTATCTCGTTTACCGCAAACGGCTGATCTGCTACAAAATACGCGCAAAGAAGCTTCTCTCCGCCTCCATCCTCGCAAGCGAGAACGATTGCCTCCTGCACCGCTTCCACCTTGGTCAGCTGCGTTTCGATTTCGCCAAGCTCAATACGGTACCCGCGAATTTTCACTTGATGGTCGATTCGGCCCAAATACTCGATGCTGCCATCTAGCAGCCATCTTGCCAAATCCCCGGAACGGTACATTTTTGCGCCAGCATCAAAAGGATTGTCAACAAACTTCTCATTTGTCAAATCAGGACGGTTCAAATACAGACGCGCCAGCCCTTCGCCAGCTACATACATTTCCCCAGTTACACCGACAGGCACGCAATTGCGCTTTGCATCCAGCACGTATACTTTTAGCGTAGGAATCGGACGGCCGATATTGCTTTTCGCCTGCTCAATCTCTACCTCGGTAATCTCTTTGTACGTGACATGTACCGTCGTTTCCGTAATGCCGTACATATTGATCAGCTGCGTCGCCGGATATTTCGCTCTCCAGTTTTTTAACAGTTGCGGGCTTAATGCCTCACCACCAAAAATGACCTTGCGCACGCTAAGCATCGGCGCTTCCTCTGCCAGCGCTTCACGCAGCAATTGGTAGAAATAGGTTGGTGTCTGGTTCAAAATCGTCACTTGCTGCTCAGCAAGCAATTGCAGAAACTGCGCCGGATTTTTTGCCGCAAGCGACGGCACGATGACCAATTTCCCGCCGTACAGCAAAGCCCCGTACATCTCCCATACCGAGAAGTCAAAGCAGAACGAGTGGAACAGCGTCCACGTATCCGACGGGCCGAAATCAAACAGGTTTTTGCTGTTGAACAGCAGCCGCACAACATTTTTATGCTCGATCAAGGTTCCTTTCGGCTTGCCTGTCGTCCCCGATGTGTAGATGACGTAGGCCGCATTGCTCGGCACATTGACGGATTCCAGATTGGCCCCATCTTCATGATAAGACTGCTCATGATCAAGCAAAATGACCGTGCCTTCAAACACAGCTTGCTGCTGCCGATGCTCCTGAACCAACAGCACCTGCGTCCCGGAGTCTTCCAGCATGTAGCTGATTCGCTCCTGCGGATAGTCCGGATCAATCGGCACATATGCGCCCCCTGCTTTTAAAATCGCCATCAAGCCAACGACCATTTCCAGCGAGCGCTCGGCCATAATGCCCACCAATTGATCAGGCTTCACACCCGCAGCTCTCAGTGTTCGGGCCAAGCGATTTGCTCGTTCGTTCAACGCCCGATACGTCAACTGCCCCTGCTCAAACCGAACGGCTACAGCATTCGGATTTCGCTGCGCCTGCTCCTCAAACAGCTGCTGAATCGTCTTCTCCCGCTGATACTCCGCTGATGTATCGTTGAAACCGTGCAAAATCTGTGCCAGCTCCTTACTGCTCAGCATGCTCAGATCGGCAATTTCTACTTCAGGTGCTTCAATAATGCTGTCTACCAAATGAGCAAAATGCTTCGCCATCCGCTGTGCCGTTTCCCTATTGAACAAAGCTGTTGCGTACTGTAGGCTGCATGATAGTCCGTCGCTTTCTTCCCGAACATCCAGAACAAGGTCGAATTTAGCTATCGCGTATTCGCTCTGATATGGCTTTAGTTCAAGCCCTTCCATACGAATGCCTGTGTTTTCTGTATTTTGAAGGACAAACATGGCGTCAAACACTGGATTGCGGCTTAAATCACGATTAACCTGCACGTTTTCTACCAATTGTTCAAACAAGTAGTCCTGATGCTCATACGCTCCGAGCGCCGTTTCCTTCATTTCCTGCAAATAGCTCAAAAACGGCATGCTGCCGTGCGGATATGTGCGGATCGCAAGGGTATTGACGAACATTCCAATGAGCGGCTCTATGTCCGGATGCATTCTGCTTGCAATCGGCGTACCGACAATAATGTCTTCTTGCCCGGAGTATTTATGCAGCAAAATCGTATACGCCGCGAGCAGCACCATATACAAGGTCGATCCATGCTGAGCAGCAAGCTCATGTAACGCATCCCTCTGATGCGAATCGAGCTCAAAGTCAAACGCAGCTCCATCGGACTGTCTCACCGCTGGACGTGCGGCGTCCGTCGGCAGCTCCAGCACGGGCAATTCTCCAGTCAAGGCTTTCAGCCAGTAGGCTTCATGCTCCTTCATTTGTTCTTTATTGGCCTCAGACTGCTGCCAAACTGCATAATCCTTGTACTGAATCCGCAGCTCAGGCAGCTTCTCCTCCCGATAGAGACGGGCGAATTCCTCCACCAAAATATCCATCGACGCGCCATCAGAAATGATGTGATGCATATCCAGCAGCAGCACATAGCGCTCTTCCGCCCATTCGATTAATTCGACCCGCAGCAGCGGCGCCTCGCTGAGGTCAAACGGCTGCACGAAATCGCGCACACGGGCTTCGACCTCCTCCTTGCTTGCCTCTACATAGGCAACCTCAAAGTCAACCGCTTCCTTTACCCGCTGCATCGGTTCGCCCTGCACCAGCTCAAATTCGGTACGCAGTGTTTCGTGACGGGCAATCAGGAGCCCGAACGCTGCTTCAAAACGCGCTCGGTTTAGCGGTCCTTCCAGCAGCAGCATCCCCGGCATATTGTAGCTTTTCCCCGCTTCTTCTAGCTGCTGTAAAAGGTACATCCGTTTTTGCGCCGAGGACAGCGGATAGTAGTCTCTGGCTTCCACTCGTGGAATGGCCGCATATGCCTTCTGTTCCCGTACGCTAATCACCGCTGCCAGCTCTTCAACGGTCGGATAAAGAAACACCTCTCTTAACGGCACCTCCGTCTCCAATGCCTGATGCATACGCGATACCAGCGTCATCGCCCGGAGCGAATGGCCGCCAAGCGCAAAGAAGTTGTCGCGAATGCCGACGCGTTCAAGTCCCAGTACTTCCTCCCACAGCCGCGCAACTTCCGCTTCGACTGGTGTCCGTGGCGCGACATACGCCGCTTCGCTCTGCCCCCCGACTTCCGGCTTCGGCAGCGCCTTGCGATCCAGCTTCCCGTTAGGCGTTAACGGCATCTCCTGCAGGAATAGGAAGTACGACGGGAGCATATACGAGGGAAGTCCCTCGGCCAGCTGGCTTCGCAGCTCCTTCGCTCCCAGCTCGCTGCTGCCCGTCACATACGCGCACAATTCCGCTGCGTCCGTCTCCCTTTCTCCAGTGATCACCGTCACTACCGCTTCTTTTACCCCTTCGATTTGCAGCAGATGCGCTTCCACCTCACCCAGCTCGATCCGGTAACCCCGTATCTTCACCTGATGGTCCATCCGGCCCATATGCTCCAGCCGACCATCCGGCAGCCACCTGGCTAAATCGCCGGTCCGGTACATTCGCTCCCCGGGCACAAACGGATGCGCGACAAACCGCTCCTTCGTCAGTTCCTCGCGGGCCCAGTAGCCTCGGGCTACGCCTGCTCCTCCAATGCACAGCTCTCCCACCGCTCCGATCGGCTGCACCTGCAGCGCCTCGTTCAGCACATACACCTGCGTATTCCCCAGCGGACGGCCGATGCTCATTTTTCCGCCTTCGCCCACTTCTCTCAGGTGTTCAAACGTCGACCAAACCGTCGTTTCCGTCGGCCCGTACATATTGTACAGCTCCGCCTCCGTTTGACCCCGCAATTGTCTTTCCAGCGTAGCAGGGAAGGGCTCCCCACCAATCAGCAGCGCCTGCATCGGACGCAGCGCTGCTGCACTGCGCGCATCCTCCAGCAGCATCACCAGCCGGGAAGGTGTCGTCTGCATCATCTGGGCCGGATGCTTCGTGAGCAGCGCAGCCAGCTGCGCGGGGTCCTGCTGCTCCGCTTCGCTCGCCAGCAGCACCTGCATGCCGCAGCTCAGCGGTACCCAGCTCTCCGTCACGAAGATGTCGAAGGACACCGTCGTCACACTGAGCATGGTTGCAGATGGTGCAAAGGGCAGGGCTTCCACCATCCCCGTCATAAAGTTGACCACGTTCCGATGCTCCACCACCACACCTTTCGGCGTGCCGGTCGTCCCCGAGGTGTAGATGACATACGCGCTGCCTTCAGCGCAGGTCTCCACCTCCGTTGATGCCGTAGAATAAGCTTTCAGCTCCTCCACAGAGGCGAACCTCACCTGCGAAGCCTGCTCCTTCTCCTGTCTATCTGAGGCATGCTCCTCCTGCTGTCCATCTGAAGCCTTCTGCTGTCCGTCAGAGCCCTGCTCCTCCAGACACAGCACCTGACGCAGCGGGGTTTCTACCCAGCCCGCCACCGTTTCCCGCTGGGCTTCTTCGCTTAAGAGAATGCCGATTCCAGCATCTCGAACCATCCCTTCGATGCGGCCGGCTGGCAGCGCTGGATCCAGTGGCACATAGGCCGCACCAGCTTTCATAATCCCCAGCAGAGCGGCGATCAGCCAAGGCGAACGGGACAGCAGCACACCGACACGGTCTTCGCTGCTCACGCCATGCGCGCGCAGCCAGCCCGCGATGCGGTTGGCTTGTCCGTTCAGCTCGTCGTACGTCCACACGGACAGTCCGCTCACCAGCGCCGGATGACCCGGCGTTCGTGCAGCCTGCTGCTCGAATAGCCCGTGCACCGTCGCGTTCTCAGGGAGCTCCAGCTCCGTAGCGTTGAATTGCACCAGCAACTGCTCCCGCTGACCTGCCGTCAGCAAGTCCATGCTTCCCAGCGTTGTATGCGAATCGCGGGTCACTTGACGCAGCAGCTCCGTAAAATGAACCACCCAGCGCTCTATCGTGCCCTGCTCAAACAGCTTCACCGCATATTCAAACGTGCAGCGCATGCCCTGCTCCTCTTCACTCACCGACAGCGTCAGATCGAATTTCGCCGCTCCGCTTTCTAATGGGTACGGCGTCCATTGCAGATCCGCCAGCTCCAGCTCCGACTGCTCCGTGTTTTGCAACACCAGCATCGCATCAAAAAGCGGATTCCGACTCAAATCTCGCTGCCTGACCACCTGCTCCACCAATTCCTCGAACGGGTAGTCCCCGTGTTCGAAGGCGCTTAGCGCCGTCTGCTTCACTTCCTGCAAGTAGGCGGAGAACGATTTTTCCCCCAACGGGCTTAGTCGCAGCGCCAGCGTGTTCACGAACATCCCCAGCATGCCCTGCAAGTCAGCATGCGAACGGCCCGCAATCGGCGTGCCCACGATCAGCTCCTCCTGACCGCTTAACCGACCCAGCAACGCGCTGTACGCCGCCAGAAGCACCATATACAACGTCGCTCCATTCGCCCGGGCCAGCTCCCGCAGCGCTGCTGACAGCTCGCTGTCCAGCTCGAATTCTACGTACGCTCCCTCGAAGCTGCGCACCGCCGGAAGCGGATAATCAAGCGGCAGGCTCAGCACCGGCAGCTCCCCGGCGAACTGCTTCAGCCAGTAGCGCTCCATCTCCCGATAAGACGCGCTTTCCCGGTAGCTTTGCTGCCAAACCGCATAATCTTTATACTGCAAACGCAGCGGCTCCAGTTCTTCTCCTCCGTACAGCTTCGTAAACTCCTGGACAAATATACTCATCGACGTGCCGTCGGAAATAATATGATGCATGTCGAACAATAGCAAATGACTCGCTTCGCCCATACGCACCACTGTCGTCCGCAGCAGCGGCGCTTCGCTGAGGTCAAATGGACGAAGGAAGGTACGAACGCGCTCCTGCGCTTCCTCCTCTGCCGCCTCCTCGTAAGTCACCGAGAACACGGGAGTCGCCATAATACGCTGCATCGGCTCCCCGTCCACTACTGCGAACCCTGTCCGCAGCGATTCGTGGCGGGCCACCAGCGCTTGCAGCACCCTTTCCAGCCGCTGACGATCCAGCGGTCCCGACAGACGCAGAGCGACTGGCATGTTGTAACTAAGCTCCGCTCCCTCTAGCTGCTGTAAAATGTACAGGCGCTTTTGCGCTGAGGACAGCGGATACGCCTCCTGAGCCTTCACAGGCACCAGCGCTTCAAATTCGCGCTCGTCGGCTGTTTCTAGTACGGCCGCCAGGCCTTCGACCGTAGGCGAAAGGAATAACTGCCGCAGGGGCACCTCGGTCTCCAATACCTGATGAATACGCGATACGAGCGTCATCGCACGGAGCGAATGGCCGCCAAGCTCGAAAAAGTTGTCGCGAATGCCGACGCGCTCAAGCCCTAGCACCTCCTGCCACAGCAGAGCCAGCTTTGTTTCTACTTGCGTCCGTGGCGAGACGTAATCGCCTTCCGCCAAGCTTTCCGTCGGCTTCGGCAGCGCCCTACGGTCAATTTTGCCGTTACGCGTAACCGGCAGCTCTGCAAGCTGCACGAAATAGGCCGGTATCATATATTCCGGCAAGATCGTTCTAAGCGCTGCACGCAGCTCGGCAAATGTATATTCACGCTCACCTGCCACATAAGCGCACAGCTCATTGCTGCCGCGTTCATCTTGCAGCGCAATTACAGCAGCCTCGCGAATCCCGTCCAACTCTAGCAGCTTGGTTTCGATCTCACCCGGTTCGATTCGGTATCCTCTAATTTTAACCTGATGATCGATACGGCCTAAGTACTCAATGTTTCCATCGGCCAACCAGCGGGCCTTATCCCCCGTTCGGTACATCCGGGTTCCGGGTGACCATGGATTAGAAAGGAATTTCTCACTTGTCAAATCAGGCTGATGCAGGTAACCTCTGCCGACACAAGCGCCCCCAATATACAGCTCGCCGGCTACGTTGATCGGTTGCAGTTGCCCCAAAGAATCGACAATATAAACAGACGAATTGCTAATCGGTTTACCAATCGGAGGCAGCGTAGCCACCGGCTCTTTCGGCATTATCGTATACGTCGTAGCCACATGCGTCTCGGAAGGACCGTAATGATTGTGCAGCGTTACGCCCTGCTCCCGCAAAAATTGCTGTAGTGTATGACCAACAATTAGCGCCTCTCCCGCTGTAATCAAATGCTTCACGCACTTCGGCCATACCGATTCATAAGTCGGATCGTTCCAGACGAATTTGACAAACGACGAAGGCAGAAGCAAGGTCTGAATGCCTCGATCCTCCACATAACGGAAAAGCGCAGTTGCATTTTGGCGCATCTCCTCCTCGATCAAGTGCAGCGTTCCTCCGGCAAGCAAGGTGGAGAAAATTTCCTGATAGCTCACATCAAAGCTATACGAAGCATACTGCAACACATCCTTGTCAAACGGAATGGAAGTATGCTCATATTGATGCATAATCAAGTTGATGAGGTTGCCGTGTTCAAGCATGACGCCTTTAGGATTGCCTGTCGTACCCGACGTATAGATGACGTAGAGCAGTCGGCCGCTTTCGTTCGCTGCCAGACTCTGTTGCTGCTCACGTGAGACCTCACTTGTATCGCTGGAGCTAATTGTCGCAAGAAGCTGTTCGATGATTCTCGTTTTGCTGCGATGGACAAGGTTATCATGCGTTTTGGCGGAATCCGAATCCACCAGCAGGCAAGAGACTTTAGAATCTTCCAGCATGAACGAAATTCGTTCCTCAGGGTAGGAAGGATCAATCGGAAGGAAGGCCGCTCCCGTTTTCAAAATGCCAAGCAAACCGATAATCATTTTGGGAGAACGTATAGCCATTAGCCCTACAATGCTTCCGCCGCCGATCTGCTCTTGTCGTAGAGCAGCAGCCATTTGATCCGATAAACGGTCAAGTTCCCCGTAAGTAAGCATGGTATCGCCAAATACGAGCGCAGCCGCTTCCGGTGTTTTCTCCGCCTGTTTATGAAATAACTGATGCACATTTGTGTCTTCGAGCTTCTTCACAGGCCCGTCCATCCACTGATGCAGAGTCATCAAATCTTGTTCATTAAGCAAATTCGCCTTGCCGAGCATGACGTCTGGCTCAGCCACGGTATGCCGAAGCAGTGCGATAAAATGATCTTTAAAACGTTCAATGGTACCCGCCTCAAACAGCGATGTCGCATACTCCAAGCTGCCATGCAGCTCATCTGCGGACTCGTTGACAAACAAAGACAAATCGAATTTTGCCGTCGGGTTTTCCATCGGGACAGGAATGATCTCGACATCTGACATATGCAGAACAGATCGTTTCATATTTTGCAAAGCGAACATCGCATCAAATACCGGATTCCGGCTCACATCCCGGTGTTGAACGACTTGATCGACAATTTCCTCAAACGGGTAGTCCGCATGTTCAAACGCTGCCAAAGAAACTTGCTTGATTTCCTCCAAGTAGTCCCTGAATGTTTTGTTTACAGACGGCATTGATCTAATGGCTAACGTGTTCACGAACATCCCCATCATATCGGACAGGTCGACATGAGGACGACCAGCAATCGGCGTGCCCACAATAATGTCATCTTGACCTGAAATTTTCGCTAGGAACACGTTGTAAGCAGCAAGCAATACCATAAATAAAGTAGTCCCTGTGTCTTGCGCCAGTTGTTTTACATGGGTGCTCAATTTTGCATCTATGACAAAATCCAGCCGACTTCCCGCAAAGCTTTTTATAGCTGGACGAGGGAAATCCGACGGCAAATGAAGAATCGGGACCTCACCGCCAAGCTGCTGTACCCAAAATTCTTTTTGCTTGACATACGTTTCCGAGTGTTTGTTAAATGCATGCCATACCGCGTAATCCTTGTAATGAAGGGATAGTGGCTCTAAACGTTTGCCAGCGTACAGCCTTGTCATCTCCTCGATGAAAAGACTTATTGAAGTCCCGTCAGAGATGATGTGATGCATATCAAACAGCAGCAGATGCTGCGTATCGGTCAGCTTCGTCAACTGAATGCGCAGCAGCGGAGCCAGGCCCAAATCGAAAGGACGCATGAACGCCCGAATCATTTCTTCTATTGGTCTGTCTCCGGCTTCCCCGTAAGCCAAATTGAAATCAACCTCTGCGGTAATTTTTTGAACGGGCTCGCCATCAAGCATATCAAAGCTGGTCCGCAGCACTTCGTGGCGGGCGATAAGCTCCTTAAAAGCGCGTTCCAGTCGGGCAAACTCCACTCGGCCAATGAATAGCAGAGCCGCAGGCATGTTATAGCTCATTTCCGCACCTTCAAGCTGGTGCAGCACGTACATCCGCTTTTGCGCGGAAGACAGCGGATAGTAGTCACGCGGAGCGGAAGGCCGCAGACCCTCAAATAGGTCTTTCCCTCGCTCCTCTATACTGAGCGCCAGCGCTTCAAGAGTCGAAAAACGGAAGATATCACGAATCTCCACTCGCACATTCATTACTTGATGGATGTGCGATGCCAGCGTCATCGCGTTTAGCGAGTGCCCTCCCCGTGCAAAAAAGTTATCTCGTGCTCCCACTTGCGACGTCTGCAATACGTCCTCCCAAATTGCTGCTAGTTGAGCTTCCGTCGTTGTACGAGGGGCAACATATGGCGCAGTTGCCGCTGTATCGTATGCAGGCGCAGGCAATGCCGATCGATCCAGCTTCCCATTTCTCGTAAGCGGCAGTTCCGTAAGGCGGATGTAATACTCAGGAACCATATACAAAGGCAGAGCTGTGCTCAGCTGATATCTCAATTTTGAAGGATCTATCACACCGTCGCTAACATAATAAGCGCAAAGCATTTCGTTTCCAGGTGTATCTTTCCGAATGACGACTGACGCTTGACGAATATCGGCGTGCACCAGCAGACGCGCTTCAATTTCGCCCAGTTCAATCCGGTATCCCCGAATTTTGACCTGCTGATCGATTCGTCCCATATATTCGAGATTGCCATCAGGCAGCCAGCGAGCCAAATCCCCTGTTGCATACATGGTTTTACCTTCAATAAACGGATCAGGCTTGAATTTTTCCTTCGTAAGCTCAGGCTGGTTCCAGTAGCCTTTGGCTACACCGGCACCTCCGAGGTGCAGCTCTCCCGGTACGCCAACGGGAAGCATCTGACCGCCAGCGCCCAGCACGTAGGCTGTCGTTCCGCCAATCGACCGTCCAATCGGAATGCTCGTCATCCCGAACGTCTCACTGAGAGGGAAGGCAGTCGAAAACGTAGTGTTCTCCGTCGGCCCGTATCCGTTCCATAACGTGATGGACGGGCTAGCCTTCTGAACAGCGTGAACAGGCTTCGGCAGCAATATTTCTCCACCCATGATCAAATGCTGAAGCCCATCAAACATTCCCGCTTCCTCATTGGCCAAGTGGTGAAATAGCGATGTTGTCAAAAACATGACCGTAATGCGGTTTGCTGCAATAAAATGTCCTAATCGTCTCGCGCTCAGCAGTACGTCTTTTTCTACCGGGTACAGCGCTCCGCCATGAAGCAGCGCACCAAAAATTTCAAATGTTGCCGCATCAAAGCTGACCGAGCCGGTCTGCGCATAACGATGATCGCTATGAAACGGCACATACCCGCCTCCTGTCACCAGGTTGACGACATTGCCGTGTGTGACCAGCACGCCTTTTGGACTGCCTGTTGTGCCAGAGGTGTACATTATATAGGCAGGATCATCGCTGCGAATTTTACGGATCGTGCGCGATTCCCCGTTGTCCTCCAGACCTTCCTCCAGAAGCATATCAGCATCGAGCCTGATTACCGATCCCTCATACCGTTCCGGCACGCGCAAATCGCCAACAACGATCAAGCATTCCGCGCCACAATCGTTCAATATATACATGTGGCGGTCATCCGGAGCCTCCGGATCCATAGGAACGTAAGCGCCGCCCGCCTGCAAAATGCCCATGACTGCAACAACAAACTCGATGGAGCGCTCGGCCAAAATACCAACAGCCGCTTGAGGCAGCAGCCCTTTTCTAATAAGGTTCCCGGCTACAGCTAAGGACTGGCACTGCAATGCCCCGTACGTAAGCTGCCGCTCGCTGCATACAACGGCCAGCCGTTCAGGATGATGATGGACGATTTCTTGAAAACGCTCTGTAATAGACACTTGTATCACAGGCGACACAGGTAGCCCGCTGTAGGCCATAAGCTGTTCATGTTGCTCTTGCTCACGAAGCAACCTCGCTTCGGCAAGCCGCGTATCCGGCTCAGCAACTACATGATGCAGCATGTCCGTAAAATAGCGGCACCAGCGCTCTATCGTTTCACGAGCAAACAATGCCGTGGAAAACTCCAGGGAGCAGTAGTAGCCGTCCGGATGCTCGTTAACCTGAAGCGTGAGGTCAAACTTCGCCGATGTTTCGGCAAACGGATACGATTCTACGCTCAAGTCAGGTAGCGCAATGGGCAACAAATCGGTATTTTGCAGCACAAATACGGCATCGAACAACGGATTGCGGCTCATATCCCGCTCTCTGACAACCTGATTCACAAAATCCTCCAAAGGATAATCCGCATGCACTAAAGCATCCAGTGTCGTTTGTTTGATTTCCTCTAAAAATTGAGCAAAACCCTTTGGTCCTGAAGGGAATGTACGCAAAGGCAGCATATTAACAAACATCCCCATCATGGATGACAAATCTGCATGCGGACGTCCAGCAACAGGGGAACCAATGATGATCTCATCCTGGTTGGACAGCCGCGACAGGAACGTACTGTACGCCGCCAGCAGCACCATGTATACGGTGGCCCCTTTATCCAACGCGAGCTTTTGTACCGCCTCCGACAACTTATTGCCTAGCTTGAAATCGACTCGGCCCCCTGCAAAACTGCGCAAAACCGGACGTGTGTAATCGGCAGGAAGATGCAGCACAGGCAGTTTTCCGCCCAAATGCTGGAGCCAGTAGCCCTCCTGCTCCAGATACACGGCACTTTGGGCGTATTTCTGCTGCCATACGGCATAATCTTTGTACTGCAGCCGCAGCGGTTCCAATTTTTCTCCAGCATACAGCTTCGTAAATTCTTCTACAAAAATGCTCATTGACACGCCGTCCGAGATCATATGGTTCATGTCGAGCAGCACATAGTGCAGCTGTGCTTCCACGCGTACAACCTCCACGCGCAGCAAAGGAGCCTGTCCAAGATCGAATGGACGTACAAACTCCGCGATTACGGCATCAAGCTGCTGCTGCTCCGCCTCCCGGTAGGCTGCGGCTATCTGCACATGCTCATGCACTTGCTGTACGGGCTCGTTGTCGATGAATGCAAAGGATGTTCGCAACGCGTCATGACGCAAAATGAGCTGCTGCAAAGAGGACTCAAAGCGTAATGGGTCCAGCATGCCTTCCATCCGCAGAACGGCGGGCATGTTGTAGCTGACTTCTGCTCCTTCCATTTGTTGAAGCACGTATAGCCTTTTTTGCACGCTCGTAAGTGGATAATAGTCCATCTGCGTCGCTAGCTCTAGAGCATCGAATATTTTCATCGACCTGGTTGCGATCACTTCTGTCATCGCCTCAACGGTCGGGTATTGGAACAGATCCCGCAGTGTAACGTCGGCCTGAAGCTCTTTTTGCATGCGAGCTACAACAAACGTGGCCTTTAACGAATGCCCGCCTCGTTCAAAGAAATCATCCCGAACCCCGATCGGACGTACGCCCAGCACTTCCTGCCACACTTCGATCATCCTTCGTTCTGCCTCTGATCTCGGAGCCAAGTAGCTGCCATCTTTGGTCAGATTGCTGCTGTCAGGAAGCGGAAGCGCTCGGCGGTCCAATTTGCCATTGGCAGTCAGCGGCATTTGCGGTATTTGAACAAAATAAGACGGCATCATATAAGACGGCAATGCCAAGCCAAGCAGCTGTCTTAATTCCTTCACTGCGTATTCCCGCTCCGCTACAAAATAAGCGCATAAACTGGCGTTGCCCTCTGATTCCTCGATCACAGTGACGGTTACCTCATTCATTTCTGGAAGCGTTAATAGATGCGCCTCAATGTCGCCGAGTTCAATCCGGTTCCCCCGAATTTTCACTTGATGATCGATTCTTCCCAAATACTCCAACGTGCCATCCGGCAGCCACCTGCCCCAATCGCCTGTTCGGTACATACGTTCGCCCTGTACGAAAGGATCAGCCGTAAACTTGGATGCCGTCAATTCCTGTTGATTCATATACCCTCGGGCCAAGCCGGCCCCAGCAATGCAAAGCTCACCCGGTACACCGAGCGGATTCAGCATGCCTTGTGCATTTAAAATATAAACCCGCGCATTCGGTATGGGGCGCCCAATGGTTACAGCCGTCTCTTCCGTTAGTTCCACTGCTGTCGTCACGACGGTATTTTCGGTTGGACCGTATTCATTCATCAGCTGCATATCGGGATTCATAGCCTTCAGTCGACGAATTAAAGGCAGGCCAACCGCCTCGCCGGCTACTACCGCACTTCGCACCGAGCGCCAATCCATATGCATCATACTTTCCAGCATGGCAGAGTAGAAGCTCGGAGGGCTTTGCAAATGGGTAATTTGATGGCTCACGATCGCTTCGCGAATGGCTGAAGCATCTTTACTGCCTTGATCACTCAAAATAACAACGGCTGCCCCTGAGACGATAGGCCCAAAAAAGTGAGTCACAAACGAATCAAAAATAAAAGGATTCAACATCAACGCTCTATCTTGCGGGCCAAACGAATAGTGGCGTTTTTTCCACTGTATCGTGTTCGCCAAGCTGCCGTGTTCAATCATAACGCCCTTAGACTTCCCTGTAGTACCCGATGTGTAGATGACATAGGCCAAGTGTTCTGGAGCGAACGAGCGTTTCACTGCCTTCACTGGGATCTGCCGTAGCGGGTGGTCCTCAAAATACAAAACAGAAATGTCCTGTTGGAGTTCCGCAACAAGCGGCTCATACGTTCTGAACGTAAGCAGCACTTGAGGGCGGCTGTCCCCTAGCATATACCGGATGCGATCGATCGGAAATTCAGGATCGATCGGAAGGTAGGCTCCCTCTGCTTTCAAGACCGCCAGTATGCCTACCGCCATTTCTAACGAACGATGAGTCATAACAGCGACAATCGTGTCCGCTCCCACTCCCTGCCCCCGCAGCTCAGCGCCGAGCTGCTCTGCCCACTCATTGAGCTGCCGGTAGCTCAGCTCATCCTTTTCCCAAATGACAGCCGGTTGGTCTGGAGTTTGCATAGCTTGCTGCTCAAATAACGTTAGCACCGAGGTTGCTGGGCCATAGTTTTTCTTAGTCCCGGCAAACCGGCCTAACAATTGCTCTCTTTCCTGACCCGTTACTATATCGTATGTCCCTAGCTTCGCATCCTGGGAGCGAGCAGCCTGAACCAGCAGCTCATGGAAGCAATCGCTCCAGCGTGTTATCGTACGATGTCCAAACAAAGCGGAGTCATACTCCCATCTCAATGAGAAGCATTCCTCCCGCTCCGTCACGGTGAGTGTCAAGTCAAACTTAGCTGCCGTATAATCCAATGCGTGCGGAGTAACATGGACATTGGCAAGCTTAAACTCCTCGTGATCCGCATGCTCCACAACGAGCATCGCGTCAAAGAGCGGATTGCGACTTAGATCACGCTGCTGAACAATGCGCTGGGCTAATTCCTCAAATGGGTAATTCCCATGCTCAAAAGCAGACAATGCCGTCTGCTTCACTTCGCGCAGATAGGCGGCAAACGTTTTGTCGCCTTCCGGGTGCATGCGAAGCGCCAAGGTATTGACAAACATACCTAACATGCCTGACAGATCCGCGTGCTGACGCCCTGCAACAGGCGTTCCGACAACAATCTCCTCTTGCCCGCTGATTCGCGACAACAGCGCGCTGTATGCTGCTAGCAGCACCATATATACGGTGGAACCGCTCTTGCGAGCCAGCTCCCGGACCGCTGCTGCAAGCTCGCCCCGAAGCTCGGCGTCTACTCGGTTTCCTTTAAAACTGCGTACAGACGGGCGAGGATCGTCGGTCGGCAGCTGAAGCACAGGCACGTCTCCGGCAAACTGATCCAGCCAATAGGCTTCCTGCTTGGCGTAATCTTGTGTGTACTTGTAGGCTTGCTGCCATACAGCGTAGTCTTTATATTGCAGCTGTAACGGCTCCAGCGTTTCTCCGGCATAAGCTGCAGCTAGCTCCCCGGTCAAAATTTGCACAGAAATACCATCCGAGATAATATGATGCATGTCAAACAAGAGCAGATGCCGTTGCTCCCCAATACGTACAATCTTTGCCCGCAGCAGCGGAGCCATGCCAAGGTCAAACGGTTGGATGAAAGTCGAAATTTGCTCGTATGCCTCTTTTTCCTCTGCTTCCTCATAAAGAAGGGAGAAGACAACCTGCTGATGCACATGCTGAACAGGCTCTCCATCAACAACTGTAAATGAAGTGCGTAAAGCGTCGTGCCGAGCGATAAGGACGCCCAATGTTGCCTCCATCTGCTGCTTATCCAGCGGGCCTTCCAAATGCAAGACAGCTGGCATATTGTAGCTAAGACCCGAAGCATCCAATTGCTGCAGCATAAATAGCCGTTTCTGCGCAGATGACAGCGGGTAATACGGCTGATGTGGCGCAGGCATAAGCGACTCGTAAATATATTCGGTGGCTGAGCTGACCGCCTCGGTTAAATCTTTGAGCGTTACAGCCTGAAAAATGTCCCGCAAGCCGAGCTCTATCTGAAATTCCTGATGGATGCGCGTCAGCAGCGTTATGGCTTTCAGCGATTGGCCTCCAAGATCAAAGAAATTGTCTTCCAGCCCGATCCGCTCTTGACCCAGCACCTCCTGCCATAACGCAGCCATCCGCTGCTGCGCATCTGTAACTGGACGTATGTATAATTTGGAGGAAACTATTTCATCCAGTGCAGGCAAAGCTCTGCGATCCACTTTGCCGTTTGTTGTTAAAGGCAGTTTCTCCAGTTTCTTAAAGGCAGCAGGCACCATATAGTCTGGCAGCATCGAAGACAAAAATGCTCGCAGTTCGGCCGTTTCCAGCACTGCTTCTGCTGTGTAATATGCGCAAAGCACCAGCTCTCTCTGGCGATCTGGCATGACAGCAACAACCGCCTCGCGGATGGATTCAATTTCTAGCAGACGCGCTTCAATCTCGCCCGGTTCGACCCTATAGCCCCGAATACTGAGCTGGTCGTCCAAGCGCCCGAGAAACTGCAAATTTCCGTCCGGCAGCCAGCAAGCCTGGTCCCCTGTGCGATACATGCGCCCATCTTCAACGAATGGATCTGGAGCGAATCGCTCGGCCGTCAGTTCCGGTCTGTTCAGGTAGCCCCGAGCTACACTGGCTCCGCCAATGCACAGCTCCCCGTGCACGCCAACGGGCTGTAAGGTTCCACCCTGACCTAGCACGTAAAGATTGACATGAGGAAGCGGCCGACCAATCGGTATGCTTCCTTCCTGAGGCAGGATGCCCTCCATCCCCATTTCATAATAGGACGCATCAATACATGCTTCCGTTACCCCATAACTGTTGAGAATGCGCATGGCAGAGCCAAAACGCTCGTGCACCCTCTGAAAGTCTTTCGCAGGAAAGCGGTCAGAGCCCATAATTAACAACCGCAGTTGCCCCGTACTTAAATCATTTTCATATATATAATCCATCAGCGGTACAAGCAATGCTGGCGTCGACTCCAGCAGCGTAATGCCGTATTCGACGATAGTGGCATGGAGACGAGGCAAGCTGAGACGAGCCTCGTCCGAACATAAGACAAGCAGCCCTCCACTGAGCCATGCTCTGGCCAAATCGCCAGCAAATACGTCAAAAGAAAAGCTCGCCAATTGCAGGAGCCTTACCTCCATAAATTCCAGCTTATATTCATGGCCCCAAGACCTCGCTGTTTCAGCCCAACTGAATTGATCGACCATAACCCCCTTCGGTCTGCCTGTAGTTCCAGACGTGTAGATGACATACGCAAGCTGTTCAGCAGAACAATGATGTAGCAAATTGGCCCCATCCTCGCCATAGCTTGCCTCTTGTCTCAAATCAATGACTTGGCAGTCGTCAGGAATAGCCATAATGACATCATCTGCCGTAAGCAGGATACGTGCTTCGCTATCCGACACCATATAGGCCAGCCGTTCAGCAGGCAGCGAATTATCCAGCGGAATGAAAGCCCCGCCTGCTTTTAATACAGCAAGAACAGCGGTCACGATGAGCGGAGATCGTGTTCCCAAAATGGCCACAGGCTCCCCTTGGCGTATGCCTTGTTGACCCAGTGTTCTCGCCAACTTGTTAGCTCGCTCATTCAATTGACGATAGGTCAGCGACGAGCCGTCAGATCCCGCAACAGCGGTACGATCTGGTGTGTTTGCAGCATGCGCCTCGAACATTTCGTGCAATAAAAGCTCTTGTTGGTGCTTCATCCGCCGTCCAAAGCTGTACGAGCTCAGTACGTCCTGCAGCTCCCAAGAAGGCAGAATGTTAAAACGTCCTATCGCTTGCAAAGGATCTGTTATGGCTTCTCTAATCACATGCAGCAAGCGTTGAATCAAAAGGTCAATGTCTTCGCGTGCAAACAGGTCTGTTAAATAATCGATTTGAATAGCCATCTCGCCTGTTTTTACATGTTCGCGAATGTGCACCGTCAATTCGTTATCTTGATGATCATTTCCGAGCGGCTTCGTCTCATATTGGAAAGGTGCGTCAGCGGGCAGCGCATCCCACTCCATCGGATGGTAATTGAAAAATACAGGTAGCAGCGCATCAGTAAAACCAAATTGGTTGCGAAGCTCAGGTACAATCCGGTTAAACGGGTATTTCTGATGCCGAATCAGCTCGCTTTGCTTGCTTTTCACCTGTTTCAGGAAATCTGCGAACGACCATGAAGTATCCAGCCGCATACGGAAAGGTGTCGTGCTGACCAGCATCGCCACCATCGCTTTCTGTTCCCGCGATGTCCGATTGGCATACATCGTTCCGAGCACGATCTCCTCATCGCCGCAAATTCGCGACAAATACAGACAAAGAGCAGCCACGAACAAGTTAAATGGGGAAACTTGCTGTCCCTCACAGAAAGCATGGATAACGTTGGCTTCGGATGCAGCTATTTCATAATATACACAGCTTGCCGAACTGCTCGCTAGCTGCCTCGCGCTTTGGGAGGAGTCAATCCGTGTAATTGGGGGAAGCGTGCTGAACTCTTCGTCCCAGAAGGCCTTATCTTTTAGAAAGCGGGAAGATTGCAAATATTGTTCCTCACTTTGCAGCAGCCCCGTACAAGCAGGCGACGGTTCCTTAGGAAGCTCCTCATGACAAAGCAAGGCCCTATAGCCGCTAATGATTTCATTCCCTATCAAATTGAGCGAATAGCCGTCAGCAATAATATGATGAATGCTCAAAAACAATCTGGCTTCCTGCTCTCCAGTCCGAAGCAATGTGAACTTAAATAAAGGGGAATCAAAAAGAGAGAATGGCTGACGCGACAGAAAATCGACGTTTACCCGCCATGCTTCAGCTTCACTTTCTCTTAAATCCACAACATGAATGTCAAATGGTTCATAAAGCACAACATAGCTGAGAGGCTCCTCCCCCTCCCTATACAGCAATTGCATGCGCAAAGCTTCATGACGAAGAGCAAGATTTTGCAGCACTTCCAGAATCAATTCCTCTTGTATCGTCCCCTTGATGGTAAGTAAGCTGTTAAGTGTGGCTACCGTGGTATGGGGATTCAGCAGCTCCATGTACCATATTCTTCGTTGTGCTTCTGTAAGCACGTAAACAGCGCCTTCATGTTCTTGAAGTTGCAGCTTGGTTTCACTCATTGACATGGAATGACCCTTCTTTCCTTTAACATATTTATTAAATCTCTATTTGCTTGTGTAAAATTTGCTGCATGGTTTCAGACATAATTGTGGCGGACTCTACAAAGGTACCCGACAAAAAATGCACATTAGGGGAGAAGAAGCTCGAATCGTTGGATTATATTACCTTTTCTACAACCGAAGCTAAACTCCTCTTTATCAAAATGTAAAAATTTATTTAAATGAATATAAAAAGTAAATAAGGGTTATTTTGATAATCTTTATAAAATGCCTGTTCTCCGATTCCAGAAAGGAATCCCACAGGCTACAACGAAAAAGCCGGAAATTTTCATTCCCGGCTTTCTGTTCCTTATTTTTCAACTAAAGTAAAGGTATTCATTTATAGATAAATACTGATTTATCAGGATTCCTAGTCAAGTAAAGGGACTTAATAGCGTTTCTCCTTGGTCTGCAGGAGCGCAGTCGCATGATTTTCGCAAGTGAAAAATGCAGCGTTTTGGCTAGCAAGTGTCGACTGTACTTACTAGCCAAAATTTCACCACAATTCAAAAGTAGAAAATTCTAAAAAACAGAAAAAGCCTGATTGCTCAGGCTCCCTCCTTCATTATGGCAGTATCGCATCGTGAGCAATTACTTGTTCCGCCTGCCGTAGCGACGATACACGATCACTCCTACTGCAATAACCAGCACCAATAATACGATACCCATCACAATCCTGCTTGATAAGCTGCTTTCTAGGTTCTGACTACTCTCTGCAGTACTCTCGGATATGGGCGTCGTTTGCAACTTAGCTACCGATTCTTGTGCTTTCAGATCCAATTCCTTGTCCTTCAAAAAAGCCGCCATTTCCTTGCTGACTGGCGTTGTCATGGAAGGCGCGCATAGCGGATGCTCCCATTTCCCGTCCTTCTCTTTCAGAAAAAAGAGATACTCCACGCCCTCTTCGCTCGGCCCATTTAAAGCTCCCCAGCTCGGATCTTCTGATACGGACAGTGTGCGTGCTTCAATTCCCTTATAGCTAGTGCTCACGGTCAGTACAAGCTTATTGTCACTGGCAAAGATCGTTTTGTATCGTTCATTTACTTTAGCAATAACGATACCGTCATACCAATCAAAAGCCTCAGCTGGTGTTCTCATCTGTGCGCAAGATAACGCAGACACCTGTGATGGGAGCAGCCACAATAGCAGGAGCGACAAAATCAGCCATTTTTTCAATGCTTACACCGCCTTTTTGCTACAGACGGAAAATTCAGCTAAATGTTTCAAAGGTTGATAAAAAAGAAGTTATGCCTTTTGAAAATCTGCCCCTTTTTAACAAAAAAGCAAACGCTAGTTAAGCAGCCATTGTACGCTGTGAACGCCCTTTAAAGCGTTTCAGCTCTGGCAGCAAAATGCCCATCAGCACGACAACGACGCCCACCCATTGCAGCATGCTTACATGCTCATTCAATATAAGGGCCGACATCGTGACAGCTACAGGAAGCTCGGCTGCGCCTAATACGCCAGCCATGCCTTCACCAATATGCGGCACTCCGATTGCGAACAGAACAGGCGGGATAAACGCACCGAACAGCCCTAGCAGGAAACCGAACACGAGCAGTTGACCCCAAATCAAACCATTAAACAGAAACATTGGCGGGAATAAAATAAACACAAGCAGCAAACCGCCAGTAATCATCCAAGCACTGCGGTAAGCCGGGTGTACAGCTGGCACCGCTTTGCCGCTGAACAAAATAAACATGGAATAGCTCACGGCGGACAATAAGCCGAAAATGATGCCGATCCAGTTGAACTGGGCAGCGCCGTCCTCCATAATGCCGGCAGCAAGCAGCGTGCCTCCGAACAAAACAATCAATGCTAGCATCATAACGCCTTTAGGACGTTGACGCTTGCTGAATGCTTGAATCAATACGCTGATCCATGTAAATTGAAACAATAAAATAATCGCCAGCGAAGCTGGAATATAACGAAGCGAATGATAATACAACAAGCCTGTTATAGCTGTCGGCATACCCGCAAGCATTAGCAACACTCTGCTTTTCCACGTCAGCTTAGCGGCAAGCGCTTTGGCAGCCTCGGCCGCTTGAGTAACAGGAGAAACTGCGTTTGAAACCGTACGGGCTTTGCGCTGCTCCCGCTGTTTCGTATAAAAAGCCAGCATCCAGGCCAAAATAAATCCCGTCAGCAGCTGCGCACCAACCACTTCACCTAATTGGTAGCCTTGACCATAGGCAAGTACCACGATTGTTGATAACACACCGTAACTAATCGCACCGAATAAAACCGATAATAAATACTTCATTTGTGTCCTTAAACCTCCTTGATTGTCTCTCTAAACTTTCCCAGACAACACAAAAATCCTAACCACATAGCAACGATCAATACAGCTTGATCCTTGTTATCGTAGTTAGGAAGTAAAGGCTTCCTGTAGATACCCCCGACCTGTTCTTATATCCAGCTGCAGCTGAATACGGCTTACGAGGTTATACGAAAAGAAATATATGGTTTGATGCCTTGCTGTCATCTGATGTTAGATCGTAATTCATTCTACATCTTACATGACAAGTAAGGTGGTGTCAATTGTTTTTCATTGAAATATTATGGGAAACCGCTTCTGACCTGCTCCAGCCCCGCTTTTTATGTTTTGCAGCCGTCGTCATGCTAATGATCAAATATACGAGTAAAAAGATAATCATGACGCCAGCAGCGCAGCGATACATCATTTCATAGCTCGTTGCTGAGGCAATGGCACCTAATAAAATAGCCCCTGTCGCAACACCAAGATCCGTTGCGTTATAGAACATGCTATTCACAGCTCCATGCTGCTCCGGACTTGAGCTGCGCAGCATCCAAGCTTGGATCGTTGGCTGGACAGCGCCGAATCCTAGACCATACAGCAGCGCCGATATGATCAGCAGCGAAATGGAAGTCGTAAACGACAGAACCGTCAAGCTTGCAATGACACATAACGCACCAGGAATAAGCACTGCGGCATGGCCTTTGCTGTCAAACAATTTGCCGGAAATCGGGCGAACGATGATAATCGTCACCGCATTAAATAAGAAAAACAAGCCGATCTGGTTGATCGCAAGCTTTTCACCATACAAGGCGATAAAGCTTAATATCCCGCTGTATGTTATCGACAGCAGCACATTTAATAGCGCGGGAAGCACAAGCTGGAAATTAAAGGGCGGCTTGCTTGCGGCAGCCCGTTTCCGCTCCTCCTGGCTCTGGCGCGGAGGCTCTGGCGGAAATGGACGAAACCATATCATAATCGGGATAACGAGCAAAATAGCTGCCGTTCCCGTTATGCTTAACGCCTCAAAACCGAATTGCTTCCAAATATTCAGCCCGATCATGGGGCCAATGGACATCGCAATGCTGGTGGACAAGCCAAAATAGCCAATCCCTTCCCCAATACGCCCAGCGGGAATAATTTGCGATACGAGTGTGGGAATAATCGTACTGGCTATGCCAAAGCCAATGCCATAAAATACACGCATGATGAGCAAGGAGCCTAAGGATTCAGCCGTGATATACATAGCGGTAAAAAGGGCAGCAAGCACAATGCCGAAGTACAAAATGGCCAATCGAGGCATTCTTTTCATCACAAACGCCGTCATAAAACGTGTTAAAATCGCAGAAACAGCAAACACGCTCGTCACGAGGCTGACCGATACGTCACTCGCCATAAAAGTGCTTTTCGTATAAGCCGTAAGCGGAGAAAGCAAAAGCTGCAAATTAAAGAAAACTAGAAAAGAGCAGACGGTTAGCGTAATAAATGCAGTAGTCCATAAGCGCGGGCGTTGTTCCTGAGATAGCATGCCGTTCCCCCTCATTGATGCATAACTCACATAGTTGACTTAGGCAATTATAATTCAGGCAACTATTACTGTCAATGAAAGCGGCATGACTTGGATCGTTTGTTAGACACTGGACTGCACTCGCTAATGATTAGAAATTAATCAGCTACTCATGCACAGTTAGCTTTTTCACAAACCGATAGCCCGTAATTTAGCGATTAGGCTGCATGGTGTAAAAAAGCATATTCCAGCGCCATATTCCGCGCTTCTGCTGGAACCGTCTGGCGCCGTGACGCAAGGCGCCCCAGCTCATGCTGGGCCATGTGGATGGCCAGCTCTGGATCATTTTCGCTAAGCTGCATTAAAGCGGCAACTGCCTTCATATTGCCTGACAAATAGGCAGAGGCCAGCGCCCGTACATAGGTTTTCATTTGCTCCTCCTGCGGCTGGGGCAGCCCATCCTGAAGCAGCTGCTGGCGCACAGCTATAAGCGCTTGCCTGGCACGGTGCAGCGCCGCTTTAACAGCCCCATCCGTCATCCCCAATATTTCCGCAGCTTCGATGCTGGAGCAACCGTATACGTCCCGCAGCATAAAAACAGCCCTTTGAGCCGTTGTCATATGCTTCACCAGCACATGAAAAACAATTTCAAGCTCGCTAGCTTCTTGATTATTTATTGCGATTTCCTGCTGATGCAAATGCAGCAGTTCTCCGCTTATTTTTTGCCAGACTGCTTTTCTGCGGGTTTGGTCGATCCAGCTATTTTTGGCAATGCGCCGCAGCAGCGCCTCGGGATTCTGATGGCTGGCGGCATCCGCAGCGAGGCTCGCCTTCAGCCACGATTCCTGCGCCAAATCTTCGGCATCCCAGCTTGAGCCTGTCAGCGAGATGCTGTACTTGCGCAAGCCTGCAAGCTGCTGCACGTTATATTCGTTCGGTAAGGCGGTTTTGTTTTTCAAACGCATGGGACACGCTCCTCTTAACCAGATTCCGGGCGAAGACGCAGCAGAACCGTTTATTTTAAAATATAGGAAAGGATATGATTTTCTCATCCTTTCTCTATATTTCTCGGACTGAAACGCGCCGCGCCGCCAAAGGACGGAGACAGCCGTTTCACCTTGTAAACGAATGAAGTCTCTATTAAGATACGCGGATGAGCAAAAAAAAGCTTGCAGTGCTGCATATCCTTTTCGCCCCCGATAATCGTTTACTAAGTGAAAGCAAATATCCAACGGAATAAATGGAGGTATAACCTATGACCAATTATGTGCCTTACGTAGTGGAGCAAAGCGCGCGCGGCGAAAGATCCTATGATATTTATTCACGGCTGCTGAAGGATCGCATCATCTTTCTTGGCTCAGCGATTGACGACCAGCTCGCGAACAGTATCGTTGCCCAGCTGCTGTTTCTCGCGGAGGAGGATCCAACGAAAGACATCAGTATCTATATTAATAGTCCGGGCGGCTCTACTTCAGCAGGCTTTGCCATCTATGACACGATCCAATATATTAAGCCGGATGTCAGTACGATATGTGTGGGGCTTGCAGCATCCTTCGCCGCTATTCTACTGCTTGCAGGTGCTGAAGGCAAGCGCTTTGCCCTGCCCAACAGCGAGGTAATGATCCACCAGCCGCATGGCGGCGTTCAGGGCCAAGCAAGCGATATTGCGATTTCTGCCAATCGGATTATTCGTATTAGAGAGCATCTCAACCAGATAGCCTCCGCGCGAACCGGCCAGCCGCTGGAGAAAATCCAGCTGGACATGGACCGCGATTATTTCCTCTCCGCAGAGGAAGCCGTACAATACGGCATAGTGGATCGCGTCATTACTACCTTATAATACAAGGACAGCAACGCCCCTTCCGGCTTATCGGCTAGAAGGGGCGCTGCTGCTATTCCGATTCTATTTAACCGCGCTGCCACTGCGTCGCCATGACTTTCGCTCTCATCTGCTTTATAATAAAGTAAGAATTGATGAAAGTTGGTGTCCATGTGAGCGGCAAAAAAGCAGTTTATATCGTTCTAGGCATATGTACAGGCCTCGCCTTGTTTGTATACACATGCATTCAGTACGTGCTGTCCTTGCGGCCTTAATCGCAGCAGCGATACAACCGCAAGCACAATCTATACATTCTGGCAGCTATCATTTACACTCAGTCCCAAGGATGCTTTACCGTCAAAAATTCAGCAAAGCGTTTACTCTGCTCGCGGCGGGTACGGCGCATTTCTGCCCGCTGCTCTGCTGTTTCAAATAGCTTAAGCTCCTCTTCCGTTTCGGGAACGACCGCTGGCACCACAACCGGACGCTTGTCCGAATCAAGTGCAACGAATGTCAGAAAGGACGTCGCCGCCACTTCCCGTTCTCCACGCAGCAAATCCTCTTTCACCACTTTAACGAACACTTCAATGGAGGAACGGCCCGTCCAAGTAACGAACGCTTCAAGACATACGGAATCCGTTGGGCGGATGGGATAAAGAAAATCGACCGAATCCGTCGAAGCGGTAACAACGGATCGGCGGCAATGCTTCGTCGCCGCAATGGAGGCAATATCATCGATATAGGCCATCAGTTTCCCGCCAAACAGCGTATTATGATTATTCACATCTGTTGGAAACACCCTTGCTGTTTTATAACATCTAGATTCCCGCGAAAAACGCTGCTCCATCTGCCAAAATCCTCCCTTAATTACATACACGTAACTTATCTTTCATGATCTAGCTTTATTCGCTCCAGAATACCGACATCATTTGGCGAATCGCTCTGGCCGAATCCACCTCAACGCAAAACTCCACACTTCTGCCCACAGATGGACGTGGTCTTCTGTCTGTTACAATCATACCCGCTGTCAGCCCGCTGCTGCAATCGACGACGGCGTTAAATTTTTGTGTCGTAACGAGCGACGGATTAAGCGCTACAAGAACGGCAAGCGCATCATGCATCGGACATTCCTCAATAAAATAGTTCACCTTGCGGTAAAATTCAAAATAAACGCCAAGCGATTCATTCAAAAAGCGGATGATTGCTTGCTTATTTTCTGGCGCGTAGCGCGCAAGCTTCTCCAAATCAGCCCCGGTAAGCCTTGTAGGCACAGTCACATCAAGCCCGACAATCGTGAGTGGCACATTCGATGCAAAAACCGCAGCCGCCGCTTCAGGGTCGGCATAGATATTAGCTTCTGCAACTGGCGTGACATTGCCGGGTGCAAACAGCGTGCCGCCCATCGTCACCACCTGCTTCAGCTGCCCTGCAAGCTCAGGCGCTTTTTCCAGCGCAAGCGCCAAATTCGTCATTCTTCCCGTCGTCACCAGAGTGAGCTCTCCTGGATTTTCCGCAGCCTTGCGAATAATGAAATCAACCGCATTTTCCTTCAGCGGCTGTTGAGAGGAAGGTGGAAGATGCGCATCTCCAATACCATTATGCCCATGAATATGCGCATCCGTTCCACGCGAAGGCCTTACGGTAGGCGCTACCGCCCCTGCTGCAACTGGCACCTCGTAGCCGCAATTGGCAAGCTGTACTACTCTTAGCGTATTATCTGTAGCTTGCTCCACCGTCGTATTTCCGTAACCTGTCGTAATGCCCTCCACCTTAATTTCAGGAGAAAGCAGCGCGTATAAAATCGCGATGGCATCATCGACCCCAGTGTCTACATCGAGTATAATTCGTTTTCTGTCGCTCATCGCAAGTCTCCCCTTACCCATTGTGTCGAAGCAGCCATGCTCAGGCTCGGCACCCGCTTCTTTCCTCCTCATTGTAAACGATGAAAGCTGACACTGACAAAGCCTATCTGCACAAAACAACAGCATTTATTTAATCACATAAAACAAATCGCCGCTCAGCCGCTTTATTATTCAAAATCTCCCATAATCATCTGATCCAAGGTCGTTCCGGCTAAAACCATCGGATATACATTCTCATCTGTTGGCACGACAAACTCAACAAGTACAGGCCCCGGTGTGTGCAATGCCTCCTCCCAGACGCGAATAGCCTCTTCTTTATTGCTTGCTCTTAGCCCTTTAATGCCATACGCTTCTGCAAGCTTAACGAAATCTGGGCTGCCGGCAAGATCGATCTGGCTATAGCGCCTTTCGTACATAAGCTCCTGCTGCTGCTTAACCATGCCAAGCACTTGATTGTTAATAACAACGATTTTAACGGGAATCTGGTTGATCGCACAAATCGCCATCTCTTGCGCACACATCTGCATGCCCCCGTCACCGTTTATGGAGACAACTAGTCGGTCTGGGTTTCCGATTTGAGCACCGATAGCAGCGGGGAAGCCAAAGCCCATTGTACCTAGGCCCCCGGAGGTAATGAGCGAACGGGGATGCTTGAATTTGTAAAATTGAGCGGACCACATTTGATGCTGCCCCACGTCCGTCGAAATAATTGCATTTCCTTGCGTCGTTTCATGAATCATTTCAATAACAAATTGCGGTTTAAGCTCCGTATCGGAATCCTTGTATCTCAAGGGATACAGCCTTTTATTTTGCTGCACTTCAGCAATCCAGCTGCTCGATTGTGAGCTTACCGCGAGCGTATTGGCATATTGCAGCACAACCTTTATATCTCCGATGCATGCTATGTCCGTTTTAATATTTTTTCCAATTTCAGCTGGATCGATATCGATATGGGCAATCCATTTTGCTTGCGGAGCAAAGCCATCGAGCTTCATCGTCACCCGGTCGTCAAATCGTGAACCTATTGAAAGGATGAGGTCAGCGTTTTGGATAGCCATATTCGCCGCATACGCACCATGATGGCCTGGCATACCGAGCCATAAATCATGTGCACTTGGGAAACCGCCCAAACCAAGCAGGGTCGTCACAACTGGCATATTGGTTTTGTTCGCAAATTCGATAAGCTCATCGGAGGCATTTGAATAAACGACGCCACCACCCGCTATAATAACGGGTTTTTGAGCTTGGGCAATCGCCTTGATTAATCGATCTATTTCCGCATGATTCGGAATCGGATTGCCGTGATAACCGCGTATATGAATTGGGCTAGTTGGCTGCGCCAGCATTTTCTGATTTGAAACGTCTTTTGGAATGTCAATTAAAACCGGACCTTTCCTCCCCGTGCTTGCGATATGAAACGCTTCATGGATAATTCGCGGAAGCTCCTGAGCGTCACGTACCAGATAACTATGCTTCGTTATTGACATCGTCATGCTAACGATATCGGCTTCCTGAAAGGCGTCCGTACCCATTACCGCTGTTGAGACATTACCCGTAATAATAACTAATGGCACAGAATCATAATAAGCAGTCGCAATGCCGGTCACTAGATTCGTCGCCCCTGGACCGGAAGTAGCAATGCAAACGCCCACTTTCCCAGTTGACCTGGCATAGCCGTCAGCCGCATGAATAGCCCCTTGCTCATGCCGGGTCAAAATATGCTTGAAATCCCGATTATGAACCATCGCATCATAAATATACAGGACATTTCCCCCCGGGTAGCCAAATACACAATCTACCCCTTCCGTCAGCAAGCCGCTTAATAGCAGCTCCGATCCGGTTACCCATTTCTGATCCTGCTGCTGTAATTCGCTCGTAAGTATAGTTGATTTATCCATGTGACTGCCTCCTTGAAATATAAATAGCCCCTCTCATCCGCAAGCGACGGCAAACTTCTGCCATGCTTAAGGGACGAAAGGGGCAATCATTTCGTGGTACCACCCTGATTCACTGGAATCTTGCGATTTCAGCCTCATGAGATAGGGCTATGCCCTACCTGCCGCACGATAACGTGTGCCATTCCGTTTGAGTCTACTTACGGGTGCCCAGCGCACACAGGCTCCGCTTTCCATCAAAAGCTCCGAGATGACGGCATACAAGGATTATGGCAAAGGTCTCAGCACTCCCCCTGCTCTCTGAGCATAATCGCTAATGTATGTTTTCTCTTCCTCGCTTTTCCTATTTTTGAAAATAGAAAAACCCCTCTCATCCGCAAGCGATAGCAAACTTCTGCCATGCTTAAGGGACGAAAGGGGAAAAATTTCGTGGTACCACCCTGATTCACTGGAATCTTGCGATTTCAGCCTCATGAGATAGGGCCATGCCCTACCTGCCGCACGATAACGTGTGCCATTCCGTTTGAGTCTACTTACGGGTGCCCAGCGCACACAGGCTCCGCTTTCCATCAAAAGCTCCGAGATGACGGCATACAAGGATTATGGCAAAGGTCTCAGCACTCCCCCTGCTCTCTGAACATAATCGCCTTCGTATGTTTTCTCTTCCTCGCTTTTTAAGATGGTTCTGATAATAGCACAGTTTCTAAAATGTTTCAAATTATAATTTTATATGTTGTTTCAGACAAGACGGCTAGCTCGCCGCCTCCACCAGCAGCTTGGTGTAGAGATGCCGATCCTCATGTGTCAACTCGGAGCTTGCAAACTCGTCAATCATTTCTCCATCCTTCATAACAATCATTCTATCGCTCATATATTGGACGGAGGCTATGTCATGGGAAATAAACAAATAGGACATGCCCAGTGTTTGCTTCAAGCTTTTGAGGAGCTGCAAAATTTGGGCCTGAACGGATACGTCGAGGCTTGAGGTTGGCTCGTCACAGACGAGCAGCTTCGGGTTCAAGCTGATCCCCCGAGCGATAGCGACCCGCTGCCGCTGCCCGCCGCTGAGCTCATGCGGATAACGGGCCAAATGATCCATAGGCAGGCCGACAAGCTCTAACAGCTGCGCCGCCATACCGAGCCTATCTGAGCGATCGCCCGTCAGAAAAGGCGGCATTACCTTAGGGAAATTATCAAGCGGCTCCATGATCGAACGCCAAATGGGCATTTTGCTGTTAAGCGCGGCGTTCGGGTCCTGAAATACGACCTGCACATGCTGCCGCTGCTCTCTAAGTGCCACCCCCTTTAGCTGTAGCAGTGGAACATCATCCAGCCATACTTCACCGCTATCCGGTCGCTCCAGCGCCAAAATCACTTTGCCTAATGTGCTTTTTCCACTGCCGCTTTCGCCAACAACGCCAAGACATTCACCCCTCGCAATTTGCAGCGAAATTTCTTTCAGCGCATAAACCTGCTCCTTCGATTTCATGAAGGTTTTACTTAAACGCTCTACACGCAACAAAGGATGCACCTGCTGTTCACCTCCTAAATTCCCGTACGTTAAGTCATTTATGATATATATGGCCTTGCATTCAATAGCTGCTGCGTATACTCATGATGGCAGTGATACAAAATGTGCTCTGCTGTATCCAGCTCAACAATATGCCCGTCCTTCATGACGGCTATCGTCGAAGCTCGTTTCACCACATGCCGCAGATCATGTGAAATGAGCAGTACTGCGCAGCCCGTTCGCTTCTGAAGGCTGGAAAGCACATCCAGCACCTTTTCGCCCGAAAGCGCATCCAGCGCCGTCGTCGGCTCATCTGCTATAAGCAGCGAAGGCTGAAGCATCATCGCCGCAGCAATGGCAGCCCGTTGAAGCTGCCCGCCGCTTAGCTGGAAGGGATAGCTGCTATAGACACGCTCCGCAGGCAGCCCTACCTGCTCCAGCCATTCCAACGCATGCACCTTTGCCTGCCGCCTTGTCAGCTTCTCATGAGAACGCAGCGTTTCATTCATCTGCTTGCCAACCGTAATAAATGGTGTAAAGCTCTCCTGATAATTTTGAAAAATAAATCCGATTTCGCGTCCACGCAAACCTCGCCGCTTCTTATCCGCCCACGCTAGAACATTTTCCCCGCGAAAGCGAATTTCCCCGCTGCCTATGCCAAGTGAGCTGGACATCAAGCCAAGCACAGCACTTGCGGTTACACTTTTTCCGCTGCCGCTTTCCCCTACAAGTGCAAGTGTCTCGCCTCTAGGGATGACGAAGCTAACGCCATGAACGAGCGGGCGCAGCTGCTTCCCCTGGCGCGTGAAAATTTGCAGCTGTGAAACCTCCAGCACTGGCATTTCCTTATCCATTATTTGCAGCATTAGGTCATACGCCTCCTTTCCCTTGCTAACCTCGAATCGATACTAGCGACTGCGGACATCCAGCGCTTCGCGCAGCCCTTCACCGAGCAGATTGCAGGCAATGACGATCGCCATAATGGCAAGTCCCGGATAAATCATGAGCTGCGGCGCAGATTGAAAATAAGGTCGGCCATCATTGAGCATGGCGCCCCATTCCGGCGTTGGCGGCTGTGCGCCAAGTCCCAGATAGGAGAGCATCGAGATGATCATAATGATTTTCCCAATATCTAGTGCTGCCAGTACGATGACAGGAGAGATTATTTGAGGCAGCAAGTGGCGGCGCAAAATCGTCCAAGTGCTGCAGCCCGCAACCTTTGCCGCCAGCACATATTCCTTCTCGCGCTCAGATAAGGCAACGCTGCGCACAACCCGGGCGTAGCCAATCCATTTCACCAGCACAATGGCAAAAATCAAATTAGGCAGGCTGGGTCCAAGAAAACCAGCAAATGCGATAGCAAAAATAAATTCCGGCAGCGCCCCCATGCCATCTACAAGCCGCATAATAATCGAATCGAGGCGTCCGCCGATATAGCCCGAAATAAGCCCCAATGGAACGCCAAGCACGATTACCGTAACAATGACAATGGCTGAGATGCCTAGCGTAAGCTGCGCACCTATAACAAGCCTTGTGAAAATGCATCTTCCGAGATGATCCGTTCCGAGCGGGTATTGCCAGCTTGGGGAAAGCAGCCGTTCTCCCATTTGCACAGTTAAAGGATCATTAGGTACAATAATAGGCCCAAACAGCGCAAGCAGCACGATGATTCCAAGCAAGCCCATGCCCAGCATCATCGTACGGTTATGCAGCATTTGCCGGCCCGTCTGGCTCCGTCTGAGCGGCAATGAAAGCTCCGCTGTTATTTTCCCATTCATGAGGCGGCTCCTTTCCCTAAGCGAATTCGCGGATCAAGCAAGCTGTAGCTGAGATCTACTAGCAGATTGACGACAACAACGAATAGTCCCGTCGCCAGCACATACCCTTGAATAATCGGATAATCCCGTTCAAAAATCGCCTCAAGCGCCAGGCTGCCAAGGCCCGGCCAAGCAAACAGTGTTTCAATGACGACAGAACCTGCGAGCAAATTGCCGAAGCTGACGCCGAACACTGTAATAACCGGAAGCAGCGCGGCACGCAGCGCATGTCCCATTAATATGCGGCGTTCAGCTAGCCGACGTGCCCTTGCTGCTTTAATATAATCCTGGGATAGACTGTCCAGCAGCCCGGAGCGCAGCAGCCTTGCATAGACAGCAGCCATTGCAAAACCGAGCGTAATGGATGGCAAAATCATATGTGCGAAGCTGCCCTTGCCGCTTGTCGGCAGCCACCCTAGCTTTAATGAAAATAAGTAGATGAGCAGCAGCCCCATCCAAAAGCTCGGAATCGACGCGCCAACAAGTGCGAGTATGCGGGACACATGATCCGGCCAGCGGTTTGGATAGCGCGAAGCGATTAGGCCGAGCGGGAGTGCAATGGCTACCATGACTGCAAGGCCGCTAGCTGTCAGCTGAATCGTCGCCGGCAGCTTATCCAGCAGCTCATCCAGCACCGGACGGCCTTTTAAATACGAAGTGCCCAGATCAAGCTGGATTAGCCCGAGCATCCATTTTCCGTATTGCACAAGCACGGGCTGATCGAAGCCAAGCTCCTCCCGAAGTGCAGCTTCATCGGCCTGTGTAATCGACATTTCATCAGCATGCAGCAAGGTAAGCACAGGGTCGCCAGGAGCGAGCTTCATCAGAATAAAAATAACTAAGGATAAAATAAAGAGTACAAATATGAGTTGAATCAAACGTTTTTTTATGAGCTGCAGCACGTTAAGACACATCCATCTTGTTTGTAACTAAGTAATATTCTTCAGGTCCTGGTGTCCAACCAGTCACCTTCTTATTCATGCCTACAATTATGTTTGGATAGACCGCATAGGAATGCAGAGCCTGCGCTTTAATTACCGCAGCGGCAGCTTGGGTAAGCTTTACGCGCTGCGCTGCGTCACCCGTAGCATTCAGCTGTGCAAGGATTGCGCTCAGTTCGTCACTGCTAATATTAGCCGGATTAAGCGAACCTCCAACTGTAAACGCCGAATTCAGGAAAAAGCCTCCATCCCCGCGCGGAGCTGTCAAATTGCTGTAAGTGGCCAAATCCCAATCGCTATTATCCCGCAAATACGTATCTACATTTTCAACGTTCTTTATCGTTAACGTTATGCCAATTTTAGCGGCATCGGATTGCAGGAGCTGGGCAATGAGCGGAAGCTCTGGCCGGCCTTTATAAGTAACGAGCTCAAGGGTCAGCGGCTTTCCATCCTTCTCCAGCTTGCCGCTGCTGCCTTGTGCATAGCCGGCTTGTTCGAGCAGTTGCTTCGCCTTGTCCGTATCGAGCGGTTGGACCGCTTCCTTGCTGCCGAAAGGCAAATTCGCGTTAAATGGACCATTGGCAGGAGAAGCATTGCCCAGCATGACGTCCTTCGCCATGCTTTCACGGTCAATGAGCAAGTCCAACGCCTGTCTGACCAATACGTCTTTTAAAGCGGGCTGCTGCTGATTGTAAAGCAGGAAATGCGCACGCAAGCCAGCAAGCGACTCTATTTTCAAGTCTTGATCCTGTTTAATGACATCGACCATTTCGGCTGGAAGCTGAAATGCTAGATCGGCCTCCTTCGCCTGAAGCGCCAGTGCCCGAACATTGCCGTCCTCATTAAATTTGAACGTAATTTCTTCAAGCTGTGCGGCACCATCCCAATAGCTGTCATAACGGGCCAGATTTATTTCCATATTCGGCGTGAAGCCTTTTACTTGAAAGGGTCCCGTACCGATTGGCGCCTTATTAAACGCTTCGGTACCCACTGCTTGCTCAGCCGCCACATCGATAATGCCGCTATATGGATTTACAAGCTCAGATGGAAAAGCTGGCAGTGGCTCCGTTGTCGTAATGGTAAGCTCCTGGCCTTCCGCCTTCATAGAAGCGATCTTAAGTGTCATGTCCAGCGCCTTGTTCACGCCTATGCCGCGTTCAAGCGAAGCTTTAACAGCAGCCGCATCAAGCTTAGCACCATTATGAAAGGTAACGCCTTCGCGAATTATAAAACGCCACGTGGAGGCATCTACCGACTCCCATTCGGACGCTAGCCACGGCTGAAGCTCCAGTTTGTCATCCATACGTACAAGCGTTTCAACTACGCCCGCTTTCAAAACAATATAATCATTATGCGGATCCAAACTTCCACTCTTAAAATGGTAGAGCAGCGTCAGCTTTTTTCCCGCTTTATTTTCCGCAGCAGCAGTGCTTTGACCAGCATTTCCGGTCTCCGATGATGGATTTCCAGCTTTTCCGCAGCCTGCAATGACCATAGACAGAACGAGCAGCAGGATGGTGAAAAATAATCGTTTATTCGTTTTATTCCCCTTCAATAACAGCATAACCAAGCTCCCTCTCCCTTTCGGGCATATCTTTCGCGCTAAATATATGTAATCATTACGATTAGTATTCAAATAAAAAACGAGCGCTTTAGCTCGTTATCTATTCGTAATATTTACTATCAGGAATGATACCATGGCCTTCTTTCCTGTGTCAATCGATTGTCATCAACTTTTTTTAATGCAAAATAAAAAGCTGCTATGCATAATCGCATAACAGCTTCGCTTGCAGCTATTCATCAAGTCCAGAGTTAGGGTTATGTGTTCCTTGGCTCGAATGCCCCGGATTCACACTCTGGCTTACGGGATATATTGCTGAACAATTTTCACAATTTCCCCGTCTTTAATCGTAACGTGATAAGGGAAATTTTTCAGATGAAATGGATCATCGGAATTCATAATCGAGACGAATTTGTCAACGGTGATCGGCTCATTCCATTGAATATCTGCTTCTGCAGCGTTGCCCGTACGATTGTAAATTTGCATGAATACTTCAGCATCTGCTGCAATCGGCAGGTCGTGAAGCTGAGGATCGTCATTGACAATGTAGTAGCCATCTGGTGCATCCGTCATTTCAGCATCTTGCTCATGCTGGCGGAACTGAACGTTCGCCGCCTCTCCTTCGTACCACTGAATTTCATCATATGTAACGACGAAGGCGTTATTTTGTTTCATTATATGATCCATGTAAACGGTCGTTTGATTAATCGGACTGCTGGATGCATTACCTTTTCCATTATCTACGGCTAAACCTAGTGTTAATAAACAAGCGATGGCGAGTGCTGCGCTGAGAATTGCTTTTTTCATTTTGTACCGCTCCCTTACTCGTTTCTATGCTAATAACTATACAACGCAGATACGGCGAAAAGTGTTGCAAAAAAGAAACAAAAAAAATTTTCTTTAAATATAAGCATTTATAAGTTCCTCCCTTATAATCGGCTTATATTTCAACGCGAAACGGTAGCTTTGCCGCCAAAGGACGGCTTTCGGCCGTTTACGCTTGTCACTTTTTGACGATTGGCGTAAATTGCTGTAGGGTTCATCCGCTGGCGGAGTCTTCAATCAAGGTGCGAAGCCGCTTGCTGCGCGTCTCCTCCTTCTTGGCACTAATCACCCACCACAGGGCCGTTTTCTGATAAGTTGCACGCTGCTCCTGAAAATAGCTCCATGCCGCTGCCTGCTCCCTGAAAGCCACTTCCTCCTCTGGCGCCAGTACAATGTGCTCCGGCTTCTGCTCATAAGCATACACGGAAGATTTCGCTTCCTTGCGCCGTTCATAAGCAGCAAGCCCTGCTGATTGCATTAGTCCGCTTTCACTTAGCTCCGTAACACGCTGTATATTAACAGAGCTCCAGATACTGCCTTTTTTCCGCGCCGTAAAGCGTATTTTGTAATTCTCTTTATCTATGCTTTTGCGAATGCCATCAATCCAGCCAAAGCACAGCGCTTCATCTACTGACTCAGGCCAGCTAATGGATGGCTTCCTGCTGCTTTTTTTACGAAAACCGACCCAAAGCATCGCCTCCTGTTCATGATTATGCTCCAGCCAGCTGCGCCATTCGGCAGGCGATTCAAAAAATATAATGGTTTCTTCCATCCTTATACCTCCCCACTTGTAATATACGAAAGAAATGATGCGTACTCTTGTTCCCTTCGGCTGTTTCTAGTATAATAACATAGCGAACATACGTTTGAATACACAGCTGGATAATAGCCAGGCATTAGGAGGAACAATGAAAGGCACGACACATCTTACGATTGGCATGGCTATTGGAGCCGGTGCGGCAGCTTATTATTCCTTCACCCCTGCGAATGCGGCTGCTTATGTAGCCGTTGCCGCAATCTCCGCCTTAAGCGCGGATCTGGATGGCCCCAGTATTTTGAGCAGCAAGCTCGGCAAAGTGTCCAAGCTCATTCATGATTTGCTCATTTGGGGCGGCGTTATTATGATTGCGATTGTCAGCTACTTGTATGTGGTCAATCATACCGTTGGCTGGAAGCTGCTTGTTGCTTCCGTTGGCGTCGTGCTGCTTGGACTCGTTGCGAAACGCGGTGTCATCCGCAATGCACTTGTCAGCGCTATCGGCGGAGCCTTTGTGTATGGCGGCTTCTGGTTCGGCATGAACTGGCTTATCGGCCTGGGTGCATTCGTGGCCGTGGCGCCTTGGCTTAAGCATCGCGGCATGACCCATACGGTATGGGCTACAGCGGCATGGGGCGCAATCGCATGGGGACTGGAGCAGCAGCTTCATCTTGAAGGCATTATGCGAGTGGCCATTATCGGATACTTATCCCATTTATTCGCAGATACGTTGACGCCGAGTGGGGTCAAATGGCTTTATCCGCTATACAAGAAGCCGTTTAAGCTTAGCATTTTTTAAACGCCCGCTTCTATCCCCGTTGGCCGCACCTTCGATTTCAGGTGCGGCTATTTAGAAAGGAGAACCGATAGATGACAATAAAGCAGAGCATTTATTTAAAGCCCCTTGAGCTTGCTGATGCCGAGGCCATGCTTGTGCTTAGATTAAGCAACCAAGCCTTTCTCCAGCCTATAGATCCCGTTCGCCCCGATAACTTCCTGACCTTGGAAGGCCAGCAGGAGCATATTAGTCTTGGCATACAGAAGCTGGCTGAAGCTGCTTCTTTTCCATTCGGCATTATGCTGGGGCAGCAGTTAATTGGCCGAATTGAGTTGTCTAATGTGATACGAGGACCCTTGCAAAATGCCAATGTCGGTTATTTTCTCGATCGGGCACATCAAGGCAACGGTTATGTATCGGAGGCCGTTCGCTTGGTCACCGCTTATGCTTTCGGGCAGCTCGGTCTGCACCGCTTGCAAGCTGGGGTAATGCCGCGAAACACGCCTTCCATTCGTGTTCTGGAGCGTGCAGGCTTTCGCCAAGAAGGCCTTGCCCTTCGCTATTTAAAAATTAATGGGGTTTGGGAGGATCACCTTCTCTTCGCCTTGACTGCAGAGGAATGTGAGTCCTGAAATATAGGAGAAACATTCCTCTGCTAAGCGAAACGCATCGTATACTCTGCTTCTTATAGCGAGTGTACGATGCGTTTTTTGCAATAGAAAAAAGCAGCTCGTTTTCCTCATAAGGATAAGCTGCTTACGACATCTTTTATTTTGCTAATCGGCCATCACTGATTTGAACTCATATGTCTTGTAGTCCCCATTAGCTGATGAGTACCTCGTAATATTTCCATCATCCGGTATGCCATTGAAGTAAGCACCAATACAGCCCGTTGTGCAAGCATGTCCGGATATTAAAATATTAACCTCTTTGCCTTCATTCTTCGCCTCAAGCTCACTCATAAAACCAAAAATTCGTTCAGCAAAATGATCGGTTTCTTCTACTCCTTTATAGACTTTTGAATCAGGAGTAAAACCTTTCATTTTCACTTCGCTCGCTTTTAATTTATCCGCTTCCCCTAAATCGAAAGCATCGAGCCTTGCATCTATTATGGCAGTTGCGCCGGTTGCTATTTCAGCTGTTTGCACAGCTCTTTCTTGCGGCGAGGAAAATACAAAATTAAAAGTGACGTCCCGCAGTCTCTCTCTTAGCTGCTCCGCTTGTTTTATCCCCTGCACATTTAATGGCAGTCCCGATCTTCCTTGCATTCTTTGTTCCTTGTTATAATCGGTTTGCCCATGTCTAACTACATAAATCATTGGTACGTTCCCCCTTTGCTATAGCCGTTCTACAATTGATGCACCGTTACTTCACTGCGAATAAGGAATCTGGCGTTGGGCTCAGTCTGGCTAATGCCTTTGGAAATATAGAAGGTGCCGTTGCTCCATTTATGCTGGCCTTTATAAAAGCCAGAAGCAGCGAGCTTCCCCTTGTTAATAAACCGGAACAAAAATGGAACATTAAACTGCATGCCATGAAAATGACCCGACATGAGATAATCATAGGAATGCTTAATATGAAGCACCGTATTGGGATCATGTGCGAGCACGATAATGGGCTTTGAAGAATCAACGTGGAGAAAAGCTTTTCCCGGCTTGCTTTTTTGGCTGCTCCAATCATCAATTCCAACCAGCTGAAATGCACCTAAATCGATGCTCTCGTTAGTCAGAACGATAACGCCTTCCCGTTCCAGAAGCTTCTTCAGTTCGCGCACTCCGGAAGGCTTTATCCGGTGGTCGTGATTGCCATATACCGCATAAACCGGAATGCCGGCTGCGCAAATCACTTTCACATACTGCCTAACCTTCGGTAAATAACTCAGCCTCTGGGTAAAGTCTCCGGTAAGAAATATGTATGCCGGCTGCTCTTTGGCAATCAGCTTCTGGATTCGCCTTGGACTGATACGAATATTTTCAACATGCAGATCGCTAATTTGCAGCACCTTGAGCCCTAACCCCGCCGGATAGTGGTAACGCTCCACCTTAAACCACTGCGTCGGCAATATGAAAAACAAATAAAATAGCAGCGCAAGCGCCGCAACTATCATAACAACGACCATGCAAGCCCTCCTTACTACTAAAACCGCTAACAAGGTGAAACGTCTGGCTCCGTCCTTGGGCGGCGCAGCGCGTTTCAGTCCGAGAAATGTAGAGAAAGGATGGGGACATCATATCCTTTCCTATATTTTAAAAATAGCGGCCCGCCTTCATAATGGGAGGCCATAAGCCGGAACAGCCGAAGGCATCGCCTTCGGCTGTTGCAGCATTTTTGACATGAATGTTTCTTGCTTATAGCCTGCCGATTGCTTACAGCTGATTGTCACCTGTGCTTTGGAAAAATTCAATAATCTCTCCGTTGGGGCCTTTTACGAAGGCGATTTTCACTGGGGTTGGCGGATTGTCGCCAAGCACAGCATCCTTTGTTTCCACCGTTACTACCGCGCCAGCAGCTACTGCTGACTGAACGGCAAGCTCTATATTTTCGGAGCGGTAAGCTAAATGGAAATAGGAGCCTTCGTCCGCCACCGGCGCCTTGCCGCCAGCGAATACTTCAAGGTAGTTGCCATCGCCGCTATCGAGCATAATAACGCGGCCATCCCCTTCACCCCAGCTATGTCTTGGCGTAAAGCCGAGTCCTTCTGTATAAAACTTTACGGTTGCTTCAAAGTCAAATGCGCGCAGCGCGATGTGATGAAGGCCGCCGCCGCCAATTTTTGCATTTTTATTCATTGGATGCTGTCCTCTCCCAGTAACGAAATGAAGTACCCTTTTAGAATACCCGATTCATAGGTGGACGGGCAACCCTGCCATTAGCATCAGCGAAATGATTTGGCCGTTCAAGGCTAACTACTAATTCTGTGGAAGCGATCGACAGGCCGATAATGTGATCATCGAAATCTTCAGACATGTAGCGATGAAAGGGGCGAGTAACCGGCACATAAATATAATCTTGAACCCAAACAATCCCGCCTCTTTGGATACAAATTCATATCCAATAATTCGTTGCTCTGCAATTTAATCATTTTGCAAGTGAAAAATGCAGTGTTTTGCTGCTCCTGTGGAATACAGAGGTCCACAAAACTAATGTCTTATTTACTTGCCGTAAACGCAACATTAAGTATACCAACTTCGTTTCTAAAGTAGAATAGTCCCATTTCCTAGAATGCGTAAATATAGTACTAAATAACTAATTTTTACTCATTTCAGAAAATAAGAAAGAAAATTATATTAATTTCATGATATATACATTAATATGAAAAGTATAAAAACATAGAAAGGAAGATTTTTTAGAGATCAATTTATTAAATCCTTTAATCAGGAACTGCGGTTCGAATATTCAATATGAGGAGATGTCATTTATGGTTAAAAAAGTTAAAAATATTGTTTTGGGGATAACTATTATCTCATCGTGCGTAGTGTTACCTTTTACAGCAAGTGCTGCACCATTAACAAATGCTGATGCTTTCTGGCCGGGGGGATATGCATCTACTGTATATTCTCACATTGATTATTGGGAGGATCCTGGGGTAGCATCACTAGGATATGATTATTTTGCAGCTAATTCTAGAGCAGATTATGCGGGAATATCAAATGCTACTATATCTTTTTATAAACAATCCACATCACCTGGAGCAGACATGCGGTTCTTTGCTGGAAGATACGCTGATGATTGGTATGGTTATTGCCAAACTTATAAAGCTGACGGAACAATAGCAGACATTGACGAAAATTTTGTAAGTGCACACGTTAGAATGAATGATCGGACATTGGATTTAGATAATTTTTCAAATTCTGAGCGCCACTATAATATGCTTCATGAATTGGGTCACGCTTTATCGTTGGCTCATCAACCTGCAGGTGAAGATACGGTCATGAAACAAGGACAGCATAGCTATACCGACCCAACATCCGTTGATAAATCGAATATTGCTTGGAAATATTAATTGAGAGGTAGTGGGAAAAATGAAAAAACAAGTTCTTGTAACATGCAGTCTAATCACTGCAATAAGTGTAATATTAATGGGCTGTGGATCTCAAATTGGAAATTCCTCGTACAATAATTCTAATTCAGTTAAAAATAGGGAAGTTGGAGAAGTTCAACTTAATACAGAAGTCAAAAATCCTGAAGTTAAAATCACAAAAATCGCTGTTGGAGAAGCCAATCATAAAATCTATAATGATCTTAGTGAAATTGAAGATCGTGCAGATCTTATTGTCAATGTAAATTATACTGGGGATTCTAAGACCCATAATTATCTAGGAGAAAGTGGGGAAATTGCTTATTCCAATACACTTTCTACAGTTGAAGTGAAAAAAACATATAAAGGTGATGTGCAAGAAAAGTCAGTAATTGGTGTGTACCAACCAGCCTTCATTGAAAATAGTACAATAAGTACTGTTGAAGGGTACAATTTGATGAATCAAAAAGGCAATTATATTTTATTCTTGAAAAAGCTTGATAACGAAACTGCTTATTCAATTATTGGTATGTATCAAGGTAAATTCGACTTAAGTATTAGTGAAAAAGTTGTTGAAAATGTTACCGATCTATCCAGTGCCGAGAGAATTCAGAGCGAATATATGGGAAGTAATGTTGACCATTTTAACAAACTAAAGGAACAAGTTGAAAAAAAATACAAATAATCTTGGTATCAAATTAAAAAGCAAAAAATAGGCATCAATATATTCATTTATTTAATTGACGGTTAACAATGGAGTGAAAACAAGCTGCCAACAATCGGGAGCTTGTTTTCGAAAAACGATCTAATAGAAATAAAAGTCACGCTTTGATTTTCATCCGCTGCAAGCGCAGGGCATTGAGTACAACCGATACGGAGCTCAGCGCCATCGCCGCCCCTGCCAGCCAAGGAGCGAGCAGGCCCGCTGCCGCTATAGGAATACCGATGACATTGTAGGCCAGCGCCCAGAACAGGTTTTGTTTAATGTTGCTCATCGTCTTTTTGCTCATCGTTATGGCGTCGACAATGCTGTTTAAATCGCCGCGCATAAGCGTAACATCTGCCGTCTCCATCGCGACATCCGTTCCTGTACCCATCGCCATGCCAATGTCCGCTGCTGCCAATGCCGGGGCATCATTAATGCCGTCCCCGACCATCGCTACTTTCATCCCTGCCTCCTGAAGCTTTTTGACCTCATCCGCTTTGCCTTCCGGCAATACGCCAGCAATAACATGCTCAATTCCCGCTTCGCTCGCAATAGCCGCCGCAGTCCGTGGATTATCTCCTGTAATCATCATGACCTGAATGCCAAGCAGCTTGAGACGATCAATCGCTTGCCTGGATGAAGGTTTAATCGTATCCGCAACCGCAATCATACCGGTATATTGGCCATCAACAGCTGTCAGCATGACTGTTTTTCCGGCTTTCTCCAGCTCGGCCATTGACGCTTCACCGTTGTGCTCAACAGCGTAACGCTCCATTAAAGCACGCGTTCCGACAACTACATCGCGGCCCGCCACAGTTGCCCGAATGCCAAAGCCCGGAATTGCTGTAAATTCAGTCGCTTCGGCAAGTGCAATGTTCCGCGCTTCAATTGCGTCTACAATGGCCTCGGCCAGCGGATGCTCCGAGCTTTTCTCGGCTCCGCCAACGAGGGCAAGCAGCTCCTGCTCTGATACATTAGCTCCCACGATAACATCGGTCAGCGAAGGCTTGCCTTCCGTCACCGTGCCCGTTTTATCTAGCAGCACCGCTGTAATATGATGCGTTGATTCTAGATGCTCACCGCCCTTGAACAAGACGCCTACTTCTGCTGCACGGCCAGATCCAGCCATTATAGAAGTTGGAGTAGCAAGTCCGAGCGCGCAAGGACATGCTATAACGAGCACCGCAATGGCTTTCTCTAGTGCTTCGGCGAATAAACCGGGCTCGATCCATAAAAACCACAAGGCGAAAGTAACAACGGCGATACCGACAACGATCGGAACGAAGATGCCGGAAATACGGTCAGCTATTCGCTGAATCGGTGCTTTCGAGCCCTGTGCCTGCTCGACAATATGAATAATTTGCGCCAGCGTCGTATTTTTGCCAACCTTCGTAGCCTGAATACGCAAGACGCCATTTTTATTAATAGTCGCCCCAAATACCTGATCACCTGACTGCTTGTCAACAGGGAGACTTTCTCCAGTCAGCATCGATTCGTCTATCGCCGAGCTACCGTCCAGCACTACGCCATCGACCGGAATTTTGCCACCCGGCTTCACAATAAGCTGATCGCCAATGATTACCTGCTCGACCGGGATGCTCATTTCAGAGCCGTCGCGCACCACGAGTGCAGTTTTCGCCTGCAGACCCATGAGCGAGCGAATCGCTTCCGATGAGCGGCCTTTAGCGAGCGCTTCGAACCATTTTCCAAGTAAAATCAACGTAATGAGCAAGGCGCTTGTCTCATAATACAGCTCCTGCATAACGGGCATATTAGCCATTCCAACATGCTCTTCAGGCTTCAATGTCAAATACAAGCTGTAAAAATAGGCTGCCGAAGTTCCAAGTGCTACCAAGACATCCATATTCGCGCCCCCACTGCGCAGCGCATTAAATGCCCCCTTATAGAAGGGCCAGCCGATTATAAATTGTACAGGGGTCGCCAGCGCCAGTTGAAACCACGGATTGAGCAATAAATCTGGCACCCATATAAACGACGTAAATGAAAAATGCGCGGCCATCGCCCACAAAAGCGGCAGCGACAGTATCGCCGATAGGATGAACTTCAGCTGCTGCTTGCGGATCTCGTCACGCCGGCGGTCCGTTCCTTGCTTCTGCTCTACCTTCTCCTCAGCTGTAAATCCAAGCTGCTCGATCCGCTTAATGACCGCAGCCAAATCAATCGTATCTGCACGATATTCGACATGGCTCGTCTCCATTGTAAAATTGACTGTCGCTTGCGATACGCCATCCAGCTTATTTAAGCCTTTCTCTATGCGATTCGCGCATGCCGCACATGTCATACCCGAAATTTCCAGCGTTGTTTGCCTGTTTTCCATCCTGATTGCCACCTTTTTATACCCTGTGGGGGTATCTGTTGTTGCGTTTATCATATAATACCCCATGGGGGTATGTCAAGGGTTGACCCAATCTATGTCAAAAAAAACGACCCAAGCGCTACGCGCCTGAATCGATCTGGTTATAAGTACGTTTATGTAACGCTCGCATCCATATGTACCGTCTGCCATTCATCCTGATCTTCAGCCGTTATGGCAAAGCCCTGACGCTGCCAAAAATCGACTGCCCCCTTTAGAAAACGATGTGTATGCAAATACGCTACGCTATAGCCCTGCTGTGCGATAAAACGTTTGGCCTCTGCTGTAAGCAGCGAGCCTAGGCCGCTTCTGCGGCTGCTTGCCGCTACGTAGCATTTTACAATTTCGGCGGCCGGGCGGTCCGCTTCATACATAGCCGTTTCAATTCGGTTATCATAGGGCTGCACACCGATGCACCCCTGTATTTCCCCTTGCTCTGAAAGGGCCAGAAAAAAACCAGCTCCCGCTTGATGCAAATAATGCTCCGAGAAATTCACGAGATCGGGCGACAAACCATTTGCCGCAAACATTGGCATGACCTCAACACGGACTAGCGCTGCAAAAGCGACAGCGTCCGCAATATGTTCCTCGCTAGCCTGTATAATAATTGGCGGCATTTCTGTCACGTCTAGATCCTCTCCTTATCTGGACGCAGCACTTAGCTGTGATGCAAATGCTGCAGTGTCTGGATGAAAATTTCCTTTACATGATCATCGTCAAGCGAATAATAGACGGTTTTCCCGACTTTGCGGCGCTTTACGATGCGCACATTGCGCAAATAACGCAATTGATGTGAAATTGCCGACTGTGCCATATCCAACACGACGCATAAATCATGCACGCACAGCTCTTGCGAAAGCAGCGCATAAATCATTTTAACCCGCGTCGGGTCGCCTAGCGCCTTGAACATTTCAGCCAAATCAATGGCCGTCTGCTCCTCAACCTTTGCGGTAAGCAGATCTGCACCCTCCTGCTTCGTCCCTATACAGGTGTCGTCACATTGCTCTTCTATCACTTTGTCCATTCGAACCCACCACCCTCTAATCGTAATGCTTATGATCTTATTATAGCAGACAAAAGCGCAGTTCCTCTATCATTTGCAGGAACCGCGCTTTTCAAGCATATATAAAGCCAAAATGATCTTGCAAGGTGAAACGGCTGTCGCTGTCCTTTGGCGGCGCAGCGCGTTTCAGTCCGAGAAATATAGAGAAAGGATGGAAACATCATGTCCTTTCCTATATTTCAAGGTGAAACGGCTGTCGCTGTCCTTTAGCGGCAAAGCTACGCCATCCGCGCGCACCACTGCACACAGGCATTCACCAGCTCGCCCAGCACCGGATGCAGCAGGCTTTCGCGATTATGCGCGGGCGTCAAGCAACATACGCGGCCTTCTCCGTAGGCATGGGACCAGCCGCCAATCGACTGCCCATCCTCGGAATACGTACGCATAAATACCGTTGTTGCTGCTTCATCACAATGGACAAAATAATGCTCATCGACTGTTTCAAACGCCAGATCTGCCGCTATATTCACTTGCTCCTCGCCGGGACGCCAAGCAGGCTCAACCGTTAAAGAACGCACAAGCTTCTGCTCGGGATGATGCTGAAAATAACCCCGCGTCATCTGCACGTAGCCACCATCTGCCGGATACGATGCAAGCCCTGAATGCCAAGCGAACCAGCCTCCACCAGCCCTGACATACCGCAATATCGCCTGCTCTGTCTCCTCGCCGAGCCATTGCTGTACCTGTTCATCAGCGGGGTTAATATTATTATCTTTGTACAAAATGACCGCATCTGGCTTTGCTGCCAGCTCCTCCGCCAAATATTTGACCGTTGTATAGCTGAGCTCGATGTCCCCCGACGCCATTAATGGCGCTAAGCTTTGCTGCAAGCCCTCGGCAATGGCCTCCGCAGGATGATAATAATCCCCAATTACGGCTAAAATGGTTCGCATACGTCATTTCCTCCATTGTTTCCGAATCAGGGACTCTCCTTATACGGCAGGCTTCACTCCCGCAGCTGCAAGCCCCTGTTCTATGTCGGCAATCAGCTGCCGTTTTTCAGCCTGCTCCAAAAAGGCCGCATGGGCGCTGTTCAAAATCAGCCTGCCGATTTCCTCCAGCGTCACGCCGCATTTTTGCATCAACAGCTCATATTCCAAACCAATCGTCGTACCCGAAACCGTCAGATTATCCGTATTAATGGTCGCCCGAATGCCTGCTGCCAGAAAAGCTTTAATCGGATAAGCATCCCAGCCGCTAACCGCCTTTGTCTGTATGTTGCTTAGCGGGCATAGCTCCAGCGGCGTGCCTGTACGGCGTACCATTTCCATAATAGCAGGATTTTCCGTAATGCGCACGCCATGGCCGATACGGGTGGCTCCAAGGCTCTCAATCGCTTCCTGCACATTTTGCGCGCCGCCCGCTTCCCCGGCGTGAATTGTAATCGGCAGCCCCTTGCTCGCTGCGAGATTAAATAAGGAACGATGCAGCTCTGGCGGGAAGGATGCTTCATCACCAGCCAAATCTACCGCTGCGATTCCATCGCCATGCAGCTTGGCGGCGGCCAGTATGACCTGTTCATTGCGCTCATAAGCGTCATGGCGCAGGCAGATGGCGATACCCCGCGCTTTTACGCTGAAATCCCGTTCTCCACGCCGCAAGCCATGAATGGTGTGGCGCATAGCCTCCTCCAGAGACAAACCTCCTTTAATATGCAGCAGCGGTGCAAATCGCACCTCGATATAACGGCAGCCTTGTTTCGCCGATTGCTCAACCACTTCATAAGCTACGCGCTCCAGCGCCGCTGGCGTTTGCAAATAGGGCTCGACAAAAGCAAATTTGCTCAAATATTCTTTTAAGCTATTGCAGCTCTCATCTGCAAGCATCCATGGAGTAAGGTCGCTGCCTGCCTCAACGGGCAGCTCCTTGCCTTGCTCCTTTGCCAGCTCGCGCAGCGTATTGGGCAAAACGCTGCCATCTAAATGCAAGTGCAAATCGATTTTGGGCAGTTTTTTCAATTGCTCCCGTACCACTACATCTTTCATCGTAAGCACTCCTTTAAATTTAAAATGCTAGCCAAAGCTATAGCAAACCGCCGAACCAGGTTAAACGGCTGAAAGCCGTCTTCTAGCGGCTTGGCGCGTTTCAGTCCGAGAAATAGAGAGAAAGTATGGCGAAATCGTATACTTTCTTATATTTCCAGGAAAAACCCGGGCGGCGGTATAAAATAGCATAAGTTTAACGATCGTCCGAATCATACACAGCTAGTGCCGCCTGCAAGCCCTCTCCAGCTGGCACAACTGCGCCATGCCGAATCAGCACCGCTTCAAGTGCACCGAGCAAATGCAGCACATTTTTCTGGCTGCAGCTGTAGCCCATCGTGCCAATGCGCCAGATTTTCCCTTTTAACACTCCGAACGAGCTGGCGATTTCGATGCCAAAGCTGCTTAGCAGCATGCTGCGAACCGCTTCTCCGTCAATGCCCTCTGGAATCATCACGCAAGTAACAACCGGAAGCTTGCAGGCTGGATTTCCATACAAGGTTAATCCCATTGCTGCAAGCCCTGACAATAGCGCAGCTTCATGCCTGCGATGTCTAGCGAATCGCTCCTCAAGCCCTTCAGCGAGCAAAATTCGCAGCCCTTCGCGCAAGCCATACAGCATCGAGGTCATCTCCGTATGATGATTGAGTCTTGCTGGCCCCCAATAATCCTGAAGCTGGCTCAAATCCAGATAGTTGCTCTGAATAGCCGGACGGCGATTGCCGCTGACAGCATCACCAGGGTCGAGCAGGCCTCGCTCGACCTTTTTGCGGGCAGCAATTTTCCGCTCCGCCCTGTCGTTATAAGTGATCGGGGCCATGCCCGATGGTACGGACAAGCATTTTTGCGTGCCGCCAATGACTGCATCTATACACCAGGCGTCCGTCTCAACGGGAACGCCGCCGATGGTCGCAACGGCATCAACGACAAACAGAATGTCTTGCTCCCTGCATGCTTTGCCAATCGCCTCCAAAGGCTGCATCCGGCCTGTGGACGTTTCCCCGTGAACCATGAGCACAAGCGCCGGACGTTCATGCTTCATTGCGGCGATGACTTCATCCGGCTCAAAAACTTCGCCCCATTCCTTATCCAGCGCCACAACCTCTGCGCCGCACCGTTCGGCAATTTCATAAAGCAAATTGCCGAAACGGCCATAAATCGGAACCAGCACTTTGTCTCCCGGCTCAATCAAGCTGTTAAGTACCGCTTCAATGCCTGAACGCGACGTTCCATCTATCGGATAAGCCCAGCGATTGTCCGTTTGGAACAAGCTGCGCAGCATTTCCATCGTATCATTCATAAGCGCCGTAAACTCGGGGTCAAATTGACCCAGTATAGGATAAGATAACGCACGAAGCACACGCGGGTCAACCTCAACAGGGCCGGGCGTCATAATCGTGCGGGGGGAAGGCGACAGTTCTCGGTAGCTCTTCATCATCATTTCTCCTCGTAAGCAAGCTCATACAACAATGCTGACAGTATCGCCGTCCCATCTACCAGTTGCTCCGGCGATGTATATTCATCTGGCGAATGGCTGATGCCGCCGCGGCTGGGAACGAATAACATCGCTGTAGGACACACGCCTGACAGCAGCTGGGCGTCATGCCCCGCTCCGCTCGGCATAACCGTATAAGGCAGAGACATTTGCTCAGCAATTCGTGACAGCCGCTCACGCAATTGCCGATCCATTGGAGCAGGTGCTGCCTCCATCCATTGTTCAATCGTCACATAAAGCTCCCGTTCGCCAGCAATTTCTTCAAACTGTTTAAAAACGGTTTGGCAAAATTGTCGAATGGCTGTCTTATCAATATGGCGAACATCGACAGTAAAGCTTACGGAGCCGGGAATGACATTCGGCGTATTTGGCGTTGTCGTCAGCTTCCCAACCGTAGCAACGAGCGGAGATCCGGTTAAAATCGCTTCCGTCTCCAGCTGCACGATCATCGCAGCTGCTCCAGCCAGTGCATCGCGGCGCAGCGGCATTGGCGTCGTCCCGGCATGATTGGCTGTTCCTCCCACCGTTACCGTATAACGATGCTGCCCAACGATGGCCTCAACAATGCCAACACTGAGCTGCCGCTGTTCCAAAACAGGTCCTTGCTCAATATGCAGTTCTACAAACGCTGCAATATCCGATCTGCGGGGGTCACACTGCTCCGGTTTGCCGAAGCCGCAGGCGAGCATCGCCGCTTGCAGGCTAATTCCTGCAGCATCATAGCGCTCCGCGTCCTGCTCTGTATCATACAGCCCGGTCATATTGCCCGATCCCCAATACGTAAGCGGAAAACGGCTGCCTTCCTCTTCGCAGAGCGAGACTACCTCAAGCGTCTTTACAGGCTGCCCATAAGCTTCCTTCAAATGCGCCAAAGCGGCAATCCCAGCAGCGACACCATAAGCCCCATCATAGTATCCTCCTGATTGCACCGTATCGATGTGGGAGCCCGTCATAACAACGGGTCCTTCTCCTGAACTGCCTTGCAGCCGGCCAAACAAATTGCCTACCCGGTCAAAATAAACGTCCATGCCCCATTCTCTCATTTGCTGGGCTAAATATTGCTGCGCCTCCAGCCATTCATCCGTATAAAGCAGCCTTGTCACACCACCACGCGGATCAGCGCCGAACTGGGACAATTCCTCCAGCAGCTTAGGGACAAAGGAGGCGAGCTGCAGTTTGCTAGTCATTGTCATCTCAAACGCTCCCCTTCATCATGCCCTTTTCCGGCCCGACCTCAAGCGGGAGCAGCGATTTACCCGATGCAGTCCTTGCCAAACCGCCGTCGACCGAATAGACAACGGTTCCTCGAACGAGTGTTGCCACGACTCGGCAGGCCATCTCTTTTCCCACATAAGGGCTATGCTTGTGCCGATATAATAAATTTTCCTCCAGCAGCTCATAAGCCGCATTAGGGTCAACAATAGCCAGGTCGGCATCCGAGCCGACTGCAATAGCTCCCTTTCGCGGATAAAGCCCGAAGCGCTGCGCAGGTCCTCCCGACAGCAGCGAGGCTAGCAATGGCAGCGGCAGCCCACGCTTGATCCACCCTTCACCAAGCACCAGCTCCATGCTGCTTTGTGCGCCGGATATGCCTCCCCATGCCTCGAAAAACGTTTTAGCAGCATCCACCTTCATCGAAGTCGGACATGGCGAATGGTCTGAAGCGATAACATCCAGCTTGCCTTCGCCAATCATTCGCCACAATCCCTCGCGCTGCTCCTCGCCGCGCAATGGAGGCGCGCATTTGGCAACCGCTCCAAGCGCCGTCATGTCCTTCTGCGTCAGCAGCAAATAATGCGGGCAGGTTTCCACCGTTACCGGCAAGCCGCGCTGCTTCGCGCGATCAATCAGCTCCACCGCGTCATAGCTGCTTATATGAACAAAATGCACTTGGCAGCCCGTCTGCTCCGCGAACAGCAGCGCCTTATTTACCGCCTCCAGCTCGGCAATAATCGGCCGCGAGGCTGCGAATGCCTCAGCATCAAAGCGCCCGGCTGCAAGGGCGGCATCAGCGAGCTGGGACGTCATGGCGTCGCTCTCGGCATGCAGGGCGACAAAGCCGCCAAGCTCGGCGATTTTTTTCATCCCCTCATACAGGGTCCAGTCATCCACCTCGCGAAAACGTCCTTCTCCTTCGCCGCCAGGATTGGACATAAACGCTTTAAAGCCGACGATGCCCGCTTCGAACATAGGAGCAAGCTCCTCCAGCTTTCCTGGGACGAGTCCGCCCCAGAACGTATAATCAACAGCCGAGCTGCCCTCTGCCTGGCCTGCTTTCAGCGCAAGCGCCTCGGTCGTTACAGTCGGAGGATTGCCATTGAGCGGCATATCCGCATAGCATGTAGCTCCGCCGGCAGCTAGCGCTGCTGACCCACTCGCAAACCCTTCCCAATGCCCCAAATTCGGTTCATTGAAATGCACGTGAATATCGACCATGCCCGGCAGCACATACTGTCCCTCCGCATCAATTCGGGAGCCGGCCTCGGCACCTGCGAGTGACTGCTCCAAGGCAGCAATGCGGCCATCGCGAATGCCTATATCCAGCTTTTTCACATCACCAGTCAAAACAACAAAACCATTCATAACGATGCAATCATAGTAGGAAGCCATGCCTATCCACCCCTTTTCAACCATAAGCCAAGCCTATCTGTCTACCAAACTATTCAAAGAGATTGCGACGAAATAAAGTGACGCTAATTTCCTCGCAGCTCCTAAGTACCGCGATAAGTGCTGTAGCCGCCCGGCGCAACAAGCAGCGGAATATGATAATGCGCCTGCGCATCGTTAACGCGAAAACGAATCGGTATTTGCTGAAAAATAAATTCAATCGACGATGCCTGCGCCGTGCCACTATCGCGTGACAAAAAGCTTCCAGCCTCAAACACAAGCTCATAGACACCCGGCTTCATATCCTCGCCAGCAAGCAGCGGAGCCTCCAGCCGTCCATCCCCATTGGTCACAGCCGATTGAAGCAGCAGCCGTTCCCCCGTTTCCTCACTCAACTGCCACAGCTCCAGCTCCATCCCTGCCGCAGCCTTTCCCGTGGAAATGTCAAGCACATGCGTCGTTATTTTGCCGCTCATGAGGAAGCTTCCTCATGAGCCAAATCCTCGCGGGTAAGCGTAAAGCCTTGGAAGCCAAATGGCGGGCGCGGCTCGGTGTAGACAGCGGCTGCATCCTCCTCCGTATGGTCAACCACCGTTTCCCATGTCCGGTTGTTCGATTCAAACCGCACCTCCGCCAATTGCGGGAAACGGGTCAAAATACGCAAGCCGACTTGATAAATTAAATATTGAATCGATGGCGTTTTATATTCATGAAACACATTATGGGTAATATCGCGGATATGCTCGGCTGCTACGTATTGCCTTGAGCCCGCTTCTACGGCATGTTCAACATCTCCATAGGTCCAATATATATTTAGAAAGATAAATAATGGCCGATCGTAGCTTTCCGGAAGTGTCGTATATTCGTCGCGGACAAATCCAAAGAAAGAGCTGCCGCTAACTTTAATAAGCTGCAAATCAGTAATGGCGCACTCATGCTCCACTATAACGGCCGCTCCCTCTTCGCCGTCACGGACGAGCTTCATCGAAGCGCTCGCATGATCATTATGGGAACGGCGGTAAACAAGCGAGCTATCCACCAGTCCGTCACTGCCATCTGCCACTTCAAGCGTATGGAATGGAATGCGGTCTGCACTCAGCTCAATGGCGTCAATATGCGGATAGCGGCTAAGAAATTGCTTGCTGATAAACGCAAGCAGCCCTTCTGTCGTGCTCCCCTCAAAGTCGGCCGTTTGCCGCAAAATAAAATTTTTCATCGAATCCGTCGCTACGACCTGCGTATTGTCGCCTTTGGAGAAAGAGGTCAGCAGCGTCTCGCCACTTACTGCAAATGTAATATTATGGGCAAAAATCACGTTCGTATCGCCAGTAAAAGCCGATTCTGGAATGGACTTCACCACCAGTGGAGCAGCATAGGTGCGGTAAGTCAGTACATCCCCTTTGCCATAATAAAGTGTACGTCCGCTGTGAAGTTTCAACATGTATACCCTCTCCCTTTGCTCTATGTCCATTTTGGTATAAACTTGTACGTGCTACTGCTCAATTAAATCGTTGAGGCGTAAGGAGGTGATGCGGGCGATTTGCCATTTCGCCTCCTCTAGTTCCTCCTGAAGGCTGTTGTCGATGCGCGCTGCCATCGCTTCCTGGATGTCTGCTTTGCTTTTGCCACGAACCGCCAAAATAAATGGAAAGCCAAACTTCTCCGTATACTGGCGGTTCATCGCTGCAAACTGCCCGTATTCCTCAGGCGTCAACTGGCTAAGTCCCGCCCCTTGCTGCTCTTTTGTGGAATATTCGCCAATGCTGATTCGAGTTGCCAGATCGGGATGCTCGCGAATAAGCACAAGCACCCGCTCCTCTCCCGCCGTATATGCCGCATTTACCATGCTCTCATGCAGCTGTTCAACCGAGCTGAACGGTTTATTCTCCCATGCCAGTTCCGCCACCCAAGGCGAATGTTCAAAAATTGCGCCAAGCGCTTCCGTAAATGCCTCACGGCTCATCGTATTTAACAAGTCCAATTTCATGGCGCTTCCCTCCTCCACTCTATCGCCCGCTGGGCGGCCCGTTTAATGCCTCCGTAGCCGGTGCAACGGCAAATATTGCCTGATAGTGCTTCTTCCACTTCTTCTTCACTTGGGTCAGGGCTTCGATCCAGCAGCGCCTTAACCGAAATAATCATGCCAGGCGTGCAGTAGCCGCATTGAAAGCCTCCCTCTTCGAGAAAAGCGCGCTGTACGGGGTCCATGCCTCCATCAGCCGCACCGATGCCTTCAATTGTCGTAATTTGCTTGCCCGCGCATTGGTAGGCCATCGTTAAGCAAGCATTAATCGGCTTGCCATCTACTAGTACCATACAGGCGCCGCAGCGCCCAATTTCACAGGAACGCTTCGTTCCCGTGAGCGCTAAATCGTCTCGCAGTACGGATAGCAGCCGTCTTGCTCCCGCCACTTCCAGCTTCATTTCCTCGCCATTGATGGTGCAGGCCAGCTCCGACTGCTCTGCGCCTCGCGGCGTTCCCAGCATTTCATGCTTGCTCATCGCTTGCTCACCGCCTCTTCAGCAAAAGCAAAAGCACAATCATTTTGCAGCAGCTCCGGCTCTATCGGCAGCTTCGTCACGCGAATGCCCACCGCCTGATGAATAGCAGCGGCGATGGCCGGAGCAAGCGTAACCGAGCCTACTTCACCAATGCCGCGCGGACCGTAGGTATCTCCTTGCGGCAAATGCTCAATCGGCTCAACACTGACCGTACCGCGATGCTCCACAATCGTCGGAACTAAATACGTATCCAAATTTTTCGTCATATATTGTCCCTGCTGCATAACCGCATCTTCCGTAATCGCAAATCCAAGCGCCATGCTGCTGCCGCCTTCAATTTGCCCAAGAAAGCCTTGCGGGTTCATCACAGGCCCTGCCGCTACCGCATGGTATTGGTCAAGCACCCTCACTCTTCCCGTCAGCTGATTAATCTCTACCTTCACAACAACTGCCGCATACGTATATAAAAAATGGGCTCCTGTTCGTGGGGTATCTGATGTCGGGAACTGAAAGGCGGTCGAGCAGCTTATCCGCTTTCCTTCTGCCTCAGCCAGCTCCTTATATGTCAGCAGCAAGGAACCGCCTGCCGTCTCATAAATGCCTCCTGCTCCCATTGCGAGCTTATCAGCTGATTTCCCCAGCAGCTCCGCCGCCCGTTCCAGCATTTGCGAGGTAAACGGCGCTTTCAGATTTTGCAGCGTCTTCCACATCATGCTGGTCGCTCTAGAAGCTGTTGTAGAGCCGCTGTCGGGCACTAGATCGGTATCCCCGATAATCATCCGTATATCGGATTCAGCCAAACCGAATTGCTCGATCAGCATCAGCGCAAGCGTAGCAAGCAAGCCTTGCCCAAATTCCTCGTAGCCGAATATCGCTTCAATACGGCCATCGGCTGCCAACAAGAGCCTGCCGCCTGCCGGATCGGGAATGCCTACACCCAGCCCGCCGCCGTGCATGGTGAAGGCTGAGCCAATACCCACCTTAATCCACGGCTCGCGCTCCTCTTCTCGATTCGGCATCCCTCTTTCCTGCCACAAGCCGCTCGCTTCAGCTGCATTCCACACCTGCATGGCACCTTCGGTTACGACGATCGGCTGGCCGAACGGGCCCGGATCATCCGGCATACGCATATTCATCCGCCGCAGCTCCCAAGGGTCCATGCCAAGCTTCTCTGCAAGCCGGTCAAGCTGCCCTTCCAATGCAAAAATCGCTTGGTTTCCGCCAAAGCCGCGAAACTCGCCGGACATTCCGTTGTTCGTATAGACGGAATAACCGTCTACCTCCACATGCTCGTAGCGGTATGGTCCAAGTACATGCTCAACGGCAAAGTTAAGTACCTCTGCTCCCAGCGTCGCATACGCGCCAGTGTCGGCGATAATCCGCACTTGATGCGCAAGCAGGCGGCCGCTCGCATCTGTACCGGTTTTCATCGAAATTTTCATCGGATGTCGCTTCAGCCCGGCGCGTACCGATTCCCATCTGGAATGATGAAGCTTGACGGGGAGGTTTGTTTTTAGCGCCAGCAGCGCGCCATAAGGCTGCACATTCAATTCATCCTTGCCGCCGAAGGAGCCGCCAATGGGGCTTGAGACGATGCGGATTCGCTCCTGCTTCATCGCGGTAATCCGCGACAATTGCAGACGATCCATAAACCCATGCTGAGTAGGCGAATATACCGTCAACCGCCCATCCTCCTCGGGCACAAACAAGCCGCCTTCGGTTTCCATATAGGTGTGCATCTGCCTCGGCGTAAAATAAGTATCCTCTACAATATGGGCACAGGCAGCGAACCCTCTGTCTGGCTGCCCTCTATTAAACTGGCTGCGATGCAGCACATTGCCCTGCGGATGAAGCAACGGCGCATCCTGCAAAAGCGCCAGCTCGGCATCGTCAACGATCGGCAGCAGCTCATAATCGACATCAATGAGAGTAAGAGCATATTCGGCTAGCTCAGCCGTCTCTGCGGCTACAGCTGCCACTGCATCGCCGACATACCGAACTTTATTTTCACAAAAAACAGGCTGATCTTGATGGGCAATGCCATAGCGGTTCAATCCGGGTACATCGAGATGGGTCAGCACGGCATGAACACCTTCAAGCTGCTGCGCCTTCTCGGTACAAATGCTGAGAATAAGAGCATGAGGATGCGGACTGCGCAGAACCCGGCCATAGAGCATGCCTGCTGCCGACATATCTGTCAAATAAGCAAGGCTGCCTGTTACCTTCCCCAGCCCATCCGGCCTGATTCGCCACCGTTTGCCACTTGATTCACGGTTCAACAGCATCGCTATCACCTCTCCTCTATGAACGCTAAGCTAGCTAGCATATTATGCTTTGGGCTGCATCGCTTTCCACAGCTCCGACACAATTAGATTGGCAGCTGTCTTCTTACGATAGCTTTCCGAAGCGAACACATCGCCTACCGGATGAAAATGCTCCATGACCGACGTATAACAAGAATGGAGCAGCGAACGGTCAAGCTTGCCGTCCTTAAGCAGCAGTTCTGTATGCTCAAGCCGCTTTGGCGCCGTCTGCCCGCCGCCAGCTGCAAGGCGTACATCCACGATATGCTGCTCGGAGCTTACAATGGCGCTTATAGCGACAGTCGCAATCGACGGAGTGAACACTTCGCGGCGGCCAACCTTGTGATAGACGTCCAACCTTCTATCCCCCTCCTGTTCTGGTAGTTCAACTGGCGGCAATATAATGGCGAGCAGCAGACGATTTTTCCATGCGGCACTTACCTGGGCTTCCAATAACCATTCTGCAAGCGACTGCTGAAATTCTCCTTGCCCATCATGCCAGAGGAGCACCGCCTCATATACAAGCAGCGCTGGAAGTGCGTCGCCCACCCGGGACAGAACATTGCCCCCTAGCGTAGCCAGGTTCCGTATTGATGGGGCAGCGATATTTTTCATCGCGGTTATGAGCAGCGAATAATGAGTCCTTATAAATGAATCATTTCTGACCTCTGACAGCAGCGCCGCCGCTCCGATCTGACAAATTTGCCGATCATGGCTGCTTGAAACAAGCACAATCGGCTTCTGCATGTTGGCCATTCCGCTTATATCGATTAAATGGCCAGGCATACGGGCAGTTCCCGCTTCCCACCACGTACGAAGCAGCGTCCCGCCTGCAACAAAAACGCCATCCTCGCCAAGCTGCTGCTTGAGCGTGCAAGCTTCCGCAGCATCACTTGCCTGCCATACGACGGGAGACTCCGGCTTCGTTTGTTTATTTATGGCCATCGCTCTCCCTCCTGTTCCAAAAATCAATAGCAGCCAGCAGACTCTCCTCGTCGTCAATATCATGAAGCGCAAAGTCAGGCTCACCGTTTAAATCCAGTATTTTCCCTTTATACTTGCCTGTAGCAAAGAGCCGTCTTGCTCCTTGATCACCCTCCAGCTCCTCCAAAGCGGAAAACATCGTTGTTCGCAGCAGCGCCGGAGGCATCGTCGCCGCTCCGTCGCTGAAGGCCGCGTAATCAAGCGTAGAATCCTGCTCCAGTGCCTCAATCAAACGCTCTGCCATCCTTGCCGTCACAAAAGGCTGGTCAGCTAACGCGATAAGGACGGCATCCGTATGTGGATGTAGAGCAAGCAGTGCCTCAAACCCGCTGTGCAGCGAGTAGGACATTCCACGCGCCGCCAGAGGGCTTTCTCGCTTGTGCAGTTGCGCTGCGGTGCAAGCCCGCTCCAGTTCAGGAGTGTCCAGCCACTCCAGTTCATCGTTGGTGCGATGAACGACAATCCAGCTTTTGATGACACTATTTAATAGAGCATGAAGCGCCTGACTGCCAAGCATAGCTTCCGGCGATAAAGGAAGCCGCAGCTTCGGCTGCTTCATCCTGCTGCTGAGGCCCGCCGCCAAGTAAATGCCTGACACCTGCATCGCCAGTCGCCTCCTTATCTTTCGTACGATTCGCAGCCCTTACTTGCACTAGCTCGGAAGCGATGCTTAACGCAATTTCGTATGGTCCCTCTGCATCTATCGAAAGTCCAATCGGAGCATAAACATTTTCAGGAAGCTTTCCTTCACCAAATAATTGCTGCATTCGTTTACGAGAGCCCATGACGCCGATATAAATAGATTGTGCTGCCAGTGCCAGCTGAATCAGTTGATGATCATAGTGGAACTGATGGCTGCATACGACGAAATAGTCCGTTCTATTAAATTGCAGCTTCGAGGCAAGCTCATCAGGCTTACCAGTAACCCTCACCACGCTACCACAGGGGTTAACCTGATTTTCAGAGCTAATTTGTGTATGCCAATCCGCCACAACAACATCAAATCCGCAGCCTGGAAGCATCGTGCAAAGTGCCTCTGCATCAGGTCCAGCGCCAAATACAATGGCTCGTGAACGCGGCTCCAGCTTCACCGAAAATGTCCCAGCCTCTCCGTGCTCATCAGCACTAGCTTTCCATCTATTTCGAGAAAGACTGACCACTGCTGCTGGCTCTAATTTATAGCAGATGCTACCCCCTACGCTCGACCAGCTTCTATTCAAAAAAATCGTCGCTCCCGCCCGCAGCCTATTTTTTGCCGTCAGCAGCTGTTCTCTGAGTACCGTCGTTACAGGCTCCAGCAGCACATGGATAATGCCGCCACAGCCGATGGTATCGCCCCACATTATGTCCTCTTCCGGCTGCATATTATAGATAATAATTTCAAAAGCTTCGGCAGAGCACACGCGGCTAACCCGCTCCTGCAAATCAGCCTCCAGACAGCCGGAACTAATACTTCCCGTCCTCGTTCCATCCAGCCTTAGCAGCATCGCTGCCCCTTCCTTGCGGTAAGCATGGCCCTCTACCCGTATAATCGTTGCGAGCGCGGTCGGCTGTTCAAGTGTCGCAATTGAATCCAGTACTTCGTGCATATCCACAAGCAGCCACCGCCTTTTATATATGAGGTTATTAATGAAATGAATTTCTGGCCTGCAGCCTATATGCTACAGCCTTGCCAGCAGTCCGCGAAGGGAACGATCAGATTCCCGCAGCACAAGCGGCTTGTCAATCGTCTTCATAATGCGTTTCTCCATGACGATTTGTCCGTCAATAATTACGGTATCCACGTCGCCACGGGTTGCCGCATAGACCACCCGCGAGAACCAATCTGCATCATAGGACGGATACACATGAAAATCCTCCAAATCAAGCATTTGCAAATCCGCTAGCTTGCCTTCCTCTAAGCTGCCAATGTCGTCTTCCATGCCGAGCACCTTCGCGCCGCCCATCGTCGCCATCCGCAGCACGGTGCGCGCATCCATGACCGTGGGGCCATGCTTCACCTTCTGGATAAAGGCGGTCAGCCGCATTTCCTGATACATATCCAAATTGTTGTTGCATGCCGCGCCATCCGCTCCAATACCAATATCGATGCCTTCGCGCAGCAGTTCGGGAATTTCCGCAATGCCGGATGCCAGCTTCATATTAGAGCCGGGGCAATGGGTGACCTTCACGCCTCTTTCCTTAATAATCCGCTTCTCTTCCTCATCGAGCCAAATGCTGTGGGCCAAAATCAAATTCGGCTTTGCCAGCCCGATATGATCCAAATAAACGACGTTGCGCTTGCCGCGTTCCGCTTCCACAATTGCGATTTCTCCGGTATTTTCGGAAGCATGGGTATGCACCTTAACCTTATATTGCTCGGATAAATCGCGTACTCCAATGAGCAATTCCTCTGTACAAGACACAACGAACCTTGGACAAAAAGCATATTGGATCCGGCCTTCGCCAGCGCCATTCCATTTTTCGAGCAAATCCACGCTTTGCTGCAACGATTGCTGCGTATTTTCCTGAAGCGCCAGCGGCACTTCCGTGCCATGGTCCATCATCACCTTGCCGGAAATGGCGCGAATGCCGCTCTCTAATATCGCCTGGAATGCCGACTCGGTATGATGCACCGTCTCCATATCCAAAATCGTTGTTGTCCCGCTGCGGATCAGCTCGCCGATGCCCAGCATAGCGGAATAATAAACCGAATCTGGGCTGTGAGCTGCCTCTAGCGGCCAAATCCGCTCGCGCAGCCATTCGATTAAAGCCAGATCATCTGCCCGACCGCGAAATAACGTCTGGCATAGATGTATATGTGTCTGTACGAAGCCGGGAAGTATAACTTTGCCATCAGCCTCAATGATTCGATCCACCCCATCAGCCGATATCTCACCGCCAATTTGAGCAATACGCTTGCCGCGAATGAGCAAATCTCCCGTTAAAATATCGCCACGTTCATTCATCGTCATTATCGTTGCGTTGCGAATAAGTATAGTCGTCATAGAATTGCCCTCTTTCAAGTTTGCGTTATGTTTTATAACATAATAAAGCACTGAACCCGATTTATCAATAGTATATGTAATTAAACTTAACATGTTGTCGTGGGTAAATGCCTAAAACACAATAAATATACCGCTTTCAAAGAAAAAGATGACATGAACTGGACTCGCTCGTTTGATTTTCTCCTTACAATCTATCGAAAAACACTCACTATCGTTCGCTTTTTCTTTTATATCTACTCTATTAACTGAGATAACATGCATATGTTAAAATAGGATGAAAAAGGGGGCGTCACTGCTGGAAAAACAAAAAGTAGTCATTATAGGAGCAGGAATTGTCGGAGCCTGTATGGCCTATCATCTAGCAAAACGAAATCAGGATGTAACCATTATTGAACGACACCCTACCGCAGCCCGTGAAGTTACAGAAAAATCATTTGCCTGGATACATACAACACATAGGGTGGCTCCCCAGTACAGACATTTGTATGACAGTGCTTCAGAAGAATACCTTGCACTGCAGCAAGAGCTACCCGAATTACAAATTCAATGGCACGGAGCATTAACGTGGGGCGATTCGAACCTAAATGAACAAATCTACCTACAAAATTTAAACCGAGAGCAGATTGAGGCATTGGAACCGAATCTGAAGGAGTATCCGAACGATGCGATGTTTGCCAATGAAGAAGGAGCAGTAGATCCGATCGAATTAACGGAACTATTGTTAAGAAAAGCACAGGAATACGGAGCAAAGGTACAGTTTGATACCAACGTTACACAACTGCAGCAAGAAAATTCACGCTTAATAGGCGTACATACCTCAAACGGATTTTTGGAGTCGGATGTTGTGGTATTAGCCGCGGGTACAGGCGTATCCGAACTTTGCAATTCATTAGGCTGCCCTGTACCAGTAACGCCGTCACCTTCCATTCTGATTCAAATGAAGACCTCGAGTAGACTAATACACACATTAATCTCGAATGCGCAGTTTGAAGCGCGTCAGCTAACCGATCATTCATTACTAGCTGCGGAAGATTATATCGATGATTCGGAGGAAAATGGACCAGAGGCCGTGGGCAAACGTGCCTTTGAGACGCTGCGTCGCAGCCTGAAGGGTGGGGAGCAATTGGAGCTGGAAAGCATCAAAGTTGGGTTGAGACCAATGCCAGAGGACGGCTATCCAATTGTAGGCTTTCATAATCAGATGAAGGGACTTTATGTGACGGTGATGCATTCTGCCATTACTCTGGCTCCGCTAATTGCGCGTCTAGCTGCAACTGAAATAATCAATCGAGAATCAAGATGCGAACTAGAGCCTTGTCGTTTCTCCCGATTTAAGCAGTATGACGAGCTATCATAAATAATTCACATTCCATAACAAAAACTTTTTATCCTCTGATGGCTCACTGCCTAATGTTCGGAAATTCCCTATCGCAATAAAAAAAGCATCATTGTGTTCACATTTGTGAACATAATGATGCTTTTGCTTGAATTTGCTTGCTGTATTCGCTAGCTTTTCTTCTCTGGCATTGGCATAAACAGCAAATTGATTGGCAAGTTGCTGCCGGATGCCGGCGAGAATACAATCGTTACCGCTTCTGATGAGCTTCCCGTCCGGTACAGAACACCCGCTTCACCATTGTTCGCTAGGAAGGAGTTATTCGTCGTCAGGACCACATTGTTGTTGACGAGGAAGGCGCCGCCATAATGTCCGCCACGCGGGTTCAAGGCAATAAGCGTATTAGGCTGAACATTGAACAGCTTCACGACGTAGACAACGCCATAGTTTCCTTCATTGTAAATCGTTGCACCAGTAAGCTTGTCGATCGTTGTAAGGCGTGTATCGACTACTTTATCGCCAAATATCATACGGCCTGGCTCTGAGCCTACTGGCTGGGTAAGGTTGATCGTACGATCTGCCTTCTCGAAGGTACCGCGAATGTGAATGCCATCCGGCTCCAGATACGGCAGCAGCGGCAATTCGGATAGAACATCCTTGCCGTCATCAATAATGACGTAGCTGAATTTAATTGGACCGGAAGTCGAAACATCCGCCATCATTGTCAATACGCGGTCCGGCGAAATTTTCAAATCGCTGAGCTGCTTCAAAATAAGACGGCTCTCGCCCGCTGGAATCGTTGTAATATCATTCATGACCGGATTCATGCGCGAGGTCAAATATTTGCTAATAGAAGATTTGCCCGTTGCCGAAACGTACAGCGCAGGACCGCCAATACCGACACGCTGTGTCTGAACCGTCGCTTCCTGATTAGTCTCGTTCGTAGCGACGATGTACATCCGCACATTGTTCAAGCGGTTGTTTACGTTATGCGACATCAAGCGAACGTTGCCCGATGCCGAGTCTGTATAATACACGCCTTCATTTACAATTCGCTCTGGACTGTTGCTGCGAAGCAGTGTCTGCTGTCCATACTCTGTCAATGAATAAGGAATCACATCATAATTCAGAACCGAAGCTCCATTAATCGAGAAGCGCTCACCCGGAGGCGTGAACAACATGCCAAAGTCCTGCTTGGAGTAAAGCTCTTGATCTTCAATCATAATCGAAAGCGAATATTCATTGCTTGCTCCATGCTTGTCCGTTACCTTCAAGGAAATCGTCTGTGGACCTGGCTCGAAAAAGCCTAGCTGTTTATTCGTCCAGCTCGTGCTCGTAATCGCGTTTTCTTCATCGCTGCTAAGGTCAGTATATTCAATCGGCTCGCCCATCATGTAGCTCGTTTTGTTGGTAACAAACTTCGCTACTGGCGGTAAATTCGGTTGAAGCACTTCAAGCGTCACCGTATAGGGTTCGCTCCAGACGCCATCCGAATCCTGAACCCAATGGGTTACCGTATACGTGCCTGGCTGGTCAAACATTGGCAAATTGCCTTCCCAGCGCTCGTCCACAATAGGGGTGCTGCTGGTCGTCTGGTTCGTATAAGTCACCTGTGTTTCATTCGCATAAATGACTTTAGGGCTTACTGTAAAAGTTGCGACCGGCGCGATCTTTACTGTCCACGTCAGCGTAATTTTTTTCTCCGCCTTGTTCACTTTCATCGTGATGCCCTGCGGCTGCAGCAGCGTACGAAGCGGAATCATCAGCGTACCCTTCAAGTTGTAAGGTGCTCCAGTAAACTTTTGGACCGTTCCGTTCACATTGTAGGTGGAGCTGCCAATGGCATAACGAAGTACGTTTTTTTCCGTCGTCAGCACATACTCCTTAGCTACCTTGTCAAATACGATTTTGCCGCCGAGCCGCTCTGCGATTGAGCGCCCCGAAACGTAGGTCGTGCCTTTCAGTTCAGTTACAGGCTGTGTAGCTGTATACAGCGTGCCATTATGGTACATTTTATTCGACTTTTGAAGCAGAACGAGCTGCTCTTGACCTAGGACATTTTGCGCTGCTTCCGCCTGAATCGGCACAGCCAAAGTAAAGACAAAAAGGAATACGAGTGCAAATAAGCTGACTTTTTTAAGCATGTGAATCTCCTTTTCCAAAATAAAATTGCGATTTCTCTACATATCCGCCAAAAGTTTGGACGCAATATAATCTGAAAAGTTGCACTCTACCAATTATTTATGACAAATATTTTAAGAAGCGTGCTTCGTTTCCTGCCGCTCTGCCGAGGATATACGTGGTAAAGCTAGCGATACTACCCCGACAACGAGCGACAATACGACCACTATCGTAAAGATCCGGTGCAAGCTTTCCTCCAGCAATAGCGGGTCGATGATATTCGTGCTGCCAGTGTGCAGCAGAAGGCCGAATAAAGCAATTCCGATCGTCTGGCCGAGCGTCCGTATAAAGTTATTCGTGGCAACCGAGGCACCGCGCATTTGCCGTTCGACAGCGGATGACACGGATACGGTACAGCTGGTTAGCGCAAGCCCAAAGCTTAAGCCCGTTAAAAACATATAGAGCATAAACAAGGCAATCGGCGTCGTGGCATTCAGGAACATGAAGCCCAAGCTTCCTAATACGAGGGAAAGCGCACTGAGTAACGTTATATTTCTAAGCCCAATTCGCGAAATCCACGTGCCTGCCAAAATCGAGCCGAGCGGCCAGCTAACCGAAAGCGGAATCATCGCCAAACCGGAATAGGTGGCGCTTTTTCCATAAACGCCCTGCAGCCAGAGTGGCAAATAAAAAATAATAACGACGTTGACGACGCATAGCAAAAAGCTGAGCAAATTCACCATGCTGATGGTGCGATTTTTGAACAAAACGAGCGGAATCAGCGGCTCCTGCACACGCTTCTCAATATAGAAGAACAGCGCCAGCAGCACCGCAGCAACTGCAAAAAGCAGTCCGATTTCCGTATAGCTGGCTCCCTGCTCGCCCGTCTCTGAACGCAGCAGGGTCAAGGCATAGAGAAAACAGAACATGCCTACCGCAAACGTGCCAATTCCGCCATAATCAATCGATCGCTTCCGCTTCTCGTAAGCTTCCTTCAAAGTAGAGCCAAGCAGAAACATCGCGACAATGCCAAAGGGCAAATTCATATAAAATATCGCCCGCCAAGAGACATAATCGACTAGCAGCCCACCAAGCAAAGGACCCGATATACCAGCTATTCCCCAAATGCTCGACATCCAGCCCTGTACCTTCGCCCGCTGCTCATAAGCGTATAAATCACCAATTATCGTATAAGGAATCGTTGTGAGCGCACCAGCCCCCAGCCCTTGTATCGCGCGAAAAATAATAAGCTGCGTCATCGTTTGCGCAAGGCCAGAGAGCATCGAGCCGCACAAAAAAATCGCAGCCCCAATCATAAACATATTTTTGCGGCCAAATAAATCTGACAGCTTGCCATAAATCGGTGTTGTGACGACCGTAGCAAGCAAATAAATGGAAATAACCCAGCTATACTGCTGGGTTCCTTGCAGCTCTCGCGTTATGCTCGGCATAGCCGTACTGACGATCGTCCCTTCGATCGCTGCCAGAAAGGTTGCTACGAACAGTGCGATAGTAACGCTGCGTGTATTGCTCGTATTAATCATAGTCGCCCTGCTTCCTTCCCTTAACAACAAACACGCCCCTTATGATGTTTTCATAAAGGAGCGCATCTGTGTCTGATTTAAATAAGCACTGCTTGCGATACGAAAAATATACCGGTCCCGTGCAGCGTCGGAAGTTTTCCAAAACTGCTCGTCTGTAAACAAGCGTTTGAGCAGCCATTCCGCCGCTTTCGCCGCCTGCTGCTCGTTTTGCAATAGCTTTAGGCATATCGTATAGCATATAGACTCGCATTGTCTTAAACGATTTATTTTATATTGAAAATCCGTCATAGTAATTGGACATCCCCCGGTTATATGTTTAGGTCACTCATCATTACTATGATAGCGGAAACCATACATATAAAAGTTACGAAATGTTTAAAATGGCCAAGCGTAAACGGCTGTCGCCGTCCTCTGGCGGCAAAGCTTCCGTTTCGCGTAGAAATATAGAGAAAGGATGGAACAATCCTATCCTTTCCTATATTTTCAATAAGCGTAAGCGCTTCAGCGCAAATTATGCTTTACGAACAGAATAGGCCCAGCATGCAGCAATCCAGCGCTCAGCCATCTCCGGATTTGAGGCAAAATGAAAGTGCGTATAGCCTGCAACCAGCTGCGCGAGCTGCGCCCCTTCCTGCTTCACGCCGCGTCTGCCCTTTGTCTCATAGGCAGGCTCCGGCGTTTCACTATCGGTGCTTGGCACATAGACAGAATAATGAAATTCATGTCCGCGAGCCTGATCGCCCTCAGGCAGCAGAAAATTAGCGCCCAGCCCCTTTGCCTCCCTATAGCCTAACGCTGCAAGCTTGCCTTGCATGACCACGCTTCCCGGCAGCACGCCAGCCATCGCATAGCTATTGCCGCTCGTATTCGTAAGCTGCTCCGTTAGATACATATAACCGCCACATTCAGCAAGCGTCGGCATGCCGTTAGCAATGGCGTCCCGCACCGACTGGTGAACGTGCTGCTGCTGCGCCAGCTGCTCGGCAAATTCTTCTGGAAAGCCGCCGCCAATATACAAGCCTGATACATCATTCGGCACAGCTTCCCCTGCAAGCGGCGAGAAGTATACAAGCTCGGCTCCACAAGCCTCTAGCAGCTCAAGATTATCCGGATAATAAAAATGAAACGCCGCGTCCTTGGCAACCGCCATTCGCACGCTGCCCTCGGGATTTCTCCTCACGAATAAGGAAGTACCTGCTGCTGCTTCAGAAATTACTGGCGCTTCTGCCAGCGCAAGCACGCGATCAAGATCAACAGTCGCTTCGCACATCGCCACCAGTTGGTCGAATAAAGGCGACAGCTCGCCTCGTTCAATTGAAGGCACGAGACCCAAGTGACGTTCAGGTATATGAAGCTCGCTGCTGCGCTTGAAATAACCGACGACTGGAATACCGCATTCCTGTTCGATAGCCGCTTTCACAATCTCATAATGGCTGTCGCTGCCCACCTTGTTCACAATAACGCCAACGATGCGCACATTGTCATCCAGCGCCTGAAAGCCCTTCACAATAGCCGCTGCACTGCGAGCCATGCTTTGGCAGTTGACGACCAGCAGCACGGGGCAGTCCAGCAGCACAGCAAGCTCAGCAGTACTGCCTTCGTTGGAAAGCGGATTTTTGCCATCATATAGCCCCATTACACCTTCAATGATTGAAATATCCGCCGTACTTGAAGCACGCGAATAAATTTCCTTCACCGTGGCAGGAGGACACATCCAGCTGTCCAGATTGCGTGACTGCCGCCCTGTCGCCGCCGTATGATAGGTTGGGTCTATGTAGTCCGGCCCGCTCTTAAAGCCTTGTACCGCAAAACCTCTGCGCGCTAAAGCAGCCATCAGTCCGACCGTTGTCGTCGTTTTGCCAACTCCGCTGCCCGTTCCGGCAATGATAATTCTTTTTTGCGTTGCTATCGTCATAACATGTGAATTCCTTTCGTTAAGGACTTGCGAAAAAAAGCTGTGCTGCACGGCTTATGTGAATGGAATAAGTCCAATCGAAATCGTTACATTGCCGGATTTTTGCTTGCCCAGCAGCAGCTCATTGTTTTTCGTATAACGCTTCGCCGCAGGCTCGCTTACCCCGTAAGCTCCAGTAAATTTAAATACCGTTTCAGAAGGCTCGCTAATTTCCTCTTCGTTCAGCTCCGCAGGCGTATAAGTCACTAGCGGCCAGCCATACTTGGCGCATACCGCGAGCAGTCCTTCTTCATCCTTTTTGAGATCAATGGTACAGATCGCCTTGACGCTTCGGATCGAAGCCCGGATCCCTTCCAATGCGGAAGCGATAACCGCTTCGATTTCTTCCGCAGACGTCCCCCGATTGCAGCCAACGCCAAGCGCCAGCACCTTCGGCCGATAGAGCACGCCGTTATCCAGCAGCTTCTGCTCATCCTCCTCCAGCAGGCGGTGTGTGACAATGAGCGCCGCGTTAGGCGCGGCCGACTCCGCTGCGGCAATAGAGTCGTAAATGACCAGATTAGGTGGCATTGGTGTTTCATGCATCCACCAGTTCCGCTCGCCCGACTCCTGCACAATAGCAACGGGCTCCTCATTGACGACAGCGGCGCTGACAGGTGTCAGCTTTGCATCGCTTTCCCACTCCCAGCCAAAGCGCCGCCCGAACAAATCGACAGGCAGCGTGCGCTGTACATCCGATGCCGTCGTCAGCACTGGACGCGCGCCAATAGCCGCTGCCGTCTCGCGCGTCAGCTCATTCGCTCCGCCAAGATGACCGGACAGCACGCTAATGACATGTTCCCCCTTATCATCAATAACAACGATGCCTGGGTCCTTTTTCTTGTCCTGCAGCAATGGAGCAATCATTCGCACAACTGCGCCAAGTGAAATAATACAAATAATTCCTTTATATTTCGGAAACAAGGCAGGAAACAGCATGCGCACCGAGCCGTTGAATAGCTGAATGCCGCGGCTTTCCTCATCTCCTGCTTCGAATTTGCCCATGTAATACAAATCGACTGCTCCCATATTTTCCAGCAGCCTTCTGCCTGTCTGCACACCATGCTTCGTAATGGCAACTACTGCATATTCGTGCTTCTGGCGAATTTCCGGGATGATGCCTTCTTCCAGCTGAATGATCGCACTCATTCCGGCTTCACTCCTCTGCGGAAGCGGTGCGTGAACGTTTTGTCATACAGCTTCGAACGGTGCGCATCCTTGTTATGCAGCTCCGGATCAAGCGCCCAGCCTGCTAAAATCATCGCATGTGCACGAATGCCATGCTCGCGCATCGCATTGTCGAGCTCGGCAAGCGTTGTGCGGATAATTAGCTGATCCGGCCAGCTCGCACGGCGAACGACGGCAATCGGCGTCTCATCTTCCCAGCCGGCATCTTTAAATTCCTGCACCACTTTGCGCGTCAGCGTAGCGCTGAGGAACAACGCGATCGTACAGCGATGCGCCGCCAAATCCTTCAGCTTCTCCAGCTCTGGAACAGGTGTCCGTCCTTCGGCCCGCGTCAAAATGACCGTTTGGGTCAGGTCAGGAATCGTCAGCTCAGCGCCAACCGCAGCAGCGGCAGCAAATACCGAGCTTACGCCTGGGACGATTTCACAATGGATGCCTTCACGCTTAAGCAGCACCATCTGCTCCAAAATAGCCCCATACATCGCAGGATCGCCTGTATGAATACGGGCTACGCTTTTCCCCTGCTTTACCCGGTCTACGATGATGCCAACCATTTCATCCAAATCCATGCCTGCGCTTTTCAGCACCTCAGCTTCGGGCTTCGCTTTCGCAATCAGCTCTTCATTAACGAGCGAATCGGTATACATGACGACATCTGCCGCTTGCAGCAGCTTGAGCCCTTTTACCGTAATGAGATCCGGATCGCCGGGACCCGCGCCAATAATATGTACAATCATTTTCTCACCACCATTAATGTCAAGTATTCAAGCTCGCGCCCTTGGAGCTCTTCAACATCCATCCATACCTGCTCCTCGGACGATGTAACCTTCGTCAAAACATAAGCGTTCTTAATCAGCTTCAAGTCGCGCAATACAGTCAGCATCAAATCCAGCACCTTAGCAACTTTGATGAATACGACGCAGTCATGGCGCTCAATCGCTGTACGCATCGCTTCATAGCTTGGCGTTGCTGGAACAATCGCCACATGCTCGTCGCCGTCGGCAAGCGGAATGCCAAGGCGGGAAGCCGACGCATTAAAAGAAGAAATGCCGGGAATTGCCTGCATTTCCACTTCAGGGTGACGCTCGCGCATAAGCCGCATCAGGTGGATATACGTGCTGTAGATCATCGGGTCGCCTTCCGTCACGAACGCCACATCGCGGCCTTCGCTAATCGGCTGCCATACCTGCTGCACCGTCTTCTCCCACTGGCGCTCCAGCGATTCGCGGTCCTTCGTCATCGGAAAGGTCAGTCCGAGCATTTCTTTCTCCGCTGCGTTCACATACAGTTCAGCAATCGTCAGCGCGTAGCTTTTGGCGCCCATCTTTTTGCGCGGGTATGCGATAACCGGACATTCCTTCATAAGCCGAAAAGCTTTAACGGTAATCAGCTCCGGATCCCCCGGTCCAATTCCGATTCCATATAATTTGCCGAGCTTAGTCATTGCTGCTTTCCTCCTCGGTGAGTATCTCTGGCTGCTTCCAAGCCGTAATTAGAAAAATCGGATTAAGCGCATCAAAACGCGTCAAATCCAATATCGGTTTGCTGCGCGACAGCTGTGCCAGCGTAATATCGGTTTTAAAGCCTTCATCCTCAAAAGCACTCATCGCTTTGCCCATCGTCTCAATCGTTGCCGCATTCACGACGATGCGTCCGCCTTCCTTAAGCCGCGTGCAGCAAATATGCAGCAGCTCACGCAGCTCGCCGCCGCTACCGCCGATAAATACAGCATCGGGATCGGCAAACGTGTCCAGGCCAACAGGTGCGCGTCCCAGCCGCGTCGTCAGGTCGGTTCTGAATTTCCGGGCGTTTTCCACACAATTGGCAAGATCGCCTTCGTTCTTCTCTATGGCATATACGTCGCCTTGGCGGGCAATGCGTGCTGCCTCAATCGCCATGGAGCCTGTGCAGGTGCCAATATCCCAAACCGTGCTCGTCTCCCTGAGCTGCATAGCCGCAAGGCTGAGCACGCGAATTTCACGTTTAGTAATTAGTCCTTTGTCCGGCTTACGCTGGGCAAACTCGCTGTCAGCAATGCCGAGCGGCCACGAGGGGCTCGTCCCTACACGCTTCAAAATCAAGACATTCAGCGGAGAAAATTCCGCCTCCGCAAGCTCACTCAGCTCATACCACCCCGTGCGCTCATCCGCTCCACCTAAATTTTCAGCCAAAAAGGCTTTATATTCAGTCATGCCGAAATCGAGCAAGTAGCGAGCGATTACGCTTGGATTGTTTTTGTCATCGGTCAGCAGCGCAATCTTCGCTTTGCCGTCGATACGCTGTGCCAGTCCCTTGATGCTCTTGCCGTGAACGCTAGTCAGCAGCGCATCATGCCAGCTTTCGCCCATTCGCGCAAAAGCAAGCTGCACCGAGCTGTGCGCCGGATAAATGTCCAGCTCCACCTTGCCCGCCAAATAACCGCCAATGCCATAAAACAACGGATCGCCGGAAGCGAGCACAACCGTCCGTCTGCTCTCCGCCTGCAGCTGCTTGGCCAAGTCAGTCAAGCCGCCTTTAATGACGATTTTCTCGCCTGCATATTGCGGAAAAAACGCCAAATGGCGCTCGCCGCCAACCAGTACTTCACTCTCTTGAATCCAGCCTTCATAAAGCGACGGCAAGCCTGCCGCTCCATCATCGCCAATGCCGATCATTTTGATTTTGTTCCCCAAGCTCTATCTCCCCCGATCCCTTTGCTGCCAAGCAGCTTGCATGCATTTGAAAACGCTATTGCTCAGCCCTGCCTAACAGCTGGGCTTTCATCGATATAATGACCGTCTCGACTGTCAGCAGTCCGCCCGCTTCCTTCTTGCTATGATAGCAACACAGCTCGCTCATTCGTTCGAAAAAGGCATCAATGCCGCGCTCCTGCATCATATCGCCAACCTGTGAAGCGGTGTTCGCGCCGCGTATTTCTTCCACAAGTCCTTCGGGAACAGCTGCATATTCCGCTATTTCGGCGAGAAAGCCGAAGTCGACTGGCGCGCTTTTGGAATGCACCATCATGACGCCCTGCGCCACCTTCGAAAACTTGCCCATCATGCCGACAAGCGTTACTTTGCGAATTTGCTTGTTTCGGGCCATTTTCAGCGAGAAGCCGATAAAATCGCCCATCTCGATAAAAGCCTCCTCCGGCAAATCGGGATACAGCTCCATCCCAAACTTTTCCGTACGGCCACCTGTCGATAAAACAAGATGGTCGCAGCCGCTGACGGCTGCGACATTAATCGCTTGCGCGACGCTCGCTTTGTATGCTGCAGTAGAGAACGGCACAACGGTGCCTCTCGTTCCGAGTATGGAAATGCCGCCTAGAATACCAAGGCGACCATTTAACGTTTTGAGCGCGATTCGCTCGCCTTCCGGCACAGAAATGACGACGCTTACGCCTCGCCCCTCCAGCTCGAACGATCGCAGCACCTCTTCGACCGCTTCGTGAATCATGCGGCGCGGCACCGGATTAATGGCGGCTTCGCCAACCGCCACGGGCAGACCGGGCTTCGTTACCCGGCCAACACCAATGCCGCCATCAAGTATAACGCCTTCGCCGTCATGCCATTTGACCTCCGAAAAAATGCTTGCGCCATGCGTAGCATCCGGATCGTCGCCGCCGTCCTTAATCACTTCAGCTTTTGCGGCATCGCCATTCAGCTCACAGCTTACAATGGTGAAAGTGACCCGCTCGCCAATCGGCAGCACAATTTCCGACTCGGTCTGCTGCTCGCGCAAAATCAGCGCAGTCAGCGCCGCTTTCGTCGCAGCTGTTGCACAAGAGCCCGTCGTATAGCCATGGCGAAGCGGCTTATCCTCTTTCTTGTCCACGCTTTTTACACTTGGCGCTCTGCCAGCAGGGAAATCGCGTTAACCGCAGCCACGGCAACCGGGCTCCCGCCCTTTCGTCCGAGATTCGTAATAAACGGAATGTCCAGCTTGGCAAGCTCCTCCTTCGATTCTGCTGCCGATACGAAGCCGACGGGCACACCAACGATAAGGCCGGGTTTGGCTTCGCCATTTTTCACCAGTCTAATTAACTCCAGCAGCGCTGTAGGCGCGTTTCCGATCGCATAAATACCGCCGTCCGCTTCACGAATCGCTTTGCGAATGGAAATAATCGCCCGCGTCGTATTAAGGCGCTTCGCCTCCTCCATCACATCTGCATCCGATATGTATACACGCACGTCGCCGCCAAACTTCTCAATGCGCGGCTTGCTGATTCCTACCTGAACCATTTGCACATCGGCAACTACAGGCTTGCCTGCGAGGATCGCCTTAATGCCTGCCTGTACCGCATCCTTATGGAACATCATGCTGCGTCCCAGCTCAAAATCGGCGGAAGCGTGAATAACGCGCTGTACAACAGAATATTGCTCATCTGTGAACGGGTGCTCCCCTAGCTCCTCGGTAATCATTTCAAAGCTGCGTGCTTCAATTTCCTGCGGCTGTACAGTAAGCGGTTTAAAATCGGTCAAAAAATCCATGTTTTTCGCTCAGCTCCTTCAATTATGATGCAACGTGTATTTAACTCAACATTTCCTTTAATGTATCGCTTATTTCGTCAAAACGCGAAAAAACATGCCCATACGCAAGCTTAGGACGCCCAATAATAATCGTCTCAACACCCATTTCAAGCGCCGCTTCCAGCTTCTCATCCACAGAGCCAACCTTGCCGCTCTCCTTCGTAATCATCAGCGTCACGCCGAATTGCTCATAAAGGGCGCGATTGAGCGCTTTGGAAAATGGACCCTGCATGGCAACGATATGCTTTTGCGGCAGTCCAAGCGCATCGCATTTCTCCATATTGTCGAGACGCGGCAGCATGCGGGCGATCAGCGTCACGTTAGGCAAGCCTAGCAGGCGCTCGGTAAAAACCTGCAGCGTTTTGCTGCCGGTCGTCAGCATTACGACGCCGCCTTTGGCAGCCGCCATTTCGGCTGCTTCGGCGTAATCATCCGCATACTGGATTAGCGGCTGTCCGTCAAAGGTCAGGCTCTCGCGCTCATAGCGAATATAAGGCACCGATGCTTGCTCGGCCGCCGCCATCGCATTGCGATGCGCCTCCTCAGCAAAGGGATGGCTGGCATCAACGACAGCCTTTACCTGATTTTCCTTCAGGTAAGCTGCCATTTCGTCTGCGGTTAGCCGTCCCACTCGCACGTCAAGTCCGGCCTCCTTCAAGCTGCCTGCCGCACTGTCGGTCACGACCGAAGTCAGCACGCTATAGCCCTGTGCCTTAATTTGTACGGCGAGCTCCCTCGCATCGCTCGTTCCACATAGCATAAAAATCATGGCCTAACCCTCCCCGACAAGCGTTGCTGCCTTGGACGGATCATTTTTCTGCGGGGCATCTTCCTTGGCATTAGCAGCAGGCTCGCCAATTTCAAGGTGCTCGTGGTCGTGGTGATCATGGTCGTGATCATGGTGCTCATGGTTATGCTCATGCGTATGGCCCTCATGATGATGCTCGTGATCATGCGCATGGTGTTCATGATTATGGTCATGATGATCATGCCCGTGATCGTGATCATGATGGTGATGGTCATGGTGGTCATGATCATGATCATGGTGGTGGTGATGGTCATGATCTTTCATCGCCTGCAGGCGGAACTGGCACATATCGCAGTTCATCTTCACTTCGTCCTGCAGCGCTTCTGCGGCGCGATCTTTCAAAATCTCTTTAAGCAGCGGGTGGAAGCCAAAATATTCCGCAAGCACAAATTCCGTTTCCGGATAAGCAGCCGTATATTGCTCCATCGCTGCTTCCATCCGTTTAATTAAAACGCCGGTAAACAGGAAGTACGGCAATATAATAACTTTACGCGCGCCCAGCTTGAGGCAGCGCTCTACACCTTCATCCATCAGAGGCGCCGTTACGCCAATAAAGGCGGTTTCGACCCATTTGACTTTAAGGCGCTCCCAGAACAAACGGGAAATTTTAAATAGCTCACTGTTCGCATCGGCATCGCTGCTGCCCCGACCGACGATCAAAATAGCCGTATCAGCAAGCTCGCTTTCCTCTGCCGCAGCGGCTTCGCCAAGGCGGGAGGTCAAAATTTCCAGCACTTGATCGTGAACGCCAATCGGCCGTCCATAAATAATATTTATAGCTGGATAACGCAGCTTTGCCTCATCAATTGCCGCAGGCATATGAAGCTTTGCATGCCCTGCCGAAAATAACGTAATCGGAATAACGGCGATCCGAGTCGCCCCTTTTGATACGCAAATATCAAAGCCCTGCTTCATCGTCGGCGTGACAAACTCCAGAAAGCACAGCTCTACCAAATCTGCTTTCAGTGTTGACGCTACAGAGGCGACAAACTCGCGCACCTCTTCATTTCCTCTCTCATCCCGGCTTCCGTGCCCTACAAATAAAACCGCATCCATCTTCCTTCATCTCCCTTGCTGTAGCTAGTCTCCGCACAATGCGTCTTCGATATGAAAAACAGGCAGCTCTTGATAGCGATAGCCTTCTATTTGACCCATCCGTTTAAAAAATTTATGAAAGCGCTCATTCGGATGGCCTTCCGATTTATACAGTGCAATAATGCGTTCAATCAGTGGCACGATTTCCTCGGCTGCAATGCCTTCGGCAACCGGCTGCGCCGCATGTGCATTGCGGCCGACGGTTTTGCCGCCGAGGAACAAATCAAATTTGCCACGGCGATACACGATGCCGATATCCTCGTTAACTGCGCCATAACAAGCCATGCCGCAGCCATTGAACCCGACACGCAGCTCCTTCGGCATGGCCATGCCGCCGATCTTCTCTTGCAGTTCATCGGCATATGGAACCGATTCCGCCTTCTCCAGATTGCAAAAATCGCAAGCCTTCAGTTGCAAAACATCACCGATCGGCGCCAGACTGAGGCCATCCGCACGCAGCTTTGCCGTAACGCTTTCTGGATCAGACGTCGGAATCCGCACAAGCAGATGATGATGCGGTGTATATTCAATCGAGCCCTTCTCGCCAACCGCCTGCGCCAGTGCCACCAACTGCTGGGGAGTAAAGTTCTTCGTCGCTACACCCGGGCTTACGGCGAACTCCAAAACCGATTGCTGCGTAAATACAGGCAATCGGCTCGCAGCTTCCACATATGCCGCACTAGGCTCTATACCCTTGCTGCGATCATTAAGCAGTACTGCTTCCATCGCCAAATGAAGTGGCGAGACAGCTGGCATCGCGGCTGACTCCACCTTCGATGAAGCAGCTTTATCAACCGGAGCTGGAGCAGGCTTCACGGGTGCGACTGGAGGTGCTATGGCTACGGCTACGCCGCCGCCTTGCCCATTTTCATTTCTCGGCTGGTCTGGCACCGCCATTTGCGGCTCTTCCCGCTCCACCAAAGAGTCCGCCCTATCATATTCATCCTCAGGATAGTCTCCATCACCTGAGAGCTCCGGCATTCCTGCCGTATGAAGTGCCCACGGCTCATTCTTCTCTTGCAGACGCTGGTGAGGCTTCAAAGGCTGCGCGCCTTCACCCAGCGTATATTTGCGCTGATAGCCACGCGGCGTAATCATCAGCCCATCATAATTAACGGTTGTGGAGTTGCCAATAACGACCGTTGTCAGCATGCCGATATCATGATCAAGCATACGGGCAAGCGTCGTCACGACAATATCCTCACGGTCGCGATACGCGCTTTTCACAATGCCAACCGGCGTATCTGGCGAACGGTATTTGAGCAAAATACGCTGCGTCTCCACGATTTGCCGTGTTCTTCTGCCGCTGCGCGGGTTATAAAGCGCAATGACGAAATCCGCTTGTCCTGCCGCTTCTACTCTGCGCGCTATCAGCTCCCAAGGGGTCAAATGATCGCTTAGGCTGATCGTGCAAGCATCGTGCATAATCGGTGCGCCGAGCAGGGACGCTGTCGAGTTAATGGCGGAAATGCCGGGAATGACTTCAACCTCTACCCCGCCATTACGCTTCCAGCCCTTCTCAATCAGCACCTCATACACGAGTCCTGCCATACCGTACACGCCCGCATCGCCGCTTGATATAACGGCAACCTTCTTGCCGTTCTCCGCCTGGCGCACCGCTTCCTGCGCCCGGCTGACCTCCTCCGTCATCCCTGTCCGCACAATCGCCTGATCGCTGATTAGCTCCCGAATCAAGTCCACATACGTGTTATAGCCGATGACTATATCGCTCTCCTGAATCGCTTCACGGGCGCGTTTCGTAATATGCTCGAAGCTCCCTGGGCCGAATCCGATAATTAACAGCTTGCCGACGCCTGCTTCACTCATTGATGCCCAACTCCTTCTATGTAGCAATTTACAATTTCTATCCAACAAAAAAAGCACCTCTAACGCTATGTGTTAGAAATGCTTGAAAAGACCAATGTCCTTGTTAAACGCAGACAGCGAAGGGCCATCCAATCTCTAACACCTTCCTAATATCCACGTAGGTTTACAGTGTCGTTGAAATAAGCAGGTCTCCTGGCTTTGAAGCGTCAGTCGCTTCATACAGTGGCGGGTCCGCGCCGGTCTCTCACCGACTTCCCTATTAAGTCAACTTGGGCGCCTTGAGCGCCTGCTGACACTTATTCCCTTCCTATTAAATTGTAATCTTAATGATAACATTAGATTGTATGATCGACAAGTGCGTTTATGCCATCAGCCTAGACGTAAATAGAGCCAGCGCAAGCATGGACTGCATGTCCAGGCTTGCGCCAGCTCTATTTTTCAAAATATAAGAATTTATAAGTTTTGCACTTATAAATGGGCTTATATTGCACCCTCGAAACGGCAGCTTTGCCGTCAGAGGACGGCTTCAGCCATATACGCGTAAAGGTTTATTTCTTCTCCAGTGTTTCCCAAGCCGCTTTCACGAGGGAATCAAACAGCTCATCATCCTCTTCCAGCTCATCCTCGACCGCTAAAAGATCTTCTTCCTTGCCCGATTCATTCAGAAAAAATAAACCGTAGCCCCACTCAGTCGCCTTGCGGCTGTGAAGGGCAATTTCGTATTGGTTCGTCTGGCCCTCTACTTCAAAATGAACCTTGCCCACGAAACCAGATTCCTTAGAGTTCGTCATGCTAGCATGCAAAATATTTACTTTCATCTTTCATTCTTCCTCTCTTTACCGTTACGACACCAGCTGCTGAAGTTGATTTACTTGATTTAACAGCTCGTTGATTTTGTTAATCGTATTTGGAATTTCCGTTGCGTCAACCAATGCTTTGCCGTCTTCGATCTGCTTCAGCACCGCATCAATGCTTTCCTGCAGCTTCAAATTATAATCGACCACGGTCTGATGGACATCCTTGGCAAAATCCGGCGCTTGCAGCTCGCCAAACTGCTTGATCGAGTCCTGCACAGCTACCAGCTGCTCCTTATAATCGGCGCGTGCACTCGCATCGTTTACGGCTTGCTCCGCAAGCTGCGTCGCCTGCTCGCTGAAGCTTGTCAGCGTCTGCATGTACGAAGCCGCCCCCGTCACATAGTCGGCCGAGCTCGATACGGAATTGACCGCCTGCTTGGCATCCTCGAACAACGAGCATCCTCCTAATAATAACATTCCAATGATTAAAAGTATGCTTTTTCCTGAACGAATGGTCATGTTTAATCTCTTCCTTTCCGCCTGTATGGCACAGAGCACTATTTATACGGCATAAGCGTCCAAACGGTTGCATTTCGTCTTATGAATAAGCTTGTCCATCATTTATGTGGGCTATAAGATCAAATGAGACAAAAACAGCCCCATGATTTCGTGGATTTCATTTAGACCATTTTCTTGTCAACCGATATTTCACACTTATCTGCCAGTTACTTGTACGACAAAAAGGAGCTGCCACGAGGCAAGCTCCTTCACTATCGTTATACAGATGATTCTATGAATGAGTATTTCGATTCATTTTGAATTGATCTCTTTGCTTGATTTAATCGATAAAATGTACATATTGCAGGAACCTTTTCAGTATAACCGCTGCCTGCGCCCTCGTTACATTCTCCCTCGGGGCAAAGCGTCCGTCTTCCATTCCTTTCATAATGCCGTCTTCCGATGCTCGGACTACCGCAGCTTGCGCCCATGAAGAAATGGAGTCTCGATCCGTGAAAGCATCCAGATGGCCTCCCTTTTGCCCATCGCTACTGGTTCCATGGCTGGTGAAGGTTAAGGCACCAGCAATCACAACGGCCATTTGCTCGCGGGTAATTGGATCGTTAGGCGCAAAACGGCCGGCACCGATGCCGCTAACCAGCCCGCTAGCCACTGCCGCATTTACTGCAGATGCATACCATGCGGATGCAGGGACATCCGCAAAACGATCACCGCCCTCGCTCTCCTTCACGGATAGCCCTAGCGCACGAACGAGCAAGGCTGAGAATTCCGCTCGTGTAATGGTTCCTTCTGAGTCAAAACGGTCGGCCGCCACGCCGTTCACCAGCAGCTTGGACGCCAGATGCTCCACATCCGCTTTCGCCCAGTGTCCGGTTAAATCGGCGAACGTTCGGGCTTGCACATTTACGACTGTGTACAAGCTGTTATGCGGCACGTTCAGAATCGCTTCGTTAGTGCCGTCTGGACCGGTTTCCATCTTTGCCGGAACAAAAACGACGGTTCCGTTTTCCGGGATATACTGAACGGCAACCAGGTTACCGTTTGTGTTCTCTTGGTCCAACTTAATGGTCCGGATCGAGTATGATCCGCCATAGTCGTGCACCTCCAACATTTGCCCGTTTGCTTCGACCAACACCTTGTAGTCAATGACGTCGGCGAAAACAGTAAAACCTTGGGAAACGCCGATCCGATTGATCTCTTGTCGAATATGCTCGCCGGCCAGCACCTGTATGATGTTCACGGTCAAATTCGATATTTCCGCGTCGAGACGCTCCGCCAAGCCGATCAGGTCGATCGCACTTAACCGCAATTGGTAGCTAGAATCGTTCAACCTCACCTCGATAATTGTATTAGAATTAGCTTTCACCATATCCGCGATCCAGTCAGCTTGAAACTGTGCCTGTACCGCTTGCTCCCGATTGCCGATTATAATGCTGACAAACGGTTCCATCGCATCTTTCAGGAGTTCCAGCACTTGCTCCCTCGTCCGTTCAGGGAGGATGACTTGCTCGATCACCGTGCCGTCCGAACGCTTGACTTGTTTGATGTCGGATGGATCGACAAGAATTGTAATCCCGCCATTCGAATCTAACTTCACAGTCGTCCCCGATGTGACAGGTCGATTGCCGTTATCCGACGAAGACGTGGTTGAGATCCCAGTAACAGTGATGGTTTTCACTGCTTCATTGCCTGCTTCGTCTAGGGCATAAACGGTATAGTCGCCGTTGGCAGTAATGGTGAATTGAGGTGTGGCCAAAATATCGGTTCCTTTCGTTCCACCGGCAAAATCAACCCCACTAAGACTTCCAGGCAGCCAACGGAGCTGCGTCAGCGCATTTCCCGCAGCTCCGCCGTACACGCTTGCAATCACACTGATCGCTTTACGTTCCGATCCGTTCGGTGCAACCGTCAGGGCAACTTCGGGCGGTATCGCCACGATACGTATTCCGTTCGCGTCCGGTGCTACGTAAGTTAGCGAAGCCGGGCGTCCGCTGGAGGTGCGAACGATGCTTGCACCGTTCGGGAGCTCTAATGATGCAGCAACTTCAATTCCGTCAACATCCGCGAACCCAGCAGGAACTTCGAATTCGAAAGTAAGCTTTGTCACTGCCTCGCCGCGCGCTCCCATATATGGGGCATATACCGTCTGAGTGGCGGAATTGTCTCCAACCATGATCGGAACGACCGGTGTCCCTATCACGGTTACTTCATATCCGTAAAATACCGTAAAGCGAAGCGTGTCGCTCGTTCCGTACAAATCATTGGCCGATGCGGTTAGCACCATCCCTACCCAAGCAGCTTCAAATACCGCCATAGCGTCGTTCAAACTGACAGTAGCTTCATCCAAACGAGTCTGAGATTGATTTTCCGCATCGTCGGCAATAGCCTGCGCTGCATCTATCACGGTCTGCAGGGCAGCGCGGTCTCCTGCCGAAGTCTGCCCTACATCCGTACCTTCTGGATGATCCGTCAACGCCTGCTGCGCCGCCGTGATCGCCGCATCCAGCGCCGTCGGAATACCCGCTTGTATAACAGCGGCATTAAAGACTTGAACCGCTGCATTTAACTGGTTTACGGCCGTATCCAGTTGATCCTGTGTGTAATTGCCTGCTTTATCGAGAACCTGCTGCGCTGCATCCATCGCAGTTTCCAGCACGGTGCGGTCTCCTGCCGAAGTCTGCCCTACATCTGCACCTTGCGGATGATCCGTCAACGCCTGCTGCGCCGCCGTGATCGCGGCATCTAGCGCCGTTGGAATACCTGCTTGTATAACAGCGGCATTTAAGACTTGAACCGCTGTATTTAACTGGTTTACGGCAGTATTCAGTTGATCCTGCGTGTAATTGCCTGCGTCATCGAGAATCTGCTGCGCCTCATCTATCGCATTCTCCAGCACGGTGCGAGTTCCTCCCGAGGTCTGCCCTACATCTGTTCCTTGCGGATGATCCGTTAACGCCTGCTGCGCCGCTGTGATCGCCGCACCCAGCGCCGTCGGGATGCCCGCTTGTATTACAGCGGCATTGAAGACTTGAACCGCTGCATTTAACTGATTAGCGGCATTATCCAGTTGATCCTGCGTGTAATTGCCTGCGTTATCGAGAACCTGCTGCGCCTCATCTATCGCATTCTCCAGCACGGTACGGTCTCCTGCCGAAGTCTGCCCTACATCTGTTCCTTGCGGATGATTCGTTAACGCCTGCTGCGCCGCTGTGATCGCCGCACCCAGCGCCGTTGGAACACCCGCTTGTATTACAGCATCATTAAAGACTTGAACCGCTGCATTTAACTGGTTAACCGCAGTATCCAGTTGATCCTGCGTATAATTGCCTGCGTTATCGAGAATCTGCTGCGCCGCATTGGTTGCGGATTGCAGTGCGGTGCGACTTCCCGCTGACGCCTCCCCCACGTTCACCCCTTGTGGATGATCCGTCAACGCCTGCTGCGCCGCCGTGATCGCCGCCCCTAGTGCCGTTGGAACACCCGCTTGTATAATAGCGGCATTGAAGACTTGAACCGCTGCATTTAACTGGTTAACTGCAGTATCCAGTTGATCCTGCGTGTAATTGCCCGCGTTATCAAGAATCTGCTGCGCCGCATCCATCGCAGTTTCCAGCGCGGTGCGCGTTCCCGCTGACACCTGCCCCACGTTCTCCCCTTGCGGATGATCCGTTAACGCCTGCTGCGCCGCCGTGATTGCCGCGTCCAGCGCCGTTGGAATGCCCGCTTGTATAGCAGCAGCATTAAAGACTTGAACCGCTGAATTTAATTGGTTAACTGCCGTATCCAGTTGATCCTGCGTGTAATTGCCCGCGTTATCAAGAATCTGCTGCGCCGCATTGGTTGCGGACTGCAGTGCGGTGCGAGTTCCTGCCGAAGTCTGCCCTACATCCGTACCTTCTGGATGATTCGTCAACGCCTGCTGCGCCGCCGTGATTGCCGCGTCCAGCGCCGTTGGAATGCCCGCTTGTATAACAGCAGCATTAAAGACTTGAACCGCTGAATTTAATTGGTTAACTGCCGTATCCAGTTGATCCTGTGTGTAATTGCCCGCGTTATCGAGAATCTGCTGCGCCGCATCCATCGCAGTTTCGAGCACGATGCGCGTTCCTGCCGAAGTCTGCCCTACATCCGTACCTTCTGGATGATCCGTCAACGCCTGCTGCGCCGCCGTGATCACCACGCCCAGCGCCGTCGGAATGCCCGCTTGAAGAACGGCGGCATTAAAGACTTGAACCGCTGAATCTAACTGATTAACGGCAGTATCCAGTTGATCCTGCGTGTAATTGCCTGCGTTATCAAAAATCTGCTGCGCCGCATTGGATGCGGACTGCAGTGCGGTGCGCGTTCCCGCTGACACCTGCCCCACGTTCTCCCCTTGCGGATGATCCGTCAACGCCTGCTGCGCCGCCGTGATCGCCGTGTCCAGCGCCGTCGGAATACCCGCTTGTATAACAGTGGCATTAAAGACTTGAACCGCTGAATCTAACTGATTAACGGCAGTATCCAGTTGATCCTGAATGTAATTGCCCGCGTTATCAAGAATCTGCTGCGCCGCATTGGTTGCGGACTGCAGTGCGGTGCGCGTTCCCGCTGACGTCTGCCCCACATTCTCCCCTTGCGGATGATCCGTCAACGCCTGCTGTGCCTTCGCGATAGCCGCTGTCAACGCCGCGGGATTGCCTGCCTGGACAATTTGCGCATTGAATGCCGCGATTGAAGTGGTCAGAGGAGTTGCGGCGTTAGCCAGGTCGGAGGCGATGGTGGCATTCCCGATTCCGTCGATAAAAAGCATGGCTGCGTCATAGTCTGCCGATAAGTCGTTATAGGCATTGGCCGAAACTTGTCCTACGCTGGTGCCTACCACATAACTTTTTAACAGCGACTTGGCGCTAGAGACCGCTTGAAATAACGCCGTTCCGTCCACAAATGTATGTCCGTTGCTCGACGCATAAGCAGCTACGGGAGAATTCGCAATTCCGAATATTTTCAGATTGCTCGGATTACTTGCAAATACACCTGTCCCAAAAGTTGTTGATTCACCTAACACAGTTATGCTTGTCAAGTTGTTACTATAGAATGAACTACTGGCGACATTCGTTACGCTGGCCGGGATGACAAGCTTCGTAATGTGATTGGTGTCGAAAGCCCCACCATTAATCGTCTTCAAATTTTCCGATAATTTAATCGATGTCAAATTATTCATATAAAAAGAATAGTTGCCGATCATCGTCACACTATCTGGAAAAACGACTGTTGTAAGCGGATTGTTCTCGAATGCGCTGGCGCCGATCGTTAACAAACTGTCTGGAAGGTCTATGGAAGTAAGGCCAGTATAACGGAACCCATACGTTTGAATTACCTTCACGTTGTTCGGAATCACGACGCTTGTAATTTTAGGCTTGCCTGTACCGTATGTATCAAATGCTGATCTCCCAATTTCGGTTACCGTCGTACCCGCGTACTCAGCGGGAATAACCACATTCAGATCCGTCCCCCTGTAGTCCGTGACCGTTGCGCCATTGGAACCGATTGTAAAAGTAAAATCGTTCTCAGCTGCATAAACAGGTAGAATCTGCGAGAATGAAGTCCCGAACGTAAATAATGCAATTAATAGACATAAGACTGATTTTTTCATGGTATTTCTCCTTTACTATAACGCTTGAAGTGAGATGACGAAGAGTAGATAATTGTCGGATGAGCGGGATAGGGATAGGTTTCTGCAACTGAATGGCAACTACATTTGATTATAAAGAAGGCCAATAAAAGAATAATGAAAGAATAATGAAAAAATCAGCCAATTTCGCGCAGTATCAATACTTACGGATTTTTGACGTTTTTGTAAAGTCGGTTTTGAAAAATGCCGTAATACCTAAAAGTGATATATTGGAGGGTCTCTTAGGATATTTTTGGCGAACGAACGAGAGGAAATCGGAGCCGGGATGGTCATGCAAAATAGTGTCTCAACGAGGCGATGTGAAGCATTCGGCAATCGGTTGCATGCTGTCGTCGATGCAGCCAACGCCAAATGACAAGAACTTGAGCATATAACTAAAAAAGATCGTGATTTAGTTGGTTATAAAAATATCCCGATGTACCAAGGCTTTAAACCACATCGGGACTGACTAAGTTGTGACAAATCTACGTTCCTAATTAATAACAAACTAAATTACAAAACACAATTGTTAAAATTGCTTGTTTTCCATAGTTTTTAACTTTATAACATCCCACTAATTAAATATAATATTATAGTATGTATCAATTCATGTTATAACTCGCAATTTAGCAGAAAAATAAAACATAAGCCGCAGATGGCTGAATCGCACACTGGCTATTGCTTGCGTCTGCGGCATAACGATGCAGCCCTGTCAGGTGAGGTGAGGTGAGCTGCGCCACTCCTTTTGGCAGCTAGCGCTTTGACTTGAACACTTGCCGGCGCCATATGACGACGATGACTAGAAATAAAGCAATTACACCCGTAAGCAGCCACCCTGCTTGCTCATCATTGAGCTGATCTCCCGGAGCGGTAGCAGCCGGATCAGAAGCACCATGGCCAGCATGCTCGTTACAATTGGAGCCGGATGCTGGTGTAGTGGTCGCATTCGTCTGCTGCTCGGTATCAGCAGGTGTACAGACATCAGCAGCGGATACAGCTAGCAAAGCAGAACTCCAGAGGTTTATTCCAATAAACAAAACCACCATAAAAGTTAGACTGAGGAACCTCTTTTGCATTTGGCGAACCCCCTTTGCGCTTTCGTTTCCCTTTATTTTATTCCTGTGCGCCCAGAACGGAAGCTTGGCCCTGCGAATTTTAACAGCTACTTATGCTTATGCTTACGCTTATGCAAAAACGACCAAGCGTAAACGGCTATCGCCGTCCTTTGGCGGCAAAGCTTCCGTTTCGCGTAGAAATATAGAGAAGGTTTCGCGCAATGCTATGCTTTCCTATATTTAGAAAAAAAGCGCCTCACTGTCTGATCATTTCGATCAGACAGAAAGGCGCCTTGTTGCTGCCAATGACGCAGCGACTTAAACGATTTGTTTTTGCTTGCCAGGCTTGCTTTTTCCCGCCTCCACAAGCTCAGCCCTAGCAGGCCAGAAGGCTCTTTTGCCAAGCAGCGTTGTAATGGCCGGCACGAGGAACGGTCTTACGATGAACGTATCCATCAGCACGCCAATCGCCGTAATAACGCCGAACTGGACCAATACCTGAATCGGCAGCGTCGCAAGTACCGCGAACGTAGCTGCCAGGATCAGACCTGCGGATGTAATTACGCCGAAAGTCTCTGCTACACCTTCACGTATCGCTTGCTTGAGCGGCATTTTCGCCTTTTTCTTCCAAATGCTCGAAATCATGAAAATATTGTAGTCCTCGCCAAGGGCAATAAGGAACACGAATGCATACAGCGGGATCGCTCCTTGAATCGCTTCTGCACCCATCCCATAATGCAATATAAGCCAGCCGAGGCCTAAAGCAGAGCCAAATGACAATAATACGGTGGCGATTAAATATAGAGCTGCAACAATGGAGCGCAAATAGACGATGAGCAGCACTAAAATCATCCCAATAACAAGAGGGATAATAACCTTATTGTCCCTATCGGTCAACAGCTGTGAGTCATGCTGCGTTGCAGTCTGTCCGCCTACCCACACTTTAGACGCCGCACCTGTAACCCCTGCTTTATCCAATGCTTCCTCAGCCGCTCCGCGAAGCAGCGGAACCAAATCCATGGCCTCCTGTGAATAAGGATTAATGTTTAGCGTAACTTGAACGGACTGCAAATTCGGGTCCTCTTTACTTTGAACCGGCTCCGATACCGAATCAACGAGATCCATATCCGAAAGGCTGGCAACAAGTTCAACTGACTTGCCTTCTGTTTGAACTGCCACGCCGACAGGAGCCAGCTGCCCCGGGGTAAATGCAGTGGAAATCGTATCAAAACCTTCACGCGAAGGCATATCTTTCGGGAAGGAAGACAATAAATCATACGTAAACTTAACCTGTGGAGCAAAACCTGCCAGCGCACCGAGAAAAATAACGCTCGCGATAACAACGGTCCAAGGCTTCGCAACGACTAAGCTTCCTACTGCTGTGCCTAGCTTGCTGCCTTGGCGACGTGGGCGATACGGCTTGCTGCGCTTCTCTGCACGCAACCGCTGCATACCTTCGGTGCGAGGAATGAACGGGAAGAATGAAGCTCTTCCCATAATCGACAATAGCGCAGGCACAAGTGTCAGGCTGGCAATGCCCATAATGAAAATCGACAAGCTGAATGGTATTGCAAAACGCTGATAAGCACCATATTTGGCCGCAAGCAGTGCCAGTAATGACAGAACGACCGTGAAGCCGCTCATCGCAATCGCTCCCGATGCATCACGGAAAGCAATTTTGAGCGCAGTCATCTTATTCTCTTCCCGCTCCAGCTCTTGGCGGAAATGCGAAATAAAGAACAAGCAGTAGTCTGTGCCTGCACCAAACAACAGCACCGTCATAATCGAAATGGCTTGGGCATCTACTGTAATCCAGCCCTCAGAGGCCAGCCAGCCGAGAATAGGGCTCGTAACCAAATAAGCGAACCCTACGCCTACAATCGGAACGACCGCCAAAATCGGAGAACGATAAATAAGCAGCAATAGGATGAGTACAATCAGCACCGTAGCAATAAGCAGCGACACGTCCGCTCCTTTGAATAATGCTGATGCGTCGACTTGAATGCCCACTGGACCGCTGATCCTTGCGCTCAGCGCATCGACGCCAGTTGTAGCCGCATCAAACGGGCTCGTGCCGCCTGCCGCTTCTTTAACCAGCTCTTGAATTTTCTCCAAATTGCTGCGTAAAATTTCCGTATCCGCATTTTCTGCGAATGTAATTGGCTGAACAAGCGTGCCGCCGTCTTCCGATGCCAGTTTTGAAAGCGCAGGAGCCGGCATTTGATGCAGCGGCAGCAGTTCTCCTTGCTCTGGCAGCGGCTGCTCGCTAAGCAGCTGCGACGTTTTCTGAATGAGCGCATAATCCTCATCGGTGAGACCGGCATCCCTATGCCATACAAGCAAGGCAGGCACACCTGCCCCATTTGGGAATTTTCCCTTCATTAATTGATCTGCAAGCACGGAAGGGCTGTCTGCTTCCAGGTTGGGCGCATTATTTTTCTCTTGTCCTCCAACAGCCGGAAGCCACATCGTTAAAGCTCCCGCAAGTACTATCCACACGATTACCGTGACCCACCGCGTACGGCGGCCTGCAATTGCGCTGCCTAATTTCTCTAGCATTACTCCCATCCTCCGTTTCACATCTTCAGCCATTTGGTTTAAAATAGATTTCGTAGGCTAATTTAATTATATATACCCGAAGGTTAATTAATCAACTGCTTTTATTACAATTAGATGAACATGGAGGGTCACAACATGGTAGATGATCAAGAAAAACGCAAACCTGGCCGTCCAAAAGGCAGCAGCACCGCTCAAACGATGGAGAAAATTTTATTTACGGCATCTTATCAATTTATGGAGCTTGGCTTCGAGAAAGTATCGCTCGACGGCGTCGCCAAAGCATGCGGCGTTACAAAGGCAAGCGTCTACTACTATTTCAACAATAAAGCGGTGCTTTTTACCGAGGCGCTTTTATTCGTCTTAAACATGGCTTATCAAAGTACGCGCAAAATCATTACCGGCCCTGGAGAGCTTAAGGATCGGCTGCTTATTGTAGCTGAAAGGCATATGGCGAACGCCCATGTCGACTTTGAAACGATGATGCGCGAAGCCGCCCCAGGCCTCAGCGAGGAGCAAACGCTAACGATCCGTGCCGGTGAATCGCGGCTGCATGAGCTGCTCGCAGACATTTTTCAAGAGGCTATGGATAAAAAAGAGCTGGTCCCAGGCAATCCGCTGCTGCTTGCCCATGCCTATACCGCTATGCTGAGCATCCGCAACCGTAAAAAAGTGGTCAACGACGAAGCTTCACTCAAGCAAACGGCACGTGAGCTTGTAGATCTGTTCTGGCATGGCGCCGCTCCCCATTAAAACGCGCGCCAGCTGAGAGCTAGGCGATCGCTGCCGCCGCGAAATAATAAAAGAGACTCCCTTCAGCCTTCATAGGCCGAAGAAAGTCTCATAGGGTTTAAAGCTGCAGCTCTTTCCATACATCGACTACAAAATAATAAAAGCAAACACGATGGCAAGAGCAAAGCGGTAGTAGGCGAACCAGGATAAACGCAACTTTTTGATTAAATTAATAAAGGTAACGACAGCAATAAGCGCTACGATAAACGCAGTAATAAAGCCAATCAGAAACAGCGGCATATCCGCCATCGTCAAAAATTCACGGCTTTTAATCAGATCAATACCGCTTGCTCCCGCCATCATCGGCACCGATACGATAAACGTAAATTCCGCAGCAGCCTTTTGGCTCGCCCCGAAAAACATCCCCCCTGATATCGTCGAGCCGGAACGCGAGAAGCCCGGCCACAGCGCCAGTACCTGAAAGCAGCCGATCGCAAGTGCTTGCTTGTACGACAGATCATCCAGCTCTTCGGCCGTTACTTTCCGCTTAATGCGGTCAGCAACGATCATCAAAATACCGCCTGCGACGAGACCTACCAATACCGTTGTTGTACTAAACAAATATTGTTTAATAAATCCATGAAATACGACACCGATTAGACCTGCCGGAAGCATCGCAAGCGCAATATGCAGTGCGTTCATCCCGGATGATTTGGAGAAGTTGAAGTTCAATAGCTTCAAGAACCTTTTGCGATAAAGCACCAGCACGGCCAATACCGCTCCAAATTGAATGACGACCTCAAAGGTTTTTGCACGGTCTCCTGTAAAGTTAAGTAAATCTGCGAGTAAAATGAGATGCCCTGTCGATGATACAGGTAGAAACTCCGTCAAACCTTCCACGATTCCCATCAGAATCGCATTTAATAAATCCACCATTCTCCTGCCTCCTGCATCCTAATCTCTAATTTCTAATCTGAAATAAACTCTATTATTGTAACACATGACTTCCGCCAAGTCTTGCTCAGCAAGTCCCAGATTTTCGACAGCGACAGCTTGGTTTTTGCAACTTGTCCTAAGGGCCTTCCGTATTAGTCGTGTAACATTTCAGCGTATGTCATGAAGGGAGCCTGCACCATTGAATCACAAAGAAGACATGTCAAAAAGCCCACTCCAAATAAGAGAAGGCGACCCACCCGGGCTGAGCGAGAGCTCAGCGATTATGCAAACGAATACCGCTGCCCAGCTAAGCAGCACTTGGAAAAAGCTCGCGTTTTGGATAAAAATGACGGCCGTTCTTACGATACTGTTCGGCTTGTTTCAAACCTTCGCCAGCCTGCTGCAATTTGGCCTCGGGACGATTGCCGGGCTGCTGGAAATCAGCGTCGCCGTCGTCTTGTTCCTGTTAGGAAAACAGGTTGGCAAGCTTGCTGGCCAGGCTGACGAAAATGCGATGCTCAAGCTGGCGCAGCGGCTGCTGCTTTATTTTCGGCTGCAAGCCGCCTTTATTATTACGTTCGCCATCGTCTTCATTATCATTGTTGTGACCGTCATTCATTTTCTCGTGGACTGGGACTGGGCCATAAACCTGATGCAGCACGGGCGAAAAACGAACAAGCTGCTCACACGGCTGGATAGCTTGTATAACGTCATTGCAGGCTGGTTTTCGTAACAACACCGCTCATTCCCATTACAAGCCTCAACCGACGATAATTTCGATTTTACGAATGCGATGCGTCTCTTTCTCGCGAATGATGAATGTCAGCTCCGCAAACGTCCATGCCTCCCCGACAGGGAGGTCGGGCATGCGGTTAAACAGCCAGCCGCCAATCGAATCCACCTCTTCGCTTTCTAAATGGCTGCCAGTCGCTGTATTCACCTCGCTAATGAGCGCATTGCCGTTTACCATGAACCTTCCCTCTCCAAGCTGGTCAATTTCCTTCACTTCGTCCGCATCAAATTCATCGCGAATTTCGCCTACGATTTCCTCAATAATATCTTCGATTGTAATCAGCCCCGATGTGCCGCCGTATTCATCGAGCAAAATCGATAAATGCACCCGTTCCGTTTGCATCGTCCGCAGCAGCTTCTTTATAGGCATAACCTCCGGCATAAACATGACCGGCTGCATGAGCGAGCTTACCTCGGTCGTCTGCTGATCCACATAATGCATAAAAAACTGCTTCGTATTTATAACTCCAATAATATTATCCTTGCTCCCCTGGGCCACTGGAAACCTTGTATATTGCTCGCGCTTGATGGTCGCGACATTTTCCTCATGCGGCTTATCGCTGTACAGGCACACCATATCGGTGCGCGGCACCATAATTTCTCTCGCCAGCCGCTCGTCGAATTCAAAAATCCGATTTACATAGCTAAGCTCGCTTTTATTGATTTTGCCGCTTTCGTAACTTTCGGACATTATCAGCCGGATTTCTTCCTCCGAATGTGCCTCATGCTCCGTAGCCGGCTTAAAACCGACTAATCGAACCAGCCCATTTGCTGACCCATTCAGCAGCCAGATGAACGGAAAAAACAGCCGGTAAAACCAAATGATGAGCGGCGCTGTAAGCTGGCTGATTTGCTCGGACTTAATAATAGCCAGCGTCTTAGGCGCAAGCTCGCCAAGCACAACGTGCAAATAGGTCACAAGGCTGAAGGAAACGATGAAGGAAAGCACATCGGCAAAATCACCAACGATGCCTGAGCGGTGAAGCAGTGGATGCAGCACCTCATGAATCGTCGGCTCGCCGAGCCAACCAAGTCCGAGCGCTGTAATCGTAATCCCTAGCTGGCAAGCAGATAAATAGCCATCCAAATTGTTAATGACCTTTTCCACTGCACCCGCGTTTTTCACGCCTTCCACTACCATCTGATGCACGCGGCTTGCCCGCAAACGGACGACAGCAAATTCAGTCGCCACAAAAAACGCGGTAAAAATAAGCAAAATTACGAATACCGTCAGCTTCCAAATCATGCCGAATCTCCTCTGTCATTTTGGACTATGCCCTATTGTTTCCATGAACAGCGAAAATCATTACAAAGGGGACGGCTGAAAAGAAAAATGCCCGCAAGACGGGCTGTAAAGCTACAGCTGCCTGCGGGCATTTTATAAGAAGCATTGGACTAATCTCTGACTAATAGCCTACCTCAACGGATGCATTGACGATGTAGATCAAATCATTGCGATCCGCCTTGTCCGGAAGCACAATGCCGCTTGTGGTCAGCATGCCGCCGTCCACCAGCTCCACTGTTACTTCGCCATAGGGGAGCACCGCTTTCACTTGCTCGATATCCAGCAGATCCTTGTCGCATGGAACCGCAAGCCGCACCCTGACCTTCATCGCATCCAGCGTTCCGCCTGGCAAAATTTCAAGCAGGCCCGGCATGGAATTGTGATGGATCGCATTTTGCACAGCTCGTACCGCCGCTTTCGTAACGTCTTGACCATGCAGGTCGCAGCCCATGCCAATTTCAATAAACAGCAGCTTTTCCATCATAGCGCCTCCTTTATATTCTTGTTGGCTTATTCCATATAGCTTGCCAATACAGCCGTAGCTGTTATTCGCCTTCGTAATTCGGGTCATTCGCTAGGTCATCCGCATAACGCTGCAAATCCTCAATGGCGCTGCTCTCCTGCTTGTGCGTCCCGATCTCCGGCAGCAGCTCCATTAAATCCGGCGGCTGCAGCAGCTCGATAGGCGACATCCCTTTATCAAACTGGAACGAATCCCCCTCAATGACGACAACATAACGGCCATTATGCTTGGCAAAATGCAGCGCTGTACCAAACTCCGCCAGCAAACCCTTAACCGTTACGCTATCCAGCTTGAATGTGAATGGCAAATCTGGCTTCTGTTCCACCAGTGCTGCCGATGCCAATGTCACCTGCTCCTGCGACCAGTATTCATGAATATCGCGTTTCTCGCTATGGGCCCATACTTCAATCGCATTTTCTTCCTCGTGACGTTCGGTGCTCTCCGTCACGCCCTCCCACTTGTCATCCATATATTGCTGCACCATGTCCAGCAGTTGGTCGCTCATCACTTCCGGTAGCGGCTTCTCATACGATACGTATTTTAGAAAATCTTCAAAATAACGGGCATGCGACGCCTGATGAATTTTCAGCTCCCAATGCTCAAGTATCCCCTCCTCGGGCATATGCGGGTATTGAATCGATTTGATACTGCGGGCACTAATCGCCATTTCCACCTGCGAAATCAAATTGCGCTCATCGGAAATACGAGCGATTTTCGGCTCAAAATCACATTTTAGAAGGAATAGAAAAGGTTCATCAAAATAAGTGTTCAGCTTCGCTCTTGCAATAATAAAAGCACCGCCGCGCACTGCGCTCGTATCCATATAAATATGCACCAGCTCGTCAGCAATGCCTATGTAACGCTCCTTATTGTCCGCATCGCGCAGCCGCTGGAACAAATTATAGTTCTGATTACTGCCCAGCTCATAGCCAGGCTCAACCATGAATCGTCCGATTTTAGTCGGCGCATTTTCCGAATTCGGGTTGCGCTCTACTTTGCGCTTGACGATGCGGGCAAATTCCCCGTCCAAAAATCGCTTAATCTCACTATCTTCATAGTCCTCTTCCTCCAGCGTCTGATAGTGCTTGTATCGCTTGGAGGAGCTGCTGTCTTCGCCCTCGGTAACAATGACGAAGAAGGATAAATATTCCATTATAAAATCCACGTTTATGACCCTCCGCTTGTATACGCCTTTTCCTGATATAAATAAGCCGGCTTTAATTCCGTATCATCATAGCTCCGATGCCATACCGCTGTTGTTGCCGGAGACATCGGCGGTATAAGCCATGACCAGCGGCCGGTAACCGCACGTCCCTGTTCCTTCTCCTGCTTCTCGAAGCGAGTAAACTGCTCGGCAGCCGTATGATGGTCGACGATGCTGGCGCCATGCTTTTTGAACGAATGAATGACCGCCGCGTTCAACTCTACTAGCGCCCGATCTTTCCACAGAGATGTATTCGTCGTCATATCCAGTCCCATTAACCTAGCTACGATCGGCAGCTGATTGTAACGATCCGTATCTGCCAAATTGCGCGCCCCAATTTCCGTCCCCATATACCAGCCATTAAACGGCGCCGCTGTGTAGGAAATACCGCCGATTTCCAGCATCATATCTGCGATGAACGGGACCGCGTACCAACGCAGACCCAGCTCCGCAAACGACTCCAGCTCCGGATGCGACAGTGGAATTTCCAGCGCCAGCCCTTCGGGAAGCTCGTACAGCTTCGGTTCTTCTCCGAGCTTCTGAATAACAAGCGGCAGCACATCGAACCTTGTTCCTGCACCTTGCCAGCCCAATGCTTCGCAAGCCCTCGTAAATGGCAGCGAAGCCGGATCGCCTATGACACCGCCATTCCCGTCCTCATAGCCCGCATAACGAACAAGCTGATGGTTCCACAGCCGGATTTGATTTTGCTCTTGCTTTGCTGCAAAAATCGTAATCGCCGGGCGGACTTTACCGCCATTCGTCGCATAGCGAATATGCGAAAAGATCGCATTTGCAATATCGTCTTCCTCGTGGAGCTGACGGGCGTCAAACACCTCCATCGTCTGCCAAAAAAGACGGCCAATGCAGCGATTGCTGTTGCGCCAAGCCATTTTCGCCCCATGCTGGAGCTCTTCATATGTATGCTCATAAAAACCTGTGCGCTCAACTTCAGAGCGGATTTCCGCCAGCCGATGCACAACCTCCGCTTCACTTTTGCCAAGCTCGGCATAACAGGTAAAGATGAACTGCTCTGCTTCTCTATATAGCTGCTGCTCCACTTCGATCATGGTGTTCCCTACTCTCTTTATGCTTTCACACCTGCTACTTTTAAGATAACCCATTTTGCTTTCATTCGCTAGCCGATTGCTAAGGGATTAGACATTAGGGGGAGCAAACTTTAGGCGTTTGTTCACTGCCTTGTCACTTTATGCTGCATCCCCAATATACAAAAGCAAAGCCCCGCATGGCGACATCCGCCTCGGGGCTTTGCTTAGGAATACCTTTAGTTTTCGTTTGCTTCTTCGTCTTCATTGCTTTGGCGAGCCAGCAGCAGAAACACGATAATAAGCACAAAAGCGATCATCGCCATCATCGGAATCGTCAGAAAGCCAAACCAGTTCAAATAGTCAAAATTGCACGGGATGCCGGAACGGCAAGGCACCAGCTCGCCCACCTTCGGGAACCAAATCTCGAAGTTATGGAAAATGGAAATCGCAAGCCCGATTATATTAATCGGCAGTAAGTATTTAATGATATTCCGGTCCCCGCGATACGTCGCAATACCTAAAATAATGACCTGCGGATACATGAAGATGCGCTGATACCAGCATAAATCACAAGGTAAAAACCCTTTAATTTCACTAAAATACAAGCTGCCCCCCGTTGCGACTAGCGTAACGATCCAGGCAAAATATAAAGCATACCGTTTCAACCACGATTCATAGGGTGGCGTTGTCATTTTTGATCGGGCTCCTTTTTAATCAAGGCCCCTTATTTTAGAGCTGCCTCGATTGTTGATTTGATCGTTGCGTAATCGAGACTTGAAACCGCCTTGCCATTAACAAAGACGGTAGGCGTTCCTCCGATATTAAGCGGACGAACGAGCGAGTTATCGCGGTCGACCTGCTTTTGATAGGTTTTATTCTCGATGTCGCTTTTCAGCAAATCAAAATCGATAGGAAGTTTGGCGTCCTTTGCAAGCTGCACCAAATGTTCCGGCGTTGCCCATTCGATATTTTCATTCTGTTGATTATCATAAATCGCTTGATTATAAGTCCAGAAGGCGTCATTATTTTGCTGATAGACCGCTTCCGCCGCGAGTGCAGCAGTCACGGAATCTTTACCGATGAACGAATAGTTTGCAAAATAAAAGGATGCTTTGCCTGTTTCAATAAATTCTTTCTCCAGCTGAGGTTTGATTTGTTGCGAAAAATCACGGCAGATTGGGCACTTGTAATCGCCGAATTCAACGATTTTGACAGGTGCATCTACGCTGCCCAGTACAGGCATTGCTTCATAGTCAAATTCAAACGGCTTGGACTGATTGTTAATGCCGAGTACGATGACGACAATGACCGCCAAAATACCGACCGTTAGAAAAATAAGCGCGCTGTTCGAATTTTTCTTGGGCTGCTGCCTTTGCTGCTGATTACTGCTAGAACCTTTTTTCTTTGTTTTCGTCACTACCGCTCAAATCCTCCTCAATAAATACAGGTATATACATCTTGTAGCAATTTTAGTTACAAGGCCTGCTAAAGTCAAGAATTTGCGGCAAAATGCCTTAATACTGTCATAATTCTTGCACGCCGTCGGCAACGTCCGCTACTAACGAGGTAAACGAGCCTTGATAAACTAATTTTAGCTTATGAAGCGCTCTCGTACAACCAACATATAGCAGCTTGGCATCCTGATCGGTATAAGCAAGCGCACCGGCATCAGCAATGAGCACCGCATCAAATTCCAGCCCTTTGGACAAGTAAGCGGGCACGACGGACAAGCCGCCGCTGTATTCGGGCTGTCCCCGTTCCACAAGCGAAGCTTCTACCCCCGCAGCATTCAAAGCTGCATGGATAACCGCGCATTCCTCCGTCGTCCGGCCAATAACTGCGATCGTCTGATAGCTGCCGTCCGCTTGCCATTCGCGAACCGTTTGCTCCAGCATGTCCATCCACCCACTTGGCTCAGCTGGCGCAAGCTCTACGGCATCTCCGCTCCGGAATACAGGTACGGCCGCCTTCACGCCAGCCCCCATTGCTCCAAGAATCCGATTGGCGAAGGCAATAATTTCCATCGTTGAGCGATAGCTGCGGTTCAGTTCAAAAAATCCGGTCTGTTCTTCATCATACAGCGCAGTCAGCTCCTGCCAGCTATGAATGCCTGCATAGGCATGGATGCCCTGCTGCAAGTCGCCCAGCACGGTCAATGACGGCGTTTGCTGGCAGAGACGCAGCGCTTCCAGCTGGAACGGCGAATAATCCTGCGCCTCGTCAATGACGATATGGTCATAAGGCGCTGTTTGCTGCCCAAACAGGCGCAAATGAATATAGGCAAGCGGCGCCAAATCCTCCGGCGCAATCGTTCCCGCTTTCAGGCGGGCAGCCGTTGCTGTCGCTATTGCTTTTGGCACTAGGCTCATCGCCTGCTTGCCTTGGAAAAAAGACGCATATAGCTTCGGCGCGGTGTATGCCGGAATTTTTTTCGCTAGTGCATTTAAGCGGGTTAATGCCTTGGCCCTTATTTTTTTATCATGCATGCCGCGCATTTTCAGCTCGGATTCCAGCCATCTGCGAATACGGCTGACGAATCGCTCGCGCTTGCGCATCAGCGGCTCCTCACCATAATCGGTGCGATACCATTCCAGCATTTGCTCTGGAGTCAGCACCAGCTTATCTACAGGCTCAAACGGCTGCAAAGGCACGATGCTTAGTTCTAGCTGCTCCAGCCGCTCGTCAATGGCCTGCTTAAAATCAAGCGAGCCCTTCAAGCGTCCCGGCGCCTCCGCAATTTCCTCCGCGCTGCGATAATGCTCAAACCAATATTCCAATGTATCGGTTTTATCATCCATTCGCACTTCAAGCTCCAGCAGATCCAGCGCCCAGTCGGCAAATGTCGTCTGCTGAATATCGCCTACGCCCAGCTCCGGCAGCACGCCGGAAATATATTCGAGAAACATGCGGTTAGGCGCAAAAATAACCATCCGTTCCGCCCGCATTCGATCCGCATACTGATAGAGCAAAAAAGCGAGCCGGTGCAGCGCTACCGTCGTCTTGCCGCTTCCCGCCACGCCCTGAATAAACAGCGCCTTGCTCCGTCCCGTACGGATGATCGCATCCTGCTCCTGCTGGATCGTCGAGACGATATCTCTGAGCCTATTGTCTTTATTTTCACCTAGTCGATAGAGCAAAAACTCGTCGGTGACCGCTTCTTCTTCCTGACCGCGCGTGAAGCTGTCCACCATTCGAACAAGCTCGCCCTGGCGAACCATCAGATTGCGCTTTAAAAAGACGATCCCTTCGATTTCGCCATCAGGAGAATCATAAGTGACCGCCGCTTCACCGCCTGTAAAAGAATAAAACAAGCTGGCAATTGGCGCACGCCAGTCAATAACGAGCAGCTCCTTGCCACCTTCTCTAGCTACGCCTGCCTTGCCGATATAGAGCTCCTGCTTAGCATCATTTGGCAGCTCCTGAAAATCAATCCGTCCAAAATACGGCTCGCGAAAAGCAATTTCCAGCCCCCGCTTCCGTTCCTCTCTTTGCAAATCGAGCATTTGCTCCGTAAAATCATCGCCTGTGTAGCGCGGGCCTATCGCGCTTAGCTGTGATTGTATTTCTTCAAGCGAGCGCGCTAAACGCTCTTGCTCTTCTTGATAGGCACTTTGAACCGTCATTTCAGCCAGTTACCTCCTAAGAATATAGTGGGAAAACGAACTGTCAATATACCATAGGAGAATAGCAGGAATCAACTTCTTATTTCCAATCAAGCAAAAACGACTTCGTCGTCTTTCTGGGACGTGCGAAGAGCTTTGTCGGAGAATTCTAAGCGGATATAAGGATGAAACTTATATATTCTTAGAATTCAAGGTGAAACGGCCGAAAGCCGTCCTCTGGCGGTGCGGCGCGTTTCAGTCCGAGAAATATAGAGAAAGGATAACGAAATCATATCCTTTCCTATATTTTTGAAAAAGCCTGCTGCGCCCGTTGCGCTATTTGAAAATCGAGATGTCGAACACATAGTGGAATACCGTTGCAAATAGAACCAAATTCAACATCACAAGCAGCGGTATTCCCAAAACGAAAGAGCGATGCTTCGTCTTGTGGCGCCATGCCCGCATGCCGGCGTAGGCGCCAATAGCTCCTCCAAGAGCGCTCAAAGTAAACAGCCGTTTCTCCGGAATACGCCTTTGCTGGCGGCGAGCGCTCTGCTTGTCGAGATACATAAGCGTAAACGTCCAGCAGTTAATCGCGAGTATAAATAAAATAAAAAGCTCCATCGACATTTTTAAGCCCTCTTTTCCTTGTTGCTATCGTTATGAATGCCGCAAGCTACTTGCGCGGTTTTACCCGATTCGTCGGCTGCGCCGCGTAAGGGTCGTCCGGCCAATAATGCTTCGGGTAACGTCCTTTTAAATCCTTTTTCACTTCAAAATAAGTATGGCTCCAAAAGCTGCCCAAATCGCGCGTCACCTGAACCGGGCGCTGCGAAGGCGAAAGCAGCTGGAGCGTTAGCGGCAGCTTGCCGCCTGCGAGCATTGGCGTGTCCTTCATGCCGAACAGCTCCTGAAGCCGCACAGCAATGAACGGCGCTTCCGGGTCATTGTAATCGACCGGAATGCGCGAGCCGCTTGGCACCGAGATATGCGTTGGAACCTGCTTGTCCAGCTCCTGCCGCTGCGTCCAGGTAAGCATACCTTCGAGAAGCTGCTGCATACTGAGGCGCTGCAGATCGGATTTGCTCTTCATTCCTTGTATATGCGGCAGCAGCCACTGCGCGAGTGCTGAGGAGGACAACAGCCCTTCCTCAGATACATCCGGCCAGCTGCTGTCATAGTGTCTCATCAGCCGCATACGGGCAAGAAACTGGGCAGCTTGCTTAGGTAACGGCAGCAAGGCCAGGCCCTCCTGCTGCACCCCCTGTGCCAGCGCCGCAGCGACGAGCTCTGCATCCGGCTTCGCGAGCGGCTTTTCCTGCAAAAGGAGCGCGCCAAGCCGGACGCGCTCACGCGCCCTTACCGCTTGGGCGGACGCGTCCCACTCCACGACGCGCTCCTGCCGGATTTGGTCGCGAGCTGCCGATGCCAGCTCGCCTTCCGTCAGTTCAGCCGCGAGCCGGATACGGCTCTCCGTTCCGGCATCGTCGAGCTCCGCCGCAACGAGGTAGGCTGCGCGTGACAAGGGCTGGGCTTCCGGCAGCGCTGCACCGCGGCCGCTTGCGAGCAAATACCTGCCGTCGCTGCGCCGCTGCGCGATGCGATCGGGATATGCGAGCGCCAGCAGCGCGCCGCAGGACATCGCGGCGTCCTGCTGGCGCGCTCCGGCAGCCGCTGCTCCGTACTGCGCGGCCAACGCTGCTTCGCCGGCTGCTGCGCTAGCCAGCAGCCGGCTCCATTGCTGCGCCTGCGAGCGTATACGCTGCACGGCGCTGCGATCCACGTCTGCACCGCTGCTGCTGCCGCGGTGCAGGGCATCCAGCCGCAGCTGCACATCCGCGCTGCGCTGCTGCGGCAGCAGGTCGCGCTCGCTAAGCAGCGCGGCCAGCTCACAAGCGCGCTCCACCGCGCCATACTGCTGCGCGCGGAGCAGCATATACCCGAGCCTCGGATGAAGCCCGAGTCTCGCCATTCGCCGGCCCGACTCCGTAGGCCGGCCTAATGAATCAACAGCCTGCAGCAGCTCAAGCAGCTGCAGCGCCTGCTGATACGCGCCGATCGGCGGCGGGTCCAGCCAGCCGAGCTCCTCCGGCTGCTGGATACCCCACACCGCAAGCTCCAGCGCGAGCGGCGCAAGATCGGCCTCCAGCATTTCCGGCTGGCTGAACGGCTGCAAATACATATGCTCCTGCTCCGTCCACAGCCGGTAGCAGACGCCAGGAGCAAGCCTTCCGGCGCGCCCCCGGCGCTGGTCGGCTGACGCCCCAGACACCGTAACCGTCTCCAGACGCGTCATGCCCGTGCGCGGCGAAAACCGCGACACTCGCATCAGGCCTGCATCGACGACGATACGCACGCCTTCGACCGTCAGGCTGGATTCGGCAATTGCCGTTGCCAGCACAACTTTGCGCTCGCCAGCAGCGGACGGCTGAATCGCCTGATCCTGCGCTTCCAGCGGCATCGTGCCATAAAGCTCCGCCACCTTAACGCCCTTCATCCGCTCCTCTCTTGCCAGCAAAGAAGCAACGCGCCGAATTTCACCAACGCCTGGCAGAAAGACGAGCATATTCCCTTCATTTGCCGAAAGCGCCTGCAAGATCGTGCTTACAACATTCGGCTCGATACGCCCTTCCACTTTCGAAGAGCGATAAATCGTCTGCACCGGAAATACTCTTCCGGCACTTTCGATAATCGGCGCTCCACCGAGCAGTTCTGCAACGGGGCCTGCTGCAAGCGTCGCCGACATCACAAGCAGCCTCAGATCGCTGCGCAGCAGCGCCTGCGACTGCAGGCTCAGCGCCAGCCCAAGATCACCATGCAAATGGCGCTCATGAAACTCGTCAAACACAATAACACCAACGTCCAGCAATGCCGGGTCTTCCTGAAGCATGCGGGTCAGTACGCCTTCCGTCACCACTTCAATGCGGGTCCGAGCGCTCACCTTCGTATCCAGACGAACGCGGTAGCCGACCGTGTCGCCTACCTGTTCTCCGAGCATCTCCGCCATATATTTGGCGGCAGAGCGGGCTGCAAGCCTTCGCGGCTCCAGCATAATAATTTTACGGCCGTCCAGCCAGGCCGCGTCCAGCAGGGCAAGCGGCACGCGCGTCGTCTTGCCGGCTCCTGGCTCGGCGACCAGCACGGCGCCGCTTCCTGCAGCCAGCACCTCAAGCAGCTCCGGCAAAACCGCATCAATCGGAAGTTGATTCATCTTTTTCTCCTCAATAAACCGTCTTATTTCATAATGCGCAGCATTTGCACGATGGGGCGGCTATCTCCTTGCAGCGTCGCCTCCGCACTACGCAGCTGCGAGGAGCCGTCGCCATCGAGAAAGATGCCGCCTGACAGCTTGTTGTCGCCAACCTTCTCGATAACTGCTTCGCGAAAAGCAGCCAAGCTCCCCTTCGTGCTGCTGACTATCAAATAAATATTGCCCCGCTGATCGTATACGGCAGCAGACCTTAAGCGCGCGTCGTCGGGAAAAGGGGCATTTTCCTGTTCTGCCTGCGCCAGCCAGCCCGCATCATTGCCGATACTCATGCTAATGCCGCCCTGCGCCCAAAAGCGTGTATGATCCTGAACTTTAAGCTCGGATGCCTTGCTCGCTATTTGTACGCTAAGCTGATCCTTAACGCCATCCCATACGAGCGTTCCGCGGGCATATTTGGCATTTTCGCTGCCGGAGCCGTAGGTCCCCTGCTCTTCATTGACCGCAAGGCTGTTGACCACGGCAATGCTAAGCAGCGATTTTTCATAAAAAAATCCGCCATTAATGCCATAATACGGCGTTAACGCTACATTATTTTGCACCAATTGAGGCTTCACATTGGATGGCCGGGTTTTCAAAACATGCAGCATAAAGCCACTAGTCGCTTCCGCAGCTTCATAGCTGTAATTAACAGGCTGCTGGGTGCCGTCGCTTGCCGCTCCGCCCTTATGCTGCATCGACTGAATCATTCCGTAAAGCAGCAGCGCGCAAAAGGCAAGAAACGCCAGCATAATGCCTGCGATAATCCAGCTTTTTTTCTTTCCCAAACGCTGCGCAGCTTGCTTCTCCATGACTTCACCCACTCCCTTTCCAGCTGTTTAAATAATCAGTTCATACCATTAGGACTGATTCTTAAGCTAGGCACCAAGCTCTCCGCCCGCACCAAGCAGCTTATAAACGAGCGGCATATTCAAATGCTTGCGCGTATGTGCTGCAAGCCGGTCAAACGCCTCCTCGCGGCTTTCTCGGAAACGCAGCTCTGCCGCAAGCGGCTCCCAGCCGCGCTCCTCACGAATATGATTCAGCCACGCCCGGCGCAAATCATCATTATGTAAAATGCCATGTATAAATGTACCCCAAAGCCGGCCATCCGCCGAGCATGCCCCTTCACCTTCATAGGCAAGCTCTCCCTCTTGCTGCGATTCTGCACCAGCCTGCTGGCTTCGAATGGCAAAGGGCTGAAGAAGCTCTCCATGCTGGATCATTTCCCCCATATGAATTTCATAGCCTTCAACGGGAAGCTTGTCTGCCAGCCAAGCTGAGGCAGCATGGGCAGTCCCCTCTATACGAACCGTCTTCTTCTCCCCTGCAAATTTTACGTCAAAAGGAAAAAAGCCAAAGCCCGGTGTTTCCTTATGCTCGGACTCCACACCTGCCGGATCAAGCAGCATATCCCCAAGCATTTCATAGCCTCCGCATATGCCGACGAGATGTCCGCCCTTCTTAGCGAACGCGCTTACCTGCTGGGCAAGTCCCGTTTCGCGAAGCCATAGCAAATCCTCGACCGTATTTTTGCTGCCTGGCAAAATAACAGCATCAGGATTGCCCCATTGCTCAGGCCTGTCTACAAAACGCAGCATGACATCCTCTTCAAAGTAAAGCGGATCAGCATCGGTAAAATTAGATATACGAGGCAGACGCAGCACGACAATATCCAGCGTATCAGGCCGACCCTTCACCTGCTCTTCGAGCTTGCGGTCCAGCGACAGCGAATCCTCATCCTCCAGCGCAAGTCCCGGCAAGAACGGCAATACGCCAAGCACTGGCTTGCCCGTCCGCTCCTCCAGCCAATCGACTCCGGGCTGCAGCAGTCCTATATCGCCGCGAAATTTATTGATAACGAACCCGCATACGCGCTCGCGCTCATGCGGTTCAAGCAGCTCAAGCGTACCGACAATTGAAGCAAACACACCGCCCCGGTCAATATCCGCCACAAGAATGACGGGGGCATCTGCCCAAGCAGCCATGCGCATATTGACAATGTCGCGATCTTTCAGGTTAATTTCCGCTGGGCTGCCTGCACCTTCCAGCACGACAATATCATTGCTGCTGCGCAGACGGGCGAGTGCTTCCCGCACAATAACGCCAGCCTGCGGCAAATAGCTCTCCCGATATTCGCGCGCGCTGAAATCTCGCAGCGGCTTGCCATGAACGACAACCTGTGAAGACATCTCCTTCGTCGGCTTCAGCAAAATCGGGTTCATATCCGTCGTTGCCAGCACGCCGCAAGCATCCGCCTGCATGCCTTGTGCCCTTCCAATTTCCTTGCCATCCCAGGTGACATAGGAATTAAGCGACATATTTTGTGATTTGAAGGGAACGACTGCATAGCCATCCTGCCTAAAAATTCGGCACAAAGCGGCTGTCACCAAGCTTTTCCCAACATCGGAAGCGGTGCCCTGCACCATTATCGTCAGCCCAGCCTTGTTTTTTGACTGATTACTCATGCTTATCCCTACTATCTTCTTTAAAATCATCCAGACATTCTGTCAGTGCTTCCAGCAGCTTTTCATTATCACTGCGCAGCTTAATCGCAAAGCGGCAATAATGGTCATCAAGCCCGACAAAGTGGGAGGCATCGCGAATAAGCACCCCGCGGCGGCCCATTTCCAGCTGCAAAGCAGCTGCCGTTAAATTAGGCAGCGACGGCAGCCTTACAAGCACATAATTGGTTTGACTAGGCGTGACGAAAAAACCAAGCCCCTCCAGCTTCGAAATGAGCCAAGGCCGTTCTTCGTCCAGCCATTTCAGCGTCTTCTCCGCATATTCCGCATCCTCCAATACGCCCTCTCCAATGAGCTGCGCAAGCGAGTTGACGCTCCACGGAACCTGCAGCAGTCGCAGAGCTGCAATCCGCTCTGGCGTACTGACCATATACCCAAGCCGAATGCCTGGAATCGCATAAAATTTCGTCATGGAACGAATGACATACAGCCTGTCATTGCTGGCAGCCTCCTTCACCAGCGAATAATCCGCTTCTTCAGGCACAAAATCCATGAAGGCTTCATCTACGACCACCTTAGCGCCACTGGCTAGAAGCTTTCTGATCAGCTCCGGCTGGACTAGCCGACCCGTCGGATTATTTGGTGAGCCCAGCATATAGAAAGGCTCCTCCATCTCGGTCGTCATGCTTTGAATGGCCTCTTCGGTCAGCTCAAAGCCATTTTCCGGCTTCAGCATAATGGGGGCAATGCCGCTGCTAATTTTATGAACGGCGTCGCCATATTCGCTAAAACAAGGAAACGCAAGGCTCGTTATGATAGGGTTTACAGCACGAACAGTCAGGTCGATCAGCTCTGCCGCACCATTTCCGATTAAAATGCACTGCTCGTCAATGCCGTGTAGCTTCGCAAGCTTCGCCCGCAGCCCGCGTACCGCAGGATCAGGATACTTGCCAATCTGCTGGGCATACGAAAGCAGTACCCTATGTACCAAGGGGGGCGGGCCTATCGGATTCATATTGGAGCTGAAGTCGACAAATTGATCAGCTGGCCGTCCGAAATTTTCCTCTGCCGTTCGCAGGTCACCGCCATGTCCGTATCTTTCAAGCATGGTGAGTATTCCCCTCTTCTAGTGAGTTGTCAATAATAGCAGTGCAAACAACAATATAGCTTCAATCGCTTCATTCATGGCACCGTAAGTGTCTCCAGTCAAGCCGCCAAGCTTGCGGGCGAGCCAGAAAGACATTAGCGTCCCTGTCACCATCGTCACAGCAGCAGCACCTGCCACTGTGAATACGGATGTGCTGAGAGGCAATCCGAATGCCAGACCGATGCCACAGGCTAGCAGGAATGTAAGCACAAACCCCGTCCATACATGCCGCAGTGAGGCCGCTTGGAATAATGCGCCGATCCCCTCTCCCTCACGGGCACTCGGCCAGATGACAATTGCCGCCGCCATCCACCAGCGGCTCCACACCGGAATAATGACCAGCAACGGAAGCACATAAACAGACTCTGTATGACTAAGCAGCTCATATAACACTGTAAATTTGAACAACAGCAGCAAAACGGCGGCAATGACACCCATAGCGCCTACTCGGCTATCCTTCATAATTTCCAGCATGCGCTCCCGCGAGCGATGGCTCAGCACGCCGTCTGCCGTGTCCATCCAGCCATCCATATGTAAAGCGCCACTAAGCGCGAGCCATAGTGCAAGCAGCAAGACAGCTCCCGGCCCAACGGGCAGCCAGCTTTGAACAGCAGCAAAGCTTAATGTGACGATACCGCCAATCATGCCTCCAGCAATCGAAAAATAAACAGCGCTGCGCGCTAACACCTGCGGCTCAAACGGAACGGTTACAGGCACCGGAATTCTAGTCAAAAATTGAATAGCGGCGACCAGCGCCTGAGCATGCAGCTTTAATGAACGAACAGCCATAATGCCAGCACCCCAACTACAAGTAATAGACTGACCAGATACAATAATCTAGTCGTGAAAATAATATCCTGCGCCGTCAATGGGCGCATAGGCTCTCCCATTCTCGCACGTTCGCTAGGCGCGCCAAAATAATAATTGAGTCCGCCTAGCTCAATACCAAGCGCCCCGGCAACAGCCGATTCAGGAATGCCGCTGTTTGGGCTCGGATGCCGATGGGCAAATTTTCTTATCGCAGCGACCGAGCGCCTGGCAGACATGCCTGGCAGCAGCCAAGCCGACAACGCGAGCATAGCTCCCGTCAACCGGGCGGGTATATAATTGAGCACATCATCGGTTCGTGCCGAGCACGAGCCGAAATCAATATACTTATCATTGCGGTAACCGACCATTGAGTCAAGCGTATTTGCCGCCCGATACAGCATAGCAAGCGGTGCTCCTCCTATTAAAGCGAAAAAGATAGGTGATACAAGCGCATCGACTGTATTTTCCGCCACCGTCTCCACAGCAGCACGGGCAGCTTCTGATTCATCCAGCTTGTCCGTATCGCGTCCGACAATGTAGCCGACATATTTGCGCGCTTCCTGAAGGTTTCCTGCTATTAACGGAGTATAGACGAGCATCGCTGCCTGTTTTAACCCTTTGACCGCGATAGTCGTCGATATAAACCAAATGGTCACCGCATAGCCGAGCCAAGGATGGATAAGCGAAGCGACCGCAACGACTCCCCACATGACGACATATGAAATGGCTAACGTTATGAGCATTAGCAAGGTGCCCTTTAGTCTCAGGAGCTTGGAGGATTCGGCCTTATCGCTCCTGCGCAGCTTGTGCTCCAGCCAAGCAATGAGCCTGCCGATCCAAATGACGGGATGTGTCGGCCATTTTGGATCGCCAACGATCCAATCGACCAGAATAGCTGCGGCGGTCAGCCACAGCATGTCCGGCAAGGAATAGAAGATCATAACTGCTCCCAGCGGAAAGCCGCTGCCTTGAGCTCAATCGGAATGCCAGCTGTTACAAGAAATACTTTATCGCAAACCGCGGCCACCCGCTGATTCAGCCTCCCTGCCTCATCGCGAAATTTTCGGCCCATTGGATAGGCAGGCACAATACCCGCCCCTACCTCATTTGTAACGATTACGAGCGGATAAGGATAAGCGGCAATAGCGCCAATGAGTGCTTCCGTCTGGTGTTGCAGCTGCTCGTCTGCTTCTGTGCCGGGTTGTCCTGCCTGCTCCTCTGCTGCCATCAAAGCATTTGTCAACCAGAGAGTCAGACAATCTACAAGCACAACTGGCGGCTGTTCTCCAGCTGATGCCATAGCTGCGGCTGCCCGTGCCTGCTTCGCCAGCAATTCGGCCAGCTCAAGCGGCTCCTCCACCGTTTCCCATTCAAAATCTCCTGTGCTGCGACTTTGCTGATGCCTATTTACGCGCTCAGCCATTTCTTCATCCCAAATACGGCTTGTTGCCATATAAATACCCTTTTTGCCAAGCCTCATCGCGAGCTGCTCGGCGAATAAGCTTTTGCCGCTGCGCGTACCGCCTGTTACTAACATTGCCATTACAGCTTCACCTACGCTTTCGATACCCCTGCACTTTCAAAAGTAGCCATTTCCTGCATGAGCTTTAATGCCGCATCGATAAAATGGAAGCATAATACCGCACCTGTGCCTTCTCCGAGCCGCATATCCATATGAATCATCGGGCTTAAGCCCACGGCTTTCAGCAGCTTCGCATGACCCTGCTCATAGGAAAGATGGGACGCAATCATGCATGGCTTCGTTTTATCGGAAATACGCGAAGCTACTAAGGCTGCTACCGAGGAAATATAGCCGTCAATAACGACCGGACAGCTATTGGCTGCCGCTCCAATAATAACGCCTACCAGCCCAGCGATTTCTAGACCACCCAGCTTCATCAGCACGTCGAAGGGATCGAGCGTGTCTGGTGCATTAACCGCGATAGCCCGTTTAACAACCTCGACTTTATTTTTCCAAGCCTCATCATTAATACCTGTTCCTCTGCCAACGGTTTCTTCGGGCGCAAGCCCTGTCAGTGCCGTCGTAATCGCTGCGCTTGCTGTCGTATTGCCGATGCCCATTTCTCCTGTGGCAAAGGCGCGATAGCCTTTTTTGTAAAGCTCATCCACAACTTCTATCCCTGTCAAAATAGCTCTAATGGACTGCTCTTTCGTCATCGCAGCGCCTTTGGCCATATTGGCGGTTCCATACATGACCTTGCGGCTTAAAAGATTTGGATGCTCAAGCTCCGCGTTCACGCCAATATCAACGCAATACACGTCAGCTCCCGCCTGCCGGGCGAGTACATTGACGGCTGCGCCGCCATTCAAGAAATTAAGCACCATTTGAGGGGTTACCGCTTGTGGAAAGGCGCTGACCCCCTCCTCGCACACGCCGTGATCGCCAGCCATAATAATGACCGCTTTGCGCTCCATATCCGGCCAGCGCTCCCCCGAAATTCCGGCAAGCTGGCAGGCCACATCTTCAAGTTTGCCCAAGCTGCCCGGCGGCTTCGTTAATTGGTCCGAATGGCGTCTTGCCGCCCCCGCTTCCTGATCATTAAATGCCGGGATTCTTCCAATTGCGTTCGCCAGCAGCATGCATAATTCTTCTTTCATCCCTTCATTCCAGCTCCCCATTGTTTATTCTCACATTTGGCGCAAGCAAAATTTGCGGCGCCCCTGTTAACGGATGATTCATAATCGAAGCCTCAGCGCCGTATACCTCGCGAATCAGCTCCGTCGTATAAATATGCTGCGGTTTGCCCAATGCTGCGATGCTGCCCTTATGCAGCACCAGCACTTCATCGCAATATAAAGCGGCTAAATTTAAATCATGCAGCACGGTTACAACGGTAATGCCCTGCTCACGCTGCCAGCTCTTTACCGTATCGAGCAATTGAATTTGGTAGCCGATATCCAAATAGGTCGTAGGCTCGTCCAGCAAAATGACTTCCGCTTGCTGCACCATCACCTTGGCTAGCGCGACGCGCTGCCGTTCGCCGCCGCTTAGCTCAGCCATTTTGCGCTGCTCCAGCTTTTCAAGCCCCATTGAAGCGATTGCCTGATTAATGATCGGCGCGGAATCGCTTGCTTCATTACCGAACCAATTTTGATAAGGAAACCGCCCCATTTCAATTACTTCACGCACTGTAAAACCTACTGGAGGAAGCACACCCTGCTGAAGCACAGCAAGCTTGCGTGCTGCCTCCTTGCGTGAATAGGCGGCAATGCTGCGCCCCTCCAGAAAAATATCCCCCTGCGAAGGAGGCAATACGCCGGAAAGCAGCTTTAGCAAGGTGGATTTCCCAACGCCATTGGGGCCGATAATGCCATATGTATACCCTTTTTGAAAGGAAAAGGTTACGTCATTCAGCACTTTTCGCCCGCGTATCGTCGTACCAAGCTGGCGTGCTTCAAGCATAACAGCCATTATGCCCCTCCTTCCAGCCGTTTGCGCCGATGCAGTAAATAAGCGAAAAATGGCGCACCAATCAGCGCAGTTACTACGCCTAGCGGAATTTCCTTCGGACTTAGCGCCATGCGGGCAAGTGTATCGGCCCAGAGCACAAATATGCCGCCGCCAAATGCGGACAGTGGAATGAGCAGGCGGTAATCCGGCCCAACGATCAGGCGAATCACATGCGGGACGACGAGGCCGACGAAGCCAATCACACCCGCTACCGATACGGCAGCAGCCGTGAGCAGCGTCGAGCAAGCCAGCACGATCAGCTTAGTACGCTCTACGCGAATGCCTAAATGTGCCGCCTGCCCCTCGCCAAGCAGAAAAACATTCAAATGCTGCGCATAGGCAATCAGCACAATAACCCCAATAATAAGAAAAGGAATAAGCATGTAGACGTTCGCCCAGCTTTTCATCGCCAGCGAGCCCATTAGCCAAAACAATATCTGGTTTACTACGCTATTGGAAAGCGAGACCATGAAGGATACGAAAGCTCCGAGAAAGGCCTGAATAATAACGCCGGATAATATAAGCGTTTCCAACTGCAGTCCGGCCGAGCTTCGCGCTAGCCAGAAAACGACCAATAACGTCGCAATTCCCGTTATGAATGCGACGATCGGAATCGTCCAAATGCCTACTGCCGCCTGATAGCCGAATAAAATCAATGCCGCAGCACCGACTGAGCTGCCAGAAGCAACCCCGAGCGTATAAGGATCGGCCAGCGGATTGCGCAGCACACCTTGAAACCCGCTGCCCGCCAGTGCCAGACAAGCGCCTACAAGCACCGCCAGCAGCACCCGTGACAGCCTCACCTGAGTAACAATAGCAATTTCACCTTCACTCCAGCTAACCGGCTGATCTCTAAGCCATGGCAGCTGATGCAGCAAAATGCCCCACACATCAGTAAAGGAAATACCTGCGGAGCCAATCGACAAGCTTGCGATAATAGAAACAGCAAGAAGGAGCACTGCTGCTCCTCCGTAGCCTAACCATTGATGTCTCATCCGCTATTTAACGAGGTCTGGATGAACAGCCTTCGCAATTTCCAGCAAGCCATCGGCAAGCCGCGGGCCTACACGAACGAGTGGATCTTCCGAAACCGCGATAACCTGCTTATTTTTCACCGCGTCAATGACGTTCCAGCCTGCCCGGCTGTCCAACGCTGTAACGATGGGGTTCGGTTTCACCTTCATATCCGGGTAGATGATGATTTCCGGATTTTGCTTCACGATCTCTTCGGCGCTGACTTCGTACCAGCCTTCCTTCGAGCCCGCTACATTGGTGCCTCCCGCCATCGTCAGCAGCTCATCCAAAAAAGTACCTGATCCTGCCGTATAGCCAGGGCTAAACTCCAAATATACCTTTTTCGCAGGCGCATCCTTCACCGCATTCATGACCTGATTCATCACATCACGCATATGTTCAGCAACCGTTTCGGCATCCTTCACATGGTTTAAAATTTGGCCGACCGTCTCAATATGGGCAATGGTTTCGCCATATGTTTTCGAATCGGAGGCAAATACCGGAATATTCAGTTCGCGCAGCTTGGCAACCGCATCTCCATTCATGCTGGAGGATGCAAGCACGAGATCTGGATTCAGCTTCACTACAGCCTCAATATTGGTCGCCATATCGCCAATTTTCTCAATGTCATTCGCTTCTTCTGGATAGTTGCTGTACTGATCCACGCCGACTACCTGCTTGCCCGCTCCTACAGCAAACACAACTTCTGTCTCGCTTGGCACAAGCGTTACAATTTTTTCAGGCGCTTGCTCAAAGGTTAGCTTGGTATCCGTTGCGTCGGTTACGGTGAGCGGATATGCGGCGCCTGTCTCTGCAGACGGAGCGGCGGATGGTGCGATAGATGGTGCAGCAGATTCCTTGCTATTATTCACCGCACCGCCGCAAGCGGCAAGCAGCGTCAGCATAGCAATCAGCCAAATGGCAAGGCTTGTTTTCAGCATGGCATTCATTTTAACTTTCATTACTCGTATACACTCCTCTAAAATGGTTTGTTCTCTCCAAGCGGAGGGCTCTTTCAGGCTAATCAGGCATAAAAAAAGCATTCGCGGCAGCTGTGCCGAAAATGCGGTATCCCTGCTTGGCGCTGGCCCTCATCATTATGTAGGTTAGACGTAGTAACTATACCATCGTTTTTCCGTATTTGTCCACCTTGGACTAGGCAGGGAGCTGCTTGTGCCTCCGCAAAATATAGCTCAGCCGCATCGCATTTCCGACTACCGACACGGAGCTAAGCGCCATCGCTGCCCCTGCCATCCATGGCTCCAGCAGACCGAAGGCGGCGAACGGCACGATGCTGCTATTATATAGGAAAGCAAGCAGCAAGTTCTGCTTAATATTGCGCACCGTCAGCCGGCTTATGCCAAGCGCGTCAACAATTGCGGTCATACGCGGCTGAAGCAGCGTTAAATGTCCGGCAGCGAGAGCAGCTTCCGTACCATTGCCCATCGCAATGCCCACGTCGGCAGCAGCAAGCGCCAGTGCATCATTCCAGCCGTCGCCAGCCATGCCGACCCGTTTGCCCGAACGTTTCAGCTGCTCTACCAGCTCCAGCTTCTGCTCAGGCAGCAATCCGGCGTACACTTGCGCAATGCCTGCTTGGCTGGCGGCATTTTGAGCAGGAATTTGGTGGTCGCCTGTTGCGAGCATCACCTGCAGTCCATATCGTTGGAGCTGCTGAACAGCAGCGAAAGAATGAGGTTTAACCCGATCCGCAAGTGAAATACACCCAATGAGCAGTCCATCTGCTGCCACATATAAGAGCGTTTCTCCTCTTTTTTCCCGTTCGGTGCAAAAATTAGCTACAGCTGCGGTGGCCTCCGCATTCGCTTTCCACTGCGCGGCTTTCGCAAAGGTTGCATTTCCGACGGCTATGCTCCTTCCCTCAACTACTGCTTGAACGCCTTTGCCGGGAAAATAAACCATATTAAGCGCGCTTGGCGGCGTCAATCCTACTCGCCCCGCTTCACGTCCTATCGCTTGCCCTAGCGGATGGGCGGAACCCGCTTCCGCGGCTGCAGCCAAACGAAGCACGGCCGAGCGCGTCTGAGTCGGCACAGCCCATACGGCGCTAACTTGCGGGGTACCTTCGGTGAGCGTTCCGGTTTTGTCTAGCAGCAGCGTATTAAGCCGCGCAAGCCGCTCCAGCGCCCCGGCCTGTTTGAGCACAATGCCCAGCTTTGCTAGGCGGCCAGAAGCGATAACCAGTGAAATAGGCGCGGCGAGCCCCAGTGCACAAGGACAGGCAGCGAGCATAACAGCGACCCCACAGCGGAAAGCTTGATGCCAATTGCCAGGTTCCAGCAGCACCAGCCAAAGCATAAAGGTGAAAGCCGAAAGGGCAAGCATCGCTGGAACGAACCACGCGGCCACCCGGTCCACCTGCTGCTGAATCGCAGATTTGGAGCGCTGCGCCTGACGAAGCAGCTCGCCAATGCGGCTGAGCAACGTCGCATGTCCCGCAGCCGTTGTACGGATTCGTTGCATTGCTCCCACATTCGTTGTTCCTGCCCAAATTCGATCTCCCGCTCGTTTAATGACCGGCAAGCTTTCTCCAGTCAGCAGCGATTCATCCATTTCGGTTTCCCCGCTCGTTAAAACGCCGTCAACCGGGACCGTCTCACCCGATGCAATGCGCACAATCTCGCCTTCCCGTATGAAAGCGGTCTGTACACTGACCCACTGTCCTGACCGTTCTACAGTTGCGGATTGCACCTGCAATTGGCTGTACCCGCCCGCCTCATCCTGCGCCCGCGATGCAGCTGTCATCTCCAAATATTTGCCGAGCAGCACCGCGCTAATAACGACAGCAGAAGTTTCAAAATAAAGCGGCAGCGTATGCCCGGCGGCAAGCGTTTCTCCAGTCGGAAGGCGTGAGAAAACAATATAATGGCTGTATAAATAGGCAGCAGACGTTCCTGCTGCGACTAGCACGTCCATATTCGCTGCTCGCGAACGCAGCGCATGGTAGGCGCCGATATAAAAAGGCAGCCCAATGACGAATTGAACTATCGTAGCTAGTGCGAGCTGAAGCCATGGATGCAGCAGCCAAGCCGGAATGGAAAGCCCGCTTAGCAGCGGGAGATGCTGGGTCATTCCAGCAAGCAGCGGCAGCGTAAGCAGCAGCGAGATCATTAGCCGGAGGCCGAGGGCGCTGCGCTCCTGCTTCCATTGTTCTTTGCTGTGCTCAGCTGCCGATGCTTGAAAACCGATATGTCCGATTTTCGCCATAACCTCTTCAGACCGTATCCGCCCAGGCACAAACTGCACCCAAGCCGATCTTGCCGGATAGCTGACGGCGACCGACTGTACGCCTTCCATTTTGCCCACAGCTTTCTCGATCCGTGCCGCGCATGCTGTACAGCTCATGCCGCCCACTGCATATTGCGTCGTCACGCTATTCTCACTCTCATTATGCCGCTGTTCCAATGGCACACCCGCCCTTTCGCCCTTCTTTTACAACCGCCGCCGCAATATAGTAGATCCATTCAAAATGATCTTAATGATTTATAATCTTACTATCATCATATGTTCGGCATGGGGCCAACATGTGTACAGGCTGAGTGTGTCAATATAGATCAAGCATAAACAAGTGTGAGCAGACGTTGCCGTCCTTTGAAGGCAGCTCTTATTTCGAGTAGAGGTAGAACTTGTTTAAAAACGTTTTACATATACATTTTATTTCGATAGACCTAATTCTTCACGGTCGTTTTTTTGGTGCGAATGTGAAGCTCACATAAAAACCCTAGGTTTCTCGCACCTCAGATTTTGTCGAATAATGACGAAAATGTGCTGTTTCGATAAAAGTCAATACCTCGGTTGATTTTTCTTTCATTGATTTTGTTGAAAAAATACAGCATTAATGCGATTATGGAATAAATTATGTGCTTTTCCGCTGTCGCACTCTGTGTGAGTGCGTGGATTGAAACTTTTGCCCCAGGATCGTTCAAGTCCACATTGTACGTCGCACTCTGTGTGAGTGCGTGGATTGAAACCATTTGTGGGCGCAGTTGATTTCTCAGAAAAAAATGTCGCACTCTATGTGAGTGCGTGGATTGAAACAATACCAGTAAAAACAGGATTGGAATAGAATAATTGTCCAAAGAAAATAAAGTTTTAGACTGGATTGGTTGATTTGACGCTGTTTCAGAGTTTGAAAAATATCAGGTATTGAAAAATAAGTTTTAGACTGACCCAAATATTTTCCCCGGCGGCAGCCATGAACGAGAAAATAAAGTATTAGACTGCCGCCGCTTTGTTGAACTAACGTTCTCCGTTAGGGGTCTGTCAACAATTTTGTGTAAACTCTGTTGAAGCAAAAGTTAACGCAGGTGCTGACTGATCCGTTCAGGGAAAAAGACGGAGAGCTGGAGGAGCATTTGTCCCCAATT